>NZ_JAYXNX010000009.1:0-216831 GCF_036455295.1 Pseudarthrobacter phenanthrenivorans | reverse complement strand
ATCAACAAACTTGGCACACTATTGAGTTCTCAAACAACAGACACATATCGAATACTCGCGGAAACAATTCAAAGAATTTCTATTCCGTATTTCTTCGCTGCGATGTTTTTATCTTATTTCATTCATATTCACTTTTGCAAATCCGGTAATTTTCCCGGAATTCACTCGGTGGAATGAATCCGCCCAGCAGAATAAGAAGCAATTTCTCCAAGTCCGCGTAATCCGCGGCAAGAATTGCTTCTCATTAGTTGGGGGTTTGTCACCGCTCAGCGGCGGCGACTCAGAAAACAATACACGCCCCCCGGCAGCCGTGCAAATCGGCTGCCGAAGGGCGTGCATGAAGGTCCGGAAGGTGCTAGGGAACCAGCACTTCAACGGTGGCAAGGTTCTTCTTGCCCCGGCGCAGCAACAGGTACTGCCCGTGCAGAAGTTCGGATTCGGAAATCACGGCTTCAGGATCGGACACCTTCTCGTTGTTCACGTAGGCGCCGCCCTCCCCCACAGTTCGGCGTGCAGCGGACTTGCTGTCGGAAAGTCCGGACGCCACCAGCAGGTCCACGATCCCCATTTCATCCACCTGCACGGTGGTCGTGGGAAGTTCGGAAGTGGCCGCCTGGAGGGTCGCCTTGTCCAGCGCGGAAAGGTCCCCGTTGCCAAACAACGCTGCCGACGCGGCAATCACCTTCTCGGTGGCTTCCACGCCGTGCACCAGTGAGGTCACTTCGAAAGCGAGCTTCCGCTGGCCTTCCCTGGCGAACGGACGCTCGGCCACGGACACGGCAATCTCTTCGATCTGCGCACGCGTGAGGAAGGTGAACACCTTGAGCCGGTCCACCACATCGGCATCTGCCGTATTGAGCCAGAACTGGTAGAAGGCGTAGGGGCTGCACATGCCGGCGTCGAGCCAGATGGCATTGCCTTCGCTCTTGCCGAACTTGGTTCCGTCCGAGTTGGTGATCAGCGGCGTCCCCAGGGCGTGCACGCTCTTGCCCTCCACCTTGCGGATCAGTTCGGTGCCGCTGGTGAGGTTGCCCCACTGGTCCGAGCCACCCGTCTGCAGCACACAGCCGTAATCGCGGTACAGCTGGAGGTAGTCCATGCCCTGCAGGATCTGGTAGCTGAACTCCGTGTAGCTGATGCCCTCGTCCGAGTTCAGTCGCGATGCCACGGCGTCCTTGCGCAGCATGGTGCCCACCCGGAAGTGCTTGCCCACTTCCCGCAGGAAGTCGATGGCGCTCAAGGGCGCCGTCCAGTCCAGGTTGTTCACCATCCTGGCAGCGTTGTCCCCGTCGAAGCTGAGGAAGCGCTGCACCTGGGCCTGGAGATAGCCGACCCACTCCGCCACGGTGTCCTTGGTGTTCAACGTGCGTTCCGCCGTCGGACGCGGGTCACCGATCATGCCGGTGGAGCCGCCCACGAGCCCGAGCGGCTTGTGGCCGGCGAGCTGGAGGCGGCGCATGACCAGCAGCTGGACCAGGTTGCCCAGGTGCAGGCTCGGCGCGGTGGGATCGAAGCCGCAATAGTACGTAACGGGCCCGTTGGCGAGGAGCTTTTCCAGCTCTGCTTCGTCGGTGGAGACATGGACCAGCCCACGCCACTTCAGTTCCTGCCAAATGTTGGCGAAAGTGGGGTCGTTGCGCTGCGGTTCGAGGTTGTTCAGTTCTGGCACGCTTCCTAAGTTAGCAGTAACGCCGAAGGCCCTGTCAGCCGGCAATCCCGGCGGGTACGGGTTGGGCCGCGATCAGGCGCAGCCGCTGGGTGGCGCGGGTCATGGCCACGTAGAGATCCCCTACCTTGCCGTGTTCGTGGTTGAGCATGGTGGATGGTTCCAGGACCACGACGCCGTCGAACTCCAGGCCCTTGGCCTCGCGGGGGCTGATGACCACGATGTCCTGTTCGTAGCTCCCGGCCCCGCTGCCGATCCGTCGCCCATACACGGCGCGCAAGGCTGCCGTAGCCTGGGGCAGGAGGTCACCGTCGGCAATCACGGCGAGCAGGCCGCCGTCGAGCGCCCCAAGTTCCTCCGGAAGAACCTCAACGAGCCGGTCCACCACGGCGCCGGCCGCAACTTCGTCGATGATGGGTTCCCAGCGCCCCTCGCGGACAGCCTTAGGGGCGGAAACCACCAGGCCCGCCGCGTTGGCCATCCTGACGGCAGCCTCCGCGATCTGGGACGGAGTGCGGTAGTTGACGGTCAGTTCCTCCAGCTGCCAGCGGTCACCGAACATCGGGGCCAGCGCCCCCTGCCAGGAGTTGGCGCCGGCCACGGAGCTGGTCTGCGCGATGTCACCCACGATGGTGAACGACTTCAGGGGGCACCGCCGCACCAGCAGCCGCCACTGCATGGGCGACAGTTCCTGGGCCTCATCCACCACGATGTGTCCAAACGCCCAGGTGCGGTCGCTCGTGGCGCGCTCGGCGGCGGTCTGCCGGGATTCCTGCTCCCGGTTCTGCTCTGCAAGCTCCTCCGCGGACATCAGCGGGTCCACGCCGGCGGCCTGCATATTGACCAGGGTCTGCTTCGCGTTGGCGAGGTCCCTGGCACGGTCGTGCTCCTGCTGTGCCAGCCCGCGCCCGGCAGCCGGGTCCAGCTCGCCGAGCAGTTCGGCGGCCTCGTCAAGCAGCGGGACATCCGCTTCGGTCCACGGGGCGTCGGCCGGGCGCTGCAGGAGGGCCCGCTGGGCCGGGGTCAGGTTGGGGGTGCAGAACTCCAGGATTTCCGGCTTGCTGAAGAGGTCGGAGATCAGCTTCTCCGGCGTCATGGGCATCCAGCACAGGTTCAGGGCGATCCGCACGTCCCGGGCGGTCCGCACATCCTCGGCCAGGTAGGAGCGGTCGGCGTTGTTGCCGATGTTCCCGGCTTCGACCAGTTCGGTCATTTGCTCGGTCAGCTCGCGCAGCAGGATCTTCACGAACGTCACACGGGCTTCGTTGTACGGCTTCCCGGTGGCGCGGGCACGTTCCCGGGCACGGCGCACCTGCCGCGGCGTCAGGGTGAGTTTGCGCCCGTCCACCTCCAGGATCCGGTTCTGCGCTGGGACGCGCATGCGGTTGGACACGGCGTTGGCCACGATGGCAGCCATGTCCAGGCGGCCCTTGATGGCGGCCACGTCCGCGTCCGTTTCGGGTACGGCGTTGATCCCGGGCATCAGGCGGCCCAGGCTGGCCATGACCACGCCGGTCTCACCGAGCGAGGGCAGCACGCGTTCGATGTACTTCATGAACGACGACGACGGGCCCACCAGCAGCACGCCCGCACTCTTGAGCCGGTCACGGTGGGTGTAGAGCAGGTAGGCGGCACGGTGCAGGGCAACGGCAGTCTTGCCCGTGCCCGGGCCGCCCTGGACCACGACCGCACCGGAGATGGAGGAGCGGATGATGCGGTCCTGCTCGGACTGTATGGTGCTGACGATGTCAGACATGCGGCCGGTCCGCTTGGAGTTCAGCGCGGCCAGGAGGGCACCTTCGCCCTGGAGCGATTCGTCATCGGTGAGCATGGCGGCGTCCAGCACATCGTCCTCGATGGCTTTCACTTCGCGTCCCTGCAGGATGAGGTGGCGGCGCCGCCGCACGCCCTGGCGGTCGAAGGCGGTGGCCTGGTAGAAGTGCCCGGCTTCGGGCGCACGCCAGTCCACCATCAGCCGCTGCAGGTCCTCGGTGGTGAGGCCGATGCGGCCAATGTACTGCGCTTCCCCGGAGTCCAGGTCCAGGCGGCCGAAGACCAGCCGGTCATCCACAGCATCCAGCTGCGCCAGGCGGTCCTCATACAGTGCGGCAAACGCGTCACGTTCCGAAACGTTCTGCATGGTGCCCACGGCTCCCGCACGGCGGACCTGCGCCAGCTGGCCGCGCTTCTCCTCCCGGAGTTCCTCCAGCCGGGCATACAGGCCGGCTACATACTCCCGTTCGTGGGCCAATTCGGCGTCGTGCATTAACGTTCCCCTATCGCGAAAGACAGACCGTCCATTCTACAACCATTTCCGTTAACGCTGGTGAAACCCCGGTGGCTCGCCAGCCGGTCTGCGGATCCGCTGCTTCGCCGCCTTGTACTTGGAAACGGTGGGGTCCCCGGCAAGCCAGAACCGCCAGGCGTACTCCTCCGAACCCCCGGCGCCCGCCACGCCCACGCGCGGGCCGGAAGTGACCGGCCCTCGGGGTCCGGATGGAAGCTCCAGGGCGAACGGCGGCGCCAGCGCGTCCCGGCCGCTGTCCGCCGTCGTCAACCCCAGTGCTTTGGCAAGGCGGGCCGGACCGCTGGCCAGGTCGGCCAGGCTTTTCGACGTCGGGCGGCGGCGCTGTGCCAGCTCGATGCCTTCCACCACCTCCCCCGCCCGCAGCAGCAGCGCGGACGCGACGCCGGCCGGACCGCAGACGATATTGGTGCAGTGGTGCATGCCGTAGGTGAAGTACACATAGAGGTGCCCGGCTGGGCCGAACATGGGGGCGTTGCGGGGCGTGGGGCCGCGGTAGGTGTGCGAGCCGGGGTCCGGATGCAGCGAGTCCTCGGGCCCCATGTAGGCCTCCACCTCGGTGAGTCGGACGGACACGGCGCCATCCCGGGATTCGTGGTTCAGCACGGCACCGAGCAGCTGCGGGGCCAGCTCCCGGGCGTCTGCGGACAGGAATTCCCGCAGTGCTTCCATTGCCCCAGTGCTTTGGTTCATTGCTTGACCTTACCCAGATGCTGCCGGTTTCATCTGCGTGGCCAAGGCCCCGGCGCGAGATTTTCCGCCCCCACGGCCATGTCCGATTTCCGCTAGTACCGGTACGTCTCCACTGGCAGGATGGAGGAATGGACTTCTGGCAGCGCTACCGGGCAATCGATGCCCGCGATCCCCGGTTCGACGGCCAGTTCTTCACCGCCGTCCGCAGCACGGGGATCTACTGCCGGCCCTCGTGCCCCGCCCGCACCCCTAAAGCATCGAATGTGACGTTCTACGAGACCTCGGCCGCCGCGCACGAAGCCGGCTACCGCGCCTGCAAGCGGTGCCTGCCGGAGGCGGTCCCGGGCACTCCGGCCTGGAACGTCCGGCAGGATATTGCGGGCAGGGCCATGCGCCTCATCAATGACGGCGTGATCAACCGGGACGGGGTGGGCGGCCTCGCTGCCCGCCTGGGCTATTCGCCGAGGCAGCTCAACCGTATTTTGGGCCAGGAACTCGGCGCCGGGCCGCTGTCCCTGGCGCGTGCAGCCCGGGCCCAGACCGCCCGCACGCTGCTGGTGTCCACCACGATGAAGCTTGCGGACGTCGCATTCGCGGCCGGCTTCAGCAGCGTGCGGCAGTTCAACGAGACCATCGCCGAAGTGTTCGACATGACACCCACAGCCCTGCGCAAAACCGTCCGCCACCCGGGGTCCGGCGGCACCACCACACTGGTATTGGGCCTGCCGTACCGCCCACCGTTCGATCCGGGCATCTTTTCCTTCCTGGCCGTCCGTGCCATCCCGGGGATCGAGGAGGGCACTTCCACCTCCTATGCCCGCACGCTGAGGCTCCCCCACGGTGATGCCCGTTTCCGGGTGGAGTACGACGACGGCGCCCGGGGGCGGCCGCTGACCCTCACCGTCGGCGCGGTTGACCTGCGCGACCTGCCCGTGCTGCTCAGCCGCGTGCGGAGGCTCTTTGACCTCGACGCGGACCCGGAGGCGATCGATGGGACCCTGGCCGCCGACCCACGCCTGGCCACCTCCGTCCGCGAAGCTCCGGGGATGCGGCTGCCGGGCGCCCTGGATCCACAGGAACTGCTGGTCCGCGCCATGGTGGGCCAGCAGATCACCGTGGCCGCGGCCCGGACGGCATTGACCCACCTGTCGGCTGCGGGCAGTCCCGCCGGTGCACCCGGAGACCGGCTGGACCGGTTGTTCCCCACTGCCGCGGAGATCGCGGCGGCAGGACACCTGCTCCGTGGTCCGAGGCGCCGGACCGAGTCGCTGCTTCATGCTGCGAACGCGATGGCCGGCGGGAGCCTGGAGTTCGGGTACGGCGACGACCTCCCCGGCCTCACCGCGGCACTGTTGCCGCTTCCCGGCGTCGGGCCTTGGACAGTGGGGTACGTCGCCATGCGGGTCCTCGGCGCCCCGGACATCTTCCTCGCCAACGATGCCGCGGTCCGGAACGGGATACGCGCCCTCGATAATGGTGGGAGTGCCTTGAGCCCGGACTTCCGGGAGACCAGCCCGTGGCGCTCCTACGCCACCATGCACCTTTGGCGTGCCGCTGCCCGGCCTGCCGCCACAACCACCGCTCCTGTGAAAGGGAAGCCATGAAAGCCCAAATGCTGCAGCTGTCCACCTCGGACGGCCCCTTCACCATCCTCGCCCGTGACGGCATGGTCCTCGCCTCGGGCTGGACCGCGGGCCTTCCGGAGCTGCTGGGACAGGTCCATCCGGCGCTGCGCCCGGACGCGGTGGACGAGGTGACAACCCTTGGCGGCATCTCCTCCGCCGTCGAGGCTTTCTACACCGGCGACCCGGCACCGGCCATGGCCGTACCCGTCCTCCAGCAGTCGGGCCCGTTCCGCGCCCATGCCTGGGACGTCCTGCGCCAGGTCAAGCCCGGTTCACCCGTCACGTACAGCGAGTACGCGGCACTGGCAGGCAATCCGCGCGCCGTCCGCGCCGCGGCCAGTGCCTGCGCCTTCAACGCGGCAGCTTTGTTCGTTCCCTGCCACCGCGTCATCCGGACGGATGGCTCATTGGGCGGCTTCCGCTGGGGCCTGCGCATCAAGGAGAGCCTGCTGGCCCGCGAAGCCGCCTGACGCCGGCAGCTCCCCGAACCCGTTGCTCTATCACTTGTGGTCCCTAAAACCCCCGCTTAGGGACCAAAAGTGATGGAGCAACGAATGTCTACTTCGGGTCCGGGATGGCCGAGGCCAGGGCAGCAGGCCCGGCAGGTCGGCGCTGTCGCCGGCGGCGGTGGCCCGCAGGCTGTCCAGGGACGGCGTGCGGCCGGCCAGCCACGCGGCGATGTCGGTGACCATCCCGCTGACGACGACGGTGCTGCCGCCGGCTCCGAGGGACAGGGGCGGCAGTGCCACGGGCTGGAGCACCAGCCGCTTGTCGGCCGGTATCCGTGCGGCGAGGAAGTCGAAGAGGTGGGAGCAGAATTCCCTGCTCCAGGTTTCGGGCCCTGCTCCAGTGTCCAGGTCCGAGGCGTGGATGACCAGTTCCCGCCAAAGCGCCAGGCCGGCGTCGAAAATCACGCCGTCGCGGAACGCGATGCGCGTCTGCCACTCCTCGCCGTCCAAGGCATCGAAGGCGGTGAGCGCCCGCTGCATGGCCGCGGCGACATCGTCCCGGTGCTGCTGAAGGCTGTGCCCGGCGGCAAGATCGATGGCACGGTTACGGCCGTCCACGCCGCCGTCGTACAGCTCCACGGTCTCGCCGCGCAGGCCGTATTCCACCTGGCGGCCCAACGCAGTACAAATACCGGTGATGTGGGCCAGGAGGTGTCCGCGGCTCCAGCCGGGAAGGGTGGACGGAGCGCGTTCGCCACCGTCGGGGATGCGGTCCATGGCGGCGGTCAGCGCCGTGGCGGCCTTGTGCAGCCCAGCCAGCAGGGCGGCAGGAGAAGGAGAGGTCATGCGGCCAGCCTAGCGGAGCCGTCAGGAGAGCGGCCGTCCGTCCGGCCCGACACGGTGGCGCACGTGATGGCCGTCGTTGCTGGCCTGCCAGAACTCGATCTCGACAGGCTGCAGGGCGTAGAGCTGCCAGTGCGGGTTGTCGGTGCCGTCAGCCCTGGGGCGCTCATGCCAGTCAACGGCGGACGCCTCCGTGGACAGTTCGGTCACGGCGCCAGCTACGCGGACCTGACGGCCCAGCCCGGGCCAGTAGAAGTTCATCGCTGCCCGGGGCGACTCCGCCAGTTCCCGGCCCTTGCGGGAGGTGCGGGACGTGGCGAAGTGCCAGCCGTCGTCGTCGATGTTCTTCAGGATCAGCATGCGCGAGGATGGCTGCGGCTTGCCGTTGGCGTCTCCGCCGACCGTGGCCAGGCTGAAGGCATGCGGTTGCCGCTCACCGGCATCCATCGCCTCATCCAGCCACTGTTTGAAGAGCAATGCAGGGTCCTGCGGAGCGTTGTCCGGGTCGAAGCCCGGCAGGTCGGACGGAAAGTCGGGCAGGGTGCGAAGGAACTTGCGGAAGGTTTCGCTCATGGTCCCAGCCTAGCCACAGACACCGAGGGCCCCGGGGGAATACCCCGGGACCCTCGGCAACAATGCTTCCTACCCGGCGTACTCCCGCACGCCGGCCAGCTCGCCTTCCAGTGCGGCCAGCTGGCGTTCGACGGCGGCCGGCGCCGTTCCGCCCTGGGAGTTGCGGCTGTTGAGCGAACCCTCGGTGGAGAGGACTGTGCGGACCTCGGGCGTGAGGTGCTCCGAGATCGCCGCGTACTCTTCGTCGGTCAGGTCCCACAGCTCAACGCCGCGGGACTCTGCCTGCTTCACGGCGGCACCGGAGAGCTCATGCGCCTCGCGGAACGGAACGCCCTGGCGGACCAGCCACTCGGCGATGTCCGTGGCCAGCGCGAAGCCCTGCGGGGCCAGCGACTCCATCCGCTCAGTGTTGAAGGTCAGGGTGGCGATCATGCCGGACACGGCCGGGAGCAGCAGCTCCAGGGTGTCGGCGGCGTCGAACACCGGTTCCTTGTCCTCCTGCAGGTCTCGGTTGTAGGCCAGCGGCAGGCCCTTGAGCGTGGCCAGCAGCCCGGTGAGATTGCCGATCAGGCGCCCTGCCTTGCCGCGGGCCAACTCGGCAACGTCCGGGTTCTTCTTCTGCGGCATGATCGAGGACCCCGTGGAGTACGAATCATCCAGCGTGACGAAGGAGAACTCCTTGGTGGCCCAGAAGATGACTTCCTCGGAGATCCGGGACAGGTCCACGCCGATCATCGAGCAGACCCAGGCGAACTCGGCGAAGACGTCGCGGGAGGCGGTGCCGTCGATCGAGTTGTGCACGGCGGAAAAGAACCCGAGGTCGGCGGCCACGGCCTCCGGGTCCAGGCCCAGCGAGGACCCGGCCAGCGCGCCCGAGCCATACGGTGAAACCCCGGCCCGCTTGTCCCAGTCCTGAAGCCGCTGCACGTCGCGCAGCAGGGCCCACGCGTGGGCCAGGAGGTGGTGGCTGAGCAGGACCGGCTGCGCGTGCTGCAGGTGGGTGCGGCCAGGCATGGCGACACCATGGTGTGCCTTGGCCTGCTCCACCAGCGCATCCACCGTGGCCAGCACGCCACGGGCGATGATCCGGGCGTGGTCGCGCAGGAACATGCGGCCCAGGGTGGCCACCTGGTCGTTGCGGGACCGGCCGGCCCGGAGCTTGCCGCCCAGCTGGGCGCCGGCCCGCTCGATCAGGCCACGCTCCAGCGAACCGTGCACGTCCTCATCGGACTCCGCCGGCAGGTAGGCGCCGGAGGCCACGTCCTCGTCCAGCTTGGTGAGGGCTTCCAGCATGCCCTGCAGCTCGGCGTCGTCCAGCAGCCCGGCCTTGTGGAGCACGCGGGCGTGCGCCTTGGACCCGGCGATGTCGTAGCGGGCCAGCCGCCAATCGAAGTGCGTGGACTTGCTCAGCGCCGCGAGGGCGTCCGCGGGACCGCCGGCGAACCGGCCGCCCCACAGCGCACCTGCGTTCGTTGCCTCGGTTTTCTGCTCAGCCACGCGGGCTACTCCCCTGCGACGCGGATGTCGCGGCCGGAGGCAACCTTGGCGGACATGCCCCACAGCTCGATGAAGCCCTTGGCCTGGGACTGGTCGAAGGTGTCGCCGGTGTCGTAGGTGGCCAGCGAGAAGTCGTACAGCGAAGTGTCCGAGCGGCGGCCGTTGACGATGGCCTGGCCACCGTGCAGGGTCATGCGGATGTCGCCGGAGACGTACTTCTGGGTGTCCTCGATGAACGCGTCCAGGGAGCGCTTCAGCGGGGAGAACCACTGGCCGTCGTAGACCAGCTCGGCCCAGCGCTGCCCAACGGTGGCCTTGAAGCGGGCCTGCTCGCGCTCGATGGTGATGTCCTCGAGGTGCTTGTGCGCGGTGATCAGTGCCATGGCGCCGGGGGCCTCGTAGATTTCGCGGGACTTGATGCCCACGAGGCGGTCCTCGACGACGTCGATGCGGCCCACGCCCTGGGCGCCGGCGCGGCGGTTCAGTTCCTTGATGGCCTGCAGTGGGGTGACCTTGACGCCGTCGATCGCGACGGGCACGCCTGCTTCGAAGGAGATGGTGACCTCATCCGGTGCCGGCGGGAACTCCGGGGTGGCGGTGTAGTCGTAGATGTCCTTGGTGGGAGCGTTCCAGATGTCCTCGAGGTAGCCGGTTTCGACGGCGCGGCCCCAGACGTTCTGGTCGATCGAGTACGGGTTCTTCTTGGTGGTCTCGATGGGCAGTCCCTTTTCCTCGGCGAAGGCGATGGCCTTGTCGCGGGTGAGGGCGAGGTCACGGACCGGTGCGATGCACTTCAGGTCCGGGCCCAGGGTCTGGATGCCCACTTCGAAGCGGACCTGGTCGTTGCCCTTGCCGGTGCAGCCGTGGGCCACGGTGGTGGCGCCGAATTCGCGGGCAGCCTTCACCAGGTGCTTGACGATGACCGGGCGGGAGATGGCGGACACCAAAGGGTAGTGGCCCTGGTAGAGGGCGTTGGCCTTCAGGGTGGGCACGCAGTATTCGTTGGCGAACTCATCCGATGCGTCGGCGACGTAGGCTTCGACGGCGCCGCAGCCCAGGGCGCGCTGGCGGATGGTTTCCAGCGATTCGCCGCCCTGTCCGACGTCGACCGCCACGGCGATGACCTCGGCACCGGTGGCTTCACCGATCCAGCCGATGGCGACGGACGTGTCCAGGCCGCCGGAGTAGGCCAGCACAATGCGTTCAGTCACTTTAAATGCTCCTTGTTGGGGGTGGGTTGATTCGTTGTCTTCAAGCTTATTGCCCGGCTTCCTCAGCCAGTTGCAGGAAGCGGGCGGCGAGGTCCGGGCCACCCAGCGGGTCACGGGAAACCAGCAGGACGGTGTCGTCGCCGGCGATGGTGCCCAGGATGGACGGCATCACCGAGTGGTCGATGGCCAGGGCCAGGAAGTTCGCGGCCCCCGGCGGTGTCCGGAGGACTGCGATGTTGGCGGAGGCTTCGGCAGTGACCAGCAGTTCGCTGCACAGCCGCGCGAGCCGGGCATCCAGGATCTCCTGGGTGACGCCGCTCTTGGCACCCCGTTCGCCGCCCTCGCCAGGGACGGCGTACACCAGGACACCTTCCTTCCCGCGGACGCGGACGGCCCCCAGCTCCACGAGGTCGCGGGACAGCGTGGCCTGGGTGACCTGCACGCCGTCGTCCGCCAGCAACGCCGCGAGTTCCGCCTGGGAACGCACGGACTGCCCGGTGAGGATCGCGGTGATGCGCGCCTGCCGGGCTGTCTTGGTGGCCGGGCTGGTGCCCGGGGAGGACGGCTGGGCGGACACTAGAACGTGCTCTCCCCAGTGCCCTCGACGGGGGAAAGACCGTCCACGAACGCAAGGCCGGAACGGTGCATCAGCCAGGCCATCAGCGCCTTCTGGGCGTGGAGGCGGTTTTCCGCTTCGTCCCAGACGATGGACTGCGGGCCGTCGATGACGTCGGCGGAGATTTCGTAGCCCCGGTAGGCGGGCAGGCAGTGCAGCACGACGGCGTCATCCGCAGCCAGTGCCATGGCGTCGGAGTCCACGGAGTAGTCCCGGAACAACTGCATCCGGGCCTCCTTTTCCGCCTCCTGCCCCATGGAGACCCAGGTATCGGTGGCGACGACGTCTGCGCCCTGGAGGGCCTCTTTGGCGTCACTGGTGATCAGCACCGAGCCGCCGCTTTCCGCCGCGCGTTCCTCGGCAGCAGCCACAATTTCAGCGGCCGGCAGGTAGCCCTCGGGTCCGGCGATGCGGACGTGCATTCCGGCGGTCACCCCGGCCAGGAGGTAGGAGTTGGCCATGTTGTTGGCGGCATCGCCCAGGTAGCTCATGGTGAGCCCCTTGAGCTGGCCCTTGTGCTCCTTCACAGCCAACAGGTCGGCCAGCAGCTGGCACGGGTGGTAGTCGTCGCACAGGGCGTTGATGACGGGCACTTTGGAGTTCTCCGCCATGGCCACGAGGCCGGCATGCGCCCCGGTGCGCCACACGATGGTGGAGACCATGCGTTCGAGCACCTTGGCGGTGTCCTCCACGGATTCCTTGTGCCCGATCTGCGCTTCTCCCGGATTGATGATGAGGGCGTTGCCGCCCATGTCCGCAACGCCGGTGGCGAAAGAGACGCGGGTCCGGGTGGAGGTCTTGTCGAAGATCACGGCCACGGTCTTGCGGCCGCTGCCTTCCGCGGCGTAGGGCTGCACGCTGTAGGGGGCCGCCTTCATGCGGGCGGCGAGGTCCAGCACCTCTGCCTGCTCGGCGGGGCTGAGGTCGGTGTCCTTGAGGAAGTGCCGGGTTGCGGTGGTCACTGGGCGTCCTTAGCTGCTTGGAGGATTGCCGGGAAGGCGGCGAGGAAGGTGTCTGCCTGCGCCTCGGTGAGGATCAGCGGCGGGGCCAGGCGGATAGTCCGCGGGCCGGGGCTGTTGATGATGAAGCCCGCATCAAGGGCGGCCTGCACGGCGGCGGGCGCAACGTCGGCATCGAGGTCGAAACCGATCAGGAGCCCTTCGCCCCGGACCTCGGTCACGCCCGGAATGGCAGCGAGCCCGGAGCGCAGGTGCTCCCCCACCGCGACGGCGTTTGCGAGCACGTTCTGGCTTTCCAGGGCGTGCAGGGTGGCCAGTGCGGCAGCGGTGGCAACAGGGTTGCCACCGAAGGTGGTGCCGTGCTGGCCCGCGGAGAGCAACGACGACGTCTGCTCGCCAAAGGTGATCAGGGCACCGATGGGGAAGCCTCCGCCGAGTCCCTTTGCCAACGTGACGGCGTCGGGGACGATTCCTGCATCCTCGCTGGCGAGCCACTTGCCGGTCCGTCCGATGCCCGTCTGGACTTCGTCGAGGATCAGCAGGGCTCCGGCCTTGCTCGTGGCCTCGCGGGCAGCTTTGAGGTAACCCGGCGGCAGCGGCCGGACGCCCGCTTCACCCTGGATCGGCTCCAGGAAGACGGCGGCAACGGTGTCGTCCACTGCCGCCTCCAGCGCCGTGATATCACCGAACGGGATGTGCACCACCCCGCCGGGCAGCGGCTCGAACGGTGCCCGGTAGGCTTCTTTGGCCGTGAGGGCCAGCGCACCCATGGTCCGGCCGTGGAACGCGCCTTCGAGGGCGATGATCTTCGTCCGCTTGGTATCGCCGGTGCCGGTGTTGCGGCGCGCGAGCTTGAAGGCGGCCTCGTTCGCTTCCGTGCCGGAGTTGCTGAAGAACACCTTCGACCCTGCCGGCGCGTGGGTCAGCTCCAAAAGTTTCTCGGCCAGAGCCACCTGAGTGGGGCTGGTGAAGAAGTTGGAGACATGGCCCAGGGTGGCCAACTGGCTGGAAATGACCGAGGTGACGAACGGGTGGGCGTGGCCCAGGGCGTTGACGGCGATGCCGCCCAGCAGGTCAAGATATTCCTTGCCGTCCGCGTCCCAGACCAGGCAGCCGGCACCGCGGACCAGGATCCGCTGCGGCGTCCCGAACACGTTCATGAGGGAGCTCGAGTAGCGGGAAAGCCACTCGGAGCCGGCGTGGCCGGTAGTCTCCACCAACTCATTCACTGATGATTTTTCCACGGTGTTCATCCGTTGATCTCCTCGTCCGGGACTACCTGGGTGCCGATGCCCGCCGTCGTGAATGTTTCAAGCAGCATGGAGTGTGCCAGGCGCCCATCCACGATGTGTGCCTGTTCCACGCCCTCGTCGACGGCCTTCAAGCAGGCGGCCATCTTCGGGATCATGCCCGATTCGAGCCTGGGCAACATGTCCCGCAGCTCCGACGCCGTGAGGGAGGAGATCAGGGAAGACTTGTCCGGCCAATTGGCATACAGTCCCTCGACATCTGTCAGGATGACCAGCTTGGAAGCACCCAGCGCCGAGGCGACCGCGGCAGCTGCGGTGTCCGCGTTGACGTTCAGGACCTGCCCCGTGGGCTGGAACCGCGCGGTGCCCGCCACGCCGTCGCCGCCGTCGACGATCTCCGGGGCCACCGTGGAGATCACGGGGATCCGCCCGGCCGCGAGGATGTCCACGATGCCTGCGGGGTCGACGCCGACCACCTCGCCGACCAGTCCCAGATCCACGTCTTCACCGTCCACCACGGTCCCGGTCCGGACGGCGCGGAGGAGGCCGCCGTCTTCGCCGGACATGCCGACGGCGTAGGGTCCGTGGGAGTTGATCAGGCCCACCAGTTCGCGGCCCACCTGGCCGGTGAGGACCATGCGGACTACGTCCATGGCTTCGGGGGTGGTGACGCGCAGGCCGCCTTTGAACTCGGATTCGATGCCCAGCCGGCCCAGCATGGAGTTGATCTGCGGGCCGCCGCCGTGTACCACCACGGGGTGGATGCCCACGTGGTGGAGGAAAACGATGTCCTCGGCGAAGGCACGCCGGAGTTCGTCGTTGACCATGGCGTTGCCGCCGTACTTGATCACCATGGTGGTGCCTGCGAACCGCTGGATCCAGGGCAGGGCCTCGATCAGGGTTTCTGCTTTGTCCTGCGCAGCGGACATGCTGGTGGTTTCACGCGTCTGGGTGTTCATGGTGTCACTTTCCACAGCGGTCTGGGCCTGGAGGGCAACGCCCTTAGCTGGAGTAGGCGCTGTTTTCGTGGACGTAGTCGTGGGTGAGGTCGTTGGTCCAGATGGTGGCCTCGGCATCGCCTGCCTGCAGGTCGATCTCCACCAGGACCTCGCGGGGTTCCAGGTCCACCAGGCTGCGGTCATCGCCGATGCTGCCGTCGCGGCAGATCTGGACGCCGTTCATGGCGACGTTGAGCTTGTCGGGCTCGAAGGCGGCGTCCGTGGTGCCCACCGCTGAGAGCACGCGGCCCCAGTTGGGGTCCTGCCCGAAGATGGCGGCCTTGAACAGGTTGGAGCGCGCAACCGAGCGGCTGACGGTTTCGGCGTCGGCTTCGCTGGCCGCGTTGAATGTGCGAATGGCGATGTCGTGGCTGGCTCCCTCGGCGTCGGCAATCAGCTTCCGGGCCAGCTCGGCGCAGACCTGCGTGAGTCCGGCGCCAAAGGCCTCTGCCGACGGCACGGCGCCCGAGGCGCCGGACGCCATCAAAACCACGGTGTCGTTGGTGGACATGCAGCCGTCAGAGTCGGCGCGGTCAAAGCTAACGCGGGTGGCGTCGCGGAGGACGACGTCGAGCATTTCCGGCTGGACGTCGGCATCCGTGGTCAGCACCACCAGCATGGTGGCCAGCCCGGGAGCCAGCATGCCGGCGCCCTTGGCGATGCCGCCGATGCTGAATTCCCGGCCGTCGGCGTCGGTGCCGATGAACAGGGCAGACTTGGGCACGCTGTCGGTGGTCATGATGGCGGTACCGGCAGCCGGGCCCCCATCAGTGCTGAGCGCCGCTGCTGCGGCCTCGACGCCCGGAAGGATCTTGTCCATGGGCAGCTGCTCGCCGATCAGGCCCGTGGAGCAGACGAACACGTCGGTCGCAGAGATGCCCAGGACCTCGGCAACTTTTTCGGCGGTGCTGTGGGTGTTCTGGAAGCCGGTGGGCCCCGTGCAGGCGTTGGCGCCGCCCGAGTTCAGGACGACGGCGTCCACGCGGCCGTCGGAGACTACCTGGCGGGACCAGTGCACGGGGGCTGCTGCCACCCGGTTGCTCGTGAAGACGGCGGCAGCGGCCTTGGACGGCCCGTCATTGACAACCAGGGCCAGGTCCGGGTTGCCGGAGGCCTTGAGTCCGGCGGTGACGCCGGCGGCCCGGAATCCCTGGGGTGCGGTGATGGTCACGGGGCTACTCCCTGCAGGTTGAGGCCGGCGGTTTCCGGCAGGCCGAGTGCGATGTTCATGGACTGCACGGCGCCGCCGGCAGTGCCCTTGGTCAGGTTGTCGATCACGCACGTGACGACGACACGCCCCGCGTGGGGGTCGAATGCCACCTGCATGGCCGCGTGGTTGGAACCCACGACAGACTTGGTCGTCGGCCACTGGCCTTCGGGCAGCACGTGCACGAACGGCTCGTCCTCGTACGCTTCGATCCAGGCCAGGCGCAGCTGCGCTGCGGTGGTGCCGGGCTTGACCTTCGCGGTGGCGGTGCTCAGGATGCCCCGGCTCATCGGGGCCAGCGTGGGCGTGAAGGAAACAGTGACTTTCTCCCCCGCCGCATTCGACAGGCCCTGCTCGATTTCCGGTGTGTGCCGGTGCCCGCCACCCACGCCGTAGGGGCTCATGGAGCCCATAACTTCAGAGCCAATCAGGTTGACCTTGGCAGCCTTGCCCGCGCCGGAGGTGCCGGAGGCGGACACGATCACTACGTCGTCGGGTTCCAGCAGGTGGTCAGCGAACCCGGGAGCCAGCGCGAGGAGGGCCGACGTCGGGTAGCAGCCGGGAACGGCAATGCGCGTGGCACCCTTCAAGGCTTCGCGCTGGCCGGGCAGTTCCGGAAGCCCATAGGGCCAGGTGCCGGCATGCGCGGAACCGTAGAACTTTTCCCAGGCGGCAGGGTCTTCGAGCCGGTGGTCAGCGCCGGCGTCGATCACCACTGTCCCTTCGGGCAACTGGGCGGCGATTTCAGCGGAGGCACCATGCGGCAGCGCGAGGAAGACCACGTCATGGCCGGCGAGGTTGGCCACCGTGGTGTCTTCGAGAATCCGGTCGGCCAGCCCGTGCAGGTGCGGCTGCAGCTCACCAAGCCGGGAACCTGCATTGCTGTGGGCCGTGATGGCGCCGATGGTCACGCCAGGGTGCCCCGCAAGGAGGCGCAGGACCTCTCCCCCGGCGTAGCCGCTGGCTCCCGAAACCGCAACAGAAATAGTCATGCTCCGACTATACAGCAATAGTTATGCATTCCTACCGATATTTATGCATGATGAACGTTCTGGCTTCGTGCGGCTCCCACTTGTCGCGCTGCCTGCGGGTGTCCCTAGGATGGTCTCGGCAGCCGGGGCCGGAAACGCCGGGACCCGCGAAAGGAGAGCCATGACGCACGCAATCGTCGCACGGCAGGCAGGCGGACCGGAAGTCCTTGACTATGTGGAGGTTGAGCCCCCCGCTCCGGGCCCCGGCCAATTGCTGATCAAAGTCGGGGCGGCAGGCGTCAATTTCATCGACACCTACAAGCGCAGCGGCACCTATAAAGTTTCCTACCCCTTTACTCCCGGATCGGAAGCTGCGGGGACTGTGGAGGCCGTGGGGGACGGCGTGACGGGCTTCGCCGTGGGCGACCGGGTTGCCACCGCTGAAGGCATCGCCTGCTACGCCGATTACGCGCTGGTCGATGAGGACGCCGCGCTGCCGGTCCCGAAAGGCCTGGACGTCTTCACCGCGGCAGCCCTTCCGCTGCAGGGGGTCACGGCGCATTACCTGATGAACTCCACGTTCAAGGTGGAGCCAGGCCACAAAGTCCTGCTGCATGCCGGGGCCGGCGGGGTGGGGCTGCTGCTGATCCAGCTGCTCAAGGCGCGCGGCGCGGAAGTCATCACCACGGTCTCGACTGACGAAAAGGAGCAACTGGCGCGCGACGCCGGCGCAGACCATGTGCTGCGCTATGACGGCTTTGCGGAGCAGGTCAGGGACATCACCAGCGGCACCGGGGTGGACGTGGTGTACGACGGCGTGGGCAAGGACACCTTCGACGGTTCGCTTTCCGCATTGCGGATCCGGGGAATGCTGGTGCTGTTCGGCGCAGCCTCCGGGCCTGTCCCGCCGGTTGACCCGCAGCGCCTCAACTCAGGGGGTTCCCTGTTCCTGACGCGCCCCACCGTGGGCCATTACCTGCGGGATGCGGCCGAGCGGCGCTGGCGCTCGGACGACGTGTTTGCCGCCGCTGCCGACGGCAGCCTGAAGGTCCGGATCGGCGCGCGCTACCCCCTCAGCCAGGCCGGGCAGGCCCACCGCGATCTTGAGGGCCGTAAGACCACCGGGAAGGTCCTGCTGGTTCCGTAGGCACCGGCCAACAAAAAGTCCCCGCAACCGTCGAAGGTTGCGGGGACTTTTGGCGTCCGGTAGGGACTCCGCCTACCGCTGGACAGCTCCGAAGCGTTCGGCTGCCAGCGCAACCGCGCCTTCACGCGCCGCCGAGGCTTCATCAGCGGTCAGCGTGCGGTCGGCAGCACGGAACCGCAGGCCGAAGGCCAGTGACTTTTTGCCCTCCTCGATGCCCTTGCCGGCATAGACGTCGAACAGCGCCACATCCTCCAGCAGTTCGCCGGCGCCTTCCCGCAGGGCGGCAAGGACGTCGTCGGCGGGCACGTCGGCCGGGACCACGAGCGCCACGTCCTGGGTGGCCACCGGGAACGTGGAGATGTGGCGGGCCACAATCACGTCGGGCGCGGCCTCGAACAGGGCATCGGCATCGAGTTCCAGTGCCACCGAACGGGCGGGCATATCCGAGGCAGCCAGCAGCTTGGGGTGCAGTTCGCCGGCGTAGCCAACGGTCTCCCCCGTGCGCAGCGCCAGCCGGGCGGTGCGGCCCGGGTGGAACGCCTGGTGGCTGCCCTGGCTGACCACCAGGTCAACGCCCAGCACGTCGCCGGCAAGCCGGGCCACGTCCAGTGCGTCGGCCCAGTCCCATGCGCGGGGCGTGTGGGACGCGGCGGCCGGGGAATCGTGGCCGGTGAGGACCGCAGCGATGTGGAACGGCTGGTTCGGGACACCGTCGTACAGTCCGTCAAGCACCTCATCGGCAGGCTTGGCGCCCAGCGGCGGGATGGCGGCCGTGCCCACAGTCCCCTCGGGCAGGAACACCAGTCCGGATTCGAACAGGGCGAGATCCCGGAAGCCACGGGAGTGGTTGCGCTTGGCCACCTCGATCAGTCCGGGCAGGATGGACGTGCGCAGGAAGCCGTGCTCCTCGCTGATCGGATTGGCCAGCTTGAGGGCGGCCCGCGCCCCTCCTTCATCAGCCACGCCGAAGGTGTCGTTGGCCGCCTTGGAGACGAACGGGTAGGACAGGACCTCGGTGAGTCCGGCGTCGGCCAGTGCCTGGATGAGGCGGCGGCGCTGCTGCTGGACGCGGGTGAGGCCACGGCCCGGAGGGGCCACCGGCAGCGTGGCGGGAATCTTGTCATAGCCCACCAGCCGGGCAATTTCCTCGGTCAGGTCGTCCTTGGTCTCAAGGTCGCTCCGCCAGCTCGGCGGCGTAACGGTCCAGCCGCCGTCGTTCTTCACTACCATGGCGCCAAGGTCCTCGAGAGACGTCACAATCTGCTGCTCAGTGAAGTCGATGCCGATCCGCGCGGCAGCGAAGCCGGCGGGCAGGTCGATGGTGACGGTGTCCGGGGCGGTCCCGACGTCGGTTCCCGCTTCGTCCGCGGTGCCTCCGGCAAGTTCCACCAGGAGGTCCACCACGCGCTGGGCGGCGATGCCCGCCACCTGCCAGTCCACGCCGCGTTCGAAGCGCTTGGACGCCTCGGACGGCAGCTTGTGCCTGCGCCGTGACCGCCCGATGGACACGTCGTCAAAGTGCGCGGACTCGACGAGGATGTTCGACGTCGAATCGCTCACCTCGGTTGCCGCGCCGCCCATGACGCCGGCGATGCCGATGGCGCCGGAGTCGTCGGTGATGAGCAGGTCCTCGGCGTCAAGGGTGCGCTCCTTGCCGTCCAGGGTGGTGATCTTCTCTCCCGCGGAGGCGCGGCGCACCACGATGTCGCCGGAGAGCTTGTCCAGGTCGTAGCAGTGCGTGGGCTGGCCCAGCTCGAGCATGACGTAGTTGGAGATGTCCACCGGCAGCGAGATGGAGCGGATGCCGGCGAGCCGGAGCCGGGAGACCATCCATGGCGGGGTGGGCCGGGTGGCGTCCACGCCCCTGACGGTGCGGGCCACGAACCGGTCGCAGCCGGCCTTGCCGTAGATGGGGGCGTCGTCGTTGAGCTTGACGCCGTAGCCGCCGGACAGTTCGGCCGGTGCCTGGACCTTGGATGCGGGATCCGTGAACGCGGTGCCGGTGGCGTGCGCGTATTCGCGGGCCACGCCGCGGATGGAGAAGGCGTAGCCGCGGTCCGGGGTGACGTTGATTTCCGCGGCCTGGTCGTACAGGCCAAGGAGCTCCATCGCGTCGGTGCCGATTTCCGGGTCCAGCCCGATGCGGGACAGCACCAGGATGCCGTCGTGGTCCTCGCCGATGCCCAGTTCGCGGACCGAGGCGATCATGCCGGCGGACAGGTGTCCGTACGTCTTGCGGGCTGAGATGCGGAAGTCGCCAGGCAGCACGGCGCCGGGAAGCGTGACCACCACTTTGTCGCCCTCAACGAAGTTGTGCGCGCCGCAGATGATGCCCTGAACGCCGGACGGGTCGATGCCGTCCCCGGTGAGGGTCTGTTCCTTGCCTTCGGGGACTACGCGGACCTGGCACCAGTTGATGGTCTTACCGTTGGTCTGCGGTTCCTTGACCAGGCTGAGGACCTGGCCCACCACCACGGGGCCCTGGAGGGTGTCCGTGGGACGGTGGACGGCTTCTTCTTCAAAGCCGACCTTGACCAGGTCTTCCATGACGTCTTCGGCCGTTGCTCCGGCCGGTACTGCTGCGAATTCCCGCAGCCAGGAAAGTGGGATACGCACTGTTAGATCTCCATCCCGAAGTGCTCGCTGAAACGTACATCGCCTTCGATCATGTCGCGCATGTCGCCGACCTCGTTGCGGAACATGAGGGTCCGCTCGATGCCCATGCCGAAGGCAAAACCTGAATAGACGTCCGGGTCGATGCCGGCCGCGCGGAGCACGTTCGGGTTGACCATGCCGCAGCCGCCCCACTCGATCCAGCGGGGACCGCCCTTGGCGCCCGGGTGCCAGATGTCCAGCTCGGCGGAGGGCTCGGTGAACGGGAAGTAGTTCGGGCGCAGCCGGATCTGGGCCTCATCGCCGAACATCTGCCGGGCGAAGTGCTCCAGGGTGCCGCGCAGGTCAGCCATGGACAGCTTCTTGTCGATGGCCAGGCCCTCAAATTGGTGGAACACCGGGGTGTGGGTGGCGTCCAGCTCGTCGGTGCGGAACACCTTGCCCGGGCACAGCACGTAGATGGGCACCTCGCGCTCCAGCATGGAACGGACCTGTACCGGGGAGGTGTGGGTGCGCATCAGCAGGTGCGCCTCGGGCGGCTCGACGAAGAAGGTGTCCTGCATTTCCCGGGCCGGGTGGTCCGGCTTGAAGTTCAGGGCATCGAAGTTGAACCACTCGGATTCCACCTCCGGGCCTTCGGCGATTTCCCAGCCCATGCCGACGAAGATGTCCGCAACCCGGTCCTGCAGGGTGGAGAGCGGGTGGCGGGCACCGGCGCGGCGGCGGCGCGGGGCGGCCGTGACGTCAACGGTTTCCTCCACCAGGATCCGTGCGTCGTTTTCAGCCTCCAGCACTTCGGCGCGATCGGCGAGCGCCTTGTTGACCTTGCCGCGGGAGGCACCCATCAGCTTTCCGGCGAGCGCCTTCTGGTCCTTGGGCAGCCGGCCAATTTCACGGTTGGCAAGGCTGAGCGGGGACTTCTCACCGCTGTGGGCAAGGCGCACCGCCTTCAGCTCGTCAAGAGTGGCCGCACCGGCGATGGCGGTGAGGGCCTGGTCTACAGCGGCGTTAATGGCGGCCTCATCCGTGGGGTTCGGAATGGCGGCGCCCGGCAAAGTTTCAGTCATCTACTGTTCTTAGCTACGAGTCGTGGCTGCCGGCGGTCGGGGCAACCGTGCGCGGTGTCCCGCGCGGCGCGTCCGTCGCCGGCAGGTCATGGATGAATACCGAACGTCAGTGGCATTCAATGACCAGGTCAGGGCTCACCGGCAGGACCGGCGGCCACTGCCCTCCAGTCTAGTTGAACCCTCCGGTTACCATGGCCTCATGACTTTGCGGCGGCGGGCGGGTTCCTTTCAGGGCACGACGACGGCCCAACGGCTCAGGCGGGCAGCAAACCTCCTCAACGGAAGCACCCTGGCCGGGCTCGCCGTCGCCCTGGCTGCCCGGACGCGGATCAGCCGTGGACCGCGCGGGATGATCATCGCCGCGGAATACCGATGGCGGCTGCCATTTGCGCAGGCCTACACCCTGGGCAACGTGGTGCTGTGCCGCGGCACAGCCCGGGACCTGTTGTCCCAGCCGGCACTCCTGGGGCATGAGGAAAGGCACTGCAGCCAGTATGCGTGGTGCCTGGGGCTGCCGTTTATTCCGCTGTACCTGGCGGCTGCCGGCTGGTCCGTGCTGCGCGCCGGCAATCCGGGAACGGCGAACATTTTTGAGCGGCGGGCCGGGCTTGCCGCCGGCGGATACCCCTTGGCGGGAAGGCGGATGTGATGGTCCGGGACGCCCATGTGGAAGTCGGCGCGGGAACGGTCACTGCGACGGGAACCGGATGGGCCGAAGCCGCCCCTGATCTGATGCTTGTCTCCGTAGGCGTTGAGTGTCGCGCCGGCTCGGTGGAGGAAGCCTTCGCAGCGGCCGGAGGGGCGCTGGCTGCAGTGGGCGCGGCGCTTCGAGACCGCGGCGTGGCCTCCGCCGATATCCAGTCTGCAGGGCTCAGCGTCCGCGCGGACCTCGCCTGGCGGGACGGCGAAGGCCAGAAACTCGTGGGCTATGTGGCTGGCGGCAGCCTTATGGTGAGGCTGCGGGATATGGGCAGCGCATCGAGCATCGTTTCCCGGGCCGTGGCGGCGGCCGGGGACTCTGCCCGGCTCAACAGCCTGCAACTGGTCCTCTCCGACGACTCCGCAATCCGGGCACAGGCCAGGGACTCCGCCTGGCAGGACGCGCTCCGCACCGCCGGACAGTACGCCGCCCTGGCCTCCGGCACCCTAGGAAGGGTGCTGTCCATGGCAGACCAGCACCACACTCCGGGACCCATACCGGTGGCGGGACTGCAGCGGGCGTCAGCCACCGAGTCCATCCCGGTTGAACCGGGCCTGAACCGGGTTGAGGCAACAGTGACAGTCACTTGGGAGTTGCGGCACTAGCGTGCCAGGCTTGACTTCGATTCGAACATGTTTTCGAATGGAGGCATGAGATGGGAAGCGCAAGCCCTGGTGCCCACGCCCGACCCCACAGCGGCGGCCGCTCCGGCGCTGCTTCCGCTGGCCGGCCTGGTCCGCTCCGTCACCACGCCGGAGTTCGCCGGCATCACGTTCCACGAGGTCACCGCCAAATCGGTCCTGAACCGGGTGCCGGCGGGATCGAAGATGCCGTTCGAATGGACGGTTAATCCATACCGCGGCTGCAGTCACGCCTGCGTCTACTGCTTTGCCCGCAAGACCCACACCTACCTGGATTTCGACGCCGGCAGGGACTTCGACAGCCAGGTGGTGGTGAAAGTCAACGCGGCGGAGGTCCTCCGCAAGGAACTGAACAAGGCATCCTGGACCCGCCAGCAGGTGGCGCTGGGCACCAACACCGATCCCTACCAGCGGGCCGAGGGGCGGTACCGCCTCATGCCGGGAATCATCAATGCGCTGGCGGAGTCGGGCACTCCCCTGTCCATTCTCACCAAGGGAACACTGCTGGCGCGCGACATTCCGCTGCTCAAGAGCGCTGCCACGCAGGTCCCGGTGGGGCTCGGCATTTCCCTCGCGATGACGGATGAGGCCCTCTCGGAAGCGATCGAGCCCGGCACTCCCGGGCCCCGCGCACGGCTCCGGCTGGTGTCCCGGCTCCGCGAAGCCGGTTTGCCCTGCGGCGTCATGGCCATGCCCATCCTCCCGTGGCTTTCCGATAGCGACGAAGCCCTCGATGCGCTGTTCGGCTCCCTGGCGGCCGCCGGTGCCACCGGGGTTACCGCCGGGGCGCTGTACCTGAAGCCGGGAACCAAGGACTGGTTCATGAAGTGGCTCGCCGCCAACCATCCCGAGCTGGCCGGCCGTTACCGGCGCTTGTACGGGACCGGCTCATATGCGTCTAAGGAATACCGGATGTGGCTGGCCGGCAGGGTCCGTTACTTCAAGGCACGCCACGGCTTTTCACATTCCTCCGGCTTCAGCCACCGGGACCTGGACAACCGGGACCTGGACGATCCCCGGGTGGAGGAGGCCCAGTACCCGGCAGGCGTCATTCCGGCCCCGGCGTCCGGGGGTTCCCGCTGTGACGCTGCCGCTCCAGGGCCGCCCGGCCAGGACGCATTGTTCTGACCAGCCGGGTTTGAAGTCTATTCGAGGCGCAGGGGCTCCCGGAGCGTTCCGGCTACCGAGTCCAGCAAGGCGGTCACGATCGGGTAATCGGCCGGGATCCAGGGGAGGCCGAGGACCGCGTCCCGGTCCCGCAGGTCCACCCAGCGCAGTTCATCGTGGTCTTCAAGGGGCAGGGGTTCGCCGCGGGTGGCCTCGGCGAACCAGACCCGCATGCTGGCCCGTTCGTTGAGGGACCAGCCGTCCGTTGTTTCCGCAGCCAGTTCGGAACCCAGCCGCACGTCGATTCCGAGTTCCTCAGCGAGCTCCCGCCTCAGGGCCGTTTCGGGTTCCTCACCGGGTTCCACTTTGCCCCCTGGAAACTCCCACAGCCCTGCCAAGTGCTCCGGCGCGCTCCGCCGAGCCACCAGAAGTGTCTCCGGACGCGCCAGACTGTCCACCACGGCTCCGCCCACTACCTGTATCAGTCCAGTCACCGGATCATTCTATGGGCCACAATGGGAAGGTCCAGGAACGTCAGTTTACGCCCGTCCGGCCGGAGCGCCGGGAATAGCTCCTGCCTGCCAGGGGTTTCCCAGACTGTCCGGACCGTCCCGCCCCACTGCCGTGGCATCCGTCCCCGTTCCAGATCCACCCTTGACGAGAAGCAGGCATATGAGCAGCGTTATTTCCCCGTCCACGGCAGCCCCCGCCAAGTCCACCAACCTCGGAATGGCCATCTTCGCCCTGGCAATGGGCGGTGTGGGAATCGGCGTCACCGAGTTCACCATGATGGGCCTCCTGAAGGAAGTTGAGCTGGGGCTGGGGATCAGCACGCCGGAAGCCGGGCACCTGATCTCCGCGTATGCGCTGGGAGTGGTGGTTGGCGCTCCCCTGCTGGCCGCCGTCGGCGCCAAGCTCCCCCGAAAGCAACTGGCGCTGGGGCTCCTGTTGTTCTTCACCGTGGCCAACCTTAGTTCCTATATGGCCCCCGACTACGGGTGGATGCTCGTCTCGCGCTTTGCCGCAGGACTGCCGCACGGGGCGTTCTTCGGCGTCGCCGCGGTCATCGCAGCTTCCCTGGTTCCACCCACCCGGCGGGGCTGGGCCATCTCCATGGTCATGGCCGGGCTCAGCGTCTCCAACGTGGTGGGCGTGCCGTTCGCCACGTGGCTGGGACAGACCTTCGGGTGGCGGCTGCTGTTCGTCCTCGTGGGCGCCATTGGCCTGCTGGCCTTGGCCATGGTCTGGAGATTCGTCCCCTTCCAGCACGCGCACCCGGATGCCAGCATCCGGCGCGAGCTCGGTGCCCTCAAGCGGCTCCAGGTGTGGCTTGCGCTCCTTGTGGGCATCGTCGGTTTTGGCGGTTTCTTCGCCACTTATACCTACATCGCCCACACCATGACC
Source organism: Pseudarthrobacter phenanthrenivorans (assembly GCF_036455295.1). GTDB lineage: Bacteria > Actinomycetota > Actinomycetes > Actinomycetales > Micrococcaceae > Arthrobacter > Arthrobacter phenanthrenivorans_C. Next base: position 191,289 of record NZ_JAYXNX010000009.1, on the reverse strand, counting down.
GCCGTGGCCGGCATCCCGTCCGCCCTGCTGCCCCTTGTGGTGGCACTGTACGGACTTGGCATGGTGGCAGGGAACATCGTGGGCGGAAGGCTGGCTGACCGGTCGGTCATGGGCACCCTCTACCGGGTCCTCCCTGCCATTGCCGTGGCCCTGGTGGTCTACGCGGTGGCTGCCCACTGGCAGTGGAGCGCCATGGTGATGGTGTTCGTGGTGGGAGCTTCCGGCTCCATGCTGATTCCTGCCCTGCAGACCAGGCTGCTGGACGCCTCGCCCGACGCACCCTCGCTGGCCTCCTCCCTCAACCATGCCGCACTCAATGTCGCCAACGCCTTGGGGGCGTTCCTTGGTGGCCTTGTCATCGCACTCGGCTGGGGCTTCGTAGCCCCTGCGCTGGTGGGCGCCGTCCTCGCCGTCCTCGGTTTCGGCGTCGCCCTCCTCAGCGGCCTGCTGGAACGCAAACGGCCACTGACTGCCTGACCTGCCCGTGCATGGACCATGGGCCGGCGGCCGGCATTTTTACTGGGTCACCACCGGGTCCTAACGATGCGGCAACGCCGCCTTTGGGGCTACTGACTTTGCGGGGCCCTTATGTTAGCTTGAGGCTCATCGGGACTATTAATCCCGGTCATTATAAGGAGGAGACATGGGTTTTCTTGCTTGGATTATTTTGGGCCTGATTGTCGGGGCCATTGTTAAAGCCGTTATGCCCGGCAGGGTCGGCGGCGGCTGGGTGACCAGCCTCATCCTGGGTGTCGTCGGAGCCATTGTTGGCGGCTGGATTGGCAGCCTCCTGTTCAACAAGGGCGATCTTGCCTTCTTCGACCTCGGCACCTGGATTCTCGCTATCGTCGGCGGCCTCATTGTTGCCGGCATCTACGGAGCAGTCACCGGACGCGGAAAAGCCAGCCGCGCACCCTGACCGTTCTGTATAAAAACATCACCGATAGGCCCCGGAAAACCGGGGCCTTTCCTTTGCCCGGAATCGATCTGGCGCGCCGACACCGGAGGTTCAGGTCCGGACCAACAACCGTCGCAGTGCGCCCTTACGCAGGGTGTGGCGCGCCCGCTGCGACGTCGGCACGGCGCTGCGAGCGGGCGCTGGCGTACAGGCACACGGTGGCGGCCGTTCCCAGGTTCAGGCTTTCCGCGGCGCCATATACCGGGACGGCCACCCGGTGGTCCGCCAGCTCCAGCTCCTCGTCGGAGAGCCCCTGCGCCTCATTCCCGAAGAACCAGGCAGTGGGCTCGGCGAGGTCGTACGCGGATGGGAGCCCGTCCCCGGTCAGCCTGCGCCGGGCACTCTCATCCTGCAGGACGTCCAGGTCCAGCTGACCGTAGCCGTCTGCGGCGAGAATGCCGATGCCGCGGGCCTTGCAGTCGGCGGCAAGTTCTGCCGGGTCGGCGCCCAGCACCACGGGGAGGTGGAACAGCGAGCCCGCAGTGGAGCGGACAGCCTTGGGGTTGTAGATGTCCACACTGGAAGCGGTGAAAACCACGGCATCGGCGCCGGCGGAATCGGCCGCCCGAAGCACCGTGCCGGCGTTGCCCGGGTCCCTGACCTGGCAGAGGACCGCAATCAGGCGTGGGCGGGCGTCAAGCACCTCTGCGAGGGAAACGTCCACAAAGCGGCAGACAGCCACGATCCCCTGCGGGTTCACGGTATCTGCCATGGCAGCCAGGACATCGTCGGTGGCCACCCGGGCGTTGGTGCCCTGGGCAAGCTCCTCGAACTCCGGGAACCGGTCAAGGCAGCTTTCACTGGCATAGACCTCGGTGACCACACCGGGAGCGCCCGCTGACAGCCGCTGCTGGTGTAGTTTCAGCGCTTCACGCACAGCCTGCGGCCCCTCCGCCAGGAACTGGCCGCGCTTTAAACGGGCCGGGCGCCCTGCAAGCTTTGCCACGTCCCTCACCCGATCGGCTCGGGGATTGGACAGTGGAAGATCTTGCGGGCGCCCGGTTTCGTTCATACAAGAACTGTAGTAGCTGCGGCCACTGGTTCCTGAACTGGCCCCTCATGCGAGGGGCGGCAGCGGCTGCTAGGCTGCGGCAACCTTCTTGGCGGAGGTGTCGGCCGGCAGGGAGTCCTTGGCCACCTGGACCAGTGCGGCGAATGCGTTGGCGTCAGAGACGGCAAGCTCGGCCAGCATGCGGCGGTCAACCTCGACCTCGGCGGCCTTCAGGCCCTGGATGAGGCGGTTGTAGGTGAGGCCGTTGGCGCGGGAAGCAGCGTTGATGCGCTGGATCCACAGGCGGCGGAAGTCACCCTTCTTCTTCTTGCGGTCACCGTAGCTGTACACAAACGAGTGCAGCAGCTGCTCTTTGGCCTTGCGGTACAGGCGCGAACGCTGTCCGCGGTAGCCCTTCGCCCGTTCAAGAACAACCCGGCGCTTCTTGTGGGCGTTGACCGCCCTCTTCACACGTGCCACGTGCGTACTCCTTCGAAAATCTGATCCCAAGCATCTGTTGCCGGTTGTCCGGCGGCCTGAGAAGGCTGTTTGGCAGGTGGCGGGCCGTCAGGGGAAGGCCCGCCAAAAAACACTTGGAAACTAGATGCCGAGCATCTTCCGGATGACCTTGGCGTCGCCCTTGAAGACGATCTTGTCGCCGGCAAGGCGACGGGTCAGGCGGCTGGACTTGTGCTCCAGGTAGTGGCGGCGGTTGGCCTGCTGGCGGCGCAGCTTGCCGCTGCCGGTCAGCTTGAAGCGCTTCTTGGCACCACTGTGGGTCTTCATCTTCGGCATGGGAACCGATCTCCTTACGTTTCTGCGGGCCCGGGGGCCGCAGTTCTATCGCGCAGCGGCCCCTGCGGGCAGCATGCTGGTTGCTGACTGCCGGAGGACGGAGCCTCCGCCAGCTGTGAACTAGTTGGTCTTCTTACCGGCCGGCTTCGGCGCTGCCTTGGGGGCAGGGCGGGCAGCAGGCTTGGGTGCGGCAGGCCTTGCCACCGGCTTCGGCGGCGCCGGCACAGCAGCGGGCTTCGGCGCCGACGGCGCGGCGGCCGGCGGCGTGGCGGCAGCCGCAGGTTTGGCGGCCGGTGCAGCCGCCTTCGGAGCGGCAGCCTTCGGAGCTTCCCGCTTCGGGGCAGCAGCCTTGGAGGCTTCCTGCTTCGGGGCAGCAGCCTTGGGGGCTTCCTGCTTCGGAGCCTCCTCCTGGGGAGCAGCGGCAACCGGCGCCTCGACGGGAGCCTCCTCTGCAGCGGCCTCCGGCTCAGTGGACACCGTGAAGCCTTCGGGCAGGAGGTCCGCCAGTGACTGCGTCATGGGGGTCTGGTCCTTGCCTGAGGTGTCAACGCGCCCGGCAGCCTTGGCTTCGTTCTGCGCCTTGGCTTCGGCACGCTGCGTAGCGCGCCGCGCTTCAGCCTTGGCCTCGGCCTTGTTCTTCAGCGGGCCAACCACCATGACCATGTTGCGGCCATCAATACGGGGGCTGGACTCCACCACGCCAACTTCGGCGACGTCGTCCGCGAAGCGCTGAAGCAGGCGGATGCCCATCTCCGGACGCTGCTGCTCACGGCCACGGAACTGGATCATGGCCTTGACCTTGTCCCCGGCGCCGAGGAAGCGCAGGGCGTGGCCGCGCTTGGTCTCGTAGTCGTGGGTGTCGATCTTCAGGCGGAAGCGGATTTCCTTCAGAACAGTGTTCGTCTGGTTCTTCCGGGCTTCGCGTGCCTTGACTGCGGCCTCGTACTTGTACTTGCCGAAGTCCATCAGCTTGCACACCGGAGGCTTCGCCTGAGGTGCAACTTCAACGAGATCAAGATCGGACTCGGCAGCCAGGCGCAGGGCATCCTCAATACGGACGATTCCTACCTGTTCACCTGCAGGTCCGACCAGCCGCACCTCGGGGACGCGGATACGCTCATTGATTCTTGGCTCGCTAATGTTAAAGCTCCTGTGTTTGTTGTTGAGTCCCGGCAAACAGAGAAGGCCTCCAATTGCCGGAGCAATCGAAGGCCTCAAACAGGTTGGCGAAGCAACCCCGCAGGGGGGCGCATCTGCACAAACCGGCAAATGCCGGGCCGTGCCAACCAGGTACCCGGCAACCTTACGTCCCCCTAGGTTCCAAAGGAACACCTGGGACAGCGGCTGACGCGGGTGGGAGAGAACTCCGCTTGCAAACTGGATGCCATTCTACAGAAAAAATTCCCGTCAGCGCTGTGATGCACTGCTGGGAACCTGATCGTTTTGGGACAATCCCTGAAATAACGACATCCAGTCGGTCTGTGTCAAGCTTACCAGTATGAGCACCTCAGACAGTAATTCATACGTTTTCGAGCCCGGCGACGCAGGCCCGGACGTTTCACAACAGATCCGGGATATCTCGGAGGTCCCCGCCATCGAGGTCATCACCACGGCCGCAGTGCACCTGATGAGTGCCGCCGCGGTGAAGCTTGGCCTCGCCGCTGAAGACAACGCAGCCGAACTGAAGGACCTGGACGAGGCCCGCAAACTGATCACCGCGCTGGCAGGCCTGGTGACGGCAGCAGCACCCGAAATCGGCTCCCAGCACGCCGGACCCTTGCGCGATGGCCTGCGCTCCCTCCAGCTGGCCTTCCGCGAGGAATCACTGATTCCGGACGCCCCGGGCAAGGGCCCGGGTGAGAAGTACACCGGGGCAGTGAACTAGGGACGGACTCCCCCACGCAGCGCCCGACGGCGGGACGGCCTTTTGCAGGCCGTCCCGCCGTCGTCGTTTCTCCCCGCGGGAATTCTCCGCGGAGGGTACAGGCGGTGGGTAGGCGTGCACGTCGGCGAGGGTCGGGAACCGATGGCGAGCAGTCGATAGCGGAAATCAGGCGGTGGCCTTGCGGCGTCGCTGCTGGAGCGCCAGGCCCACCAGGCACAGCACCACCCCCGCGGCGCCGACGGACACGAAGCCGCCGGAAGGGCCCATGACGTCAATGAACACCCCGGCCAGCGGGGAACCAAGGGCGACACCGGCGGTGAGCGCCGAGCCGTACCAGCCCATGGCTTCCCCACGGCGCTCTTCCGATACGAGGTCGGCCACTTTCTCGGAAGCTGCGGAGAGGACGGGTGCGCAGAGCAGGCCCGGCAGAACGGAGATGAAGGCCAGCGTCCAGGTGTCGTGGGCGAAGGCCATGGGCAGGGTCAGCGCTGCCATGCCAAGCAACAGGATGACGGGCGGAACGGGCCGGTGCATGGCGCCGTAAACCAGGCCGCCCACCACTGACGCCGCGCACCAGAAGACGAAGACGATGCCGATTTCGCTCTGGTGGCCCCCTATTTCCAGGGCGGCGACAATGCCAACGTCCGTGCCGCTGAGGACCATGCCCGCGCCGGCGGCAACGGCGAAGAGCGCCGCGACCGTGGCAGTGAACCAGGCGAACCCGCCGGCCAGCCTTCCCCTCAGGCCCTGTGCCGCGCTGGTGGCCGCGCCTGCCGGCGCCAGTTCCGCGGCCGCTTCCTGAACATGAGCCGGTGCAGTGGATACCACGGCGGCCTCGGCGGCATGCTGCTCGTCTTCTGCGCATTCCACCGTCAGGCCCTCGCTGCGGGTGGGCGGGTTGAACCACATGAGGAACAGCCCGGCGAGGGACGTGGCCACGCCCACCACCGTCAGTCCCGCCGTGGTGTGCCCGCTGGTGGCCACGACGGCACCGGCGGCCGGGCCGATCATGAACACAAACTCCGTGGTGATGGCGTCGAGGGCGAACGCTGTCCGCCGTTGGTCGCCTTCCGCCAAGACGCCCAGGGACTGGCGTACCACGCTGAAAATGGGCAGGGTGAGGAGGCCGCCCACGAAGACCAGCGGCAGGAGCCACTGGTACGGCACGTGGGGCACGATGGACCAGATCACCGTCTCTGAGATGACCGAAGGGATCAGCGCAGTCCGCAGCCCCACGGTGTCCACGCGCCGTCCCCGCCATGGCGCGCCCAAGGCGATGCCGATGGTCATGACGGCCGCTGCGGCGCCCGCTGCGGCGTAGCCCTGGCCAAGGGTGAGGACGATGTGCAGAGTCAGCAGGACGCCCGCGGCTGAATGCGGGATGCGGGCCAGGATGCCCACCAGCAGCAGCCGGCGGATCGGCCGAACGGAGAGCAACTCCCGGTAGAGAGCGAAATTCACGAAAGCGGTCCTTCAGGATGCGCCGCAGCCCTGGCGGGGATCACCCGTCCTGCTGGCGGCTAGTCGGGAGCGCGCCTCAGTTTGATTTCCAGGGAATCGACGCGCTCCCCAAACAATACATTCCGGGACCACTCCGTCTGCAGGCCGGCTACCAGTTCCTGGACACCGGCCGCGTCCAGCCCGTCCTCAAGGTACAGCACCACCTGCAGTTCAGGCCCGGTACCACCTCCAGGGACTATGGAGCCGTCGGCGGCCCTGGATGCCACTCCCCTGCCGGGCAACAGCTCAACGCCCCGGACGGCTGCGAAGCCGGTGGCTGCGTTCCCCATCTCGGCTGCCAGCTCGGGGTCGCTGTAGGAGGGGGTCCAGCCGTGCTGCTTGGCAAGTGCCCAGACGCCGGGCCGGCGCACCACGAACGTCACCTCGGCACCCGGGTCGAGGACCAGGAGTTCGGCGCCTTCGGCGACTGCCGAGAGCGCAGCCCGGGCGGCATAGACCGCCACCGGCCGGGCCTCCGGATGCCACGCGGCCAGAGCGGCCGCAGAAGTGAACGCTGGCAGCGCGGTCCTGCCATCGGCGGCCTTCAGCGTCACCAGCGCCATGTCCGCCTGTTTGTCCCCGTGCAACCCGTGGTCCGTTTCCGCCTCTTCGGCGAGTTGGGCCACGATGGGGATGAAGACGCGTGCCGTGGCCAGTGCGGCAACGACGCCCGCCTCGTCGCCCTGCCCCTGACGGAGCGCGGCAACTGCGGCGACGTACCCGGCGTCGGCCGTTCCGTCGTCGTCCTCGAAGTTGTGGATCTTCGCGTCAGCCCCGGCGAGGCTGCGGCCGGCCCACGGCTGGCCCGCGGAATCCGTGGCACCGCCTGCGCCGGCCAGCGCCGCCGCTATATGACCGGGCAGGCGGCGGGCCGGAGGGCTTACCGGTTCTTCGGAGCTGGGCATCGCCGGGCTGCTTCCCCGCGCCTAGCGGCGGCCGGCGACGTCGAGGGCTTCGGGCAGGGTGAAAGCGCCGGCGTAGAGGGCCTTGCCCACGATGGCCCCCTCCACTCCCAGGGGCACCAGCGAGCGGAGAACCTTGAGGTCGTCCAGGCTGGAGATACCGCCGGATGCCACGACGGGCTTGCCGGTCTTTTCTACCATCTGGCGCAGGAGTTCAACATTCGGCCCCTGGAGGGTACCGTCCTTGGTCACGTCGGTGACCACGTACCGGGCGCAGCCCGCCTCCTCAAGACGGCCCAGGACGTCCCACAGGTCGCCGCCTTCCTTGGTCCAGCCGCGCCCGGCGAGGGTGGTCCCGCGGACGTCGAGGCCGACGGCGATCTTGTCACCGAAGCGGTCGATGGCCCGCGCCGTCCACTCGGGGTTCTCCAGCGCGGCGGTTCCCAGGTTGACCCGGGCCACGCCCAGGTCGAGGGCTGCTTCCAGGGTCTCGTCATCGCGAAGGCCGCCGGAGAGCTCCACTTTGATGTCCAGCCGGGCCACCACCTCGCGCAGCAGGTCCGCGTTGGAACCGCGGCCAAAAGCGGCGTCCAGGTCCACCAGGTGGACCCACTCGGCGCCCTGCTGCTGCCAGTTGAGGGCAGCTTCAAGGGGCGTGCCATAGCTGGTCTCGCTGCCCGCCTCGCCCTGGACCAGCCGGACGGCCTGCCCGTTGACGACGTCGACGGCTGGCAGAAGTTCAAGGACCGGCAGGTCGTGTGCGGTGGTCATACTCATCCTCGGTGTAGGTTCTTCAGTTCGGGCAAGGGCCGGCGTGCCGACGGGGCGGTCAGCTGGCAGGCAGTGTCAGCAGGTAGGCGGCGAGAAGCGACATGGCTGCCAGGACGTAAAACACAACCTGCGTCCACAGGGGCTTGCGTTGCTGCCGGAACGAGATCCCGCCGCCGATCAGGATACCCGCGAGGCCCATCAGGAGTACGGACCACATCTAGGCGACGCCGCCGGCGTCGGTTGACGCTGCACCGGAATCCGGCCCTGTGCCGGCCGGCCTGCGCAGGCCTTCCACCCAGTTGCGGAGCAGGCGTGCGCCGGCATCGCCGGACTTTTCCGGGTGGAACTGCGTGGCGCACAGCGGGCCGTTCTCGACTGCGGCGATGAAAGGGGCGCCATGCTCGGACCAGGTGACCAGGGGCGGTGCCATCCGCGGCTGGATGACGTCGAAGTTCCATTCCTGCACGCCATACGAGTGCACGAAATAGAACCGCTCGTTTTCGACGCCGGCAAAGAGCTTGGAGCCCTCGGGAACCTTGACGGTGTTCCAGCCCATGTGCGGAACCACTTCCGCGGGAAGGGCCTCCACCTTGCCGGGCCACTCGCCGATGCCCTCGGCTTCGGTCCCGTGTTCCACTCCGGCTTCGAAAAGGACCTGCAGGCCAACGCAAATGCCCAGGACAGGACGTCCCCCTGCAACACGCCTGCCAATGAGCCGGATGCCATCCACGGCCTTGAGCTCGCGCATCACGGTCTCGAAGGCGCCAACGCCGGGAACCACCAGGCCGTCCGCGTTCAGGACGTCCTCCGGCTTGGCGCTCAGGATCACTTCAGCGCCGGCCCGTTCCAGGGCGCGCACTGCTGACCTGACGTTCCCCGAACCGTAATCCAGCACCGTGACCGTGGGCTTGCCCTCGGGGGAAGGCAGCTTTTGCGACGCCTTGGGGTCGATGATGGCCCCGTCCTTGAGGACCTGCCCGCTCACAGCGCGCCCTTGGTGGAGGGGATGCCCTCGACGCGGGGATCGGGCTCGATGGCGGCGCGGAGGGCCCGCGCGAAGGCTTTGAACTGTGCCTCGACGATGTGGTGCGGGTCCCGGCCGGCCAGCACGTTCATGTGCAGGCAGATGCCGGCGTGCAGCGTGATGGCTTCGAAGACGTGGCGGGTCAGTGACCCCGTGAAGTGGCCGCCGATCAGGTGGTACTCCTGGCCGGCGGGCTCGCCGCCGTGGACAAGGTAGGGCCGCCCGGAGACGTCCACCACCGCGTTCGCGAGGGCCTCGTCCAGGGGCACGGTGGCCTCGCCGAACCGGCGGATTCCAGCCTTGTTGCCCAAGGCAGTCCGCAGGACCTCGCCGAAGGTGATGGCCACATCCTCCACTGTGTGGTGGACATCTATGTGGATGTCGCCGGTGGCCTTGACCGTCATGTCGATCAGGGAGTGTTTGCAGAGGGCTGTGAGCATGTGGTCGTAAAACGGCACCGAGGTGTCGATGTCCGATACGCCGGTTCCATCGAGGTTGATCTCCACGAGCACGGAGGACTCACTGGTGGCTCGCTCCATGCGGGCGGTCCGGGCCGCGGCCGTATTCGATCCGGTTGGACTCATGGTGAAGGATCCTTAGTGGGAGAAGAAGTGGTTCAGGGCGCCCAGCGCCGCAGTATCAAGTCTAGGCGCGAAGCGCGGCCCGGCCCGCAAGGATGCGTTCCAGGGAGGTAAGGAAGGCTGTGGTTTCCGCCTCAGTACCTGCAGTGACCCTCAGGTGCCCGGGGATGCCAACATCCCGGATCAGCACTCCGGCATCCAGCAGTTCCTGCCATACCTGGTGGGGATTCTCCAGGCCGCCGAAGAACACGTAGTTCGAGTCGGACGCAGCCGGCGTGAGCCCCATCCTGGTCAGTTCGGCAACGATCCGGTCCCGTTGGGCCTTGATGTCCTGTACGTCCGCCATCAGGGCTTCGCGGTGTTCCAGGGCGGCAAGCGCGGTGGCCTGGGTGATGGCAGAGAGGTGGTACGGGAGGCGTACCAGCCGCAGGGCGTCGGTGACCTCGGGCGCAGCGGCCATGTAGCCAAGCCGCGCTCCGGCCAGGGCGAAGGCCTTGCTCATGGTGCGGGATACGATCAGCCGCTCCCTGCCCGGCAACAGAGTCAGGGCGCTGGGCGTTCCGTCGTGGGCAAACTCGTGGTAGGCCTCATCCACGATGACGATGGCCTGGCTGTCCGTGCCGGCGTCGTAGACGGCTTCCACAACGTCCAGCCCCAGTCCGGTGCCGGTGGGGTTGTTAGGCGAGCAAAGGAAGACGATGTTCGGCTGCAGCTCCCGGACCTGGCGGGCAGCTGACTCTGCGCTGAGATCGTAGCCCTCGCCGCGTTCGCCGGTGATGTACTGGGTGTCGGTGCCGCTCGCGAGCAGGGGGTACATGGAGTACGTGGGCGGGAAGCCCAGCGCGGTCCGGCCCGGACCGCCAAACGCCTGGAGGATTTGCTGAAGCACTTCGTTGGAGCCATTGGCTGCCCACACGTTGGATTCATCCAGGCCGTGTCCGAGGTATTCCGCCAGAGCCTTCCGAAGCTTGGTGAACTCGCGGTCCGGGTAGCGGTTGAGCCCTGCAGCGGCCTCCGTGACGGCGGCGCTGATGGCGGCCCGAACGTCAGCCGGAACACCATGGGTGTTCTCATTGACGTTCAGGAGGATGGGGACGTCCAGTTGGGGCGCGCCGTAAGGGGTGAGGCCCCGAAGGTTGCTGCGGAGGGGAAGCCGGTTCAGACGTTCTAGCTGGTCGTTCACCTGAACAGTTTAGTTGCCTCGGCAACGACCGGAAAATGTGACGGGTCTCCGCCCTCCGCGGCGGGCCACTCGTCCCGGGCAGACCACGCCCGAAACAGGCGGATTCTCAACGGGTGGGGACGAACAGCTGCTGGCCAGGCAGAACGGACCCAGCCCTGAGGTTGTTGAGCTGGACAATGTCCGCCACGACGTCCCTTGCGTCCCGGTCCGGCGCTACCGCACTGGCAATGGCCCACAGGGACTGTCCCGGCTGCACGGTCACGGTGAGCGTGGGCGTGACCGCCAGGTCCGAGGCCGAATCGGAGGCCTTGGCGGGCGAATGGAAGACGCCGGCCAGGGACAGCAATAGCACCGCAAGAAGAACAAGCGGGACGCCAATTAGGACAATCCGGCCGCGGCGGGTTAGCCGCAGGGGTGCTGACGGGAGTGAAACCTGGTGAAGAGATATAGCTGACATGAACTGAGCCCTCCTGGACCTGCCGTGCTGCCCGGGTGTTCTCCCGACGCCTGGTATCCGGGGACGGCCGGAAACTTTTCCGGCCACGTCTTCGAATAACTGGCGCCTTGGTTAGAACACATATTCGAACTTTGCTTGATTCAGTTTTAGCACTTATCAACGAACAATGTCGAGACTCGCTAGAACAAATGTTTGAAAAAGCAGTGTGGCTGGCCTAGTTTTGAACCAAAGAACAACCACCACTGAAGTTGAACAGCAGGGTCTGACAATGACAGCGGGAGTCCTTCCGGGCAGCGCTGCAGCACAGCAAAAGCGGAAGAACCGGCGGCAAGCGAAAGGCAACGGCGAATATGGCAGCAGCAGCCGCCGGGGGCAGGACCGCCCCGCAATCCAAGAGGACCGCCAAGGGACTGACACCCCGGCAGAAGAAGATCCTTGAAACCATCCAGCGCTCAGTGAACGAGAACGGGTATCCCCCCTCCATGCGGGAGATCGGGGACACCGTTGGATTGGCAAGCCTGTCGAGCGTGACCCACCAGCTCTCGCAACTGGAGAAGTTGGGTTATCTCCGGCGCGACCCCAAGCGGCCGCGTGCCATGGAAGTACTGATGCCCCTCACCCTGGACGGCGGCGGCAAAGCGGGCGGCACGTCCCCCGCGCCGCAGGCTGCCTCGAGTGGCGCCACCGTGGCTGCACTGCCCACCGCACTCGATACGGCGATGGTTCCGCTGGTGGGCCGGATTGCTGCCGGTGGACCGATCCTGGCGGAACAGCTCGTTGAAGACGTCATGCCCCTTCCCCGCCAACTGGTTGGCCAGGGTGAACTCTTCATGCTGAGGGTGGCTGGTGACTCAATGGTGGACGCGGCCATTTGCGACGGTGACTGGGTGGTGGTCCGTCGGCAGGCGGACGCTGCCAATGGCGACATCGTTGCTGCGCTGCTCGACGACGAAGCAACCGTCAAGACGTTCCGGCAGCGCGACGGCCACACGTGGCTGCTCCCCCAGAACACCCAGTACGAACCCATCCTGGGCGACCACGCCACCATCATGGGCAAGGTTGTCTCTGTCCTGCGCTCCCTCTGAATGTCCGGGGACCTGGCTGTCCCGGCGACGCTCCAGCGGGCACTGCGGAGCCCGTCTCCGGGCTTTCGCAGTTACCTCGACGCGTCGGCACCCAGCCGGCTGAGCGCCGCCAGCGCCTTGCTCCGGTCGGTAGTTGCCCAGAACGGCGGCAGGGCGCCCCGGAGGAAACCGGCATAGCGCTCGGTGGCCAGCCGCGAGTCCAGCACGGCCACCACGCCTTTATCTCCCGTTGACCGGATCAGCCGGCCGGCCCCCTGCGCCAGCCGGATCGCGGCATGTGTGGCCGACACAGACATGAATCCGTTCCCGCCGGCCTGTGCCACGGCCCGCGACCGTGCCGTCATGAGCGGATCATCCGGCCGCGGAAACGGAATTCGATCGATTACCACAAGCCGGCAGGAGCCTCCGGGCACGTCCACTCCCTGCCACAGGGACATGGTCCCGAAAAGGCACGTGTCGGGTTCATCGGCGAACTGCTTGACCAGGGCGGTCATGGTCGACTCGCCCTGGCACAGGACCGTCATGTCCAGCCGCGGCCGCAGGGCATCGGCTGCTTCTTCAGCCGCCCGGCGGGAGGAGAAGAGGCACAAGGCGCCCCCGCCCGATGCCTTGATGAGCGCTTCCAGTTCCTCCAGCGCCTCCGGAGACACTCCGCGCCCTGGTTTGGGCAGGTGGCCGGCCACGTAGAGGATGCCCTGTTTGGGATAGTCGAAGGGCGACCCAACGTCCACCCCCGTCCAGCTGGGCGCCCCGTCGCCCAGGAGGCCCAGTCCCCCCGCTGCAGGTTCGAAGGCCGAGCCGATCGCGAGGGTAGCGGACGTCAGCACCACGGTGTGCCCCGCAAAGAGCCCCTCCCGCAACCTTCCGGCTACGGACAACGGCGCAATGTTGACCAGCACCGGCGCGTTCTCGTCCGGCGGCGAGTATCCCTGTCCGGGATCGAATGTGCTGACGCGGGAAAACCAGACCACTTCCCGGTTTTCCCTGGCGGCGATGAGCCGCTCGCACAGTTCCAAAATAAGCATGAGGCGGGACCGCGCGAGCTGCCGGCCGCCGTCGGCTGTGGTGTTGCTGTCCCCCTTGGAATCGGACAGTGCGGCCCGGCACGCCTCGCGCAACTGATCCACGCAGTCAAGCTGCTCGTCGTTCAGGCCATTAGGCAGCAAGCCGCTTGGCGCCCCGGCGAGTGCCAGCTCAAGATTGGCGGCGGCGGCGTTCAAGGCGTCAACGGTGATGGCAGTGTGCTTCCGGGCGCCGGCCGCGGCAGCGTGGACCATGGCGACCGAAAGCTGCCCTGAGACTGCGCCGGTCACCCGGTCCTGCAGTTCGTGCGCTTCGTCAACCACCACGACGTCGTATTCAGGCAGGACCGCGAGTCCCTCGAAAGCGCTGACGGCAAGCATGGCATGGTTGGTCACCACAACGTCCGCCTCGGCCGCGTCCTGCCGTGCCAGTTCACTGAAACACTCTGCGGCCAGGGGACATTTCTGGGCGCCCAGGCATTCCATGGACGTCACGGAGACCTGGCGCCAGGCCCGGTCGGTCACACCAGGCAGGAGCTCGTCCCGGTCGCCGGTGGTTGTCTTCTCTGCCCACTCGCGGAGCCGCACCACTTCCTTGCCGAGCTGCGACGACGGGCCGCCAACGGCAGCGGCGAAGTGCGGAACGCTGGTGTCCTCACCCAGTGAGAAGAGCTGCCCTTCCGACGGCTCCTCGGAGGGGAAACCACCTTCGAGCTTGTGGCGGCAAACGTAGTTGGACCGCCCTTTGACCAAGGCAACCTTCACGGGCCGCTCCAGCGCCGGCGTGATGTTCTTCAACAGCCGCGGCAGGTCCCTGCCCACAATCTGCGTCTGCAGTGCCAGCGTGGCCGTGGACACCAGCGCCGGCTTGTTGCTTTGCAGGGCGTGGGCGATGAGCGGCACCAGGTAGGCCAGCGACTTGCCGGTGCCGGTGCCGGCCTGGACCAGCAGATGGTCGCCCGTTTCGATGGCCCGGGCCACCTGCCGCGCCATCTCATGTTGTCCGGCGCGGCTCTGTCCGCCCATGCCGGCGACTGCCCGGTCGAGCAGTTCGATGACGAACTGCTCGCCGGGCGTCTGTGCCGCCGCTTCGCCCGCCGCGGGCTCAGTCATTGACGGCGAATGGTTCCAGTTCGGACGCCAGGCCCTCCCGGACCTTCACCGCAGTCCTGGTACCTGCCTCGACATGGTCCACGCTCAGAATCTCGGCGTCGGACTCGTGGAGCTTGCTGATCAGGTCTCCGCGGTCGTACGGGATGAGGAGGTCCATCTGGACGGACGGCCGGGGAATCGATTCGCTGATGAGCTTCAGCAGTTCGGGGATCCCCTCACCCGTGCGGGCCGAGACCACCACGTGCCGCTGTTCGCGCTGCTTCAGCCGCTCAACGACAAAGGGATCGGCGGCGTCGGCCTTGTTCAGGACGATGATCTCCGGGACCTTGCGGGCGTCAACTTCACTGAAGACCTTACGGACCGCTGCGATCTGCCCCTCGGGATCAGGGTGCGAAACGTCCACCACGTGCAGGATCAGGTCCGCGTCCGCCACCTCCTCGAGGGTGGAGCGGAAGGCCTCCACCAGCTGGGTGGGCAGGGAACGGACGAATCCCACGGTGTCGGCCAGGGTGTAGCCCAGGCCGTCGGGAGTCTCCGCCTTTCGGACGGTGGGATCCAGCGTTGCGAACAGGGCGTTCTCCACGAGGACCCCAGCGTCCGTAAGCCGGTTGAGCAGGGAGGATTTGCCGGCGTTGGTGTACCCGGCGATGGCAACGGAAGGCACCTCATTGCGACGGCGGTTGGCCCGCTTGGTCTCACGGGCAGGCTTCATCGCGGCAATTTCACGCCGCAGCTTTGCCATGCGGGTGCGGATCCGGCGGCGGTCCAGTTCAATCTTGGTCTCACCGGGACCACGGGAGCCCATGCCGGCGGCGGCGCCGCCCACCTGGCCACCGGCCTGCCGGGACATCGACTCACCCCAGCCACGCAGGCGGGGAAGCAAATACTCCAGCTGCGCCAGCTCCACCTGGGCCTTGCCCTCACGGCTCTTGGCATGCTGGGCGAAAATATCCAGGATCAGGCCAGTCCGGTCGATGACCTTGACCTTGACGATGTCCTCAAGGGCGCGCCGTTGGGAAGGGGCCAGTTCGGCATCGACCACCACCGTGTCCGCACCCGTTGCCATGACGATGTCCCTGAGCTCCTGCGCCTTGCCCGAACCCAAAAACGTTCCGGGATCCGGCTTGTCACGGCGCTGCACCAGCCCGTCGAGGACCTCGGAGCCGGCAGTTTCGGCGAGGGCTGCAAGCTCACGCAGCGAGTTCTCGGCGTCCGCAAGGGTTCCCTCGGACCAAAGTCCGGCCAGGACAACCCGCTCCAGGCGAAGCTGCCGGTACTCGACTTCGGTGACGTCCTCAAGTTCGGTGGAAAGGCCCGCCCTGCGGCGCAGGGCACGGCGTTCCTCGAGGTCCTGCTGGTCGCCGTCGTACGTTGAATGTTCTTCGTCAAGGCTGGAAATTGCCTGCGCCCTTCCGAACACCGCTTTTCCATTGCCGCTGCCTTCACCGCGGGGCGTGCTGACGTTTTTGGCCGGTACGTCCTTGGCGAGGATCCGGTCGATAACAGCCTGGATTTCCTGCGGACTCATGTCCTGGGCGGCTGGATCGGAACCGGTGTTGGGCTGGCTGGTCATGGTCTCCTTTGAAGATTCGGCACTTCCAGAATAGTGCCGATTGGTTGGAAGTTGGAATGTATTCGCGCTGGGCTGACGGCCTGCGGTCATGCAGTTCTCCTGTTTGATCTGCTGCCGGCTGCGATGCCGGCGCGGGGATGCCGCCGGACGCTGGCGGCAGGGCTGGAAAAGGCCGGAGAATGGCGGGAAATGCAGCGGGATGCTGGCTTTCGAGTATTGTCCGGCGGCCGGGCAGACGGGGTGGCCTGGCCGGTGCACAAGCGGAAGGCGTGGAAACCTGCGTCGCTGAGGGGACGGTCTGTCGCTGGAGGACAGGCTGCGGGACGGGCGTGGCCCGTGCCGGCTACTCGAAGATCAGGAACATGCCTTTCAGCGTAGCAGAGCGCCTCCTGCGCGGTTTCCCTTTACGCTGCAAGGGGAACTACTCTGGCCAGTTATGGAGTCCGCACACTATTTCAGCACGTCCCCCGCCGGCCCCTTCACCCGAAAGCCGCTAACCGTCGACCTGGCCGGTGAGACACGCAGGCTCCAGACCTCCACGGGCATCTTCAGCCCGGACGGAATTGACAAGGGGACGGCCGTCCTCCTGGCCGAGGTTCCGGACCCGGCTCCCCAGGGCAACCTGCTGGATATCGGGTGCGGCTGGGGTCCGATCGCCCTCACCATGGCACTGCGTGCGCCGGGGTCGAAAGTCTACGCCGTGGACGTCAACGAACGCTGCATCGCACTGACGAATGACAATGCGGCTGCGCTGGGATTGTCCAACGTGGCCGCCAGCACCCCCCAGGCCGTGGACCCGGGCCTCCGCTTCGACACCATCTGGTCCAATCCGCCCATCAGGATCGGCAAGGATGAGCTGCACGCCCTGCTCAAGCTGTGGCTTCCCAGGCTGGCCGACGGCGGCACGGCGTGGCTGGTAGTGCAGAAGAACCTGGGGTCGGACTCGCTTCAGCGTTGGCTGGCCACCGAGCTTGACGACTCCTTCACGGTAACCCGGGAGTCGACGTCCAAGTCCTTCCGGATCCTGAAAGTTATGAAAGCGTCCCGCTAGCCACAATGACGGCCGGGCCGCTGAGTTCCACATGCTCGTGGCCGCCCGGGCCGGCGAAGAACTTTACACCCACCACTCCCCCGGGAACGTGGACCCGCCAGGCGTCGGGGGCTTCCGCACCGGCCCAATGGCGGATGGCGACGGCGGCAGCGCAGGCACCGGTTCCGCAGGACTGGGTCTCCCCCACCCCGCGCTCGTGCACGCGCATGGTCACCGAACCAACGCCCTCGTGGACCAGCGGCTCGGCCGGAACCACGAACTCCACGTTGGTTCCGTTGGCGGGTACCGGATCGACTTTTGGCGCGGTGAAAAGCCGGGTGCCCGCGAGTTCGGACAGTTCAGCCAGGGCCACCACGGTGTGCGGGTTGCCCATGCTGACCGACAGCGCGGGCCGGGCAACTTCCAGCCCTTCGGCCGTGACCAGCGAGTCCATGGCTTTGGCACTGGCTTCGCCGGGGAAGACGAACTCCCAGGGCCCCATGTCCACAGCGTAACCGTCCCCGGTACGGACCACGGTTTTGACCCCGCCGCGGGTGCCGATGGTGAGCGAGCCGCCGTCGGGCAGGTCGATCAGGCCCTCCGTGCGGAGGAAGTGGACGAAGACCCTGACACCATTGCCGCACATTTCGGACAGCGATCCGTCAGCGTTGCGGTAGTCCATGAACCATTCGGCGCCGGGAACGTCGCTGAGCAGTTCGCGGCCCTCCGGCAGGAAGCGGGACGGCACGGCCCGGATCAGGCCGTCCGCGCCGATCCCACGGTGCCGGTCGCAGAGCGCGGCGGCCTGGTCTGCGCCGATAGCGTGCGTCCCTTCCGGATCGGCTACCAGGACAAAATCGTTGCCGGTGCCGTGCCCCTTGGAAAAGCGGAGCCCGCTCAACGCGTGCAGGGCGGATCCGGGAGTTTCTGCGGGGGTAGCATTCATGGTCCCAAGCGTAGCGGCGGATGCTCCGGCGGCCGAAACCGGCGCATGCCCTAGGCGCACAGCTGTGCCGCTTTTCCGGGCAGGTCCTGGTCCTGCCAGTCCAGCCAGGTGATGCGGGGGTCGGCGCGGAACCAGGTCAGTTGGCGTCTGGCGAATTGCCGGGTGGCGATGATGGTTTCCTCCGCAGCGTCAGCAACGGATGACAGTCCGTCCGCGACCCGCAGGAACTGTGAATAGCCAAGTGCGCGCGAAGCTGTCTTGCCCTGGCGCAGGCCCCGGGCGTCGAGCCGCCGGACCTCGTCCAGCAGGCCGGCATCAACCATCCGGTGCACGCGCGCTCCCAACCGCTCCCGGAGTACCTCCCGGTCCACGGCAAGGCCCACCTGGGTTGCCGCCTGATAGTACTCCCGCCGGGGCATGAAGGAACTGAAGGGCCGGCCGGTGAGTTCGTGCACCTCCAGGGCCCTGATGATGCGGCGAGCGTCGGAAACCCTTTCCGCGGATACCGGGTCCACGGCCCGGAGCCTCTCCAGCAGCGCGGCGGTTCCGCGTTCGGCGTGCTCCGCCTCCAGCCGGGCGCGCAGCCGGGGATCCGTGCCCGGGAACTCGAGGACGTCCAGTGCGGCGCGCACGTAGAGCCCTGAACCGCCCACCAGGATGGCCCGCTTGCCGCGCGCATGGATGGCACCGATGGTTTCGCGGGCCTGCTGCTGGAAGTCCGAGACGCTCGCCTCCTGGGTCACGTCCAGGATGTCGAGCAGATGGTGCGGGATCCCCCTGCGTTCGGCCGGGCTGATCTTGGCGGTGCCGATGTCCATTCCGCGGTAGAACTGCATGGCGTCGGCATTGATGACCTCACCGTCCAGTTCCAGGGCAAGGTTGACGGCAAGGTCGGACTTGCCGGAGCCGGTAGGACCGACGACGGCGATGACGGGCGGGGCAGCCACCTGTCAGCGGGTGCGCAGCGGCAGTGACGGCATGCCGAGGGACACGCCCTTGGCTCCGGCGCCCGGACCGGGAGCAGGGGCTCCGCAGGAGTCGGCCTGGGACCTGTCCCAGGCGTCTCCGGCGCGGGACCGGCGCAGGCTGTAGTCCTCAAGCGTCGGGTCGGCCACCAGGTGGAAGGCTGCGGCCTCCGTGACGGTCACGGTCACGAGGTCCCCGGGCCGGGGTGCGGGTGCTCCGTCAGGAACCGAGAAGTGCACCAGCCGCTGGTCCTGGGAGCGGCCGGACAACCGGTGGGTCTCCTCTGACTTCCGGCCGGACTGCGCCGTGACCATGACCTCGAGCCGGCGGCCGAGCTGCTTCCGGTTTTCCTCCGCCGCGATGCGGTCCTGCAGCGCGGTGAGCCGTTCGAACCGTTCCTGGACCACGGCCTTGGGCAGCTGGTCCGGCAGGTCGGCCGCGGGCGTACCGGGGCGCTTTGAATACTGGAAAGTGAAGGCGGTGGCAAAACGCGACTTCTCCACGACGTCCAGCGTCGCCTGGAAGTCCTCTTCGGTTTCGCCCGGGAACCCGACGATGATGTCGGTTGAGATGGCCGCATGCGGGATCTGTTCCCGCACCTTGTCCAGGATGCCCAGGAACTTGCTGGACCGGTAGGAGCGCTTCATGGCGCGGAGGATCCGGTCCGAGCCGGACTGCAGCGGCATGTGCAGCTGCGGCATCACGTTGGGCGTTTCGGCCATGGCGGCGATGACATCATCGGTAAACGCGGCCGGGTGCGGGCTGGTGAAGCGGACGCGTTCCAGCCCCTGGATGTCCCCGCAGGCACGCAGGAGCTTGGAGAAGGCCTGGCGGTCGCCGAACTCGACACCATAGGAGTTGACGTTCTGTCCGAGCAGCGTGACTTCGATGGCGCCGTCGTCAACGAGCGCCTGGATCTCCGCGAGGATCTCCCCGGGCCGGCGGTCTTTTTCCTTGCCCCGAAGTGCCGGCACGATGCAGAAGGTGCAGGTGTTGTTGCAGCCCACCGAGATGGACACCCAGCCGGAGTAGACGGAATCACGCTTGGTGGGGAGTGTGGATGGGAAGACGTCCAGCGATTCCAGGATCTCCAGCTGGGCTTCGTTGTTGTGCCGCGCCCGGTCCAGGAGCGCGGGCAGGGCACCAACGTTGTGGGTGCCGAAAACGGCGTCCACCCAGGGGGCCTTCTTCAGGATGGTCTCGCGGTCCTTCTGGGCCAGGCACCCGCCAACGGCGATCTGCATGCCGGGGTTGGCGGCCTTGACAGGTGCCAGGATGCCAAGGTTTCCGTACAGCTTGTTGTCGGCGTTTTCCCGGACAGCGCAGGTGTTGAACACCACGACGTCGGCATGGTCGCCCTCCGCGGGGACGTAGCCGGCGGCCTCGAGCATGCCGGACATCCGCTCCGAGTCGTGGACATTCATCTGGCAGCCGAAGGTGCGGACCTGGTAGGTGCGCGGCTGTTCGGCTCCGGAGTGCGGAACTGCCCCGGCTTCGACGGAGGGGGTGGCGCCGGATTGGGGGGAAGGAATGGTCAAACTCACCCGTTAAGGGTACCGGCTTTAGACCCGGAGTCCGTCAGTCTCCTGCCGCGCTGTGCAGGACCTCGTTCACGATCCGGAACGCCTGGGACGGCTGGTAGCCCTTTCGCGCCAGCATGGAGGCCAACCGCCGGACGGCCTTGTCGCGTTCCGCCGGATCGGACAGGTCCGTCCCGGGCCGCAGCTTGCGCTCAACGAGGCCACGGGCCGCGGATTCCTCGTCAGCGTCGCTGAGTTGTTCCAGCGCTGACGCCGCGGTTTCCTGGTCGATGCCTTTTTCGGCGAGCTCGCGACGGAGGGCACCCTTGGCCAGCTTCCGCGACTGGGACCGGCTCCGGACCCACATATCGGCGAATTCGGCATCGTCGATGAGGCGCACCTCCTGGAACTTGTCCAGCACCGCCTCTGCCACGTGTTCCGGAACATTCCGTTCGGCCAGTTTCCTGGCCAGCTGCAGCCTGCTTTTGGGCGACGCAGTGAGCTGCCGGTACACGATGGCCTGGGCCACGGCGTAGGGGTCCGGCTCCGCATCAACCACCGCCGGATCTTCAGGCGCGGAAAAGCCCTCCGCCGGCCCTGTCATGAGGCCGGCGGAGCGGGCTTGCCGGGAGCGTGATCCAGCCAAGGGCTAGAACCCGTCGACGGCTTTCAGCTTCGGGGCATCCTTGGAGTCGTCCTCGGCGGGCTTTACGCCAACGCCGAGCTTCTCCTTGATGAGGCGTTCCAGTTCGGCGGCAAGTTCCGGGTTGTCGCGGAGGAACCGGCGGGAGTTTTCCATACCCTGGCCCAGCTGGTCCCCGTCATAGGTGAACCAGGAGCCGGACTTCTTGATGATGCCGTGCTCCACGCCCATGTCGATGATGCCGCCTTCGCGGGAAATTCCCTGGCCGTAGATGATGTCGAACTCGGCAACCTTGAAGGGCGGGGCCATCTTGTTCTTGACGATCTTGGCCTTGGTCCGGTTGCCGACGGAATCGGCCCCCTCTTTGAGGGTCTGGATCCGGCGGACGTCGATGCGGACCGAAGCGTAGAACTTCAGCGCCTTACCACCGGTGGTGGTTTCGGGGGAACCGAAGAAGACGCCGATCTTTTCGCGGAGCTGGTTGATGAAGATGGCAGTGGTCTTGGTCTGGCTAAGGCGGCCCGTGATCTTACGCAGCGCCTGGCTCATGAGCCGTGCCTGGAGGCCAACGTGGCTGTCGCCCATGTCGCCTTCGATTTCAGCGCGGGGCACCAGGGCAGCAACGGAGTCGATGACGATAATGTCCAGCGAGCCGGAGCCCACCAGCATGTCCATGATTTCCAGGGCCTGTTCGCCGGTATCCGGCTGCGAGACCAGGAGGGCGTCAGTGTCCACGCCAAGCTTGGCGGCGTAATCCGGGTCAAGGGCGTGTTCGGCGTCGATGAAGGCGGCGATGCCGCCGGCGCGCTGCGCGTTTGCCACCGCGTGCAGGGCGACGGTGGTCTTACCGGACGATTCAGGGCCGTAGATCTCGATGACGCGTCCGCGCGGGAGTCCGCCAATGCCAAGGGCGACATCAAGTGCGATGGAACCGGTGGGGATGGTTTCGATCGGGGCGCGGACTTCGTCGCCCAGGCGCATGACCGAGCCCTTGCCGAACTGCTTGTCAATCTGGGCCAGCGCTGCTTCCAGCGCTTTTGCACGATCCGGGGCTGCCGCCATGGTTGACACCTCTAATGCTTTCTCGATGGTGGCCTTCGCGGCCGTTGTGTTGGTCATCTCTGACGCTAAGGGGACCCACTGACATTCCGGCCGGAGCACGACGGCTATGTGGATAAACCCAATGAAAAAAGCATAGCGTTATCCGAACAGGTATTCGAAGAGTGCAGGTCCTGCGGCGTGTCCGATGGGGATGCCAGCTAGTCCCGCCGTGGTGCGATGTCCCGCCCCAGCCGCCGCTCAGCCGGCACTTCCTGGACATCGCAAACAGCAAGCCAGACCCTGCGCGGCTCGACGCCGGCAGCCAGGGCCTGGTCCGCGGTCCGCCCGCCTACGCCGGCAAGGACCAGGGTGCTGCTCAGCACGCGGGAGTACCCCGCGCCAAACTCGTCATCCATCAGACGCCAGTACTCGCTGATTCGCATCGGTAAATCCTCTCATGGTTGGGAACCATAGAATTGTTGCCATGAGTACTTCCCCGGATGTCCCGCCGCGGCCGGATGCGGACGGCGATGCCGCCGATACAGCACTGCAGAATGTCGAACACCAGATCAGCCTCTTCTGGCGGCGCGGGCGGGCCATTTCCAATCAGCTGTCACGCGAGGTCCACCCGGATATGGAGCCGGCAGCCTACGGCCTCCTGACGGTTATCCGCAGGGAGGGACCCATCCGGCTCACCGAGCTCGCCATGAACATCGGGGTGGGCAAGCCATCGGTCAGCCGCCAAATCGCCTTCCTGGAAGGCCTGGGACTGGTGTCCAAGGAAGCGGACCCGCTGGACCGCCGGGCCCAGTCCATCCGGCTGACGCCCAAGGGCGAGGAGAAGATGCACCAGGTCCAGGACGCCCGGCGCCAAGTGTTCCAGGAACGCCTGCGCGAGTGGCCGGTGGAGGACCTGCAGGAGCTGGCCCGCTACATGGCGAAGCTGAACTCCACCTATGAACGCGACGGCTTTCTCCGGGAAGCCTCACCCGCATCGCCGGCGCAGGAGGCATAGAAGAACAGCAGGAAGCCCCCGGGCTGGTGAATTGCTCACCCGCCCGGGGGCTTCGTGCGTTGCAGGGCCGCCTGCGCGGCCGCTGCCTTTAGCGGGCTCCGGAGAGAAGGCCCGTGGAAAGTTCGTCGTTCAGTTCAGTGTTGAGGTCGCGTTCCAGGTCACGGCCGTAACGCTGGGAGAATTCCTGCGGAACGGTGTCCGGAACGGCCACGCCTTCGGCTACTGCGACGCGGTCGCTGACCTCGCGGAGCATGCTGGACAGCGGAACGTCCAGTGCCGAGCAGATCGAAGACAGGAGCTCTGACGATGCTTCCTTCTGGCCGCGTTCCACTTCGCTGAGGTATCCCAGGGAGACGCGGGCGCTGTGCGAAACTTCACGGAGCGTACGCCCCTGACGCTGGCGGACATCGCGCAGGACATCACCGATTTCGTGACGAAGTACTACCATCTTGCGCTCCTTCTGTTCGCTCTTAGCCTGTTCGGCGAGGCCCACATCCTTCCAGCGGACAACGCCGTTTACGGATACGGGCTGCTTTACCATCTGTATCGCCTTGCTCCCTCATTGGTCAGGTCCGCCGCGGGGCGGACCGTCGTGGTCATTTCATCCTAGGCGCCTCCGCTCTCCGGAAGCGACACAATGTAATAACTAATCGGTACCGGCTTTTGTTCCCGCCAACTTTACGCGCGGTAACTTCGGTGCCGGAACGTCAGGAGGACAGGGCTTCGAGAAGCCGCTCCAGGGCTGCCGCGCAGGCACTGGCGCGGATGTCGGGCCTGCTGCCGGTGAAGGTATATTCAAAGCCTGCCGCTCCTGCGGCTGTGGCGACCCCGATGTAGACGCGGCCCACGGGTTTGCCGTCATGGGCGTCAGGGCCGGCCACGCCGGTGGTGGAGATCCCGACGTCGGCGCCCAGCGCTGTGCGCGCACCCGCGGCCATGGCCCGGGCGACGTCGGGGTCCACGGATCCCACGCGTGCCAGCAGTTCTGCGGGCACGTGGAGCACCGCATCCTTAACGGAGTTCTGGTAGGCGACCACTCCGCCCTGCAGCATGCCGGAGGCGCCGGGCGTGTCCGCAAGGACCGCAGACACCATTCCCGCCGTCAGCGACTCAGCGGTGGCAACGGTCTGCCCGGACTCCAGCGCCCTCCGGACTGCATCCCGGGCCAACTGGTGGAGGTTGGTCATGCCTGTTCCTGCCCTTCCGCGGTCCGGGACTGCCTGCCCTTCGCGCGGAGGCGCAGGGCTTCAACAACGTATTCCACGCCCGTCCACAGCGTGATGGCCACGGCAGCCATCATGACCGCGAATGCCACCCAGGACATCCACGGGGCAAATGCTCCAAACGGCAAAAGGTAGAGGAAGATGGCCGCGGTCTGCACCACGGTCTTGAGCTTGCCGCCGCGCGAGGCAGGAATGACCCCGTACCGGATTACGAAGAAGCGGAGGGCAGTGATGCCCCATTCCCGGACCAGGATCACCAGGGTGGCCCACCAGGGCAGCTCTCCCAGCAGGGACAGCATCACCAGCGCCGAGCCGATGAGGAGCTTGTCGGCGATGGGATCGGCAATCTTGCCGAAGTCGGTGACGAGGTTGCGGCTCCTGGCGATGTCGCCGTCGAGCTTGTCCGTATAGATGGCGACGGCGAAGGCCGCCACCGCACCCCAGCGCCAAGGCCCGGAGGTGCTGTGCAGCCCCGGCGCGTCGGCAACGAGGAACCACACGAAGAACGGGACCAGCGCGATGCGGATCATGGTCAGGACATTGGGAAGGTTCCAGACCCCGGCACGGCCCTGGCCGGCGGCGGTTGCATCGGTGCTAGTCACGTTTCTAGGCTACCGGCCTAGCGCCCGGTGAGGGACCATGCGTCTTCGGACCCGTCGTCGTCATCGCCGTAGCCGCCGGGCGCGGAGTCGGAGCCGTCGTAATATTCGACGTTCTGCTTCCGCTGGTTCAGGTCGGCGGCCACCAGGTCTTCGGCGTAACCGCCCTGGGCGATGTTGGCGTTGGCGTTGTCGCTGAGCGCGGCGGTCTGCGAGTCAGGCGCTGCCGGGGCTTCCTGGCCCTTCATGGCGGCGAGGACGGCGGCGAGGTCATCAGGTTTGACCAGCACGTCGCGGGCCTTGGAACCCTCCGAGGGACCCACTACGCCGCGGGATTCGAGGAGGTCCATGAGCCGGCCGGCCTTGGCGAACCCGACGCGGAGCTTGCGCTGGAGCATCGACGTGGAGCCAAACTGCGTAGTGACCACGAGTTCCGTGGCCTGCAGCAGCACCTCGAGGTCGTCCCCGATGTCGTCGTCGATCTGCTTCTTCTCAGCTTCGGGCGCCACGTCGTCGCGGTAGACGGCCTGGAGCTGTCCCTTGACGTGCTCCACCACCTTGTGGATCTCCGATTCGGACACCCAGGCGCCCTGGACACGCATCGCCTTCGAGGCGCCCATCGGCAGGAAGAGGGCGTCACCCTGGCCAATGAGCTTCTCGGCACCGGGCTGGTCGAGCACCACGCGGGAGTCGGTCACGGAGGACGTGGCGAACGCCATGCGGGAGGGCACGTTGGCCTTGATCAGGCCGGTGACGACGTCCACTGACGGGCGCTGGGTTGCCAGCACCAGGTGGATGCCGGCGGCACGCGCGAGCTGGGTGATGCGGACGATCGAGTCTTCGACGTCGCGCGGTGCCACCATCATGAGGTCCGCGAGTTCGTCGACGATCACCAGCAGGTAGGGGTAGGGCCGGATGACGCGCTTGGAGTCCACCGGCGGGTGGACCTTGCCGGCGCGTACCGCCTTGTTGAAGTCGTCGATGTGCTTGAAGCCGTAGTTGGCGAGGTCGTCGTACCTGGCGTCCATTTCCCGCACCACCCACTGCAGCGCTTCGGCCGCCTTCTTGGGGTTGGTGATGATGGGGGTGATCAGGTGCGGGACGCCTTCATAGGCGGTCAGTTCCACGCGTTTGGGGTCCACCATGACCATCCGGACCTCGTCCGGGGTGGCGCGCATCAGGATGGAGGTGATCATGGAGTTCACGAATGACGACTTACCGGCGCCGGTGGCACCGGCCACCAGCAGGTGGGGCATCTTGGCCAGGTTGGCCACCACGTAGCCGCCCTCCACGTCCTTGCCCACACCCATCACCATGGGGTGGTCCGTGCGCCGGGCGTTCTGGCTGCGGAGGACGTCGCCCAGGGAGACCGTTTCGCGGTCCGTGTTGGGGATCTCGATGCCGATGGCGGACTTCCCCGGGATGGGGCTCAGGATGCGCACGTCGCTGGAGGCCACGGCGTAGGAGATGTTCTTGGACAGTGCCGTGACGCGCTCCACCTTGGTGCCCGGTGAGAGTTCAATTTCGTAGCGGGTGACGGTGGGGCCGCGGCTGAAGCCGGTGACGGTGGCGTCGACGTTGAACTGCTGCAGGGTATCGGTCAGGGCAGCGACGACGGCGTCGTTGGCCTCCGTGCGCTCCTTCGGGATGGAGCCCGGCGTGAGGTAGTCCGAGGCAGGGAGGGTGTACGTGACGTCGCCGGCGAGCGAGAGCTGCTCCGTGCGCTGCGGGATGGGGACGGGCGGCGGAGCGGGTGCCACGGGGTTGGAAGGAACAGTGGGTGCGGCGGCGGGCTTGCCGGGAGCAGCGGCGCCGGGAATGACCAAGGGGATGGCCTCCGTGGCGTTCTCCGCCGGCGCCGCGGGCGCGCCGGCACCCAGGCCCTGGGCTGCCTTGATCTTTTCGACGGCGATCTCCGCCTGGGTGGGCCGCCGCACGCCGGGCGCCGGCCGGGCAGGTTCCTGCTCGTCGTCGTCAATGACTGCGTGCTCGAAGGCCTCGTCCCCCACGTACCCGTCCAGGCCGGCGCCGGGCTCCTCATCCTTGCCGAAGAGCTTGCGCTTCTTTTTCTTCGGCGCAGCAGGCGGCGTCCGCTCCAGGTAGCTCCGGTCATGGGTTTCCCCGCGCCGTTCCTCGTCATCCATCAGGTCGATGCCCATAAGGTGCTCGTAGGCGCCGCGGAGCCGCCGCGGGATGGCCGTGAACGGGGTGGCCGTGATGATCAACAGCGAAACGAAGGCCAGCAGGGAATAGAGGGCCACGGGTACGGCGGGGTGGATGGCGGCCAGCGGCGTGGCCGCCAGGAAGCCGAGCATGCCGCCCGCTTTACGGAGTCCGTCGAACCCGTCGGCCACGGTGGGCTGGCCGCCGAGGATGTGCGCCAGGCCGCAGCCGGCGAACGTCATGATCAGGAAGCCGATCCCCACCCTGTTGTTGCCCCGGCCGTCGGAGGGCTGCCGGAACAACCGGAAGGCGCAAACGAAGAGCATGAGCGGCAGCAGCAGCGAGATCCAGCCGAAAGTACCGTTCACCACTGCGTAGACGGCATCCGGGAACCAGCCTTTCAGCCCCCACCAGGCAAAGGTGGCGATGAAGATGCCCAGTGCCAGGTTGAACAGGGCCGCGCCGTCACGGCGTTCCTCACCGGGGAGGTCGCTGACGTCATGGCCAATGCGGCGCACTCCCCCGCCCACCAGGTGTCCCACGCCAAGCCACGCTCCGCCCACCACGCGCAGCAGCCAGGGTTGGTGGTGTTCGACGGCGGGAAGCTGGCGGGTGCGTGCGGTGGTTGATGACCCGCCACGCCCTGCCTTGGCGGCGGTGGTGCCGGTTCCGCGTGCGGTGGAGCTCCCGGACCTGCTGCCGGAGTTGCCCCTGCCGGTACCTTTGGGCGCGGAAGTAGTACGTGTGGCCATAGTAGCCACGCTACCGGAAACACCCCATGATTCCGGGGATATCGGGCTTACCGGGCCAGCCCGGCGGGATGCGCGAAGGGCCCGGTTCGAGGAGAACCGGGCCCTTCGACAGAGCGCATTCCGGGATTGGCGCGGGAGGCCTGTCAGGCCTCCAGCACCACCGGGATGATCATGGGCTTGCGGCGCAGCTTGCGGTTGACCCACGTGCCTACCACGCGGCGCACCACCTGCTGGAGCTGGTGGCTGGTGTGGTCCGCGTGGTTCTGGACCGCTTCCTCCAGGGCCGCGTTGATCTTGGGGATGATGTCATCGAAGACCGAGTCGTCCTCGGCAACACCACGGGCATGGATTTCAGGGCCGGAGACCACTTTTCCGGTGGCACGGTGAATGACCGTGATGATGGAGATGAAGCCTTCATCGCCCAGGATGCGGCGGTCCTTGAGGTCGGCGTCGGTGATTTCGCCCACGCTGGAGCCGTCCACATAGACGAAGCCCACTTCCACCTGGCCGACGATGTCTGCCTGGTGGTCCCGGAGGTCGATGACCGTTCCGTTGTCCGCAAGGATGACGCTCGCTTCCGGGACGCCGGACTCGATGGCGATCTTGCCGTTGGCGATCAGGTGGCGGGTTTCACCGTGCACGGGCATGGCGTTCAGGGGCTCAAGGATGTTGTAGCAGTACAGCAACTCACCGGCTGCGGCGTGGCCGGACACATGGACCTTGGCGTTGCCCTTGTGGATCACGTCGGCGCCGAGCTTGAGGAGGCCGTTGATGATCCGGAACACCGCGTTCTCGTTGCCCGGGATGAGGCTGGAGGCCAGGATGACGGTATCGCCGTCGCCCACCACTACCCTGTGGTCGCCGTTCGCCATCCGGGACAGGGCAGCCATCGGCTCACCCTGGGAACCGGTGGACATCAGCACCACGCGGTTGTCCGGCAGGTTGTCAATGTTCTTGATGTCGACGATCAGCCCGGAAGGTACGTCCAGGTAGCCCAGCTTTTCGGCGATGGCCATGTTGCGGACCATGGAGCGGCCCACGAACGCAACCTTGCGGTTGTGCTTGGCAGCGGCGTCCAGGACCTGCTGCACGCGGTGGACGTGGGAGGAGAAGGACGCCACGATGATGCGCTTGGTGGCCTGGCCGAAAAGCCGCTCCAGGGTGGGGCCGATTTCCTTCTCGGCGGTGGTGAATCCCGGCACGTCGGCATTGGTGGAATCGGACATGAAGAGGTCCACGCCTTCTTCGCCCAGCTTGGCGAAGTGCCGCAGGTCGGTGATGCGTCCGTCCAGCGGCAGCTGATCCATCTTGAAGTCGCCGGTGTGCAGGACCGTGCCGCCCGCGGTGCGGATGAACACGGCCAGGGCGTCCGGGATGGAGTGGTTGACGGCCACGAACTCGCATTCGAACGGCCCGAACTTCTCCACCTGGCCTTCCTCGACGGTCAGGGTGTAGGGCCGGATGCGGTGCTCCTGCAGCTTTGCCTCGATCAGGGCAAGGGTCAGCTGCGATCCCACCAGGGGGATGTCGTTGCGCAGCTTCAACAGGTACGGTACAGCGCCGATGTGGTCCTCGTGACCGTGCGTGAGGACCACTGCCACGACGTCGTCCAGCCGGTCCTCGATGTACGAGAAGTCCGGCAGGATCAGGTCAACGCCGGGCTGGGTTTCCTCGGGAAAGAGGACGCCGCAGTCCACGATCAGCAGTTTGCCGTCGATTTCGAACACGGCCATGTTCCGGCCGATTTCCCCCAGGCCGCCAAGCGGGACGATCCGCAGCGTGCCCTGGGGCAGGCGCGGAGGGGTGACAAGGCCGGTAAGGGCAGTTTGGGTCATAGTGCACTACTTTCCAGGCGGAAGGGTGCCGGTCTTAGCCTCAGGAGAAGACCAGCCCCGCTTCCGCCAAATCCCCGCGGATGGTTTCGATCTCGGTTTCGTCCGGCTCCACGAGGGGCAAGCGGACAATCGAGTTGGGCAGGACTCCCTGCCATTTAAGAATCTGTTTGGCCGCCACGGCCCCCTGGACACGGGTCATGGTGGCGCGGACTACGGGCTGCAGCTCGAAGTTGATCTTGCGGGCAGTCCCAAGGTCGTTGGCGTTGACGGCGTCGATAAGTTCACGGAAGCGGCGGGTGGCCACGTGGGTGGTGACGCCCACCAGGCCCACGGCACCCAGGGCCATCCAGGGCAGGGTCAGCCCGTCGTCGCCGGAGTAGAAGAGGAGGTCCGTTTCCGCCATGACGCGGGTGGCGGCTGCGAGGTCCGCCTTGGCATCCTTGACGGCGACGATGTTGGGGTGCTGCGCCAGCCGGATCATGGTGTCGGGTTCGATCGGGATCGAGGACCGGCCGGGGATGTCGTACAGCATGACCGGGACGTCAACGGCGGAGGCGATGGTCTCGAAGTGGGCGCGCACCCCGGCCTGGCTGGGCTTGTTGTAGTAGGGCGTCACCAACAGGAGGCCGTCGACGCCGAGGGCAGCAGCCTGCTGGGAGAGGTGGACCGAGTGTGCGGTGTCGTTGGTGCCTGTACCGGCAATGATGGCCGCCCGGCCGCCCACGGCCTCCTTCACGGCGCGGAACATGCCGAGGTTTTCTTCGTCCGTCAGCGTGGAGGTTTCTCCGGTGGTGCCGGTGACCACCAGGCCGTCGCAGCCGTCGTCGACCAGCTTGCTGGCCAGCGCCGCCGCCTGCCCGTAATCCACTGCGCCGTCCTTGGTGAACGGCGTGACCATGGCGGTCAGGAGGGTACCGAGGGCAGGGATGTGCGCGGAAGAGTCAGCCATGGAAAAAACGTTACCCTGTCCGCGGCTGGTTAGGACAATGCCACGGGCGTGACGAGCGTCAAATACGGTGGCGGTGCGGGCCGGGCGGGTTTGTCCCGGCATGGCAGTAGCGGCCGACGGCGGCCTGCCGGAGGTCCTCCGCCCACGCGGCAAGGCGCTGGGCTGCCCGCACATAGTGGAACAGTTCCGTGGGAGTCAGCGCATCCAGATCCGTTTCCGACAGCCGCCGCGCGAGCTCTGCCCCCTCCGGCTGCGCGGCCAGGCTGATGCCCTCCCGTTCCCATTGGACATCCTCGGCAGGCCGGCCGGAAACAAGTTGGCGGAACAGGTAGTCGACAACTCCAGGACTCATCGCCTTCAGCAGGCCGTCTCCGGCGCCGCGCTGCTCCAGCGGCACATGAACGGGCCCGGGCAGCAGGTTCCCGGGCAGAGGCTGACCTTGCGCGCGCCCTCCCCCGGATCCGGGGACTGCGGATGATGGCGTCTTCATGCCAGCAATGTTATTCGAATATATATTCGAATACAAGGGTCCTGTATCCGGTCCCGGCCTTGGTGGCCGGTGGGGACCTGGTTGACAACGGCGGCGCAAGCGCATGTGAGACGATCTGGTCATGACGTCCCGAACCCCGGCCACCCGGTCCCGGAAACTGCCGAGCCGGCAACAGCCGGGGCGCCTGCGGGGCATCGACGCGGCCCGGGGCCTGGCGCTCCTGGGCATGATGGCCACCCATCTGCTGCCGACCTTCGAATCCAATGCCAACCTCACCCCGACCTGGGTTGGCCTGACGTTCTCAGGACGCGCGGCGGCGCTCTTCGCAGTTCTCGCCGGGGTGGGACTGGGGCTGTCAACCGGAAAAAACAAGCCCTTTGAGGGTCCTGAACTTTCCGCCGCCCGCCGCGGGGTGGCCCTGCGCGCCCTGGTAATTGCCGTCGTCGGACTTACCTTGGGCGGCCTGGAAGTGAACGTGGCCATCATCCTGGTCCACTACGCCGTGCTGTTCCTCTGCGTCCTGCCGTTCCTGGGATTGGGGGCGAAGCGCCTGTGCGCCTGGGCCGCCGGCTGGCTCCTGGCGTCGCCGGTGCTCGCATACCTGCTGCGTCCATGGCTCCTGGCGGCCGAGCCGCCCCTGAAGCTGGGCCACAATCCGAACTGGGAAGACCTGGGGACGCCATTCCGGCTGCTCGCGGACGTGTTCCTGACCGGGTATTACCCTGTCCTGCAGTGGCTGTCCTACCTCCTGGTGGGGCTCGCCATCGGCCGCCTGGTCCTCACCAAGGCACTGGTTCCCGCACTGCTGCTGGTGGGCGGCACGGTGGTGGCCGTGGCCGCGAGGACGCTCGGCGTGGCGGCCATGGAGGATTGGGGTGGCCTGGCAGCGCTCGAGAAGGTCCTGAACTCGCCGGGGTATCCCCTGGCCAGCGTGCTGCAGGTGAACCTGGCCGGATTCCCCCAGGACGGCTCGTGGTGGTGGCTGGCGTCCGCCGCACCCCATTCAGGCACCACGCTGGACCTCCTGCACACGTCCGCGGTGGCGGCTGCTGTCATTGGGGCATGCCTGCTCCTGGGACGGCTCGCCGAGTGGGTGGACCTGGACCTGCTGCTGCCGTTGCGTGGTCCGGGTGCCATGACGCTCACGCTGTATGCCGTTCACGTCTGGGTGGTCTCCGGCTTCTACCTCAAGCCCCTGCCTGCAGGCTGGACCGAGGACGGCATGTACTTTGCCCACGCGGCCGCTGCCATCATTATCGGCATGCTGTTCGTGGTGCTGAAACGGCGGGGGCCCCTTGAATGGCTGGGCCACTCAGCGAGCCTGGTGGGACGGGGCGGCATCAAAGCATTGCAGTGACTCAAGGGTCAGCCCCGGGAAAAGGCCGGCCCCGAAGAACAGGAACCCGCGGCACCAGCCCTGGTGCCGCGGGTTCCTGTTCTTCCTGCCGGTCTTCGCAGACTGGCGGTAGTGAGCGGTTGCCAGCGTGGGTCCGGCTACTTCGCAGTCAGGGTGAAAGCGGACGCCTGGTCGCCATAGTCGTCGTTGATAACCACCTTGACCGGACCCTTCTTTACGTCGAACGCAATGACGCCCTGGCGGGCATCGCCGGCGCCGACTTCATCCGTGGGCAGTGCTCCCAGCCCGTCATCGAGGTAAACCAGTTCGCCTTCCTTGCCGTCGGCGTCGTAGACCGTGAAGTTCGAGGGGCTGGAATAACTGCTGCCGGTCAACGTCTCCCAGGAGACCTGGATGGCGAGGAAGCCGCCGTTCTTCGGCTGAAGGTAGTCCATGCCCGGAATCTGTGCGGTGTAGATCGAGTCGAGGACGCCGATCTTCACCGTGTTGCCCTCCGAGACGGTGGCCACCACGGAGTTGGCACCGGCGGCGGATCCGCCGGACGGAACAGGTGCGGCCTGTGAGGCAGAAGGGGGCTCCGGCGCAACGGGGGTCTTGCGGGCATCGATGGCCGCACCAACCATGGCGAGGGATGCCATGGCCAGCAGGATCCCGGTGATGATGCTCACCAGCCACAGGGCGGCGGTGATGATCCAGGCTTTCTTCTTGTTTTCCTGGTAGCCCTCCAATGGACGGCCGTTCTTGTCCCGGGTGTTTCCGGTCAGGGTCATGATCAGGTCCACAATGGCCCAGATGCCCGCGCCGCCGCCCGTCAGCAGCTTGGCGACGGCCGTGCCGGTCTTGCCCAGGTAGAAGCGGTCCGCACCAAAAGAGCCAAGGAGGAGGGACAGGAGCCAGGTGGTCATGAAGGACTTGCCCGGTTCCCCCGAGTAGGGGCCCTGGTTGTATGGGCCGGGCTGGTACTCCCCCTGCGGCCCTGCGGGGTACTGCCCCCCATAGGGTGGCTGCCCCTGGAAGGTTGACGGCGCCGGCGGAATCGGGGGTGCCGGCGGTCCGCTGTGTGGCGGGTTGGGGTAGTTCGGGTGGCTCATGGCTGGTCCTTCTCTGCGGTGATGCGGGTGAAGTGATACGGGTGCGGTGAAACGGGTGCCGTGGCGCGGGCGCAGGTGTCCGGGCGCAAGGGCGGCTGTGCGGGTCCAAAGGATGCGGGGAGGTGTTCAGGCCCCGGCTGTGGGCAGCGTCAGGCCTGCGGCTTCCGGGCGCGCCGGAGAAAGCAGATTCGCTGCGGTGGCGGGGGTGGCTGTCCGCGGTTAGGGCCGGAAATGCGTCTGGACGATGCCGGTGCTGCGGACAGTGCCAACCTCATGCTTTCCCCCAAAGCTAAAGAGTGTTTACTAAATAAACCTACCGTGGACGGCAAGGAACCGCGATGGGCAGAAATGCCCATCGCGGTTCCCAAGCCGCACCTCCTGCAACCTCCTGCAGTGGAGGCTAGGACGCGGCGGTGAAAAGCCTCACGGCGTCACGCATGGACGCCCGGGCACGCTTGCGGTCCCCTGCGGCGTCATAGGCGCAGCTCAGCCGGAACCAGGAACGCCAGTCGTCGGGAGCGGCCTCGGCTTCGGCGCGGTATTTCTCAAACTCGGCGTCTGCCGCCGCCCGGACGATCCGGCCGCCGGGGGTGCGAGGGAGCTCGTCCACGGGCAGGCCGCCTTCGGCCTCCAGGACCTTGGCCATCTGCTCCGTGCGGGCGCCGAACATCAGCTCCCGGATCAACGCCCACGCCCCGATGATGGGCAGCACCAGGTAGGCGGCGCCAATGGCCTTGGCTGTCAGGTTGCTGTCCGACAGCAGCAGGAGGGACCGCTGGAAAGAGACCACCAGGTAGAAGACCAGCAGCAGCGTCACCGCCCCCACCCAGATCTTGGTGCGGTTCTTCCGGAAGCCGGCGGCGAGCCCGTTCACGGCCTAAAGCCCCAGGTCCAGGTAGCCGTCCAAACCAACGGTGAGGCCGGGGTGCGCGGCGACGTTGCGGATGCCCAGGAGCACGCCCGGCATGAAGGAGGCACGGTCAAAGGAATCGTGCCGCAAGGTCAGCTGCTCGCCCGGACCGCCCAGGAGCACCTCCTGGTGGGCCACCAGGCCGCGGAGCCGGACGCTGTGCACCCGGACGCCGTCCACTTCGCAGCCGCGTGCGCCGGCACGTTCGCTGGTGGTGGCGTCGGGACTGGGCGGCACATCCGCCGCTTTGCGTTCCGCGGCGATCAGCTGCGCGGTGCGGACGGCCGTGCCGGAAGGGGCATCCACCTTGTCCGGGTGATGGAGTTCGATGATTTCCACGGACTCGAAGTATTTGGACGCCTTCGCGGCGAACGCAGAGGCCAGGACGGAGCCCAGGGCAAAATTCGGTGCGATGAGGACGCCCGCCCCCGGGTGCTCGGCCAGCAGCGATTCCAGCCCGGACAGGCGCGCTGCGTCCCAGCCGGTGGTGCCCACTACGGCGTGGATGCCATGCTCGACGGCGAAGCGGACGTTCGCTTCGGTGCTTTCGGGAACCGTCAGGTCCACCAGGTATCGGGCACCCGATCCGGTCAGCTGCTCCAGCGAATCACCCCGCCCCAGGGCTGCGACGAGCTTCATGTCGGGCGCGGCATCGATGGCCTTGACGGCCTCGGCGCCCATGCGTCCATTGGCGCCCATGACGGCCACCAGCTTGGGTGCGGAGTGTTGTTCGGTCATGCCGTTAAGCCTACCGGCGGGACGGGCGGGGGCAGGAACCGTGGGCTGTGCGTTACCTCGCAGGCGACATCCGGCGCGTGCCGCGAAGAATCAGCCGCCTGCGCCGACCCATTCCACTGTGCCGTCCGAAAAGAACTGTTCCTTCCAGATGGGCACTTGTTCCTTGATGCGGTCCACCAGTTCGGAGCAGACGGCAAACGCCTGGCCACGGTGCGCCGCAGACACCGCGCACACCAGCGCCGGGTCTCCGATCTCCAGCATCCCGATCCGGTGCGCTGCCCAGATCCGCACAGGCTGGCCGGCCCCGGCACCGTTTGCGGCGTTCTGCTCGGCAACCAGGCGCGCGACGACGTCGGCCATCACCTGGTGCGCCGTGGGGTGCGCACTGTAGCTGAGGCGCTCGACTGCCTTGCCGCCGTCGTGGTTGCGCACCACCCCGCTGAAGCTGACTACCGCTCCCGCGGTGTCGCTTTCCACGGCGGCGATCGCCTGGTCCACGGAAATCGGTTCCGCGCTCAGGACTGCCGTGACAACCTCGAATGCTTCAGTGCCCATGTCCGCCTTCCAGTTGGTCGCACAGATGGCCGATCAAAGGGTCCAGGACGCTCAGCCCGTCCATGACACCCTTGGGCGAGCCGGGCAGGTTCACAATGAAGGTGTGCCCGTGGGCGCCCGCGTAACCCCGGCTCAGGGCAGCCAGCGGGGTCTTGGCAGCCCCGGCCTGGCGGATTGCTTGCATGATGCCGGGGATTTCCCGGTCCAGCAGCGGCAACGTGACGTCGGGCGTGCGGTCGTCCGGGCTGAGGCCGGTTCCCCCGCTGGTGATCACGACGGCGGGGTGCTGGGTGAGGAGGGCGCGGATGGCGGCACCGACGGGCTCGCCGTCCGGGACCACCATGGCCGGAAACACCTCGAAGCCATGCTCAGTGAGCCAGTCAGTGATGACCGGGCCGGTTTCATCGTCGTAGATGCCGGCGGCGGCGCGGGTGGAAGCGATCACGACGCCGGCCTTCCGGCCCTGCACGTCCCCGTGCACGTGGGGCTCAGCCGCGTTGAAAAGTGAGGTCACAGTGCCCAGTCTCCGCTCTTGCCGCCGCTCTTGGCCAGCACCTTGATATCCGTGAGGACGGCATGCTTGTCCACGGCCTTGATCATGTCGTAAACGCTGAGCGCGGCCACGGAGGCAGCGGTCAGGGCCTCCATTTCCACGCCGGTGACGCCGCGGGTCTTGACGGTGGAGCTGATGGTGACGGCGGCCGCGCCCAGGTCAAAGTCCACGGTGACCTTGGACAGGGGCAAAGGATGGCAAAGGGGAATCAAATCCGGCGTCTTTTTGGCGGCCATGATCCCGGCCACACGGGCAACGGCCAGTGCGTCGCCCTTCGGGAGTCCGCCGGTGCCGAGGAGCTGCATGACCTCAGTGGTGGTTTGGACGGTGGCCGTGGCGGTGGCCTCCCGGGTGGTCTCGGCCTTGGCGGAGACATCCACCATCTGGGCACTGCCGTCCTGGCGCAGGTGCGTCAGCGCAGGGATATGTTCTGCATTCACAGCATCCATACTTCCACCTCATCGCCGGCAGCGAGCTCCGTTACGCCCGCAGGGACGTGGACCAGGACGTTGGAGCCGGCGAGTGCGTGCATCAGGTGCGAGCCCTCGCCCCCCTCAAGCTGCACCGTCCCGCCGGGCCGCAGGCTGCCGCGGCGGACCTGGTGTTTGTGCTCGGGGGACGTGAGGGAACCGGCCAGGCGGGCGCGCAGCGGCAGCCGTGACGCGGGAGCCCCCAACAGCGCAGAGAGTGCCGGGCGGAGGAACATTTCGAAGGACACCAGGCAGCTGACCGGGTTGCCGGGAAACCCAAGGAAAGGGACGCCGTCGAACGTTCCCATTCCCTGGGGACCGCCCGGCTGCATGGCCACGTGCAGGAAGTCAACGGGCTGGTCCGCCGTGGCCTGCCGCACCACTTCATAGGCGCCCTTGCTGACCCCGCCCGTGGTGAGGATCAGGTCGGCGCCCTGGCCTTGCGTCCGCAGGAGTGCCCGCAGGTCTTCCGGGCTGTCGGTGGAAATGCCCGCACGGCGGACATTGAGCCCGGCCTGGGTCATGGCCGCTTCCAAAAGGGTTCCGTTGGAGTCGTAGATCTTCCCTGGCGGGAGCGGGGAGCCGGGTTCCACCACTTCGTCCCCCGTGGTGACCAGCAGGACGGTCACGGCCTTGTGCACCCGCACCTCCGGGATGCCCAGGGCGGCGAGCAGGCCCAGCTGGGCCGGACCAAGGCAGGTGCCTGCGGCCAGGGCCTGCTCCCCTGCTGCGATGTCGCTGCCGGCGGAACGCACGAAGGTGCCAGGGGCGGTGGGCGGCAGTTTCACCGTGCCTGCGTGGCCCGGCTCCAGGAAGCGGTCCGGTACGGCCCGCTCAATGGGCACGACGGCGTCGGCCCCCGCCGGGATCATGGCACCGGTCATGATGGGCGCGGCCGTCCCCGGCCCAAGCGGCTGCGGGCTGGACCCGGCCGGTACAGGTGGCACGATCCGCAGTTCGGCACCGGCGTCGGGAATGTCTCCGGAACGTACCGCATACCCGTCCATTTGGGAGTTGGCGAACGTAGGAAGACTGATGGGCGCGGCGACGTCATCAGCCAAGCCCCGGCCCAGTGCCTGGGCCAGCGGCAGGCTTTCGGTGCGGTCCGCCGAACGCAACGGGCCCAGAAGCTGTGCGACGGCCGCGGCGTGGTCTGCGACAGACCGCGCACGTGCAGCACTGCTGTGGGGGTGGCTGGTCATGAATACACCTTTGGTCGCGGCCGTCAGGATTTCACGTCAACTCTAACCGTGTGGAATCCCGTGGCCCCGTCAGGCGCGGGGGGCCGTGACGTTTCGTCCTGGGGCCGGCCGTCCAGGCCCGTGGCGCGGACCTGTACCTCGTACTGGCCCGCGGTGAGGTCGACGGCCAGCTTCCACTGGTACCAGGTGTCCACCGAGATGCCGGCAGCGAGCTCCGCTTCCTTCCAGGGGCCCCTGTTGATCCGCAGCTCCACAGCCCGGATGCCGGTGTGCTGGGCCCAGGCGACACCTGCGAACACCACGCTTCCCGGGTTGACGGGACGCCCGCTCCGGGGAACGTCGATGCGGGATGAGATCTTGATGGGACCCCGCTCGGACCACCCGCGGGAAGTCCAGTACCCGGCGTCGTCCGCGAACCGGGTGACCTTGAGTTCTGTCAGCCATTTGGTGGCAGAGACATACCCGTAAAGTCCGGGCACAACCAGCCGGACCGGGAAGCCGTGCTCAAGCGGCAGGGGTTCACCATTCATGGCGACGGCGAGCAGGGCATCCCGGTTGTCGGTGAGGACTTCCAGGGGCGTCCCGGCGGTCCAGCCGTCGGTGCTGCGGGAGAGGACCATGTCCGCACCCGGCTGGGGAGCGGCCTGGGCAAGGAGGTCGCGGACCGGCCAGCCGAGCCAGCGGGCGTTGCCGATCAGGTCCCCGCCAACACCGTTGGAAACGCAGGCGATGGTGATGTGGCGTTCCGTCAGGGGTTTCGCCAGCAGGTCGGAGAAGGAAAGCTGGACTTCGCGGGCGACCATCCCTGTCACTTTGAGGACCCAGGTGTCCGGGTTCACCGCCGGAACGGAGAGCGCCGTGTCAATCCGGTAAAAGTCGCGGTTTGGCGTGACGAGCGGGCTTGCGCCTGCCACGCCGGACTCGGCACCGGCCGGGATGGGCGGCGCCGGTGATGCCGGTACCGGGAGGCCGATGCGCGCCCTGGCTTCGCTGACGGCAGCAGTGGCGCCGCGCCAGATTCCTGCCACCACGCCGCCTGCAGCGGAAGCAGCTGCGGTGATGGCAAAGGCCTGGAGGAAGGTCCTGCGGGAACCCGCGGCCCTGACGGTTTCCCCGGCCTCTGCGTCTTCCCACCCGTGCAGCCTGCCCACCAGGAACCGCAGGAGTACGACGGCGACCACCGCAGCCGCGAGCGGGGAGATCAGGGCCGG
The DNA here is from genome assembly GCF_036455295.1 of Pseudarthrobacter phenanthrenivorans. GTDB lineage: Bacteria > Actinomycetota > Actinomycetes > Actinomycetales > Micrococcaceae > Arthrobacter > Arthrobacter phenanthrenivorans_C. The sequence continues at coordinate 152,190 of NZ_JAYXNX010000009.1, read as the reverse complement.
CGGCGTCACTTGGGAACGCGTCAGGACCGCGGCCGCGCCGGCCAGGCCGAAGATGGCCACCACCAAGGAACCGGCGAACCGTCTTCGGAACTCAAGGACTCCGGCAAGTGCGGCCAGAGCGGCAATGACCAACGCCATGCCGGCCAGGAGGGCTGCCTTGTCCGCCGTCCCGAAGAGCGAGACCGCCCAGTCTTTGACGCCCGGCGGGACCGCGTCAATGACGGCCCCACCCACCGCGGTGAGGGGGGAAAGGGACGAGCTTGCGAACCCGGCCACCAGCTCTCCCGCTGCGACTCCCCCGCCGGCTGCCACTATCCCTGCGGCAGCGGCCCAACCGCCCACGCCGCGCCGGACTGCCTGTTGCCGAACGGAACTGTCCGCCCGCTCCCCAAGCCGTGCGGCGTCGTCGTCCGACCCATGCTTTTGCCGGGAAATGTTCACACCTTCAGCATAGGTTCGCCGGCCGTCTCCCGGGGCGGATCGGGGCCCTTGGCCGGGACCCGGCCGGATCTGCGGAAGTCACGGCTGTGATGGGCGGCTCAACGTGGCGTAGCCTGAATTTATGAGTGTCCAGCTAGGCATGCCCCAGCCGCGGGAGGAAGCAGCATCGGCGCTGCCCGCCGTTCCCGCGCGCCGGCCAGCGGATGCGCCTGCTGGACTTGTGGACCGCTATGGACGCCGCGCCACGGACATGCGGTTGTCCCTGACCGATAAGTGCAACCTCCGCTGCACGTACTGCATGCCCGCTGAAGGCCTGGAATGGCTGGCAAAGCAGGCGGTGATGTCCGCGGCGGAAATCGTCCGGATAGTGCGCGTCGGCGTGGACCAGCTGGGTGTCCGCGAACTGCGGCTGACGGGCGGGGAGCCGCTGGTCAGGCATGACCTGGTGGAGATCATCGCGGCCCTGCGTGCCAACCACCCGGACCTCCCGATTTCCATGACCACCAACGCTGTTGGGCTGGCGAAGAAGGCGGCCGCGCTCAAGGACGCCGGCCTGACGCGCATCAACGTCTCCCTGGATTCACTCCATGAGGAAACGTTCACCAAGCTGACCCGCCGTCCTTTCCTGAACCAGGTGCTGGCCGGCGTGGACGCCGCCTGGGCTGCCGGCCTTGGCCCGGTCAAACTGAACGCCGTCCTGATGAGGGGCATCAACGATGCCGAGTCGCCGCAGCTGCTGGCCTGGGCGCTGGAGCGTGGGTATGAACTGCGGTTCATCGAGCAGATGCCGCTCGATGCCGACCACGGCTGGACGCGGCGCAACATGATCACTGCGGCTGAAATCCGGGGATTGCTGTCCCGCGACTTCGTCCTCAGCCCCGATCCCCGCGAACGTGACGGTGCCCCGGCGGAACGTTTTGAGGTACGACGGCGGGCGGAAGGTTCGCTGGAAGCCGACGGACCGGTTTTGGGAACAGTGGGCATCATTGCCTCCGTGACCGAGCCGTTCTGCTCCGACTGCCGGCGCACCAGGATCACCGCGGAGGGCAAGATCATAAGCTGCCTGTTCTCGCGGGAGGAGTTCGATTTGCTGGGCCTGCTTCGCTCAGGAGCCAGCGATGATGAGCTGGCCCAGCGGTGGCAGGACGCCATGTGGATCAAACCTAAAGCCCACGGCATGGACCATGTGGGCCTGGACGCTCCGGACTTCGTCCAGCCGGACCGCAGCATGAGTGCCATCGGGGGCTGACGGAAGATGTTGGTACGTTACTTTGCTGCCGCACGCGCTGCCGCAGGCTTTGACGACGAGAAGTTCGACTTGCCTGCCGGAGCCACGGTGGCTGACCTGCTGGCAGCCGTAGCCGCGGTGGAACGGCCGGAGCCCCCCGCCGGGACCCCGCCACTCCCCCGACTGCTCTCCCGCAGCAGCTTCCTGCTCAACGAGGTGGCGGTGCGGGATCAGGCGACGGTGTTGGGTCCCGACGACGTGGTGGACGTGCTGCCACCGTTCGCGGGGGGCTAGGGCCTTAGGGCAGCCGGAGCCATAGGGTTTTGACCGTCCAGGTTCTGCGGCTTCTGCGGCCGGGATTGATTGTCAGACCCCCNTGGCGGTGCGGGATCAGGCGACGGTGTTGGGTCCCGACGACGTGGTGGACGTGCTGCCACCGTTCGCGGGGGGCTAGGGCCTTAGGGCAGCCGGAGCCATAGGGTTTTGACCGTCCAGGTTCTGCGGCTTCTGCGGCCGGGATTGATTGTCAGACCCCCGTTGGATGATGTGGGTATGGGAATCAGCGGTGGTTTTGGGGCGGTACTGGAGGGTGTCCATGCCTCTGTCGCTGCCCTTGACGCGCTGGTTCTTGAGGACCGGAACCTCGAACATCCTGCGCTGAGTGCTGCCGCTGGAGACAGTGATGTGTTGCAGCGGCGGTATGAGTTGTGCCTGGGACGGTTGGAGGTTGTCGCCCGCCTGGAGGCACAGCTCGCGGCCGTGAAGGCGCGAGATGCGGCGGAGTGCATGGGGTTGCAGCAGGCCATGACCGCGCCGGATGCCTCCGTGCAGGACCGCACCTACGTGGAGATGTCCACTGTGGAGGAGATCGCCGGGGTCCTGACCATCAGCTCGGGGGCCGCCGGGGCGTTGGTGGACCATTCCCGGCGGGTCTGTTCCCTGCCACTGGTGCTCGAGGCGCTGTCCACCGGGGCCGTGTCCTGGCAGCACGCGAAGATCGTTGCGGACGAAACCGAGGGCCTCGACGCGGCCGACGCGGCTGCGTTAGTGGCGCATTTCTTCGACCCCGACGCACCCACTCCCGCCCGGGGCGCCGCCCCCGGTGAGCTTGTCCCGTCACGGTTCCGGGCCAAGGTACGTGCCTGGCGGGAACGCCACCATCCCGACTCCATTGAGAAGCGCCATGTAAAAGGTGTGGGTGACCGGCTGATGAAATACGCCCCGGACCGGGACGGCATGGCCTGGCTCTCGCTCTACCTGCCCGGGGACACTGCCTGTGCCATCTGGAACCGCACCACCGCCACCGCCCGCGGACTGCAGGGCCCCGACGAAACCCGCACCCTCACCCAACTCCGCCCCGACATCGCCGCATCCCTACTGCTCGGCGCCGGCGTGACCCAACAGGCCGAGGACACCGCCACGGGCACAGGAACCGCCGCCTCTGCCGGTAAAGATCCACGCGCGGCTGCCGAAACCAACACCAGACCCGGGAAAGTCCCCGCCCCGCGTGCCGATGTCCTGGTCACCGTGCCCGTGTTCTCCCTCCTCGGCCTCACCGACGAACCCGCCACGCTCGACGGCCTCGGCCCGATCCCGGCCTCCATGGCCCGGAAACTCGTCGCCGACGGGGCGGAGTCGTTCTACCGGGTCCTGATCGACCCCCGCGACGGGGCACCCCTGGAAATCGGACGGACAAACTACCGGCTCCCCGAAACCATCAAACGCTGGATCCGGATGCGCGACACCAAATGCACCTTCCCCGGCTGCAGCAACCCCACCCCCGACAACGACACCGACCACCTGCACGCCTGGGACCACGGCGGCACCACGAACGTCAGCAACCTCGCACAGCTCTGCCCCAAACACCACCGGCTCAAACACAACAGCCGATGGACACCCACCCCGGCAACCAACCACCACCCACCCGGCTGGACCTCACCCACCGGACGGCACTACCAACCCGAACACCCCGACCCCCAACCACCACACTGGCCGCCAGGAATCCTATCCGCCGATCACGCTGAAGCGGATGCGACCCCTTTTCAGGACGACGACGTCCAGTGGCAACTGCTGCTTGCCGGGATGCCATCATGGCCCGACCCACCACCCGAAGAACCGGCAGGCGAAGCCATCCTCGATCCGGATGACATTTCCTCGGCAGACCCGCTGTGGGAGGAGTTACATGCCTTGCCGTTCGTTGTGCCGCCTGACCCACTGAACGGGTTCACATTCCTGCCGGTGTGAATGGGTCGCTGGATTCATTGCTGTGCCTGCCGGAAGACCGAGCGCATGAACGGCCTGTAGCCCGGACCTTTACCGTCTGTCCCTGAGCCTGGACCTACTCCTGAACCCGGACCTGCGTCTGAACCTGCGCCTGAAAACGCGCCCACGCCCGGACCTACGCCTGAACCGGTGCCCGTCGCTGCGTCCGGCGAGTCACCGCCGTCGTGCGTGTCGGTAGAACGGAGGTCGGTGACATGGGTCAGGACGTCATCTGCCACCCAGATGGAATGGCGCGTCCAGCCGCCGTCGCTGTGACGTTCAATGCGGAGGACGCCGTCGTGCCAGGTGCACCGCGCCGCTGCACCAGGGCCGGCACCGGGGCTGTCGACGTAGTACCAAAGCACATCCGGGTGGACGGGGTCGATCGTGAAGATGCCGTGCCCTTCAAAGTGGCCGCCGTCCGGCTCGACATGCCGGTAACTCTGTACCACCCCCAGGCCACCGGCAACCGGGGTATACGAAACTTCAGCGTCCACATTGCTGGCGGCTCCCCAAGGCCCCGCCGCCACGCGGGTGCTTCCCCGCCAATGGCCCAGGAGGGCTGACAGGGCAGGATGCATCCGCACGTGCGCCGGCTGGTTCGCTGTCACGCCGCCCCTCCCTCCCCAAGAATCGCTGCTACCTCAGGATGGACTCTCGGCGGCCGTCGCGCCAGCGCCCTACAGCCCGAAGGTCTCCGACTCTTCGAACGGTCCCACCACGGTAATTGTCCGCGGCGCGGCAGCGAGTTCTGCGGCCAGTTCCTGCACCTGCTCGGCCGTGACGGCTTTGATCAGGCGAAGGGTTTCGTCGATGTCCTGGTATTCGCCGGAGACGAGCTCGGCCCGGCCCAAACGGGACATACGGGAGCCGGTGTCCTCCAGCGCCAGGACGATTCCGCCGCCAAGCTGGCCCACTGCCTTGCGGAGTTCATCGTCCGAAATGCCGTGCTCGGCGAGCTTGTCCAACTCCACACCCAGCAGGTCCACCACCTGGCGGACCTTGGACGGGGTGCAGCCCGCGTACATTCCGAAGTAGCCGGCGTCGGCGTAGGACGATGCGAAGGAGTAGGTGGAGTACACCAGGCCGCGCTTCTCGCGGACTTCCTGGAACAGCCGGGAGGACATGCCGCCGCCCAGGACTGCGTTCAGGACGCTCATGACGTAGCGGCGTTCGTCGGTGGCGACGATCGTGGGGCATCCCATGATGATGTTCGCCTGCTCCACGGCACGCTTGACCACGTGCAGGCCGGCGGTGCCGGTGATCAGGGCCCGTTCCGTGGACCGCCGCTGCACGGGGGCCGCGTCGGGCTCCAGGGGCCACCCCGAGGACTCAAGGGCATCCACTACAAGTCCGCAGACGACGTCGTGGTCCAGCCCACCGGCGGCGGTGATGACCAGTTCCTGCGGCTTGTAGTACCTGCGGTAGTGCTCCCAGACGGAGTCGCGGGCCACGGCCTTGATGGCCGTGGGGGTACCGCCGATGGGGCGGCCGAGAGGATGGCTGCCGAGGACCGCGGCGACAAAGTGTTCGTGGGCAACGTCGGTGGGGTCATCGCTGTCCATCGCGATTTCCTCGAGGATGACGTCCCGTTCCTGCTCCATCTCATCGGGGTCAAGCACGGCACCGGTGATCATGTCCGCAATGACGTCAATCGCCATGGGCAGGTCCGAATCGAGGACCCGGGCAAAGTAGCAGGTGCTTTCCTTGGCTGTTGCCGCGTTCGACTCGCCGCCCACCTCGTCGAACGCCGAAGCGATCTCCAAGGCGGTACGGCGCTTGGTGCCCTTGAACAGCAGGTGCTCCAGGAAGTGGGTGGACCCGTGCTGGCCTGGCGCCTCGTCCCGGGAACCCACGCCAACCCAAAACCCGATGGTGGCGGACCTCTGCCCCGGCATCGCTTCCGTCAGTACCCGCACTCCCCCCGGCAACACGGAACGGCGGACCTCGGACCCACCGTCGGAGCCGTGGACCAAGGTGTCGCCGGCGTGGTTCTGCTCAAGCGGCAGGGGTACAACAGTCATTGATGCCTTTCAGGACGGGCAGCCGGATCTGGCTGCCATCGTAACAGCGGCGGGACCGGTGGATCATCCACCGGTCCCGCCGATTCATGCTGATGCCCGGAAGTCCGGGCTGTTAGACGTCAGCGCCTTCAGCGGGCTCCGTGGCGTGGACGCGCTCGGAGTCGGCCGGAGCCTCTTCCTCGGCAACCNTCACCCCCGGGCCCCGCCGATTCATGCTGATGCCCGGAAGTCCGGGCTGTTAGACGTCAGCGCCTTCAGCGGGCTCCGTGGCGTGGACGCGCTCGGAGTCGGCCGGAGCCTCTTCCTCGGCAACCACCGGGGCGAGCGAGAGCTTTCCGCGGTCATCGATCTTGGTGATTTCCACCTGGATCTTCTGCCCGACGGAAACCACGTCCTCGACGTTGTCCACGCGCTTGCCGTTGGCCAGCTTGCGGAGCTCGGAGATGTGCAGGAGGCCGTCCTTGCCCGGGGTCAGCGATACGAAAGCACCGAAGGTGGTGGTCTTGACGACCGTACCCAGGTAACGCTCGCCGATTTCCGGGACCTGCGGGTTCGCGATGGCGTTGATGGCGGAGCGTGCTGCATCGGCAGACGGGCCGTTGGTGGCGCCAATGTAGACCGTGCCGTCGTCCTCGATGGAGATGTCGGCGCCGGTGTCTTCCTGGATCTGGTTGATCATCTTGCCCTTGGGGCCGATGACCTCGCCGATCTTGTCCACGGGGATCTTCACGGCGATGACGCGCGGAGCGAACTCGGAGAGCTCGTCCGGGGTGTCGATGGCCGAGTTGATGACCTCGAGGATGTGCAGGCGTGCTTCGCGGGCCTGCTTCAGGGCCGCTGCCAGAACGGATGCGGGGATGCCGTCGAGTTTGGTGTCCAGCTGGATGGCCGTGACGAACTCGGAGGTACCGGCAACCTTGAAGTCCATGTCACCGAAGGCGTCTTCGGCGCCGAGGATGTCGGTCAGCGCGGCGTAGCGGGTCTGGCCGTCAACCTGGTCGGAGACCAGGCCCATGGCGATGCCGGCGACGGCGGCCTTCAGGGGCACACCGGCGTTCAGCAGCGACAGGGTGGAGGCGCAGACGGAACCCATCGACGTCGAACCGTTGGATCCGAGGGCCTCGGACACCTGGCGGATGGCGTACGGGAATTCCTCGCGGGACGGCAGGACGGGCACGAGTGCACGTTCGGCCAGGGCACCATGGCCGATTTCGCGGCGCTTGGGCGAGCCCACGCGGCCGGTTTCACCGGTGGAGTACGGCGGGAAGTTGTAGTTGTGCATGTAGCGCTTGCGCGTGACCGGAGACAGCGAGTCGATCTGCTGTTCCATCTTCAGCATGTTCAGCGTGGTGACACCCATGATCTGGGTCTCGCCGCGTTCGAAGATGGCCGAGCCGTGGACGCGGGGCAGGACCTCAACCTCGGCGGTGAGCTGGCGGATGTCCGTCAGGCCACGCCCGTCGATGCGGATCTGGTCCTTGAGGATGCGCTGGCGCACAACGTGCTTGGTGACCGAGCGGAAGGCTGCGGACAGTTCCTTCTCGCGGCCTTCGAACTGGCCGGCCAGGTTGGCCAGGACCTCGTCCTTGAGCGCGTCGGAGGCGTTGTCGCGCTCCTGCTTGTCGGCGATCTGGAAGACAGCGGCGAGCTTGTCGGCCGCAGCGGACTCGACGGCGGCGTAAACGTCGTCCTCGTAATCAAGGAAGACCGGGAACTCGACCGTGGGCTTGGCAGCGCGGGCGGCGAGGTCGGCCTGGGCGTCGCACAGTGCCTTGATGAACGGCTTGGCAGCCTCAAGGCCCTCGGCCACAACCTCTTCGGTGGGAGCGGTTGCGCCCTGTTCCTTGATGAGGTTCCAGGAGTTGTCCGTGGCCTCGGCCTCAACCATCATGATGGCGACGTCGTCACCGGCAACGCGGCCGGCAACAACCATGTTGAAGACCGAGTTCTCCAGCTGGGAGTGCTTGGGGAACGCGACCCACTGGGAACCGTTCTCGTCGTTCACCAGGGCAACGCGGACGCCGCCGATGGGACCGGAGAACGGCAGGCCGGACAGCTGGGTGGACATCGAGGAGGCGTTGATGGCCACCACGTCGTAGAGCTCGTCCGGGTTGATGGCCAGGACGGTCACCACGATCTGGACCTCGTTGCGCAGGCCCTTGATGAAGGCGGGGCGCAGCGGGCGGTCCATCAGGCGGCAGGCCAGGATGGCTTCGGTGGACGGACGGCCTTCGCGGCGGAAGAACGAGCCCGGGATGCGGCCGGCAGCGTACATGCGCTCTTCGACGTCGACGGTCAGCGGGAAGAAGTCGAAGCCTTCACGCGGGTGCTTGCCGGCGGTGGTGGCGGACAGCAGCGCGGTGTCATCGTCGATGTACACCATGGCTGCGCCGGCTGCCTGCTTGGCAAGGCGGCCGGTTTCGAAGCGGATTACGCGCTTGCCGAAACGGCCATTGTCAATGACTGCTTCCGAGAACTGGATTTCGGGACCCTCCAAGAGAGTCACCTCCGTTTCTTTCTTACGGAAGTCCAGCCGCATCAACCCAGCCAGCATCTGTCTACTGGCCCTGCACCCGGTCATCGATCGAGACCCACGGGCCGCCGGCTTCAGTCAACGAAGCCGTTCCCGGAGATCACTACCGAGGACCGCGAATGCGTGATGCGGTTGATCCTCCTGTTTAGTTTTTCATTTGAAGAAGGCGGCCCGTTCCGCGTGGAAAGGGCCGCCCCAAAGCCAGACTAGCGGCGCAGGCCGAGGCGCTCGATGAGCGAACGGTAGCGGGCGATGTCAGTCTTCTTGAGGTAGCTCAGCATGCGCTTGCGACGACCAACCATGGCCAGCAGACCGCGCTGGGTGTGGTAGTCGTGCTTGTGCTCCTTCATGTGCTCAGTCAGATCCTTGATCCGCTGGGTCAGGACGGCAACCTGGACCTCCGGTGAACCGGTGTCGCCTTCGGCGGTCGCGTATTCCTTGATGATGGACTGCTTTACAGCGGCGTCAAGTGCCACAATAACTCCTTGGGAATGTGCCGTGAGGGCCCAGGTCAGTAACTCACTGCCGGGTCTGCCGTGGTGGTCCCGCCCCGGTCAACCGGAGGGAACCGACAACAACAGGAACCAGCCGCCACGGACTGCAGCCGGATCCATCGTCCAGTTTACCGGGCCGGGCCTAACCTTGTCGAAACACGCGCGGCAGGAACCCGCAGGGGTCAGCCCTGCAGCCGGTCCCGGACGGCAGCCATGCCCTGGAACACTTCGGCGAAGCTGGTGCTCAGCGGTGACAAGCCAACGCGGATGCCGTGCGGGGAGCGGAAGTCCGGAATGACGTCCCCGTCCCAGAGCGCTTCCACGGTTGCCTTGGTGAAGTCCGGGTGGTCCACGGTGATGTGTCCGCCCCGCTCCCCCGGCTCCCGTGGCGAGGCGAGTTCCGCGCCCAATGGCGCCAGCCAGGCATCGAAGAGCTCCACGGCGAAGGCCGTCAATGCCACGGACTTTTCCCGGATGGCACCCATCGATGCTTCCTCAATGAGGTCCAGCGTGCCCTGCATGGCGATCATTCCGAAGATGGCGGGGGTGCCACTGAGGAAACCCCGGATGCCCGCGGCCGGTTCATAGCCTGCGGCCATCTCGAAGGCGTCCTTCCGGCCCATCCAACCCCAGATAGGCTGGTTCAGGGACGGGAGGTGCCGGGCGTTGACGTAAGCGAAGGCCGGCGATCCGGGACCTCCGTTGAGGTACTTGTAGGTGCACCCGGCAGCGAAGTCCACGTCCGCGCCGTCCAGGTCGATCTCCACCGACCCCGCGGAATGGCAAAGGTCCCACACCACCAAGGCGCCGGCGTCGTGCACTGCCGCAGTGATTCCCCGCAGGTCGGCAAGGTGCCCTGAGCGGTAGGCGATCTGGCTGAGGAGGACGACGGCGGTGCGCGGCCCGGTAACCTGCCGCACCTGGTCAAGGGTCACCCCGGCGGCGGGGTCCGGCTCGATCCAGCGGAGGGTCAAGCCTTCCTCAAGCGCGATGCCTTCCACAAGGTAGCGGTCCGTGGGGAAGTTCTCGGTGTCGAGCACGAGTTCGTTGCGGTCCGGGTCCTGCACTGCGGCAAGGGCTGCCCGGATCAGCTTGTACAGCACCACGGTGGTGGAGTCGGCAATGATGGTCTGTCCCGGTGCCGCGCCCAGGACGGCACGGCCCATCTGGTCACCGATGGCCTGCGGCATGGCGAGCCATTTCTCGTCCCAGCCGCGGATGAGGCGTCCACCCCACTCGTCACGGATGAAGGCAGCGACATCGTCCGCGGTCCGCTTCAACGGCCTGCCCAGCGAGTTGCCGTCAAGGTAGGACAGCGGCGTGTCGGTGCCGATGAAGTCCTCCCGGAAGTGGGCCAGGGGATCGTTGCGGTCCAGCTCAGCGGCGCGTTGCCGGAGCTCCTCCAAGGACACGCCGGTGGGGTTTTCCTGATGGATGCTCATTGTCCGATCTCCGTCCTGACAGCGAATAGTTCCGGGAAGAACGTCAGTTCAAGGGCCTTCTGCAGGAAGGTCACACCGCTGGACCCGCCAGTTCCGGTCTTCATGCCGATGGTCCGCTGGACGGTGCGGAGGTGCCGGAACCGCCACAGCTGGAAGTTGTCCTCCAGGTCCACCAGTTCCTCGCACGCTTCGTAGGCCGCCCAGTTGTCCGCCGCATTCTCGTAGATGTGCTTGAAGAGCGGTACCAGTTCCGGAGTGAACTCGTGGGCGCGGGTCACATCGCGGTCAAGGACTGACGGGGGTACATCGAAACCCTGCCGGGAGAGGTACGCCAGGAATTCGTCATAGATGCTGGGGGCGGAAAGCAGCTCCTCCAGCATGGCGTGGGCCTGCGGATCGGATTCGAAGACCGGAAGCATCTTCCGGTTCTTGTTCCCCAGGACGAATTCCACTGCCCTGTACTGGGCGGACTGGAAGCCTGAGGAGTTGCCCAGGAAGCCGCGGAACTGCGAATACTCGGTGGGCGTCAGGGTGGCCAGGACGGACCACTGCTCGGTAAGGGTCTTCTGGATGTGCTTGACCCGTGCGATGCCCTTGAGGGCCGAGCCGAGGTCGTCTTCGCGAAGCCAGCCGGCGGCGCTGCGAAGTTCATGCAGGACCAGCTTGAGCCACAGCTCCGTGGTCTGGTGCTGGATGATGAACAGCAGTTCGTCGTGGTGTTCAGGCTGGCTGACCGGCTGTTGCGCGCTGAGCAGCGTGGGCAGCTGCAGATAGGAGGCGTAGCTCATCCGCGAGCTGAAGTCGCGGACTATACCCTTGTCCAGCTTGCGGGTGTTCTTCTCGACGGACACGTCCAGCCTTTCGTTGTTGTCAGCCGGGTGGACGCTGCATTCAGCGGGCAACCAGGAGCTGGTGCGCCTGGTCGACATCCAGCCGCATTTGTTCCACCAGGGCCTCAGGGCCACGATAAGCCACCATGCCCCGGAGCCGCTGCACGAATTCCACGATGACTGTCTGGCCGTAGAGATCGAAGTCCTCCACGGCTTCCGTTGGCCTGTCGATCACGTGTGCTTCCACCTGGCGGCTGACGCCGTCGAACGTGGGGTTGGAGCCTACGGAAATGGCGGCCGGCCAGCGCTTGCCGGCCTGGTCCACCAGCCAGCCGGCGTAGATACCGTCGGCCGGGACCAGGCCCGTGGCGTCCGGGGAAAGGTTTGCCGTGGGGAATCCCAGTGCCCTGCCGCGGGCGGCGCCGTGCACCACTTCGCCGCGCATGCGGTGCGGGCGGCCCAGGACGGAGGCGGCCGTGGCGACGTCGCCTTCCTGCAGGGCCTCGCGCACCCAGGTGGAAGAACAGCGGCGGTCCGTGCCGCCGTCGTCATGCAGGGGGTAGCCCTCGGACCCGAACTCGCTGATGACCTGGACGTCGAAACCGAACTTTTCGCCCAGCGCCTTCATGGTCTCCAGGTCGCCGGAGTTGCCCCGTCCAAAGCGGGCATCGTGGCCGATGACCACGTGGCTGGCATGCAGGCAGTGCACCAGGTACTGCTCCACGAATTCCTCGGCCGTGAGGCTGGCAAGATCCAGGGAGTATTTGACTACCAGGATGGCATCCAGGCCAAGCTCCCCCAGCGCCTCCAGCTTGTCATCCAGGCCCATGATCAGCTCCGGCGCCGATTCGGGCCGGTGGATGACTGCCGGGTGGGGGTCGAAAGTGATGGCCACGGCCTTCGCCTGTGCGAGGCGGGCCGAACGGATCAGTTGGGACAGCACCTGCTGGTGGCCGCGGTGAACGCCGTCGAAGTTGCCGAAAGTGACAACAGATGGGCCGAAGTCCGCCGGGACATCGGACGGATCGTTCCAGATGTAAACCATCACCCTCGCCTTAAGCTGCCTGAAAGCATCGACGTTCCGTCAACCATGCCGGCCGCGGAACTCTTCAAGGTTACCCGGATTCGCGGCGCAGCTTTTGCGCCTACTCCGCGGCGTTGCCCGGGGCCGCCGCCGCCTTGGACGGACGGCGCCGGTACAGCCACACCAGGCCCAGGATGGGCAGCAGCAGGGGGATGAAACCGTAGCCGCGACCAAAGAGGGACCACACGGTCTCATGCGGGAACTGGACGGAGTCAAGGATGCTGAGGGTTCCCACCACCAGCACACCCACCAGTTCCACCAGCACTGCCGCCACGGAAACTTTGAACCAGGTGGTTCCCGCCTTGGCCAGCGAAATTGTCGCCACGATGTACACGACGGCGGCGAAGGCGGAGAGCAGGTACGCCAGCGGGGCCTCGGAGAACTTGGTGAGGATCTGGTAGCCGGCGCGGGCGGTAGCCGAAATGGCGAAAACGCCGTACACCGCGATCAGCAGGCGCCCGGGCCCGGTGTTGCGGGTGTTGCGGACAGGGGTGTTGCCGGTGGCCGCCTGGGCCTGCTGGTTCTTCATTCTTGCTGCTTCTTCCACTTCAGTACCAGATCTGGTTCATTCGGGCAGCCATGACCAGCGCCGTGACGCCGACGGCGGCCAGGACAAAGTTACTCCACCGGGTCCGTTCCAGGATGGACCAGTAAATTGCTGCCGGCGGCAGCAGCATGGCCGTGGCCATGTAACCCCAGAACTCCCAGGCTTCCCCGGCGATGTGTTCGCCGGCGATGACGCGCACGATCGAGCCCACCAGGTAGACCACCAGGGCTGCTTCCACTGCCACAACGGACAGGAGGGTGACGTCGTTCGGCGCCTTCTTGAAGATTCCGGCGCCCAGGCACAGCAGGGTGGACACGAGGCCGACGACGAGGATGATCCAAAAGTATCCGTCCACGCTCAGGCCTCCGCTGCAGCGGTCGCCGCAGTCCCGCTGCCGTTTCCGGTGCCGGGCGCGAAGACAAGCACAGGTTTCGCGTAGCTGCCTGCGTCCGCGAGGAGGGCCACCAGGGAACCATCGGGGGCGAAGGCAGCCGCCGGATGCTCGGCCGTGGCGGCCCCGGGGGTGCCGGCCGCCACGCCGGCCGCGATCCGCCGGCCGAAGGAAATCTCTGCCGTCTCCGCCGCGGTCAGTTCGCGGTTGGGCATCAAGGCCCGGGCTGCCTGGGACATCTCAAGGATGTTGAGCTCGTCGGCGAGCTGTTCGAGGGTCCGCGCCTGGTCCAAGGTGTACGGGCCCACCTGGGTCCGCCGGAGGGCGGTGAGGTGGCCTCCCACGCCCAAGGCGGTACCCAGGTCCCGGGCCAGCGCCCGGATGTACGTGCCGGAAGAGCACTCTACGGTCACGTCCAGGTCCAGAACACCCGCTTCGTTGTCCCGCCGGATGGAATGCACCTCAAACCCGTGGATGGTGACGGGCCGGGCGGCGAGCTTGACGTCCTCGCCGGACCGCACCCTTGCGTAGGCGCGTTCGCCGTTGACCTTGATGGCGCTGACGCTGCTGGGCACCTGCTGGATGCCGCCCGTGAGCGCTGCAACGGCGTCGTGGATATGTTCGTCGGTGACACCGGCGGCGCTGGTGGTGGCAGTGACCTCGCCCTCCGCATCATCCGTGACGGTCGACTGGCCAAGCCGGATGGTGGCCGTGTAGGTCTTGGACGTGCCCACGATGTAGGTCAGCAGGCGGGTGGCTTTGTTGATGCCCAGCACCAGCACGCCCGTGGCCATGGGATCCAGGGTTCCTGCGTGCCCCACTTTCCGGGTCCCTGCGAGGCGCCGCATCCGGCCAACCACATCATGGCTGGTCCATCCCTGCGGCTTGTCCACTATCACCAGTCCAGAAAGCACGCCTCCCAGTATATCGGCGCAGGTTGGGGCGCCCGTGCAGGCGAACAGCGGCGGCATTGGGGTGGGCGGTGAACGCGCGGACGACGGCGGCAGGCGGCCGTCCCCTTCCCCCGCCGGGCGTCGTGGGGCGGAAGCCGCGGCGGCTAGGATGGCTGGCATGCCTGAGCTTGCCGCCCACGTCCGCGACGTCCCCGTCAACCAGATCCGGGAGATTACCGAGGCAGCGTGGCGCACGCCCGGCGCCGTGGTGCTGAGCATCGGCGAACCGGGGTTCCCACTTCCCCGCCACGTCCTGGAAGCGGGTATTGCCTGCCTTGACCGGGACGAGACAAACTACACGCCCAATGCCGGCATTCCGGCTCTTCGCGAGGCGTTCGCCGCCAGGTTCCGGGAAGAACAGGGCGTTGACGTCGGCGCGGAGCGCGTGTACGTGGTGTCGGGCGCGCAGCAGGGACTGCACTTCGCCATGAGTCTGCTGCTCTCCCCCGGCGACGAAATCCTGATCCCCAACCCGGGTTACCCCACGTTCGCCATGACCAGCCGCCTGCTGAACGCCGTTCCGGTGGGCTATCCCCTGCACCCGGAGCATGGCTTCCAGCCCCGGGTGGCCGACGTGGAGTCACTCATCACCAACCGCACCCGGGTGCTGGTGCTCAACTCCCCCTCCAATCCCCTGGGCGCCGTGCTCGACGCCGAACTGGTCCGTGAGCTGGTGGAACTGGCCCGCCGCCACGATATCTGGGTCATTTCAGACGAGTGCTACGAGGCGTTCACCTACGATGTGCCGCACGTCAGCCCGGCCCGGTTCGATGGCAGCACGCCCGGCGATGCCCGCATCTTCACCTCGCTGACGCTGTCCAAGACGTACGGGCTGACGGGATTGCGGATTGGTGCGCTGGTCTGCCCTCCGGGGCTCGAACAGAAAATGGACAACGTCATGGAATCGATCGTGTCCTGCGTGGCATCGGCACCGCAATACGCAGCGCTTGCAGCCCTCACGGGCCCGCAGGACTATGTCCGGCACGCACACCAGCACTACCGCGAGAACCGGGACGCGGCGTCGGCGGTCCTGGCGGCGAAGGGAATCCGCTACCTGCCGGCGCAGGGCGCGTTCTATTTGTGGGCCGACATGTCCCACGTGACCGGTGGCGATGTGCGGTCCTGGGTACGGTGTTTCCTTGCCGATTCCGGCGTGGCGCTGGCTCCGGGAACGGCGTTCGGCTCTATCGGCGAGGGCTGGGTGCGGATCGCGCTGTGCGGCCGGAAGCAGGATTTGGTGGAAGGGTTGTCGCGGCTTCCTGCGGCATCCTGACCCCGGGACGCTCCAACAGGCAGGCCTGCTGCTAGCTCCGGGCGCCCGCCAGCGCTTTGTCGAGCCAGGAACGCAGCACCTCTGCCGGCGCCGCGCCGGCCTGCCTGGCGGCAACCTTCCCGTCAACGATCACCATCAGCGTGGGAATGGCCTGCACGTCGAACCGCCGGGACAGGTTGGGCGACTGGTCCACGTCAACCTTGACCAGCTTGATCTTCCCGGGCCGTTCCCTGGCGAGCTTGTCAAGGACGGGGCTGACCATGCGGCAGGGTCCGCACCAGGCAGCCCAGAAATCGACCAGCACCGGAACTGAAGACTGCTCGGCCACAGCCGCGAAGTCGGTGTCGCCCGCGGAGACGATCCATGGCAGGTCTGCCTTGCAGTTGCCGCAGCGCGGGTGGCCGGCGGCCTGGGCCGGCACCCTGTTGGTCTTCCCGCAGGCCGGGCAGGCCACAAGCGTTGGTTCCATGGCTAGTATTCCTTCCTGGCGTCAAAGGCGCGCCATGTTTGGAAGGGAACATCCGACGTCGGGATGTCACCCCTGGTGACCGGCATGAGTTCCGGCGCTGCCCCGCTGAAGTAGTCGTAGAAGAGGGCGTCGTCAAAGCCGGCGGCTGCGGCGCCGTGGCGGTCGGCCGCGAAGTAGACGTGGCCGATCCGGGCCCAGAGGGCCGACGCCAGGCACATGGGGCACGGCTCACAGCTGGCGTAGAGGATGGAGCCAGTGAGGTCGAAGTCCGCGGTGGCGGCAGCAGCCGCCCGGATGGCCACCACCTCTGCGTGGGCAGTGGGATCGTTGTCCCGGGTGACCCTGTTGACGCCGGTGTGGACGCGCCCGTCCCGCGTCACCACCACCGCCCCGAACGGGCCGCCGCCCTGGCCGACGTTTTGGGTGGCCAGGTCCACGGCATGCGCAAGATATTTGGCCTGGTCAGCGTGGGAGGCCCGGCCTGGGTTTTGCCCCTGGTCGAGGTCCCGGGAGGGGCTGCCGCCGTGATCCGCAGTGGTCATAGCACGATCCTAGCCACCGGTACCCCGTCGGGGGATGAAAGGGGGGCAATAAGGGGGCATTCCTCCTGCCCCTACCGGCCGGTACGGGCCTACGCTTGCGCCCGGGGGACACTTTCGGCCTCTGCGGAGGCCTCCATATCACGCCCGCAAGGGCCTCGCACCCCGGAGTACCCAATGAAGAAAAGACTCGCAATCTTAGCCTGTATCGCCGCCTCGGCCGCCGCACTAGCGTCCGCAGGTCCCGCCGCCGCTTCCGCCGGCGCACCGGATTATGAGGTTCTTGCAGGCGGGCTCGTATCCCCACTGCACGTCTCGGCAGGAACCGGAAAATCAGTCCTCGTTTCCCAGGACTTCGTCGGGAAGCTGACCCGCATCAACCGTGACGGCTCCACGGCCGACCTGGACACGCACACGGCCAAGGGGTGGGAGGTGGCGGGTTCCGATACCCGGGGCAGCACCACCTATTACCTTGAGAGCGTGGGCGCCGGCCAGGGCGACCCGGCAGCGCTGCATGGCTACCTCAAGTCCATTGACTCAAAGGGCCATGTGGAGATCATCGCCAACATTGCCGACTACGAGCGGCGCCACAACCCGGACGGTGACCAGCGTTACGGCTTCGGAGACGACGTCAGCGCCCAGTGTCTGGCCAACTGGCCCAAGTTCCCGCCTCCCACGTACAAGGGCATGGTTGATTCGCATCCCTACGCGCTGGCAGTCCGCGACGACACAGCCTATGTTGCCGATGCGGGCATGAACGCCGTCCTCAAGGTCAACCTGAAGAACGGTGACATTGACACCGTTGCCGTCCTCCCCCCGAGGCCGGCGGTTATTCCGGCAGGCCTGCGGATCCCCACGGACATGCAGGGGAACACCGTGGCGGTGCCGTCCTGCGTCGTGGGGCATAAATACGCGTTTGAACCGGTGCCCACGGACATCGGGATCGGTCCCGACGGCATGCTCTACGTGACGTCGCTGCCAGGCGGCCCGGAAGGACCCGAACTGGGGGCGCGGGGAGCTGTCTTCAAGATTAACCCGTGGAACGGTGACGCCGACGTCTGGGCGGACCACATCCTCAGCCCCACCGGCCTGGCTGTGGGGGGCAACGGAGATGTTTATGTTGCGTCCCTCTTTGGCGGCCAGATCCTGAAGTTCACCTGCGGAGGTGACCGCTCGAAGTTCCTGGCGGTGAACATGCCGGCCGACGTGGACATCAAGGGGGACAACCTCTACGCCACGATCGACGCCCTGGGCGACCCGTCCCAGCCCCCTGCCGGCAAGGTCATCAAGGTGGACCTCAAGTAACACCGGGCATATTGCCGGACATCGTGGCACGCACAGGTTAAAAGCACCAGGGGCCCGGAATCGCTTCCGGGCCCCTGGTGGGGGGTCCTACTTGGTGCTGTCCCCGTCAAGGTCTTCATCGCCGGTGAGGTCCAGTTCCTCTTCGTCGAAGTCGTCCTCGTCAATGTCCACGTCGGCGGATGCATCGGACTTGTAGGGGTCCGAGTCGCCGGCGTGCTTCGCGTTGGCAGCGAGGGCGGCCACTTCGGCGTCGCGCTTGCGCGCTTCCCGCAGCAGTTCCTCGAGGTTGGAGGCGTTGACGGGAATCTGGTCAGCCACGAACTCGAGGGTGGGGGTCAGGCGTACGGTGATGTTCCGGCCCACCTCCTGCCGAAGCACACCCTTGGCCTTCTCAAGCCCCTTGGCAGCATCAGCCTGGACAGTCTGGTCACCGAAGACGGTGTAGTAAACGGTGGCGTGCTGCAGGTCATTGGTCACGCGGGCATCAGTAACGGTAATGCCCTCCACCCGGGGATCCTTGATCCTCCGGCCCAGGGCCTCAGCAACAACAACCTTAATCCGCTGCGCCAACTTGGCAGCGCGTGCCGGATCAGCCATGAACAACTCCTATAAGAAGAAAAAATTAGGGACGTACGACGGCGGCACAGTCACCCAGGCGGTTGAGTCGCCTCAGGTGGTGCTCGCCTTGGTGAGCCAAGGACGACGCCGGAGAGTTTTGGGGGCGCCCGGGAGTGGCATCGGGCCTACCGGAGCTGGGCGGCAGAGGATCGCAAGATCCTTTGCCGCCCAGCGTAGGGGCGGGGCGCCCCCAAAACTCGGAGGCGCCCAGCCACTGGTTGTGAACCCGCTTAGACGCGCGGCTTCTCGCGCATCTCGAAGGTCTCGATGATGTCACCTTCGGTGATGTCGTTGTACGACCCAAGACCGATACCACATTCGAAGTCCGTGCGGACCTCTGTGGCGTCGTCCTTGAAGCGCTTGAGCGTCTCGATGGTGAGGTTGTCGCCGATGATCTTGCCGTCGCGGCTGACCCGTGCCTTGGTGTTGCGGCGGATGATGCCGGAGCGGACGATGGAGCCGGCGATGTTTCCGAACTTGGAGGAGCGGAACACTTCGCGGACCTCGGCGGTGCCAAGCTGGAATTCTTCGTATTCCGGCTTGAGCATGCCCTTGAGCGCTGCTTCGATGTCATCGATTGCTGCGTAGATGACGGAGTAGAAGCGCATGTCCACGCCTTCGCGGTCTGCCAGTTCGGCAACCCGCTCGGCGGGCTTGACGTTGAAGCCGATGATGACGGCGGAGTCGACCGTTGCCAGGTTGACGTCGTTCTGCGTGATGGCACCCACACCGCGGTGGATGACGCGCAGCTGCACACCTTCGCCGACGTCGATCTTGAGCAGCGCGTCTTCGAGGGCTTCCACGGCACCGGAGACGTCACCCTTGAGGATGAGGTTGAGGGTGTCGATCTTACCTTCGGCGACGGCCCGGTCGAAGTCTTCCAGGCTGATGCGCTTGCGGCGCTTGGCCAGGGCGGCGTTACGGTCGGCGGCTTCGCGCTTCTCTGCGATCTGGCGGGCGGTGCGCTCGTCAGCGGTCACGAAGAAGGTGTCGCCGGCGCGCGGGACGTTGGACAGACCCAGCACCTGGACGGGGCGGGACGGGCCTGCCTCGGTCAGGGCACTGCCGTCGTCGTCGAACATCGCACGGACGCGGCCGTGGGCCGTGCCTGCCACGATGGTGTCGCCGACGCGCAGGGTACCGGACTGCACCAGGACGGTGGCAACAGCACCGCGGCCCTTGTCCAGGTTGGCTTCGATGGCGATGCCGCGGGCGTCCTTGTTCGGGTTGGCGCGCATGTCCAGGGCTGCGTCTGCGGTGAGCAGGACGGCCTCGAGCAGCTCGTCGATGTTGAGGTTCTGGCGGGCAGAGACCTCAACGAACATGGTGTCGCCACCGTATTCTTCCGGAACCAGGCCGTACTCGGTCAGCTGGCCGCGGACCTTGTCCGGGTTGGCGCCTTCCTTGTCGATCTTGTTCACGGCCACGACGATCGGCACGTTGGCCGCTTGGGCGTGGTTGAGCGCCTCAACGGTCTGCGGCATCACGCCGTCGTCCGCTGCGACCACCAGGATGGCGATGTCGGTGACCTTCGCACCACGGGCACGCATGGCGGTGAACGCCTCGTGGCCCGGGGTATCGATGAAGGTGATCTTCCGGTCTTCGCCTTCGTGGTTGTGGGTGACCTGGTAGGCACCGATGTGCTGGGTGATGCCGCCGTGCTCGCCCGCCATGACGTCGGACTTGCGGATGGCATCGAGCAGCCGGGTCTTACCGTGGTCGACGTGGCCCATGACGGTGACAACCGGAGGACGTGCCTCGAGTTCGTCGTCGCCCTCGGCCTCAAGCTCGGCGTCGAAGTCGATGTCGAAGCCGGAGAGCAACTCGCGCTCCTCGTCCTCCGGGGAGACGACCTGCAGCTTGTAGCCCAGCTCCTCGCCCAGCAGCGCGAAGGTTTCCTCGTCCAGGGACTGCGTGGCCGTGGCCATTTCGCCCAAGTGGAAGAGGACCGTCACCAGTGCGGCGGGGTTCGCCTCGATCTTGTCGGCGAAGTCCGTGATGGACGAGCCGCGGCGAAGCCGGATAACGGTGTTGCCGTCGCCGCGGGGTACGCTCACGCCACCCAGCGACGGGGCACTCATCTGCTCAAGTTCCTGGCGCTTTGCGCGCTTGGACTTGCGCTGCTTGCCACGGCCTGCGCCGCCCTTGCCGAAGGCACCCTGGGTGCCGCCACGGCCGCGTCCGCCCTTGCCGAAGCCACCGCCGGCCGGAGCACCGCCGCCGCCACCGGGACCGCCGGTGCCGGGAGCGCCACCGGGACGTCCGGGACCGCGGCCGCCACCGGGACGGCCGGCACCTGCGGGTGCGGGACGCTCGGTGCGGTTGGGCATCATGCCGGGAGTGGGACGGGGACCACCGGGACGCGGGGCGCCGGGACGGGGTCCACCTGCACCGGCTGCGGGACGGGGTCCACCTGCACCGGCCGCGGGACGCGGACCACCGGGGCGGGGCCCACCTGCACCGGCTGCGGGACGCGGACCACCGGGACGGTCGCCGTCGCGGCCGCCCGGACGGGGCATGCCCTGGGACGTGGCGAACGGGTTGTTGCCGGGACGGGGAGCGCGTTCACCGTCTCCGCCGCGGCCGCGGGGCATGCCCTGCGAGGTGGCGAAGGGGTTGTTGCCGGGACGCGGACCGCCTGGACGGGGACCGGAGGCACCGGGCGTTGACCCACCGGGACGTGCCGACGGAGCCGGGGTCTCGGCCTTGGGGGCCGGACGGGCACCGGGCTTGGCGCCGGTGGACGGAGCTGCAGGCGCGGACGCAGCGGGTGCTGCAGGCGCGGAGGCAGCGGGCGCAGCCGGGGCTGCTGCCTGTGCGGGGGCAGCGGGCGCAGCAGGAGCCGGTGCCTGCGCCTTGGCGGCCGGAGCCTTGGGCGCAGCGGGTCCGGGAGCCGGAGCTGAAGGACGTGATTCCGCCGCGGGAGCGGGTGCCTTGGGCGCGGCGGCGGGCGCTGCGGACGGTGCAGCCGACTTGGCGGCAGCGTCGGGGAAGGCGTTGCGCAGTTTCCGCACAACGGGGGCCTCAATGGTTGAAGAGGCGGAGCGAACGAATTCGCCCAGTTCCTGCAGTTTTGTCACTGCATCTTTGGAAGTTATACCGAGCTCTTTGGCGAGCTCATGTACGCGGACCTTGGCCACATTTCTCCTGTCTCGGTCCGCACCGAGCCAGGCACGAACCGTCTACTTCTTACTGCGGACCCCAGCCGCTGTTGATGCGAAGGGGCCCATTGCAGAGCGCAACAAAGTTGTCATCGTTACGCACTCATCGCTGGGAACTCATCGGGTTTCCATCAGATTTCTGACCCGCTTTCAGGTTGGACGGTTGGTGTTGCGGCCACCGGGGCGGCGTCAACTTTCGGGCCTGACGTGATCCGGTGTTCAACGGCTGCGGTCCCGGTTGCGCCGTGAAGGGCACGTCCGAATGCTCGCCGCTTGATCGCCAGAGCCAGGCACGATTCGCTGGGGTGCAGCCATGCACCCCGGCCAGCCATCCGGCGTCGTTCATCCACCAGGACAGCGGTTGACCCGCTGCCTTCGGCGACGAGCCGGAGCAACTGTGACCGCGGGCCTTTCTTCCGGCATCCGATGCAGGTACGTTCGGGCTGATTCCCTGTGGAAAGTATTTCTGCCACGGTCATCGTCCTGACGTTCTTTCTGCTGGCCCGGGTTTTACCGTCTCCGCAGTTACGGAAACGAGCACGCCCAAGGCACACGGCTACCGGCCGTTAGGCGCGGTCTTATCTATTCTAGCCCCTTTGGGCCGTTCTGCCCGAAACCGGGCGGCTGCCGCGGCGCAGCAGCCGCCCTTGTCCGGGACGCTATTTGTCTCGGGCGGCAGCGGCGTCGGAGACGATGTCGATGCGCCATCCGGTCAGCTTTGCCGCGAGGCGGGCGTTCTGGCCTTCCTTGCCGATGGCCAGGGACAGCTGGTAGTCGGGAACCACAACCCGGGCGGAGCGCGTGGCTTCGTCGGTGATGGTGACCGAATTCACGCGCGAGGGCGACAGGGCGCTGGCAATGAACGTCGCCGGGTTCTCGCTGAAGTCGACGATATCGATCTTTTCGTCGTTCAACTCGTTCATCACCGCGCGCACCCGGGAGCCCATCTCGCCGATGCAGGCACCCTTGGCGTTGATCCCGGGAGTGTTCGCTTTCACGGCGATCTTGGTGCGGTGTCCGGCCTCACGGGCAAGGGCGACGATCTCCACTGAGTGGTCGGCGATTTCGGGGACTTCGAGTTCGAAGAGCTTCCGGACCAGGCCGGGGTGCGACCGGGACAGCGTCACGGAGGGACCCTTGGTGCCGCGGTGCACGTCGATGACCAGGGCGCGCAGGCGGTTGCCGTGGACGTACTTTTCTCCGGGAACCTGCTCGGGCGGCGGCAGCAGGGCCTCGATGGAGCCGAGGTTGACCTGGATCATGTGCGGGTTGTTGCCCTGCTGGATGGTGCCGGAGACCAGTTCACCTTCGCGGCCCTTGAATTCGCCCAGGACGTTATCGTCCTCGACGTCGCGGAGCCGCTGCAGGATGATCTGGCGGGCGGTGCTGGCGGCGATGCGGCCGAACCCTTCGGGGGTGTGCTCGAACTCACCGATGGGGGCGCCTTCGTCGTCGATCTCCACCGCCCAGATGGTCACATGTCCGCTCTTGCGGTCCAGTTCGGCACGCGCTTTTTCGAAGGCGCCGGGCGACTTGTGGTAGGCCACCAGGAGCGCCTGCTCGATGGTGGGGATCAGGAGGTCCAGCGGGATTTCACGCTCACGCTCCAAAAGTCTCAGTGCGCTCATGTCAATATCCATCAGGCCTCCTCAGAAGGTCCATTGTGTTCAGGTTCCAGACCGTCCTCCGGGAGGTGGCTGAATTCGATCTCGACTTTTCCGTTGCGGATCCTGTCGAAAGGAAGCTTTACGGGGTCGCCCTGCCGGGGCTTCATGCCCTTCTTGACGGCGAGCTCCGGAACGAGGGTCACTCCCCCGTCGTCCACGGCCTGGATGCGGCCGGTCACGTTCTCGCCCTGGATGACGTTGACCTTGACCATCCTGCCCCGGGCGCGGTGCCAGTGCCGGGGTTCGGTCAGGGGGCGTCCGACGCCGGGCGAGGACACTTCGAGGTCATAGGGACGGCCGTCGTCATTGGGATCGTTGTCCAGCACATCGGAGAGCACCTTGGAAATGTCCGCGATGACGTCCAGGCTCACCCCGCCCGTTTCTTCCTGCGGCAGGTCCACCACGACGTGGACCACCCGGTGGGAGCCGGGGATGATGGCCACGTCCTCGAGGTGCAGGCGGTTGGCCTGGACGGCGGGTTCCAGGAGGCCGCGGAGCCTGGCAGCTTCCGGGTTGTGGGCCGGCGCGGTTCCGTTGCCCGTGCCGGTGTGGTCTGGTGAAGCCGTAGCTTCTGCGTTGCTCACGATGCCGGCCGCCTCCCTATAGATGATGTGGTGTTTACTAGCGTAGCTATTTTACCGGCCCAGTGGTGCACCCGGGTGCCCCCTCACCGTGACACCATGGTCTGTTGTGAAAGACCCCCTCAAGGACACCCGCCCGCGCCTGCGACCGTTCCGGTATGCCGTCGTGGCCCTTACCGCGCTGGTGGTCCTGAGCCTGGGTTTCGCCTTGATTCCCGCGGAAAAGCCCGCGCCGGCAGAGCCGCCGTTCTCCGAGCGGGCCAGGGCGGCGGCCCTGGCTGAGGCACTCGACCTGCGGGCAGCGGGGATGCAGCTGGCGTCCACCGGCGCGGCGGACCCGGCCGTCATGGACCCGGTTGTGACCTTGCTGACCATCCAGGCCAGGGCCCTGCTGTTCCCTGCCGCCGGGTCAGCGCCTGCCACTGCCCTGGCATCGGCATCGCCGTCCTCCACGAGCCCGCCCATAAGTGCTGCCGGGTTCGTGCAGGCCATGGCCGCCAGTGGGACCGCCCGCGTCAGGGATGCTGAAACGGCCGACGGCGGCGTGGCGCGCCTTCTCGCGGGAACAGGCGCCGCCCAACTCCTCGCGGCCGGACGCCTCGCCACCGCCCTCGGAGTTCCTGCGCCGGAGCCGGCCGCCAATTCGGAGATGGCTTCCTCCGGACCGGCAACAACCGTCCCCTGCCCGGCACCGTCCGGGCAGGCTGCGGGGCCCGCCACCGCCCCCGCAGGTGGCGGAGCGGGCTTGCCCGCAGATACGCGCCACGCCCTGGCGTCCGCGGTCAGCGCTGAGCAGCAGGCGGTCTACGGCTACCAGGCAGCACTCCCCCGGCTCGCTCCCGCCCAGGCCGGCCCGGCGTCGGAATTCCTGGCCCGGCACAAGGAACTGGCCGCTGCGGCGGAGGAACGGCTCCGCCTCGCTTGCGGTACGCCAGTGCCACAGCAACCGGGGTATGTCCTGGATCCCGGGTTTTTGGCCGCCCCGGCGGTGAACCTTGGCCGGCTGGAAGCGGCGGCCGCCACCTCCTACGGCGATCTGGTGGCGGTAAGCCAGGGCCAGGACCGGGCGTGGGCGGTCTCTGCGCTCCAGGCTGCCGCGGACCGCGCAGTCCGCTGGGGTGTGGACCCGGGGCCGGTTCCCGGCCTTGCCCTGGACGTGAGCCAACTGCCTGTCCTTCCCGGGGACGCGGGACGTCCCGGCGGCGCTGGCCCTTCGACTGCTCCTGGCCCTACCACTGGCGCTGGACTTCCCACCGGTGATCTCCCGAAAACGCCCGCGGCATCCTAGGCCCGCTCCAAGCGCCGGGCACTGCCCGCTGACCGGACCCGGGCATGCAAAGACGCAGGCAAAGAAGGGCCTGCAGAGGGTGGCACCGGGCCGGCAGGGGTGGTTTGCTGAAGGAATGAACGCGGATGAACCGGCTGAGGCCCCGAAGACCACTTCTGCCGGGGCCGGGTTGAACAGCCACCTTGAGACGGAACCGCACGGAAACGACATAGCGCACCGGTTGAACTGGTTGCGTGCAGGCGTCCTTGGCGCCAACGACGGCATCGTCTCGGTCGCCGCTATCGTGGTGGGCGTGGCCGGCGCCACCGCCGAGGCGGGTCCCATCCTCACGGCCGGCGTGGCCGGGGTGGTGGGCGGGGCAGTGTCGATGGCCCTGGGTGAATACGTCTCGGTCAGCAGCCAAAGCGACAGCCAACGGGCCCTGATCGAGAAGGAACGCCGCGAACTGGCCGAAGACCCGGAAGCCGAACTGGCCGAGCTGACCGCCATCTACCAGGCCAAGGGCCTCACTCCTGAAACGGCTGCCAGGGTCGCCCGCGAACTGACCTCACATGACGTCCTGGCCGCACACCTGTCCGCCGAACTCAACATCGACGAGGAGGACATCGTCAGCCCCTGGCACGCGGCTTTCGCTTCGGCCATCGCCTTCACTGTCGGTGCCATCCTGCCGATGCTGGCCATCCTGCTTCCCCCGCCGGCGATCCGCGTCCCCCTGACCTTCGTTTCCGTCCTGGTGGCGTTGGCGCTCACCGGCGCCCTGGGAGCATGGATCGGCGGCGGCTCAAGAACGCGGGCGGCGGTGCGGGTGGTGATCGGCGGGGCCCTGGCGCTGGCTGCGACCTTCGTAATCGGCAACCTGCTCGGCGCCTCCGGCGTTGTCTGACCCTGTCGTGCCGCCGCCTGCCACGCACTCAGTGCCCATCCCGCCGGCCCTCTCGGAGCGCTACCAGCGGAACAGCGCGGGACGGGCCTGGCTGGACGGCCTCCCGTTCCAGCTGGCTGACCGGCTGGACGAGTGGCAGCTCACGGTGGACCTGGCGCCCGGCCGGCTCCCGTGGAGCGGCCACGGCGGCCTCGTCGTGCCGGTGCGGCAGGAAGACGACTCCCCCGCGGCCCTCAAAATAGCATTCCCCCACGACGAAGCAAGGGTTGAGCAGCACGCGCTGGCACTCTGGGGCGGCCACGGAGCTGTCGGACTGCTCGCGTCGGACGCAGCATCGTGCGCGATGCTCCTGGAACGGCTCGACGGCGACTGGTCGCTGCTGGACGTGCCAATGGACGACGCGGTCCGGGTATGGGGCGGACTGGTGCGGCAGCTGGGGCTGGCGCCGTACGGCCGTCCCGAGTGGCGGGAGTTTGGCCACATAGCCGCCCGCGCCGAGCAGTGGAGCGACGACCTGCCGGCGGACTGGGAGCAGTTGGGCCGCCCGTTTCCCCGCTGGCTGCTCGAGGCAGCCCTTGAGGTGTGCCAGACGCGCGGGGCGGTGGGACGGCGGTCGGCACGCGATCTGCTGGTGCACACAGACCTGCATTACCTGAACATCCTGGCACGCCTCGGAACGGCGTCTGCGGACGAAGCAGCCACGCCTGCTGGATACGCCGCCATCGATCCCCAGCCCTTGATCGGTGAGCCGGAGTTCGCCGTGGCCCCGCTGCTCTGGAACCGTCTCGCGGACCTTCCGGCCTCGGGCGCCGGCTCTGCCCTGCTCGAACGGTGCCACGACTTCAGTGCCGCGGCCGGACTTGATCCAGAGGTGGCCAGGCAGTGGGGGGTCGCCAGAGAAGTGGAAAACGCCCTGGCGTACGCCGCTCAAGGCCACCAGGGCGACCTCGCACGGTCACTGTGGGTTGCCAGCACCCTGGCCGGCAGAACGCTGGACGGGCTGCCGCATCCCCATTCATTGCCTGAGCCAGGACAGGGCGGCTAGCGCCGGCGGCAGGAGGCTGCGGGAAGTGTCAGGAGTTCCGCACAGCGGCAAGGGCCGAGCGGACAGCCTCCACGGCCGCGGCCACGTCCTCCCCTGCGGTATGCCAGTTGCTCACCGAGACCCGGAGAATGTCCCGGCCGTGCCACCGTGAGCCGGACATCCACACCTTCCCTTCCTCAATGATGCGGGCCGTAACCGCCCGGGTGGTGTCGTCATCAGCGAACGCCAGGCACACCTGGGTGTAGCCGACGTCGTTGAGCACCTCCACGCCCTCCAGCGCTGCCAGCCCCTCGGCGATCGCGGCTGCGGCACCGGCCAGTCCGGCCACCTGTGCTGCCACTCCCTCGCGCCCCAGGCTCTTCAGGGCCGCCCACACCGGCACACCCCGTGCCCGCCGGGACAGTTCCGGGACCTTCTCGAAAGGATCACCCGGGCCTTCCGCGTCGTGCACCAGGTAGCTGGCATGCAGGCCCATTGCAGCCCGCAGCGCCGAAGGGTCCCGCACGATGGCGATCCCGCAGTCGTACGGGACGTTCAAGGTCTTGTGGGCGTCCGTGCCCCAGGAGTCCGCCTCTTCATAGCCATGCATGAGGTGCCGCAGTTCGGGAGCGGCAGCGGCCCACAGCCCAAAGGCACCGTCGATGTGCACCCACGCGCCATGTTTACGGGCGACGGCGATCGCCTCCGGGAAGGCGTCGAAGGCACCCGAGTGGAGGTTTCCTGCCTGGAGGCACACCAGGGCCGGCCCAGCGCCGGCGGCGAGGGCAGCGTCCAGTGCGGCCGGAACCAGGCGCCCCTGCCGGTCGGCATCGACCAGCGTCGGCGTCCCGAGGCCGAGGTAGCGCAGGCCGAGATCCACCGTGTCGTGCCGTTCCCGTCCAACGAAGCAGCGGATCCGCGGCGCACCGGCAAGGCCGTCGCGGTCCAGGTCCCACCCGGAGTCGGTCAGCAACCGCCAGCGGGCAGCAGCCATGCCGGTGAAGTTCGCCATGGTGGCTCCGGTGACGAAACCAACGTCGGAAGCGGCCGGCAGGCCCAGCAACTCGAGCAGCCAGTGTCCGGCGGCTTCCTCAATGGCAGCAGTGGCAGGCGTGGCATAGCGCAGGCCTGCGTTCTGGTCCCACGCGCTGACCAGCCAGTCGGAGGCCAGGGCAGCGGGCAGGGTGCCGCCGATAACCCAGCCGAAGAACCGGCCCGAGGGCATGGCCATGAGCCCGGGCTCCGCCTGTTCGGCCAGGAAGTCGATCACCTCGGCAGCCGGCATGCCCGTTTCCGGCATCGGCCCGCCAAAAACCGTGGCGAGTTCGGTGGCATGCCGGCTGGGTCCAACCGGACGATGCGGGAGGCTGGCAAGCCACGCCTGCGAATGTCTGGCTGCGGCGCCGAGTGCCGCGGCAAACCCGTCGTCGCCGTGTGCCATACCTGCATGCTACGCCGGGCCCGCGCGTGCTGCGAGGACCGGTTTTCCGGAATCGCCTAGGAAAAGTTTTCCTGCCAGACGTCGTAGCCGAGTTTGACGATCAGGGCCGCCACCACCACCAGGAAGACCACGCGGACGAACTTGCTGCCCTGCTTCACGGCAGTGCGGGCGCCGAGGTATCCCCCGGCCATGTTGGCTCCGCCGAGCAGCAGGCCGATGCCCCACAGGATGGACCCGTGCGGCAGGAAGAACAGCAGTGCGCCCGCGTTGGTGGCCATGTTCACGATTTTGGCCTTGGCGCTTGCTTCCAGGAAGGCGTATCCCATGGCGGACACCAGGGCGATGACCAGGAAGGACCCTGTTCCCGGACCGATGAGGCCGTCATAGAAGCCGATCACCGCACCGATGAGGCAGGCCACAACGTAGTGCTTGTGCCCGTCATGGCGCAGTGCCGTCAGCTCCCCGACGCTGGGCTTCAGCGCGGTGAAGAGCGCGACGGCGACCAGCGCCGCCACGATGATGGGCTTGAAGACCCCGGCCGGCAGGGTGGCTGCCAGGCTGGCACCCCCGAAACTGCCGGCCAGCGCAATCAAGGCCATGGGGACGGCCGTCCTCAGGTCCGGGCCGACCCGCCGGTAATAGGTGGCAGCGCTGGTGGCGGTCCCGAAAATGGAGCCCATCTTGTTGGTGGCCAGCGCCTGGACGGGGGCGATCCCGGGAACCAGGAGCAAGGCGGGAAGCTGGATGAGGCCTCCACCGCCCACCACCGCATCAACCCAGCCGGCTGCGAATCCAGCGACCACGATCATGATGACGGTGGTGAGCTGGATCGACTCTAAGCCGGAGATCACTGGTTGCGGACGGCGTTGACCACGTAGTCGACGGCCTTGTCCACGGCAATGTTCTCAGCTTCACCGCTGCGGCGGTCCTTGATCTCCACCACGCCGTCCGCCAGGCCCCGGCCGACGGCCAGGATGGTGGGAACACCCAGCAGTTCGGCGTCACCGAACTTCACGCCGGGAGAGACCTTGGGCCGGTCGTCGTAGATGACGGACAGGCCGGCCTCCTCGAGTTCTGCCGAGAGCTTTCCGGCTGCCTGGAAGATTTCATCCCCGCGGCCGACGGCCACCACGTGGACGTCGGCGGGGGCCACGCTGCGCGGCCAGACCAGGCCCCGGTCATCGTGGTTGGCCTCGGCCAGCGCCGCTACGGCACGGGTGACTCCGACGCCGTAGGAACCCATGGTGACCACCACCTGCTTGCCGTTCTGGTCCAGCACCTTGAGGTCCAGTGCTTCGGCGTACTTGCGGCCGAGCTGGAAGATGTGGCCCATCTCGATTCCGCGGGCGGTCTCCAGCGGCCCGGAGCCGTCCGGTGACGGATCTCCGGCACGGACTTCGGTGCATTCGATGACGCCGTCCCAGCCGAAGTCGCGGCCGGCAACCAGGCCGAACACGTGCTTTCCGGCCTCGTTGGCGCCAGTGATCCACGCCGTTCCGCGGACAACGCGCGGGTCCACCAGGTAGAGCAGCTTGGTCGCACTCTCGGCGCCAAGCAGTGGTTCGTCCAGGGACAGCCCGGGCCCCAGGTAGCCCTTGACAATCAGGGGCTGCTTCTTGAGGTCTTCCTCGCCCGCCTGCTCCAGTCCGATCTCGCCGGCGACCGGGAGGAAGGACCCGATGTTTGCTTCCACGCGCTTGAGGTCCACGCCGCGGTCGCCGGGAACGCCGATGACCACCAGTTGGCGCTCCCCGGTGGGCAGCGTTACGGCGAGGACAACGTTCTTGAGCGTGTCCGCCGCGGTCCAGGCGCCGCCGTCGGCCTTTGCCCGCGGGGCAATCTGGTTCGCAGCGGCCACCAGGGTCTCAATGGTGGGAGTGTTGGGGGTGTCCAGGACTTCCGCAGCCGGTGCGTTGCTGAAGTCGATCTCATCGGGCACCACAGTGGTGACGGCCTCCACGTTGGCTGCGTAGCCGCCGGCGGAGCGCACAAAGGTGTCCTCGCCGATCTCGGTGGGGAACAGGAATTCCTCGCTCTTGGACCCGCCCATGGCACCCGCGGTGGCTGCTACCGGCACGATTTCCAGCCCGAGGCGTTCGAAGATCTTCAGGTAGGCGGCCCGGTGGGCGGCGTAGCTGGCGTCCAGGCCGGCGTCGTCCACGTCGAAGGAGTAGGAATCCTTCATGATGAACTCGCGTCCGCGGAGTAGGCCTGCGCGGGGACGAGCCTCGTCGCGGTACTTGTTCTGGATCTGGTACAGGCTCAACGGCAGGTCTTTGTACGAGGAGTACAGGTCCTTGACCAGGAGCGTGAACATTTCCTCGTGGGTGGGGGCGAGCAGGTAGTCGGCACCCTTGCGGTCCTGGAGCCGGAACAGGCCCTCACCGTATTCGGTCCACCGGTTGGTGGCTTCGTACGGCTCCCGGGGCAGCAGGGCCGGGAAGTGGACCTCCTGGGCGCCGATGGCGGCCATTTCCTCACGGATGATTTCCTCGACTTTGCGCAGGACGCTCAGCCCCAGCGGCAGCCACGTGTAGATTCCGGGCGCCGCGCGGCGGATGTAGCCGGCACGGACCAGGAGTTTGTGGCTGGCAACCTCGGCGTCGACGGGGTCTTCGCGCAGGGTGCGCAGGAAAAGCTGGGACAGTCGTTGGACCACGGGTGATATCCGTTTCTGGGGAAGTGCTGGGTCAGCAGGGCCGGAATTCGTCTGGTACTAATCTACCGGCACTGCACCTGCCGCATTGACTGCATGGGCGGCCATGGGCGAGGAGTATTGGCAGGCCCGGACACAGTAGAGCCACGCCCGGGAATACAAAGCCCCTGGCCCCCCAATAGGGCTGGTCATCGCATCCGGGCGTGGCTCAACGCCGTTATCGCCTGAGTACTGGTGAGGACTGGTGAGACCGCCCACCCCACTTCCAGCGCAGCTAGATCGAACTTATGTGATCGTGCACACGTTTGACAAGGGTTTTTGTGTCGGGAATCTGTTGACCCGCCAAGGCCAGCGGCCCTACCTTGTAATTCATCAGGTGATGAATTAGCTGGACATCCGGCCCGGCCGCACACCTGGGGCAGCACCGGAGGCAGCCATGTCGCATTCCTCAGCATCCTTGACCGTGACCCGGAGCGGCGGCGACGCGGCCATTGCGGCCGCCGCCCTCACCGTGAAGCTCGGGCGGCAGCCCGTCCTCCATGCGCTGGACTTCACGCTCCCCCAAGGGCGGATCACGGGGCTCCTGGGGCCATCGGGAAGCGGCAAGACAACCCTGATGCGGGCCATCGTGGGAGCGCAGCGCATCTCCGCCGGGACCCTCACTGTCCTGGGGCTTCCCGCCGGAACGCCTTCCCTGCGGCGGCAGGTGGGTTACGTCACCCAGTCCCCCAGTGTCTACCCGGACCTCACCGTGGAAGCGAACGTGCGCTATTTCGGGGCGATGCACCGCAAAGGCAAGGCCGACATGGCCGAGGCAATTGCCGCCGTCGGCCTTGGACCGCTGGGGCGCCGCAAGGCCGCCGATCTGTCCGGCGGCCAGCTCAACCGGGTCTCCCTGGCCTGCGCACTGGTGGCCCACCCCCGGCTGCTGGTGCTCGACGAGCCCACCGTTGGCCTGGATCCCGTCCTGCGCGCCGACCTCTGGGACCGATTCCGGGCCCTGGCGGAAGCCGGAACAACGCTCCTCGTTTCCAGCCACGTCATGGAGGAGGCCAGCCGCTGCCAAACGCTGCTGCTGCTGCGCGAAGGCCGGCTCCTGTCCCAGCTCACCCCCTCCGAACTCAGCCAACGGGGGCACAGCAGCAACCTGGAGCAGGCTTTCCTGGCCATCATCAGGGAACAGGAAGCATACGACGGCGGGAGCCCGCCGGCGCAGGCATCCACCGGGAGCCGGGATACCGGCGTGACCAAGCAGCACGGGAGCGTGCGGTGATGGACGTCCGGATGATGCTCGCCACGGCGCGCCGGGTGCTCAGCCAGCTGCGCCACGACCACCGCAGCATCGCCATGATCCTGGTGGTTCCTGCGCTGCTGCTCACGGCCGTGTACTTCCTCTACGAAAACGAAACGCTGCCGCCCGGCATGCCACGCACGTTCGACAGGGCGGGCCTCATGATGCTGGCCATCTTTCCTTTCGTGGTGATGTTCCTGGTCACCTCCATCACGATGCTGAGGGAACGGACCTCCGGAACGCTGGAGCGGCTGCTCACCACGCCCGTGCACAAGGCGGACCTGCTGTTCGGGTACGGCATAGCCTTTTCGCTGATGGCTGCGCTGCAGTCGCTGGTGGCCACGGCGGTGGGTTACTGGGTCTTCGGCCTGGACATCGCGGGAGCACCTGGCTACGTGGTGCTGATAGCCGTGATTAACGCCGTCCTGGGTGTCGCGCTGGGGCTGTTCTGTTCGGCCTTCGCCAGGACAGAGTTCCAGGCCGTGCAGTTCATGCCGGTAGTGGTGGTGCCGCAGATCCTGCTCTGCGGCCTCTTCGTGGCGCGCGACCGGATGAACGACGTCCTGGAAGCCATATCGAACGTCCTCCCCCTGACCTTTTCGGTCGATGCCCTCCAGGAGATCGCTGCCCATGCGGAGGCGACCGAACGGCTGTGGCAGGACGCGGGCATCATGGCCGCCATCTCGCTGGGTGTCCTGATCCTGGCCGCACTCACCCTGCGGCGGCGGACCGCGTGAAGGTGCAGGACCCGGCCGGCGGCCCGCCCCGCCCGGGAACCTCCACGGCCCGCCGGGGACGCCGGGGCGGCACGACGGGGTCCCGAGAGGACATCCTCGAGGCCGCCCGGATGCTCTTCGCCGAGCATGGCTTTGAGGGCACCAGCCTGCGCCAGGTCGCACGGGCGGCAGGAGTGGATCCCGGGATGATCCACCACTTCTTCACGGGCAAGGACGAACTCTTTGCCCTCAGCGTGGAATTGCCCGCCGACCCGGAGCAGGTCCTGGCCGGCGTCGCGGACACAGACCCAGCCACGCGTGCGGAACTGATCGTCCGCACGGTGCTCCGGCTGTGGGAGAGTCCCGCCCAGGCGGGCCTGCTGGCCTTCCTCCGCGGGACGATCGGGTCCAAAGCCAAAACCGCACTCCTGCGCGAGATGGTGGCGCGGAGGGTCATCAGCAGGATCATGGCTTCCGTTCCCGGGACGCCGGAAGAGGTGGCGCTGCGCGGAAGCCTCGTGGCAACCCAGGTGGTGGGCCTGATGATGGTCCGCTACGTGGTCCGGCTGGAGCCGCTCGCGTCCGCGGCTCCGGAGGACGTGGTGCGGCTCACGGCACCGAATGTGCAGCGGTACCTCACCGGGCCTATTTGACCAGTGTGGCAGCGGAATCCAGCAGTGAACCCGCCCGCTGGACGGCGTCCGCCTCGCTTGCGCCGCCGGATGCGACGGAGGTCAGCACCACGCCCTTCTGCACGGCCTGGGCCGTTCCCGTGGACTGGGTGCGGCCGTCCGGCAACGCGCTGTCCGTGCGGTACGCAACGGCACCGGGAACCGAACTGACTCCCGGCAGCGCTTTCACCGTGACGGCATTTTCCATGCCCGACGCGGTCATGGTCATGGACGAACACTTCGCCAACTGCGCCGAAGAGTCCGAGACTTTGGTAAGGAAGCTCTGATCCAGGCCTGACACCAGTGACAGTGCTGTGACCGCGCCGGTAGCGGTATCGGTGCTCATGCCGACGGCCATGGCGGCGCCGTCGACCGATGGCACGGTGCTGGGGGCGGCGAGCTCCTTGCAGTCGGCAGGTTTGACATCAATGGAAGCGAGTAGGGCTTTGGTTTGCTCCAGCGCGGTGGCGATGTCGCCGGCCAAGGCCTACACGGGTGACGAGTTGGCTGCCATCGTGGGCCAGGTGAGGGACTCGGCGGACCGGAGGCTCTCAGTGCTGCCGACCGGAGGGCGACGGCGCTGCCGTGGAGGAGTCTGCTGCCTGCGGCGCTGCCGATCCCCCGCAGCCGGATACCGCCAAGGCTACGAGGGCAGAAGCCCCGAAAGATCCCAGCACGGACTTCCTCATTTTTCCCCCAATTTTTTCAGTTCGCCGCCGGCAGCCGCCGGTTAGAAGAGAACTGTGGCGAACGTCCCTACCTGGCGGAAGCCAACACGTTCGTAAGTGGCCCTGGCCCTGGTGTTGAAGCCGTTGACGTAGAGGCTGGTTACCGGGGCGATCTGTTGGGCTTTCTCCACCACTGCCGACATGTAGGCCGCGCTCAGGCCCTGGCCGCGGAAGGCAGGGTTCATCCATACGCCCTGGACCTGGGTGACGTCATCGGTAACGGCCCCCAGTTCGGCCTTGAAAACCACCTCGCCGGAGTCGTTGAGGTGGACCAGGGAATGCCCCTGCCTGATGAGGCCCTCGACCCGCCTGCTGTAGAACTCCCGGCCGCCAAGGTAGGGCGAGTACCCCACTTCTTCCTCGAACATGGCGGCGCAGGCGGGAAGGATGCGGTCAAAGTCAGCGAGGTTCCCGGGCCCCAGGCCGGGATGGGGCTCAACCCGGGGCGGTCCGTCGATGACCATCAGCGGCTGGTCCGCCCTGACCTCGTGGGCGTGGTGCCCCAGCTCCGTGAGTTCTGCATTGAGGGCCAGCACCGCCTCGGCCGGACCGAACGCGGAGGCATACCTGCGCCCGGAGCTGTTTGCGGCCTCGGCCACCAAAGGTGCGAGTGCGGGGTCGAGCTGGACCGGAACCAGGTTGGCTCCGGCCCAGCACGCGCCCGTCAGGATGCCGTCCTCGAAGATGCCGATGACGCCGGCGCCGCCGCTGGTGGGTGCCGCCGTCCCGGTGGCGCGCAGGTGCGCGAGGATGAAGACGTTGGCCACCGGATCCTGGCGTGCCAGCGATGTCAGCGCGGGAGTATCCGGGCCGTCGAGCGTCCGGACGGAGAGACCGGCAGGGTCAGCAGCGTCCTTACGAGACGCTAACCACGGGGCTACCCTTGACAGCATCTTCGCCATCGGCCTCCCCCATCTCTTCCGCGATACGCATAGCCTCTTCGATCAGTGTCTCAACAATTGCGCTCTCGGGAACAGTCTTGATGACCTCACCCTTAACGAAGATCTGGCCCTTGCCATTGCCCGAGGCAACGCCAAGGTCGGCCTCGCGTGCTTCGCCCGGGCCGTTGACAACGCAACCCATGACCGCCACGCGCAGCGGGATCTCCATCCCTTCCAGCCCGGCAGTGACCTGTTCTGCCAGAGTGTACACGTCCACCTGGGCACGGCCGCAGGAAGGACAGGACACGATTTCGAGCTTGCGCGGCCGCAGGTTCAGCGACTGGAGGATCTGGTTGCCCACCTTGATTTCCTCCACCGGCGGTGCGGACAGCGATACCCGGATGGTGTCCCCGATGCCGCGCGAGAGGAGGGCGCCGAAGGCGGTGGCCGACTTGATGGTGCCCTGGAACGCGGGGCCGGCTTCGGTAACGCCCAGGTGCAGGGGCCAGTCGCCCTTTTCCGCGAGCATTTCGTAGGCGGCCACCATGATCACGGGGTCGTTGTGCTTCACCGAGATCTTGAAGTCGTGGAAGCCGTGCTCTTCGAAGAGGGACGCTTCCCAGACTGCCGATTCCACCAGTGCCTCGGGCGTGGCCTTACCGTACTTTTTGAGGATGCCGGGTTCCAGGGAACCGGCGTTCACGCCGATGCGGATGGACGTACCGTGGTCTTTCGCCGCGGCGGCGATCTCCTTGACCTGGTCGTCGAACTTGCGGATGTTTCCAGGGTTCACGCGCACTGCGGCACAACCGGCCTCGATGGCGGCGAAGACGTACTTGGGCTGGAAGTGGATATCCGCGATGACCGGGATCTGGGACTTCCGGGCGATGATGGGCAGCGCCTCCGCGTCGTCAGCCGACGGGCAGGCAACGCGAACGATGTCGCAGCCGGATGCCGTCAGTTCTGCAATCTGCTGGAGGGTGGCATTGATGTCCGTGGTGGGCGTGGTGGTCATGGACTGCACGCTGATGGGGTAGTCGGATCCTACGCCTACCGAGCCCACTTTGATCTGGCGCGTCTTGCGGCGCGGAGCAAGGACGGGCGGTGGTGCTGACGGCATTCCCAGGCTGACCGAGGTCACGTGGACTCCTTGAGTTGAAAGGGTAAAAGGCGGCTAGGCGGCGATCCCGGCCAGCATGCCGGTGACGGGAGACCATTCGGTGATGCGGGTTCCGGCAATGACTCCGGCCGCGGCGAAGGGATCCTGCTTGAGGATCGAGTTGAGGGCGGATTCGTCGGCTGCCTTGAAGATCAACAGGGCGCCGGCACCGTCACCGTAAGGGCCGCTGGCCACGATGACCCCGTCCTGCGCCAGTCCTCCGGTCCATTCCCGGTGCGCGGGCCGGGCCTCGTTGCGGGTATCGGTGGAGCTGGCGGCATAAACGTACTCAACGGCAAAAACTGTCATACCGCTACCCTATCGCCATGCCCGGCCAGGTACCGTACCCATCCTTTCAACGCGGTGGGCAATCCTGGTGGGAACGGACCATTGAGTGGCGAAGGCCGGCACTGCGGCAAGAGCACGCAGCAAGCGATCACATCAGTGCAGGAAGAGGACTTTGACGGCGGCAGCGGTTCCGGCGGCCCAGAGCATTGACGTGAGCGTACCGATGATGAAGCGTTCTGCAGCCACAGGGGTTTCCTTCAGTTCGGCGAACCTGCCGAGCCCCTTGATGGCCACAATGTAGGCGATGGCGACGGGTTGCCCGGTAATGATGGCAAGGCAGACCCCCAGCCGTTCCAGTACGCCAATGATGGCGCCTCCCCGCAGGATCCGCTGGGTGGTGGGCGCCGGACCGGCGGCCGCCACGTCCGACGCCGGCCGCCCGGGAGGGGCGGTGAGCTCGTCGTCCACCGTCTGGCGGCCTGCGCCGGCGGCAGCCTGGAGCGTCTGGTCCACGGTGACGTCCGCGGACGGATCCTGCTCCGCCCTCTGCGCTTCCTCCAGCGCTTTGGCAGCGTCCGCCCTGTCGTCGATGGTCCGGGCGAGCCTGAACACGAGCGCGGTAACGGGCCA
The DNA here is from genome assembly GCF_036455295.1 of Pseudarthrobacter phenanthrenivorans. Classification (GTDB taxonomy): domain Bacteria; phylum Actinomycetota; class Actinomycetes; order Actinomycetales; family Micrococcaceae; genus Arthrobacter; species Arthrobacter phenanthrenivorans_C. The sequence goes on along the minus strand of NZ_JAYXNX010000009.1, from coordinate 114,692 downwards.
GCCGGCGAAACCGGCGATAACCAGGGCCACTGCCACCCATACTGCGGTCACACGTCTCCTTCGTTCCGATAGTCCGGCTCCTGCGGAGAGCGGACATGGCCAGCAGCCCTGTTATCGCCCGTGGCATGGCCGCCTGTGGCGGCCGCCGTATCCCGGCGCCGCGGATCGTCCGCGTCGCCCCCAAGGCGCGAGTCGGCAAGTCCAAGAAGCATGGCGGCAGCGGGCCTGGCTGCCCATTCTTCCTGCCATCCGGACCGAAGCACGGTACGGCTCACCGACTGTTCCGAGATGCCAAGTTCACGTGCCACCTGTTTCTGGCTTCCATGCCGCCCCGGCCCCCTGCCACCCGGGTCCAGGCGCCGCAGGGCATCCGCCACCCGCCACTGGGCCTCGCTGCGGTCCTGGACGATCCGGCCCAACAGCCGGAGCACCGCCTCCGCATTGGCGCACGCCTGGACCCCCTCCCCGGCAGGGTCTCCCCCGCCCTCCACTGCCATGATGCCGGGCACCACCGACACTGGCACCTGCGTCCCTGCCGCCTTCGCCAGCTCAACCGCCTTCCTGGCGGCAACAAAAGCCGTTCCGGTCCCTTCCCGCGGGCTTGCTCCGGGAGGCACCCAGGCCGTCCCGACCCCGATTCCCACGTACCAGCGCCCGCTGCGAAGTGCGTGGAGGGCTATCTCCACCACGGTTGAAGGGTCCCGGACTATCCCCTGGACTTCATCCCCCACGGAACGTTCGAAGACCGGGTGTCCGGTCAGCGGAGGATCCAGCCGCGCAAGCTCAGCGAGGAAGGAGGGGACCAAGTCAGGGCCCCCGGTGCTTCCGCGCTGGTCAATGGTGAGAACGAACATGTATCAACCATAGATGGTTGATACTCCAAAATCAATCAGATCTGGCTGATATCAGGATATCTACCGGTATTGGCTTTCCGGCATACAGGAAGCCAGGGAGCCGCCAGAAGATCACCGTCAGAAGATATTGACCGGCTTGACGATGTCCGCGTAGATCAGGAGCGCGCTCATGCCCATGAGCAGGGCTGCGACAACATAGGTGACGGGAAGCATCTTGGCGATGTCGAAGGCTCCCGGGTCCGGCCGTCCGCGCAGCTTTGCCACCCAACGCCGGACGCCCTCGTACAGGGCCCCGGCAACGTGGCCGCCGTCAAGCGGGAGCAGCGGGATCAGGTTGAATACGGCAAGCGCGAAGTTCAGGCCGGCCAGCAAGCCTACGAGCGTTGCCACCCGCGACTGCAGGGGCACGGCCTCCATTGCTGCCACTTCGCCGGCAACCCGGCCGACGCCCACTACGCTGATGGGTCCATTGGGATCCCGTGGCTCCTCGCTGAAGGCAGCCTTGGCCACCCCCACCACCCGGGCGGGCAGGTTGAAGACAACGCCTGCCACCTGGCGGATGTTCTCCCCCGCCATGGGCAGGACGGACGACGCCGGCTGCGGCACCAGAGCGGTCTGCGCACCGATGCCGAGGAAGCCTACGTCCTGGTACTGGAGCTTGCCGGCAGCATCGGTGGCCTGCCGCCCGTCGGGCCCCATCACGGGCCGGGCGGACAGGACGGGGGTAACCGTGGTGGACACCGGGTTGCCGTCGCGCTGGACGGTGATGGCCACTTCCTTGCCGGCCGAAGCCCGGATCCACTCGGTCAGCTGATCCCAACTGGTGACAGTTTTGCCGTCGAAGGAGGTGATGGTGTCGTTGGGCTTCAGCCCGGCCGCTGCCGCCGGGGTCAACTGGCAATCAGGAGAGTTGGGGTCAACGGTTTGTCCCGCGGCCACTTGGCATTTGGAGACATCGGAAATGGTGGTGGTGGGTGTGGGAACGCCGAAGCCCATCAGCAGCACGGCGGTGAACAGCAGCCCGAGGATCATGTTCATGGCCGGGCCGCCCAGCATCACAACAATCTTTTTCCAAACGGGCAGGCGGTAAAAGACCCGGTTCCCGTCGCCGGGCCCCACTTCCTCATGGGCCATGGAACGGGCCTCGGTGGCCAGCGTCTGGAACATGCCGGTGCTCGAGGGCCGGACCGTGCCGTCCTCCTTGTTGGGCGGGTACATCCCGATCATGGAAACGTAGCCGCCCAGCGGCACGGCCTTCACTCCGTACTCGGTTTCGCCCTTACGGCGGGACCACAGCGTAGGGCCGAAGCCGATCATGTACTTGGTAACGCGGACCTTGAAGAGCTTGGCGGGGACAAGGTGCCCCACCTCGTGGAGTGCAATGGACACGGCAATGCCAAGCGCCACGAAGACGACGCCGAGGATAAAAAGTAGGACAGGGGTCATGGAGGTGCTGCTGCTTCCTAGAGACTGCTGACTGCTAAACGTTCGTGGGCCCGGGCGCGTGCCCAACTCTCAGCATCCAGCACCGATTCCACTGTCAGCCCGGAGGAACCTGAGTGTTCGCTGAGCACACTGTCCACCGTATCCACGATGTCCGTGAACCGGATGCGGCCGGCATGGAACGCCATGACCGCTTCCTCGTTGGCCGCATTGAACACCGCAGGGAAGGTGCTTCCCCTCCCAGCCGCGTCCTTCGCCAGCCCGACGGCCGGGAAAGCTTTCGTGTCCAGCGGTTCGAAGGTCCAGGCGGCCGCCTGCGTCCAGTCACACGGGCTTGCGGCCTTGGGCACGCGGGCAGGCCAGCCGAGGCCCAAGGCGATTGGCAGCCGCATGTCCGGCGGGGACGCCTGTGCGATGGTGGAGCCGTCGACAAACTGGACCATCGAATGCACGATGGACTGCGGATGCACCACGACGTCGATCCGGTCCAGGGGGATGTCGAACAGCAGGTGCGCCTCGATGACTTCCAGGCCCTTGTTCACCAGCGTGGCCGAGTTGGTGGTGACCATCACGCCCATGTCCCACGTGGGGTGCGCCAGGGCTTCCCGGGGCGTGACACCGTGCAGTTCGTCCTTGGTCCTCCCCCGGAAGGGACCGCCCGAAGCGGTGAGGATGAGCTTGTCCACCTCAGCGGCCGTACCGGAGCGGAGGCACTGTGCGATGGCGGAGTGCTCCGAGTCCACCGGCACTATCTGGCCTTCCCTGGCAGCAGCCTTCACCAGGCTGCCGCCCACGATCAGGGACTCCTTGTTGGCCAGCGCCAGCGTGGCACCGGATTTGAGGGCCGCGAGCGTGGGGGCCAGGCCGATGGAGCCCGTGATTCCGTTGAGTACCACGTCCGCGTCAATCGCGGCGATGCGGGCAGAGGCGTCCGGGCCTGCCATGATTTCCGGGCGGTAGCCGGGGCGGCCCGCTGCGGCAGCTGCGTCGTCGATCAACGCCGCCAGCCGGCCGGGGTCCCCCGCGGCGATCCCCACGGCTGCGGCACGCGTGTGGACAGCCTGCCGGGCCAGGAGTTCGAGGTTGCCGCCGCCGGCGCTAAGTGCCACCACCTCGAACAGGTGCGGGGCGCCGTCGACGACGTCAATCGCCTGGGTGCCGATGGAACCGGTGGATCCGAGGATGACGATTCTGCGTGGCTGCATTGGTTAAGTATCCCGCACCCTTCAGGGCCACCGTGCCCCCGGCCGGTCAGGGCCGTCGTCGCGCCTACCCGGTCCTGACCTGCTGTTGGACCCTTGACCGCCGTGTGGCCGGGCGTAACGTGGAACGCGTGGACTGGCTCACGTGGTTCGATGCGCCGGAGTACCAATTCGCCCGGCAGGTGCTGCAGCGGGGCGTGGCGGCACTGTATTTCGTCGCGTTCCTGTCCACACTGAACCAGTTTCCCGCCCTGCTTGGCGAGCGTGGCCTGCTCCCCGTGCCGGAATTCCTTGGTGCATTCACCCGCTGGCGCCGGCCCACGCTGTTCCGCTGGCGGTATTCGGATGGCCTGCTGCGTGCAGTCTGCGCGCTTGGCCTGGTGGTATCGGCGCTGCTCGTGGCCGGTGTTCCGCAGCTGGGTCCACCCTGGGTGCCGCTGATCGCGTTCCTGTCCTTGTGGCTGCTGTACATGTCCATCGTGAACGTGGGCCAGACCTTCTACGGGTTCGGCTGGGAAATGCTGCTCCTGGAGGCGGGCTTCACCGTGGGCTTCCTGGGCTCCAACCAGACGGAGCCGCCCCGGACCGTCCTGGTCCTGATCGTGTGGCTGGTGTTCCGGCTGGAATTCGGCGCGGGAATGATCAAGATCCGCGGCGGCAGGGAATGGCGCGACCTGACCGCCTTGTACTACCACCACGAAACACAGCCCATGCCCGGGCCGTTGAGCCGGCAGGCCCACCTCCTGCCCAAGCCGCTGCACCGGATCGAGGTAGTGGGAAACCACATCGCCCAGCTGGTGGTGCCGTTCCTGCTGTTTGCTCCGCAGCCCGTGGCTGGTGTTGCGGCGGGAATCGTGGTGCTCACCCAGCTGTGGCTCGTGGCCAGCGGCAACTTCGCCTGGCTGAACTGGATGGCTATCGTGCTGGCGTTCGCCGCGGTCAGCGACCCCGTGGCGCACGCCGTGATCCCCGCAATCCCGGCGGACTGGAATGCCGCCGCAGGCACGCGGCCGGAAACCCCGCTGTGGTGGCTGGCCGTGACCCTGGCGGCGTCGATCCTGTTGCTGGTGCTGAGCTACTGGCCGCTGCGGAACCTCTTCTCCCGCCGGCAGCTGATGAACGCCAGCTTCAACCGGTGGCAGCTGGTCAACGCCTACGGTGCGTTCGGTACGGTGACCAGGCAGCGCATCGAGATCGTGGTGGAGGGCACGCTGGACGAGGACCCCGATGACAGTTCGGACTGGCGCGAGTACGGCTTCAAGGGCAAGCCGGGGGACGTGCGCCGGATTCCGCGGCAGTGGGCCCCGTACCACCTGCGGCTGGACTGGCTGATGTGGTTCCTGCCGCTGCGGACCGTGCACGAGGAATGGTTCTACGCCTTCCTCGGCAAGCTGCTGGCGGCCGACCGGCAGATGCTGCGGCTGCTGCGGAAGGACCCGTTCGACGGCGCCGCGCCACGCTGGGTGCGCGTGCGCAGTTTCCATTACCGCTTCGCCAGCCGCAAGGAGTTCCGGGAAACAGGGAACCGCTGGGTGCGGACGCTGCTGTATGAGCCGATCCCGGCCACGTCCCTCCGGCGGCCGGAGGGACGGCAACGGTAGTTATGCCTCCACGGCGGCGCGCCGGACGATCTCCTGGGCGTGCTTGAGGATGGGGCCGTCGATCATTTTGCCCTGGTACTTGAAGACCCCGGAGCCCGCCGACGCAGCAGCGTCCAGCAGTGCGGTGGCTGCGGCCACTTCCTCTTCGCTGGGGGCATAGGCCTGGCGTACCACCCCCGCCTGGCTGGGGTGGATGCAGGCCTTGGAGCTGAAGCCGGTAGCCACGGCGTCCGCCGCTTCAGCAGCCAGCCCGTCGAGGTCCGGGATGTTGGTGTACACGGCGTCCACTGCTTCCTTGCCGTGCGCCCGCGCTGCCAGGAGAACCGCTGACCGCGCGTGCAGCGCTACTGCCCGGTAGCCGCCGTCGTCCTTTCGGCTGGAGGTCCCGCCCAGCGATGCCAGCAGGTCCTCAGCCCCCCACATCAGGCCCACGACGTTCGGTGCGGCGGCGATGGCCGGGGCGTTCAGGACGCCGAGGGCGGTTTCGCACAAGGCAATCACCTGGTAGCCCTCCAGCGCCTTGAGTTGTTCGGCGCTTTCCGCCTTGGCGAGCATCACGGTGCGGTAGGGGGTGTGGGACAGGCAGTGCAGGTCCTTTTCGAATTCCTCGGTGCCTGCCGGGTTGACCCTGACAATGGTGCAGCTTGGCTCGAGTTCCGGTTCCACCCCGGTTGTCCCCAGCTGGGCCAGGATCGCCCCGCGGGCGCGCTGCTTGTCCGCCGGCGCCACCGCGTCCTCAAGGTCCAGGATGACGGCGTCCGCCCGGGCGGCGGCTTTCTGGTAGCGCTCCGGACGGTCGGCGGGGCAGAAAAGCAGGGCGGGGCCCATCACAAAAGTCATACCGGCATTGTCTCCTGTCCGGCGCCCTGCCCCTTCACATGCGCCTCCCGGGTCCACATCAGGCAGCTGCGGGTGGCAAGGGCCACCACCGTTCCGTCCTGGTTCCGTCCCGTGTGCGTCATGGTGGCGATGCCCTGCCCGGGGCGCGAGGCGGACAGCCGCTTGCCGGTGATGACGGTCTGCGTGTAAAGCGTGTCCCCGTGGTAAAGCGGGTGGGGAAAGGACACGTCCGTCAGGCCCAGCTGGGCAATGATGGTCCCCTGGGTCAGCTGGGTGACCGACTGGCCCACCATGGTGGCAAGGGTGAACATGGAGTTCATCAGCCGCTGGCCGAAGGGCTGGCCCGCGCTCCATGCCGCGTCCAGGTGCAACGCTTGACTGTTCATGGTGAGCGTGGAGAACAGCACGTTGTCCGTTTCGGTCACTGTGCGGCCCGGGCGGTGGGCGTACACCACCCCTTCCTCCAACTCATCGAAGTAGAGTCCGCGCTGCTCGATGACCGGCATGCCGCCGTCGTCATGGCCCACGCCTGCGCCGGCGCCTTGGGAATCCGTGCCCGTCATACCGTCAGTTCCTGGTCTTCCTCGAAAAGCTCGGCGCCGGTGGCGGCCACCACATCCTCTACAGAAACGTTGGGGGCCAGTTCGCGCAGGACCAGCCTGGACGGGCCCCCGTCCTTGACGACGTCGATCACGGCGAGGTCCGTAATGATCCGGTCCACGCAGCCTTTGCCTGTCAGCGGAAGCGAGCATTGCTGGACGATTTTGGGGTTGCCGTTGCGGTCGACGTGCTCCATCATCACGATCACCCGTTTGGCTCCGAACACCAAATCCATGGCACCGCCCATGCCCTTGACCATCTTTCCGGGAATCATCCAGTTGGCCAGGTCGCCGTTCGCCGCTACCTCCATCGCGCCCAGGACCGCCACGTCCACGTGGCCGCCGCGGATCATGCCGAAGGAGGTGGCCGAGTCGAAGAACGCCGCACCCCTGTTGACGGTCACGGTTTCCTTGCCGGCGTTGATAAGGTCCGGGTCCAGGGCGTCTTCGGCGGGGTAGGGTCCGACGCCGAGGATGCCGTTCTCGGAGTGCAGCACCACTTCCACCCCCTCCGGGATGTAGTTGGGGATCAGGGTGGGCATGCCGATTCCCAGGTTGACGTACTGGCCGTTGTGAAGCTCCCTTGCCACCCGGGCGGCCAGTTCATTGCGGGTCCAGCCTTTCGTTTCGGCTGCGGACGTGGAGTCACCCTTTCCCGCGTGCTGCTGGGAGCCTGCCCGGCGGTATTCCGGGCGAACGGCTTCCGGGCGGGGCGCTTCGGGGCTGTTGGGGTCCATGGTCATGCTCCTGCCTGGTTGAGTGCGACCGTCCGCTTTTCGATCCGCTTCTCGCCGTTCTGCGCCAGCACCACGCGCTGGACGAAGATTCCGGGGGTGTGGATGTGTTCGGGGTCCAGTTCGCCCGGTTCCACCAGTTCCTCGACCTCGGCGATGGTGATCCTGCCCGCCATGGCGCACAAGGGATTAAAGTTCATGGCCGTGGCATGGAAGACCAGGTTGCCGTGCCGGTCGCCCTTCCAGGCGTGCACCAGCCCGAAGTCCGGGGTAAGGGACTCTTCCAGGACGTAGTCCACTCCGCCGAACGGGCGCACCTCCTTCGGTGCCGAGGCAACCGCGATGCCACCGTTGGCGTCGTACTTCTGCGGCAGGCCGCCGTCGGACACCTGCGTTCCAACCCCGGCCTTGGTGTAGAACGCGGGGATGCCGGCGCCCCCGGCGCGCAGCTTCTCCGCCAGCGTGCCCTGCGGTGTGAGCACCACCTCGAGCTCACCGGCGAGGTACTGGCGTGCGAACTCCTTGTTTTCGCCCACGTAGGAGCTGATGGTCCGCCGGATGCGTCCGTCGCGGAGCAGGATGCCGAGTCCCCAGTCGTCCACGCCGCAGTTGTTGCTGACCGTTTCCAGGTTCGTGGTGCCCGCCCGGTGCAGGGCGTCAATCAGGGCCACGGGGATGCCGCAGAGGCCAAATCCGCCCACGGCCAGTGAAGCGCCGTCGGGAATGTCGGCCACAGCTTCGTCAGCGGTGGCAACAACCTTGTCAATCATCATTGATCCTTTCAGGCCGGCTACGGTTCCTGCGGCAGGCGCAGGACTACAGTCCCAGTTCGCGGGCGATCAGCATCAGCTGGACCTCCGTGGTGCCCTCCCCCACTTCAAGGATCTTGGAGTCGCGGTAGTGGCGTGCCACGGTGAACTCGTTGATGAAGCCATAGCCGCCGAATACCTGGGTGGCATCCCGCGCATTGTCCATGGCCGCCTCGCCTGCGACCATCTTAGCGATGGCCGCCTGGGTCTTGAACGGCTTCCCGGCGAGCATCCGGGCGGCCGCGTCGTAGTAGGCCAGCCGGGCCGTGTGGGCCCTTGCTTCCATGCGCGCGATCTTGAAGGACACGGCCTGGTACTTGCCGATTTCGTGGCCGAACGCCTTGCGTTCCTGGGCATATTTCACGGACAGGTCCACGCAGCCCTGGGCAGCTCCGGTGGCCAGGGCCGCAATGGCAATCCTGCCCTCGTCCAGGATGGACAGGAAGTTGGCGTACCCGCGCCCCTCCGCGCCCAGCAGGTTTTCTTCCGGAACCCGGACGTCCTTCAGGGTCAAGGGGTGGGTGTCGGAGGCGTTCCAGCCCACCTTGTTGTAGGGCTTTTCCGCCTTGAAGCCGGGGGTGTCGGTGGGCACCAGGATGGTGGAGATGTCCTTCCTGGTGGTGCCGTCCGGGCGTTCCTGCTGCCCGGTGACAGCTGTGACAGTGACCAGGCGGGTGATGTCGGTACCGGAGTTGGTGATGAATTCCTTGTTGCCGTTGATGACCCAGTTCCCGTCCTCGCGCCGGGCGTGGGTCTTGGTGCCACCGGCGTCGGAGCCGGCCTCGGGTTCTGTGAGTCCGAAACCCGCGAGCGCCTGGCCGGACGCCAGCATGGGCAGCCACTCCTGCTTTTGGGCGTCCGTGCCGAACCGGTAGACGGGCATGGCTCCCAGGGAGACCCCGGCTTCCAGGGTGATGGCAACGGACTGGTCCACCCGGCCAAGCTGCTCCAGCGCCAGCGCCAAGGCGAAGTAGTCCCCGCCCATGCCGCCGTATTCCTCCGGGAACGGCAGCCCGAACAGCCCCATTTCGGCCATCTGCTTCACCACTTCGTAGGGGAAGCTGTGCTCTTCGTCGTGCTTGGCGGACACCGGGGCCACCACGTTGTCGGCGAAGTCGCGGACGGTGTCGCTGAGGTCCTGGTATTCCTCGGTGAGTTCAAAACCGGTCATGGTCAGGCTCCTTCGCCTTGGCCTGCAGTGGTGTCTGCAGTTGTGTCTGGGTTGGTATCCGCGGAAGCGGCTTCCGCAGCGGGTTGGGGATGGATGGTGGCCAGGACCTGGTCAGCCTTCACGAGGTCGCCGGTGCGGGCGGTGAGGTGGACCGTTCCTGCCAGCGGGGCCACGAGGTGGTGTTCCATCTTCATGGCCTCCACGGACAGCAGGACCTCACCCGCCTGCACCGTGTCGCCGTCGCTGACCGGAACAGCCACGACGGTTCCAGGCATTGGCGAGCGCACCTCGGGATCGGCAGCACCTTCCTGCCGCTGGACTGCCGCCAGCACCCGTTCCAGCCGTGCCTCCCGCGTCAGGACTTCCAGGCGGCAGGACCAGCCCTCGTTGCCCAGGAAGAGCTGAACCGGTGGTCCCGGCCTGGCCGCCGCCTGGTACTCGCACGTCGCGCCGTCAAGGGTGAGGACGGCACCACCGCCATCCGCCGACATGTGCAGTGAGGCCGCCTGCCGCGCGCCGCCGTTGACCGCGACCACAGCCGGGTCTCCACCATGGCGACCGGGGGTGGCCGCCACCGTTGCCACGCCGCCGTCGGGCGTTCCCAGATGGACCCGGCGCGGCGCCGGCGCTCCCAGGCGCCAGCCGCTGCGCTCCTGCCAGGGGCCACCCACCGGAGCTGTGTTGTCCTGCGGCTCCAGGGAGAGGGCGTAGAGAGCAGCCGCCACCAGTTCGGGCTCGCCAACGTGCCGGAAGTCCAGGGCCGGCAGCTTCCGTTCAATCAGCCCGGTATCCAACTGCCCGGCACGGACGTCGGGATCGTTCAACAGGAGCCGCAGGTACTCCACGTTGGTGTCGATGCCCAGGGCCGTGTAGCCGGACAAGGCCCCGTCCAGGGCATTCAGGGCGGCCGTGCGGTCCTCACCCCAGGCGATCACCTTGGAAATCATGGGGTCGTAGTTCGCGGATAGTTCCAGGCCTTCCAGCAGTGAGGAATCCACCCTGACCCGGCTGTCCGTGCCTGCGGGCTGCTCATCCAGCTGGAGCACCGTCCCGGTGGACGGCAGGAAGTTCTTTTCCGGCACCTCTGCGTAAACCCTCGCCTCCACAGCGTGGCCCGAAAGTCCGACGTCGGCCTGCCGGAGCGTCAGTTCCGCACCGGCGGCGATCCGCACCTGCCATTCCACCAGGTCGATGCCGGTGACCATTTCGGTGACCGGGTGCTCCACCTGCAGGCGGGTGTTCATCTCCATGAAGAAGAACTCGTCCGGCGCGTCATCGGACACCAGGAACTCGACCGTTCCGGCACCCGTGTAGTTCACGCTGCGGGCAGCGTTGCAGGCGGCCTCGCCGATCCGTGCGCGGACGTCAGTCCCGTTCGACAGGCCCTCCAGCAGGGGCGACGGCGCTTCCTCGATGACTTTCTGGTGCCGGCGCTGGAGGGAGCATTCACGCTCCCCCAGGTGGATGACGTTGCCGTGGTTGTCAGCCAGCACCTGCACCTCGATGTGCCGCGGGGTGGTCACCAGCCGTTCCAGGAACAGGGTGTCGTCGCCGAACGCCGCGGCAGCCACACGGCGTGCCGTGGCCAGCGCCGCTGTGAGGTCCGCCTGCTTTTCCACGACGTGCATGCCTTTGCCGCCGCCACCGGCCGAGGGCTTGATCAGGAGCGGAAAGCCGACGGCGGCGGCAGCTTCGGCGAGTTCACTGTCCGTCATGCCGGGCCTGGCGATGCCGGGCACCACGGGCACGCCGTACCCCGCCACATGGTTCTTCGCGCGGATCTTGTCGCCCATGACGTTGAGGGCTTCCACGCCGGGGCCGATGAAGGTGATGCCGGCGTGTTCCAGCGCCCGGGCGAAATCGGCGTTCTCGCTGAGGAAGCCGTAGCCGGGGTGGACTGCGTCGGCGCCGGACTGCCGGCACGCGTCAAGGATGGCGTCAATGCTCAGGTAGCTGTCCGCGGCCGCGGCGGGGCCAATCCGGACGGCCGTGTCAGCTTCCCGCACGTGGCGCGCGCCGGCGTCGGCGTCGCTGTACACGGCGACGGACCGGATTCCCAGCTGCCGCAGTGTCCGGATGACGCGGGAGGCGATTTCGCCGCGGTTGGCCACAAGGACGGTGCTGAACGGGGGCGGGGCACCTTCCTGCGGGGTGGCTGCAGGGTTGGTGCCGGCACGGGTGAAGGTGTTGGTCTGCATGGTCATTGCTGGCTCACATCCGGAAGAGGCCGAAGGAGGTCTCCGGCAAGGGGGTGCGGGAGACGACGTCGAGCGCCAGGCCCAGGATGGTGCGGGTATCGGTGGGGTCGATGACGGCGTCGTCCCACAGCCGGGCGGTGGAGTAGTAGGGGCTGCCCTGGTCCTCGTACTGCCGGCGGATGGGCGCTTTGAAGGCTTCCTCGTCCTCGGCCGCCCAGTCCTCCCCCGCCGCTTCGAACTGGTCCCTCTTCACGGTGGCCAGCACGCTGGCAGCCTGGTTGCCGCCCATCACCGAGATCCGGGCTGCTGGCCACATCCACAGGAACCGTGGCGAGTACGCGCGGCCGCACATGGAATAGTTGCCCGCACCGAAGGAGCCACCGATGACCACCGTCAGCTTGGGGACGCGCGCGGTGGCGACGGCGGTGACCATCTTGGCGCCGTTCTTGGCGATGCCGCCCTGTTCGGCGTCCCTGCCCACCATGAACCCGGAGATGTTCTGTAGGAAGACCAGCGGGATGCCGCGCTGGTCGCACAGTTCGATGAAATGCGCCCCTTTGAGGGACGATTCGCTGAACAGGACGCCGTTGTTGGCCACGATTCCTACCGGGTGCCCGTCAATTCGGGCGAATCCGGTCACCAGGGTAGTGCCGTAGTCCTTCTTGAATTCGTGGAACCTGCTCCCGTCCACCAGCCGGGCGATGACCTCATGGACGTCGTAGGGGGCGTTGACGTCCGTGGGAACGGCGCCATAGAGCCCTTCCGGGTCCACGGCGGGTTCGACGGCGGGTTCCACCTGCCAGGCGGGGGCTGCGGGGGGCGGCAGCGTGGCAACGATGTCCCGGATGATCTGCAGGGCATGCTCATCGTTTTCGGCCAGGTGGTCAGTTACCCCGGAAATCCGGGCATGCACGTCTCCGCCTCCGAGTTCCTCCGCGGTCACGATCTCGCCGATGGCGGCCTTCACCAGCGGCGGACCGCCCAGGAAGATGGTCCCCTGGTTCCGGACGATCACCGTCTCGTCGCTCATGGCGGGGACATAGGCGCCGCCGGCGGTGCAGGACCCCATGACGGCGGCAATCTGCGGAATCTTGGCTGCCGACAGGCGCGCCTGGTTGTAGAAGATCCTGCCGAAGTGGTCCTTGTCCGGGAACACCTCGTCCTGCTTGGGCAGGAACGCCCCGCCTGAATCCACCAAATAAACGCAGGGCAGCCGGTTCTCCAGGGCGATCTCCTGGGCGCGGAGGTGCTTCTTGACCGTCATGGGATAGTAGGTGCCGCCCTTGACGGTGGCGTCGTTGGAGATGACCAGGACCTGCCGCCCGTGCACCAGGCCGATGCCCGCGATCACCCCGGCGCCCGGAGCGTCGTCTCCGTACATCCCGTTGGCGGCCAACGGCGCGACCTCCAGGAACGGGCTGCCGTCATCCAGCAACTGGTCGATCCGGTCCCGCGGCAGCAACTTGCCGCGGGCCACATGGCGGTCCCGCGATTTCTGTGGTCCGCCCAGCGCCGCGTCCGCCAGCCTTTTCCGCAGGTCTTCGGCGAGCGCCAGCTGCGCTTCCCGGTTGGCGCGGAAGGACTCGCTTGAGGGGTCGAGCCGGCTGGCCAGGGTCTCCATTGACGATCCGTTCCTGTCTGGACCGGGCCGGCTCGACGCCAACTCGGTTAGTGACTAATAACTGAAATTCAGGTTAGTCTCGATTAACTGTGATGTCCAACACATGGCGGTCTTGGTAGAATCTGCGTCGGTCCGAGGAGGAAAAGTGCCCAGCACGGGAACACAACCCAGCAATGCAGCGCAGCCAACCGTCACGCCGCAGCCTGCTCCCACCACGCAGCGCGGCAAGGCCAAGGAGAACCGCAGGCAGGCGCTGCTGTCTGCCGCGGCTTCGCTGTTCGCGCTCAACGGCTTCAACCGGGTATCCCTCGAGGACCTGGGCGCGGCGGCAGGTGTCAGCGGACCCGCCGTCTACCGCCACTTTCCCGGCAAGCAGGCAGTCCTCGCCGACCTCCTGGTGACCGTGAGCCAGGAACTGCTCGACGGCGGGCGGCAAGTGGTGGAAAGCAGCACCGACCCCGCGGCTGCACTGCGCCGGCTCGTGGAGTTCCAGGTGGACTTTGCGCTGGGCAAGCCCGATGTGATCCGGGTCCAGGACCGGGACCTCAGCAACCTCTCCGAACAGGACCAGTCCGCTGTGCGCTCCCTGCAGCGAAGCTACGTTGAGTTATGGGTGGACGTCCTCGCCAAGGTCCACCCCGGCACGGACGCCGCCGAACTCCGGATGCGGGCACACGCTACGTTCGGCCTCATCAACTCCACGCCGCACTCCGTCCGCAGCCACGGCCGGCGGATCGCGGCCGGCGCGGCCCGCCCCCTGCTCGAGCGCATGGCGCTGGCAGCCCTGATGGTTGACAGCGCAGGGGGCGCCCCGCACCCCCTTTAGACCATGGTCAGCACCATTCCCGGCTCGGCCAGGATGGCGCCGACGTCGGCAAGGAACCGGGAGCCTTGCTCGCCGTCCACCAGGCGGTGGTCGAAGGACAGGCTCAGCGTGATCACCTGGCGCAGCGCCACGTCGCCCCGGTACTCCCAGGGCAAGGTCCGCACCGCACCGAGGCCAAGGATGGCCGCCTCCCCGGGGTTGAGGATGGGAGTGCCCGCGTCAATGCCAAACACGCCAATATTGGTGATGGAGATGGTGCCGCCGGACAGGTCGGCCGGTGCCGTCTTGCCTGCCCTCGCAGTTTCGGCGAGCGCCGTCAGCGCCTGGGCGAGCTGTGGAAGGGGAAGCGCGTCCGCATCCTTGATGTTGGGGACGGTGAGCCCCCGGGGCGTGGCGGCGGCGATGCCCAGGTTCACGTAATTGAACGTGACGATTTCCTGGCGCTCTTCGTCCCACCGCGAATTCAGCGACGGATTACGGCGCAGGGCAACGAGGACGGCTTTGGCGGCAAGCGTCAACGGCGTCAGCTTGATGCCGGCAAAGGCCCTGCTGGTCTTGAGTTTGGCCAGCAGCTCAAGGCTCGGCGTGACGTCCACCGTAAGGAATTCTGTGGCATGGGGCGCGGTAAAGGCGCTCTGCACCATGGCCGCCGCAGTGTGCTTGCGGACGCCTTTAATCGGGACGCGCGTCTCCCGCTCCCCCTGGCGCGTCCCGCCGGCTGGGGCCACATGCTCCGTCGCGGGCGCGGCAGGCTCTTCCCCGTGCCCGGCGTAGTCCTGGACGTCTTCCCGCGTGATCAGGCCGCCCGGCCCGGTGCCGGAAACCTGGGCCAGGTCCACCCCCAGATCCTTGGCCAGCTTCCGGACTGGAGGAGTGGACCGGGGGCGTTCGGCAGTACCTGGTTCGACAGGCCTGGTTTCGACAGGCTCAACCACCGGAAGCTTGGTTTCGACAGGCTCAACCACCGGGGAGAAGTTGCGCGGCCGGCGGGTGGGCCGTCCGGAAGCCTCGACGACGGCGCCGTAACCCACCAGGTTCGGTTCCCGTTTGGGTGTCTCCACCGCCGCTTCCCCCGGCCCTGCGGACACGGCGCCGGACGACGGTGAAGGCGACCCGCCGTCGTCGTCCGCTACCTCGAAGGAGACGATCGGCTTGCCCACCTCCACCACGGAGCCGGGTTGCTCGTGAAGCTCCTTGATGACCCCTGCGAAGGGTGAGGGCAGCTCCACCACGGCCTTGGCGGTTTCCACCTCGGCGATGACCTGGTTCAGGCTGACGGTATCGCCAACGTCCACTTTCCAGCTGAGGATTTCGGACTCCGTGAGTCCCTCCCCCAGGTCAGGGAGCCGGAATTCCTTGATCATGGTGGCGCTCATCCTTCCAGGCCGCTCAGGGAATTGGGGCGGCCAAGGGCCCGGTCCACGCCGTCCAGGATGCGGTCCAGGCCGGGCAGGTGGTGCATTTCCAGCTTTGAGTACGGGTAGGGGATGTCGAACCCGGTGACCCGGACCGGGGCAGCCTCCAGGTGGTAGAAGCACCGCTCCGTAATGCTGGCCGCCACTTCCGCGCCCAGGCCGCCGGACTGCGCCGCCTCGTGCGTGACCACCAGGCGCCCGGTCTTGCGTACCGAGGCCACCACGGGTTCGTAGTCCACGGGGGCCAGCGAGCGCAGGTCGATGACTTCGATGGAGATGCCTTCGTCCGCGGCGGCGGAGGCAGCATCCAGGGCAGTCCTGACCAGGGGCCCGTAGGCCACCAGGGTGACGTCGCTGCCCTCGGTCAGCAGGCGTGCCTTGTCCATGGGCAGGGCCGTGGCAGGATCCACGGACTCGTCCACCTCGCCTTTGTCATGGTAGCGCCGCTTGGGTTCGAAGTACAGCACCGGATCATCGCAGGAGATGGCCTGCTGAATCACCGTGTACGCGTCCTGGGGGTTGGCCACCGTGACCACCCGAAGGCCCGAGGTGTGGGTGAAGTAGGCTTCCGGTGACTCCGAATGGTGTTCGGGCGAGCCGATGCCGCCGCCGAACGGGACGCGGATGGTGATGGGCATCTTCACGGCACCCCGCGTGCGGTAGTGCAGCTTGGCCATCTGGCTGACGATCTGGTCGAATGCCGGGTAGATGAAGCCGTCGAACTGGATTTCCACCACAGGCCGGTAGCCCCGGTACGCCAGGCCGACGGCCGTGCCGACAATCGCTGATTCGGCCAGCGGGGTGTCCACCACGCGGTGTTTGCCGAAGTCCTTTTGCAGGCCGTCGGTCACCCGGAACACGCCGCCCAGGGTGCCAATGTCCTCTCCGAGGAGAACCACCTTGGAGTCGTTTTCCAGCGATTTGCGCAGCCCGGCATTGATGGCGCGGGCAAAGGTCAACTGGGTCATCAGCGTGCACCTTCCTCTGAAACGGCACCTGCGGGATCGCCGAAGGAGGCCAAATACCTTGCGTAATGGTCCTCCTGGCGTTCCAGCCAGGAGTTGGGGGTGCTGTAGACGTGCTTGAAGATGTCCATCGGCCGGGGATCAGGCATGGTGGTGCAGCCGCGGCGCATATCCGATGCGACGGCGTCGGCCTTGTCCTTGACCTGCTGCTGCAGCTCGGCGGTCAGGAGGCCCTTCCGCGCCAGGAGGCCGGCGAGCCGGGTGACGGGATCCTTGGCGGCCCAGTCCTCGAGTTCGTTGGCGTCGCGGTAGCGGGTGGGGTCATCGGCTGTGGTGTGGGGACCCATGCGGTAGCTGACGGCCTCGATGAACGTGGGTCCCCCGCCGCGCCGCGCCCGGTCAAGGGCCAGCCGGGTGGCGGCCATGACCGCCAAGACATCGTTGCCGTCCACCCGAAGGCTGGGGATGCCGAAACCAGTGGCCCGGTCCGCAAGCTGGATATGGGACTGGAGCCGCACTGGCTCCGAGATGGCCCAGTGGTTGTTCGTGCAGAAGAAAACCACCGGCGCCTGGAAGCTGGCCGCGAAGACCATCGCCTCGTTAACGTCACCCTCACTCGTGGCGCCGTCGCCGAAGTATGTAATTGCCGCAGCATCGGCACCGTCATTCTGGATCCCCATGGCGTAACCGGTGGCATGTAGGGTCTGGGCGCCGATAATGATCTGGGGCGTTGCCATGTTGATGCTGTAGGGGTCCCAGCCACCGGAGGCGTTGCCGCGCCATACGCGGAGGAGGTCGGTCAGGTCCACGCCCCGGCAGTACGCGACGCCGTTCTCGCGGTAGCTGGAGAACACGAAGTCGTCCGCCCGCAGGGACCGCCCGGACCCGATCTGGGCTGCCTCCTGGCCCAGGAGTGGCGGCCACAGTGCCAGTTCACCCTGCCGCTGCAGGGCCGTGGCCTCAACATCGATGCGGCGGATGACCGTCATGTCCTCGAAGAGGGAACACAACTGCTCGTCGCTGACGTCCTTGACCCAGAAATCGAACTCCGGATGGCTGATCCGCTCTCCCGCGGGGGTGATGAGCTGCAGGAATTCCGGCCCGGTTATCCCGGGGTTTCCTGCGCTTTGGGGGGTCTTTGCGCCGCCATGGCCCGTTTCGTCTGTAGACACGATTGCCGCAACCTTCGTACGTCGTTGACCAGTGGTTTCCCGGGCTTTTGGCCCCTGCCGCCACCGGCCTTCCGGGCGTCATTGCCCCAGATACTGTGACCCTACTCACAAGAGCCAGAGGGTACAACCACCACGGAATTTTTTGAGCAAAGTGCCCTGCCGGCCGCCCTCCCACCGTGCTAGCGTTGCGCATTATGCGAGCTTTGGATGGCACTGACACCCGGCTGCTGTCGGCTCTGGCACAGGATCCCCGCCGGACCGTTGTTGCCTTGGCGCAAAAGCTTGGCCTGTCCCGCAATACGGTCCAGGCGCGGATGGGCCAGCTGGAGAAAAAGCACGTCTTCCTGTCCTTTGAACGGAGGATCAACCCGGCGGCACTGGGGTACCCCCTTATGGCGTTCATCTCGGTGCATGTCCAGCAGCAGAAGCTGGGGCGCCTGGCGGAGGAGATCGCAGCCATCCCGGAGGTCCTGGAGGGGTACGGGCTGACAGGGTCCGCGGATTTGTTGCTGCGCGTGGTGGCGCGGGATGCCGAGGACCTGTTTCGGATCAACGGCAAGATCCTGGCCTGTGACGGGGTGGAGAGGGCGGACACTGCCCTGGCCATGGGCGAGCTGATCCCCTTCCGGGTACAGCCCCTGCTGGAGCGGGGCTCCGAGGAAACCTAGCGGCAGCACCGGACGTCGGACGTCCTGCGGCAAATACGACGGCGGCGCGCGGGGTTATAGGCTGGTTCCAGTCATGTGCCGGCCGGGAAGGTCCGGACCACCCCGCGGCGCCGGCGCGCCCGTTCACAATGGAAGGCCCATTCCTTGAGCATTCCCCAGGATCCGCACCGGCAGGGCCCGGCGGGCTATCCGCAGCAGCTTCCCCCAATGCCGGAGCATCCGGCGCCGTTCGGCCTGCCTGGCGAGCCGCCCCGGGAGCGGAGCCGGCGGAAACTGTGGATCGTCCTTGGCAGCATCGGTGCCGTGCTGCTGCTGGTGATCATCGGCGTCGTCATCCTGGTGAACGTGGTGGGCAGTGCCACCAACCAGGCCAGGGGCCTTGCGGACGACTTCACCAGGAAGGTGATCGCGGGCGACTCAGCCTCAGCGTACGACCAGTACCTGGACCCAGCCCTGCAGCAACAGCTCTCCAAGGAGGCCTTCATCTCGGGGGTGCAAAGCCTGGAAATGGACAGCTCCTGCACGCCCGCCTACAACGACCTGAAGGTGACCACCGACAACGGGGTGAAGTCTGCCGAAGTGGTGGGCCAGATCAGCTGCACCGGCAAGAAAGTGGACCTTGCCTATAAGTTCGAAGGCCGGGACCAGCTCCGGATGGTCAACATCAAGCTGCGCCCTGCGGCCTAGCCAAAACCACGCAGCCGCGGAAATGGAAAGCGTACTGATCTTTCCACCCATCCACGGCCATGCATGATCCGAATCGCTTCCGAGGGTCCCGCCCAGGGATCCCAAACCGGCGGGAACAAGCCACCCGCCCCAACGGAAGGATTCGGGCCATGCGCAATTCACCCAACCGCCTCATCGCCACCGTCTTCGGAGCCGTCTACCTGCTGGTGGGCCTCCTGGGCTTCGCTGTCACCTCGGGCATCGGTTTCGCAGCCACCGAGGGCGCGAACCTCATCATCTTTGAAGTCAACCCGCTGCACAACGTCATCCACCTTGCCATCGGCGCCGCGCTGCTCCTCGCCGGACTCCGCGGAACGGCCGGCGCCCGCACAGTGAACGCCACCGTGGGCGCCGTCTACCTCCTGGTGGGCATCGTGGGCCTGTTCCTGCTGAACTCGCCGCTGAACATCATCGCCCTGAACGGTGCGGACAACGTCCTCCACCTTGCCAGCGCGGTACTTCTGCTCGGCGTCGGGCTGTCCCTGGACAAGGCTCCCGCCGCCGCCCGGGCCTAAGATGCCAACGCCCGGCATGGGAGCACCCAGGACTACAGCGACATTCCACCACCCGGCGCCCCCACCGGTGTCCCAGGCGCACCCCACGGTTCGCCTGGTCACCGGGATCGCGGGCTTTGGTGCAGGGTCGGTCAACCTGGCCATCTCCTCAAGCCTCTTCGCGGCCGGTGCTCCCGGTCCCGAAATCACCGCAGCGGCTGCCGTGGCAGGACTCTGGGGCGCCGCATTGCTGGCCGGGGCCGTGATGTTCCTGGCCAAGGACCGGCTGGTGGGCAGCCGATGGGCGCGCGCGGCGCTGGCAGCCGCGGCGGCCGTGCACCTGGCGGCCGTGGCTTTCCCCACCGCCGCCACCTCCGGGCTCGGCCTGACCCAGCTTTCGGCGCTCCTGCTGACGCTGATGATCCTCGCCGCGCTCGGATGGTTGGGAAGGCAAGGCGCCCGCCAGGAGGGTGGGCTGCCGGAGCAACCGGCAGTCGTGCGGCCGGCCCGGCTCTTGCTGGCGGCGTTCGCCGGCGCCGTGCTGGTGGCAGGAATAACGACGCCGGGACTCGCCGCCTCAACGGCCGGCCAGTATGCAGTCCCGCACGGCGAACACGGGAGCCTGGTGCCCGGCGGACACCACCAGCACTAACCCCCGGGGTCGGACAAAAAACGACCGGAAGCCATCCGGACCAACGAAAGAGCCTCCTTACCGCGGCAGCGGCAGGAGGCTCTTCACGTTAAGCCGGGTTCCTTCTAATGGTCCACGGCCTTTTCGGCGCCGATGCCGGTCAACGAACGGACCTCCATCTCGGCCTGCTTGGCGGCATCCTCCCGCCGCTTGTCCAGCGTGGTGCCCAGCCAGCCCAGGAAGAACGCCAGGGGGATGGACACGATGCCGGGGTTGCTGAGCGGGAAGAGGGCGAAGTTGGCCCCCGGAATCATCGAGGTCTTGGCTCCGGAGACCACCGGAGAGAACACGATGAGCAGGATCGCTGAGGCCAGGCCGCCATACATGCTCCACACCGCGCCCTGGGTGGTGAACTTCCGCCAGAACAGCGAGTAGATGATGGTGGGCAGGTTCGCTGAGGCGGCCACGGCGAAGGCGAGCGCCACCAGGAAGGCCACATTCTGCCCGTTGGCGAAGATGCCGCCCAGGATGGCCAGGATGCCGATCACCACCACGGTGCGCCGGGCCACCCGGACTTCCGTGGCGGCGTCGGCCTTGCCCTTGGCGATGACGTTGGCGTAGATGTCGTGCGCGAAGGAAGCGGCGGCCGTGATGGTCAACCCGGCCACCACGGCGAGGATGGTGGCAAACGCGACTGCGGAGATGAAGCCGAGCAGCAGCGGGCCGCCCAGGTGGAACGCCAGCAGCGGGGCAGCCGAGTTGACGCCGCCGGGGGCGCCCTTGATCGTGTCCGCGCCGACCAGCGCCGCAGCGCCGTAGCCCAGCACCAGGGTGAACAGGTAGAAGATACCGATCAGCCAGATGGACCACACGACCGATTTGCGGGCTTCCTTGGCGGTCGGGACCGTGTAGAAGCGCATCAGCACGTGTGGCAGGGCGGCGGTGCCCAGCACCAGCGCCAGGCCCAGGGACATGAAGTCCAGCTTGGAGGTGTCCGACTTGCCGTACTGCAGGCCCGGGTTGAGGACGGCCGGGTTCTTGGCGGTCTCCACGGCGCCGCCCAGGAGTGCGGAGAGGTTGAAGCCGTAAATGGCCAGGACCCACAGCGTCATGACGGCCGCGCCGGCGATCAGCAGCATTGCTTTGATGATCTGCACCCAGGTGGTGCCCTTCATGCCGCCGATCAGCACGTACATGATCATGAGGGCGCCGACGACGATGATCACCAGGGCCTGTCCGCCCCAGTCGCTGATACCCAGCAGGAGGGAGATCAGGCTTCCCGCGCCGGCCATCTGCGCCAGAAGGTAGAAGAAGCAGACAGCGAGGGTGGAGATGGCCGCGGCGATCCGGACCGGGCGCTGCTTCAGCCGGAAGGACAGCACATCCGCCATGGTGAACTTACCGGTGTTGCGCAGCAGTTCGGCAACCAGGAGCAGCGCCACCAGCCACGCCACGAGGAAGCCGATGGAGTACATGAACCCGTCGTAGCCGTTGATGGCGATGGCACCGGTGATACCCAGGAAGGATGCTGCCGACAGGTAGTCCCCGGCAATGGCGGTGCCGTTCTGCGAGCCGGTGAACGAACGTCCCGCCGCGTAGTAGTCGGCGGCGGTCTTGTTGTTGCGGCTGGCGCGGAACACGATCACCATGGTCACGGCCACGAACAGGGCGAAGATGCCCATATTCAAAAGGGTGGTGTCCTTGAGGGCGGAGACGTCCACCGCGGCGGGAATTGCGATCATTTGTTGGCTCCGCCCACTCGGTTTCCGTGCTTATCGAATTCGTGCCCCTCGATGCCATGCCTGATTTCCGTGGCGATGGGGTCCAGCCGCTTGTTGGAGTAGTGCACGTACCAGCCGGTGATGGCGAACGTGGACACGAACTGGAGCAGGCCCAGGATCAGGCCGATGTTGATGTTGCCCCAGACCTTGGTGGACATGAAATCCACCGCGTAGTCGGCCAGCAGGACGTAGGCGAAGTACCACAGCAGGAAGGCCACTGCCATGGGGAAGACAAAGCTGCGGTGACGCTTGCGCAATTCCTGGAACTGCCCGGTCGATTGGACTTGCTCGAAGTCCACGGACGCCGCTGCGTCCGGAGTATGGGCATCATTACCCATCGTTCCTCCTCATTGAGTTGCCGGAACACACCGGGCGGCAGGCCCTGATCCAGACAGGGCACCGCAGATGTGACACCCATCACTCTGCGGCCCGGCCACTGCCGTGTTCCAGCACTTCGCTCCCCACTGTCGCTCAACGGTCGCGATGCTGCGGCAAGCGGCAGCCGCCGCTACGCTGGGCGCATGCCGGATTCCCCCCTCCTCACCGCCGCAGCCGTGGCAGTGATCGCCATGGCGATTGCCGTCGTCGTCGGCGTGGGCCTGAAGGTACTCCGCTCCTTCCGGGAGCTGGGCACCGACGCCGAGCGCGCCACGTACCACACGCTGCACGCGGCATCGCAGGCCGGGCAGCACCTGCGGCGCGGCCTGAACCCGGCCGGCGCATCGAAGGCCAGCCGCCAGCTGCGCGCCCTGCTGGCCTGCGACGCCCTGGCGATTACGGACAGCGCAGGGGTCCTGGCCTGGGACGGGGGCGCCGAAGACATCAGGCCGCGCCTCATGGAACTCGCCGCGGATGTCCTGGCATCCGGGCGCACGGCCGTGCTCTCCCCGGGAGCCGGCGGGACCGGCGGCCATCTCGCCGGGGTCATCGCGCCGGTGCGGGCCGGCACCCGCGTGGTGGGAGCTGTGGCCGCCTTCGCCCCTGCCGCGGGGGCAGGCCTGGTACGGGCGACGGGGGAAGTGGCCGACTGGGTGGCCGTTCAGGTGGAACTCGCGGAGCTGGACGCGTCCCGCACGCTGTTGATGGAAGCGGAAGTCCGCGCACTTCGGGCCCAGATCAGCCCGCACTTCATCTACAACTCGCTCAACGCCATCGCATCCTTCATCAACACCGATCCGGAGCGCGCAAGGGAGCTTGTGGTGGAGTTCGCCGACTTCACCCGCTACTCGTTCCGTCGCCACGGGGACTTCACCACGCTTGCGGAGGAACTCCGTTGCATCGACCGCTACCTGCTCCTGGAGCGTGCCCGGTTCGGGGACCGCGTGCAGGTGAGCCTGCGGGTGGCACCTGAAGTCCTGAGCACCGTCATCCCCTTCCTCAGCCTCCAGCCGCTGGTGGAAAACGCCGTCCGCCATGGGCTCGAGGCCAAGGCGGGGCCCGGGCATATCAGCATCACGGCGGAGGACGCCGGTGCGTTCGCTGAGGTCACCATCGAGGACGACGGTGTGGGCATGGATCCGGAGCAGCTCCGCTCGGTCCTGGCCGGCCACACCGACGGCGACCACGTGGGGCTGCGGAACGTTGATGCACGCCTCCGGCAGGTGTACGGCAACGACCACGGCCTGGTGGTCGAAACGGCCCCCGGGGAGGGAACGCTGATCACCATGCGCGTTCCGAAGTCCCAGCCCGGCCATGATGCGTGAAGCAGCCCCTGCCGCTGGAAGTACCCTAGGAGCATGATTAACGTCCTCGTCGTTGATGATGAGCTGCCCGCCGTGGAGGAACTGGCCTTCCTGCTGGGCAGGGACGAGCGCATCGGAAAGGTGGCGCGGGCCACGTCCGGGGCCGAAGCCCTCACGGCCCTGTCCGCCGGCGGCATCGACGCCGTATTCCTGGACATCCACATGCCCGCGGTGTCCGGACTGGACATTGCCGGCGCCATCGCCCGGAGCAGCAATCTGCCGGCCGTTGTGTTCGTCACCGCTGACGAGGACCACGCGCTGGCCGCTTTCGAACTCGCCGCCGTGGACTACCTGCTCAAACCTGTCCGCGCTGAGCGGCTTGCCCGGTCCGTGGGACGCATCAGTGAACTGCGCGACGGCGGGACGGCGCCTGAGATGATCACGGTTGACCAGGGCGGGACCACCAGGATGATCCGCCGCGACGACGTCACCTACGTCCAGGCCCAGGGCGACTACGCCCGGCTGCACACCGCGGATGCCAGCTACCTCATCCGGGTGCCGCTGGCGGACCTGGAACAGCAATGGGCTGATGCCGGCTTCATCCGTACGCACCGTTCCTATTTGGTGGCCCTCAAGCACGTGTCCTCGATGAAGCTGGCGGCCGACGGACCCCGCGTCACGGTGGCCGGCGCGGGCCTGCCCATCAGCCGGCGCCACCTGCCGATCGTGCGGGAGAAGCTGGAGGCCACCAGGATCAGGCCGCACGCATGACCCGGGTCCGGGTCACGGCCCCTCTTGCCTCCCCCGGCACGCCTGCCCGTGGTGTGCCCCGTCCCCTGGAGTCCCGCGAAGCCGCCCAGGACTCCGACGTGGGCCAGGTATTTGTCCGGTCACTGATCCGGTCCCAGCTGCGGCTGGCCCTGGTGGTGGCCGGCGGCTTCCTGCTGATCCTCGCCGCGTTCCCGGTGGTCCTGGTGCTTGTTCCCGGGCTGGCCGACGCGCGGATCGCCGGGATCCCCTTTGGCTGGCTGCTGCTGGGCGCCGGCATCTACCCCGTGATCGGGCTGAGCGCATGGCTGTACGTCAGGACCGCGGCGCGCAATGAGGCCCGGTACCGGGACCTGGCCGGGGAACAGTGATGACCGGGTGAACGCCGGCCTGGCCATCACGGCCGTCACAGTGGTGTCCCTGGCCACCGCCATCATTGGTTTCTACGGGCTGAGGGTCTCGCGCACCACGGGTGACTTCTACGTCGCCTCGCGGACGGTGCGGCCCTGGTGGAACGCATCGGCCATCGGCGGGGAGTACCTGTCTGCCGCCAGCTTCCTGGGCGTGGCCGGCCTCATCCTGTTATCCGGGACCGACGCGCTCTGGTTCCCCGTGGGCTACACCGCCGGCTACCTGATGCTGCTGCTCTTCGTCGCCGCCCCGCTGCGGCGGTCCGGAGCCTATACCATTCCCGACTTCACCGAATCCCGCCTCTCGTCCCGGACGGTGCGGCGGGTGACCAGCCTGGTGGTGGTGATGGTGGGGTGGCTGTACATCGTGCCGCAGCTCCACGGCGCCGCGCTGACCATCCACATCGCCACCGGCCTGCCGTCCTGGGTGGGGTCGGTGGCGGTCGTGGTGGTGGTGTGCCTCACGGTGGTGGCCGGAGGGATGCGTTCCATTACCTTTGTCCAGGCATTCCAGTACTGGCTCAAGCTGACGGCGCTGGCCGTGCCCATCCTGTTCATCATTTTCGTGTTGGCCGGGCAAGGCACCGAGCCGCAGTCCCTGCCCGCGGCCAACCCCACGGGGGTGCCGCCGGCCGGCCTGTACCAGAACGTCTCCCTGCTGGTGGCGCTGCTGTTCGGCACTTTGGGGCTGCCGCACGTGCTGGTGCGTTTCTACACCAACCCGGACGGCCAGTCCGCCCGGCGGACCACCCTGATCGTCCTGGGGCTGTTGTCCGTGTTCTACCTCTTCCCCACCGCCTACGGCCTGGTGGCACGTATGTTCGCCCCCGGGCTTGCCCGTTCGGGACAACCGGACGCCATGGTCCTGCGGCTGCCCGGCGAACTCGTCGGCGGGGTTCCGGGCGACCTGCTTTCCGCGCTGGTGGTGGCCGGGGCGTTCGCCGCATTCCTGTCCACCACCTCGGGCCTGGTGGTGTCCCTGGCCGGCGTCATCAGCCAGGACGTCCTGGGCGGCGGAGTGCGGGGATTCCGGCTCGCGGCCGTGGTGTCCGCCGTCGTCCCCCTTGGTTTTGCCTTCATGACCGGGTCCCTGGCGCTGGCCGGAAGCGTGGGCCTTGTCTTCGCCTTCACCGCCTCCACGGTGTGCCCGGTTTTGTTGCTGGGGATCTGGTGGCGGGGCCTGACGGATGCCGGGGCCATTGCCGGCATGGTGACCGGCGGGATGCTGTGCGGCGGGGCGATGATCGCCGGGGCCGTGTCCGGTTCGGACCTTGCGCCGGCCTGGCTTGCGCAGCCTGCAGCGTGGAGCGTGCCCACCGCTTTCGCCGTGATGGTCACTGTTTCCAAGGCCACCGCGCACCGGATTCCAGCCACGATGCCGCGGATCATGACCCGCCTCCACACTCCGGAACGGCCGCTGGCGACCGAGAGGTGATCAGGAGGACAATAGCGCCATGTCCATGGAGGACGGCGCCGTGTCCAGCCAGCACGGCTCCCACCACAACGCCTCCCGGCAGGCCCCAGGGGTTCCTGCCTCCGTGCGGGCCCAGCTGCTCGCCACGGAACACTGGGGGCTGCTGGCATCGCGCAGCACGGCCCAGGCCGAGGTGCTGACCCGCATCAGCATGTTCCTCACCTTCACCTCGGCCAGCGTGGTCAGTGTGGCACTGGTGGGGCAGGCAACCGGATTTTCGGATGCCTTCGTCCTGCTGGCTGTGGTTGTCCTTTTCATCGACGCCGCTATCGGGCTCCTGACGCAGCTCAGGGTAATGAATGTGGCCCACGAGGACCTGATGTACGTCACCGCGATGAACAGGCTGCGGGCCGCATACGTGGACCTGGACCCAGGCGTGGCCCCGTACCTGATGGCGGCACACCACGACGACCAGGCCGGTTCCGTCCAGACCTACTACTTTTTTGGTCACCGTGGCAGCTTCAGCCACGTGGCGGGAAGCAGCATGATCTTCATGACGACGGCGAACGCCGCCTTGATTGCCATCCTTGCCGGCCTGCTGGTCACGCTGGCTGGCGCCGGTACGGCACCGGCCGCGGTAACGGCTGCCCTGTGCGGAGGCGGGTTCTTTGCGGTGTCCGCCGTACAGGGTTACCGGAGCTACCGCACTATTTGGCGCCGGTTCACGCCGCTGTCCCCCACCCCTCCGTCCGGGGCGTAAGCGGCCTGCTTCCGCAGCAGGTCAGTCGATGGCAGCCATCAGTTCCACAACCCGGTCCAGGAAGGCATCGACCTGCGATTCCTCGTAGCCCTCACGCCCAACTGCGGGGCGGAAGACGGCGCGGCGCACGCTGTCCACGCTCAACGGCTTGTCCTGCTCGAGGTAGGCAACGAGTTCGCGGCACAGCCGGTCGACGTCGTCCGTGTTGTAGCTGCGGGCCTTGTTCCTGGTGGGCCGGCGGAAGCGCTCCCCGTCCGGCCGGTGCAGCCGGCCGCGAAGGATGCCGGAAAGGTTGCCGATCTCGCGCAGCCAGGCGTCCTCGCCGCGGGCTGCAATCAGCTCGTCGCGTTCCCTCCGGGCGAAGGCGTCCTCCAGCCGGTCCAGCGCGGCGTCCACTACGGCGGCCGAGTAGCCGCCCTTGACGGGGTCGAAGGACACGGCCCTCACGTCGGTGCTGTTGACGGGATCGGTGGCGGCTTCAGGCGTTTCCAGGGAGACCCGGGCCCGCTGCAGGAACTGGTCCACCTGCCGGGCGTTGTAGCCGTACTCATTGCGCTGCACGCGCTCAAAGGACGCAGGGATCTGCCGATGAATGTCCAATGCCACTTCGATTCCTTCAATGCTCTTCAGCCGTAGTGCTTCCGCACCAGTTTAGGGTGCCGGGCGTGGTGCGCCCGCGCCGGACCCTGTTTGTGTCAGGTGCCCGGGTACGCCGGGCAGAGGTTATGCGCCGGCCACCAGTCCGTACAGGATAAAGGCCACCGGTGAGGCGAAGACGATGGAGTCCAGCCGGTCCATCACTCCCCCGTGCCCGGGCAGGATGCTGCTCATGTCCTTGACGCCGAGTTCTCGCTTGACCATGGACTCGGCGAGGTCGCCGGCGGTGGCCGCTGCCACGGTTCCCACGGCCAGGACCAGGCCAACCCACCACGGCTTGTCCAGCACGAAGATGGCTGCCAGGATGCCGATGATCACGGCGCCACCCACCGAGCCCGCGAACCCCTCCCAGGACTTCTTAGGGCTGATTTTCGGCGCCATCGGGTGCTTCCCAAGGGAGGCACCCACCAAATAGCCGAAGGTGTCGTTGGAGACCACCAGCAGCAGCATGACGGCGATCTCCCACGCCCCGATGGGAGCCAGGCCGCCGGGCCAAAGCCCCAGCGGCGTCGTGCCGGCCGCGTGCAGTGGCAGTGCTGCAAAGCTGATGAAGAACGGTACCCAGCCCAGGGTGAAGACGCCCGCGAAAATACTGTTGGCCGATCCGGCGGCGCTTTCGATCGAACGCCACAAAAGGACCGCCACCGCGCTGAGCAGGAGGGCAAAAAGCTGGCTCTCGATTCCGCCGAAGTAGGCGGCGAACGGCAGGGCCACCGTCCCGGTCATCACCGGCACGATCGGCATCCTGGTGCCGTTGGCTTCCAGGGCCCGGTAAACCTCCCAGACGCCGAAGACGGCGAAGGCCGTGACGATGGCT
Source organism: Pseudarthrobacter phenanthrenivorans (assembly GCF_036455295.1). Lineage (GTDB taxonomy): Bacteria > Actinomycetota > Actinomycetes > Actinomycetales > Micrococcaceae > Arthrobacter > Arthrobacter phenanthrenivorans_C. The sequence goes on along the minus strand of NZ_JAYXNX010000009.1, from coordinate 86,434 downwards.
ACGAACGCCAGCGGGAGGAACAGCAGGCCGCCCAGCACTGCCACGAGCATGGCCAGGCCCACCGCGACGGCGGCGGGCAGGTTCCGCCCGGCCTTTGGCGTCGGGTTACTCCTGGGCTGCTTCCCCCGTGTGCGCGCCCTGGCTGCCGGGGCCTGATCTGCCTGGCCCATCAGACTTCGAGCAGCTCTGCTTCCTTGCGCTTGAGCAGCTCGTCGATGCCGTCCACGTGGGCCTTGGTGAGGCTGTCCAGTTCCTTCTCCGCGCGGGTGCCTTCGTCTTCTCCGGCTTCGCCGTCCTTCACCAGGCGGTCCAGGGTCTCCTTGGCCTTGCGGCGGATGTTGCGGATGGAGACCTTCGCGTCCTCGCCCTTGGTCTTGACGATCTTGACGTACTCCTTGCGGCGTTCCTTGGTCAGTTCAGGAATGGTGATCCTGATGACGTTGCCGTCGTTGGACGGGTTGGCGCCGACCTCGGAGTCGCTCAGGGCACGTTCGATGTCACGCATGGCGGACTTGTCGAACGGGGTGATCAGGATGGTCCGGGCGTCCGGGATGGCAAACGAGGCCAGCTGCTGCAGCGGGGTGGGCGAACCGTAGTAGTCCACCAGGACCTTGTTGTACAGGCCGGGGTTGGCACGGCCGGTGCGGACGGAAGCGAAGTCTTCCTTGGCTACCTCAACCGCCTTGTCCATCTTTTCTTCGGCTTCGAGCAAGGTTTCTTCGATCACGGTCTCTCCTGACGGTTCTGGTGCGGTCCGGGACGCCGGTTTATGCACTCACGCGGTTCTTTGTTGCTGGTTCCATCCCCGCCGGGGCGGGCGGGGATGGAACTGTCCTGAAATCATCCTAGCCGCAGCTAGGCGGTGACCAGGGTGCCCAGCTTCTCGCCAAGGATGGCGCGGGTGACGTTGCCTTCACCCTCCATGCCGAAGACCACCATGGAGAGGTTGTTGTCCTTGCACATGGTCATGGCTGTCTGGTCCATGACGCGGATGTCGCGGCGCAGGGCGTCATCGTAGCTGAGGGTTTCCAGCCGCTCGGCGGTGGGGTCCTTCTTGGGGTCCGCGGTGTAGACGGCGTCCACCCCGCTCTTGGCCATGAGGACCACGTCCGCGTGGACTTCCAGGGCGCGCTGGGCTGCCACGGTGTCGGTGGAGAAATACGGCAGGCCGGCGCCTGCGCCGAAGATCACGACGCGGCCCTTTTCCATGTGGCGGATGGCCCGGCGCGGGATGTAGGCCTCGGCCACCTGGCCCATGGTGATGGCGCTCTGGACGCGGGTTTCCACGCCTGCCTGCTCCAGGAAGTCCTGGAGGGCCAGGCAGTTCATGACCGTTCCGAGCATGCCCATATAGTCGGCACGTGAGCGGTCCATGCCGCTCTGGGACAGTTCAGCGCCGCGGAAGAAGTTTCCGCCGCCCACGACGATGGCCACTTCGACCTGTGGGACGGCTGCGGCGATCTGCTTGGCAACGTCGCGGACGGTTTCGGGGTCGACACCCAGTTTCCCGCCGCCGAAGACCTCGCCCGAGAGCTTCAGGAGGACCCGCCGCCGGCTCTTCTCTGAATTCGTGACAGTGTTGACGGCTTCCATGATGCCTTCCCGTTGGTGACGTTCGAAAAAAGGGTATCCTGCCGGATCCAGTGGTCGGAACCGGCCGCGCTCCGTATGGACTGGCTTCCAGCGGATTGGGCGCATGCAAAAGGGGCGGCCACCGAAGTGGCCACCCCCTTGCAGTTTCGACTAGGAGCCGACGCGGAAACGCGTGAACGCGGTTCCCTTGACACCGGCCTCTTCGAGGACCTGTGCCACGGACTTCTTGGCGTCCTTCGCGAATGCCTGGTCAACCAGGACCTCACCCTTGTAGAAGCCCGTCACGCGGCCTTCCACAATCTTGGTGAGGGCGGCTTCGGGCTTGCCCTCGGCCTTGGCGGTCTCCTCGGCGATGCGGCGCTCCGACTCAACGAGCTCGGCCGGAACATCCTCACGGGTGAGGTAGTTCGGAGCCATGGCAGCGATGTGGACGGCGACGTCGTGGGCGGCGGCGGAAGCGGCTTCGCCTTCACCGTCGACTGCGAACAGCACGCCGACCTGGGCCGGGAGGTCCTTGGAGGTCTTGTGCAGGTAAGCGTCAACCGTTGCACCCTCGATGCGGGAGATGCGGCGGACAACAACCTTCTCGCCCAGGATGGCGCCCTCTTCGACGACGACCTCGGACAGCGGCTTGCCGTCGACGTCGGTGGCGAGCAGGGTCTCGAGGTCGGCAGCGCCGGACTCGACGGCGACGGCCAGGACCTTGTCGGCCAGCTGGATGAACTTGTCAGCCTTGGCAACGAAGTCGGTCTCGCAGTTGACCTCGATCATGACGCCGACGCCGTTGCTGACCTTGGCGGCCACCAGGCCTTCAGCGGTGGAGCGGCCTTCACGCTTGGTAGCGCCCTTGAGGCCCTTGATGCGGATGATCTCGATGGCCTTCTCGGCGTCACCGTTGGCTTCGTCAAGAGCCTTCTTGACGTCCATCATGCCGGCGCCGGTGCGCTCGCGCAGGGCCTTGATGTCCGCGGCAGTGTAGTTCGCCATGTGAACCCCTCTGTCTAGAAATGTTTGGTGGTGTACGGACCGACAGGACGGCAGCCCACGGGGTGGGCCGCCATCCTGTCAGCAGCTCCGGCTGCGGACAGCGCGGAGAAATCCGGATTTTGTGTCTTACTTGGCGTCTTCGGCGGGAGCCTCGGCAGCAGCCGGAGCTTCAGCGGCCTCTGCCGGAGCGGTCTCTGCCGGAGCGGCAGCGGCTTCAGCCTTGTTGCCTTCGAGGAGCTCGCGCTCCCACTCAGCCAGGGGCTCTTCCGGAGCTTCGGTGGCGCCGGTGCCGCGGTTGTTGCGGGCGATCAGGCCCTCGGCAACGGCGTCGGCAACAACGCGGGTCAGGAGGTTCACGGAGCGGATGGCGTCGTCGTTGCCCGGGATCGGGAAGTCGACTTCGTCCGGATCGCAGTTGGTGTCCAGGATGGCCACAACCGGGATGTTCAGCTTCTTGGCCTCGTCAACGGCGAGGTGTTCCTTCTTGGTGTCGACAACCCAGAGCACGGACGGAGCCTTGGTCAGGTTGCGGATACCGCCGAGGTTGGACTCCAGCTTGGTGAGCTCGCGCTTGAGGAGCAGCAGTTCCTTCTTGGTGTAAGCGGAACCTGCGACGTCGTCGAAGTCGATCTCTTCGAGTTCCTTCATGCGCTGGATACGCTTGGCAACCGTCTGGAAGTTGGTCAGCATACCGCCGAGCCAACGCTGGTTGACGTAGGGCTGGCCAACGCGGGTTGCCTGCTCGGCAATTGCTTCCTGGGCCTGCTTCTTGGTACCGACGAACAGCACGGTGCCGCCGTGGGCAACAGTGGCCTTGACGAACTCGTAGGCGCGGTCGATGTAGGACAGCGACTGCTGCAGGTCGATGATGTAGATGCCGTTGCGCTCGGTGAAGATGAAGCGCTTCATCTTCGGGTTCCAACGGCGGGTCTGGTGTCCAAAGTGGACGCCGCTGTCAAGCAGCTGGCGCATGGTTACGACGGGCATTCCGACGCTCCTTATTTTCCGGCAGGTCATTCATGAGAAAACCCGGGGGCTTCTTACCCTGCCAATAGTTGACGGTTGATCAGCGTGGCCCGGACGGGCCGTGCTCCTGGCACCCCCCGTTCTTCCCATCAAGCCGAAAGCCTGACCGCAGGAAGAACGATCCTCCATGGACAACGCCGGGGGCGTCGGCTGCCGGAGGGCCGGATGCGCGTAGTCAGCCACTGCTCCCCCACACTCCTGAATGAGATGTGCCGACGCAAACCCGGACATGGCGGCACACCGCGGGGTGAACCACTGGGACGGGAAGCGTTGAGGGCGCAGCAAACTGCTCCATCAAGTGTACTACAGGCGCCCCCGCCCAGCCGACAGCCGGACCCTGCCGCACCGTTGTCCACATAGCCGGCGCAGGGCCTGCCGGCGCTCCCCCTAAACGGACAGGCTGGGGGCATGAAAGCACCAATCCTCCTGGCCGCGGTCCTGCTGCTCCCCGCGTCCGCGGCATCAACTCCCGGGCCGGCTTTCCAGTACCGCGGCGCAGGAAACGGGCAGCCTTCCGCGGCACAGCCTGCCGGCAGCCAACACCCTGCCGCTAACCAACAGCAGAGTACGACGACGGGCGGCGCAGCGGGTGCCGGGCTTTCCTGGCTGTGGCCGCTGGCACCTCGGCCGCCCGTGCTGCGCGGTTTCGACCCGCCGCCCAGGCCCTGGCTCAGCGGACACCGCGGGGTGGACCTGGACTACGCCGCAGGAACGCAGGTCAGGTCTCCCGCAGCGGGAACGGTGAGTTTCGTGGGCGTGGTGGTGGACCGTTCCGTGATCACCATTGATCACGGGAACGGGCTGCGCAGCAGTTTCGAACCGGTGGACAGCAGGCTGGCTGAAGGCACCCCTGTGGCTGCGGGCCAGGTGATCGGCACCGTCCTGCCGGGACACTGCGTCGCCGCACAGTGCCTGCACTGGGGCGTCCGGGACGGAGAGGACTACGTCAATCCTCTTCAGTTCGTTCTGGACCTCCGCCCCTCCATCCTGCTGCCGCTGCCTGGGCCACCCTAGACCGTCCGGCCATGCGGCCCTGGCGCGGCAGCCGCGCACCCACCCGCCGGCTAGACGATGGCCGAAATTCCGGTGATGGCACGGCCCGTCACCAGGGTGTTGATTTCGGCCGTGCCCTCGTAGGAGTAGATGGCCTCCGCGTCTGCGAAGATCTTGGCCATCTCATAGTCGGTCACGATGCCGTTGCCACCCAGGATGCCGCGGCCCAGGGCCACGCTGTCCCGCATGCGCGCGGTGGCGAAAGCCTTGGCCAGCGCCGACTGTTCGTCCTTTGCCGCACCCTCATCCTCCAGTTGGGAGAGCCGCACCATCATGCCCATGGAGCTGACGGTGTTCCCCAGGATCCGGACCAACTGGTCCTGGATGAGCTGGAAGGAGGCCAGGGGGCGGCCGAACTGGTGGCGTTCCACCGCGTAGCGGCGGGCAACGTCGAAGGCGGCCAACTGGAGTCCCACGGCCTGCCAGGCGACCGAAAGCCTGGTGGCCTTGAGGACCTTGTTGACGTCGCGGAAGCTGTTGGCGTTGGCCAGCTTGAAGTGGTCCGGGACCACCACGTCTTCCAGGACGATGTCTGCGTTCTGCACGGTCCGCAGGGAGATCTTGTTCTCGATCTTCGTGGCGCTGAAGCCGGCCAGCGAGGTATCCACCATGAAGCCCTTGACCTGGTTGTCAGCAACATCGCGGGCGTACACCACGACCCAGTCGGAGAACGTCGCGTTTCCAATCCACCGCTTTGCGCCGTTGAGGATCCAGCTGTCACCATCCCTGCGCGCGGTGGTCCGTGTTCCACCTGCCACATCGCTGCCGCCCAGGGGCTCGGTCAGACCGAAGGCGCCGATCTTTTTCAAGGCGTAGATATCGGGCAGCCACTCGTCCTTTTGCTCCTGGGACGCCAGCAGCTCGATCGAGCCAGTGAAGAGGCCGTCGTGCACGCCGAGGAACGTGGCAATGGAAGCGTCGGCGCGGGTGACCTCGGCATGCAGCATGCCCGCGAAGAGGTTGGAGTAGCCCTGCCGCCGGACCGGGCTCACCAGGTCCAGGCCGGCGAACTTCGGCACCAGGTCCATGGGGAACTCGCCGCGGTTCCAGCAGTCCACAGCCACCGGCCTGACCTCGCGCGCCAGGAAGTCGCGGACTTCGGCGAGCCGGTCCTGCTCCTTGCCGGACAGAAGCTGCTCGAAGGCGAAGAAGTCGCCGTCCGCGTAGGGAAGCTCGTGGGATTCGGCTGAGGAGGCCATGAATACCTTCTTTGATGATCGGCGGTGACCATGCACGGGGCGGAGCACGGTATGTTACTGGTCAGTAACATACCGCAGGGAGCGGGCTTAACCAAGAAAACCCCGGCCGACGAAAATCGCCGGCCGCGGTTTGCAGCAGGGGTAGGGCTACTCGGACTTGAACCGAGGACCTTAGGATTATGAGTCCCGCGCTCTAACCAGCTGAGCTATAGCCCCCCAAACCCCGGGAGCAGGTGTTCGAGCACCGCGCTCCGGCAGGGCAAAAACACTCTAGCAAACCCGGGAAAGGCTTCAGACCACTTTGTCCTCATAGGTGGCGCCACGGTACAGGTCCTCGAAGGTCTGCAGGGTTCCCTGGAGGCTGTGCGGCTCCACCATCTGCCGGCTGGCCCGGCCCATGGCCCGCTGTTCGTCTTTGGGCAGCTCCAGGACCTGGGTGATCTTCTTGGCGAGGTCGTCGCTGTCGTTGGGCGTGAAGAGGTAGCCGTTCTCACCGTCGCGCACCAGGTGCGGCAGGGCCATGGCATCGGCCAGGACCACCGGGGTGGAGGCGGACATCGCTTCCAGCGTCACCAGCGACTGCAGTTCCGCCGTTCCGGGCATGCAGAACAGGTCGGCGCGGATGTACGCCGTGCGCAGTTCGTCGTCGCTGGCAAGGCCCAGGAACTTGACCCTGTCAGTAAGCCCCAGCCGGCGCACCAGGTCCTCCAGGGCGGGACGCACTTCCCCGCCACCCACGATTTCCAGGTGTACTTCCAGCTGCGGCGGGGTCTTGCTGATGGCTTCGATCAGCACGTCCACGTGCTTTTCCTCTGCGAGGCGTCCCGCGAAGAGCACGGTTGGGTGGGCGTGCGGCTCTATGTGCTCACCAGGCTGCAGTTCGTAGGCCGCGGAGTCGATGCCGTTGGAGAGCGGCAGGACCTTCCGGAGGAAGGCGTGGTCGTGCATCGCCTTGGCAGCCAGGGGCGTAGGCGTGGTGACAACGTCAGCCTGGCCCATGACCTTGCCCATGTCCTTCCAGGAGACGCGCCCGATGATGTCCTTGAACCACTGTGGGAAGGGCAGGAAGGGGTTCAGGTTCTCGGGCATGAAGTGGTTGGTGGCGACAATGCGGACGCCGCGCTTCACGGCCTCGTAGAGAACGTGCTCGCCAATCATGTAGTGGCTCTGGATGTGTACGACGTCCGGCTTGACCCGGTCGAAGAGAAGGCTGATGTCCTTCTTGATCTCCCAGGGGAAACAGAGACGGAAGCTTTCGTGCGTGAACGCCCGGTGCGAGCGGAGCCGGTGCACGGTCGCTTCCTCGCGGAACTCGGTGAAACTCTTTCCCTTGCTGTCCCGCGACGCCAGGACATGGACGTTGTGGCCCCGGGCAGTCATGCCCTTGGCCAGGCGGTATCCAAACTGGGCAGCGCCGTTGACGTCCGGCGGGTAGGTATCGGCGGCGATCAGGATGGTCAGGGGGCGCTGGTCGGCGGGCGTGGTCATGGGAGTACTCCTGATGGTCACGGTGCGGGCAGCGTGGAACTGACTGCACGGTTGGCCTGCGGCGCGGGGGCACGGGCCTCGTGGAATTGCTGGGTAATGAAGGGAATGGGCTAGTGGGACGGCCTGCCGGCGGCCTTGCGCGCGTCCTTCCTGCGCTTGGTGACCTCCGGGTGGTGCCGGGAAAGGGCGATAACCCCAACGATAGCAAGGCAGGCGGCGGTTCCCATCGCAATCGCCATCACGGCATGGACGTCGGGGCGCAGTTCACCCAGGATGATGACGCCGATGGCAATGCCCACCATGGGGTCGATCACCGTAAGTCCGGCGATGACCAGGTCCGGCGGCCCGGTGGAGTAGGCGCTCTGGACGAACCACGAACCCAGGCCGCCGGCCGCGATGATGGCCACTGCCGAGTACCACTGCACGTTCAGCAGGAAGAGTCCGTTGGGATCCAGGAGGTGCTTGCCGATGATCCTGGTGAGGACTGCCACGAAGCCAAACAGGATGCCCGCGCCAAGGATGTAGATAAACGCGTTCATGCGGTGCTTGAAGGTCACGGCCAGGGTGCCGAACAGTCCCACCGCCAGGGCCAGGAGCAACACGATGGTGAGCTCGTCCGCGGGGCTGACGTGGTGGCTTTCCTGGGTGACGTTGACCGCCAGGAGGACGAAGAGCGCCGATCCTGTGACGCAGGCGGCGATGGAGACGGCCGTGGCGCGGTTGATGGTCAGGTCCTGGTCGCGGGCGTTGACGATGGTGGTGATGACCAGCGCGATGGCACCGATGGGCTGGATCACCGTGAGCGGCGCGGACACCAGGGCTACGGCATTCATGGCCATGCCCGTGCACAGCAGCAGGAGCCCGAACATCCACCGGGGATTGCGGAGCAGGCGGAGGAAGCCGTTGGAACTCAGGGCGAGGCCGCCCGTGTCGGCCTTGACGGCGCTCCCCTGGCGCTGGGCACCCAGGGCGAGGCAGAAGGCGCCGAGCACCGCCAGGCCTACGGCCAACCACACCATCAGCCGTTCCCGCCGTCGTGCTGTCTCAATTCCCTGCCCTTTCGCAGGATGGCCCAGAAGTAGTTGTACGCGGCAACCCAGTGGCCGATCAGCCCGAGTCCCAGGACCACCCAGGCGGCGATGAAGAGCTGGCCCGAAACCCCGGTGTCCAGGCGGGAGAGGACCAGCAGCGGGGTGCCCAGGAGCAGCAGCCCCGTCCGCACCTTGCCCACCACGCTGACGGGGAGGTCCGGGTGGCCATGGAAGAAGGAGAGCGTCAGGACCAGCAACACGGCATCAGGCACCACCAGCGCGGCCAGGTACAGCCAATGTACGACGCCGGCAATCACCAGGGTGCATGCCACGGCCAGCAGGGCCAGCCGGTCGGCGATGGGGTCAAGGACCCTGCCGAGCCTGGAGGCCTGGTCGAAGCGGCGCGCAATGTAGCCGTCAATCCAGTCCGTCCCGGCCATGACGGCGAGGACGATCACCCCGGCTCCGTATTCCTTTTGGGCCAGGACGAGCCACATGAACAGCGGAACACCCATGAACCGCACCACGGTGAGCAGGTTCGGGATGGTGAACACGAGGTCGTGATCCACCTGGGGGCGGCCGGGGCGGGCGCCTGCGCCAATGAACTTCACCCGTCCCCTCTCCTTCCTGCGGCGCGGCAGCGCGGTGTGTCGGTGATGGATTGTTCGCGGAGACCCTGTTTGCCTGCGCCCTGCGTGCCTGTTTCCCTTAGCGTGCCTTCTTTACCGTAGCCCGGTTCGGCAGGACGCTGCGCGTGGAAAACAGGGCCTAGGCGGAGCGGAACAGCTTGCGGAGGAGGACCAGCATAACCGTCCCCGCTGCCACGAAGGCCGCGAGCGGCTTCCAGCGCTTCGACAGCTCCGCCGAGCCGGAGACCCCGGCGAGCCTTTGGCCTGCCGCATCAACGCTGCGCCGGGCCAGGACCTGGCTCTCCCGCAGTTTGACCTGGGCGGCAGCCAGCAGGTACCGGGCCTGCGTCTTGAGGTCCAGTTCGGTGCCGAGCTCGTCGCGGACTTCGGTGAGATGGTGGCGCCGCTGGCTCAGGCGCCGCACCAGCTCGGGTTCGGACGCGTGCGGGAACTCCTGGCTCTGCTGGGCAGCCTTGGCTTCCTTCTCGGCCTTGGCCTTGGCAGCCGCTTCGGCCTTTGCCGCCTTCGCCGCCTTGGCCTCCGGGCTGTCCGGGTCCAGGACGGCCGGGTTGAAGGCGGACCCTTCGCGGGCTACCCCGATATCGTGCCTGATGCCGCGGATGGTTTCCTCGGGCATCAGCGGCATGGCTTTCTTGAACCTTGCCAGGCCGATCAGTCCGCCGATGAGGGCGATGATGAGGAACGCGGCGGAGACCAGGAGCGCTGCCAGCCAGGCAGGCATGATGGTGGCCAGGCCCATGATGGCTGCGACGATCAGTCCAACCACCAGGAGCGCCAGGAAGAGCAGCGCGACGGCGAAGAAGGCCGCGGCCACACCCACCTGGATGCCCTTGCGTTTGAGTTCGATCTTGGCGAAGGCGATCTCGTCGTTGAGCTGGCGGGGTGCCAACCGGAAAAGGAGTCTTGCCGTCCCGGGCAGCGCAGTGATGCGCAATCCCGGGCTGGTACGCCCGCTGTGACGTCCGCTCATCGGTTCCGCCTTACTGGTTCATGGGTCCATACTGCTTCCGTTGCTGCGGAAATGTGCAGCCGCACAGTCCACGCCCCCCAAACTACCATTCAGTTCAGGACGAACTTGGGGGCTTGCCGGGCGGCGCGGCCTACAACGATGCAAAAACGCTTCCGGCCGGGCCTAGGATTGTTCTTCGTGACCAATCCCCCCAATCCGGGCGACTTGCTGAGCCGCCGCCGGAAGCTCTTGTATATCCTCCTCCTGGGCGCCCTGACCGCCCTTGGTCCGTTTACGATCGACCTGTACCTGCCCGCCTTCCCGGCCCTGGAGGCCAGCCTGGGGGTGACCGAGGCCCAGGTCCAGCTGACGTTGGCGGGGACCACGGTGGGTTTTGCGTTCGGGCAACTGGTGGTGGGACCCTTCAGCGACAAGTTCGGCCGCCGGGTTCCCCTGATCCTGGCCACGGCACTGCACATCGCCGCGTCCCTGGGGGCCGCCCTGTCCGCTGACATCACCACGCTGGGTATCTTCCGCGTCCTCATGGGCGTCGGTGCGGCCGGTGGCGGCGTGGTGGCCACGGCCATGGTGCGGGACCTGTTTTCCGGATACGCCATGGTGCGGATGTTCTCGCGGATGTCCCTGGTCAACGGACTGGCGCCCATCCTTGCCCCCGTCATCGGCTCCCAGCTGCTCCTGGTGATGCCGTGGCCAGGCATTTTCGTCTTCCTGGCAAGCTACGGGACCCTGGTGATCACGGCCGCCCTCCTCCTGGTGCGCGAGACCCTCCCCCCGGAAAAGCGGGGGCAGAGCGGCATGACTGCCGGGCAGCGCTACAAGGCGCTCTTCAGCGACCGGATCTTCGTAGGCCTGCTCATGGTTGCGGGGTTCAACTTCGGCGGCCTCTTCACCTACCTCTCGGCGTCGCCCTTCCTTTTCCAGGACGTGTTCGGCTTTTCCGCGCAGCAGTACGGGCTGCTCTTTGGCATCAATTCCCTGGGCATCGTGGCAGGCGTGCAGACCAGTTCGCGGCTGATCAGGATCGTCCCCCCGCAATGGATCCTTGCCGGCGCCACGGCCTGGATGTTCCTGATGGCCCTGCTGATCGTGGTGTTCGACCGGGCCGGACTGGGCCTGTGGGGCGTCATGGTGCCGCTGTGGTTCTACATCATGGGCACAGGCTTCATGTTTCCCTGCGTCCAGGTACTGGCACTGGCAGCCCACGCAGCGCAGGCAGGCACGGCGGCATCCCTGCTCGGGGCGGCAACGTTCCTCATGGCCGGGCTGATCTCCCCCGTGGTGGGGTGGCTGGGCATCACCAGTGCGGCTCCAATGGGCGCCGTGCAGGCCGGCTGCATCCTGGCGGCTATTGGAGCACTGTGGCTGGTGGTCCGTCCCCGCACTGTACCCTCAATCCATTGAGTCGCCCCGCCGCGCCGGCCACAACCGCGGGGCACCACAAGGAAGGCCGTCCATGAGCCGAAAACCGCACCGGAACAGCAGGGGACTTTTCCTCGGGGCGGTGCTGGGCGCCGTCGTGGGCTTTTTCGCCGGCCGGGCCGTGGGCAACCCCGCCTGGGGCATCATCCTGGGGACGCTGGCCGGCGCCGCGCTCCTCTACCGGGTGAATCCGGGGCCGCGGAACCGGCGGCAGGGGAAACGCCGGTGAGAACGCGGGCCGCAGTGTTTTGTCCGCCCGGGGAGCCTTCCCTGCCTTACTGCCCCCTCCCGCGATAAAATAATCCCGTGCCCAGCTGGCAGAACCAACCGCCACTTCCGGCCACATGGCAACGGTGCGACGCCCGGATCCTGCCTCTGTGGTGGGAGCGGCTGTGCGCGCAGGCGGGCCAGCAGTCGGCGGCCCTGTATGCGGCCGGGCTGTTCACGGAAGACCGGCGCCGGCCTATCGCCCAATGGTTCAATCCCGCCTTCAAAGCAGCCCTGCTGGTGGCGCCGGAGACCTCCCCCGAATGGCCGGTGCAGCGGTTCGGAATCTTCTATGCTCCCCCGGACTCCGGGTTTGTCAGGATCCACTCGGCGCCGCACGAATGGAATCCCCGGGAGCCCCGGAAGTCACCTACGGAAAAGGATGCCTTCCAGGCAGCCATTGCCGAGGCCGAAAGGTTCCTGCAGGTGGAAATGGACTTCGTCTGACCCGTCGCCCCACAGCCAGGCTTCCCACCCCGCGGAAAGAAAAAGCCCCGTTCCTCTACCTGGAGGAACGGGGCTTTTTCGTAGCGCTCCTCCTGCTGGACTTGAACCAGCAACCCTTCGATTAACAGTCGAATGCTCTGCCAATTGAGCTAAGGAGGAATGAAGCAGGTATGACATTAGCAAAGGTTTCCGGCGGAAGGGAAATCGGCGGTTTTCCGGGCCCGGACGGCCCTTTGGGCAAACAAAAATCCCCGTTCCGGAGGCCGGAACGGGGATGGAAGCTCCTCCTGCTGGACTTGAACCAGCAACCCTTCGATTAACAGTCGAATGCTCTGCCAATTGAGCTAAGGAGGAATGAAGCGGGTATCAGCCTAGCAAACACCTGCGGCGGAAACGAAATCGGCGCGGCAGTGATCTCCCCCACCCGGCAGGGGCGGCAGGCGGGGCTACGCCTCGGCCCTCAGTGCCCGGCGTTCCATCTCCAGCATCAACAGTTCACGGTTGAGCCGCTGGTAGGTCTCCGGGTCCGCAGCCGCATCCAGCCTCTGCAGCTGGCCCATCTTGTCCGCCTTGACCCGGGTGATCTGCAGTTCGAAAAGCCGCGACAGGATATCGCGGCAGTACTTCAGCACCGCTTCCTCGGTATGGGCGGGCAGCGGAACCACTGCCAGCTCCGAGACCAGCGGCCGGAGCGGCTCCGGGACCTCGTGCATCACCTGCTCCACCCACCGCACTGGATCGCCCGTCAGTCCCGCACCGGTGGCCCGCATCGCGTCGTGGACGGCCTGGAAGGCGGGGGTGGCAAACCGCGCGGCAGCGAACTTGTCCCACACCCCACCGCCGAGCAGGGACGGCTGCTGCAGCGCCACTTCCAGCGCCTGGCGCTCCATGGAGGCCACGGGGTCGCGCGGGTCGGGGCGGTTGAAGGAAGGGACAGCGCCCGACGACGGCCCGGCAGCTACGCCGGGACCGCCTGGCTGGGCGGGAGCAGGGCGGGAGGACCCTGCCGGCTGCTGCTGCCCTGGAGCCGGGGGCCTGCCCGGCTCACCTCGTTTCGCGGCGTTCTTCACTTCGGCGTTGACCAGGCGCAGGACCTCGTTGGGGTCCGGCATGCCCAGCCATCCCGTGAGCGCCTGGCAGTAGCCGGTCCGGGTGGAGGCGTCGCGGATGGCAGCCACCACGGGAACGGACGCTTTCAGGCCCTGGACCCGGCCTTCCACGGTGTCCAGGTTGAACTGCTTCAGCGTGCTGCGGATGGCGAACTCGAACAGCGGCCTGCGGGACTGGATGAGGGCGTGCACCGCTTCATCACCCCTGCTGAGCCGCAGGTCGCAGGGGTCGGCTCCGGTAGGTTCCACGGCCACATAGGTCTGTGCGGTGAAGCGCTGGTCCTCCTCGAAGGCCCGCAGTGCCGCCTTCTGGCCGGCTGCGTCGCCGTCGAAGGTGAACACCACTTCTCCCCCGGTGCCGTCGTCGGACAGAAGCCGGCGGGCAATCTTGATGTGCTCAGTGCCGAACGCGGTGCCGCAGGTGGCCACCGCCGTCGTGATTCCTGCCAGGTGGCACGCCATGACGTCGGTGTAGCCCTCCACCACCACGAGCTGGCGGTCCTTGGCGATGCTGCGCTTTGCCAGGTCGATGCCATAGAGGACCTGGGACTTCTTGTAGAGCGTTGTTTCGGGGGTGTTGAGGTATTTGGGGCCCTGGTCATCCTCGTAGAGCTTGCGCGCGCCGAAGCCGATGGTGTCGCCGGCGATGTCCTTGATGGGCCAGATGAGGCGGCCCCGGAAGCGGTCATAGATGCCCCGGTTGCCTTCGCTGAACATGCCGGTGAGCTTGAGCTCGGCATCGGTGAAGCCGCGGCCGCGAAGGTGCTTCAGGAGCGCGTCCCACCCCTGTGGTGCGTAGCCGCAGCCGAAGTGTTCCGCCGCGGCCCGGTCAAAGCCCCTGCCGAACAGGAAGTTGCGCGCCTCGGCGGCGCCGGGAGTGAGCAGTTGGGCGCGGAAGAATTCGTCGGCGATCTTGTGCGCGTCCAGGAGCCGCTGCCGCCGGCCCACTTCCTCGCGGTTGGGACCCGTTCCGCCGTCTTCGTAGCGGAGCTCGTAGCCGATCCGGGCGGCCAGCTTCTCCACGGCCTCCTGGAAGGAGCTGTGGTCCTGCTTCTGGACGAAGGCGATGACGTCGCCGTCCTCGCCGCAGCCGAAGCAGTGGTAGCGGCCCACTTGCGGACGGACGGTGAAGGATGGCGAGCGCTCGTCGTGGAAGGGGCACAGGCCCTTGAAGGTTCCCAGCCCGGCGCCCTTGAGCGTGACGTAGCCGTCCACCACTTCCTTGATGTCCGTGCGCTGGCGTACTTCGTCGATATCTTCACGTTTTATCAGCCCAGCCACACAGCAATCCTAGTGTCAGTGCCGGGTGCCGGCGTTCCGTGCTCCCCCGCCGGGTGTCCGCGGGGCCGGGTCCTGGGCCTCCCGCTCCTGCAGGCTGAGGGCCAGCTTGGGGCAGAGGAAGACCGCCTCTTCCGCGGCTTCACGGTCCGCGTCCCGCAACGGTACGTCCGTCCGTTCGCGGCCGGCCTTCCCGCGGGCCACCGGGTAACCCCAGTCGTCCCGGTCCAGCACGCCGGGAAGCAGTTCGGTGCACAGGCCGCGGCCATCACAGCTGGTCCAGTCGATGTGCAGGTACGTCTTCATGCCGCCGCACCTCCCGGGGCTGCGCAGTATCCGGAAAGGTGGGCGCGGAAGTCCGCGGCGAAAACCTCCAGCGCGCTGCTGACCAGCCCCGTGGTCCCCTCCGGATGCCGGCACGCGCCGCGGCCGGAAACCAGCCGGCCCAGGCGGTCCAGTTCGGCAGTGAGGCGGGGGTTGCGTTCCCCTCCTGCGATCCGGTTCAGGACGGATGCCATCGCCGGCAGGCCGAACATGCAGGGGCCGCACTGCCGGGCGGACTGGCCAGCGAGGTAACTGACGATTCCGGCGGTTGCCTGGATGCCGCAGGCGTCCGTGCCCAGGGCGTGGATCACTCCTGCTCCCGGCCGTACCGTGCGGGCCGGCGGCCCCACGGGCGAGAGAACGTGCGCGGCGGGCCGCACCCAGCGGCCGTGGTATCCGCCCACCAGGACCGCAGAAACCGATCCGGACTGCATCCCCGCTTCTGCCAGGACGGCGGAAAGATCCGCGCCGCCGGGCACCTCCAGCACAACATCGCGCACCGGGGCGGGCCCGGAGACGGAGACCAGCCGGGTGCCCGGATCAGTTGGCGTCCCCGCCTCCCTGAACCACGGGGCACCGTACCGGGCGATCAGGGCAACCTGGGCGAGAGTTTCGACATTGACCACCAGGGTGGGCCGGCCGTGGAGGCCCGACTCGCTCAGGCGGCGGCGCTGGTCCGTTGGCACAGCCGCGCCGTTGTCGATCATATTGACGACGGCGGATGACTCGCCCGAGATGAAGGTTTCCGGGGACTGCACCACACGCACCCGTTTGCCGCCGGGACGTTCAGCCAGGGCCTGCTGTACGCGCGGAAGGGTGACGGCTGGTGCGTAGACGTAGAGTCCGGCGCCGCCAAGGGCGCCACCCAGGGCAAACAGCCCGTCGAGCACCAGGTGGGGTGCATGGGCCAGCAGCGTCCGGTCCTTGAAGCTGAGCGGCTCACCCTCGGCACCGTTGGCGATCACCACGGGCCGGGCAGTGAACATGCCCTTCCTGCCGGTACCGGCAGCGGCGGTGGCTTTTCGCCAGGTTTCAAACGCCGCACCCCCACGGCCGGTCAGTCCGGATGCTCCGAGCGCGTCCAGCAGGCCGGACGCTCCGGCCTGCGGCTCCCAGGGACCGAAAGCCTCAAGGTGCCGCGCCCAATCCGCCTCCGGACCTGCAGCCAGCAGGCGCGGCTCCTGGCGTGGACTGGTGTATTGGGGCGCCTGCAGGGGCGCCGGGGGGACGGTGCCGTTGAAATCGTCCCGGTAAGCGTCCGGGTACCCGTCATGGGGTGCGGACGGGCGGGTGTCACGGGCTTGGCTCACGGGAGGTTTCCTTGCCTGGCTTGGGACGTTTCGAGGAAGGATGGGCTCAGCCGCCACAGCAGGGCCGCTGCAACGGCCACCGCGGACGCTGCAGCGAGCAGGAGGAACCACCCGCTGGAGACGTCTGTGCCGTTGCCGAGTGCGTGGGCCATGGCCACAGGCCAGACACCATAGCTCAGCCAGTGGACCGCCTTGAAGGTGCGCTGCCCGATCCGGTGGCGCAGCAGCCCCGTCACCACAACGGCCAGGACCAGGTCCAGCGCCACTGTCCCCAGCCCCTGCCAGAACGGCTGGAAGGAGCCCAGGAACGGCACCACTATGTCCACCGGGTTCAGCTTGGCATAGGAGTCAAGAAGCAGTGACCCCACGTGCAGCCCGAGGAAGACGGTGGCGAGCAGGGCTATGTTCCGGTGCAGGAGGCTGATGGAAAACCGCGGCAGCACCAGCATGGGCCGGCCGGACCGGTTAAGGATCCCCAGCAGCACCGACGCGGTGAACAGTGTCAGGGACACGAATCCGCTGACCCTGCCGAAAGCCCACATTGCCTCATCCATGGCGTGCACCTTCGCTGACGCTGGCTTCGCCAAAGTAACCGGAGTTTTGATCTGCCTTCAGGCTGTCCTCCGGGCTTTCGATTCCGGCAGCGAGGTAGTTTTCGGCGGGCCAGCCGCCAGTGGCGGCCACCCTGCCGCGGCTGTCCACGAGCCGCGCCGGGATCCCTTCGGTCCTGAACCATTCGAGGGCTGCGAAGCCCCGCACGATGGCCGCGGTGCTGAAGGCATTGGCCTCCAGGCATGAGGGGGCCGCCACGGTAACCGAACGCCACACAGGGTCGGCAGGAAGGCCAAAGCGGGGATCAAGGATGTGGTGTACCTGGGCTCCCTGGTGGGTCCACCGGCGCTTTTGCGTGCTCGACGTTGCCAGGGCGAAACCGGGGGCAAGCGAAACGTGCTGGGCGGGGTCGGAGGGCAGGTCCTGGACCAGGATCCGCCAGGGGCCGGGTCCGCCGTCCTGTTGGGGTCCCGCTCCTGCACTGGCCAGGTCGCCGCCCAGGCTCACCAGCACCCCGCAGCCCAGCTGCCGGTGCACTTCGGCCGCAGCGAGGTCCGCTGCAACGGCCTTGGCCGATGCGCCGAGGTCGAGGCGCAGGTCCGCGGGCAGGGTCAAGGTGCCGGCGTCGAGGTGCAGGCGGGACCAGCCCGGCGCACGCGGTGCGGGCGCTGCCGGAATGGAGGGCGCGGGCGGCACCGGAATGCTCCTTATTCCCGGGTGCCCCGGCATTTCAGCCTGCTCATCCTCCAGGGGTCCATGGCCGAGGGCGGCCAGCTGGGCGCCGAGGGTGGGGTCAGCATCCCCGCCCGTAAGGTGTGCGGCGTCGAGGGCGCGCTCGAGGAGATGCTGGAACATGGGGCTGACGTTGACGCCCGATGGCATCAGGGGCTGGAGCCTTACCAGTTCCGAGTCATCCCGGAACCGGCTGCAGGCGCGGTCCACGGCGGCGACGACGTCGCGGACGATTTCCTCCGCTGCACCGACGATGCCGGGTTCCGTCACCGTCACCGAGGCCTCGAGCCCCCACACCGTCCAGGCCGCCTGTGCGACGTCCCGCGGGGTGGCTGGGCCCGCGGCGGACCCTGAACCTCCCACGTCAGGACCCCGAAGACCTGCCGTGGACGGTGCCGCCCTTGCTTGGCTGGACGGGGCTGGTGTTGCCGTAGCTCCTGGACCGGCGCGTGCCGTTGTCCTGGCGGGTGCCGTTGTCGTCATCATCTGAGCGGGCAGCACCGGATTTGGAAGTCGTGCCCTGGGTGCTGCTGTCCGCGGCGGGGGTTGTCCTGGCGATCACGGAAGGTGTGGCAGCGTACACGGCAGCTGCGGCCACACCGGCAGCCGCGAAGCTGCCGACACCAACGGCTGCGGTAATTCCGGTGGCAAGGCGCTTGCCCCTGCTGCGAGTATTCATGACCTGCTCCCGTTCCTGGCGGCCCTTCTTTCCTCCCATGGTGCACCTGCTTCCTGTGTAGATGCTTTAAGGAAGCTGTTGATCGGGAGGGTGCCGGGGAAGGAGCTGCGGCCGGCCTACCAGAGCGAGGGCAGGCTGCCCACCAGGCGCTCGTACATGGCCAGGGCCGACCCGTCCGTGAGCGATGCCACCTGGTCGATGACCACGCGAAGGCGCGCACCGTCGTCGTCCGCGGCCCGCCAGTCCGCAGCGAACATCGGTTCCAGGTGCCGGTCCCCCGTGGCGCTGAGGGCGGTGACCAGGGCGTGGAGGACCTCGCGCTGGCGCTCGTAGATGGGTTGCCGGTGTTCGGTGGTCATGACGAAGGTGGTGGCCAGGCCCTTCATCACGGCGATTTCCATGACGGTCTCATCAGGAACCATGAGTTCGGCGTTGTAGCGGGTGAGGTTTTCCGGCCCGTAGACGGCGCGGGTGGTCTCCAGGGCGCTCTGGCAGAACCGGCCGATCAGCTGGCTGGTCATGTTCTTCAGCGCCGCCATGGACTTGCGGCTGCCGTCCGCCTCGCGCACCCACACGTCCGTGGCCTCCAGCCGCGCCAGGGCGGCGTCGATGGCGGCGGGGTCGTTGTGCGGCAGGTACCACTGCTTGGCGTAGCCCACCACGCGGGCGCGGTGGTCCGGGTTGTCCATCCAGCGCAGCTGGAAGTGGCCGGCAACGATCGCATCCTCCACGTCGTGCACCGAGTAGGAGATGTCGTCCGCCAGGTCCATCACCTGCGCTTCCAGGCACGTGCGGCGCTCCGGGGCACCTTCCCGGATCCAGTTGAAGATAGGCAGGTCGTCCTCATAGGCGCCGAATTTGCTGGTCCGCTGCCCGTGGATGACAGGAGCTTCAAGGGCTGACCAGGGATACTTCGACGCCGCGTCAAGGCTTGCGCGGGTGAGGTTCAGCCCGGCGGGGCGGCCGTCAGCCGTGAGCACCTTGGGTTCCAGGCGGGTCAGCAGGCGAAGGGTCTGGGCGTTGCCTTCGAAGCCGCCAATGGCGTGCGCCACCTCGTTCAGGGCCGATTCACCGTTGTGGCCGAAGGGCGGGTGGCCGAGGTCGTGGCTGAGGCAGGCAGTGTCCACCACATCCGGGTCGCAGCCCAGGGCCCGGCCCAGTTCGCGGCCCACCTGCGCCACTTCCAGGCTGTGGGTGAGGCGGGTGCGGACAAAGTCGTCCGTGTCCGGTGCCACCACCTGGGTTTTGGCGCCCAGCCGGCGCAGGGCCGAGGAGTGCAGCACGCGGGCCCGGTCCCGTTCGAAGTCGGAACGGTAGGTACTCTTGGGCGGCTCCTCCACCCAGCGGGCGGAGTCGTGGGTGTCGTAGCCGGGCAGCGCCAGGGCCGCGGTGGGGGTT
The DNA here is from genome assembly GCF_036455295.1 of Pseudarthrobacter phenanthrenivorans. Taxonomy (GTDB): domain Bacteria; phylum Actinomycetota; class Actinomycetes; order Actinomycetales; family Micrococcaceae; genus Arthrobacter; species Arthrobacter phenanthrenivorans_C. The sequence continues at coordinate 66,922 of NZ_JAYXNX010000009.1, read as the reverse complement.
CCGGCTCCGGAGGCCCCGGACACGCGTGTTTCAGCCACCGGAAACGTCCAGTTCGGCGGCTGCGATGTCCCGGGACTGGTCATCATTCAGCGCCCGGGAGTCCAGCCAGTCCTTGGGCAGGGCCGGCCTCTTGGGCGAGCCGGCACGTCCGCGGGGGCCCTCGGCGTCAACGCCCGGATAGGGCGAGTCCAGGTCCAGCTCGGCAAGGGTGTCCCGGAGGACTTCAAGGCTGGTCACCAGGGCAAGCCTGGTGCGCAGTTCGCCGCCCACCACGTAACCCTTGAAGTACCAGGCGATGTGCTTGCGGATCTCGCGCAGCGCCTTGCCTTCATCGCCAAACGTCTCCACCATGAGTTCCGCGTGGCGGTAGACGCCCTCGGCCACCTGCCGCAGGTTGGGCCGGTGCCGGACGTCGCTGCCTTCGAACGCGGCCTGCAGGTCGCCGAAGAGCCACGGCCGTCCCTGGCAGCCGCGGCCCACCACGACGCCGTCGACGCCGGTTTCGCGGACCATCCGGACGGCGTCCTCGGCGGACCAGATGTCGCCGTTGCCCAGCACGGGGATGTCCGGGAGCGCCTCGCGGAGCCTGGCGATGGCGGACCAGTCGGCCTTGCCGGAGTAGAACTGGGCGGCGGTGCGGCCGTGCAGGGCGACGGCGGCAACACCGGCGTCGCGGGCGATGCGGCCGGCGTCCAGGTATGTCAGGTGGTCATCGTCGATGCCCTTGCGCATCTTGATGGTCAGCGGGATGTTGCCTTTGGACGCTTCCCTGACGGCGGTTTGCACGATGGAGGTGAAGAGGTCGATCTTCCAGGGCAGGGCCGAGCCGCCGCCGCGCCGGGTCACTTTGGGGACGGGGCAGCCGAAGTTGAGGTCGATGTGGTCGGCCCGGTCTTCCTCCACGAGCATCCGCACAGCAGCACCGACAGTGCCGGGATCCACGCCGTACAGCTGCACGGAGCGGACCTTTTCGTCGTCGTCGTGGGAAATGATGCGGAGGGATTCGGGCGTCCGTTCCACCAGCGCGCGGGAGGTGACCATCTCCGCCACGTACATGCCGCCGCCGTATTCACGGCAGAGCCTGCGGAAGGCGGAGTTGGTGATGCCCGCCATGGGAGCCAGGATCACGGGGGTGTCCACCGTAATGGGTCCCAGCTTCAGGGGCGGGAGTTCCAGCTTGGGGGCGGGAGGAGTTGCTGCAACAGTCACCTGTCCATTGTTGCAAAGCCGGGCAAATCGGCTCCCTGCGAGTGCCAAAGGGCCTGTTCCCGGGTTTCCCGCCGGTGCTAGCGTGGCGCGGGACTGCACACCGGCCAGGACCTTGAAGGAGACATGCCCATGCTGTCCGACACTTCGTATCCGGTAATCCAGGCGACCCTCCCCGTCGTCGGGGAAAACATCCAGGAAATTGCCTCCCGTTTCTACACGCACATGTTCCAGGAACATCCCGAACTGCTCAATGGCCTGTTCAACCGCGGCAACCAGGCCGACGGCCGGCAGCAGCAGGCCCTGGCCGGTTCAGTCGCCGCGTTTGCCGGCTTCCTGGTCAACGATCCCACCCACCTCCCCGACCACCTGCTGTCCCGGATTGCGCACAAGCACGTGTCCCTGGGTCTCAGTCCCGAGCAGTACCAGGTGGTGCACGACAACCTGATGTGGGCCATCGTCGATGTGCTCGGCGATGCGGTGACCCCGGAGGTGGCGGCTGCATGGGACGAGGTCTACTGGCTCATGGCCAACATGCTCATCAACAAGGAACGCGGGCTGTACGACGCCGTACGGCTCAGTCCCGAAACCGTATGGCGCACCTGGCGGGTGGCCGGGAAGATCCAGGAAACGGACGATGTGGTGAGTTTCGTGGTGGAGCGAACCGACGAGCGGGATGTAAAGCCGTCGCTTCCGGGACAGTACGTGACCCTCAAAATGCAGATGCCCGACGGCGTCGTGCAGCCACGCCAGTACAGCCTCACGCAGGCGGACGACGGGCAGCACCGGCGGTTCGCCGTCAAGCGCGTCCGGGCGGAGGGCACACCGGACGGCGAGATGTCCAACCTGTTGCACGACCACGTCAACGTGGGCGATGAGGTGACGCTGTCCGCCCCCTTCGGCGACGTTGTCCTTGAGTACACCGACCGGCCCGTGGTGCTGGCAAGTGCAGGCATCGGGATCACTCCGATGGCCGGCATGCTGTCCCACCTGGTGAAGTCCGGCTCTCAGCGGAAGGTCATGTTCCTGCACGCCGACGACTCCCCCGCCTCGTTCGCGCTGCGGAACCAGGTGGCTGCGGACCTGTCCGCGCTGCAGGACGGGTCCATCAACACCTGGTTCCTCAACCCGGACGGCACGGGATCAGGTGCGGCCGGAGGTGGCGGAAACGTGCATTCCGGATTCATGAACATCCACGACGTGGCTCTGCCCTCCGACGCCGAGTATTACCTCTGCGGACCAGTGCCCTTCATGCAGGCCGTCCGCACCGCCCTCGTCGGCGCGGGCGTACGGCCCAAAGACATCCAGTACGAGGTCTTCGGCCCGGATCTCTGGCTCGCGGACTATCAGTAGGTTGCCGGCCGTACCGGACGCGGGTCAGCCGCGGTCGGCGCGCCGGCCCCGCCTGGTGGCGGGCTGCTCGTCAAGGGGTTCGACGGCGGTGCGCCGGCTGCGTTCCTCAAGGGCGGCTGCGGCGAGCGCCCCCGTGTCCGACACGTCGTCCGCGTGGCTGTGCCCGGCGTCGTCGTTCTCTGCTGCCGTTGCCGGGACGTCCGCTGGCTTGATCCCTGTCGCCTTGACCACGAGCACGGCGATCAGGGTGGTGACCGGGATGGCGAGTACCAGCCCAATGGAACCTACGAGCGTCCGGATGACTTCCTCGGACAGTTCAGCGCTGGTGAGGGTGTCCATCAGGGGGCGGTCGTAGAGCATGACGATGATCAGGATGGGCAGCGAGGCGCCGGCGTAGGCGAACGCGATGGTGTACACGGTGGAGGCGATATGGTCGCGGCCGATGCGCATGGCGGAGGTGAAGAGCTTGCGGGCGCTGCTGGCGGGGGCGAGTTCATAGAGTTCCCACACGGCCGATGACTGGGTGATGGTCACGTCGTTGAGGACGCCCAGGCCCGAGATGATGAGTCCGCAGAGGATCACCCCGGAAATGGAGATGTTGGACGACGTGTTGACCAGGGTGGCGGCATCGTGGCTGCCCACGCCGGCCAGGTTTGCCGCGTCCGTTGCCCACGCCGCGAGCAGGGCGGTGATGGACAGTCCAAAGATGGTGCCCAGCAGCGCGGTGGATGTCCGCGCGGAAAAGCCGTGGGCGAAATACAGCACGCCGATCATGATCACGGTGGACCCCACCAGGGCCAGCAACAGGGGCGGCTTGCCCTCCACCAGCCCCGGAAGCAGGAAGGCGGCAAGCACGAAATACGCGCCCACCAGCCCGATCAGCGCCCGGAAACCCCGCCACCTGGCCACCGCGATGACCACCACGGCGTAGAGTACCGCGAGCAGCACGATCGGCAGGGTGCGGACGAAGTCCACGAAGACGTACGCCGGCGAGCCCTGGGACCCGGTGGCACCCTGGACCTTCGAGAGGTTCAGGTAGCGGATCTGGTCCCCGGGCTTCACGCCGTGCGAGGAGGCCACGTCCGGGTTGATCACCACCTTCACCGGGCTTCCGCCCTTGTCCGGGTCGGTGTAGGCGAAGGTACAGCCCGAGCCCTGGCCCGGGGGCTGCTGCGTGGATCCCTGCTGGGTGGGGCCCTGCTGGGCTGAACCTTGCTGGGTGGGGCCCTGGTCACTGGTGCCCTGCTGGGCTGAACTTTGTTGTCCCGCGCCCTCCATGCAGCTTCCGGTTACCACGCTCTGGATGGTGCCCGTGTCGAAGGTGACGCCTGGGGCCGTGGAGTAAGGGTTGGCCAGGGAAATCCCTTCCTTGCTTCCCGACGGCCACAGCGCGGCCATGCCGGCCAGGGTCAGCAGTGCCAGCGGAATGAGCACGGCGGCCAGGATGCGGTTCGCTTTCCTGCGCGCAGCCATCGCTTGCGGCGTCGGCTCCGAATGATCCAGGGAAGCGTGGGAGTGACCGGCGCCCATCAGCAGTACAACCTCATGCGTTGAACTCTACGTGCGGCGCCATAGGGTTTATAAATGGACCATTGGGATGGGGAGGAACCAGGCATGGAGAACCGTGGCGGGTATGGGGCCGGCAACAGCGAAACAGCGGACAGTGGTGTGGTGCGGGCCGGGACGGCATCAACAGTTCCTGCCCACCGGCCCGTGCTGAGTGTCCTCGAAGCATCCGGTGAGACCAAGGGCGTGGTCCTGGTCCTGCACGGCGGAAGGCCGCACAGCCACGACCCGGTGGAGGCCCGGCACCTCAGTCCGGCAAGGATGGTCCCGTTCGCCCGGCATCTGCACCGCGCCGGCGGGAAACAGGGGCTGGCGGTATGGTCCCTGCGCAACAGCGTGCGTGGCTGGAACGGGCCCGACATGTCCCCCCTTCAGGACGCACGGTGGGCATTGCGGCAGATAGCCGAACGCCACCCCGACGTTCCGGTTTTCCTGCTGGGGCACTCCATGGGAGGCCTGACCGCCGTGTGCGCTGCCGACCACCCGCAGGTGCATGCCGTGGTGGCCCTTGCGCCCTGGCTGGACCCGCAGACCCCTGCCGAAAGGGTCGCCGGGAGGAAGGTCCTGATCATCCATGGCACCACGGACCAGATGACCAGTCCCACCCAGTCCCTGGCCTTTGCCCGCCGGGCGTCTGCCGACGCTGCCAGCATGCAGTACGTGGCCCTCAGGGGGGTGGGGCACTTCATGCTCCGCAAAATCCGCATCTGGCACACCCTTGCCACCGGGTTCGTCATCAAGTCCTTCGCCGAAAGCACGGGCGCTGCCGTCCGGCCCTCCCCTGCCTTCACGCAGCTGCTGCCGGACGCCTCAGTCCAGGTCACCCTCTAGGGCGCTCCGCGATGCCTTGGCGTCCCCCACCCAACGACCGCTTCTACCGGCTGATCGTCCGCACCGGACAGTTCCTCCGCTGGGCCCTGCGGCTGGACGTCCGTGCCACGGGCCTGGAGCACCTGCCCCCAAGCGGATCCACCAGCGGGCCGTCCCGCCAGATTTCGCCAGGCAGCGGCGCGGTCTTTGCCATCACCCACTTCGGCTACCTGGACTTTGCAGTGGTTGAGCTGCTCCTGTGGCGGCACTCCCGTGCCCAGCTGCGCTTCCTGGTCCACCAGGGCGCGGCGGACCATTGGCTTGCAGGTCCCGCCATCAGCGCCAGCGGCCATGTGGTCGTGGGGTACGCGGACCGTTCCGACGCCTACGACTCCGCCGTGGCCAAGCTGCGGGCCGGCGAGTATCTGGCGGTATTTCCGGAAGCTGGCGTCAGCCGGAGCTTTACGGTCCGGGAATGCAGGACCGGCGCGGTCCGGATGGCCGCGGAAGCAGGAGTCCCGGTCATCCCGGTGTCCGTCTGGGGCGCCCACCGGATCATGACCCGCGGGCACGGTTTTTCGCTGCGGCGCGGCTGGCGGGCGCCTGTCCGCGTCCAGATTGACGGGCCCATGATGTTTGCCCCGGACGTCGACGCCGAGGCGGGCACGGCAAAACTGCGCAGCATTCTGCAGTCAGGAATCGACCGCTGCATCGCAGATTTTCCGCTCCAGCCCGGGCCGGGAGCCTGGTGGATGCCGGCACATCTCGGCGGTGCCGCTCCCACGGATGCCGAGCGGCAGCTGCTGGACGCGGCAGACGCAGCCGCCGGCCGCCGCCGTGGTCCACGCGCGACCTAGCCGGCTTAAAGGGCTGTGCCACGCACCCTCCGGGGACGGCGCGTGGCACGATGCAGCGGGCAGGCGCTGCCCTAGTCCGAGACCACCAGGGTTTCGGTACCCGCCAGCCGCGCCTTGCCGCTTTCCAGAAGGGGCTCGACGGCGGCGCGCAGGGCGGTCATGGAGTCGTCGAGTTCCAGCACGACCGGGTGCTGGTACGCGATCAGGGAGAGGATGTCGCGGACGGCCGCGGCGGCGTCGTCAGCGTCAAGCGCCGGCTCGTGGCCCACGAAGACATCCGTGGGGGTTTCAGGCCCGCTCTCCGGACCCTGTGTGTGGGGTGCGGCGTCGGGATCCGCCGGCGGAGCGTAGCTGACGGCGAAGGCGCGGATGCGGCCCTTTTTGCTGGGCGCCACGCCCTGGCCGAATGCGGACTCCGGCTGGGCCCGCAGCACGATGGCGCCGTGCGCGCCGGTGAGCTCATCCAGGAACAGCTTCTGCACCTGGCCCACGGACAGGACGCCCGGGGAGTCCCAGCCGTGGATGGAGGTGTAGTAGCGGCCCACCACATCCGTCAGTTCCACGGAGCCGGTGGCCAGGTCCATCACGACGTCAGAGCCGGCGTTTTCGCCGTCGATGGGGCGTCCGCCGTGGTCCTTGTCCGGGAACACCGGAAGCCGCAGCGCGCCGGGCTCGACAACCACCAGGCGGGAGCGCTGGATGGGCGCGAGCCCGAACTCTTCGGCGAAGGCAGCGCCTGCCGTGCCCGGCTCCACTTTGGCGCGGAGCTTCGTCACGCCCGACGGCGCGTTGTCCGCTTCGCGGCGCAGCATGGTCAGGAGGCTGGCCCCAATCCCCGTGCGGCGGTGGTCCTTCGCGACTTCGATGTAGGCCCAGAGTCGGTCCGGGTGCAGGGACGCTTCGTAGACGACGCCGGCCGCGACCGGAATGCGGACGCCGTCGACGACGTCTTCGGCCACGATGCAGCGGCGCCATGGGTTGCCGTCCCTCCCGTTGGAGGAGACGGCAAGGGCGCCGCGGAACTGTCCGGCCTGCGCGGTGTCCGGGTCGCCCCAGATTTCCAGGAGCGCCAGGTCGTCGCCGTCACGCCATTCGCGGTAGTCGATGGCCATGCTCAGGCGCCGATCAGCCGTGCCGCCAGGTAGCCCTCCACCTTGTCCAGGGAGACGCGTTCCTGGCTCATGGTGTCCCGCTCGCGGATGGTCACGGCCTGGTCCTCGAGCGTGTCGAAGTCCACGGTGATGCAGAACGGGGTGCCGATCTCGTCCTGGCGGCGGTAGCGACGGCCAATGGCGCCGGCGTCATCGAAATCGATGTTCCAGTTCTTCCGCAGCTGCGCGCCGAGGGCCTTGGCCTTCGGGGACAGGTCCTCGTTGCGGCTCAGGGGCAGCACGGCGGCCTTGACCGGGGCCAGGCGCGGGTCCAGCTTCAGCACGGTGCGCACGTCCACGCCGCCCTTGGCGTTGGGGGCCTCGTCCTCGGTGTAGGCGTCCACCAGGAACGCCATGAAGGAACGGGTCAGGCCGGCCGCGGGCTCGATCACGTACGGAGTGTAGCGCTCGTTGGTGGCCTGGTTGAAGTAGCTCAGGTCCGTGCCGGATGCCTTGGCATGCGTGGAGAGGTCAAAGTCGGTGCGGTTGGCGATGCCTTCCAGCTCACCCCACTCGGAGCCCTGGAAACCGAAGCGGTACTCGATGTCCGTGGTGCCCTTGGAGTAGTGGCTCAGCTTCTCCTTGGGGTGCTCAAAGAAGCGCAGGTTCTCTTCGCGGATGCCCAGGCCGGTATACCAGGCCATGCGATCGTTCATCCAGTACTTGTGCCACTCTTCATCCGTGCCGGGCTCGACGAAGAACTCCATCTCCATCTGCTCGAACTCGCGGGTGCGGAAGATGAAGTTGCCGGGGGTGATCTCGTTGCGGAAGGACTTGCCGATCTGGCCGATGCCGAAGGGGGGCTTCTTCCTGGAGGTGGTGAGCACGTTGTTGAAGTTCACGAAGATGCCCTGCGCGGTTTCGGGGCGGAGGTAGTGCAGGCCTTCCTCGCTGGCCACCGGTCCCAGGTAGGTCTTGAGCAGGCCGGAGAACTCCTGCGGCTCTGTCCACTGGCCACGGGTGCCGCAGTTGGCGCAGACGATGTCCTTCAGGCCGTTCTCCGCAGGGCGGCCCTTCTTTTCCTCGTACTCTTCCTCGAGGTGGTCCGCGCGGTAGCGCTTGTGGCAGGACAGGCACTCCACCAGGGGGTCGGAGAAGACCTCCACGTGGCCGGAGGCTTCCCATACCTGGCGGGGCAGGATTACGGAGGAGTCCAGGCCCACTACGTCCTCGCGGCCGCGGACCATGGACTGCCACCACTGGCGCTTGATGTTTTCCTTCAGCTCGGCGCCCAGGGGGCCGTAGTCCCAGGCAGACCGCGAGCCTCCGTAGATCTCACCGGCCTGGAATACGAAGCCCCTCCGCTTGGAGAGGGAAATGACCTGGTCGAGGACGGATTTTGCTGCCATGGGATAACTCCATTTTCTACAGGGCCGCTGGGTGCGGTCCGCGGGTTGTCGGGCCCCGGCTGCCGAGTGCCGAGGCACAGTGGGCAACACGTGGGGACGGTTGAAGGAAGACGTGGAAAAGCTCGTGTCCTAGCGTACCGGCCGCTGCCTCCGCAGCGCGCCCCGCGGCCAGGGCAGGGTTGCCAGGATGATGGCGGCGAGGGTCAGCAGGGTCCCCAGCACGGTGGCCGGAGCGACGACGGTCCCGGGGGTGGGCAGCACCAGGTCCAGGGCCAGCGAGCCCAGCAGTTGGCCGGCAATCATGCCCAGCCCCGTGACCAGCACGCCCAGGCTGCGGACCAGGAGGGCGCCCAGGCCGATAAAGACGCAGCCCATGGGACCGCCCAGGTAGTACCACCACTCCCCCGGCAGCGGGTTGGCCGGGCCGGCTACCGCCAGCTTCACCGCCAGCGCAATCCACAGCACGATGCAGCCGGCTACGAAGTTGACCAACGTGGCGGCGATCGGGGTGCCGTAGTGCACAGTGGCGGTGCCGTTCATGGCCTGCTGGAAACTCATGAGGAAGCCCGCCGCCACCGGCAGCAGGAGGGGCAGCAGCAGTCCTGCCGCGTCCCCTGAGGCTCCGCCGCCGAACCGGGGTGATACTGCCCAGGCGACCGCTGCGATGGTGAGGATGCAGCCGATGATGCGGATGCCGGTCACGGATTTCTTCCCGGCCGGCCCGATACCCATCCGGTCCACCAGCAGGCCGCTCACGGTCTGCCCCGTCACGGTGGCGACGGTGAAAAGCGCCACGCCGAGGATGCCCACGGTGAAGGACTGGGCAAACACGAACAGCGCACCGATGGCACCGGCCACCACGTAGATGCGGGGAAAAGCACGGTTCCGGACAGCCGGGAGGATGGCGGCGAGGCCGGCGCGGCCCCGCGGCAGCACCAGCGAGATCACGATCATGACCAGGAGGCCTGTGCTGAAACTCACGGCCGCCGCAGCGATTCCGTCGTTGAGCCGGGCCCCCAACGCCCCGTTGATGCGGCCCTGGACGGGAATGGCGAGGCCGGAACCCACGGCCAGGGGCAGGCCTGCAAGTACCGGCAGGCGTGGAGGGGAGGTCATTGGATCAACCTTAGTTCAGGCATTATTGCTCTATGAGCAACCCGATAGACGACGTTCCCATCCGTGACAGCATGATCCGGCTGGGCCAGCTGCTGAAGCTCGCCAACCTCGTGGAGGACGGGGTGGAGGCGGCCGAGCTCATCAAGAACGGGCTGGTCAAGGTCAACGGCGAAATCGACGACCGCCGCGGCCGCCAGCTCCACAATGGGGATACCGTCACCGTGAACGGCCAGACCGTCCGGGTCGTGGCGCCCGCGGCTGACTAGCCGCGCCGGCAGGCGTTCCGCCGTCGTACCTCCGGGCCGCCGTCGTACGTTCTACTTGTTCAGCACCTCGTGGGTGAGGAACTCCCCCACGTGTCCGATCTCCTGCTGGTTGATGCCGTGCCACATGCCGGTGTAGAGCACCTTGGTGAGCTTGACGTGCCTGCGCACCCAGCCCATGGTGAACTCGATCTTGTCCTGGGTGATCACCGGATCCTGCTGGTCCCGGCCCCAGAACATGGGCACCGTACCGTCCAGCTCGTCGTCCCTGAACGTTGGGTCGCCGGCGGCGTCCACCACGAAACCTGAAAGTCCGACGACGGCGGCGAAGTCCGTGGGCCGCTGGCGCAGGAGCGTGGTGGCCATGGCCATGCCCATGGAGAAACCGAGCAGGGTCACCGACGGGTGGCCCACACGGATGGTGTCGATCCAGTCGAGCACGTAGTCCGAGGCCTTCTTGACCCGTTCCAGCGAGTACTCGATGGAGGCCGTCAGCGGGAACCAGGTGAAGCCGGGACCCATGGCGATGGGCGCACGGAGGGATGCGACGGCGAACTCCCCCGGCAGCATGTCTGCCAGGCTGAGCAGGTCCTGCTCGTTGGCACCGTAGCCGTGGAGCAACACCAGCAGCGGCTTTCCGGCGCGCTGGTCTTCCGGATGGGACCACAGGACAACGGGGGCAGGAAATACTTCGGCGTCAGTCATGGTTTCCATTCATACCAGTTACTTGGAGGTAACAACCTACGTTGGCGTAGGCAGCGAGGCGGAAGGCAGGATAGGACCGTGACTGACGCAAGTGACATCCAGACCACGTCCGTGCGCCCCGGTTCCCACCCCTGGACCCGGTATGTGGCGATGGGCGATTCCTTTACCGAGGGCATCGGCGACCCCGAGCCCTCAAGCCCCGGCGGCCACCGCGGTTGGGCGGACAGGGTGGCCGAAGAGCTGGGACGTACCCAGCCTGACTTTGCCTATGCCAACCTTGCCGTCCGTGGCCGGCTGCTGCAGCAGATCGTGGACCAGCAACTGGCCCCCGCTCTGGAGCTGAAGCCTGACCTGGTGACCCTCTCCGCCGGCGGCAACGACCTGATCCGTCCCGGCGGTGATCCGGATGTGCTGGCCGAGAAGCTCGATTCCGTGGTCCAGATCCTCTCCCTGGGCGGCGCCACGGTGGTCCTGTTCAACGGCCCCGACACCGGTTCATCAGTGCTCAGCAGGATCCGCAGCAAGGTGGCCATCTACAACGAAAACCTCCGCACCGTAGCTGCCCGGCACGACGCCGTCATCGCGGACATGTGGTCCCTCCGGCAGTTGAGTGATCCCCAGATGTGGGACCAGGACAGGCTGCACTTCTCACCGCTGGGCCACCACACCATCGCCGCCATGGTCCTTGACGCGCTCAACGTGGAGCACTCGCTGGAGCCCCTGCAGCCCAAGCCGCTGCCACCCCGGACCTGGCGCGAAGCCCGCTCCGGCGACCTGGTCTGGGCGCGGGAATACTTCGTGCCGTGGGTGCTGCGGCGGCTGCGCCACCAGTCGTCCGGGGACGGCATCACCGCCAAGCGGCCGACGCCGGGACCCGTCTTTGGTCCGGGCGTCCCGTTGGGCTCCGGGGAAGGTCCGCTGGGAACGTCGGAGCCCAGCCGCCGGTAAGGCCTCCCGGGGTTACGCTGGAAGGACAACACATGAGAGGCGCGCCAGCGTGAGCAGCTTGTTTTTCTGGATCATCATCCTGTCCTTCGTCGTCCCCATGGCAATGCGGGCCTACCGCCGCTCAATGGCGCGCCGGGACCGGGACCAGGGCTTCCCCGGCCAGTTCCCCGGACCAGGCCAGTACCCGGGACAGAACCAGTTTCCGGGGACGGACCAGTACCCGGGCTATGGCCAGTTCCCGGGCTCAACCGGCCCGCAGAACAGCCAGCCGCGGGACGGCTACACCCAGCAGGACTACTTCTCCGGGGGCTTCCGCCAGCCGCCCTTCGGCGCCCAGCAGCCTTATGGCGGGCAGCAGTACGGGCAGCCGCCTATGCCGGATCCCCGTTACGGTCCCCGGCAGGAACCACCCTTCCAGCAGCAGCCATTCCCGCAACAGGGGTTCCCGCAACAGGGATTCCAGGAGCCCCCGTTCCAGCAGCAGCCGTCCCAGCAGGAGGGACACGGCCAGGCCTCCGGATCCGCCAGCTCCCAGTCGCCCTCCGCTCCCCAGGGATTCCGCGCCCGGAAGATGGCGGAACTGGACCAGCAGTACTCCAACGGTGAGCTGTCCATGGAGGAGTACATGAAGCGCCGCGGCGACATCATGAACGGCTAGGCACGGACGATAAGCACAGCAGGCCGGGGACCACAATTGGTCCCCGGCCTGCTGTGCTTAATCTGCTTGTTGGATCGGCCTTCCTAGTCCACCTGGGGGAAACCCAGGTCGATCACCGAGGTGGAGGGGTCCGGCCAGCGCGTGGTCACCACTTTGCCCCTGGTGTAGAACCGGATGCTGTCGGGCCCATACATGTGGGTGTCGCCGAACAGCGAGTTCTTCCAGCCGCCGAACGAGAAGGTGCCCACCGGAACCGGGATGGGCACGTTCACGCCCACCATGCCGGCCTCGACGTCGAACTCGAACTGCCGGGCCGCACCACCGTCGCGGGTGAAGATGGCCGTACCGTTGCCGAACTCGTTGTCATTGACCAGCCGGACCGCATCGCTGTAGGTATCGACGCGGACCACGGAGAGGACCGGGCCGAAGATCTCGTCGTCGTACACCTTCATGCCGGGCTTGACGTGGTCCACGAGGCTGACGCCAATGAAGAAGCCGTTGGAGTCGAACTGCTGCGAGCGGCCGTCCACCACCAGGGTGGCACCCTCGGCTTCCGCGCCGGCGACATAGGATGCCACGCGGTCCCGGTGCTCGGCAGTAATCAGCGGGCCCATCTGGGAAGCGGGATCGGTTCCGGGGCCAATGGCCAGGTCCGCCATGCGGGTGGAGATCGCCTTGACCAGGTCATCGGCGATGTTGCCCACGGCCACCAGGACGCTGACGGCCATGCAGCGCTCGCCGGCAGATCCGTAGGCTGCGGAAACCGCAGCGTCGGCGGCCATGTCCAGGTCGGCGTCGGGAAGGACCACCATGTGGTTCTTGGCTCCGCCCAGGGCCTGGACCCGCTTGCCGTGCTCTGCTGCCCGCTTGTAGATCGACTGGGCCACCGGGGTGGAGCCGACAAAGCTGACCGCCTTGACGTCAGGGTGCTCCAGCAGGACATCGACGGTTTCCTTGTCACCTTGAACGACATTCAGGACGCCCGGCGGCAGCCCCGCTTCGGTAAAGGCCTCGGCGATGAAGACGGCGGCCGACGGATCCTTCTCGCTGGGCTTGAGCAATACTGTGTTGCCACAGGCGAGCGCGCTGCCGATCATCCAGAGCGGCACCATGGCCGGGAAGTTGAAGGGCGTGATGCAGGCGACGACGCCTACCGGCTGCCTGATGGAGTGGACATCGATGCCGCTGGAGACCTGCTCGGAACGCTCCCCCTTGAGCATGTGGGACAGGCCGGTGGCGAAGTCGATGTTTTCCAGGCCGCGGGCGATTTCGCCCTCTGCGTCGGAGAGGACCTTCCCGTGCTCGCTGGTGAGGACAGCGGCAAGTTCGGACTTGCGCTGGGTCAGGATTTCACGGACCCGGAAAAAGATGGTGGTCCGCTTGGCCAGGCTGGTGGCCCGCCATGCCGGGAGGGCGGAACGGGCGGCGGCGATGGCTTCCTCCGTGCGGGAGGCCGAGGCAAGCACTACCTGCTTTTCCTGTTCGCCGGTGGCTGGGTTGAAGACGGGACCGAATCGCTCGGCGTCCGTGACGCGGGTGCCGTTGATGTAATGCGGAATGGTTTCCAAGGGGAGTCTCTTTTCCTGCGTTTGGCGTGGGGGCTAGTTGGCGGTCGGTGCCTGGCCGGCCGGCTGCTGGAGGGAACCGTCCGCGAGCTTGATAATCATCGAGCAGTCCTTTCCTGCCGCGCCGGCGTCGATAAGCCGCTGGAACAGCTGCTGGACGTGCTTGCCGATCTCCAGCGGGGTGCCGGTGTCTTCCGCGGCACTGATGGCCAGCCCGATGTCCTTGTTGGCCAGTTCGGTGGTGAAGGTGGGCGCAAAGTCGTTGTTGGAGGCCGCGGTAGGCACCACGCCCGGCACCGGGTACCAGGTGCGCAGCGCCCACGAATCGCCCGAGGAAACCGAGGCGATGTTCCAGAAGACCTGCTTGTCCAGGCCCAGCCGTTCGGCAAGCACGGCCCCTTCAGCGGTGGATGCGAGGTTGATGAAGAGCATGAGGTTGTTGCAGATCTTGGCCGCCTGGCCCGTGGTGGGGCCGCCGGTGGGGATGATGTTGGCGGCCATGGGACCGATGTAGCCCGTGGCGTCCGCCACGGCGCCTTCTTCACCGCCCACCATGAAAGTCAGCGTTCCTGCTTCAGCGCCGCTCATGCCGCCGGACACCGGGGCGTCCACGAAGCGGAAGCCGGCGGCAGCTGCGGCGTCGTGCAGTTCCTGGGCGGAGGCGACGTCGATGGTGGACGAGTCAATGAGGAGGGTGCGCTTGTCTGCGTGGGCCAGCACTCCGTCCTCGCCGAGGTAGACGGCGCGGGCGTGCTCACCCTTGGGGAGCATGGTGAACACGGCGTCCGCCCCGGCAACCGCTTCGGCGATGCTGGCGGCGCGCTTGACGCCGCGGGCCGCGGCGGCGTCAAGTGCTGCGGGGTTGAGGTCGAAACCCCGCACATCATGCCCGGCCTTGGCCAGGTTCACCGACATGTGACCGCCCATGTTGCCCAGGCCAATCCAACCGATGGTTGCCATGTTTAAGCTCCTTTGCTTCCTTCCGGCATCGCAGCCGGTTCGCTGTGTCCAGCATCACATCCTGCTAGAGTGCAATCAAGGGGAAAAATTACAGACGATCTGTGCATCAATGCACATCAACGAAAGGTCCTGCGTGGACTCATCAAGGTTGCCGAGCCCCGACGATCTGCTGATCCTGCTGACCGTTGCCCGCCTGGGCCGGTTCAATGCCGTGGCCGAAACACTGGGGACCACCCACACCACCATTTCCCGCCGGATCTTGGCCTTGGACAAGCAGTTGGGTGGCCGGACCCTCGAGCGGAGCCCCCACGGCTGGGAGCTGACGCAGCTCGGCGCGGCCGCGGTGGAGGCCGCTGAGGCCATTGAGAACACGCTCGGCGCGCTTTCCGGCCTGATCAGCCAGGACCAAAGCACCCTCGCCGGGCTGGTCCGCGTCGCCACCACGGACGGGGTAGGGGCAGTCTTCGTCACGCCGTCCCTGGTGCGGCTCCAGCAGCAGAACCCGCAGCTGAACATCGAGATGCTCAGCGCCACCCGGAAGGTCAGCCAAAACCGGTCCGGCGTGGACCTGGAGATCGTGGTGGGCAGGGCGGACGTCACCACCGCCCAGACCATCTTCCTCAGCAACTATTACCTGCGCCTCTACGCCAGCCGATGCTATGCCGCGCGTCACGGCCTTCCGGAGACGCTCGACGACGTAGGGCAGCACGGCTTTGTCTCGTACGTCGAGTCCGCCCTGCAGGTGGAGGAACTGGGGCCGCGGTGGTCATCCCAGCTGCCGCTGCCGAGGACCAGTTTCCAGGCCACCAGCGTGTTCGCCCAGGTGGAAGCAGTGCGGCAGGGTGCGGGTATCGGGCTGCTGCCGAACTTCATGGTGGGCGACCGGGAGGATTTCGTACCTGTGCTGGCCGGCGACTTTGAACGCCAGCTGCCCATCTGGGCCGTGGCACGGCCGGAGTCGCTCCGGTCCGCCCGGGTGCAGGCCGTGATTGCGGCGCTGAAGGAGGAAGTGAAGGAGCGGGCCGGGCTGCTGGCAGGCTGAGTCAGGCCCTGGCCCGTGCTCAAGGCGTCAGGCCTGGAAGAGCCGCCGCACCACCTGCCCGGAGGCGAGCGCATCCAGGCCTTCGTTGATCTCGCTCAGCGGCCGGGTGTCAGTGTGCAGCAGCTCAACCGGCAGCCTGCCCTCCCGCCAGTACGCGAGGTACTTCGGAATGTCCCGGCCGGGGACGGCATCGCCCATATAGGAGCCCAGCAGCCGCTTGCCCGCTCCGGCGAACTGCAGGGCCGGTACGGTCAGCTCCGCCGAGGGGTGGGGCAGGCCCACCGATACCACCGCGCCGCCCCGGCTGACCCGCTCCAGGCAGGAGGCGATCACCCCGGCCGAGCCCACCGCTTCAATGGCAACATCCACTCCGTCCCCTGCCGCTTCCGCGATCAGCCGCTCCGCGTCCTCAGGCGTACCCACAGCCGTGGCACCGGCATCCAGGGCAAGCTGGTGCTTGCCCTTGTTGGGGTCGATGGCGATTACGTCCGTGGCACCGGCAATGCGCGCGGCCATGACAGCGGACAGGCCCACGGCCCCGAGGCCGAAGACTGCCACGGACTGCCCGAGAGCGACCCCGGCGGTGTTGAAGACGGACCCCATCCCGGTGAGCACGGCGCAACCGAACATCGCGGCGACAGTGTCCGGGACGTCGTCGTCTATTACCACCACTGATTCCCGCGCCACCACTGCGTAATCGGCGAAGGCCGAGACACCGAGGTGGTGGTTGATGCGCTCCCCCGAGGGCGTCCGCAGCAGTGCGGGTCCGTGCAGCAGGTCGCCCGAACCATTGACCTCCGCTGCCCGGTGGCACAGCGCGGGGCGGCCTGAGAGGCATGCCCGGCACTGGCCGCAGCTCGGCACGAAGACCAGTACCACGTGGTCACCCACGGACACGTCGGAGACGCCGTCCCCCACCTCCGCAACGCGGCCCACCGCCTCATGGCCCAGTGCCATGGGCAGCGGCCGGATCCTGGAGCCGTCCACCACGGAGAGGTCCGAGTGGCACAGGCTCGAGTAGGTAATGGCGACGCCCAGTTCGCCGGCCCGGGGCCTGGGCTGTTCCAGTTCCTGGACCTGCAGCGGGCGGGACTCTGCATAACGCTGCGTTCCCGGGGCCCCGGCAGCGGGAGGGACGGTGGAGTAGAGGACGGCGGCTTTCATCGGTTCCCTTATTTCTTGGCGGCGGCCAGCAGGTCGGCCGTGCCCTTGGCGTCGGCGGCGTCCACGTCATGCAGCGAGATGCCGCGTGTTTCCTTCAGGAAGAAGACGGAGACGGCGGTGATGGCGCAGGCAATGAGCAGGTAGACGGCCACGGGGACGGACGACTTATAGGTGCCCAGGAGCGAGGCGGCGATGATCGGAGCGAGCGAGCCGGCCACGATCGAGGTCACCTGGTAGCCCAGGGAGACCCCCGAGTACCGCATCCGGGTGGGGAACATTTCCGCCATGATGGCAGGCTGACCCGCGTACATGAAGGCGTGGAACACCAGGCCGATCATGATGGAGGCCAGGATAATGAAGTCGTTCTTCGTGTCCATCATGGGGAAGGCGAAGAAGCCCCAGGTTGCGCCCATGACGGCTCCGGCCATGTAGACGGGTTTGCGGCCGAAGCGGTCCGACAGCCTGCCGATCATGGGCACGACGGCGAAGTGCACGGCGTGGGCAACGAGCAGCAGGAGGAGAATGCGCGTGGTGTCGGCCTGGACCACGGTCTTCAGGTAGGTGATGGAGAAGGTCACCACGAGGTAGTAGAGGATGTTCTCCGCGAAGCGCAGGCCCATGGCGGTGAAGACGCCGCGCGGGTAGCGGCGGAAAACTTCGGCAACGCCGTAGCCTTTGTGGCCGGCGTCCACCTCTTTGCGGGCCTCGAGGAAGATGGGGGCGTCGTTGACCTTGGTACGGATATAGTAGCCGATCAGGACAATCACCGCGGACAGCCAGAACGCCACGCGCCAGCCCCAGCCGAGGAACGCGTCCTGCGTCAGCGTGGAGGACAGCACGAACAGCACGGCCGTGGCCAGCAGGTTCCCCAGCGGCACTGCGGACTGCGGCCAGCTGGCCCAGAAGCCCCGTGATTTGCTGGGGCTGTGCTCCGCGACGAGAAGGACAGCGCCGCCCCATTCACCGCCGACGGCGAAGCCCTGGGCAAACCGGAGGACCACCAGCAGCGTGGGGGCCCAGTAGCCGATCTGCTGGAATGTGGGCAGGCACCCCATGAGGAAGGTGGAAACTCCCACCAGGATGATGCTCAGCTGCAGCAACTGCTTGCGTCCGAACCTGTCGCCAAAATGGCCAAAGACGATGCCGCCGATGGGGCGGGCCACGAAGCCGACGGCGTAGGTGAGGAAGGCAGCGATGATGCCGTCCAGATCGGTGCCGGCATTGGGGAAGAAGGCCTTCCCGAACACCAGCGTGGCCGCTGACGCGTAGAGGAAGAACTCGTACCACTCCACGACGGTTCCGGCCATGGAGGCCGCGACCACCTTCTTAAGGCCAGAGGCCTTGACATCGGTTTCCTCGGTGCGCCTTGCGGCGAAGCTTTCCGTACTCATGCGAACTCCTTCGGCGTCGTCGTCGACACCACGGGGACAGTCAATGGCCGCGGGCGGGATGCAAACATGTGATGCACGCCACGAAAACCGGTCCCGATGAGTATGGACTGCCTGTCGGGCAAGCTCAACGCCCATTAGTGCAGAATGCATCTGCACGAATGCACAAGCCGCCTTGCGCGGCGGGACGCCGGACGGACAGCGAAACCGGACTAGACCAGGAAGCTGCTCCTCAGCTGGCCGCCCAGCTGTCCAATCTCGGTAAGGAACCCATCATGGCCGATCGGAGCCTGGATGATGTGGACGTCCACGTCACCGGGCAGGGCCTGCGCGAGCTCGCGGGACTGCGATGGAAAGTAGAGCCGGTCCGATTCGACGGCGGCCACGAAGAACCGCGCGCTGGACCTGGCCAGGGCCTCAGGAAGGGTTCCCCGGCCCCTGCAGATGTCGTGGCTCATGAGCGCCTCGGTCAGGGCAATGTAGCTGTTCGCGTCAAACCGCTTCACCAGCTTGTTGCCCTGGTGGTCCAGGTAGCTTTCAACCTGGTACCGGCCCCGGGCCGCCAGTACCTCCCCCCGGAAGGGAGACTCGGGTGCCTGGGGGGCCCGGCCGAAGCGGCCTTCGAGTTCGGTGGCGGACCGGTACGTGATGTGGGCGATCCGGCGCGCCAGCGCCAGCCCTTCCTCCGGGCACGGTCCACCGTAGTAGTCGCCGCCGTTGAAGTGCGGATCCTGCCTGATGGCCAGGGTCTGGGCCTGGGCAAAGGCAATCTGTTCGGCCGTGCTCGCGGCTCCTACGGCGATGACGGCGCACCGCTGCACCCGCTCCGGGTAGGTGACGGCCCATTCGAGGGCCCGGGCGCCCCCCATGGATCCGCCCAGGACGGCAAACCAGCTGCTGATGCCCAGCTGGTCCGCCAGCCTGGCTTCGGCGACCGTGCTGTCGCGGAGCGTGACCAGGGGAAACCTGGAGCCCCAGGGCTTTCCGTCCGGCGCTGGCGACGACGGGCCGGTGGATCCGTAGCAGCCGCCCACGATGTTGATGGAGACCACGAAGAACCGGTCAGTATCGACGGGGGCGCCCGGCCCGGCCAGCTGTTCCCACCAGCCCTCTTCGTCCGTGTCGCCGCGGGTCACGTGCGTGCTGCCGGTCAGGGCGTGCTCGATCAGGATGGCGTTGCTGCCGTCCGCGTTCAGTGTGCCCCAGGTTTCGTAGGCCAGCGTGACCTCCGGCAAGTACCCTCCGGCCTCAAGTTCGAGGCCGCCGATGGAGGCGTAACGGACGATTCCATGTTCGGGGGCTGTGGTTCGGGTGACGGTAACCGTCATGGCAAGACCTCTTCTACGCGCTTGCCTGCCGTCAATTGACCGGCAGGCCAGGTCCTCACCCGGGGCACCCCACCGCGGAAGGAGGGTTGCCGGCCAGCAAGCCGGGGCTGTCACTGGCACTCATGACCTGGTTCGAGTGTACGAAACACCCCCCACTCCAGGCCAAGAGTGTGACTGGTTGTGACTTCCCGGCTTACTGCGCTCCCTGCCCAATCCGCCCGACTGGCGGCCCGGCGTCGTACTTGTGCTCCTAAGCGCCCGTTGCCTGGCGCCTGCTGCTACGCGTCCTTGGCGGCGCGGAAACCGGCTTCCAGGTCGGCCAGTATGTCGTCGATGTGTTCCAGGCCGACGGAGAGCCGCACCAGCCCCGGGGTGACGCCGGCAACCACCTGCTGCTCCGGAGTGAGCTGGCTGTGGGTGGTCGATGCCGGGTGGATGACCAGGGAGCGCACGTCACCGATGTTGGCCACGTGGGAGTGCAGTTCCAGCGCGTCGACGAAGCGCTTGCCCGCCTCCGCACCGCCGGCCAGGTTGAAGGAGACGACGGCGCCCGTCCCCTTGGGCCCGTACTTGCGGCCACGCTCGTACCATGGGCTGGACGGCAGCCCGGCGTAGGCGACCGATTCGACGTCGTCCCTTGCCTCCAGCCAGCGCGCCACCTCCGTGGCGTTGGCAACGTGGCGCTCCACCCGCAGGCTCAGCGTCTCCAGGCCCTGGGAAATCAGGAAGGCGTTGAAGGGCGAGACCGCCGACCCCAGGTCGCGGAGCAGCTGCACGCGGGCCTTGAGGATGTAGGAGAGGTTGGCTCCCAGCGCACCACCCTCGCCAAGGTCACGTGCGTAGACCAGGCCGTTGTACGTTGGGTCAGGAGTGTTGAAGCCGGGGAACCGCTCCGGATCCTTGCTGAAATCGAACTTGCCGGAATCGACGATGACGCCCGCAATGGCCGAACCATGGCCGCCCAGGTACTTGGTGGCCGAATGGATCACGATGTCCGCGCCCCACTCCAGCGGGCGGATCAAATAGGGAGTGGACAAGGTGTTGTCCACGATCAGCGGAACACCGGCCTGGTGGGCCACCCCGGAGATGCCTTCGATGTCCAGGACGTCCTGGCGCGGGTTGGACACCACCTCGCCGAAGAAGAGCTTGGTGTTGGGCTGGACGGCGTCACGCCACTGGTCCAGGTTGTCGGGGTCGGCCACGAAGGTGACCGAGATGCCGAACTTCTTCAGTGTGTGGGCGAACAGGTTGTACGTTCCGCCGTAAAGGCTGGGGCTGGCCACGATGTGGTCACCGGCCTCGGCGATGTTGAGCACCGCGAAAGTCTCTGCCGCTTGCCCGGAGCTCAGGAGCAGCGCCGCGAGGCCTCCTTCAAGGCTGGCAATCCGCTGCTCCACGGCGTCCTGGGTGGGATTGCCGATCCGGGTGTAGATCGGCGCCAGCTCGGCCAGCGCGAAGCGGTTGGCCGCGCTCTCGGCCGTCGGGAACACGAAAGACGTGGTCTGGTAAATGGGGAGCGCACGCGCTCCCGTGGCGCTGTCCGCTTCCTGGCCTGCATGGATCTGACGGGTTTCGAAGGACCATCCGTTGGACATCTCAGTCTCCTGTGACATGGGCCCGGCTTGCTGGGAGCAGTACGGGCCGCGCTTGCTTCCGGCTCTTGCCGGACAGCCAGGTCTTCACCCGGGGCACCCCACCGCGGTTGGAGGGTTGCCGGCCAGCGAGCCGGGGCTTGGCGCTGGCGCTCATGACCTGAGCCCAGTGTAGGAAGAGTGCTGTGGCCGGGAACAGGATTGTGACGAACAAGGTCTTCCGGGCGTCCTGATGCGTCGCCGCACGCCTGCCGCCACCGGAAAAATGCCAGTAAGGGTACCCTTAGCTGAGAGCCCGATCACAAAGTGCCAAGATGTTCGCATGCGCATGGATCACGTCTCTTACGCCTGTGAACACGATGGCCTGGCGGCCACCACCGAACGTATTGCTACTGCCCTCGGCGTTGAGGCAGTGAAGGGCGGGGTTCACCCCCGCTTCGGTACCCGGAATATGATCATCCCGCTCGCCGGGCACAAGTACCTCGAGGTCGTGGAGGTCCTGGACCACCCGGCATCCGACAAGGCACCGTTCGGGCAGGCAGTGCGTGCCCGTTCCGCAGCCGGTGGCGGCTGGATGGGCTGGTGCGTCGAAGTGGACGACCTCGCCCCCTTCGAGGAACGCCTTGGCCGCGCCGCCGTCAACGGCAACCGCAAATTCCCGGACGGCCGTGAACTGGTCTGGAAGCAGATTGGCATTCTTGGCCTCATCGCCGACCCCCAGGTCCCCTACATGCTCAAGTGGGAGGGGGACCCGTCACTGCACCCGTCCAACGCCTACCCCAGCAACCTCAAAATGAGCTGCCTGACCATCGCCGGATCAGCCTCGCGGGTGACCGAGTGGCTCGGCGAGCCGGTGGAGAAGCCCCTTGAGGATGTTGCAGTCGAGTGGGTGGCCCCGCACGGCACACCCGGCATCCTTTCGGTCACCTTCGAAACCGCCAACGGAGCCGTCACTATCTGACGCTTCCCGCCCCTCTCCCCCGCTTGTCCGGGAGACGGGCCTGCCGGGCCGTGCCCGGCTCAGCTTCGGCCGCCATGAGGTAGTAACAACGGCGTCACTACCTCATGGCGGCCGAATTCTTTTTAAGTGGCCGTCAGTGATGGCCGCACACTTTCTGTGCCACGCACGTTCCTTTTCGCGCCCGATATTCGGGCTGCGAAAAGGAGCAGCCGCGTCGAAGCCGGACGACGGCGGCGCTCGGCTTCTTCTCTTGAGGCGCGTTTGGCAGCTGGCCGGCTTGGCCAGAATGTGGGCGTGGCAGCGCAGGCCTGAATGTCAGTGGGTCGCTGGATGATGTAGGTATGGGAATCAGCGGTGGTGTTGCTGCAGGGGCAGAAGGTATCCATGCTTCTGTTGCTGCCCTCGATGCGCTGGATTTCGAGGATACTTCCTTGGCTGCCGGCGCCGGCATTTGTTCCTGTGTCGACGTGCTGCAGCGGCGCTACGAAATCCGGCTGGAACGGCTGGAACTGACAGCCCGGCTGGAAGCGCAACTCGCCGCGATGAAGGCGCGGGATACTGCCGAAGCCTTTGGGTTTCAGCAGGCCATGACCGCGCCGGATGCCTCCGTGCAGGACCGCACCTACGCGGAGATGTCCACGGTGGAGGAGATCGCCGGGGTCCTCACTGTCAGCTCGGCGGCCGCGGGGGCGTTGGTGGAACAGTCACGGCGGGTCTGTTCCCTGCCACCGGTGCTCGAGGCGCTGTCCGCCGGGGCCATGTCCTGGCAGCACGCGAAGATCGTTGCGGACGAAACCGAGGGCCTCGACGCGGCCGGCGCGGCTGCGTTGGTGGCGCATTTCTTCGACCCCGACGCGCCCACCCCCGCCCGGGGCGCAGCCCCCGGTGAACTTGTCCCCTCACGGTTCCGGGCCAAGGTGCGTGGCTGGCGTGAGCGCCACCACCCGGAATCAATCGAGAAACGCCATGTAAAGGGAATGTCTGATCGTCGGTTGGAATACACCCCTGACCGCGACGGCATGGCCTGGGTCTCGCTCTACCTCCCCGGCGATACCGCGTGTGCGATCTGGAACCGGACCACCGCGACCGCCCGCGGACTCCAAGGACCCGACGAGCCCCGTACCCTCACCCAGCTCCGCGCCGACATCGCCGCATCACTGCTGCTGGGGGCTGGAAATGCCACTGAGCTCAGTAAAGCCCCCACCCCGCGGGCGGATGTCCTGGTTACCGTGCCGGTGTTCTCCCTCCTCGGAGCCACCGACGAGGCCGCCCTGCTGGATGGTCTCGGCCCGATCCCGGCATCGATGGCCCGGAAACTTGTCGCCGACGGGGCGGACTCGTTCTACAGGGTGTTGGTCGACCCACGGGACGGAGCACCACTGGAAATCGGCCGAAAAAACTACCGGCTCACGGAGGCCATCAAACGCTGGATCAGGCTGCGGGATGGCAAGTGCACGTTCCCTGGCTGCAACAACAAGACCAGCGACAACGAAACAGACCACCTACAAGCGTGGGACCACGGCGGCACCACCGGAACCAGTAACCTGGCCCAGCTCTGCCCCAAACACCACCGCCTCAAACACCACAGCACGTGGACACCAGATCCGGCAACTGAAAACGAACCACCCGGCTGGACCTCACCCACCGGACGCCACTACCAACCCGAACACCCAGACCCCCAACCACCACACTGGCCGCCAGGAATCCTATCCGCGGAACACGCTGAAGCGGATGCGACACCTTTTCAGGACGATGACGTCCAGTGGCAACTGCTGCTTGCCGGGATGCCGTCATGGCCCGACCCGCCACCCGAAGAACCGGCAGGCGACAGCATCCTCCATCCGGATGAACTTTGCCCCAGCGATCCGCTGTGGGATGAGTTCTACGAAGACCCGCGCACTTTGCCGCCCGACCCGCAAACCGACCGGGAGCTGCTGTGCCCGCTGAGGTGACCGCAAAGGCATCGCACCGGCAACGGACTCGGGTGCTTGGGTTAACCCAGCCCCACGGCCTTGCCAAAGAGGCTGAACCCAACGAAAGCCACGATATCCAGCAAGGCGTGGGCGACGACCAGCGGCATGACGCGGCGCGTGCGGGTGTAGAGCCACGCAAACACGATCCCCATGACCGCGTTGCCAATAAACGGTCCAAAGCCTTGGTAGAGGTGGTAGCTGCCGCGCAGCACGGAGCTCACCGCGATGGCTAGCGGCATGCTCCAGCCAAATTTGCCAAAGCGGTCCAGGAGGTAGCCCACAACAATGACTTCCTCGAGCACTGCATGGCGGATGGCGGACAGGATGAGGACCGGAACAGTCCACCAATAGGAATCGAGGGCGCTGGGGATGATCGCGGTGGTGATTCCCAATGCGCGGCCTGCCGCGTAGAGGCCCAGGGACGGGATGCCGATCAGCGCAGCCAGCCCCAGGCCCTGCAGCAGGTCCCGGCCCGGGCGTGCAAAGTTGAACCCCAGCTTCTGGAACGCAGAACGGGGGCCAGCTTCACCCGGCAACGTCTGGCGCTGGTCCGTAAGGAAGTACAGGACGAGCAGCACAGGCACCAGGGCAAAGATGATGTCCAGGAGCTGGTAGGTCAGGTCGAAGTATTCACGGGTGCTCTGGGAGCGGTTCAGGGTGGACGTACCCTCGGCCAGCGGGGCCCGGGTCATCTTGTCCAGCAGCTGCACTACTGAGTAGACGGCCGACTGGCCTAGGGACAGGCCCAGGACGATCCAGACTTCGAGTCGGAGGCGACGGCGGGAAGGAACCAGCATGTTCCCATCTTGCCTGCAGTTTCTGGATCCGGGCTGATGGACGAGCCGTCGTCTCACACCGAACACGCGGGAAGACCTGGGTGAGCCGCCGGATCAGGCCGGTGCCACGATCACTTCCGTGCCGTTGGCCTCAAAGGCGGCCTTATCGCGGGCAGAAATGCCGGCGTCAGTGATGAGCCGCGTGAAGTCGTAGCCGTCCATGGTGGCAAAGGCCCGCACACCCACCTTGGAGGAGTCGGCCAGGACGTAGGACACCCGCGCCCGGCTCGCCAGCAGGGCGTTCACGGACGCCTCCCCCTCGCCCGTGTTGGTGGGTCCCACCTCGGGGTCGATCCCATTAACCCCGATGAACGCGATGTCCAGCACCACCTTCTGCATGATGATGTCCGTGTAGGGGCCCACCAGCTCGTAAGACCGGGGATTAAGGATTCCACCGGTGACCATGACCTTGATGTTCGGCCGCACTGCCAGTTGCCCGGCAATGTTGATGGCATTGGTGACCACGGTGAGCGTGGGCTGGTTGGAGGGCGCGTTCAGGTCCTCACGGGTGGCCAGGATTTGGGCCAGCGCGGTGCTGGTGGTTCCCCCGCAGAGACCGATCACCGCTCCGGGCCGGATCAGCGCCGAGGCGCACAGCGCGATCTGTTCCTTGGCCTCGGCATGGTCGTCGCGGTTGTAGCGCCCGGGCAGGTCGTAGGCGAGGGCACCGGTAGTGGCGCCGCCGCGGGTGCGGGTCAGCAGGCGGCGCTTGGCCAGGCTGTCCAGGTCGCGTCGCGCCGTGGCTGGGGAAACGTTGAGGGTGCTGACGATTTCATCCACCTCCACCTGGCCGGTCTTGGCCAGCAGGTCAAGAATGGCAGTCAACCGGTCAGTGCGCGTCATCCCAAAGGGCCTTTCGATACTGCAGCCACCACTCTTGATGACGATTCCTGATTATAACCGAAGGGAAACGATCAGGAACAATCAAAACGCGGCCTCTCGTCAGCGCTCCCGTACGCCGGCCCGCCACACAGCGTACGTCAACGGCATCCCCGGCCGGTAGGCGAGGTGCGTGGCGGACGGGGCATTCAGCAGGTGCAGGTCGGCACGGTGTCCGACGGCGATGGACCCCACTGCGCGCTCCCCGTCGGCGTCCCTTCCGCGTTCCTTATGCAACGCCAGGGCCCCGCCATAGGTGGCCGCGCGGACGGCCTCGTGCACGCTCAGGTGCATCTGCAGGACGGCAGTGGTCACGCAAAAAGCCATGGAACTGGTGTAGGACGTGCCGGGGTTGCAGTTGGAGGCCAGTGCCACCTGCACTCCCGCGTCCAGGAGTTCGCGCGCCGGGGCCAGCGGCTGGCGGGTGGAAAGGTCGCAGGCGGGAAGGCACGTGGCAACGGTGCCCCGCTCCCCGCTCCCCGTGGCCGGGTCCCAGCCGGACCAGGACGCGGCCAGGGCCTTGACGTCCTGAACGGCAAGGTAGTTCACGTGGTCCACGCTGGCGGCGCCAAGCTCAACGGCGAGCTGCACGCCGGGACCTTCACCGAGCTGGTTGCCGTGTACCCGCAGGCCCAGGCCCGCGTCGCGGCAAGCCACCAGCACGCGACGGGACTGCTCGGCCGTGAAGGCCCCCTCTTCGCAGAAGACGTCGGCCCACTGGACGTAGGGGCGGACGGCGGCGAGCATGGGGCCGCACACCAGGTCGGTGTATTCGTCAGGGTCCTGTCCCGCGGGAACCAGATGGGCCCCCAGGTAGGTCACCTGGTCCGCCACGGTGGAGGCAATGCGCGCGCTGCGGGCCTCATGCTCAACATCCAGGCCGTATCCGGTTTTCGTTTCCAGGTAGGTGGTTCCCTGCGAGACGGCCTCGGCAACCCGTCCCATGGCGAGCCGGGTCAGGTCATAATCCGAGGTGGCGCGCGTTGCGTTCATCGTGACGGCGATGCCGCCCGCGGCATAGGCCTCCCCCGCCATCCGGGCCTCGAATTCCGCGGTTCGGTCGCCCGCGAAGAGCAGGTGGCTGTGGGAGTCGACCCACCCGGGCAGCATTGCCCTGCCGCCGGCGTCCACCACCTGGTCGGCGGGCGGCGCACTGGCCGCGGCACCGATCCAGGAGATCCGCTCCCCCTCAATGACCACTGCCGCGTCCTTCAGGACCCGGCGCTCCAGGTCCTGGGTCATCAGCTCGGCAATGTTGGTAATCAGGGTACTCATAGGACCATTCTTTAACGCCGGATGGACCATCGTGTGGCAGCGAGCGCCTGTGCTGTCCGGGATTCCGGACGGTCTCCGGTTGCGTCGCGGGAAACCGTCATCCCCGCCAGTATCTGCTCCGCGGCCAGCTCCGCCAGGGCTGACGAGGTCTGGAAGCCATAACCGCCCTGGCCGGCGAGCCAATAGAAGCCGGGGGCTTCCGCGTCGAACCCGGCCACGGGGACGCCGTCGGCTGCTTCCGTACGCAGGCCGGTCCAGGCGCGGCGGATCTCCCGGATCCCCAAGCTGGTCAACGAATTCAACCGCTCCACCAGGCGTTCCACGTCGCCGGGGCGGGGCCGGGCGTCCTCGGGGCCGCTGGCCACGTGCTCCGACGGCGAGATGAGCACGTCGTTGCCTTCGCGGCGGAAGTAGAACGTGTTGTCCGCAGCCGCCACCATAGGGCTTTGCCCAGGAAGGGGATGTTCGACGGCGGCAATCGCCGCGGTGCGCCGGTACGGCTGCAGCCCCAGCTTCTCCACACCACTGATCACCGCGAGCTCGTCAGCCCAGGCACCGGCCGCGTTGACCAGCACCCCGGCGCTGAACCCCTCTGCACCGGCCCCCACCTGCCAACCGGTACCCACCCGCTGGGCCGAATGCACCCGTGCCCCCGTAAAAATGTCGGCGCCGGCGGCGAGCGCCTGTTTACGGTGCTCACTGAGGAGCAGGGGCGCGTTGCAGCCGAAGGAGCCGGTATCCAGGCCGGCGGCGGCGAAGGTTCCCGGGACCAGCGCCGGACACAGTTCCAGGGCGCGGTCCACCGGGATGGAGCGCATGTGTCCGCTGGCTTCCGCGGCCACCTCGGGTTCGGAACCGATCAGCATGAAGCTGCGCGGCGTCAGGACCGGTTCCGGCAATTCCGCGTCCCGGGCCGAGAGCAGCTCCAGGGTGCGCACCGTGAGTTCCTGCACCACGGGCGGCCCGTAGCTCGGGATCAGCTGGCGGGCGGAGCGGGAGGACGTGTGGTACGCCAGCTCCTGCTCCGCCTCCACCAAACCAACGCTGCAGCGGCCCGCGAGCGCGGACGCCAGTGACAGGCCGGCTATGCCGCCGCCCACAATCAGGACATCGTAGTGTGCTGCCATCCGATCATCCTGCCAGAGTTCGCGCCATCCGGGACTCCCGCCTCGACTAAATCCGGGTCAGGCTGCTGCCGCCTCGGCACGGCTGGCGACGAAGGCACGGACGCACGCTTCGACGTCGTCCGCTGAATGGGCGGCGGACAGCTGCACCCGGATCCTTGCGGCTCCGCGCGGGACTACCGGGAAGCTGAAGGCGGTGACGAAGACGCCGTGCTGCAGCATCCGGTCGGCCACCTTGGCGGCCATGACGGCGTCGCCGAACATGACCGGCACGATCGCGTGTTCTCCGGGCAGCAGGTCGAAGCCTTCTTCCGTCATGCGGCGGCGGAACAGGGCGGCGTTTTCGAACAGCCGGCGCCGCAGGTCACCGGAGTTTTCCACCAGGTCCAGCGCCTTCAGGGTGGCGGCCACAATCGCGGGCGCCAGCGAGTTGGAGAAGAGGTAGGGCCGGGCCTTCTGCCGCAGCATGGCGACGATCTCCCTGCGGCCGGACACATAGCCGCCCGACGCTCCGCCAAGAGCCTTGCCGAACGTGCCTGTGTAGATGTCCACGCGGTCCGAGACTCCTGCGTGTTCGGGTGTCCCCGCACCGGTGGCCCCCATGAAGCCCACCGCGTGGGAGTCGTCCACCATCACCATGGCGCCGTACTTCTCGGCGAGGTCGCAGATTTCCTGGAGCGGAGCCAGGTATCCGTCCATGGAGAAAACGCCGTCGGTAACGATCAATTTGCGGCGCGCGTCCTGCGTTTCCTGCAGGCGGGACTCAAGCTCTGCCATGTCCCGGTTGGCGTACCGGTAGCGCTTGGCCTTGCACAGGCGGATCCCGTCGATGATGGACGCGTGGTTCAGGGCGTCGGAAATCACTGCGTCATCCGGGCCGAGCAGGGACTCGAAGACGCCGCCGTTGGCGTCGAAGCAGCTGGAGAACAGGATGGTGTCCTCGGTGCCCAGGAATCTGGAAACCCGGGCTTCGAGCTGCAGGTGCAGGTCCTGGGTGCCGCAAATAAAGCGTACGCTGGCCATGCCAAAGCCGCGCTCGTCCATGGCGGTCTTGGCGGCGCTGATGATCTCGGGATGGTCCGCCAGGCCCAGGTAGTTGTTGGCGCAGAAGTTCAGCACGTCGGCGCCCGGTCCGCCGATCCGGCCGGCGGTGATATGGCTGGACTGCGGTGAGCTGATGCTGCGCTCTGTCTTGTAGAGCCCGGCCGTGCGGATTTCTTCCAGCTCGTCGTGGAGCTGGTCCTTGATGGAGGTGTACATAGGTTTCCTTACCGTCAGGTCTTACAGTCGGGTCCAGTCGAGGACAACTTTGCCGCCAACGCCGCTGCGCGCAATCTCGAAGCCCTTCTCCCAGTCCGTCGCGGGCAGCGTATCCGTGACCACGGCGGAAATTCCGGCGTGCAGCACGGGGTTGGAGGAGAGCATGGCGCTCATGGCGTACCAGGTTTCGTACATTTCGCGGCCGTAGATGCCCTTGAGCGTGAGCATGTGGGTGACCACCTTGCCCCAGTCGATAGTGATCTCCTGGCTGGGCAGGCCCAGCATGGCGATCCGGCCGCCGTGGTTCATGTTGTCGATCATCTCAGGCAGGGCCGAGGGGTGGCCGGACATTTCCATTCCGACGTCGAAGCCTTCGCGCATGCCAAGCTCGCGTTGGGCGTCGCGCACCCGGGTGGTGGAGACGTGGATGGCGAGATCGGCTCCGAGCTGCCGTGCCAGCTCCAGCCGCGGCCGGGAAACGTCCGTGATGACGATCTTCCGCGCACCTGCGTGACGGGCCACCGCGATGGCCATGAGGCCGATGGGACCCGCGCCGGTGATCAGCACGTCCTCCCCCACGAGCGGATAGCTCAGGGCCGTGTGCACCGCGTTGCCGAAAGGGTCGAAGATGGCGCCGAGTTCGGGCGTGACGGAGGGGTCATGATGGACCCAGACATTGGTTTCGGGGATCACGACATATTCGGCAAAGGCGCCATCACGCTGGACTCCCACGCTGACTGTGTGGATGCACATCTGGCGGCGTCCGGCGCGGCAGTTCCGGCAGATGCCGCAGACCACGTGGCCTTCGCCGGAGACCCTGTCCCCGACCTTGATCTCCCGGACATCCTCGCCCACTTCAACCACTTCGCCATAGAACTCGTGCCCGGCAATCAGGGGGGCTTCGATGATCCCCTGCGCCCAGGCGTCCCAGGACTGGATGTGCAGATCCGTGCCGCAGATTCCGGTGGTCATGACCCGGATCTTCACGTCAGCCGGGCCTGCTGCGGGTTCGGGCCGTTCGACGAGCTCGAATCCGGCGTGGGGGCCGGCTTTATACAGGGCCTTCATTGGCATCCTTACTGCTTGGCATTCGATCTGCGGGGTACGTCCCCATTGAAGCCCTGCCGATTCTTTAGCACAACAGGAATTTTCTCAATCGACGATGTAGCTATTGCTAATGATTAGAGTGGACGTATGGAGGTTCATCAGCTTGAAATCCTGCGGGAACTGGGCGCGCTGGGCAGTGTGAAGGCCGTGGCCGATACGCTCATGGTGACCCCGTCGGCAGTGTCCCAGCAACTGGCGCACCTGCAGCGCTCGGTGGACGTTCCGCTGACACGCAAGGAGGGCCGGAACCTGGTATTGACCGAGGCTGGCCAGGTACTCGCCGACGCGGGGGCCGCCGTCGTCAGCGCCATGGCCGATGCCCGCGGCGCGCTGGGCACCTATCACGGCTCCCCTGCCGGACGGGTAACAGTCAGCGGGTTCCACAGCGCGGGACAGGCCCTGTTCGCCCCGCTGGCCCGGATGCTGGACCAGCCGGAACACCCCCGGATCGAACTGTCGGACGAGGACGTCGCGCAGCAGGACTTTCCGGCCCTCACCGCGCGGTATGACCTGGTCCTGGCCCACAGGATGGACCACAGCCCGCGCTGGCCCGCGGACCGCGTTGCCGTGATCCCGCTGGCCCACGAACCCCTGGACGTCGCCCTGCCCGCCAACCACCCCTTGGCCCGGCGGGACACGGTCACGGCGGACGACGTCGGCGCCGAGGCTTGGGTGACCAGCCACCCCGGGTATTCCCCTGCCGATGTCCTGTCCGCCATCGCTGCCGTCTCCAGCCGGGTGCCCAACATCATTCACCGCATCAACGACTATTCAACGGTGGCTGCCCTCGTGGCCGCCGGCGGAGTGGTGGGGCTTCTGCCCAGGTACACGGCAGGCCCGGTCCTCAACCCGGACATCGTGCTGCGTCCACTGGAGGGCATCAGCACCCGCCGCAGGATCGACCTGCTTGCGAGGCCGGAGAACCTGAAGCGGAGGGCCGTTGTGATGGTCTGCGAGGCGCTGGAGGACATCATGGCAGGGCTGGTGCAGCAGGGCTGAAAAGGGGCATTGTTCCGGAAGCTACGAGTCCTCGACATCCTGGTCGTTGCCCTTGTCCATCTTGTGCCCCAGGCTTTTGCCGTGCCCCGGGCCCTGGCTGCGTCCCAGGCCGCGCCCCAGCCCCATGCCAGGCCCGTCGGCCGCACCCTTCACGATCCGCTTGGCCGTGGCCTTGTCCCCGTCCTTGAGGCCGGCTATCCGCACGGCGTCACCCACAGCAATGTCGGCGATGGTTCCGTCCGCCGCCCTGGGCCGCTTGCCGTCGTCGCCCGTTGCTCCCGGGGTGGGCGTCGCACCCGGACTGCCTGGAGTACCTGTGCCAGTGGGTCCCGCGGCGGGAACCTTGATGATTTTGGTGTCGCTGTTGACGGTGTAGGTCTGGGAGAAGCCGTCCTCACTCCTGACCGTGATGGCAGTGCCGCTGACGGACTCCACGGTCCCCCGCTGCTCCAGCTCGGTCGTGAAAGTACCGTCCGGGTTCTTGACTACGGCCTCCCCGTGCAGGGGCTGTGCTCGCTGGTCCTTGCCCGGCTTGTTATGCCCTGGAGCGTTGCCGGAGTTACCCGGCGCCGACTGGGATGGAGCAGGGGACGCCGAGGGGGTCGGAGTGGGCGCGCCAGTCGCGGACCATGCCAGCGCGGCCCCGGTCCCGGTCAGTGCCAGGGCCACCGCGCCGGCAAGCGCCACCCTCCGCGCCTTCATTGGTTTCCGGACCGCCATGGCTGTTCCTCCCGCACGCTCGCGCCGCAACTGGACGCCGGGGCACCGGCGCCCCGTGGGCTCCAGTGTAAGTCCGCTGCCCGCGGGCGGCCACGCGTACTTTCAGAGACCGCCGCCTGAGTACCTACCACGTGGTTAACGCGAATCCGGGCCGCAGCGAGACGCCGTTGGGAAAACCCAATAGCGCCGGCTGCGGCCCGGGCCGGGAGGAAACGCTAGACCGTGACGCCCAGCTTCTCCAGGATCAGTTCGCGGACGCGGCCGGCGTCGGCCTGGCCACGGGTGGCCTTCATGACACCGCCCACGATCGCGCCGATGGCCTGCACCTTGCCGCCGCGGATCTTGTCCGCAACATCCGGCTGCGCGGCGAGTGCGGCGTCGATGGCTTCCAGGAGGGGACCGTCGTCGGACACGACCGCCAGGCCGCGCTTTTCGATGATCTCTTCCGGAGTGCCCTCGCCGGCGAGTACGCCGTCCAGCACCTGGGAGGCCATCTTGTTGTTGATCTTGCCGGCTTCCACCATGCGGCTCAGTTCCACAACGGTGGCGGGGCTGACGCCCAGCTGGCCGGGGTCGACGTCGGCGGCCTTGGCGCGTCCCACGATCTCGCCCATCCACCATTTGCGGGCCACGGACGCCGAAGCGCCGGCGGCAATGGTTTCCTCGATCTCGTCCAGGACGCCGGCGTTCACCACGTCGCGGAACTCCAGGTCGGAGTAGCCCCAGTCTGCCTTGAGGCGCTTGCGGCGCTCCGCCGGCGGCTCCGGGAGGGTGGCGCGCAGTTCCTCCACCCATTCGCGGGAGGCCACCACGGGAACCAGGTCCGGTTCCGGGAAGTAGCGGTAGTCGTCGGCATCGGACTTGGGCCGGCCCGACGTGGTGGTGCGGGTGTCCTCGTGCCAGTGCCGGGTCTCCTGGACAACCGGGGTGCCGGAGTCCAGGACGGCGGCGTGGCGCTGGATCTCGTAGCGGACGGCGTGTTCGACGGCGCGCAGCGAGTTCACGTTCTTGGTTTCCGACCGGATGCCAAACCGTTCGCGGCCGTGCGGGCGGAGCGAGACGTTGGCGTCGCAGCGGACGTTGCCGCGTTCCATCTTTGCGTCGGAGACGCCCAGGTTTTTCACGATCTCGCGGATGGCGGCAACGTAGGCCTTGGCCAGTTCCGGCGCCCGGGAGCCCGCGCCCTCGATGGGCTTGGTGACGATTTCCACCAGCGGAACACCGGCGCGGTTGTAGTCCACCAGCGAGAAGTCCGCACCCTGGATGCGGCCGGTGGCCCCGCCCATGTGGGTCAGCTTGCCGGCGTCCTCCTCCATGTGCGCGCGCTCGATCTCCACGCGGAACACCGTGCCGTCCTCAAGTTCGATATCCAGGTAGCCGTCATACGCGATGGGCTCGTCGTACTGGGAGGTCTGGAAGTTCTTGGGGGTGTCCGGGTAGAAGTAGTTCTTCCGGGCGAAGCGGCAGGATTCGGCGATCTTGCAGTTCAGCGCCAGGCCGATCTTGATGGAGGACTCCACCGCGGTCTTGTTCACCACGGGAAGGACGCCGGGCATGCCGAGGTCCACCTCGTTGACGTTGGTGTTGGGCTCGTCGCCGAAGACGTTGGGGGCGGAGGAGAACATCTTGGTCTTGGTGTTGAGTTCCACGTGGACCTCAAACCCCAGGACGGGATCGTACTTCTCCATTGCCTCATCGAAGCTCAGGATTTCGTCAGTGCTCATTATTTTGCCTCCTGGGTCTCGAGGGTGTCAGCGGCAGTTCCGGCAGGCTCAACCAGCGAAGGAGCCTGGGCCAGCAGCGGGCCGCCCCATTTGGCTTCGAGCAGCGATTCCAGGACCGCACCCACCCGGTACAGGCGGGCGTCCTCGCGGGCGGGGGCCAGGAGCTGGATGCCGACGGGCAGCCCGTCCTCATCCGCGAGGCCGCCCGGCAGCGACAGGCCGGGCACGCCGGCGAGGTTGGCGGGGATGGTGGCGACGTCGTTGAGGTACATGGCCAGCGGATCGTCCAGTTTTTCGCCGAGCGGGAACGCCGTGGTGGGGGCGGTGGGCGAGATCAGCACGTCGGCCTGCGCGAAGGCGGCTTCGAAGTCCCGCTGGACCAGGGTGCGGACCTTCTGCGCGGAGCCGTAGTAGGCCTCGTAGTAGCCGGCGGACAGGGCGTAGGTGCCCAGAATGATGCGGCGCTTGACCTCGTCGCCGAAGCCGGCGGCGCGGGTGGCACCCATGACGCGCTCAATGGTCATGGGGCCCTCTTCGGGGAGGACGCGCAGGCCGTAGCGGACGCCGTCGAACTTGGCCAGGTTGGAGGAGGCCTCGGACGGCATGATCAGGTAGTAGGCGCCCAGGGCGTACTGGAAGTTGGGGCAGGAGACCTCAACGATCTCCGCGCCGGCGTCCTTGAGCAGCTCCAGTGCATCGTTGAAGCGGTTTTCGACGCCGGCCTGGTAGCCCTCGCCGTGCAGTTCCTTGATGATGCCAATGCGGAGCCCCTCAACGCTGCCGGTCTTCGCTGCGGCGACGAGGTCCGCCAGCGGGTCCGGCAACGAGGTGGAGTCGCGGGGGTCGTGGCCGCCGATGACCTGGTGCAGCAGGGCGGAGTCCAGGACGGTCCGGGTAACGGGGCCGATCTGGTCCAGGGAGGAGGCCATGGCGATGGCGCCGTAGCGGGAGACGCTGCCGTAGGTGGGCTTCACGCCCACGGTGCCGGTGACGGCGCCGGGCTGGCGGATGGAACCGCCGGTGTCCGTGCCCAGGGCCAGGGGCGCTTCGAAGGCGGCAACGGCTGCAGCGGAACCGCCGCCGGAGCCGCCGGGGATCCGGTCCAGGTCCCACGGGTTGCGGGTGGGTCCGTAGGCGGAGTGCTCCGTGGAGGAGCCCATGGCGAACTCGTCCAGGTTGGTTTTGCCCAGGATGGGCATCTTGGCGGCGCGCAGGCGCTCCACCACGGTGGCGTCGTACGGGCTGTGCCAGCCTTCGAGGATCTTCGATCCGGCCGTAGTGGGCTGGCCGATGGTGACGATGAGGTCCTTGACGGCGATGGGGACGCCGGCCAGGTAGTGCAGTGCTTCGGCTTCTGCACCACCGGCGGCGCGGATGGCGTCCACCTCGGCAGCGACAGAGAGAGCTTCCTCGGCGTTGACGTGCAGGAAGGCATTGACCTTGCCGTCCACGGCCGCGATGCGGTCCAGGTGGGCCTGGGTGGCTTCGACGGCGGTGACCTCGCCGGCACGCAGTTTGTCCGCGAGCTGCGCCGCAGAGAGGCGGATCAGGGTATCGGCGCTGATGTTTTGTTCAGTCATGGTTATGCCTCATCCAGGATGGCGGGGACCTTGAAACGGTTCTCATCGGAGTCCGGGGCGCCGGAGAGTGCCTGTTCCGCGGTGAAGGTGTGGCCAACGACGTCCTCGCGGAACACGTTGGTCAGCGGAATGGGGTGCGAGGTGGCGGGCACATCGTCCCCCGCGGCCTCGCTGACGGACTTCACCGAATCGACGATGACGGCGAGCTCGCCGGCCATCCTGTCCAGCTCTTCGGCACTCATCTCGATGTGAGCGAGCCGCGCGAGATGCGCGACGTCGTCACGGTTGATCGCAGCCATGGATCTCCCCTGCAAAGTTCGAATTGTTTTCCGATCCAGTCTAGTGGGGAAACGCAGATGCCCGTCTGACATCCCCCAGCGGGCGTCAGACGGGCACCTTCGATACCCGCATCCTGCCGCGGGGACAGGAGCACGGGCAGCTACAGACTAACCGATACCAATGGCTCCGGTCAGCATGCCGACACCAAGCATTACCAGCGAGATGACGGCCGTGCGCCACAGGACCTTCTTGTGGTGGTCACCGAGGTCCACCTTGGCCAGCGACACCAGCAGCAGGATGGCCGGAACCAGCGGGCTCTGGAGGTGGAACGGCTGGCCGGTAATGGAGGCGCGGGCCATGTCCGCGGCACCGACACCGTAGTGGGCGGCGGTCTCGCTGAGCACCGGCAGGACGCCGAAGTAGAACGCGTCATTGCTCATGAAGAACGTCATGGGGATGCTGAGGACGCCGGTGATGACGGCCATGAACGGACCCATGGAGGACGGGATGATCTGGACCAGCCACGCGGACATTGCCCCGACCATGCCGGTGCCCTTGAGGACGCCGGTGAGGACTGCGGCGGCCATGACCATGCTGACCACGGCGACGATGGACGGTGCGTGGGCGATCAGCTGGGCGCCCTGGTCCTTGACCTTGGGGAAGTTGACCAGCAGGGCGATCGCGGCGCCCACCATGAAGACGAACGGCAGCGGAATGACATTGGCCACGAGGACCACCATGACCGCGACGGTCAGGGCGAGGTTGAACCAGAACAGCTTGGGGCGCAGGGTGCTGCGGTTGGGATCGAGTGCGGTGTCCGCCATGGCGGAGTCGTTCTCGTCCACGAGGGCTTCGGTGCGTTCCAGCACGGTGACGCCGGCACCGCCCAGGGGGCCGCCGCTGAGGGAACGGTCGACGGCGGGGGCTGCTCCGCCAGGGTTGCCGCCCTTGCGTCCGCGGCTGCTGCCCGCGCCGCCGGTTCCGGAGGCACCCGCGGAAGTGCCGCCGTCGAACTCTGCTGCGGTGTCCGGGACGCCCCAGATTTCGGGAGCGGTGGCGCGGAGGCGGTTGCGTTCCTGCAGGCCCAGCAGCCAGGAGAAGGCGAAGACGACGACCAGGCCGGCCACCAGGGACGGGATCATGGGGACGAAGACGTCGTTGACGTCGATCTTCAGGGCGGTGGCGGCGCGGGCCGTGGGGCCGCCCCACGGCAGGATGTTCATGGTGCCGTTGGCCAGGCCGGCCACGCAGGTAAGGACCACGGGGCTCATCTTCAGGCGCAGGTAGACCGGCAGCATGGCCGCGGTGGTAAGGATGAAGGTGGTGGACCCGTCACCGTCCAGGGATACGGCGGCGGCCAGGGTGGCGGTGCCCAGCACAACCTTGGCGGGGTCGTTGCCCAGCTTGCGGAGGATGAACTTCACCAGCGGGTCAAACAGTCCGACGTCGATCATCAGGCCGAAGTAGATGATGGCGAACATCAGCAGGGCCGCGGTGGAGGTCATGGACTTCATGGAGTCCATCACCATGTCGCCGATGCCGAGGCCGGCCCCGGCGAACAGGCCAAAAACAGTAGGGACAATGATCAGCGCCAGCACTGGCGTCAACTTCTTCGTCATGATCAACACCATGAAAACCGCGATCATG
This sequence comes from Pseudarthrobacter phenanthrenivorans, assembly GCF_036455295.1. Classification (GTDB taxonomy): domain Bacteria; phylum Actinomycetota; class Actinomycetes; order Actinomycetales; family Micrococcaceae; genus Arthrobacter; species Arthrobacter phenanthrenivorans_C. Next base: position 29,537 of record NZ_JAYXNX010000009.1, on the reverse strand, counting down.
GCGAATCCAAGTATTACCAGCACAGCCGGCTCCTTCTTGTGAACAGCACCACAGCGTTGTGATGCGTGCTACAGACTGTAGGGTGGCGTCCGTCACGGCAGTGTCTTTGGCTCAGTTGATTGGCATACTGCTTATTGGGAGCATTTTGCTCATTATGCTCACGCAGCTTTTCGCGCTGGAGGGCGCCCGCCCGCTACCGTCAGGCAGTACCCGCCAAGGAGGATGAATGCAGCGTTCCGCGCCCCGGCCGCCGCTGCGGTTTTCCACCCAGACGCTCCTGCTGCAGCTGGCCGTGGTTCTGCTGGTGGTGCTGCTCAGCGCCGCCGTCCATGCCTGGCTGACCTACGACCGGGTGGGCAGCGACGCCGAGAACCAGGCGCTGACCCTCGCCCGCACCGTCGCCTCCGATCCCGAGGTCCGGGCGGACGGGCTGGCCATCAGTGAACAGCCGGGCACTCCCCCGCCCGCGGAGCTTCTGGCCGGCCCACTGCAGGCGTCCGCCGAGGCAGCGCGAACTCGGACGGGCGCACTCTTCGTGGTGATCACCGACGAAACCGGCATCCGGCTGGCGCATCCCGACCCCCAACGGCTCGGCGAAAAGGTCAGCACCGACCCGTCCGAGGCGTTGTCCGGGCAGGAGATCACCACCCGGAACAGCGGAACCCTGGGCCCTTCCGCCGGGGCGAAGGTTCCGGTGTACGCTACCGGCACGGCGACGGTGGTGGGCGAGGTCAGCGTGGGCTATTCCATGGAGACCGTCGCCCAAAGCGTGGCGCGGGACATCGGGCCGGTGGCGCTGACGGCCGCCGGAGCCCTGCTGGCCGGGGTCCTGGGGTCCTTCCTGCTGCGCCGGCGCCTGCAGCGCCTCACCCTGGGCCTGGAGCCTGAAGAGATCAGCACGCTGGTCCACGACCAGGTTGCCGTACTGCAGGGCGTGGACGACGGCGTCATCGGCGTGAGTGCCGACGGCCGGATCAGCGTCTTCAACGCCGCCGCGCAGCGCCTGCTCGGATTGCCCGACCTGTCCGGTACTGCCTGGGAGGACGCTCCGGTGCCGGAGCAGCTGAAGTCGCTGACCCGGCCGGGAACCGGTGCCGCAGGCCCGGCCCCGGGTACCGGCAGTGCAGGCCAGGATGCCCTGGAACTGGTAGCCGGCGGCCGGGTCCTGGTAGTGAACGCGCGCAAGGCACTGCACCGCAGGGAGGACCTGGGCTGGGTCATCATGCTGCGCGACCGAACGGAATTGCAGGAGCTCACCCGGCAACTCGACGCTGTGGGCACCATGTCCACGGCGCTGCGCGCCCAGCGGCATGAGTTCGCCAACCAGCTGCACACGCTGGCCGGCTTCCTGGGCATCGGGCAGCACCATGAGGCACGCGACTACCTGGCCGGATTGGCCGCCACGGGACCGCTGAAGTTCCCGGTGGACCAGGCCGAGCTGCTCCAGGACCCGTACCTGCAGGCATTCGTCGGCGCCAAGGGCGTGGAGGCGGACGAACGTGGCGTTGCCCTCCGCATTGGGCCGGAGACGCTGGTCCGCGGCCAGGTGACCCAGGCCCAGGATGTGACCACCGTGCTGGGCAACCTGATCGACAACGCGGTGAACGCCGCCGTGGCGGGGTCCTCTACCGAACGTTGGGTGGAGCTTGAGGTGCTGGACGAGCCGGGCGACGACGGCGGCACGCTGCACGTGGTGGTCGCCGACTCCGGTGACGGGTTGGCGGACGGAACGGACGCGGAGCGCGTGTTCGCCGAAGGTTTCACCACCGCCACCGGCCCCGTGCGTGCAGGAGGGGGCCAGGGATTTGGGCTGGCGCTGGCCCGCCAGCTGGCCCGCCGCCGCGGAGGGGACGTCACAGTGCTCGAACGCGGAACCAGGGGCGGCCCCGGTGCAGTGTTCATGGCCACATTGCCACACACAACGGCAGGAAGCCCTGCCGCCCACCAGCTGGGGGCAGCCGGAAAGGATGACAATGGCTGACGATTTTCGGGTCCTGATTGTGGATGACGACTTCCACGTGGCCAAGCTGCACGCCACCTACGTGGACTCGGTGGCCGGCTTCCTGGCGCTGGCACCCGCGGGCAGCGCGTCCCTGGCCCTGCAGGCCATCCACAGCCTGCGGCCGGACCTGGTGCTGCTGGACGTCTACCTTCCGGATGCCTCGGGCCTGGACCTGCTGCAGCAGCTGGATGTGGACACCATCATCCTGAGCGCCGCCTCCGACGCCGCCTCAGTCCGGGCGGCGTTCCGCCGCGGCGCGCTGGGTTACCTGCTGAAGCCGTTCACCGCCGAGTCGCTGTCGCAGCAGTTGCGCTCCTATGCCCGCTACCGCCGCCTCCTGGCCCAGCCGGGGGCTCTGGACCAGGACGGGGTGGAACGCGCCAAACGTGCGCTGATTCCGGGGGATGTCACGCCGTCGTCCAAACCCCGTTCGGCCACGGAAGCGGCGGTCCTGGAATCGCTGGTCAGCGGCGAGCAGTACTCGGCCGCCGAGGTGGCCTCACGCGTGGGTGTCTCCCGTGCCACCGCCCAGCGGTACCTGTCCTCCCTGGCTGACGATGGCGCGGTGGACATCCAGCTCCGCTACGGGACCACCGGCAGGCCGGAACACCGATACGGCCTGCCGGCCCGGTAGGGCAGAAGAAACTTCCGCGTTACGCGCTCTTCTGGGCCACCAGTTCGATCTCGACGAGCATCTTGGGGTCCAGGAACGGGAGCACGTGGACCAGGGAGAGAGTGGGGCGGATCTCTCCGAACACCTCGCCGTGGGCGCGGCCGGCCTCTTCCCATTTGCTGATGTCCGTCAGGTACAGCTTGGACTGCACCACGTCCTCATAGCCGAATCCGGCGTCGGCCAGGACCTTGCCGAGTTTCTGCAGGATGTACTGGGTCTGGGTGTAGAAGTCATGCCCCACGATTCCGTCGTCACCGCTGGCCGCGGTGGCGGAGATGTAGAGGGTGTTGTCCACCTGGACGGCGCGGGAATAGCCGAGGGTCTGTTCCCAGACGGATCCGCTGCCGAAGGTTTTGCGCATGGGTGGGCCTTTCAAAGCTGGAATGGGTCGCCACCACTGTAGGGCTGCTACAGGTCGCGCCGGTAAACCAGCAGTTTTATGTCGGTTCCGGGGACCAGCCAGTCCCGTTCAGGGGCCCGGTGGAAGCCGGTCTTCCGGTACAGGCCGTGCGCGCTTTCCCAGGTTTGGCCAGTGGTGAGGGCCACTGCACGGATGCCGGGAAGCGTCCTGGCATGGCTGACGATGGCGTCCACCATGGCTTTGCCGGCGCCGCTGCGCTGTACGGCGGGGTCTACCACCAGCATGCGGAATTCAAGCTCGTCCTGCAGGGCGATGTCCGCGTACGGTTCCCCCGCCAGTGCCAAGGTGACCGAGCCGACGATGGTTCCTTCCCGTTCGGCCACCCAGATGGTGGCCTGCCCGGCCCGTGCCGCAACATCCATGATCTTGACCATGTAGGGGTGCGAGGCGTCGTCAAAGTAGCCTGCGGACAGGTAGGAGTCCCCGGTGATGCGGGCAATGGCGGGGAAGTCGGCTTCGACGGCGGGACGGATGGTTAGCTGCGGCTGCACCCGTCAATGGTAGTGGCAGCCGGTCCGTGGGCTGCGCGGAAAAGCGTTTTCCGTGATCGAACTATCAGATGCTGCGCAGCATCCCGCACAGTCCCTCCCTCGGGCGCCTGCGCCCGAAGGACCTCCCCTGTTACAGCGGAAACTTCCCGGACAGCTCCAGGCTGGCGGCACAGGTCCAGGCGTCCAGCCGTTCGTCGTCAGTGGGGCCGCCGTCGAGCGGGCTGGTCAGGCGGGGCCTGCGCACCCAGCAGCCGGCTTCCTCCGCGATCAGCGCCCCGGCCGAGAAGTCGTGTTCGTTGAGTCCCCGTTCGCCATAGGCATCATGCGTTCCATCCGCCACCATGCACAGGTCGAGGGCCGCGGAACCCAGGCGGCGGACGTCGGCGAAGCCGTCCATGAGGGTGGCAAAAGCGGCGGCTTGCTCGCTGCGGACGTCGGGCTCGTAGCTGAACCCGGTGGCCAGGATCTGCCCGGCGCGGCCCGGTACCGGGCCATCGAGCCTGGTGATAGTGCCGCGTTCCTCCAGCCACGCACCCTGGCCGCGGGCAGCGTAGTACACCCGCCCCAGGGCAGGGGCGTTGACGACGCCGGCCAGCCAGACGCCGTCGGCATCGGCGACAGCCACGGAGGTGGCGTAGTAGACGATGTTGCGAATGAAGTTGGTGGTGCCGTCCAGGGGGTCGATGGACCAGCGGTAACCGGTGGGGTCGGCCGCCCGGGTGGTTCCCTGTTCCTCGCCGGTGATGCTGTCACCTGGGCGGGCAGCGGCGATGACGCGACGCACGGCGTTTTCGGCAGCCAGGTCGAAGGCCGTGACCCAGTCCCCGGCCGCCCCCTTGTTGCTCGCGTCCAAGGCGTTGCCGTCCCGGCCTGAGAGGACGTTGGCGCCTGCCGCGGCGGCCTGCCTGGCTACCTCCAGGAGTTCAGCTGCGGACGTCATGCGTTCTCCTCCACTGCGGCCGGTACAGCCGCCCCTTGGGTGACGTCGTTATCGTCGCGGCCCGTTGCCGCGGCGCTGCCGCCAGGTTCTGCGCCGTCACCGGGTTCTGCGCTCCCACCTGGTTCTGCACCATCACCAAGTTCTGCGCCGGCTGCGGGGGCGTCACCCAAGGCAGCCGGGCCGCCGTCGAGCAGTTGCCGGAACCCGTCCTCGTCCAGGACCCGGACGCCGAGCTGTTCTGCCTTGTCCAGCTTGCTGCCGGCGCTTTCGCCGGCCACCACGTAGCTGGTGTTCTTTGAGACGGAGCCGGCCGCCTTGCCGCCCCGGAGCAGGATGGCTTCCTTGGCCTCGTCCCGGCTGAAGTTGGGCAGGGAGCCTGTGACCACCACGGTGAGCCCTTCCAGGGTGCGGGGCATGGACTCGTCCTGTTCGTCCTCCATGCGTACCCCGGCGGCAGCCCAGCGGTCGATGATCTCCAGGTGCCAGTCCTCCGCGAACCATTCCTTCAGTGCGGCGGCGATGGTGGGGCCTACCCCGTCCACATGGGCCAGTTCCTCCTCGGTGGCCGCACGAATGCGGTCCATGGAACCGAAAGCCTGTGCCAGGGCACGCGACGCGCGCGGACCGACGTGGCGGATGGACAGGGCAACCAGGACACGCCACAGGGGCTGGGTCTTGGCCTTCTCCAGTTCCTTGAAAAGCTTCTGGGTTGTGGCAGTGGGCTTCGACGGCGACTTGGCGGTGCCCTTACTGAAGAAGTACGGCACCAGCTCGTACTCGCCGGTGGGAACGCCCTTCGCCTTTTTCTCGCGCCGGATACGGACATCGGCCAAATCCCCGGGAGTGAGGTCGAACAGCCGGGCTTCGGAGGTCAGCGGCGGCACCTCAGGCTCCGCGGGCTGGGTCAGGGCGATGGCCGCCTCCCAGCCCAGCGCCTCGATGTCGAAGGCACCCCTGCCCGCCACGTGGAACACGCGCTCGCGCAGCTGCGATGGGCAGGACCGGGCGTTGGGGCAGCGGACATCCACGTCCCCCTCCTTGGCGGGGGCCAGGGGCGTGCCGCAGGAGGGGCATTCGGTGGGCATCACGAAGTCGCGCACCGGCGGGTCCTGCTGGTCGCGGAGGTTCAGGACCGGGCCCACGATTTCCGGGATGACGTCACCCGCCTTCCGCAGGATCACGATGTCGCCGATCTTGACGCCCTTGGCCTTGACCACGTCCTGGTTGTGCAGCGTCGCCATTTCCACAGTGGAGCCGGCCACCTTGACCGGCTCCATGACTCCGTAGGGGGTGACGCGGCCGGTGCGGCCCACATTGACCTGGATGTCCAGCAGCTTGGTGTGGACTTCCTCCGGCGGGTACTTGTAGGCCACGGCCCAGCGGGGAACCCGCGTGGTGTTGCCCAGGGCACGCTGGGTCCCGAAATCGTCCACCTTGATCACGATGCCGTCGATTTCATGGAGCAGCTTGTGGCGCTGGTCGCCGTAGCGTTCGATGAATGCCAGGACGTCGTCGCGGGCTTCCAGCACCTCGAAGTACGGGCTGACCGGCAGGCCCCATTCCTTGAGGAGCCCGTACGTCTCGGACTGGCTGCCGGCCGCAAGTCCCTCCCGGGCACCGAGGCCGTGGACGAACATTTTCAGCGGGCGCTTGGCGGTTTCGGCGGGGTCCTTCTGCCGGAGCGACCCTGCTGCGGCGTTCCGGGGATTGGCCAACGGTGCCTTGCCGGCTTCGATGAGTGATTCGTTGAATTCCGCGAAGGCCTTGGACGGGATGAACACTTCACCCCGTACCTCCATCTCGGCCGGGAAGCCGTTGCCCCGCAGTTCCTGCGGGATTTCCTTGATGGTGAGCAGGTTGTGCGTGATGTCCTCGCCGGTGGTGCCGTCGCCGCGGGTGGCTGCACGGACCAGCTTGCCGTCGCGGTAGAGCAGGTTGACAGCCAGGCCATCGATCTTGAGTTCGGTCAGCCACGCTGCCTTGCCGCTCCCGTCGCCGATCTTCTCGATGCTGGCCTCGGCCCGGTTGAGCCAGGCCTCAAGCTCGTCGAGCGAGAAGACGTCCTCCAGGCTGTACATCCGCTGCAGGTGCTCCACCGGCGCGAACGCGGCCGATACCTCGCCGCCCACTTCCTGGGTTGGGGAATCGTTGGCCACCAGTTCGGGGTGCAGCGCCTCGATCTCCTCGAGGCGGCGGAAAAGAGCATCGAACTCGGCGTCCGACACCAGCGGCGCGTCCTCCTGGTAGTACGCGAACCTGTACTTCCGCACCAGGTCCGCGAGGTTGTCGTATTCCTCGCGGATGGCCTCGGTGGGGATCGCTTCGGGCTCGTGCGGCGCCGTGGTCCGGCCGGCGGTCTGTTCTGCATGTCCTGGTCCTGTGCTCACAGACCTATCTTGCCCTACAGCCCCGACACCCATGTGGCAGGGCGGCGCGGCCGGTGCGTGCAGCTCAGTGCGACCGGAGCCGGTTCCGGTGGCGTGTGAACCAGGCGAAGGAGCCGGCTGAAACAGCCACCAGCAGCGTTCCCAGGGCGATGGGGAGGAACTCCGGCCCGTCGGAATCCTGGCCCCGTGCGGGAACGGCGGCAGCCATCGGAGCGGCCGCAGCGGACCGCGCGACGGGACTGTTCCAGTCCTGGCCACTGGACGGTCCGGTGGGCGGCCGGTACCCGGCGGCGGCTGAGGCGGTGGCCGGGCCGGCCACGTCATCTGCCGGCTTGGCGGCCAGCGCCGGATCAGGTGGTGCAGCGTCCTGAAGCCCGGCGTCTCCCTGCGGCGGCTGGGGCGGGGCCGGCTGGACCGGTACCCCGGCAGTAGGTGCCGGCTGGGAAGTTGGCGGAGCAGGGTCCCTGGTCTTCCGCGGCCGTACGGGTTGGGCAGTGTCCGGGCTGCCGGCCAGGACCGGCAGGCAGAGAATGCCGCAGGTTGAGGCCGGGGCCACCGAGGGCTCGGCCGTGGCAGCGAGTGCGGGGGACGTTGGGAAGAAGCCAAAGGCCAGGGCCAGGACAGCTGCCGATGCCGTCGTCGAAACAGCGTGGCGGGCCGGTACGGACGGGGTCATTGCTACCTTTCGATGCGCGCAGTCCCCCCACCACGGCTTTCTGGTGTCCCCGGTAGTCTTCTACAGCTCCCTGCGGGGCCGCAAATCCGCAGCAGCGGGGGCCCCGCAGTCATCGGAGCTGTTCAGTCCCTGTTTTCGGGCGGCAGCGCCACCTGGATTTTCCGGGCCTTGCCGCGTCCCACCACGTAACCGCGGCCCGGAATGAACTCGGGACTGACGCGGCCCAGGGAGGTGTTGAGCAGGCTGTCGCCCTCAATGTCCCCCGGGTTGAGCAGCAGCCCGCGCCGGCCGGATTTGAACGGCTGCGCAAGCTGCCAGGCGCTGGACCAGGTGGAGGACTCGGACTCGCCCACTACCCACTGGTCCGCTTTGAGCGAAGCCGTCACCAGCTGTGCCATGCCGGATTCGGCGATGGTGTCGGTGAACTCCGTCAGGCCTTCAATGAAGATGGCCACGGTTCCCGGGTTTCCGGTGGAGTGCTCCACCAGGTCCTCCACCACCTCGGCGAGGTCGTCAGGGCCCACCACGGCGCGGTTCCAGATGGGAAGTGACGCGACGGCGGACCGGCGGGATCCCACGTAGATCAACTCGGTGCCGGGGTTGGACCGGCGCAGGGCGTATGCCAGGGTGACCAGGGCTACGGTGCGCCCTGCACCCGGTGGCCCGGCAAGCAGCAGGGGGCCCCGTGCCATGAGCTCGGCGGGCTGCAGCGTCTCGTCGTCCACGCCTATGACCGGCAGGTCCGGGTTGCCGGCGGGCAGGACGTCAAGGTCCACCTGCTCCGGCAGCCGCTCGATGCCCGGCGCGGTCCCCAGCCCCTGCCGCATCATGGCTTCGCTGAGCTTGTGGACTTCACGGGCCTGCAGGGCCAGGTTGGAGTTGCCGCCCAGGACCGCCAGCTGTACTTCGAGCCCGTCCAGCAGCCCGCGGCCCGGGGGCGAATTGGCGGTAAGGACGTCCCGGGGCACGTCCATGGAAATGTAGTCGTCCTCGTTGGAGAGGCGCAGCACCAGCCGGCGCTGGATGGAGGCCAGCAGCGATGCGGGCACGGCGTTGGGTCGGTCACCCGTGACCACTAGGTGGATGCCCAGCGTCCGGCCGTCGGTGGCCAGCTGGAGGAAGATGTCCCAGAGCCCGGAGAGCTTGCTGTGTTCGTAGGCTTCGCGGAAGGCGGACATGCCGTCCACCAGGACGAAGATCCGTTTTTCGTCCGGTCGGTTGGCCAGCTTCCGGTACTCCACGATGGTGGAGGCCCGGACCTCCGCAAACTTGGCCGACCGCAGCTCGGCGATATCGCGCAGGAGGCGGAGCAGGCGCCCCACCCGTTCCACGTCGTCGCCGTTGATGATCTCTCCCACGTGCGGAAGCTCCTCCAGCATCCGCAGCCCCGCCGACCCGCAGTCGATGCCGTACACGTGCACCGGACCCCCGCGCGGGGTGACCGCGGCGGCGATGGCGATGCCGCGCAGGGCTGCCGACTTGCCCGAGCCGCCGGTGCCATAGATGGCCATGTTGCCGTCCCGGTCGGGCTCGTAGAACACGGTGGGCTGGTCCTGGTGGACGGGATCGTCGGCAACGCCCAGCAGCAGCTGTTCATCAGTACGCGGGTTGGGCAGCTTGGAGAAGTCGTAGGTCTTGGCCAGTTCGTCCAGCCACGGCTTGCGTGGCGGCTGGATGGCAAGGCGGTCCGCAGCATGCACGATGGTGGAGGTCATCCGGGCGATGTCGTTGGGCCCGGCCGGTTCCTGGGCGACGGGCTTGTCAGGGGCGGGGGCTTCCCAGCTGGGCCCGGAACCGAAGGCCATCTCCACGATGTCGATCTGGGGCCGCTGCGGCTTGTCAGTGGTCCATCCGCCGGCATAACCGGTCTGGAACCCCTGGATGCGTCCGGGACCCGTCTTGGCTGCACCGCGGCCGGGTATGGCGGGGTCGAAATAGGCAGCGTCGGGCACGCCGAGGATATCCGTGGCGTCATCCTCGTCGGCCATGCGCAGCGCCACGCGCAAGTTGGTGTTGGCACGGAGGTTGTCCTTGATGACGCCCGCCGGCCGCTGGGTGGCGAGGATGAGGTGCAGGCCCAGGGAGCGGCCGCGGGCGGCCACGTCCACCACCCCGTCGACGAATTCGGGAACATCGTTGGCCAGGGCCGCGAACTCGTCCACGATGATGATCAGGTACGGCGGTGCGTCGGGGTCGGCCTCCCGCTGCAGGGCCAGCAGGTCCTTGGCCTTCTTGCGGTTCAACAGCTGTTCCCGGTAGTGCAGCTCTGCCCGCAGCGACGTCAGGGCCCGGCGCACCAGGTGCGGGGACAGGTCAGTGACCAGCCCCACCGTGTGCGGAAGATTGATGCAGTCGGCGAACGCGGCGCCCCCCTTGTAGTCCACGAACAGGAAACTGACGCGGTCCGGGCTGTAGGCCGCGGCCATGCCCATGACCCAGGACTGCAGGAACTCGGACTTGCCAGCGCCGGTGGTTCCGCCCACCAGCGCGTGCGGTCCTTCGTTCTTCAGGTCCAGGTAAAGCGGTTCGATGCCCTTGGACCCCACCAGGGCCCGGAGCGTGCCGTTGTCCTTGCGGTTGGCCACAGCGCTGGCACGAACCGAATTGTTCTCCGTCCAGCGCTCTGCGACCGCCTCCGGGTTGTCCAGGAAATCCTTGCCGATCAAGGTTGCATAGGAAACGGCGCGCGGCAGGTCGGAATCATCGTTGACGGGCTTGCCCACATCGACCACGGGCGCCAGCATCCGTGCCAGCTGCGCAGCCAGTTCCGCATCCACGCTTTCGCAGCTGACCGGGTAGGTGTGGCGGCCCAGGCGCACCTGGCCGGTGGTGGTGCCGTCGTCGCCGTCCACCACCATGAAGTCGCGGCAGGCTGCAGGGAGCGCCTGGATGTCGGTGGCCACCCACAGGACGTGGACACCTGAATCGGGACCCCGTTCAGCCAGCCGGGTGAGGCGGCCGCGGTCCACGGGGGCGTCGTCTTCCACGATGACCAGCAGGGACGGCAGGACCGGTTCCTCAAGCTCATGCTTCACGGGGTCAATGCCGGGGCGCAGCTCGGGCGCGGTCCGTTTGGCTACTGCCTCGCGGGCCTCGACCAGGTCTTCGAGGCGGGCCAGCAGGGAAGAACCACCGGCGGAACCGGCGGCCAGGTGGTCCCCGCCCAGGGGGCTGTGGCCCGATCCCACGTGCGGAAGCCACTGCAGCCAGTTCCAGCGGGCCCGGGACTGGGCGGACGTGATGGCTGTCAGGACCACCTCGGCCGGCGAATGCAGGCCCACCAGCTGCAGCACCATGCCGCGGGCGACGTCGTCCACCAGGCCGCGTGCGCCGGCGATGCCCAGGGCGCCAGAGGTGCGCAGCTGGGAGACCACGGGAACGCCTTCGATCTCGCTGAACTGCTTGATGCAGTCCTGGATTTCGCGGGCGTACTGGACCTCGGTGTCATTGTTGGAGGGTTCCTCCAGCGGAATGCGGGACGGCGCGGTGCCGAGCCCGAAGCGCAGGCCCAGGAACGAGGAGTGCTCCGGCCGGTGCGTCCAGAGCAGCGGCCCCAGCTTGTAGATGGCATCCACGGTGTCGCTGACAGACGGCGCTTCCTGGAGCCGGACGGCCCGTTCCACCTGCTGCAGTTCGGTGAGGTCCTGCCGGAACGCGGCCATCGAGGCCCGGAACTGCTTGAGCTGTTCCTTCTGTTGCTTCCGGGTCCGCATCCGGGTGTCCACGTAGTGGCCCACGATGAACAGGGGCATCATCAGCATGAACACCATGGAGAGCACGTTCTGCGTCACCGCGAAGATCACGGCGCCCATCATGAGCGGTGCCACCAGCATGATGTACGGGAAGGGCTGGTCCTCCGGACGCTTGGGTCCGGCAGGCAGGACGCGCTTGAGTACCTCGAAACGCGGCACCACGCGCGGGGAGCGGTTGAAGTCCACCAGGGGCGACGTCGGCGCTGCCGCGTGGTTGTGCCCCAGCGGCACCACGGTGACGGTGGTGTCCCCCAGGGTCACCGTATCGGAGGAGTTGAGGGTGGCGCGGGTGACGGGCAGGCCGTCCATCAGGAGGCCGTTGGCGGAGTTGGTGTCAACGATTTCGATGCTTTCGCCCACCGTGATCCGGGCGTGCCGCTTGGAGGTCAGCGGATCAGTCAGGCGGATGTCCACGTTCCGGTCCCGGCCGATGTAGCTGGTGCCGGTGGGCAGCGAAAATTCGCGTCCGACGTCGGGCCCGGACAGTACACGCAGCGTTGCCGCGGCGGGTCCCCGGCTGGCTCCGGCCTCGTGGAACTGCCCGCTCACCTGGGCCAGCGATACTACGGACCCCGGCCTCAGCCCTGATTCGAGGAGGTTGTCCTCCCGGGCCAGGACGTTGCCGCTGATGCCGGCCCCCACGAAGGCTTCGTCAATACGCAGGGAAAGGTTGTCCGGCGCAGGGGTGCCCTTGCGGTCCGGGTCAGCCGCCCAGAGGACGGTGGCGATGTCGGCCACGGTGGCCATGCCGTCCACCGTGACGGCCAGGTCCTTGGCGTCGGCGGGTTCGCGGCGGAGTGTCAGCCGGATCCTCATCCTTCGTCCACGCCCCTCATCTTTTCGAGCAGGTACAGGTCATCGGGTGTCACCAGGTGGGTGGTGACGGCGTGTTCCACCAGCCGGGCGCGGCGGTTCGTGGCGAGCTTGCCGCCGCCGCCGCGCAGCCCTACCACGCCCACCCGGTCCAGCTTGTCGCAAACGTTGTCCAGCTTCCGGTTGAACCGGGTCAGGGCCCAGCCCAGGGTCCTGGCGGCCGCCGCCGAGGACGGGATGCTGCTGAAGCCGGTGCCTTCGCGCCGGAGCACGGGCTCGGCGAGCGCCACGATCAGCGCTTTCTGCGCGTCCGTGAAGACCACCGGGCCGATCGTGGTGTCCCCGCTGCTGGCCCCTTCGCGGGCTTCCTGCCGGAAGGAGGGCGTCTTCAGGTGCACGGCGAACTCGTACGTCGTGGGACCGGCAGTGAAAATGACGTTGGTGTGGCTGAACACCAGCGGAATCCGGGCGCCGGGCGACAGCCAGGCCTGCATGCCGCCGGAGGCATCGGCCACGGTGGCGGAGAGCATGCTCCCCACGTTGCTGAGCCACCAGATGCCGTCGTAGCGCGCCACCTGCAGGAACTGCCGGTGCAGGTACGGGTTGTCATCCACTTCGAGGTCGCCCTCGCGGCCGATATTGAAGATGTCCTCGTCCGATGGTTCGTACCATTCGCCGCAGAAATCTATCGCTAGATCCCCCATGATCCACGCCTCCTCAAGGCAGAACTGTTCCGGTGTGGCCGGAGTGCTGGTGTTGTGCTGTTGACCGGTGCCCCTGCAGGGGAAATCACTTGCCCACGCATGCGATGGAGCCTGATTCCATGGGTGAGAAGGCGCCGTCGGTGCGCACGATCATCACCTGGATGCAGGTCTGTCCGGAGGGATTGGGCCGGAGCCGTACCGACGGCTGCGTGATGGCCTGGAATCCCCCGTCACCGCCCCCGATGGTGTACACCTTCCACTTGTAGGTGTCCCCGTCCTTGGGCTGCGGGTTGGTCCAGGTGAAAGTCGCTTCCCCGTCACCGGCGATGGTGCCCTTGAGGCCTTCCACGTCGGGAACGGTGCCGTTGTCCAGTGCGTCCGCAGGCGGTTTGCTGACCTGTTGGGTGGTCACCGGCTTGGGTGTGCCGGGGGCGGCGTTGGCCACCACGATGCCCACCACGGCCGCCAGGGCCAGGAGCGTGCCGCCGGTGATGGCGAGCCAAAGGTTGCGCTTGCTGTGATCCGTGTCCGGCTCCGCCTGGGGTTCCTCCACTTTCACGGCCCGCTGGACTGTTGCGTCGGCCGTGTAGCCGGTGTCCTGGTCGGGTCCCCCTGCCAGCGTGCCCGGGGCTCCTGCCAGCGGGGCGCCATAGTTGACTGCCCCTTCGCTGCCGCGCAATACGGTGGACTGTGCCCACTCCCCCTGCCCGCCGCCGTCGGCCGTGCCCGGCGCGTCCGAAGTGCCGGCGGGGCCGGCGGGGCCGGCGGGGATGTGCGGTACTGCCGGGGCAGGCCGCCATTGGCTGGGGGCAGCAGGGGTGAAGGACGACGGCGGGAGGGCCCCATCCCTGCGTCCGGTCGCTTCGGTCGCGGCGAAGGCTGCGTTGGGACGGGTCCTTGCGGGGAAAGTGGGCGCGCTGCCGGTCCGCTCCGGATCAATGGCGGCGATGCTGCGGACGCGCGTTTCCTCCGTGCCGTCGTCCGGGTGGTTTTCCTCCTGCTGGGGCTCCTCCAGGACCTCGAAGGGGGTCACCGAGAGGTTGAGTTCGGCCTGGATGCGCTGCAGGGCAAGGGCGAAGGCATGGGCGGACGAGTACCGTGACTGCGGGGACTTGGCCATGGCGGTTGCCAGGGCCAGTTCCAGGGACTCCGGCACGTCCGCCCGGCCCAGCCGGGGCAGGGCCGTGTTGCTGATCCGGTTGATCAGTTCGCGTTGCGAGTTGTCCGCTCCGGGCATGACGAAGGGCGAGCGGCCCGCCAGCAGGGTGTACAAGGTGGCGCCCAGGGCCCATACATCCACCATGACCCCGTCCACCGCGCCGTCCCGGAACTGCTCCGGCGGAGACCAGGGGATGGACATCCCGGAGTCGTCGTCGCTGTCGCCGGCAAGGGTGCCGGAGATGCCAAAGTCGGTGAGGGCAGGGCGGTTGTAGTCGGTCACCAGGATGTTGGCGGGCTTGATGTCGCGGTGGGCGATGCCCGCACGGTGGGCGGTTTCGACGGCGGAAGCCACCTGAATGCCAACGGCCAGGACCTCGTCCACGCTGAAGCGCTGCCGCCGGTACCGCACGTCCAGGCTGGGCCGGGAGCAGTACTCCATGGCCAGGTAGGAGTGGCCGTCGTCAGTTACTTCCGCTTCGAAAATGGTGACGATGTACGGGTGCGAGGACAGCTGGGCCATGAGGTTGGCCTCGGACTCGAAGCGCCGCCGGGCGCCCTCCGTTTTCAGGTCCGACAGCAGCACCTTGACGGCGACCTTACGGCGCGGCCTGTCCTGTTCATACAGGTAGACGTCGGAAAAGCCGCCCGATCCCAGCAGGCTGATGTAGGTGAACCCGGGAATTCGGGGCGGCGGCGCAACGGGCCGTTTGGAACTCAAGGAATCTCCTCAAAACGAAGTGAGATGTTGTCGCCCAGCTCCGCGATGTCGCCGTCGAGCAGGATGGCCATCTCGTTCTGGGCCAGGCGGCGGGGCGGCTGCCCTTCGCGGACCAGGACTGTGCCGTTGGTCGCTTTTAGGTCGCAGAGCATCACGTGCCAGCCCTCAAGCCGCACCTCCACATGGGACCGCGAAATATCCCCGCCGGGGCTTGCCACCTGCACCAGGCGCGGCATCACCCCGCCCTGCACGCGGGACACGGACGGCTGCCTGCCGATGACCATCGACTGGTCGAGGTCCAACAGTTCGCCGGTGGACAGCCGCATCCGCCCCAGCCGGGGGCGTGCCACCTGCACGGCGTCCGGGAGCAGTGCCGCACCGCACGTGCTGCACTGTGCATGCGTGGGCGGGTTGGCGTGGCCCTGCGCACAGACACGGGCCAGCACCAGCGGGCCGCCTGCGGCATCCGGACGGCTGGCCGGCGGGGTGGCTAATGCGCCTGAACCAGCCCCCGGGAGGCTGCTCTTCATGACCGTCTGGCCATCGTGATCGGGGTCGAAGCTTGCCCGGGGTTCGGCTGGAGGTGCCTCCTGGGCGGGGCCGGCAGGGCCGCCGTCCACCGGAACAGGATAGTCGGCTGCCGGGGCTGGCGGAGTGCCGGGGGGCGGCGACTGGGCCGGTGCGGAAGCGGACGCTGCCGGCGTGGATCCTCCGGTACGCCAGGGCACGAAATCAATGAGGCCCGTGGAAGCCGGACGGGGCGGGGCGGGTGCCTCCGCGGTGGAACCGGTGCCGGCTGCAGCGGAGTGGGCGGTGCCTGCGTCCACTGAACCCCCGGTGGCGGTGGCAGGCTCTTCCGGGGCAGCGTCCTGCACCGTTTCGATCGCGGCCTGCGGTCCAGCGGCAGGCAGGGCAGGCTGCTGTTGCACCGGAACATGGCCGGAATCGGGGTCGGGTTCCTCGCGTACCGCCGCATCTTCGATGTTCCGCATCACCGTGCGGTCCCACAAATGGTCGTAGGAACTGGTCAGTTCCACCGACGGAACAGCCTCACCCACGGCGGCGCCGTGCCCGGCGGCCAGGTCTTCCGCCGGTTCCAGTCCGGCGGCCCCGGCCACCAGCTCTCCATCCGCGTCGATGATGGCGCCGGGCGCGATCGTGGCTTCCGGGTCGATGAGGGGCGCCGGCTCCGTGAGGGGCGCGGGCTCCGTGAGGGGCGCAGACGCCGGTTGGAGGTCTGCGGACGCCGGGCGCGCGCCAAGTTCCCCACTGTCCGGGTCCACGTGGGCTGGGTCCACGTGGGCTGGGTCCACGTGGGCTGGGTCCTCATCAATGGTTCCCATCACTGTCTCGGCGGAGGCTTCCTCGCCGCCGACGCCGTCCACCTCACCGGCGGCATTCACCGCGAAGGGGCCATCGGCAACGGCGGGGGCCGCTACTGCCCCGGTGTCCGCCGCAGCAGGACGTTCGACGGCGGCGGGCCCCGAGGGTGCCCTGAGGGTCAGGGACTGCAGCAGGACCGCCCCCTCCCCCAAGGGCAGTTCAAGCAGGGGCAGCTCCGTCAGGCGCGGTTCAGTCACGGGCGGCTCAGTCAGGGGTGTTCCATGCTGTCCGGCAGCATGCCCGTTTGTTCCGGCGCTGTCCGCGACCACCAGGCGGCAGGTCCCCGGCACCACGAACCTGCGTTCGTTCCAGGTGGTCACGTCCCTGCCGTCAAGCTCGACAACGCCACCGGGCTGCTCGACGGCGAGGTCGATGCCGCCGCGCAGGAAGACCCGCAGGGAGCCATTGAAGTCAAGGATGCCGAACGACGGTATCCGGGTAAGGGAGCCTCCGGAGCTGCTCGTTACGGCCGCCAGGACCTCGTGCGGCTCAGGACGTCCGGCCAGGAGCTCCCATAGCGCGCCCGCGAGTTCAGCAGGCGACCCGGGACCCAGCAGGACCGCGGTGCGGGACCGGACGATGCCCAGCCAGTGGCCCGGGGTGTAGCTAGCGCCGGTCATCGTCCGGCTCCCCCTCATGGTCCGTGCTTGCCAGGACCCGTTCGGGCAGGGGCTCCGTGACCGCCTCGGACGCCGGGGGACGCGGCAGCGTCACTTCGTCTCCGTCGTCGGAGGTGTGCCGTGGTGCCGTGGTGCCCGCGCCGTCGTCGTTCGCTACGTTCCGTGCGTCCACCACGATGGCGGTGACGTTGTCCCGGCCGCCGCTGCGCAGGGCAGCCTGGATCAGGGTGTCCACCGCGTCCTGGGGGTCCGCCACCGTACTGAGGATGCGGAGGATGTCGTCGTCGCTGAGTTCGCCGGTCAGCCCGTCGGAGCACACCAGGATGCGGTCGCCTTCCTCGACCGGGAGGAGCCAGTAGTCCGCCTCCGTCTCATCCCCCGTGCCCAGGGCACGGGTGACCACGTGCCGGCGCGGGTGGACGGTGGCTTCCTGGGCGGTGATCTCGCCCGCGTCGACGAGTTCCTGGACCTCGGAGTGGTCTACGCTGATCTGCTCAAATCGTCCCTGGCTGAGCCGGTAGGTGCGGGAGTCGCCGATGTTCAGCACCAGCCAGTAAGGCATGCCCATCTGTTCCACCAGGACCGCGCCGGTCAACGTGGTACCGGCCCGCGCTCCGGTGGCTTCGCGGATGGAGTTGTCCGCACGGACAAGGTACTGCTGGAGGACACCGGCCGTGATACTCCGTTCACCGGAGGCGATTTGGGGCATTTCGGCGAGCGCACGCACGCACAGGCCGCTGGCGATTTCGCCGGCCTCGTGGCCGCCCATGCCGTCGGCCACGGCAAACACGGGATCAGCGGCGATGTACGAATCCTCGTTCAGTTCCCGGCGGAGGCCCCTGTCCGTCCCGTAGCCGTACGTGAGGCTGAGGCCAGGGCCGGGCTGAATGGTGGGGGAAACACTGGCGGGGTGCTGGTTCATGCCTGTCCTAGGTAAAAGGTACGGTCTCCAAAGTGGACGCTGGATCCCGGGGTGACAAACGTGGGGACGCCCGGCACCAAGGGGGTGCGCAGGCCGTCCGGGGTGGTGACGGCGCTTCCGTTGGTTGACTGCCGGTCCGTCACCCAGATGCCCGCGCCGTCGGTGAGCAGGTGCAGGTGCGTCTTGGAAATGGAGCGGCCGGGGTCATCCACGGCCAGCAGTTGGGCGTGTTGTTCCCCCGCCTGGCCCAGGGGGTTGCGGCCCACCAGGACGCTGTGGTCCAGCTGGAAGTCACGGCCGTCGTCCAACCGGATACGGAGGACGGCTACCGGGGCCGGTCCGCCGGCGCCTGGGCGCACTTGGGTGCGTTCGACGTCGTCGTCAACATACTGCGCGGCCACACGGTGGCCCTGGGACGGGTCGGTGCCAGTAGCTCCGGCAGGAGCGAAACCCGGGTCGGTACCACGGGCAGCGGGGGCAGCCGGTACCGGGGCGTCGGAGGCGGGCGGCGCGAATGATGCCGGCGAGGTGTAGGGCATGGTCTGGGACGGCATGGGGGCCAACGGCGCAGGTACCTGCGGCGCCGGCGTGGCAGGTACCGGTGCGAACGCGGCCGGAGCTGCAGGGGCCTGCGTCACCGGGCCCTGCATCACCGGGCCCTGCGACTGGTTCTGCGTAAATGGGACCTGGTGCTGCGGTGCAGGCGCCGGAGCCTGCGCCTGCTTCGCTCCCGCTACCGGGGACAGCACCTGCTGCACGGGGGGAAGGTCCAGTGGCGCAAAGCTGTACGGCCCCTGGATTCCCCCGGTGGTGATGGGGTCCCTGCCTGCCTTGACGTCGAACACCAGCGTCCTGGCAGCTGCATCGTTCCAGCCGCGCAGGCCGCCGTTCCTGTCCCATTGGCAGGACACCACCACCACTATTGCCCAGGCAGCACCGACGAGGAGCAGCGGGCCAAGGATGAACAGAGCGGCATCGAACCACTTGAAGACGACCACCAGGACCGCGGCCAGCAGTGCCAGCAGGACGCCGGCGCCGGTGATGAGGCCACGCAGGAAGACGGCGCCGGCACCGGGCGCATAGCCATCGTGGTCGGCGCTGCGGATGCCCATCAGCAGGTTGCCGGGCGTCTTGCCGCTGCGGGCCTCCAGGCCGAGCACAACGAACAGGTAGGCCAGGGTCAGTCCCAGGCCGATGCTGCCGAACAGCACCAGGGACGACGTGTCGTAAATGATGAAGCCGCCGCTTCTGGTCCGGGTGATTCCGGCGAAGCCGATGGCGCACGCCACCACCAGCACCGCCACCCCGGGCAGCCAGTCAATGACGGCAGCACCAAGCCGCTTGCCCGCCGCAGCCGGAACAAGCTGAAGGTTTACTGCCATTCCCGTTCCTCCCCCTGGAGCGGCTTCCACCGCGGTAAAACCGCCGGTGCTGCCCGGACCGGTGCCCGCGTGCGGGCCGTCCGTGTACAAGCTGTCCGTGTAGGCGCCCGCGTGCGCGGTGCCCTTCAATGCCGTGCCCGCCGGCTGACCTGCCGGGGGCCTTTCCACTACCGGGATAGTACCGGGAATCCCGGGCGCGTGCGCGGGGCGCGCTCCGTGGCCAGCGCCGGCGTTCCCGTCACCGAAGGGGTCCGCGGCGCGGGTGCGGCGCGCTGCCCGGTTGGGCAGCGGCGCGCCGCAGGCGGGACAAAACGTGGCCCCCGCACGAATCTGCTGTTGGCAGCGCGGGCAGCGTTCGGCGTCGGCCGTCACTGCTGTGCCGGTCCTTGCTGCCTTGGTGCTTGCCGGTCCGGTGCTTGCCGGTCCGGTGCTTGCCGGTCCGGTGCCTGCTGGTCCGGCTCCTGGTGCTCCGCGCCGGGCGCGCCCGGCTCCTGCGGAGCGGCGGCTGCGCCGGAGGTACGACGGCGGCGGGCAGCAAGGATCCCGGCCACGCCGGGCAGCGCCAGACGGCCGCGCAACGTGATGCCGTTGCCGGAGTTCATGGCGGTCCGGGCATCCGCCAGCAGCGAGCGCGGTGAGAAGCGTGCCTGTTGGCGGCGCCAGAAGCCCATCCCCGCCGTCATCTCCTTGAGCGAACCGTCAACGATGGTCCAGTACTCACGGACTTCCTCCTCCGTGGGCTCGCCGGCGCCGAAGATCGAAGCATCCGCCCGGCGCGCCAGCATGGTGGTGGTGCCCTGGGTGGCAGGGAACGCCTCGGCCAGCACGGCAGCGCTTTCGCGCCGCGTCGAACGGGTGTCGACGGCGGCGCCCAGGTCGGTCGCCAGGCTCACCACTTCGCTCCAGCCCCCGCCCACCCGCTGGGCGGGGAGTCCATCGCTGAAACGCGACTTCCGCCGTCGTGACTTCAACAGGGCAACCAGCAACAGCGGCAGGGCCAGGACCACCAGCGGAATGGCGGCGACGCCCAGCGCGCCCAGGAGGGCACCCCAGAAGAGCCACGGGTTGTTCTTCTTCTGGTCCGCGTCCAGGGCATCCGGCGAAGAGTCCGGCGGCAGGTCCGCCGGCTCCTGCGGCGGGGGCGGCGGCTGCAGCACCTGCGGCTTGGGCTTGGACTTGTTCTCGGGGTCCGGCGGGATGGGAATGTTGTCCTTGGGCGGGGTGGGATCGAAGCTGACCCAGCCAACCCGTTCGAACGCCACCTCAACCCATGCGTGGACGTCCTTGCCGGTGATCTTCACTTCGCCCGCGCCGTTTTCCGGGCTGGTCGGATCGGGGTAGAAACCCATCACCACGCGGGAGGGGATGCCGAGGTGCCGGAGCATCAGGGACATGGCCACCGCGTACTGCTCATCGTCACCGAGCATCTGCTTCGCAGTCAGCAGGCTGCGGATACGGGCCGAGCCGTGGCCCGAAACGCTGGGCAGCTGGCCCTCACTCACCAGGCCGTTGCTGAACGCCCCCGTCTTCTGGAAATGGGCCTCGATCTGGCGCACCCTGTCGATGGCGGTGGGGGCATCAGCGGACAGGTCGTTGGCCTGGGAACCCACCACCGGCGGCACCTCAAGCGGGTCCGGGAGGGAAACCTTGGCGAAGTCGTACTGGGTGAGCTGGCCGTGCTCAAGCTTGACGGGATCGGACACCTGGACGCTGTATGAGTCGCCGCGGGACAGGCCGTTGGTGGTGACGGCGGTGTCCGTCCCCGGGTTGAAGTAGAGGCCGGCAGCAGCTGCCGAACCCGCCTGGTCAAAGCTTATGCCCGTGGTCTTGCGGCCGCCGGGGACGAAGAAGCCCTGATAGTCCTCGATGTTGATGCTGATCGAGTAGTCATTGGTGGGCACCACCCCTGCCGTGTCGGCGAGCGTGTTGATGGACTTGGCATCGCCCACCTTGCTGAAGTTGCCGGAGCCGTTGGGGTCCATGTTGTAGTTGGTCCCATTGAAGGCGTCCAGGGCGCCCAGGCGGACACGGCCGTCCTTCGGCAGCCCCTTGACCACGAACAGGGTGTCGTCCTTCCTGTCCTTCACGTACGTCCGGAAGCTGGCCAGCGGTGTGATGTAGTCCTTGGGGTCGAACGGGGGCACCACCACGTTGCGGAGGACCTTGCGGTCATCCCCGGCGCTGACAAGCGGCGCGGCAACCGCGCTGATCCCCACGCTGAGGACCATCACGCCCGCGGCCATGCCCAGCCGGCGGATCCTGGCACGCCGGGCAGTAGCGCTGTCTGTCTGGGGATTGTTGACCGCCACCCTCCGGGTGCTGTTCCGCCGCAGGACGTCCCGCCGGAACGTCGCCCAGGCGATGCCCACCACGGTCAGGCCGATTCCGCGTTCGAGCGTGAGGAACGCCGCGTTGGTGCTGAAGGCGATGCCGGTGACGAACAGGACCAGCACGGGCAGGAGGGGCAGGTACGGGCTGCGGGCCCGCCACGTCAGGAGCGCAGCAACCAGCGCCATGAGCAGCGAGCTCAGGAAGGGCACAATGAGCACGCCGCCGGCCGTTCCCACGGGCACCCCCACCGTGAGCATGTCCTTCCAGGCGAAAACGACGCCCAGGAGCAGGGTCCGCAGCGAAGAAAGGCTGGGGACTAAGCCGGCTATGGCGGAGTCCGGCACCGCCAGCCAGGTCCCCAACACGAGGTAGGCGGCCAGGGCCAAAGCCGTGGTGATCAGCATGCCCAGGCGCAGGTGGGCGTTGGCGGCGCCGATGGCGAGGCCCAGGACGATGCCGCCGAACCCGGACAGCAGGTAGTAGGGGTCACCTCCGAAGCTCAGGCCGAACCCGAGCAGGCCCAGGCCCAGCAGGACCACCAGGGCCCCGGCGTCGAGCAGGAAGTGCCAGAGCGGCTGCCCGGTTGCGAAGGCCGATTCGGTGTTGGCGGCCTTGCGGCGGGTACGGGGTTGCGGGGACCGCGTTGATGCGGTCCGGCCCGGTGCGGTGCTCATGCGGCCGCCTTTCTCAGCACGATGGCAAGGTCGGCCAGGTCGCCGAGCGTGAGGACAGTGAGGTCTGCGATGTTGGCCCTGGTGGGCGCGGCCCCGGCGTCCACCCGGACCGCAAGGCTTCGGACGCCGGGCGGAACGGAGGCGGCGGCGGAACGCAGCTGCGTTGCCGTCACGTTGCTGCCTACCACGAAGAAGACCACGGAGGCGTTGGGGACCGTGTCAGCCAGGGTCCGGGCGAGGTCGACGGCGGTGCGGCGCATCGGAGTGCCCACGATCCGCGTCATGTCATCGAGCATGTTGCGGCCGGTTTCGCAGCGCAGCGGCCCCTTCTGGGTGAGGACGTCCAGTTCGCGCTGTTCCCGGATGGCCTGCCGGCCGATGGACGCAGCCACGGAAATGGCCATCTCAAACTCGTTTTCCGAGGCGTATTCGTCAGTATTGATGGACAGCGAGATGGCCAGGTGGGCCCTGCGGGTTTCCTCGAACTGACGCACC
This sequence comes from Pseudarthrobacter phenanthrenivorans, assembly GCF_036455295.1. Lineage (GTDB taxonomy): Bacteria > Actinomycetota > Actinomycetes > Actinomycetales > Micrococcaceae > Arthrobacter > Arthrobacter phenanthrenivorans_C. Next base: position 6,992 of record NZ_JAYXNX010000009.1, on the reverse strand, counting down.
ATCAGCTTGTTGGTGCGGGCGGTGGTCTTCCAGTGGATGTGGCGGCGGTCATCGCCCGGCACGTAGTCGCGCAGGGCGTGGAAGGAGACATCGGCGCTGGACAGGTCCGTGGTGGGCATGCCCTCGAGGTCCCGGATGAAGCCTGCGGCGGACCCGGCCAGGGCTACGGTGCGCGGGTGGACAAAAAGGTCCTCCGGCTCGGTCCAGAGCACCTGGCGGCGGAGCAGGTGCAGGGGGTCGGCGCGGACGGAGCGGACAGGCCCCACCACGATGACGGCCCGCCGGGCGGTGGGAATGGTGAAAAGGTCCTCATGGACCTGCCCGGGCTTCATCCGCGGCAGGTGGAACACGGCTGTGGTGCTGCCCACGGGCAGTTCCAGCGCGGCCGGCAGCAGCGGCCGTGCCGAGGTGTTGGAAACTGCAATGCTGCCCACCGCGCTGTCCCCCACGGCCACCCTGGTACGGGCGAGGTCCAGCACCACGCCATAGGAGGACCGGCCCAGGATGAAGGCCACGGCGATGACGGACATGGCGAAGGCGGCTATGGATGCTGCCGTGGCTTCCTGCCAGCCGAACGCCTGCCCGGTGACCCACAGCAGGAGGGCGGCGGCCAGGACGGACCAGCCCAGGATGCTGACCACGGACAGCACCGGCCAGGCATACTTTAGCCAGCTGTCCCGGAGGGCCCGCCAGGCGGGTGCCGTGGCCTGGAGGGCGGTGCTGCTGGCCTCTGACCATACTGCTGCCGGATGCAGCCGGGTGGGGCGGCCGTTCCGGTGGAGGAGCTGTTGGAGACGCTCCGCGAGCCGGGTCAACCGGGTGCCGCTGGACGTGCCGTCGGACATAAAGGTGTGCCTTCGTTGTTGCGCTGGAATGGGAGGGGGCCGCTGCAGTTTCGCGCTGCAGCCACCGGGTCAGGCGTTGGTGCGCTGCTGCGGGGCCGCGACGTCTGCCAGGATCCTGGTCAGCACGGCCTCGGCGGTGGCACCGGAGAACTCGGCTTCCGGATCCATGACGAACCGGTGGGTCCACACAACGGCAGCCAGCTCCTTGATGTCATCCGGCAGGACGAAGTTCCGCCCCTGGGAGGCAGCCCAGACCTTGGCAGCCCGGACCATGGCCAGGGCGCCACGGACAGACACGCCCAGCCTGGTTTCCGGAGCGGTGCGGGTTTCCTCGCACAGCCGGGAAATGTACTCCAGCACCGCGGTGTCGATGTGTGCGGTGGCGGCGAGGTCGGCCATGTCGGCCACCGCCTGGGTGGTGATGACGGCGGACAGTTCCTTGGAGCGGTCCTTCAGGTTGCTGCCGCCAAGCAGCCGCACGGTGGAGGCGTGGTCCGGGTAGCCGATGGAGGTTTTGATCAGGAAGCGGTCCAGCTGGGCCTCGGGAAGCCGGTAGGTGCCGGCCTGCTCGATGGGGTTCTGGGTGGCCAGAACCATGAACGGGCGGCCCGCGGAGTAGGTGACGCCGTCCACGGTGACGCGGGACTCTTCCATGACTTCCAGCAGCGCGGACTGGGTCTTGGGCGAGGCGCGGTTGATTTCATCAGCCAGGACGATGTTGTTGAAGATCGGGCCCTTGTGGAACTCGAACTTCTGCGTCTTCTGGTCGTAGATGGTGACACCCGTGACGTCCGACGGCAGCAGGTCCGGCGTGAACTGGATGCGGTTGTTGGAGCCCTGCACCGTAGCGGCCAGGGCCCGCGCCAGGGAGGTCTTGCCGGTGCCGGGTGCGTCCTCGAACAGGACGTGGCCTTCGGCCAGCATGGCGGTGAAGGTCAGCCGGATGACGTGTTCCTTGCCCAGCACCGCCTGTCCCACGTTGGCAACCAGCTTTTCGAATGTGTCGGCAAACCACTCGGCCTGCTCAATGGTCATGGTCATGAAAAGTTCCTCATCTTCTATACGGTTCGGGGGCAGTCAGGGGGCTTAGCGAATCAACATCTGCCCACGTCCGGGCCGCTAATGTCGATGGTGGCCAGCTTCACGTACCATCCCGCCCACGGGCCACCGTCCATGCGGTACCACTTGTAGTAGCTGGGTGGGTTGGAGGTTTCGCTGGACCCGTAGATGTTCATCCAGCAGGCGCTGGGGATCCAGCCGTCGGAGTAGGACACCCAGTTTGCGTCGCTTCCGCCGCACGAGGGCGGTGAGGCACTGTAGCGGTCGGGAACGCCCGGTTTGCCGGGGCAGCTGTTGACGACCGATGCCTTGACCCTGACCTTGGTCGGGGCAGGCGGCGGGGTGGGGTCGGCACCGGACGTGGAAGTGGCGGGACCGCCAATATCGCCATTCACAACGGAGACGGCCCGAACCCGCAGGTTGTGGCTCTTGCTCCAACCTCCAGCGGAGGTATCGAAGCGGTTGGCGGTGCCAACATTTTGCCATCCCCCGCCGTCCATGCTGACCTCGAAGTGGTTTAGCGGCCGGCCATTCATGTTGGGGTCGTTCCAGGTCCAGTGCACCTGGCCGTCGCCCTGCGTGGACGTCATGCCGTTAACGCCCGGCGCGTTGGGCGGTCCGTACGGATTGCCCGTGCCGATGGCCTTGGCGTCGCCGGACATGTTGTTCTTGGTGGAGGTGGCGATGATCGTGACGGTCACGTCGGTTCCGTTGGGAAGCCCGTTGATGTTGCCCCCGGGGGCAGCGATTGATCCGGACTGGCCCGAGGACGTCCGGTAGGAGTAGGCGATCTCGCTCGCAGTGGAGCCGTTGCGCTGCGCCTCCGTGAGCGGGGTGAAGGTGACCTTGAGCTGTCCGCTGTTTCCTGTGTCCGCAACAGTTCCGCTGCTCACCTGGCCGGGTTTGCCTGCGGCCCGGATGGGTGCCGACTGGGCGCTGGTGGCGCTGGTGCCGGCCTTGTTGGTGGCCGCCACGGTGAACGTGTAGTTGGACTCCGAGTTATCCACCGTCACGTTCTGCGACGTGCCACCCACCTGCTGGCTGGACACCGCCGCACCGCCGCGGAGGGTGGTCAGGGTGTAGGCCGAGACGGGATCACCGTTGTTGTTCGGCGCAGTCCACACCACCCGCAGCTGGCTCTGCGAGCCCACCGGGGTCGCCTGCGACACGCTCGGCGCCGTGGGCGTGGCGGGCACGCCCGCGGGGACCTCCGCGGCTGAGTACGGGCTCCATTCGGACGGATCCCTGGCGTCGTTGCGGGCCAGGACCCGGACCTTGTAGGACACGCCGTTCTGCAGGCCCTTCCAGACATAGTTGACGGACGTCAGTCCCTGGATCTGGGCGTTCTGGCCGGCCGGCGCCGGGGAGATCTCCAGGTCGTAGGACTTCACCGGTGAGCCCTTGCTGGCCGGGGCGGTCCAGTTGACCGTCAGTTGCTTGTCACCGAACTTCAGCGACGGCGCCAGCGGGGTATCCGGCTTCACGTCGGGGCGGACATCAGCCGATGCCGGGGACCGGTCGGACTCACCGAACTCATTGGTGGCCGTCACCTGAAAGTGGTAGGTGGTGTTGTTGGTCAGGCCGTTCAGGGTGCAGGTGTTGGCGGGGCAATCCTGCCGGAAGCCACCTTCCCCGTAGACGGTGTATCTGGTGATGGGCGAGCCACGGTCCGCGGGAGCGGACCAGTTCAGCAGCGCAGTCTGGTCCCCCACGCTTTGGGCCTGGGGCGTGGTGGGCGCTGCGGGCTTGTCCTTGACGGTGAGCCGGATGCGCGCCGTGGCGAGCCGGGAATCGTCGCCGGTCTTGTCCTCCACCGTATAAGTCACCACCATGGTTCCGGTAAAGCCGGGTGCGGGCGTGACGGTCACCGAGTCACCGTTGACGCCCACAGTGCCGCTGCCCGTTTCGGTGTTGGCGGCAATGATCTTCAACGGGGTCTCGGGGAACGGGTTGGCGTCGTTGGCCAGGACGTTGATGGTAACGGGCTTGCCGGCGGCAGCGTTCGGTTCCACATCGTCGTTGGCCACAGGCTTGGGCCGGTTGGAAGCGGTGACCCCAAGCTGGTACGTGGCCGTCGCCGCAAGGCCCCGGGGATCGGTCGCCTTCACCTGCACCGCGCCGCGGGTTCCGGTAGCCGTCGAATCGGCCGCCGACACCTTCAGGGACTTGCCCTCAATGCTTGCATTGAAGCCGGCAGGGGCATTCCCCACGAGCTCGTACTTCATGTTTTCGACGTCGTCCCGGTCAGGATCGGAGGTCAGTTTGCCCAGGTCGGTGCTGGCCGAGTCGCCCTTGGGGACGTCCACGTCAGCCCCGAGCAGCTCCGGCGGATTGTTCTTGTTGGGGTCCGGGAGGACCTTCGTGCGGATGCTGAGGGTGGACTTCAGGCCGGCGGGATCGTCAGGCCCCGTACCGTCCGTCACCTCGAAGGTCAACGACCCCGGCCCGACGTAGTCCGCACCTGCCGAGTACTTCAGGCCGGCGCCGTCCCGGGTGACCGGGTCGCCGCCGTCGGCACCGATGAGCTTGATCCGGTCAGCCTGGGTCAGCCGGGGTGAGCGTCCTTCCCGTACCTTGACCCATTCCTTGAGGTCGACGTCGACGGACTGGCCGGCGACCACTTCGAGGACGTCGTCCTTGGCCAGGGTGGGTACCTGCTGCCCGAGGCCGGGCACCCAGATGATGGCCGTGGACTGCAGGCCGTCAACGTCCTCCACGGTGTACGGGATGAGCTGGGGCTGTTCGGTGAGGTCGACCAGGACATTGCCTTTGCCGCCGGGCCGGGCCGTGGGGGCCCCGGTACTGATCTTCAGGTTTTCGCCCACGCCGTCCGGGTCCTCGTCGTTCTTGAGGACCGGCACGTCCACGGCAGTCTTGCCCATGGCCTGCGCCGAGGTCACCCTGTCATCGCGCGCAATCGGCGCCTTCAGGGGGACGTCCTTGTCCACTACCAGGCGGATGGTGGCCTGCGCGCTGGCATCCCGGTCATCTGCGACGGTGTACCGGACGTTGTAGGTCCCGGCCTCGTTCGGGGCCTGGAGGATGATGCGGCCGCTGTTCTTGCTGACGGTGGCCTGAAGGGCGGGATCAGCCTCAATGCCGTCGGTCAGGATGCGGATGCGGTCGCCGTCGGGATCCGTGTCATTGGCGGTTGCGTCCACGGCGATCTGGCGGCCCGGGCGAACGTGGACCTCGTCGTCCACCGGGGTGGGCTTTTGGTTGGTCTCGCCGCGCGGCGCGATGCCCACCGTCACGGTGCCCGTGTTCACGGCGCCCTGGCGGTCCACCACCTTGTAGCGGAAGGTATCGGTACCGGCACCGTCCCCGGCAGCGGTGAAGTCGATGAAGTTGCTGCCTACTGTGGCGGTACCCATGGCAGGGGTGCTGTCAATTCCGGTCAGCTGGACGGAGTCGCCATCGGGATCGATTCCGTCCAGGGGAACAGGGATTCTGACGGTGCCGGCCGCCACGACGCGGGCAGTGAGGTTTTTCGGCTGGGGCCGCGAGTTCTCGGCGCCTTCCAGCGGGAGGATGTGGATAGTGACGGCGGCGGCGCTCTTTTGGCCTTCCGGATCCACCGCGTTGTAGATGGCACGCACGGTCTTTGGCTGGCTCCCCGCGATGAACCGCAGGTGGTTCTCGGAGACGAAGCCCTTGCCGTCGGCGGGGTCCACGGGCTGCGGCAGCACGGGGTCCACCGTCAACTCCTGGCCCTGCGGGTGCGTGTCGTTGTCCAGGACCGGAATAGTGACCACGTCGTTGACGCGGACGTTCACCTCGTCCGGTTTGGGCTGCGGCGCTTCCAGCACCGCAGGGGCCGGGACGGGTACCACGGACACGCTTCCGGTAGCCGATTTCCTGCCGTTGGACATGGTGTATTCGAACAGGACGGGATCCTTGGTCCCCAGGATGTCCGTGATCCGCAGGACACTGTGGTTGATCACGCTGACGGATACTGGAGCGTTGTCAGGGAGCTTGACGGACTGCAGCACCAGGACGCCGCCGGAGGGATCGGAGTCATTGGCCAGCGGGTCCAGCAACACGCTTCCGCCGGTGGGCATCAGGGCTACGTCGTGGACGGCCACGGGGTCGCCGCCGTCGTTACCGGATTCCACGTCCACGCGGATCAGGCCCTGGCTGCTTTGGGGCCCGTTGCTGGCGATGTAGGTCAGGTAGACCGGTCCGGGGGTGGTGCTGCGGAAGGTGAACGTGCCGCCGTCGGTAACGGGGCCAAGTTCGGCGGGGCCGTTGGCTTCCACCTGCGCCAGGCGGAGGGCGCCGCCGTTGGGGTCGACGTCGTTCTTCAGCGGGGAGATAACCAGGTCCTGCCCCACCACAGCGGTGACGTGGTCAGCGTTGACCACCGGTGCCAAGGCTCCGGGCGGCTGGACATTGACCACTACCTTGCCGGTGACGGTGGCCCGGCCGTCCCAGATGGTGACCTGGACGTTCTTCTTGCCGGCGGTTGCGCCGGAGTCCTGGAAGGTGAGCAGGCCGTCGCGCCGGACCTTGACCTGGTCCTTATCGTTGTCGACTTTCGCGTCCAGCAGGACCAGGTCATCGCCGTCGGGGTCGATCCAGTCGGTAAGGATGTTCTGGCTGACGGTTTTGCCCTGTTCCACCAGCATGGTGGTGTCCTCGCCGCGCTTGAACTTCGGCGGCTTGTTTTCGTCCGGTCCCACTACGCTGAGTGTGACCTGGCCGGTGGCGGACAGGCCGCGTCCGTCCGAGGCACTGTACTTGAAGGTCTCCGTGCCCGGCTTGGCGTCCGCCGGCACGGTGATCTGGAAGGCAGTTCCCCCGTAGATGCTTTCCAGCGTCCCGACTTTCGGTCCGGCGCCCGCCGCCACAGCCGCCGTAAGGACGTCGCCGTCGGGGTCCGAGTCGTTGTCCAGGACGCTGAGGACGGTGGTGCGTCCGGGGCGCACGCCGATGTCGTCCGGCTTGGTTTCCGGGGGCCGGTTGGGCTTGGTACGGTCCGGCAGGACGTTGATGGTGTTGTTGTCGGCCGATTCCTTGTCCTGGTCGTCGGACTGGTTCTTGGGCGGGATGACGTCGTCCCAGTTGTTGACCAGCTGCATGTTCTGG
>NZ_JAYXNX010000008.1:80540-226697 GCF_036455295.1 Pseudarthrobacter phenanthrenivorans | reverse complement strand
ACCAGATGATGGCTCCGTTTTGGAAGTTCTGGTAGCAGCCGCCGTCTTTCAGTCCGCAGATCTGCGACGACGTCGGGTAGCCCAGGGTGCCTCCCTCGAAGCCGCTGGCTTGCCACGCGTCGCGGACGGGGCCGTTGGGGGAGACCTGGGCTCCTGTGGCGGTGGACCAGATGATGGCTCCGTTTTGGACGTTCTGGTAGCAGCCGCCGTCTTTCAGTCCGCAGATCTGCGACGACGTCGGGTAACCCAGGGTGCCTCCCTCGAGGCCGCTGGCTTGCCACGCGTCGCGGACGGGGCCGTTAGTGGAGACCTGGGCTCCGGTCGCGGTGGACCAGATGATGGCTCCGTTTTGGAAGTTCTGGAAGCAGCCGCCGTTCTTCAGCCCGCAGGTTTGACCTGAGGTGGGGTAGCCAAGGACGCCTCCCTCGAAACCGGAGGCTTGCCAGGCGTCGCGGATAGACCCGTTTGGAGAGGCATGGGCGCCAGCGGCGGAAGACCAAACGATCGCTCCACTCGCGAAATTCTGGTAGCAGCCACCGTCACGTAGACCACAAATTATCGAAGATGTAGGCGATCCCAGTCCCGGTGTCTGCATCTGAACGTTGCTAATAGCCTGGTTGGCGGCCGCCGGCACCCCGGCTGCGGCGAAGGCCTGGAGCCCGGCATAGTCCCCGTTCCAGACGTTCGAGTCGCCGGCGAAAGGCCCGGTGCTGCTGTACTGCCAGATGCTGTAGGTGCCCCAGCTCGCTGGTACCGCGCCGGCGTCGTTGCTGGGGGACCCTGGGTACGCTGCTACCCAAAGCGGGTAGTCGCTGAAGGCTGTCTGGTTGCCCAGGCACTGGTTCCACCAGCTGGTGTTGGTGTAGATGGACGGGAGCCGCCCAGTCAGTGACAGCATTGTGTTGCCGAAGTCCTGCACCCAGGAAGACAATTGGTCTGCCGACATGTTGTAGCAGGTGTTGCCGAAGTAGAACCCGTTGATGGTCCGGCCCTCGTAGGGGTTGAATTCGAAGTCAAGAACCGGGGGCATCGTGTAGCCGTCCGCAGTCCAGCCGCCGCCATTCTGAACGAAGTAGCGGGCCTGGTCTGCTCCGGAGGACCAGTTCGGGATGGCAAAGTGGTAGGCGCCCCGGATCATGCCCACGTTTCGCGAACCCTGGTACTGGGAGCTGAACTGGTCATTGGTGAAGTAGTTGCCTTCTGATGCCTTCACATACGCGAATCTGGCACCCATGTTCCATTGCTGCTGCCAGTCGACATTGGTTTGGTAGGCGCTGACGTCAAGTCCCTGCACACCGAACGTGGGCATCCAGGTTCCCTGCGTCGTCAGTGACTCCGCGCTAAGGCGTTTCACGCCCGTAGTATTCGCGGAAGCCGTCACCCGGGCTGAGCGCTGTCCCATCTCGGCACCCTTGCCGACGGCCTCGGCCATGGTCTGGGACGCTGACGGGGATGGAGATGGCGCCGCGCTTGGCTTAGGGGTGGTCGTTGCCGTTGCCGTTGCCGTTGCCTGGGCAGTCGTCGGTGGCGGCGTGGCCGCGGGTTGCGACGTCGGCGCAGTAGCCGAAGGTGACGGCGACGGGCTGGAATCGGTGGCGAAGGCGACCCCGCTCAGACCCGGGCCTGCCAACAAGGAGCCCACAAGGGCGAGGAGCCCGAAGAATTTCAGGGCTGGGCGACGGGACTGAGACAGGTTCCGCTTCATATTTGCTCCGGAGACATTGCGGCGCTCCCCCAAGCGCCCCTTTGGATACTGCTCAGGTGTTTCCCCCAGGAAGCCACCTGATAGTGCTATTTCGATAAACAACGCGCTCACCTTAGCACCGGTGTTACTAGGGGAACTAGTGGTTCTGGTGTTACTTATGTGAATCTTGTGGGGCTCCCTGCTGAATCCTCACACCAACTGGTGGGAATCTTGAGGTTGTTCGTTTATCCACAAACGGGCTGGATGACTTGTTGTGGCGATGCCCTCTCCCTAGGCTGTAACCCAGTCGCACTGCCCCCATCGGGGGCGGCCGTTGTATGGGGGAACATATGGATGCGCTGGTAATTGTCGAGGACGAAGTCCGCGAACTTATCCGCCGGCGAGGGCTGGATCCGCTCACGCAGGCCGGCGAGGTTCGACGCCTGGTCGAAGCCGTGGTCTCCGACTATGACGAACGCACGCTGGTAGGTCCGCTGCCGCCCCTTGGTCCTCTTGACGCCGCGCGCCGATTCCTCTTTGACGCCGTCGCAGGTTTCGGCGTGCTCCAACCTCTGCTAGATGATCCATCCGTCGAAGAAATTTGGCTGAATGCCCCCAACGAAATCTTCGTGGCACGTAATGGCGAGTCAGAACTGACGTCGTTGACTCTCTCCGAACAGCAGGTGCGTGACCTCGTGGAGCGCATGCTTAAGAGCTCGGGAAGACGGCTCGACATGTCGTCGCCCTTTGTAGACGCTGCGCTTCCCGACGGGTCCAGACTCCACGTCGTCATTCCGGACGTTACGCGCCGCCACTGGGCAGTGAATATCAGGAAATTCGTTGTCAGGGCGAGCCGTCTGGAGCATCTCGTAGAACTCGGCACCCTCACCCCACACGCTGCTCGTTTCCTCGCCGCGGCCGTAGCAAGCGGCCTCAACATACTCGTCTCAGGCGCAACCCAGGCAGGCAAGACGACCATGCTGAACTGCCTGGCGGCCGATATCGGAAGCAGGGAACGTGTCATTACGGTCGAGGAAATCTTTGAGTTGCAGTTTCCGCTCCGAGACGTCGTGGGACTTCAGTGTCGTCAACCAAACCTTGAAGGTGAGGGGGAGATTCCACTTCGCCGGCTGGTCAAGGAGGCATTGCGAATGCGGCCGGACCGCCTGGTAGTGGGGGAAGTACGGGAAGCGGAAAGCCTGGACATGCTAATTGCGCTCAACAGCGGCCTTCCCGGAATGTGCACCGTCCACGCCAACTCGGCGTACGACGCCGTNCCGCCTGGTAGTGGGGGAAGTACGGGAAGCGGAAAGCCTGGACATGCTAATTGCGCTCAACAGCGGCCTTCCCGGAATGTGCACCGTCCACGCCAACTCGGCGTACGACGCCGTGACTAAAATCTGTACACTCCCGCTCCTGGCCGGGGACAACATCTCAAGTGCGTTCGTGGTCCCGACTGTTGCATCGTGCATAGACCTCGTGGTGCATTGCAGCAGGCATGGGGACGGCCGGCGCCAAGTAACTCAAATCCTGTCGCTGGGTCGCCGTGTGGAAAATGGCGTCATCGAGTCGTCACTCGTCTTTGCCCTGGAGGACGGTGTTCTGGAGCCCCGGGCCAACGCGATGCCCGCTGCCGAAAAATTTTCGCAGGCAGGGTACGACGTTTCCGCACTGCTGGATCCGCGATGATCGCCGCGCTGGCCGGAACAGCGGGTGGCGTTGGCTTCTTCCTCATCTGGTGGTCCTGCTGGGAGACCCCCGCCCGCGGAAACCGGGAACGTAAGCCTGGTCGCCTGGCTGACCTGCTCGCTGCCGCGGGCGTGGACAAGGTTTCGCCCCGGAGCTTGGCCGGTACGTGCCTGGGGCTTGGTATCTTCGTGGCGCTTGTCTTCTACGCCCTCAGCCGGTCCTGGCCGATCGCCGGCTGCTTCAGCCTTTTTGGCGCCTGGCTGCCGATCACAATTCTCCGGTGGCGGGCCAAAAAAAGGACGGCCATGCTGCGCCAACTCTGGCCTGATGTTGTGGACCACCTCCGGTCGGCGATCCGTGCAGGGCTTCCAATGCCGGAGGCCCTTATCCAGCTCGGAGATAAAGGACCTGCGGAACTGCGGCCGCTGTTCCGCGAGTTTGGTGCCGACTACCGCGCAGGAGGCCAGTTTGATGGTTCTCTCAACAAGCTGAAGCAGCGGCTCGCTGATCCGGTGGCCGACCGTATTATTGAGGCGCTCCGGCTGACGCGGGAAGTTGGGGGCTCGGACCTCGGGAAGCTCCTGGGCACCCTGGCCGAATTCCTGCGCGAGAACGCCCGGACACGCAGTGAGCTTGAGGCCCGGCAGTCCTGGACAATCAACGCAGCCCGGCTTGCCGTCGCCGCGCCCTGGATCGTCATGCTTCTTCTTGCAACCAGGCCGGAAGCGATCCAGGCCTACAACACGCCTTTGGGGGCGGCGGTTCTGCTGGGCGGTTTGGTGGTGTCGCTGATCTGCTACACCGTCATGCTGAAGATCGGTGCCCTACCGCAGGATGAAAGGGTCCTCCGATGACGATCTTTTCCCCAGGAGCTGTAATCTGCGGTGTGGGTCTGGGGCTCGGTTTATGGCTTGTGATCTTCCGTTCGCCGCCGATGCGTCCCATGACGCTTTCGGAGCGGATTGAGCCCCAGCTGAAATCACAGAACCTGGAATCGCGGCTCCTGCGCACCGGTGATCAGAACGTGACACCGTTCGGCCCCCTCGAACGCATCCTTCGTCCCGTCTTCCAGGAGTGGCGGTCCGCCCTGGGCAAGTTCAACCCGTCTCCTGGCGCAACGGGCCGGAGGTTAGCGCAGGCGGGCGTCAATAAATCGCCTATTGACTTTCGCGCTGAGCAATTGCTGTGGGCGGCGGCCGGATTCATCCTCTCGCTGATTTTTATTCTTCTTGGAGCAGCAGCGGGAAGGAGCAGTCCGATCGTTGCGGCCGTGATAGTCATCGGCAGCGCTGCAGGAGGATTCGTGCTCCGGGACTACTGGCTGGGTGTCCAGGTGCGCCGGCGCGAAGCCAGGATGATGGCAGAGTTTCCCAGCCTTGCCGAATTGATGGCCCTGGCTGTGGGTGCAGGGGAGAGCGCTGCCGGGGCTTTGGACCGCGTCTGCAGGAGCGCGAACGGCGAACTGTCCCGGGAATTCTCGAAGATCCTCGCGGAGACAAGGGCCGGCAAACCCTTGGTCCTGGCACTGCAGGAATTTTCCGCGCGCACCGACCTTGCGCCGCTGGTCCGGTTCATGGATGGAATCATTGTCGCGGTCGAGCGAGGGACACCCCTGGCCGACGTACTCCGTGCACAGGCGCAGGACGTCCGCGATACGGCCAAGCGCGACCTGATGGAGGCCGCGGGAAAGAAGGAAATCGCCATGATGGTGCCCTTGGTCTTCGGAGTGCTTCCCCTGACCGTCGTGTTTGCGGTCTTCCCGGGCCTCGCCGCAATCAACCTGGGCTTCTGATGGAGGCAAGAACCAAACTTCCACTCGACACATTCAAACCCCTCAAGGAACAGGAATAGGACGCAAGATGAAAAACATGGGAACCCGCTGTGCGATGCTGCTTCTCGGCCTTGGGATGCTGTTGCAGGTACGGACGAGCCGGGCGGTCCGGCCTTCGCGCCTGCAAGGCGACGGCATACAGAGCGGCGGGATGCGGAACGCCGGCCAATCCACTTGGCCGGCGCCGAATGACGACCGGGAGCGGGGCGACGTGCCGGGCTGGGTGATGATAACCCTGATGTCAGCGGTGCTGGTTGCAGCACTGCTGGCTCTCGCCGGCCCTGCCCTGGAGGCCATGTTCAACCAGGCCATGGACAAAGTAGGGAACTGACCCATGAGCTCCGCTCAGCGGCCGGCGGTGCATCCGCGCCTGCACCTCGGCGGGGAGCCGGAGTCGTCCCGGCCGGGGGAGCGGGGGGCGGCGGTCGTGGACTTCGTTCTGGTTGGCGGACTGCTGACGATGTTCTTCCTTGCCATCATCCAGCTGACCCTGGTTTTGCACGTCCGGAATACTCTTATCGATGCTGCAGCATCGGGTGCCCGGTACGGAACACTCGCTGACAGGAACGCCTCCGATGCTGAAGAACGAACCCGAAGCCTCATAAGCGTGGCCCTCAACCCGGGCTTCGCGGAACAGGTCAGCACCCAGGAAGTGAACGTCCACGGCATGCGCACCCTGGAAGTTACAGTGCGCTCTCCCATGCCCGTCATCGGTCTCATCGGGCCGCGGGCCATGTTGGAGGTGAAGGGGCATGCGGCTGTCCAGCCTTGATCCGCGCGGCTTCAACCCGCTGCCCGGTTCCACGCTTTACGTTCACGTCAAGATCCGCCTCTTTCTCGCGCTGTGCCGCGAAACGGAGACGGAGTTCGATCCGGAGCCTGGGACGCATCAGGGGTTGGCGCCACGTACCGTGCGGGGGTACATCCACCGCGGGCAGCAGACGGCACAGCAGGGCTCCGGGCTTGAAGAGGGGAGCGCCATCGTGGAGTTTACGTTCCTGGCACTTCTGCTCATGGTCCCGCTGGTGTACTTCGTCATCACGGTCAGCCAGATCCAAGGTGGCTCCTTCGCGGTGGTGGGCGCTGCAGACCAGGCGGCCAAGGTCTACATTGCCCAACCCGACGCCGCCACCGCCCAATCCGCTGCAGAGCAGGCCGTGGCCCTGGCCCTCTCCGATTTCGGGCACCAGCCGGACCGGGCCACCATGACCACGTCCTGCAATCCAGCCGACTGCCAGGCGGCGGGCAGCACGGTAACGGTGAACGTCAGCCTCCGCGTCGTGCTGCCGTTCATGCCATTTGCTGACGGATTGTCTGTCACAGAGGTCAACGCTTCTTCCACGCAGCTGGTGGGCCGTTACCGGTGAAGCGCAACGAACGGGACGAAAGCGGCCAGTTGATGGTGATGATCCTGGGTTACGTGCTTTTGGCGCTGTTGGTCGCCACGGTCGTTGTAGGCATTTCCGCCGTATACCTGGAGCACAAACGGCTGCTGTCCCTGGCGGACGGAGCCTCCCTTGCCGCGGCAGACAGCTACACCCTGGGCGAAGTCGCAACGCAGGGCGGAAGCCCTTCAGCCGTCCTCAACCCCGCACGGGTCCGGAATGTGGCCGCCGATTTCGTTGCCCGAAGTCCTGCATCCCAACGTTTTTCGGACCTTGCCGTCGCGGGAGCGACGGGGACGCCGGACGGCTCCACCGCCGTCGTGGTCCTTACCGCGGCCGTGCATCCGCCGGTGGTCAACTTCCTCATTCCAGACGGCATACAGATTGAGGCGACCTCCACAGCACGCTCCCGGTTGACCCGATAGCCCCACCGGGGCACTATCCGCCGATAGCGTAGGCTTAAACCACCATGGCCAATATTGATTTTTCCGCTGAAATCCGCGCGCTCCGCGCCACCTACGAGTCCATCGAACGCGTGACCGACATCGAAGCGCTCAAGGAGGACATCGCCGAACTCAGCGAACGGGCAGGGGAGCCGGACCTTTGGGACGATCCTGCCGCGGCCCAGAAAATCACCTCCCGCCTGTCCCATCGCCAGTCGGAGCTCGAACGCCTCACGAACCTCCAGTCCCGGATTGACGATCTAGAAGTCCTGGTGGAACTCGGACAGGACGAGGACGACGCGGACTCGATGGGCGAGGCCGCTGCCGAACTCGAGTCCGTCAAAAAGGCCCTCAAGGACCTTGAAGTCGTCACGCTGCTGTCCGGCGAGTACGACGAGCGTGAAGCCGTGGTCTCCATCCGTGCCGGTGCCGGCGGCGTCGACGCCGCCGACTTTGCCGAAATGCTGCTGCGCATGTACCTGCGGTGGGCTGAACGCCATGGTTATCCCACCACCGTCATGGACACCTCGTACGCGGAAGAAGCCGGCCTGAAATCGGCCACCTTCGAGGTCAAGGCGCCCTACGCCTTCGGCACCCTGAGCGTGGAGGCCGGAACCCATCGACTCGTCCGGATCAGCCCGTTCGATAACCAGGGACGGCGGCAAACCTCGTTTGCGGCGGTAGAAGTGATACCGCTGATCGAGCAGACGGACTCCATCGAGATCCCGGACAACGAAATCAGGGTGGACGTGTTCCGCTCCTCCGGCCCCGGCGGCCAGTCGGTCAACACCACGGACTCCGCGGTCCGACTCACCCACATCCCCACCGGAACCGTGGTCTCCATGCAGAACGAGAAATCCCAGCTGCAGAACCGCGCAGCAGCCATGCGGGTTCTGCAGTCCAGGCTCCTGCTCCTTAAGAAGGAGCAGGAGGACGCCGAGAAGAAGGCTCTCGCCGGTGACGTTAAAGCTTCCTGGGGAGACCAGATGCGTTCGTACGTGCTGAACCCCTACCAAATGGTGAAGGACCTGCGCACCGAACACGAAGTTGGCAACACGGCTGCCGTGTTCGACGGCGAAATCGACGACTTCATCGACGCCGGAATCCGGTGGCGTACAGACAACCGGAACGCGGAGAAGTAGACCCGGCATAAGGGCCGCAAGCAGGACGATCCGGCGACACGCCCCGGAAAGCCCGGCCAACCCCGGGCTGTCCTGCGTATAGTCGAGGGGCCGGGGCCCTACCTTCCCCCAACGAAAACCCGTGCACCGGCTGCAGAACTGGGCTGCGTCAGAAGGATCAGTCCTGCCCTGCAGGGTACTTAGGGCCATGATCCGATTCGAAAATGTCACCAAGGTCTACGACCAGAAAGCCCGTCCGGCTCTGGACTCCGTCAACCTTGAGATTGACCGCGGCGAATTCGCCTTCCTTGTCGGCGCGTCCGGCTCCGGAAAGTCCACCTTCCTGCGGCTGGTTCTGAAGGAAGACCGTGCCACTTCGGGGGCGGTGTACGTCGCAGGCCAGAACGTCGCCAAGATCTCCAGTTGGCGGGTCCCGCGCCTCCGCCGTGGCATCGGCGTCGTCTTCCAGGACTTCCGCCTCCTGCCCCAAAAGAATGTGTTCGCCAACGTCGCGTTTGCCATGCAGGTCATCGGCAAGAGCCGCAGCGTCATCCGCGACACCGTTCCCGAGGTGCTCAAGACGGTAGGCCTCGAGGGCAAGGAACACCGCATGCCGCACGAGCTCTCCGGCGGGGAGCAGCAGCGCGTGGCCATCGCCCGCGCGGTGGTCAACCGCCCGGGAATCCTCCTCGCGGATGAGCCCACCGGAAACCTCGACCCCACTACGTCCATGGGAATCATGGGCGTGCTGGACAAGATCAACCAAAACGGAACAACCGTGGTTATGGCCACCCACGACGACGACATCGTCAACGAGATGCGGAAACGGGTGGTCGAACTAAAGAACGGCGTGGTGATCCGCGACGAAGCCAAGGCCCTGTACACGTCGATGATCCCCGTCGTCGGACAATCGCGGCGGCTAAAGGATGCCAGCGGCCGGGAAACCCCCGACGCCGCCCTGCCGGGTAACGGCCCCGAAGGCGAGGCCCAGCGGTGAGGCTCGCATTCATTCTTTCCGAGATCGGCAGCGGCCTGCGCCGCAACCTCTCCATGGTGGTCTCAGTCATCCTGGTGACCTTCGTGTCCCTGACGTTCGTGGGCGCGGCCGGCATGCTGCAGATGCAGATCAACCAGATGAAGGGCTACTGGTACGACAAGGTCCAGGTGGCCATCTTCCTCTGCAGCGACGGCTCGACCGCACCCGGTTGCGCTTCAGGGCCCGTCACTCCGGAGCAACAAAAGGGCCTGAACGCGCTCCTGGAGTCCCCGGCCGTGGCGCAATACATCAACGACTTCCAGTTCGAGTCCAAGGATGAGGCCTACAAGCACTTCAAGGACCAGTTCTCCAACTCACCCATCGTCGATTCGGTAACGCCGGACCAGCTGCCTGCATCGTTCCGGATCAATATGAAAGACCCGGAAAAGTACCAGATCATCAGCGAGACCTTCTCCTCCCAGCCGGGAGTGGAAACTGTGATTGACCAGCGCCAGCTGCTCGAACGCCTCTTCTCTGTGATGAACGGAGCGTCGCTGGTGGCGGTAGGCATTGCCGGCGTCATGATCGTCTGCGCCATCCTTCTGATTGCCACCACCATTCGGCTTTCCGCGTTCAGCAGGCGCAGGGAAACCGGCATCATGCGTCTTGTGGGCGCCTCCAAGACCGTGATCCAGCTGCCGTTCATCTTGGAAGGCGTCATTGCGGCGGTCATTGGAGCTGCCCTGGCTTCCGGCACCCTGTGGGCAGTCGCACAGTTCTTCCTGGGGGACTACATGTCCCGCCAGTATCCGGACACGGCCTTCATCTCATCCGGCCAGACGCTCATTCTTGCCCCGGCGCTGCTGGTCCTTGGCGCATCCTTGGCAGGAATTTCGTCTCTCTTGACCTTACGTAGATACTTGCGCGTTTAGGCTGTGCACACCGACCAAGGAATGCCCATGAACGTAACCGATCAGACACCGCCATCTCCCCGGCGCAGCCGCCGGGGGGCCGCTGCCCGCCGGTTGGGGATCGTCAGCGGCGTGCTCACCGTCATGCTTTCCGCCGGGATGGCCATCGCCACCCCGGCCGCGTTCGCCGATGACCTGGATGATAAGCAGAAAGCGCTCGAGACCGAAGCCGCCCGCGTCCAGGCTTCGCTTGAGTTCGTCGATTCCAGGATTGCGAAGGCCGCCGGTGACCTGGTGATTTACCAGGGCCAGCTGCCGGGCGCGCAGCAGGACCTCCTTGATGCACAGGGCCGCGTGGCCAGCGCGGTGAAGGAATCGGAAGCCCTAGCGGCACGCGTCGACATGGCGCAGCAGAACAAGGCGAAGATCACCCAGCAGCTGGAAGCGGACAAGCAGAAGATCGCTGACACCAAGAAGCTGATCGGGCAGATTGCCACCCAGGCCTACAAGTCCGGGGGAGTCCCCTCCAACTTATCCCTCTTCTTCGGCTCGAACGGCGGTGGCAGCCTCACCGACACCATGGACTTGGCGGACCAGGCAATGCGCAGCCAGAACGCGGCCATGGACAAGCTCAACCAGCAGAACGCTACCAACGTTAATTCCGAGGCGCGCCTCCAGGCAGTGGAAGCGGAAATCAAGGATCTTAAGGCCAAAGCGGACGCTGCCCTGGAACGGGAAAAGGCTGCCCGGGACGAAGCTGCGGCCAAAAAAGCCCAGGTTGACCAGCTGATCGCCGATACCACGCGCCTCGACGCTGAACTGCAGGCAGCCAAGCCCGGCATCCAGGCGCAGCTTGCGGGCGTTCAGGCCAACCAGAACCAGGTGGCCAACGAAATCGCCGAACGCGACCGGAAAGCCCGCGAGGCCTGGGAAGCGGAACAGCGCAGGCAGGCAGAGGCTGCCGCTGCAGCTGCTGCCGCGGCAGCCGCGGCAGCCAACCGCCCGGCCCCGCCTGTCCAGCCGTACGTACCGCCGGCAGCGGGATCGCCGTCGGCCTTTGGCCTGCGCCACCCCTTTGACGGAAGCATCCCCATCACCTCCGGATTTGGCTACCGCCTCACTCCGCCGGGGACCATCGACTTCTACGGCACCGGCGGTTACATGCACACCGGCATCGATTTCGGCGCCGCCTGCGGCACTCCTGTCTACGCAGCGGCCGCCGGGGAAGTCTTCAGCTCCGGCTGGAACTCCGCCGACGGCGGCGGCTGGCGCGTGAAGATCGACCATGGGGTGGTGCAGGGCAACACCCTGACCACCATCTACTACCACAACTCGAGCATCGTGGTTTCGAATGGCCAGCACGTCTCGCAGGGACAGCTGATCGCCTACTCGGGCAGCACCGGCAACTCCACTGGATGCCATGCCCACTTCGAGACATGGCTCAACGGCAAGGCCGTGGACCCCATGGGGCTGCTCTAGGGAGAACGCTGCTGCCGTAGACTGGTATAGCTCTGCGCCGCCGGGCGCGGAGAGACCAACCTGAACCTGAGGAGTTGCCCCGTGCCTAAAGAAAGTGGCCGGAAGGTGGTGGCCACCAACCGCAAGGCCAGGCACGACTACCACGTGCTGGACACGTACGAGGCCGGCATTGCGCTGATGGGCACCGAGGTGAAGTCCCTGCGCGAAGGCCACGCTTCGATGGTGGACGGATTCTGCACGTTCTACAACGACGAACTGTGGATGGAAGCAATCCACATTCCGGAGTACAACCAGGGCAGCTGGACCAACCACGCTGCGCGGCGCCGCCGTAAGCTGCTGCTGCACCGCGAGGAGCTTATTAAGATTTCCCGCAAGGTCCAGGAGGCCGGCTACACCATCGTGCCGCTCCAGCTGTATTTCGTGGACGGCCGGGCCAAGGTGGAAATCGCGGTTGCCCGCGGCAAGCGCGAGTATGACAAGCGGCAGACTCTGCGGGAACAGCAGGACAACCGTGAGGCCCAGCGCGAGATGCGCGAGCGCAACCGCCGGCGTTAGGAATTATTTCCGCAGCGTGTGCGTTAGTATTAGTAGTCCGGCAGGCTTGCCAGCCGGTTTGGTAACAAAATACGGGGATGATCGGTTTCGACGGTGTTAGTCGCGACAGGTGAAGCGGGCCGAGGATGCAGATTTATCTCGTAAACGCTGTCTGCAAAACAATAAGTGCCAATTCTAAGCGCACTGACTTCGCTCTCGCTGCCTAAGCAGTAAGACAGTCCGTCAGCCCGGGGTTGCTATCGCCCCGGATCCTGGCGTCATTTAGATAGCCACTGCTGTTTGCTCCCGTCATCGGAGTAAACGGGACTTTTAGGTGACTGGGCCCGGATCAGCCAGCTGTTTGCGGCATGGCTGGGGCCGAGAAAATCCGACGCAAACTGCGCCCGGAGAAGCCCTGACAACACGACATCGGACGGGGGTTCAATTCCCCCCATCTCCACCCTCCGACAAGGCCGGGGCATCCAAGCGGATGCCCCGGTCTTGCTCGTCACACCCCGGTCCCGGACCGGGGTGTTTTTGTTTGCCGTCCCGACCAAAAGGCCGGGCCCAAATACTCTAGTGGGGCGCCCGGCAGGCAAGGTACCTTCCACACTATGCACAACGACCCGCCGCAAGCGCCCACCGAAGTCCTGGCTGCCACCGTGTGCTGGGACTTGCTGCGCGGAGTGTCCGTGGGGCACCTCGCCGTCCTCGTCGACGGATATCCGGAAGTCTTCCCGGTCAATTACAAGGTGGACCACGATACTGTCCTGTTCCGTACCGGAGAAGGTACCAAACTGCGCGCAGCCGGAGGACCACTCGCCGTCGCGCTTGAAGCCGATGGCCACGACGACGCCCAGGCATGGAGCGTCCTGGTGAAGGGCAAGGCCGTCATCCTGGAACCATCGGAGGAACTCCTGACCGGGGCCGGCCTCACGCTGTTCCCCTGGCAGTCCGGCGAGAAGGACCACTTTGTCCGGATCGTCCCAACGTCGGTGTCCGGCAGACGCTTCACCATCACCTCCCCGCTGACCTGGTGGAACCATGTGCCGCATGGCTCTGCAGGGTAGGCCCAGGTGACAACCGCGCGTGAAAGGGGACGCGGCGTGCGGGCCCAACGGCCCTTTCCGGAACCACTGCTTGCTGGTACCACTGACCTATGATTGCGTCGCCAACCGCCGCTGCCGCCAAGCCACCATTCGACGCCGTCATTTTCGACCTGGACGGGGTGGTCACCAACACGGCGGTGGTCCATCAGGCCGCGTGGAAGGACGCTTTCGACCGGATCCTGCGTGACCCGCGGGTTCCTGCCGGTGCCAACCGGGCGCCGCTCAGCAGGGCTGACTACCTTACCTTCATTGACGGCATGCCTCGTGAGGAAGGGGTGGTGCGCTTCCTCGCCGCCAGGGGAGTGCAGCTCGACAAGGGCAGGGAGACCGATGGGGCCGGCACCTGGACAGGTTTCGGTCTGGGCGCCTGGAAGAACGAGTTGTTCCTGCAGCACCTGCGCGACGACGGCGTGGAAAGCTATCCGGGGACAATTGAGCTGTTGCAGAGGCTTGCAGATGCCGGAGTGCCCACCGCTGTGGTCACCTCGAGCCGGAACGCCGCCGTGGTCCTGCAGGCGGCGGGTATCCATGATCTGTTCACGGCAGTGATGGATGGTACGACGGCGGCCGGGCTGAGTCTGCAGGGCAAGCCCGCACCGGACGTCTTTCTTGCAGCGGCGTCGCGGCTGGGGGTGGTTCCGTCACATGCCGTGGTGGTTGAGGATTCGGCGGCGGGTGTGGAGGCCGGGCGGCGGGGCGGGTTTGGGTTGGTGGTTGGAATCGACCGCACCGGGAACCGCCGGCTGTTGGAAGCTGCCGGCGCCCACACTGTCCTCAACGACGTCGGGGAGCTGGACCTGGGACAGGTTATCGGCAACGCGTGGCACCTCGCCTACGAAGGGTTCGACCCAGTCCACGAGGGGCACCGGGAAGCCCTGACCACGTTGGGCAACGGCTACATGGGCGTGAGGGGGGCGGCCCCCGAGGGCGGCCCATTCAGCTACGCGGGCATGTACCTCGCCGGGGTTTACAACCGGGTGAGGGCAATGGCCGCCGGAGAAGTGCTGCTGGAAGAGCACATGGTCAATGCGCCCGACTGCCTTCCGCTCGACCTAAGGTTGACCGGCGGGACGTGGTGGTCACAAGGCGGATGGACCGTAGTCCGGGAACGCAGGGGACTGGACCTCAGGAGGGCGGTACTGGAGCGGAGGCTGCTGCTGGAAAGCGCGGACCACCGGCGTCTGGAAGTGGTGCAAACCCGTTTCGCCTCCATGGCCGAACCCCACCTGCTGGTCCTTGAAACCGTTGTCACCGCCCTGGGATGGAGCGGCGAGGTGGAGGTCCGCAGCGGGATCAACGCCGGCGTGCGCAACGCCAACCTGCCCGAACGGGCTGAAGGGTCCGATGTCCACCTGGCGGACAGGACAAGCACGCTTGGCCCCCGCCCGGACCTGCCGCCGGACGCAGCCACGGTCGTCGAGGTCGAAACCACGCAAAGCCTCGTCCGCATCGCCGCTGCCTCCCGCACCTATCTGTCCCAGGAGGCGGCAGGAACTGAAGACGGAAGGAAAGGACTTTTCCACTTCCGCTCTTTCCGGATTTTCCTGCAGGCCGGATCAGCAGTGCGGATCACCAAGACGGTGGCGGTGGTGACCTCCCGCGACCGTGCCATCTCCTCCCCGGAAACCGGTGCCCGCGCGGTCCTGGAGCGGACGGGCGCGGACTTTGGCGCACTGCTCGCGGCGCACGAGGAGGCCTGGCGGCGTGAACTGCGCCCGTTCCTGGTGGAAATCGACGCCCCTGTCCAGGTGCGCCTGGTCCTCAACCTGCACATCTTCCATCTGCTGCAGACACTGACGCACCACACGGCCGAACTCGATGCCGGCGTCACGGCACGGGGACTGCACGGCGAGGGCTACCGCGGGCATGTCTTCTGGGACGAATTGTTCGTCCTGCCGGTCCTCACCTCAAGGACGCCCGACATTGCCCGTTCGGTCATCGATTACAGATGGCGCCGGCTTCCTGCGGCCAGGGACGCTGCAGCTGCGCAGGGGCTGGCTGGGGCGAAATTCCCCTGGCAAAGTGGCAGTGACGGGACCGAGGAAACGCCGAAATGGCTGTACAACGACAGGTCCGGCAGATGGGTCAGGGACCACTCGCACCTGCAGGTCCATTCCGGCCTTGCGGTTGCCTTCAACGCCTGGCAATACTTCCAGGCCACCGGCAACAAGATCTGGCTCCTGCAAAAGGGTGCCGAGCTGGTGATCGAGGTTGCCCGCTTCTTCCGGTCCCTGGCCGACTACAACCAGCAGGGTGGCCGGTACCACCTCCGCGGCGTGGTGGGGCCGGATGAGTACCACACCGGTTATCCCGGCCGCGACAAGCCAGGGCTGGACGACAACGCCTACACCAACGTCATGGCCGCGTGGGTCTGTTCCCAGGCGGCAGGCATCTTGTCCTTCCTGCATGGCAGCGAGCGCGCCGGGCTCATGGAACGGCTGGGGGTCACCGATGAGGAGTCGGCCGGGTGGGCGCACATGGGTACGGCGATGTACGTCCCTTTTCACAGTGACGGTGTAATCAGCCAGTTTGAGGGCTACGCGGACCTGAAGGAACTGGACTGGGAGCAATACCGGGACAGGTACGGCGACATCGAGCGGCTGGACCTGATCCTGGAAGCCGAAAACGACGCCACCAACTGCTACAAGCTGGCAAAGCAGGCCGATGTCCTGATGCTGCCGTACCTCCTGGGCCACGAAGGGCTGGTGACCATTCTTCAGCGGCTGCATTACGGCTTCACGCGGGAGCAGCTTAACCGGACCATCGAGTACTACTTGGCCAGGACCGCCCACGGTTCCACACTGAGCCGGGTTGCACACGCATCTGTGCTGGCGGGCCTGGACGCGGACCGGGCGTGGGACAGCTTTCGGGAAGCGCTCGACGCCGACCTCGACGATACCCAGCACGGCACCACGCGCGCTGGAATCCATTTGGGGGCAATGGGTGGCACCATCGACGTGGTGCAGCGCAGCTTTGCGGGGCTCCGGTTCAGCGGGGAGACCATCGTTTTCGCTCCCAACCTGCCCACGGGGCTGCGCGCCGTCGCTTTCGAGGTCCTCTACCGCGGACACCGGCTCAGGGTCCATCTCAAGGACGGCCGCATGAGTATCGCCTCGGCGCCGGGCGACGCAGGACCCATCAAGGTGCACGTCTACGGTACCGACGTGGTCCTGCCTCCCGGCCGGACGCGGCATTTTCCGTTACCGGCGCGGGCCCCGGGGGTGGCAGCGTCGTGAGGCGGTTGGGGATCCTTACCAGCGGGGGTGACTGTCCGGGTGTCAACGCGGTCATCCGCGGTGCGGTCCTGGGCGGAGACGTTGCGCATGGATACGAATTCCTGGGGTTCCGGGACGGGTGGCGCGGTGTCTTGGAACAGGATGCCGTCCCCCTGCCGCGGACTGCTGTCCGCGGCATTTCGCGGCTCGGCGGGACCATCCTGGGTACCTCACGGACCAACCCGCTGGTGGGAAAGGGCATTGAGGGCGTCCGCGACAGCTTTCGGCGGAACGGACTGGATGGCCTGATAGCCATCGGTGGCGAGGGGACACTGGCGGCCGCACGGGAACTGTGCAAGCAAGGCTTCAATGTTGTGGGGGTCCCCAAGACTATCGACAACGACCTCGGCGCCACCGACTACACCTTTGGGTTCGATTCCGCCGTCCAGACCGCCACTGAAGCCATCGACCGGCTGCGGACCACCGGCGAATCGCATCACCGCTGCATGGTGGCCGAAGTGATGGGCCGGAACGCGGGGTGGATTGCATTGCACTCGGGGATGGCTTCCGGCGCCCACGCCGTCCTGATACCTGAACACCCTGTGTCCCTGGACCAGGTCGCCGTTTGGGTGATTTCCGCGCGGGACCGCGGGAGGGCGCCACTGGTAGTCGTGGCAGAGGCCTTCGCCCCCAAAGGCCACCCGGCACCCTACGCGCCCCGTGGCCTTGATACCTTCGGCAGGCCTCGGCTGGGCGGCATCGGGTTGCTGCTTGAAGGGGAAATCCAGATGAGGACCGGCATCGAAACCCGCGCCACCGTCCTGGGCCACATCCAGCGGGGCGGTGAACCCACTGCCTTCGACCGCGTCCTTGCCACCCGGCTGGGCCTGGCCGCCGTCGAATCCGCCGCCGCAGGCAGATGGGGCACCATGGTGTCGCTCCGCAGCACCGACATCGTGAGTGTCGGGCTGGAGGAGGCACTGGGAGAGCTCAAGGTGGTGCCCGAAGCGCGCTACCAGGAGGCCGCCGTCCTGTTCGGGTAAGGCCGGCCGCGTCAGTGTGGCACCTGCTCGGGCCGCACCCGCAGCACGGCCGAGCCCGTCACCTTGTCCGCAGCCAGGTCTTCCAGCGCCCTGTCCGCAGCATCGAAGGGGTACGTGGTGGTGGTGAGGGCCAGGGAGAGCCTGGCGGCCAACGCCAGGAACTCTTCTCCATCAGCCCGCGTATTGGCCGTCACGCTCCTTACCTGGCGTTCGAAAAAGAGCTCCCTGCCGTAGTTCAGGGCAGGAATGGCAGTCAAGTGGATCCCGGCGATGGCCAGCGTTCCACCCCGGTCCAGGGCGCGCAGTGCGATGGGAACAAGGTCACCCGCCGGGGCAAACAGGATGGCGGAATCGAGCGGTACCGGCGGGTTGTCCCCGGCGCCCCCCGCGTACTCAGCTCCCAGTTCCAGCGCGAGCT
Source organism: Pseudarthrobacter phenanthrenivorans (assembly GCF_036455295.1). Lineage (GTDB taxonomy): Bacteria > Actinomycetota > Actinomycetes > Actinomycetales > Micrococcaceae > Arthrobacter > Arthrobacter phenanthrenivorans_C. Next base: position 208,859 of record NZ_JAYXNX010000008.1, on the reverse strand, counting down.
TCCGCGCACTTTCGGAGCGGGTCATGACGAACACCGAGGCACCCTGCCTGATGGCCAGTTGGGCAGTGATGTGCGCGGAGCTGCCAAACCCGTAGATTCCCAGGCGGCCGCCGACCGGCAACGCTGCCCGCTTCAGCGCGCGGTACCCGATAATGCCCGAACACAGCAGCGGCGCCGCCTGTTCGTCGGTGAAGACGGAAGGCACCGGGTACGCGAAGTCCTCCGCAACGGTCAGGTATTCGGCATACCCGCCATCGCGGTCCCAGCCGGTGAAAACGGGTGACGAACACAGGTTCTCGTCGCCGCGGCGGCAGTAGCGGCACGTGCCGCAGACGGCGCCCAGCCATGCCACGCCCACCCTGTCACCGGTGGTGAAGCGGGAGCATTCCGCACCGGTTCCAATAACGACGCCGACTGCCTCATGTCCGGGCACAACGCGCGGTCCGTGCGGGGACAGGTCGCCCTCTGCCAGATGAAGGTCCGTGCGGCACACGCCGCAGACGCTTACTTCCACCAAAAGCTCATGGGCGCCCGGGCGAGGGGTGGCACGGGTTCCCTGGATCAGCGGATGGGTGGATATGGGGCCGGGTTCCTCCACCCACCATGCGTGCACGGCGCCTCCCGTCAACAGGCCTATTCGAAGCCGGCGCGGGTTGCGTCGTCCAAGGGGCTTTGCCACAAAAGCGGCGCACTCATGGTGAAGCGCCGGCCTGTTACGGATTCGGGGGTAATACGGATGAAGTGCTCCTGCCCCACCCCCTGCCAGGGAAACAGCGCCCGGCGAATGTCGTCCAGGTCAGGGCCTGTTGGTTGTGTCTCAGCCGCCTTGCCCTTGACCACAACGCTCCAGGCAAGGCCGAACTGGGAACTGACGGCATCAGCTTCCAGGGCAACCGTGGCGTCTGACTGGATGGCCTGTTGCTTGGTGCCGCCGCCGGTGCGGAAAACCAGCGAACGCCCCTCCACCTTGTAGTTCACGGGGAAGACGTCGGGATGGCCGTCGGCGATGACGGCGAGCCTGCCCACTCCTGTTTGGGAAAGGAGCGTCCAGCACTCTTCTTCGTCGAGGATTTCCGGTACCGGTACGTTCGTGTTGTCAGTCATGGCCACAGCGTAGGCAACTCTCCCGATTCGGGTAAGGGCATTAAGGCCCGCCTGCGCGGCAGGACCTACGACGCTTGGTGCCCGGCAGGACCTACGACCCTTGGTGCCCGGCAGGGGCAATGCGACGCTGGGGGAGACGCCCCCGGCATCATCGACAGGCGCCCGTCCGCCCGCAGGCCACGCACGGCCGGCCCCCACAGTAAGGGAGACCCCATGAAAGCCCTCGTCTACGGCGGCCCCGGCAAAAAGTCCTGGACCAACGTTCCGGACCCCCGGATCCAGCAGCCCGGCGACGTCATCGTCAGGGTTGATACCACCACCATCTGCGGCACCGACCTGCACATCCTGAAAGGTGATGTCCCCGCCGTTGAAAAAGGACGGATCCTGGGACACGAGGGAGTGGGTACTGTCGTGGAGACCGGACCCTCCGTAACCGGACTGAAGGTCGATGACCGGGTGATCATTTCCTGCATCAAGTCCTGCGGCCACTGTGCGAACTGCAAGGCCGGTCTCTACTCGCACTGCCTCGGGGAAGAGGGCCAGGAAGGCACTGGATGGGTCTTCGGCCACCTGATCGACGGGACCCAGGCGGAGTATGTCCGTGTCCCTTACGCAGAAAACTCGCTGCACCTCCTGCCCTCCGGCGTCACGGACGAGCAGGGTGTGATGCTCTCGGACATCCTTCCCACTGGGTTCGAAATCGGGGTCCAGTATGGCCGCGTCAAGCCAGGCGACGTCGTGGCGGTGGTTGGCGCCGGGCCGGTGGGGCTGGCTGCAATCGCCACGGCGGGACTGTACGGCGCGGCCACCGTGGTGGCCATCGACCTGGACGCCAACCGCCTTGGGAAGGCAAAGGAGTTTGGCGCCACCGATACCGTCCTGTCCGGCAGCGCCGATTGGAAGGAACAGGTCCTGGCACTGACGGACGGCCACGGCGTGGATGTCGCCATCGAAGCCGTGGGCGTGCCGGCCACCTTTGCCATGTGCACCGACATCGTTCGGCCCGGCGGATCCGTGGCGAACGTGGGGGTGCACGGAAGACCGGTGGAACTGCACCTCGAAGACCTGTGGATCCAAAACATCACCATCAGCATGGGCCTGGTGAACACCAACACCACGCCGATGCTGCTCAAGCTGGTGGCGCAGGGCCGGATCCGGGCAGAAAAATTCGCGACGCACCGTTTTGGCTTCGACCAGTTCCTCGACGCCTATGACACGTTTTCCCGCGCTTCCGAAACCAAGGCCCTCAAGGTGATCCTGACGGCGTAACGGGTACGGACCGGCCTGCCTAGTCCAGCCAATCCGCGGAAAAGTCCACCGGCGGCCACCACCGTACCCGCGACCTTACTGCGAACCTGCGCCCGCTGATCTCCGTAGGCGTGATGGCCACCAGATGGTCCTTGACGCCAGGCTCCCACGGTTGACGGTCGGCGTCGTTATCCGGAAGGGCCATCCTGGTCTCATCGAACGGTTCCGGCCTGCCCTTGGCCACCACGCTCCAGACCTCCGTGGCATATGGGTTGAGGCCGTCCACTTCCAGGGCCGCAACTGCGCCGCTGAGAAGGGCGCGAAGCTTGGTGCCCGGCCCCGTGCGGAACATCAGGGTTCCTCCGGCCACCGAGAAATTCACTGGAAAGATCTCCGGAACATCACCGTTGATGACCGCCAGCCGTCCGATGTATGAGGACTTGAGGTACTGCCAGCATTCATCAGCGCGCAGAATTTCTGTATGAGACCCTGCAGGTGAATCAGTCATGGTACCGATCCTAGAGCCTGGAGAGCCGCCGCGCACGGGTGGGGAACGATCCAGCGGTGGACAAAGGGCGGCGGAACAGGAAAGTGAGGCCGCATTTCCGCAATAAAAACTCGATGGCAACGCAGGCGGCGACGACTGCCCCGGTCAGCGCAAGAGGGTAGACCAGTGCGATGGGCACCGAGTTCGCAATGGCCGGTGCCACCGGGGACAAAGGACCGTAGAAGGCCAAAACGAGGATATCGATAAGCGGCGTATGAAGGAGGTAGATCCCGAGGGTCCTGCGGCCCACCCAGGAGCCGGCGGCAGCAACGGGCCGAAACCTGGTTAGGGTGCTGATGGCGGCCACGAGCGCGGTGACGGCCGCAAACCCCTGCAGGATGTAAACAGCCTGGTCGATCCCCGGGTGAATGTCCGGCAGCGCCATGAGGGCAACAAACACAGGAACCGCCGCCCCGAAGTACAGCGCCCTGCGGCCCTCGGCGATGCGCAGGAAGATGTCCTTTCCATAGACCCCGGCTGCGAAGAACACGGCCAGTTCCGGCACCTTGCCCCACTGGCCGGCGGTGCTGTCCACAAACAGTGCAGTGAGGATGCTCAGTGCTCCCAGTCCCGCCAACACGGCCCACGGCGGAAGCTTCCTGCAGATAGTAAGCAACGGTACGTACACGGCCAGGGCGAAAATAAACCACAGCGGCGTGTCCGGGGCTACGAGCTGCAGGAAGAAATCGCCCATGGAGGAAACCCTCTGGGGCCGCGGCGAGCCCGCCAGGACAACGCCGAGCAGCCCATAGATAACGAGCCACACCGCGTACAGGTAGTAGCTGCTGAGGCTGGAATTCCATGCTTTGCCGTTGCCAAACCCGCTGCGCACTTTGGTGGCCGCCAGAACTCCGGAAACCGCCAGAAGGAGCGGCATACGCACCGCTGCGAGTCCAATCGACACTGTTTCCCAAAAGGTGAAGGCCACACTGCTCTCATGCTCAAGCCGCAGGAAATGCCACAGCCCGGTGTGGAACAGCACCACCGCTGTGACGCAGAGCCCCCGCGCGGCGTCGATCCATTCGATGCGCGGTTTCGCCGCGGTTTGGGCCGGAGCTGGATGGTGGTTTCCCCATAACATCGCACCAAGCTAACAGCGCCCCGAAAACAAGTTCATCTACTTGATGGAATACTGAGCGGACTCTGCTCGCGGATTCTGCCGTTCACCCACGGCGTACCGGAACCGGGACTGGAAACAGCCACGCCTGCGTTGTTCCCCTAAGGACCCGCGATGGCCGGAGCCGGAACAAGATCACGCTGGGGCCGGTCCTGCGGGGTGGAACGGACGCCGGAGGTGCGTCATGGAACAGGCACGGAACGCCGGGACAGCGGAAGACGACGAGGTCCTTGACTCCTATTCGCAAACCGTAATGCGCGTCGCCGCGGCCGTCACTCCCCATGTGGCAGCGATCGAGATGACCGCCACCCGCCGCAACGGACGCGTCAGGGTGGGCGCAGGTTCTGCCGTGCTTTTCACTGAGGATGGCTATCTGCTCACCAACTCCCACGTGGTTGCCGGTACCGTGCAAGGTTTCGCGGTCTTCGGTGATGGCAACAGGATGGAGCTGGAACTGGTGGGCGCCGACCCGCTGTCCGACCTCGCGGTGGTTCACGGCTCCCGGCCCAGGGTCCGGCCTGCGGAGTTCGGCGCGGCCGAGTCCCTCCGCGTGGGTCAGTTGGTGGTGGCGGTGGGAAATCCGCTGGGACTGGCGGGGTCGGTGACCGCAGGGGTGGTAAGCGGCCTGGGCCGGGCCATTCCGGTCTGGTCGGGCGGCAACAGGCGGGTCATCGAGGACGTCATCCAGACAGACGCGGCGTTGAACCCGGGCAACTCCGGCGGAGCGCTCGCGGACAGCCACGCCAGGATCGTCGGCATCAACACCGCAGTGGCAGGGGCCGGGTTGGGGCTGGCCATCCCGATCAACGCCACCACCCGCCGGATCATCTCCGCCCTGCTCAAGGATGGCAGGGTGCGCCGTGCCTACCTGGGCCTGGTCAGCACGCCGATCCAGCTCAATCCCAGCTCCGTGATCCGCACCGGTCTGCGCCAGGGGCTGCGCATTGTGGAGGTTCTGCCGGGGTCTCCGGCTGGCAAGGCCGGCCTGCTGGCCGGAGACATCATCGTCACGGCCGGAGGCAGCCCGGTCAGCAACGCTGAAAGCCTGCAGCGGCTGCTGTTCGCGGACGCCATAGGCCAGCCACTTGACGTTGCCGTGCTCCGGGAGGGCAATGAACTGCACCTCACCGCCGTTCCCAACGAAATGACGGCGAACGGGACACCGTAAAGCACGACGCCGGGCCGGCGCCGTGGGGGCGAAGTGTCAGGAAAGCTAACGGCTGGCCTGGGGCGCTTCCACGTCCGCGATGCCCACGAAACGTGTCCCGACGCCGTCGTACTCGCTGCGGACCCAGCCGGTGCCTGCGGGCGGAATCTCGGCCGGGGAGTGGTTTGCACAGACCACGTACGTGAAGTCCGGCCACCACTTCTTGGGGCGCGCCGCTTCCTCATACCCGCAGACCGCACATTCCAGGTGGACCCATACGGGCCGCTTGCCGGTCCTGTTGGCACGCGATTGCACCAGCCAGGGCGGGGGATTGTCCAGGATGGCGCGCAGTTCTGCCTCCGGCATCCACTTTGGCAGGCCGTGGCGCTGTGCCATTTCCAGGGGGACATCGAGGGTTATTGCTGCATCACGTCTGCTGATCATCACCTTCCACCATACGGGAGGCGGCCAAATCGCCGGCCGCACCCCGCTGCGCCTAACCCGCCAGCGCGATTCCCGCAGCCGCGGCGGCAAAGCCCAGGGCCAGGTTGACCACCACGTTCAGCAGGGCGGAGCCGAAGCGTGCCTCGCTGACCAGGCGGATGGTGGCGGTGGTCCAGGAGCTGAACGTCGTGAGTCCTCCTGCCAGGCCGGTCGCCAGGCCCACCTGCCATTCGCTGCCAAGCCCCATCGCAGCGGTCAGGCCATGCGCCATGCCGATGACGAAGCACCCTGCCACATTGACCAGCAGCGTGGCCCACGGCCAGTGCAGCCTGGCGCTTCCATCGGTGCGGACGCTGCGGATGCTGCTGTGGTGGGCAAACCAGCTGTCGACGGCGAACCGCAGCAGTGCGCCCCCGACGCCGAAAATTCCCACCAGGACGGCCGCGGTCATGGCCGCCCGTCCTGGTTGCGTGAAACGAACCTGCCGGTCCGCCACCCGGCCCCGGCCGCCGCAAGGCCCAGGACCAGAGACAACCCCAGATACGTGATCCACACCGGATGTGCCTCAGCGCGGGCCAACTGGCCCGAGGCAAAGATGACTGCGGAAAACGTGGTGAAGGAGCCCAGCAGGCCCGGCCCCAGCGCGGCGCGGAGCCAAAAAGCTGTATGCGGGCGGGCGATCCATATCGTAGTGAGTGCCGCCAGGACAAAACTGCCGCTGATGTTGATGGCCATCGTGGCCCAGGGAACGGACCCGGGAGTATCAGGGAACGCCAGCCCCAGCCCGTACCGCAGTTCGCTGCCGATCAGCCCTCCGGCCGCGACGGCCAGCCACGCACTGCCCGTTGGCATCGCCATGTCAGTGGCCGCCCAGGACGCAGCCCGGATGCGGGGTGTCGCTGGACACCCACAACGCGGAGGCGATCTCATCGGCAAGGTCGAACTCGCGGGACGCGCCGGCGCCGCCGATCCGCACCACCAGGGCGCCACCGAAGGGCCGCCGTCCCACCACTTCGACGTCGGCGTCGAGGTCGATGTCCTGGGCGGCGAGGTACCGGAGCAGTTCGGGATTGTCATCGCTGATCCGGGTGATCCGCCCGCTGTGGCCCTCGTCCAGATCAGCGAGGAGGTGGGCCCGCGGCATCAGCACCTGGCCGTCGGCAGTGGGAATGGGGTCCCCGTGCGGGTCCCGCTTGGGGTTTCCGAGCTTGGCGGCGACGCGTTCGATAAAGGTGTCCGATACAGCGTGCTCCAGCTGTTCAGCCTCATCATGTACCTCGTCCCAGCTGTAACCGAGCCGCTGGACCAGGTAGGTCTCGATCAGCCGGTGGCGCCGCACCATGGACAGGGCCAGGCGGAGGCCGGGCTCGGTCAGCGTGACGGCGCTGTAGGGCTTGTGGTCAACCAGGCCCTGGTCCTTGAGCTTGCGGACCATCTCCGACACGGAGGAATTCGCCACACCCAGCCGCTGCGCCAGCTGGGAAGACGTGATGGGCTTGTCCTGCCATTCCGTGAATGAATAGATGACCTTGACGTAGTCCTCAATGGAGGAGGAGGGCGCGCTGGTCTTCACAGGCTCAAGCCTACCGGTTTGGCCGGGACGGCACGGGTGGCGTGCCGGTTACGCCTTGACGGCGCGCCACGCCAGCGTGAGGTAGGGAAGGCCAAGCTCCTGGTCCGGTGCGTAGGCGAGGTGTTCATGGAGGTACCAGTCCAGGTTGGACAGGACTTTGGCGCGCGTCGCCTCGCCGGCACGCAGGTAGTAGCTGCGCGATTTGGTGAGTTCCAGCAGGTCTGCCGTGGTTACCGTGTCCTGCCAGTGTGTTACGTGCCCTTCGAGGCCCCGGAATTCGGGGCCGACGACGGGTTTGTGGCCCGGCCGGTAGACATCGCCGGCGTGCATGATCCTGGAGAGCCGGTGCACCCAGGGCACGGAGGTGTCCAGCTGGTTCCACACCAGCCCGAGGGTTCCGTGCGGGCGCAGGACGCGGGCGAGCTCCGTGCTTGCCGCCAGGGCATCACACCAATGCCATGCCTGGGCGACGGTGACGACGTCGAAGGACGCGTCCGGCATGCCGGTCGCCTCGGCAGTGCCGGTTACGGCGGTGGCGGCCGGGCAGTGCGCCTTCAACTGGGCGAGCATGTCTTCCGACGGGTCGACGGCGGTGACGTCCAGTCCCATGCCCAGCAGTAACGCGGTGAACTTTCCGGTTCCAGCGCCGACGTCGAGGGCGTCACGGGCGCCGCCGGGCACCAGCCACCGGGCTGATTCCTCCGGGTAGCCGGGCCGCACCCGCTGGTAGTGCCTGCCGCCGTCCTGGAAGCTTTGCCCGAGCTCCCGGCGCCGTCCGTGATCGAGCCTGGGGCCACCCCGAACCACGCGTGGCCTCCTTCTGATGCTGCCGATTGTGGATGTCTTTCGAATCTACCGCACGGAAGGCACCCCCGGTGTGGCGGAGGAAGGCAGCCCGGCCTAGTCGTCGATGCAGGGCGCGGCGCCGGCGGTCCCGGGGGTGTTCGGAGCCCAGTGCGGGTAGGTGCGGGTGTCGTGCGCGGGCACCCAGCGGCCCGCGTCCACCACGTAGTCCCAGCCCAGGCCGTCGGCGCGCAGCGTCCGGATTCCGGCGAGGAGGCGTTCGGCGTCTTCCAGCCGCGAGCCGACGCCGAAGCTCGCCCGGAGGGAGCCGGACGGCAGCCCCAGCCGCTTCAGGAGGGGGTGGGCGCAGAAGCGCCCGTCGCGCAGGCCCACCCCGTGCTCCGCCGAGAGATAGGCGGCCACCAGCCCCGCGTCGTAGCCTTCCACGGAGAAGTTGACCACGCCGATGGTGTCTGTTTCCGGGTTGGTGTCCTTGAAGATCTGGTGGACCGTGACGCCGTCGATGCCCTGCAGGCCTTCCACGAGGAAGGAGCGGATGGAAGATTCGTGCGCATGCCACCGGGCCTGGTCCAGTTCGGCGATCACCTGCGTGGCGCGGGCCAGGGTGGCGGCCCCGAGGACATTCGGCGAGCCCCCCTCGTGGCGGGCCGGCCCCGTGGCCCAGCTGACGCCGTCGAGCCTGGCTTCCTTGACTGCGCCGCCGCCGGCGAGGTGTGGGACGCCGGCATCCAGCCAGTCCGGCCGGCCCACCAGGACGCCGGCCCCGAACGGTGCGTACAACTTGTGGCCGGAGAACGCGAGGTAGTCCACGTCGTCGGCGCTGATATCCACCCGGCGGTGCGGCGCGAGCTGGGCAGCGTCCACTACGATCCGGGCGCCGTGCTGGTGTGCCAGCGCGGCCAGGGCACGGATGGGAAGAATTTCGCCGGTGACGTTGGATGCGCCGGTCACGGCCAGCAGGCTGACCCCGCCCTGCGCCAGTTCGGCACGGACAGACTCCAGCGTGCCGTTGATGGTGTCCGCGGCGACGATGCTGCGGTGCGGGACGCCCTGCCATGGCAGGAGGTTGGCGTGGTGTTCGATGTCCAGGTACAGGACGTCACCGTCCGGACGCCCTCCAGTGGAGGGCAGGCAGCCAGCCAGCAGATTCAGCGAATCGGTGGTGTTGCGCGTGAAGATCACGGAATCGCCAGGGCGGCCGCCCACGAAGTCGCGGACAATGCTGCGGGCGTTCTCGTACACCGACGTGCTGATCTGGGACGCATACCCGGCCCCGCGGTGGACGCTGGCGTAGTACGGCAGGATCTCGTTCAGGTACGCCGACACCACGGACAACGCGGGGGCTGACGCGCCGTAATCGAGGTTGGCGTAGCGCACGTGGCCGCCGGAAATCAGTGGTGCCTGGATTTCCGCTCCGGTGACAGCGGCGAGGGGCCGGCCGGCAGCGGCGCGGCGTTGATCGGCAATGGCAGCCTGGGCGATAGCGGGCTGGGGGGAGACGGTGGCAGTTGTCACAGAGACCTCACTTGACTACAGGACTCCGGCATACAGGAATCCGCGCTTGCCGCATCCGCTCCGGACCGGCCTGGTCGTCACCCGGGGCACCCCACCGCGAATGGAGGGTTGCCGGCCAGCAAACCGGGGTTTTGCGCTGGCACTCGTGACCTGCATAAAAGCGTAGGACATGGGACGGCCAGGACTGAAGCCACAGCGATTGTTAAGGCGTTTGTTACGCGCTGGCGAATAAACGACGCCGGGCACCCCCTTTTAGGGGCGCCCGGCGTCGCAATATTCGCTGCAGTGGTAAAACGGCGGCAGTTAGAGCAGGTCGTCCAGGTATGGGTTCAGGCGGTGCAGCACTTCCGAGTGCAGGATCGAGTTGGTGGCCAACGCGTTACCGCCGAACGGGCCGTCTTCCCCTTCGAGGGACGTGAACCGGCCGCCGGCCTCCACCACGATGGGCACCAGGGCCGCCATGTCATACAGGTTCAGTTCCGGTTCGCACGCGATGTCCACCGAGCCTTCGGCCACCATGCAGTACGACCAGAAGTCGCCGTAGGCCCGGGTCCGCCACACGTCCTCGGTGAGGCCCAGGAACTCGTCCAGGTTGCCGCGTTCCTTCCAGCCGGTGAGGCTCGAGTAGGAAAGGGACGCGTCGGAGAGCTTGGACACGTTGGAAACGCGGAGCCTGGTGGCGGCAGCCAGGGACCTGCCCATGTACGCACCCATGCCTTTGGCCGCCCACCAGCGTTTGCCCAAGGCCGGGGCGCTGACCACGCCCACAACCGGTTCGCCTTCGTCCACGAGTGCGATCAGGGTGGCCCAGACCGGCACGCCGCGGACGAAGTTCTTGGTTCCGTCGATGGGGTCGATGATCCAGCGCCGCGAACCGTGCCCGGTGCTGCCGAACTCCTCGCCCAGGACGGCGTCGCGGGGGCGGGAACGCGAGAGCTGGCCGCGGATGGCTTCCTCGGCGGCCTTGTCCGCATCGGTGACCGGCGTCAGGTCCGGCTTGGTCTCAACGCGGAGGTCCAGGGCCTTGAAGCGGCTCATGGTCTGGTCATCCACGGAGTCGGCCAGGACGTGGGCCAGGCGCAGGTCATCGTTGTAGCTCGAAGCGGGTTGGATCATGGTTCCAAACTACCGTCTGCGGACGCTTCTGCCGGGAGAACGCGTCAGTTGACGCTGCCGAGCTCCTTGGTTTCCTGCGCTTCCATCCGTGGGTCCGTGCCGAGCAGGCGCCGCAGGGACGCCAGCCGGGCGCGACCGGTGGGCCCGGCATGTCCATCCGCCACCCAGCCATCGAGCCCGCAGTCAACGGCGCTTGCCGTGTGTTTGCAGCCACGCTCGCAGCTCTCGATCCCGGGGGAGAGGTCCGGGAAGGAGCGCAGGATGCGGTCAGGGTCCACGTGGGCCAGACCGAAGGAGCGGATGCCCGGGGTGTCGATGATCCAGCTGCCCGGAGGCGCGTCGGACAGGCGCAGGGCCAAGGCGGAGGAGGACGTGTGCCTGCCGCGGCCGGTCACGGCGTTTACCCCGCCGGTGGCCCGCTCGGCGCCGGTGAGGGCGTTCACCATGGTGGACTTGCCCACTCCGGAGTGCCCCAGCATCACGGTGACTTTGCCGTCGAGGTGCGCCCGGAGGTCTGCCACCGCGGCTCTGTCCAGCCGGGCGGAGAGGCCGTCGTCGGACCGGGCGTCTATTCCCGAGGCCTGGGCATCGGCGGTGCGGCTGATGATGACGGGGAAATCCAGGTGGGTGTAGTTGGACAGCAGGTCCGCCGGATCCTTGACGTCGGCCTTGGTGACCAGCAGGATCGGCTCGATGCCGGCGTCGTAGGCCGCCACCAGGGCGCGGTCGATGAATCCGGTGCGGGGCTCGGGGTTGGCTGCGGCCACCACGATCACCAACTGGTCCGCGTTGGCAACGACGGCCCGCTCCACGGGGTCGGTGTCATCTGCGCTGCGCCGCAGGAGCGTCTTCCGGTCAAGGATCTTCACCAGCCGGGCCAGGGTGTCAGGCGCCCCGGACACGTCCCCCACGAGCGAGACGAAGTCGCCGGCAACCACTGGCGACCGGCGCAACTCGCGCGCGCGGGCGGCGATGACTACACGCTCTTCCTTCGAGTCCTCATCCACCACAGCGGTGTACCGGCCCCGGTCCACCGTTATGATCCGGCCGGTGACGGCATCGTCATGGCTGGGCCGGTCCTTGGTCCGTGGACGCGAGCCCTTCTTGTTTGGGCGGATGCGAACGTCTGATTCGTCCCAGGAATCAGTGCTCCGCGCCACTGCCACGCCCTTCCGGTCCCGCCTGGGTCGAAGACCCTTGGGACAGCATGCCTGCCCACAGCTCCGGGAAGTCGGGCATGGTCTTGGCGGTGGTGGCGATATCCTCGACCTGCACGCCTGGCACAGCCAGGCCCAGGATGGCGCCGGCAGTGGCCATCCGATGGTCTGCGTAACTGTGGACGACGCCCGCGTGAAGCGCCGCGGGCCGGATCACCAGCCCATCGCCGGTTTCTTCGGCGTCGCCGCCGAGCCGGTTGATTTCCGTTACCAGGGCCGCGAGCCGGTCCGTCTCGTGTCCCCTCAGGTGCGCGATGCCGGTGAGCCGGGAGGGGCCGCTGGCCAGGGCGCACAGCGCTGCCACCGTGGGAGCGAGTTCACTGGTGTCGGCAAAATCGCCGCCCCTGATCTCCGGGCCACCGGTAACGGTCAGGACGCCGTCGGCCAGGGAGACCTTGGCGCCCATCCTGGCGAGGATGCCGCGCCACAAATCTCCCACCTGCTGCGTTTCCGCGGGCCAGTTGGGGATCCGCACCGTACCCTTCGAGGCCAGGGCAGCGGCCAGGAACGGGCCCGCGTTGGAAAGGTCCTGCTCGATCCGCTGATCGAAGGCGCGGATGGGACCCGGCGCCACTACCCAGTGGTTGGGGACGGAGTCGTCCACGGACACCCCCGCGCCCCGGAGGACGGCGACGGTCATGTTGATGTGGTCAAGGCTCGGCACGGGCTTTCCCACGTGTTCAAGGTGCAGGCCCTCGTCAAACCTTGCCCCCACCAGGAGAAGCGCCGAGACGAACTGAGAGGAGGCACTGGCATCGATCACCAGGTGGCCGCCGCGGACTGTCCCGGTCCCTTGCACCACGAAGGGGAGCGACGACGGCGCGCTGCCGTCTTCCGCTGCCACGGCCACACCCAGGGCCTTGAGAGCCTCGATGATGGTCCCCATGGGACGCTTGCGTGCGTGCGGGTCGCCGTCGAACATGCTGGCTCCGTTGCGCAGCGCCGCCAGCGGTGGAACAAACCGCATGACGGTGCCGGCAAGCCCGCAGTCGATCCTGGTCCGGGATGCTTCCGCTGCCGCATGGAAGGGAAGCACCTCCAGGTCAGGCCCGAAAGCGCCGTCGCCGGGCACTTCGGTGATTGTGGCGCCCAGCTGCCGCAGCGCGTCGATCATCAGGGCGGAATCCCTGGAGTGCAGGGGCGCACGCAGCCGGGACGGTCCGTCTGCAAGGGCTGCCAGGACCAGGTACCTGTTGGTCAGGGACTTTGATCCCGGTACGGTCACGGTGGCGTCGACGGGCCCGGCCGCGAAAGGTGCGGGCCAATGCTGGGCAGGGGTTCCGGATCCGTCCCGGGCGGCAGCTGGTGCGGTCATTCGTGGTTAGGCTTTCGTGGCTTGGTCGACGGCGCGGCGTACAGCCTTGTCCGCCTTGTTCAGCTTCTTGGTGGTGGTCTTGCGGGCGTCGGCGGCCAGGTGCGAAGCGTTCCGGCGCGCATCCGCCGCGAGGTGTTCGGCGCGCCAGGCCAGGCCCGGCCTGCCGGCCGTATCCACTGATGCGAGCAGGGCCCCGCCGCCCAGGGAGAGGTTCTTGAGCAGCTGGTTCCGCCGGTTCTCACGGCCTTCCTTGCTGCTGATGTCCGCGCTGCGCCATTCGACGAAGGTGTTCAGGAGGGAAATGACCGTGAGCAGTGCAGCCGAAAGCCTGGAGAACTTGCCGAGTCCGAACAGGACGCCGGCCCCGACCTGCGTTCCACCGATGACCCGGGCAAGGGTCTTCTCATTTGCCTGGAAGGGGAGCGAAGCTGCAGCCTTGCGCAGCAACGGCGAAAGCTGCTGTGCGGTGTCGTCGGAGTTCTTGAGCTTATCCAGTCCGGCGAGAACGAAACTGGAGGCAAGCATGGGCCGTGCGAGCGTGCGGACAAAGGACATGGATTTCCTCCTGGATGGACGAGCCGCGGCAAGCGGCGGAGTCGGTCCTAGTCTTGCACTTTTGGGGAATATTTGCCCGTGGGAGGCGGTTGTCCATGTCGGGTCCGCGACAGGGGACCTGGAGATCATCCACCCGAAACAGAGCGGAGTTGGCCCTTGGGGAAGGTGTTGGACGGAACCAGACAGGCGGGCCCGGTGGCCGTGGACAAGCTGGCAGCCGGGGCGCCGGAGTACGGCATGTCCCGGTCCGGAAGCCTGACAGTAGACTTGAAGGCAATGAACACCCTGGATCCGGCCGTCGCGGCCATGTATGAGGCTTCCCCCGGCGAAGTGAACGGCAGGGCAGGCAGCGCTCCCCCGCCCGCCGGCCAGTCAGCGGCAGTGCCGCTGGACGCTGAAGCGTCCAGCGATGACGGCACCCTGGACGTCTCCGCGGAGTCCGTGGAGCAGCGCCGCCTGCGTTTTGAGCGTGACGCCATGCAGTACGTGGACCAGCTGTATTCAGCGGCCATGCGCATGGCGCGAAACCCATCGGACGCGGAGGACCTGGTCCAGGAGGCCTACACCAAGGCGTTCTCGGCCTTCCACCAGTACAAGCCGGGGACCAACCTCAAGGCATGGCTGTACCGGATCCTGACGAACACGTACATCAACCTCTACCGCAAGAGGCAGCGCGAGCCCCTGCAGTCCAACTCGGACAGCATCGAGGACTGGCAGCTTGCCCGGGCCGAATCGCACACCTCAAGCGGCCTGCGATCGGCCGAGGCTGAGGCGCTGGACCATCTTCCGGATTCGGACGTCAAGCGGGCCCTGCAGGACATCCCGGAGGAGTTCCGCCTGGCCGTCTACTTCGCTGACGTGGAGGGCTTCGCCTACAAGGAAATATCGGACATCATGAACACACCTATCGGCACCGTGATGTCCCGGCTCCACCGCGGCCGGCGAATGCTGCGGGACATGCTCGCGGAATATGCCGCTGAGCGCGGATTCAAAACGGCCGCGGATACGCCGGATGCGGCAGGAAGCAAAGCACAGGAGAACAGGAAATGAGCGACTGCCAGGGATTGGGCGATTGCGACGATACCCGGATGCAACGCATCTACGAATACCTTGACGGGGCACTGACCCGCGAGGATCTGACCGAGATCAAGAACCACCTTGACGAGTGCCCTGAGTGCACGGAGCAGTATGACCTTGAGTGCGTCATCCGGAACATGGTCAAGCGCTCCTGCAAGGAATCCGCTCCGGACAACCTGAAGAACGCCATCCTGGACCGGATCCACTCCATCCGCAGCGTCGAAGCGTAGATTCAGCACGTCCTGCCGGGCCAGGACCACCAACAGCAAAGGACCCCGTAAGCCGAGTGGCTTGCGGGGTCCTTCGCTTGAACCGTAGTTCCTGGCATTTGCCTAGGTGTTGGGGCGCTTCCCGTGGTTCGCGCCGCCACGCTTACGGTCACGACGCTTGCGTGCACGCTTGCTCATAGCTGGCCTCCTTACTGTTGGTACTCAAAAGAGCTGCCCTCCAGTCTCCCACATCATGTGGCGGCCCGCGAACCGGGAAGGGGCAATGACCTGCGGTTGTACGCGCCCGTCGTTGTTCTAGGGCTCCAGCGCACCGGCTATCGTCGCCCGGGCACGATCCAGCGCGGTCCTGACCGTCTCCACGACGGCGGGGGTGAGGGGGCCATGCAGGGCCCGGCGGTGCAGGTCCGCCTGCAGCCCGTCGTTGAACTGCTGCAGGACCAGCTCAATATCCAGCCGCCGGGCGCTGGCGGCGATCCGTTCCTCCACTCCGGCGACATCCTCCCGCCGCCGGTTCAGTTCGGCGAGGCCGGCGGGGGTGAGGCGGTAGTTGGTGCGTCGTCCGGCCGGTTCGGTGGCAACAAGGCCATCCGCCTCGAGTTTGCACAGTCGGGGATAGATGGTCCCGGCGCTTGGGGAGTAGGCCCCGGAAAACCGGTCCCGCAGTGCCTTGATGAGCTCATAGCCGTGTTTGGGGCCGCTTTCGAGCAGGGCCAGAAGGTAGAGGCGCAACGCGCCGCGGGCGAACACCGGTGGCATCAGTTTGTTGTGTCCCGGGCGCCCTCTGCTGGTGCGGCAGCATGGCTGATGGAGGTCTTGCCCGAGACGGAGTTGGTGCGGACGAGCATCAGCTGTGCGTCCGGACCGGAAATGGTCTCCACTTTGCCGTTGGCGAGGATGCACTGGTGGCCGTCCAGGACCACGGCGCCCCCGGCTGACTTGGCCACGATGTCGGCGCCTACGTCGTGGGGCAGCCGGATGGCCAGGTCGCCGGCCACGGAGTTGGAGCCGAAATCCTGCGTGAAACCGAGCAGGTCGAAATTGAGGTGCCCGGTGACTGTGTTGGTGCGGACATGGGTGAAGTGGCCCGAGGCGTTGACCTCTCCGGAGACGCTCTTGGCCGTGAGGACTCCGCAGTGGTTAGTGACCTCCACCCGCCCGCTGACCGTGTTGACCGCAAGTTCGCCGGTGGTGCCCTCGGCGGTGATAGTGCCCGAGACGCTGTTGAGCTGGACGCGGCCGGAAATGCCGGTGACCAGACCTTCGCCGCTGACGGTGCCCGCCTCCACATCGATGCCTGCGGGGACGTAAATGCTGACGACCGCGGAATTCTCGCTGTTGTGGTTGACCGTTTCCATGAGGGTCCTGAACCACCCCTGGGCCCCATGGAGCTGATGCCGGACCTCCAGCCTGCCATCGCCCACGTGCACGGCGATGGGATCGCCGTCCACCTCTGAAACCTCCAGCCGGACTGCCGTGCCCGCGTGGGGCAGGATCTCGAACCTGCCTTTGACAATGCCCAGCTTCAGTGCGGCAACGTCATTGACCTCAATGGTTTGCGGGCCTGTGACGGTCCAGTTCTCCTCGCTCAAGGTCCCCTCCAGAAGACGATATATCGCGTCCGTTCAACTTAACGCCGGTTACTGGACGGGTCAATACGTCTCGACGTGCATTTACTGCGGCGCGTCCAACCCCAGCCACTGGAACCAGCCGCGGTGCAGCACCAGCCACGCCATGAGCCCGTAACCTGCCTGGCCCGGCGTCCCGCCGTTCGCAGCCAGGTCCTGGCGCCACTGTTCATGGTTCAGCAGGGGGGAAAAGGTGTCGACATAGAGGTGCTTGCGGCGCGTGGTGACGTCGGCGAAAGCGGTGTTCAGCTCATCCAGCCGCCTGTTTTGCGCCGGGTCAAGCGTGGGAGGCGGCCCAACGACGAAAACTTCGATCCTGTTCTGCGAGGCAGAGTCCAGAATGTTGGCCAGGTTCAGCCTGCTGCGGGCAGTGGAGAGTCCGAATTCGATGTCGCGCCCGGACAGGCCGATGACCAGCCGGTTTTCTGCCTGGCCGCTGAAGCGCCGCCCTGCTTCGTCGAGCCAGCGCGCCGCGAGCCCTTCGGTACCTTCCTGCGGACAGGGGAGCGCATAGCTTTCGAGCACCATACCGTCCTGGGGAGTGCGGGCCAGGACGCGGCCCAGCCAGCCAAGTGCCCGGGGATCGCCCAGTCCGGCCAGCAGTTCGTCTCCTACAGCTGCGATCCGCAGCTTCCTGTCTTCCACGCGTTCCTCTTTACTTCGGTACGGGTTACATTGTGCGGCAGCAGCCGCCGCGGCTGCGGAGGTTGCGGCGCTGTCCATCCATTAAACAGAACTGCCCGGCCGGAGTCTGGTATTTCGACGTCCGGCCGGGCAGCCTTACTGCTTACTTCCGAGCAAATGCCTGCTTCAGCAGGACATCCTGCTCCGCTGCGTGCCGCTTCATCGACCCGGCGGCCGTGGAGGCCGAGGCCGGGCGGGAAACGAGGCGGACGCGGCGGTCAAGGACATCCGGCAGGTGGAGGCCGATGAACGGCCACGGGCCCTGGTTGGCGGGTTCATCCTGTGCCCAGACCACTTCTGCGTTCGGGTACTTGGCGAGTTCCGCAGCGATCTCAGCGTGCGGCAGCGGGTAGAGCTGCTCCACGCGGATGATGGCCGTGGTCTTGTCGCCGGTCTTCTGCCGGGTGGACAGGAGATCGTAGTAGAGGCGGCCCGAGACGAGGATGACGCGTTCGACGGCGGTTGCCGGCAATTGCTCATGCTCACCGATGACGGGACGGAAGGTGCCGTTGGTGAAGTCCTCCACGGAGGAGGCGGCAGCCTTCAGGCGCAGCAGCTGCTTGGGCGTGAAGATGATCAGCGGCTTGCGCGGGCGGCTGTATGCCTGGCGGCGCAGCAGGTGGAAGTGCGAGGCCGCGGTGGTGGGGTTGGCCACGATCATGTTGTCTTCCGCGCACAGCTGCAGGAAGCGTTCGATCCTTGCGGAGGAGTGGTCCGGGCCCTGGCCCTCGTAGCCGTGCGGAAGCATCAGGACCAGCGAGGAGCGCTGGCCCCACTTCTGCTCGGCCGAGGAGATGAACTCGTCGATGATGGTCTGCGCACCGTTGACGAAGTCGCCGAACTGGGCTTCCCACAGGACAAGGGCGTCCGGGCGTTCCACCGAGTAGCCGTACTCAAAGCCCATGGCCGCGTATTCGGACAGCAGGGAGTCGTAGGTCCACAGCTTTGCCTGGTTGTCGGAAAGGTTGCCCAGCGGCAGCCATTCCTTGCCGTTGGCGCGGTCGTGGAAGACGGCGTGGCGCTGCACGAACGTGCCGCGGCGTGAGTCCTGGCCGGCCAGGCGGACGGGGACGCCCTCCATGATCAGGGAGCCGAAGGCAGCGATCTCGCCAAAGCCCCAGTCGATGCCGCCCTCGCGGGACATCTGCTCGCGCTTTTCGAGCAGCTGCTTCAGCTTCGGGTGGACCGTGAAGCCGTCAGGAATCTCGACGTGCGCCTTGCCGATCCGGGCCAGGGTCTCGGCGCTGATGGCAGTGGAGGCCGGTGCGCTGACACTGGAATCGGACTGCTGGGCCATGGGCCGTTCGATGTCGGACACAGCAGCGGAATCCGCCGTCACGATCGGAATCGGCGAGGTCTGGGCGGCGTGGGTCTCGGCAAAGACCCGCTCCAGCCGTTCCTGGTAGTCGCGGAGCAGCTGCTCGGCTTCTTCCTCGGTGATGTCTCCACGGCCGATGAGGGACTCCGTGTACAGCTTGCGGACGGAGCGCTTGGCTTCGATCAGGTTGTACATCAGCGGCTGGGTCATCGAGGGGTCGTCACCCTCGTTGTGGCCGCGGCGGCGGTAGCAGACCATGTCAATGACAACGTCCTTGTGGAAACGCTGCCGGAACTCGTAGGCGAGCTGGCCGATGCGGACCACTGCCTCGGGGTCGTCGCCGTTCACGTGGAAGACCGGTGCCTGGATCATCTTGGCAACATCCGTGGAGTACGTGGACGAACGCGACGACGACGGGGCGGTGGTGAAGCCCACCTGGTTGTTGACCACGATGTGGATGGTGCCGCCGGTGCGGTAACCCCGGAGCTGGGACAGGTTCAGCGTTTCAGCCACCACACCCTGCCCGGCGAAGGCGGCGTCACCGTGAACCATGATGGGCAGCACGGGGAACGTCTCGCCCTGGTCCAGGCGGTCCTGCTTGGCGCGGACAATACCTTCGAGCACGGAGTCGACGGCTTCCAGGTGCGACGGGTTGGCCGCGAGGTAGACCTTGGTCTCCTTGCCGTTGTCCGACGTGAAGGTGCCCTCAGTGCCCAGGTGGTACTTGACGTCGCCGGAACCCTGCACGGAGCGGGGATCCTGGGTGCCTTCAAACTCGCGGAATACCTGGGCATAGGTCTTGCCGGCGATGTTGGTCAGGACGTTGAGGCGGCCGCGGTGGGCCATGCCGATGGCAACCTCGTCCAGGCCGTCGTCGGCAGCGTCGGACATGATGGCGTCCAGCAGCGGGATCAGCGACTCGCCGCCTTCGAGGGAGAAGCGCTTCTGGCCCACGAACTTGGTCTGGAGGAAGGTTTCGAAGGCCTCGGCGGCGTTCAGCTTGGAAACGATCCGCAGCTGCTCTTCCCGGCTGGGCTTGGAGTAAGGGTGCTCCAGCTGGTCCTGGAACCATTTGCGCTCGGCAGGCTCCTGGATGTGCATGTACTCGATGCCGGTGGTGCGGCAGTAGGCATCGCGCAGAACGCCGAGGATGTCGCGGAACTTCAGCATGGGCTTGCCGCCGAAGCCGCCCGTGGGCCATTCACGGTCCAGGTCCCAGAGGGTCAGGCCGTAGGTGAGGACGTCGAGGTCGGGGTGCTTGCGCTGGACGTACTCCAGCGGATCGGTATCCGCCATGAGGTGGCCGCGCACGCGGAAGGAGTGGATCAGCTGCTGGATCCGGGCTACCTTGTTGATCTCATCGGCCGGGTCCACCTGCAGGTCGGGGCTCCAGCGGACGGGCTCGTAGGGGATCCGCAGTGCTTCGAAGATCTCGTCGTAGAAGTTCTGCGCCCCCAGCAGGAGCTGGTGGACCAGCTTGAGGAACTCGCCGCTGCCGGCGCCCTGGATGACGCGGTGGTCATATGTCGAGGTCAGGGTGAGGACCTTGCTGATGGCGTTCTGGGCGATGATCTTTTCGCTGGCACCTTGGAATTCAGCGGGGTAGTCGAGGGCGCCGACGCCGATGATGGCAGCCTGGCCCTTGGAGAGGCGCGGCACGGAGTGTACGGTGCCGATGCCGCCCGGGTTGGTGAGGGACACGGTGGTGCCCTGGTGGTCCTCGGCGGTGAGCTTGCCGTTGCGGGCCCGCTTGATGAGGTCCTCATAGGTGTGCCAGAACTCGGCGAAGTTGAGGGTTTCAGCCTTCTTGATGTTCGGAACCATCAGCAGGCGGCTGCCGTCGGGCTTGGGCATGTCGATGGCAATGCCGAAATTGACGTGTGCCGGCTGGACGGCGACGGGCTTGCCGTCCACCTCGTCGTAGTAGACGTTCATCGACGGGAACTGGGAAAGCGCCCGGATCACGGCGTAGCCGATGAGGTGGGTGAAGGAAACCTTGCCGCCGCGGGCGCGGGCAAGGTTGGAGTTGATGACCACGCGGTTGTCGATGAGCAGCTTGGCCGGAATGGCACGGACACTGGTGGCGGTGGGCACCTCGAGGCTGGTGACCATGTTGGTGGCGATCGCCTTGGCCGGTCCGCGAAGGACGGAGACAACGTCTTCCTCGGGAGCGGTGGGAGCCTTGACGTTTTTGGGAAGCTGGGCGGGGATGGGCTGCGAGCCGGTGCCGGCTTCGGTCTTCTTGCCGCCGTCGCGCGCTTCCGTGGCGGGGGCCTTCTTGACCGGGGCGGGGGCTGCTGCCGGTGCGGCAGGCGCCGGGGCAGCGGCAGCAGGCGGTGCGGGGGGAGCGGCGGGGGCTGCGGCCGGCGACGCTGCCGGGGCCGGCTTTACGACGGGAAGTTCCCGCGTGGGAGGGTTGGCGGCATGCGCCGAATTTCCATTGGAAGAAGAACCGTTGCCCGAGTCGAAGGATTCGAACAGGGGCCACCACTTGGCATCCACGGCGTTCTTGTCCTGCTGGTACTGCTCGTACAGTTCGTCAACGAGCCACTCGTTTCCGCCAAATTCCTCTGGTAGACGGTGGCTTGGCTGCTCTGGCACTTGAAATACGCCTCTTCCATGAGTTTGATTTCTCTTTGGCCCCCCGGTGCTTCAGCACTACGTTCGAACCAGTCTCTGTCCGCTGAACCCGGACCTTTGCAAGTCTAGTGAGCATTCTGTGTTAACTGCCAATAAGGGTGACCCAAATCATGAAGTGACGAACCAGGGCCGAAATATAGGGGCCGGACGGTCAGTGGCAGCACGGTGCGGGACGCTGGATGCACCGCTTTAAAGCGCCGGCCCTGTGCTCACGACGCGGTCCGGCGGCAGGGGCGCTCCTGTAGACTGAAATTCTTATGGACAGTAAATCTAGGTGCCGGCCTGGGCGCTGTCAGCGGAGCTCCAAGAGAAGCGCCGCGCAGTCCGCCCCCAGAGCCGGCAAACCCCGACAACGCGCCCATCACCAGCCAACGGCACAGCTTGCCGCAGCCCGCACGGACCAGGCATCGGCGTCTGCCGACCATCCTCCGCCGGGACGAAACAGCTTTTACCCCCTCCAGCTGACCGGCGTCCGGTCATCCTCCATATCCCAGGCGGGATGTTGAATGGAGTGGCTTCTCCTCGCAGCAGGCCTGCTGCTGATCGCCGGCACCGGGTTCTTCGTGGCCGTCGAGTTCTCCCTCATCGCCCTGGACCAGCCCACCGTCCAGCGTGCAATTGACGACGGCGACACCCGCGCAGTGCCTTTGCTCGCCTGCCTCAAGTCCCTGTCCACGCAGCTGTCCAGCTGCCAGCTCGGCATTACCCTGACCACGTTGCTCACCGGTTACGTCATGGAACCGTCCGTGGGCCACCTGCTCGAAGTGCCGCTGGCCGCCGTCGGACTTCCCGACGTGGCGGTGCAGTCCGCGTCGCTGATCCTGGCCATGGTGGTGGCAACACTGTTGTCCATGCTCCTCGGCGAACTGGTGCCCAAGAACATGGCCATTGCGCTTGCGTTCCCGGTGGGCCGGGCGCTGGCCGGGCCGCAGCTGGTGTTCACCACCATCTTCAAGCCGGCCATCGTGCTCCTCAACGGGTTTTCCAACAGAATCCTGAACGTCTTCGGACTGGAAGCCAAAGAGGAGATTTCCGGCGCCCGGACGCCTGCGGAGCTTGCCTCGCTGGTACGCAGGTCCGCCGCAATGGGCACCCTCGACGCCGGGACCGCCAACTTCATCGCCCGGACGTTGAACTTTTCCACGCGGACCGCGGCTGACGTGATGACGCCCCGTATCCGCCTGGAGACGATCGACGCGGACCAGCCGGTCTCGGATGTCGTGGACGCTGCCCGCAGGACCGGGTATTCGCGGTTCCCCGTCATTGGGGAGTCGGCCGATGACATCCGGGGGCTGGTGCACATCAAAAAGGCCGTTGCTGTTCCCTCGGAACGCCGGCAGAACCTCGAGGCCGGCGCCATCATGACGGAGGTCCTGCGCGTGCCCGAGACCATCCACCTGGATGCGCTGTTGGCGGAGCTCCGGGAGGGAAACCTGCAGCTGGCCGTGGTGCTGGACGAATACGGCGGAACCGCCGGCATTGCCACCCTTGAGGACCTGGTGGAGGAGATTGTGGGCGAGGTGGCGGACGAACACGACCGGGTCCGTCCCGGACTCCTGCAAAGTGCCTCTGGTGACTGGTACTTTCCCGGCCTCCTTCGGCCGGATGAGCTGTCCGAGCAGATCCCCGGGTTGACCGTCCCGGACGAGGCGGCCTACGAAACCGTGGGCGGCTATGTCATGAGCCAGCTCGGCAGGATTGCGGTGGCAGGCGATACCGTCACGGTGAACGGCGGGACCCTCAGCGTCACCAGGATGGACGGCCGCAGGATCGACCGCATCTGCTTCCACCCCTCGGAGGAGCCGGCTGAGCAGGACGCCGATGGCAGGAGCAAACCATGAGCGACTGGGCCGGAATACTTTGGCTGGGCGTCCTCCTGCTCGGCAACGCGTTTTTCGTCGCTGCTGAATTTGCCATCATGTCCGCGCGCCGCAGCCAGATCGAGCCACTGGCCGACACAGGGTCCAAACGGGCCCAGACCACGCTGCGCGCCATGGAGAACGTCTCCCTGATGCTGGCCTGTGCGCAGTTGGGCATCACCGTCTGCTCCCTGCTGATCCTGCTGGTGGCGGAACCGGCGATACACCACCTTCTCGCCGTCCCCATCGAGACGGTGGGCCTGCCCTCGGAAGCGGCGGACGTTGCCGCCTTCGCAGTGGCATTGATGCTGGTGACCTTCCTGCACGTCACCTTCGGCGAGATGGTGCCCAAGAACATCTCGGTGTCCGTGGCGGACAAAGCGGCGCTGTTCCTGGCGCCGCCGCTCCTGTTCATCTCCCGGCTGGTCCATCCCGTCATCTCTGTCCTCAACTGGACCGCCAACCACATGCTGAAGTTGGTGCGGATTGAGCCGAAGGACGAGGTGACATCCTCCTTCACGCTGGAGGAAGTGCAGTCGATCGTGCAGGAGTCCACCCGCCACGGCCTGGTGGACGACGACGCCGGGGTCATCACCGGCGCGCTCGAGTTCTCGGAGCATACGGCGGAGGACATCATGGTGCCGCTGGAAAGCCTGGTCATGCTGCCGGCTTCCACTACCCCGGTGGAGTTTGAAAAAGCCGTCAGCCGGACCGGTTTCTCCCGGTTCCCCATGCTGGACGATGAGGACATGCTGTATGGCTACCTCCATGTCAAGGATGTGTTGTCCATCCCCGAGTCTGCCTACGGCCTGCCCATTGCCGAGGCCCGGGTCCGCTCACTGGCCAACTTGGCTTTGGGCGACGAGATCGAAAAGGCCATGTCGGTGATGCAGCGGACAGGTTCCCACCTTGCGCGCGTCATCGGCCCCGACGGCAATACCAGGGGCGTCCTCTTCCTTGAGGACGTGATCGAACAGCTGGTGGGCGAGATCCGGGACGCAACCCAGGCCAGGGGTATCCGGCGCCTGGGCCAGACCAACGGCGGCTGACGCGGTACGCCCCTCCCGCACGGGAGGGGCGGTGCCAGGCCAAGGTCAGCGTCAGGGCCGCCAGAAAGCTAAATAGGAATCATTCGCATTTAGGTATAGGCTGGTGCTGTTGCCACCCCATCTGTGAACTGAGGTTTCCCGTGCGCCGTCCAGCCGCTGCCAAGTCCTTCCTTGCCGTCCTTGCAGGTTTTGGCTTTCTGCTGACTGGCTGCGGCTCCCAGTCTTCGCAGACCCAGCAGGCGGGGCAGGGAATCAACGTCGTGGCGTCCACCAACGTTTATGGCGATATCGCCCGGACAATCGGCGGTGACAAGGTCAAGGTCACCTCGATCATTAACAATGCCGCCCAGGATCCGCACTCCTACGAGGCCACCGCGCAGGACCGGCTGGCCGTGTCCAAGGCGCAACTCATCATCGAAAACGGCGGCGGCTACGACGGCTTTCTCCACACCCTGGTGGAGAGCAGCAAGGCTGGCGACGCTTCGGTGCTGACCGCCGTCGACATCTCGGGGCTTGCCAACCCCGGGGAATCCGCGGCCGGGCCTTCGGCGGCCGGGACGGCCACGGCTGAGGCACACGACCACGGCGACATCAACGAGCACGTCTGGTACAGCCTGCCGGCCATGGAGCGCGTGGCGGACAGCATCTCGGCCAAGTTGTCCGCACTGGATCCGGGCTCTGCCGCTGCGTTCTCAGCCAACACTGAATCATTCAAGTCATCCCTCGCAGGTCTGCAGTCCAAGCTGGACTCGGTCAAGGCTGCTGCGGCCAACGGGAAGGTGGCCGTCACGGAACCCGTCCCGCTGTACCTGCTGCAGGATGCAGGCCTGGTGAACGCGACGCCCGGGCAATACACAGCAGCCATTGAAGAAGGCAGCGACGTTCCGCCCGCAGTCATGAAGGAGGCCACGGATCTGGTGGCATCCGGGTCGGTGCGCTTCCTCGCCTACAACGCCCAGACGGAAGGCCAGCAGACGGAGGCCCTGAAGAAGGCGGCCGAAGGTGCGGGTGTGCCGGTGGTCGATTTCACCGAGACACTGCCTGAAGGCAAGACCTACCTGCAGTGGATGGCGGACAATGTGAACAACATCAGCAAGGTTCTGGAGACAAAATAGGTGAAATCCGTCGTCAGCCTTAAAGGGGCGTGCCTCAAGTTCGGCCAGCGCACGCTCTGGGAGGACCTGGACCTGGACATCAGGCCCGGAGAGTTCTTCGCCGTGCTGGGCCCCAACGGCAGCGGGAAAACAAGCTTCCTGAAGGTCCTGCTTGGCCTGCAGAAACTGCATTCAGGACAGGCAGAGCTGGGCGGTCGTCCGGTTGAACGCGGCAGCAGCCTGATCGGCTACATACCCCAGCAGAAGTCCTTCCCGCCCGACACCCCCATGCGGGCCCGCGACCTGGTGGCCCTGGGAGTTGACGGCCACCGGTGGGGAATCCGGCTGCAACCCGGTAAAGCCAAACGGAAAGTGGACCAGCTGCTGCACATGGTGGGAGCCGACGACTACGCCAAGGTCCCGGTAGGCCAGCTCTCCGGCGGAGAGCAGCAGCGCCTCCGCGTGGCGCAGGCCCTGGCCACCGCCCCGCAGGTCCTGCTCTGCGACGAGCCGCTGCTGTCCCTCGACCTGCACCACCAGCAGGCAGTCAGCGCCCTCATCCATCAGCAAAGCCGCGAACACAACACCGCCGTAGTATTCGTCACCCACGAAATCAACCCGATCATCGAATACGTTGACCGGGTGCTCTACCTGGCGGGTGGACGTTTCCGTGTGGGAACGCCGGACGAGGTCATGACCACCGAAGTGCTCTCGGACCTCTACGGCAGCAATGTGGAGGTCATCCACGCCAACGGGAGGATCGTCGTCGTCGGGCTGCCCGACGCCACTACGCACCACCACGGTGCGGATTCGCTGGCGGGGGAGGTGGCCTGATGGACGTGGACAGCATTCTCGGTGCCATCTTCAACTTCGACAACTACGGCGAACTGCTGGTCCTCGTCCAGAACTCCATCTGGGCCGGCGCCATCCTTGGCCTCCTGGGCGGCCTGGTGGGAACGTTCGTAATGAAGCGGGACCTTGCCTTCGCGGTCCACGGCATCTCCGAATTGTCCTTCGCCGGGGCTGCTTTTGCCCTGCTGGTCGGCGCGGACGTGGTGTTTGGCTCGCTCATCGGGTCGGTGGCCGCTGCCCTGCTGCTCGGCATTATGGGTGTGCGGGCGCGGGACAAGAACTCCATTATCGGCGTCATCATGCCCTTCGGCCTGGGCCTTGGAATCCTCTTCCTGTCGCTGTACCAAGGCCGCGCCGCCAACAAGTTCGGCCTGCTGACCGGGCAGATCGTGTCAGTGGACACGGTCCAGCTCCAGGTACTGGCCGGCACCGCCGTCGTCATCATGCTTGTGTTGCTGGCAATCTGGCGCCCCCTGAACTTTGCCAGCGTGGACCCGGACCTTGCCGAGGCCAGGGGAGTGCCAGTGCGTACCCTCGCGGTGGTGTTCATGATCGTGCTCGGCGTCAGCGTGGCGCTGTCCATCCAGGTGGTGGGTGCCCTGCTGGTACTGGCCCTGCTGATCACTCCGGCAGCCGCGGCCCTGCGCGTCACGTCCTCGCCGGTCGCAGCGGTGGTCCTGAGCGTCGTCTTCGCGGTCACCGCAACGGTCGGAGGGATCCTGCTGGCGCTGGGTGGACGGATTCCCATCAGCCCCTACGTGACCACATTGTCATTCCTGATCTACGTGGTGTGCCGGGTCTTCGGGTCCGTACGGGCTGCCCGGGGGATCAACGGACGCGTCCTTACAGCTTCCCGGCAGCCTTGAGCGAGGTGCAGTCCGGGCACAGGCCAAAGATTTCCACGGTGTGGTCCACCTCCGTGAACCCGTGCTCCGCTGCAGTGCGCACGGCCCATGTTTCCACGGCGGGTGCTTCAACCTCCACTGCCTTGCCGCAGTTCCTGCACAACAGGTGATGGTGGTGCCCGGTCACCGCACAGCGCCGGTACACGGCCTCGCCGTCACCGTTGCGCAGCACATCCACCAGGCCCTCATCGGCGAGTGACTGCAGGATCCGGTAGGCAGTGGCGAGGGAAACGGAGACGCCCTGGTTCTGCAGGATGCGGTAGAGCTCCTGGGTGCTGACGAAGTCATCCAGATCGTCCAGGGCTGCGCTGACGGCCTTGCGCTGTTTGGTGACGCGCTGTTCCTTGCCAGCTCCTGCCGGGGTTGGGGCGGCGGAATCAGCCTTGACGCCGATCGGCATGGACGAACTCGCTTCCGTGGGGGGCAGACATCAAGATTACCAGCCGGAGCATCGTGGACAGGCTTCCGCGGCGGACCCTAGGCTGGCGCTATGAAGCTGACCAAATACACCCACGCCTGTGTCCGGCTCGAGAAGGAAGGCGGGGTCCTGGTCCTTGATCCCGGCACGTTCTCCGAATCTGCCGAGGCGCTCGCCGGGGCCCAGGTTGTCCTGGTGACCCACGAACACGCAGACCATCTTGACATCCCGGCTGTGGTGAAGGCCCTCCAGGATGACAAGGACCTGGTGCTGCACGCCCCGGAGGGCGTGGCGGGGCAGTTGCGGGCGGAGGCCGCGGCCGCCGCGGACCGCATCCACACCGTGGAACCCGGATCGACTTTCCAGGCCGCCGGATTCGATATCCGCAGCTTTGGCGGCCAGCACGCCCTGATCCACCCCCAGATCCCCATGGTGGCCAACATCGGCTTTTTGGTGGACAACAACGTGTACCACCCGGGGGACTCATTCATCATCCCGGACGGCATCACGGTACAGACGCTGCTGGTGCCGCTGCACGCACCGTGGAGCAAGTCCGCGGAGGTGGTGGACTTCGTCATCGGCGTCCGGGCGCCGCGGGCGTTCCAGATCCACGACGGGCTGCTCAACGACAACGGCCTGGGCATCGTTGAAGGCCACGTGAAGCGGATCGGCGCCAAGTACGGCACGGAGTACCGGCATCTGGCCGCCCGCGAATCAGTGGAGGTTTAGGCCGTCCATTCCCCGGTGTCCAGGAACCTGGCTATGACTGCTTCGTACGGCGCGGGATCCAGCCCCTGGGAAGCCAGCCAGTCCCGGTTCCAGTAGTTGCCGGCGTAGCGTTCCCCGCCGTCGCACATCAAGGAAACGATGCTGCCCCGGCGCCCTTCCGCGAGCATCCCGGCAACTGTCTGCCAGACTCCCCACAGGTTGGTGCCGGTGGACGGTCCGGCGTGCAGGCCGGCGTAGGAATGCAGGTGCCGCATGGCGGCGATCGAGGCGGCATCCGGTACCTGGACCATCCTGTCGATCACCGTGGGGATGAAACTGGGCTCCATCCTGGCCCGGCCGATGCCTTCGATCCGGGAGGGCAGGCCGGCGGGCTTCCCGGCTGTTTCGCCCAGCCAGCCCGGGTAGAAGGCGGAGTTTTCCGGGTCCACCACCAGCAACCGGGTGGGATGGGAGTGGTAGCGCAGGTAGCGGCCGATCGTGGCGCTGGTTCCCCCGGTGCCGGCCCCCACCACGATCCAGTCCGGCACCGGGTGCGGCTCCAGGCTGAGCTGGCCGAAAATCGATTCCGCGATGTTGTTGTTGCCGCGCCAGTCCGTAGCCCGTTCCGCGTACGTGAACTGGTCCATGTAATGGCCGTTGCACGTGGCTGCTGTTTCCTCGGCTACGGCATAAACGTCAGAGGCGTTTTCCACCAGCAGGCACGAGCCGCCGAACTGTTCAATCAGCGCGATCTTCTCCGGGCTGGTGGTGCGCGCCATGACGGCGACGAAGGGAAGCCCCAGCAGTTGGGCGAAGTACGCCTCCGAGACCGCTGTGCTGCCACTGGACGCTTCCACGATGGTGGTGTCCTCCCGGATCCATCCGTTCACCAGGCCGAACAGGAACAGGGACCTGGCCAGCCGGTGCTTCAGGCTGCCCGAACGGTGCCTGGATTCATCCTTGAGGTAGAGCTCGATGCCCCAGTGCTGCGGCAGTGGCACCGAGTAGAGGTGGGTGTCCGCAGAGCGGTTGTTTTCCGCCGTGATGGTGCGGATGGCACGGTCGGCCCAGCCCCGGTCCGTTCCGCTGCTGCCCTTGCCGGGGTTGCCCTTGATCGTCACCGAACCAGCCTACCCGCGGCAACAGTCCGTCTAGAGTGGGTCCTGTCGGCTGCAGGAACCCGTAAGGAGCGCGATGAACCCGTTGATGGAGGTCCAGGACCTTGAAGCCCGGCTTGCCGCCGGGCAGCGGACGGTGCTGCTGGATGTGCGGTGGGCGCTGGGCGACCCGCACGGGCACGACCACTATCTTGCCGGACACCTGCCCGGGGCGGTGTTCGTGGACCTCGCCAACGAGCTTTCGGATCCGTCGATCCCGGACCGGGGGCGTCACCCGTTGCCGTCGCCGGCGCAGTTCCAGGAGGCGGCCCGGCGGTGGGGTGTCAGGAACGGCGACGCCGTGGTGGCCTACGACGACAGTGCCAACATGGCGGCGGCCAGGGTGTGGTGGATGCTGCGCGACGCCGGGCTGGCCGAGGTGTACCTGCTCGACGGCGGCCTGGCCGCGTGGCGTGCCGCCGGCCTGCCGGTTGAACCGGGGGCTGTCCATCCCGTCCCCGGGGACGTGGCGCTGGGCAGTGGACAGATGCCCGCGGCCGACGCCGGAGCTGCCGCCGGCTGGGCACGCGGCGGCCTGCTGCTCGACGCGAGGGCAGGGGAGAGGTACCGGGGAGAGATTGAGCCGGTTGACCCGCGAGCCGGCCACATCCCGGGAGCCGTGAGCGCCCCCACCACGGGGAACGTGGACGCGGACGGACGGTTCCTGCCGCCGGCGGAGCTGCGGCGGAGGTTCGAGTCCCTGGGCGTCCGGGAAGGCTGTCCGGTGGCGGTCTACTGCGGCTCCGGCGTCACCGCGGCGCACGAGGTGGCCGCGCTGGAACTCGCCGGATTCCGGGCCACGCTGTACCCGGGCTCATTTTCAGAGTGGTCCAACCGTCCTGAACTCCCTGTTGCCACCGGCCCGGAGCCGGGGGACGGCGGCGCCGATGCCGGGCAGTCCGGAGCGCCGGTTGGAAAGTCGGCAGGAGGCGGGGGTAGCGTCGCAGTATGACACCAGGACGCCCCGTACCACCGCCCCTCGCCCGACCCATTGCCCCTGCCCCTGACGCTGCGCCCACGGGGGATGCAGCCGGACTGCTCGCCGCCGCCTACGGCGCCGTGTCCCGAGACAGCGGCCTGGTCCCGCTGACTGTGGCCCGGCGGACTCCCAAACCGGACGACGTCGAGATCGCCATCGAATTCTGCGGGCTGTGCCACTCCGATGTGCACGCTACCCGCGGCGAATGGGGCGGACAGGTCTACCCCCTGGTGCCGGGCCACGAAATCGTCGGAACGGTCACCAAGGTCGGATCCGACGTTGACGACTTCGCCGTTGGCGAGCGGGTGGGCGTGGGCTGCATGGTCGATTCCTGCCGCGGGTGCGACAGCTGCCTGGACGGCCTGGAGCAATACTGCGAAAAGGGCATGACCGGCACGTACGGTGCCAAGGACAGCAGGAACGGGGACGCGGTCACGCAGGGCGGCTATTCGTCGTCCATCGTTGTGGACAGGCGCTATGTCCTCCACGTGCCCGACTCGCTGGACCCGGCCGCCGTCGCGCCCCTGCTGTGCGCCGGCGTCACCACGTTCTCTCCGCTGCGGCACTTCGACGTGGAGGAAGGCGACGTGGTGGGCGTCGTCGGCCTGGGGGGACTGGGCCATATGGCCGTCAAACTGGCCAAGGCCATGGGCGCAAGGGTGGTGGTGTTCACCACCTCGGAGTCGAAGGTGGCCGCCGCGCTGGAACTGGGAGCCGACGAGGTGGTCCTGTCCCGCGATGAGGCCGCCATGGAGGGCGCAAACCGCACCATCGACCTCATTATCGACACCGTGGCAGCCCCGCACGACCTGAACCCCTTCTTCCGCACCCTGCGCGTGGACGGGGCCCTGTTCCAGCTCGGCCTGCCCTCGGAGGCGATGCCGCCCGTCAATCCCGGGTCCCTGATCCGGCGGAGGATTGCCTATGCGGGGTCGCTCATTGGGGGCATCGCCGAAACCCAGGAAATGCTCGACTTCTGCGCTGAGCACGGGGTTGTGGCCGACATCGAGATGGTGTCGGCCGGACAGTTGAATGAAGCCTACGACCGCATGGTCGCTGGAGACGTCAAGTACCGGTTCGTTCTGGACACCAGCACGCTGCAGGCAGCAGCCGAGGAGGCAGACGCATGAGCACGCTGTTCACCAGGATCCTGAGGGGCGAGATTCCAGGCCGGTTCGTCTGGCGCGAGGACGACGTATCGGCGTTCCTGACCACCGGGCCGCTCGCTGACGGCCACACCCTGGTGGTGCCCACCGAGGAAGTGGACCGCTGGACGGACGCCTCGCCGGACACCCTCGCCAAAGTCATGGAAGTGGCACGCCGCATCGGTGCCGTGCAAGTGGATATCTTCGGCGCCCGGCGTGCCGGCCTGATCGTGGCAGGCTACGAGGTCAACCACCTGCACGTGCATGTGTGGCCGTCGCGAAGCATGGCTGACTTCGACTTCGGCTCTGCGGACCAGAACCCGGACCCGGCGGTCCTGGACGCCAACGCGGAAAAGCTTCGCGACGGCCTCCGTGCCGCCGGCTACGGGGAATTCGTTCCGGCCGAATGAACTGGTGCAACGCCCGCCGCTTCTGCGGCGGGCGTTGCCATGCCGGGCAGGAAGGGTCAGTTCCTGCGGGGCGTCATCGCCACCATGCCCGCGTAGGTGAATCCGCCCCCGAAGCCGAACAGCAGCGCGGGGACGTCCGCGGGGATCCTGCCGGAGTGCCACCATTTGCTCAACCCGAGCGGCACGCTTGCGGCAGACGTGTTGCCCGACTCCGTGACGTCCGTGATGACGATGCGGTCCGTCAGGTTCAGTGCCTCCGCGAGTGGTTCGATGATCCGAAGGTTGGCCTGGTGCGCGGCCAGGACCTGGATGTCGTCCAGTTCCAGTCCCGCGCGCGCCACCACCTCGCGGGCCCGCTCGGGGGCCCTGGTCAGTGCCCAACGCAGCACTTCACGGCCGTTCTGCGAGAACCTGCCCAAGGGTGGGGAGATGGTGACAGCGTCAGCCATACCGCGCTCCGAGCCCCAGACGACGGGTCCAATCCGGGGTGTTTCGGAGGGACGCACGACGGCGGCGCCCGCGCCGTCGGCGGTAAGGACGGCCGTGGCGCGGTCCGTCCAGTCAGTGACGGTGGAGAGCGTCTCGGCTCCCACGACGATGGCGTGGGTTGCGCTTCCGGTCCGGATTGCCTGGTCGGCCACGCCCAGCGCGTATTCGAAGCCGGAGCATGCTGTGTTGACGTCCATAATGGCAGGACCGCGGCCGTCCCGCCCGAGTCCAAGAGCGTCCGCGATGCGGCCGGCCGTATTCGGTGAGCGTTCGGCTGCGGTGGTGGTGGCCACCACCACGAGGTCGATCTCCGCCGCGCCGACTCCCGAGTCAGCCAGCGCCATCCGGGCAGCGGGAACCGCAAGGTCCACCACGGTCTCACCTTCGGCAACGATGCGCCTGGTGACAATCCCGGTGCGTTGGCGGATCCACTCGTCGCTCGTGTCCATCATGCCTTCGAGTTCATGGTTGTCCATGACCCGCACCGGCTGGGCGTGGCCGAGCCCTGCGATTTCGGTCCCTGCGGGGCCCTGGGCAAGCGTCAGCTTCATTCGATTCCTCTCGTGGGGGTGCCGCTGCTAGGCGGGGGCGAGTGCCTTGTTGAGCACCGTGCGGATGCGCTTCTCGGATACGGAGTAGGCGGTCCCGAGTTCGACGGCGAACAGGCTCACCCGAAGTTCCTCAATCATCCAGCGCACCTGGGTTAACTCCCGGCCGGCGCGGCGTCCCGGCAGGAGTGCCGAGACCGCATCGTCGTAGTCGTCCTCCAGGCCCTGGATCACCGCCATGTTCAGGGCGTCCCGCTGCACGTTGCCGGGCAACCGGTCCAGCCGCTTCTCGATCGCCGCAAGGTACCGCGGCAGCTGGCTGAGCTGGGCGTAGCCCGTGCGTGCTACAAAGCCTGGGTAAACCAGTTGTTCCAGCTGGCTCCTGATGTCGTTCAGTGCGCTGATCAGGGCCAGGCTGGTGGTGCCCTTGAGCTGCTTTTCGATCCGGCGCGTACTGGCGAGGATGCGCTCCACCGTGGCTGTGACTGAGAAGACCGTGTCGATCAGTTCGGCGCGCACCAGCTCATAGAGCTGGTCAAAGGCCTGCCGGTCCCATGGAAGCTCCGCGGGCGTGAGCTTGTCAATGGCGGCCAGGGCGCAGTCGGCGATGAGGGCGGACACCGAACCATGCGGGTTCTGGCTGAAGGTCAGCTTCTCCGTGTTGCTCAGGTGCTCCAGGACGTAGCGGTCCGGCGCCGGTACACGCAGGGCCAGCAGCCGGATCACGCCGCCGCGCATCGCGTCCAGCTGCTCTCCAGCCGTCTGGAACACGCGCAGCGACACTGACGTGCCCTGGTCCACCAAAGCCGGGTAACCAGTCACGGTGTGGCCTTTGACCATGCTGCTCACCTGGCGTTCAATGCGGCCGAAACTCCACTCCGTCAGGCCATCCCGCTCCACGAACCCTGCCCCGGCCTGGACACCCGGCACCCCTGTGGCCTGCTGCAGTCCCTGCGGACCGCCGTCGGACGTTTTGCCACTTCCGCCCTGTGCCTTTCCGTTCCCACCGCGCGCCTTCCCGTTCCCGCCCTGGCCCTTGCCGCGGCCGCTTGGAGCCGTGGAGGAAGGGGTGGCGCCGAGCGATTCGGCGATGGCGCGCCGGGTGGCCGGAGCCAGCTGTTCCTGGAGTTCCGCCAGGTCTTTGCCTTCGCCCAGGACCTTCCCCTTGCTGTCCACTGCCTTGAAACTCATCCGCAGGTGCGGCGGGACCGCGTCCCAGTTCCAGGACCCAGGTGGGACGATGGCCCCGCGGATCCGCCGCAGCACCAGCTCCAGCGAAGGCTCGAGGTCATCCTTTGCGGGGTCGAAGTCCGCCTCAAGGGCAGCCACCGCCTGGCGGGCGACATCAGGGGCAGGAACAAAGTTCTTCCGTACCTGCTTGGGCAGTGACTTGATCAGGGCTGTCACCAGCTCCACCCGCTGCCCCGGAATCAACCAGCGGAACGGGGCATCGTCGAGCTGGTTGAGGAACAGGACCGGCACTACAGCTGTGACGCCGTCAGAGGGGTCCGGGGCCGAGCCCGGAGCCACCGGATGGAACTCGTACGTCAGTGGAAGTTCGAAGCCCTTGTGGAGCCAGGTCTTCGGATAAGCCGAATCGTCCAGGTCATCGGCGTCGTCACTGAGGAGCAGTGACTTGTCGTAATCCAGGAGGTCCGGGTTCTCCCTGCGGGCATCCTTCCACCACTTGTCGAAATGCCGTTCGGAAACAACCTCGGGACCGATCCTGGCATCGTAAAACTCGAACAGTGTTTCATCGTCCACCAGCAGGTCGCGGCGACGCATGCGGGCCTCAAGTTCCTCCACCTCATTCAGGAGGGCCCGGTTGCGCTGGAAGAATTTATGGTGCGTGCGCCAGTCACCTTCCACCAGGGCGTGCCTGATGAAGAGCTCGCGTGCTACGGCCGGGTCCACCCGGCCGTAGTTGATCCGCCGCTGCGCAATGATCGGGACGCCGTAAAGGGTGACTTTTTCGTAGGCCATGACGGCGCCTTGCCGGCTGGACCAGTGCGGTTCGCTGTAGCTGTGCTTGACCAGGTCCGGTGCCACCTGTTCCGCCCACAGGGGGTCGAACTTGGCCGCAACCCGGGCCCACAGCCTGCTGGTTTCCACCAGCTCCGCCGCCATGACGAAGGTGGGTGACTTCTTGAAAAGGGCCGATCCGGGGAAAATCGCGAATCGGCTGCCGCGGGCGCCGGCATATTCGCGCTTGCGTTCATCCAGGATGCCGATATGGCTCAGCAGGCCGGAGAGCAGGCTGATGTGGATACCTTCATGGTTGCCCACCGGGTCAGCCAGGCGCTTGTTGTCCAGGCTGATTCCCAGCGGCCGGGCGAGCTGGCGCAACTGGGCAAAGAGGTCCTGCCATTCGCGGACCCGCAGGTAGTTGATGAATTCGGCGCGGCACAACCGGCGGAAGGCCGACGACGACAGCTCCTGCTGCTTCTCCTGCAGGTAGTTCCAGAGGTTGAGGTAGCCGGTGAAGTCGGAGTTCTCGTCCCGGAAGCGGTTGTGCTTTTCCGCAGCGAGCTGCTGCTTATCGGTAGGGCGTTCGCGCGGATCCTGGATGGTCAGCGCAGCGGCCAGGACCATGACCTCCCGGACACAACCGCGTTTCCCTGCTTCCACGATCATCCTGCCCAGGCGGGGATCCACGGGCAGCTGCGCGAGTTTTTGCCCGACGGCGGTGAGGCCGCCGCCTTTCGGCGCGTTCCGGTCCCCGGCTGCTTCTGCCTTGCCGGTTTTGCCCTGCGGGCGCGGGGGAGCCAGGGCGCCAAGCTCGCGGAGGAGGGTGACGCCGTCGTTGATGGCCCGGGTTTCCGGCGGTTCGACGAACGGGAACTCCTCCACGTCCTTGGGGCCTTTAGCCACACCCATGGCCGTCATCTGGAGGATGACGGCGGCCAGGTTGGTGCGCAGGATTTCCGGGTCCGTGAAGCGGGGCCGGGACTCGAAGTCCTCCTCGGAGTACAGCCGGATGGCGATGCCGTCAGAGACACGGCCGCACCGGCCCGAACGCTGGTTCGCCGAGGCCTGCGAGACGCGCTCGATGGGCAGGCGCTGCACTTTGGTCCGGTGCGAGTAACGGGAAATGCGGGCCGTGCCGGTATCGATGACGTATTTAATACCTGGTACGGTCAGCGACGTTTCCGCCACGTTCGTGGCCAGCACGATCCGCCGCTTGCTTCCGGGGTGGAAGACCTTGTGCTGCTCCTGAAGGCTCAAGCGCGCGAAAAGGGGGAGTATTTCTGTGTTGGCCAGTCTCCGGTTGGACTGGATGCGGGACTGCAGGGCATCAGCAGCATCGCGGATTTCGCGCTCGCCGGAGAAGAACACCAGGATGTCGCCGGGAGCTTCAGCCGCCAGCTCGTCCACAGCATCGCACACGGCATCCAGCGGGTCGCGGTCCTCTTCGAGCTCATCGTCCGAGGCGTCCTCCTCGTCGGTGGCCGGCTGGCTCAGGGGACGGTAGCGGATTTCGACCGGATACGTCCTGCCGGAGACCTCGATGATGGGCGCCGGATTTCCAGGGGTACCGAAATGGTTGGCGAACCGTTCGGGGTCGATGGTGGCGGAGGTGATGATGACCTTCAGATCAGGCCGCTGGGGGAGGATCCGCTTCAGATAGCCAAGGATGAAGTCGATGTTGAGGCTTCGTTCATGCGCCTCGTCAATGATGATGGTGCTGTACTTCCGCAGCAGCCTGTCCCGCTGGATCTCGGCCAGCAGGATGCCGTCGGTCATCAGCTTGACCTTGGTCGACCTGCCCACCTCACCGGTGAACCGGACCTGGAAACCCACCTCCTGGCCGATTTCAACGCCCAGTTCTTCCGCGATGCGCTCCGCGACGGTCCGGGCCGCCAGCCGCCTGGGCTGCGTGTGCCCGATCAGCCCCTTGTCTCCCAGCCCCAGTTCCAGGCACATCTTGGGGATCTGCGTGGTCTTCCCGGAGCCGGTTTCGCCGGCGATGATGGTCACCTGGTTGGCGGCGATGGCGGCCATCAGGTCCTCGCGGCGCTCGGAAACCGGCAGCTCGGCGGGATAGGAGATATGAAAAGTCATGGCTGCAGACAGTCTACTGCCGTCATGAACGGCCCTTCATTCGACGCCTTGCGGCAACACCTGTCCGGCTGCCGCCCGAATCAGGAGGTGGCGTTGGTGTTCCTGCCGGGTTGGAGCGCACCGGCTGTTTGCTCTGCTGCGGCCCTTGCGCTGTCAACCAGAACGCGCCACGGCCCGGTGATGGCCTGTTCCGGCAGGGCAGCCCTGAGCTGCCCTGCCGTGATTGAGTAGATAAAGCGGTCCGGCTGCGGCGCCTCGAAGGCAGCGGCGGCTGCCCGTGGTGTCCGGGGAACCGCATCCCACGGACAGGCCTCGACGAGGGGCCGCCACTGGCTGAGGGCGGCGTCGGTCCGTGCGTCCACCGACCACACCCTGGGCACCGCCGCGGTTCCGCCTGTGCGCTCCACCTTGATCTTCATGCCCCTGGGCTTCCATATGGCCCCGGGGCGCAGTAACGGGCCACAGGACAGCGGTTAAACCTTGACCTTCACAGTTTCCCACGCGCTCCGGACCGCGTCATGCCCGCTGGACTCCTGACCGAAGAGGCCAGCGGCGGTGCGGATTGTGGCACGGGCAAAGACGCTGAAAGTGGCAGCCGGGGGCAGTGACCCGTTAGTCAGGGTTTCATACCAGATGCGGCCAGGGGATTCCCAGGCGTTGCCGCCCAGAGCCTCTGCAACGAGGTAGAAGGCCCGGTTGGGAATGCCGGAATTGATGTGGACCCCGCCATTGTCCGCACTGGTCCGGACATAGCCATCCATGGAGTCCGGCTGCGGGTCCTTTCCCAAAACGTCGTCGTCGTACGCGGTTCCCGGTGCCTTCATGGACCGCAGGGCGAGGCCCTGAACTTGGGGGGTGAAGAGGCCTTCCCCGATGAGCCAGGTGGCCTGGGCCGCGGTCTGGTTCTTCGCGTACTGATCGACGAGCGCGCCGAACACGTCGGACATGGACTCGTTCAGGGCTCCGGCCTGGTTCCGGTAGGCAAGCCCTGCCGAATATTGGGTGACACCGTGGGCCAGTTCGTGGCCGATGACGCTGATGGACCTGGTGAACCGTTCGAAGACATCCCCGTCGCCATCGCCGAAGACCATCTGGCTGCCGTTCCAGAACGCGTTGTCATAGAGCTGGCCAAAATGCACTGTGGCATCGAGCCTGAGTCCGGAATCGTCCACGGAATTCCGGCCAAACACCTCAGCATAAAACCGGTGGGTGTGTCCCAGTCCATCATAGGCGTCGTCGGCGGCGGCATCCGTAGTGGCCGCACCGCCTTCCTTCCGGACCGGGGTGCCGGGGAGGACCTCGGAACCTTCCGCGTCATAGATTGTCCGGTCCACCCGCCCCGGCCTCTCCTGTCGCAACCCCGGGGTTGGCGCGGACGCCGCCCGGGCCCGCGCGGCGTGGAATGATTCCACATGGCCCAGGGCCTTCCTGGCGGCGGTGGCCGCGGCAGAGTATCCCGGCGCATCCTGCTGCGCGAGCCTGCGCAGCAGGTACGGGGGAACAATTGAACAGAACTGAACGTGCATGGCGCGTACTCCCTCAGCTAGGTGTTCCCAACCTAGGAGGAGGCACTGACAATCAAACGGCGGGCCGCTTCGGCGAAACCAACGGCCAGCCGGGCGCTGGAGCCGGTGCAGGTGGGTACGGTTAGCGCATGGCTGAAACCGAAAAGAGCACTAAGTCCAGCTCCACCCTCCTGACGGTCATCATCGCGTTCGTGGCCAATACCCTCGTGGCGGGGGCAAAGTCGGTGGCTGCTGTCCTTTCAGGTTCGGCCTCGATGGCGGCGGAAGCGGCGCACTCCTGGGCGGACACCGGCAACCAGGTGTTCCTGTTCTTTGCCGAGCGCCGCTCTGCCCGGCCGCGGGACAAGAGCCACCCGATGGGCTACGGCCGGGAAGCCTATGTGTGGTCCATGTTCGCCGCCTTCGGACTCTTCACCGCCGGCGCCGTGGTGTCCATCATGCATGGCATCCAGCAGATCATCGCCCCGGAGCCCGCGTCGGATTTCACGATCGCCTACGTGGTGCTGGGCGTTGCCTTCGTCTTTGAAGGGATTTCCTTCATCCAGGCTTTCCGGCAAACCCGGAAAGCGGCCCATGAGCTGGAACGGCACACGCTGGAGCAGGTCCTCATCAGCTCCGATCCCACGCTCCGCGCAGTCTTCGCCGAGGATGCGGCTGCGCTGATCGGCCTCGTCGTGGCGTTCGTGGGTGTGTTCCTGCACCAGGTGACGGGATCCCCGCTCCCGGACGCCATCGGATCGATCGCGGTGGGCGTGCTGCTGGCCATCGTCGCTGTGGTACTCATCGACCGCAACAGGCGCTTCCTGGTGGGGCAGGGCGTGACGCCGGACATCGAACGTTCCATGGCCCGGCGTGTGCTGGAGCATCCCGAGATCGCACGGCTGACGTACCTGCACCTGGAATTTGTCGGCCCCCGCAAGCTTTACCTTGTGGCGGCAGTGGATTTGGAGGGGGACCACCCGGAGCATGAGGTGGCTGTGGTCCTGCGCCGGATCGAGCGCGAGCTGGAGGACCACGAAACGGTAGAGGAAGCGGTGCTTACCCTGGCCACCCTTGACGAGGCGGCCCTGCGCTTCTGAGTTTGCGGAAACGAAAAAACCCCGCCGCTTCAATGAAGCGGCGGGGTTTGTGTGTGCCCTCGATAGGATTCGAACCTACGACCTTCTGCTCCGGAGGCAGACGCTCTATCCCCTGAGCTACGAGGGCAATCCGGATTTCCTGCCGTTCCCGGCGGGACGTCCTAGAGCTTAGCAGGAAGGTGGCCCGCAAGGGAAAACCGCTGCCTGGACCAGCCGGAGAGGTGAGGGGAACAGGCCATTGCAGCCCGAACAAGGAGTGCGCGCGCCAGTTGCGCGGTGGCGCTTCCTTTTACCCGGCGGAGCATGGGCAGGGTAAAGCAGCTGCCGGGCTGCGGGTCGAATTCTTTGCTGTCACTGGCCCCCGGTAGGCTAGAGGGGTGACTCCCGAAGAACTTTCCCTCGCCATATCCGCCTGCCTCAAGGACGCCGTTACCGCCGGCGATATTGCCCTTGCGGAATCAGCCATTCCGGCTGAGGTGCGTGTGGAGCGGCCCAAGAACCGGGACCACGGCGACTGGGCAACCAACATCGCCCTTCAGCTGGCCAAGCAGGCGGGCACCAATCCCCGCGAATTCGCCAGCATCCTCAGCGCCCGGCTGAAGTCCATCGATGGCGTCTCGGCCGTGGACATCGCAGGCCCAGGCTTCCTGAACATCACCGTGGACGCCGCGGCAGCCGGTGCCCTGGCAAAAGCCATCGTCGAGGCCGGCACGGCCTACGGCACCAACACAGCGCTCACCGGGCACACGGTCAACATGGAGTTCGTCTCCGCGAACCCCACCGGTCCGCTGCACATCGGCCACACCCGCTGGGCCGCGCTGGGTGATTCCATTGCCCGCGTGCTGCGCGCCTCGGGCGCCGACGTGACGGCTGAGTACTACATCAACGACGCCGGCTCGCAGATGAACACCTTCGCCACCTCCGTGTACTCCCGCCTGCACGGCCTTCCTGTGCCGGACGGCGGTTACCCCGGGCAGTACATCGCCGAGCTTGGCCATGAAGTCCTCACCGCGCACCCGGACATCCGCGAGCTCACCGAAGTGGCGGCCCTGCCGGTCATCCGGGCCGCCGCTTACGAGGCGCAGATGAAGGACATTAAGGCCACCCTTGCGGACTTCGGCGTGGAATTCGACGTCTTCTTCTCCGAGCAGGAACTGCACGACGCCGGCGCTATCGAAAGTGCGGTGGCGCGCCTGCGTGAACAGGGCCACGTGTTCGACGACGGCGGTGCGGTTTGGCTGCGGACCACGGACTTTGGCGACGACAAGGACCGCGTCATGATCCGCGCCAACGGCGAACCCACCTACTTCGCCGCGGACGCTGCCTACTACCTGTCCAAGAAGGACCGCGGCTTCACGGAGAAGATCTACCTCCTGGGCGCCGACCACCACGGCTACATCAACCGGCTCAAGGCCATCGCCGCCGCCGCCGGTGATGATCCCGAAGTGAACATCGAAGTGCTGATCGGCCAGCTGGTGTCCGTCAACGGCGCCAAGCTGTCCAAGCGCGCCGGCAACATCATCGAACTCAAGGACCTGATCGACTGGCTGGGCAAGGATGCAGTCCGTTACTCCCTGGCCCGCTTCCCCGCCGACTCGCCGCTGACCCTCGATCCTGAACTGCTGAAGAAGCACAGCAACGAAAACCCGGTGTTCTACGTGCAGTACGCCCACGCCCGTTCCCGCGGCGCAGCCCGCAATGCGGTGGCCGCAGGCGTCGAGCGCCAGGTGGACGGCCAGGACAGCTTCGAGGCTGCACTGCTGGACCATGCCACGGAAAACGAGCTGCTGTCCTACCTCGGCAGCTACCCCTCCATCGTGGCCAAGGCCGCGGAACTGCGCGAACCGCACCGCGTGGCGCGCCACCTCGAATCCATCGCCAGTGCATACCACCGCTGGTACGACGCCTGCCGCATCGCCCCCATGGGTGAAGAACCCGTCACAGACCTCAACCGCACCCGGCTCTGGCTCAACGACGCCACCAGCCAGGTGCTGGCCAACGGACTTGACCTGCTGGGCGTTTCCGCGCCGGAACGGATGTAGAAGCCATGACGCAGACAGCAGCACAAGGCTCTCCTCTTGCCCCGGGGTGGCTTGCGGTTCCGGATGACCTCAACGCCCTCCACCCTTCGATGTGGGCCCGTGACGTAGCACGGAACACGGACGGCGAAGTCAGCATCGACGGCATCCCTGTCAGCGAGCTGCAGCGGAAGTACGGCACGCCGCTTTTCGTGATGAGCGAGAACGACTTCCGGGCCAGGGCCAGGGCCTTCAGCGACGCGTTCAACGACGCCTTCGCCGATATCTGCGGGGGAGTGGATGTCTACTACGCCGGAAAATCCTTCCTATGCACCGCGGTGGTCCGCTGGGTGGAAGAGGAAGGCCTGCGCCTGGATACTGCATCGGGCGGTGAACTGGCCGTCGCCTACCGGGCCGGAATTCCCGGGGCGGACGTGGCCCTGCACGGCAACAACAAGTCCGACGGCGAGATTCACAGGGCGCTGGACATGGGACTTGGCCGGATCGTGGTGGACAGCCTGGACGAACTCGCGCGAGTCGGAGCCATTGCCCAGGGGCGCGGCGTGCAGGCGAAAGTCATGCTGCGGCTGACCCCCGGCGTCCATGCCCACACGCACGAATTCATTGCCACGGCGCATGAGGACCAGAAGTTCGGCCTCTCCATGGCCGCGGACACCACGGACCGGGCCGGCATCTCCGCCGCCGAGGAAGCGGTGGCAGCTGCAGCTGCGCATCCCGGCATCGAGCTTCTGGGCCTGCACTGCCACATCGGTTCGCAGATCTTTGAGCCGGACGGTTTCGCGCTGGCCGCCGAGAAACTGCTCCGCTTCCTGGCAGCCATGCAGGAAAAATACTCCATCACCATGCCCGAACTGGACCTTGGCGGCGGCTACGGAATCGCCTACACCCCAGTCGACACCCCCCGGCCCGCAGCGGAAATCGCAAACGCCATGGCCGCCGTCGTCCGCTCCACCTGCGCCGAGCTGGGCATCAAATCTCCGCGCATCTCCATCGAGCCCGGACGCGCCATCGTGGGCAGCACTACCTTCACGCTCTACGAGGTGGGCACGCTGAAGACAGTCCGCGTCGACGCCCCCGCGGCTTCCGGCGGCAGTGATGCGGGCAACAACGTTACGTATCCGCGCCGCTATGTTTCGGTGGACGGCGGCATGAGCGACAACGCCCGCCCGGTGCTGTACGACGCGGATTATTCGGCGGTTCTTGCATCGCGCACCTCCTCCGCGGCCCCGCAGCTGTCCCGCGTGGTGGGCAAACATTGCGAGAGCGGCGACATAGTTGTTAGAGATGTATATCTGCCCGAGGACGTGGCAGCCGGTGATCTGCTTGCTGTACCGGGAACCGGCGCCTACTGCTGGGCCCTCTCGAGCAACTACAACTATCTGGCCCGGCCGGGCGTTGTCGCGGTGCGCGACGGATCTTCCCGGCTGATTGTCCGCGGGGAAACCGAAGAAGACCTGCTGAACCGCGACATGGGAGCCTGAATGACGGAAATGCGAACGCTGAAAGTAGCCCTGCTGGGCTGTGGCAACGTTGGAGCCCAGGTTGCGCGGATCCTGATTGAGGACGCCGACGCCCTTGCCGCCCGCACCGGTGCCCGCCTGCAGCTCAGCGGCATCGCCGTGCGCAACCTCACCGCCCCCCGCGACGTGGACCTGCCGCAGGAGCTTTTCACCGCCGATGCCGACACGTTGGTCAAGGACGCCGACCTGGTCATCGAACTGATGGGCGGCATCGAGCCGGCCCGCACGCTGATCCTCGCCGCGCTGCGCAACGGCGCCTGCGTGGTCACCGGCAACAAGGCCCTCCTGGCCCAGGACGGTCCCACCCTCTACGAAGAGGCTGACAAGGCCGGAGTCCAGCTGTCCTACGAGGCCGCCGTGGCTGGAGCCATCCCCATCCTTCGCCCCATCCGTGACAGCCTCTCCGGCGACCGGATCACCCGGGTCCTTGGGATCGTGAACGGCACCACCAACTTCATCCTCGACCAGATGGACACCACCGGGGCCCAGTTCTCCGACGCCCTCGCCGAAGCCCAGCGCCTTGGCTACGCCGAAGCGGACCCCACTGCAGACATCGAAGGCCATGACGCAGCTGCCAAAGCCGCAATCCTGGCCTCGCTGTCCTTCCACACCCGTTTCTCTCTTGACGACGTCCACTGCGAGGGCATCACCTCGGTCAGCGCGTCCGACATCGCGGCTGCGAAGGACGCAGGGTTCGTCATCAAGCTCCTGGCCATCGCGGAGAAGCTCACCGACGCAGAGGGCAAGGAAGGCGTCTCCGTCCGCGTGCACCCCACCCTCCTCCCGC
Organism: Pseudarthrobacter phenanthrenivorans; assembly: GCF_036455295.1. Taxonomy (GTDB): domain Bacteria; phylum Actinomycetota; class Actinomycetes; order Actinomycetales; family Micrococcaceae; genus Arthrobacter; species Arthrobacter phenanthrenivorans_C. The sequence continues at coordinate 164,957 of NZ_JAYXNX010000008.1, read as the reverse complement.
GCGAACATCCGCTGGCAGCCGTCCGCGGAGCATTCAATGCGGTGTTCATCGAGGCGGAAAACGCTGGCGAGCTGATGTTCTACGGCCAGGGCGCGGGCGGAACGCCCACGGCGTCCGCCGTCCTGGGCGACCTCGTGTCCGCTGCCCGCCGCCTGGTCCTGGGCGGTCCCGGCCGCACCGAAACCACCACCGGCCACGTTCCGGCGCTGCCCATCGATGCGGCCACCACCAGCTACTACATCGGACTGGACGTCGCCGACCAGCCGGGCGTGCTGGCCAGGATCGCCCAGCTGTTCGCCGAGCATGGCGTCTCCATCGAAATCATGCGGCAGACCATCCACCGCGACTCCGCTTCCAAAGCGGAGTCGGCAGAACTGCGGATTGTCACCCACCGCGCGTCAGAGGCTGCCCTTGCGGCCACCGTCGAGGCCGTGAAGGGCCTGGACGTCATCAATTCAGTTACATCCGTTCTTCGGGTAGAAGGAGTCTAAGTGGCTCACCAATGGCGCGGTGTCATCCGCGAATACGCTGACCGCCTGCCCGTGACGGAGTCCACCAGGGTGATCACCCTGGGCGAGGGCGGCACCCCGCTGGTGCACGCACAGAAGCTCTCCGAACTCACCGGCTCCGAGGTCTACCTGAAGGTCGAGGGCATGAATCCCACCGGGTCCTTCAAGGACCGCGGCATGACCATGGCCATGACTGCGGCAGTCGCCTCCGGCGCCAAGGCCGTCGTCTGCGCTTCCACCGGGAACACCTCCGCTTCCGCCGCCGCCTACGCAACTGCCGCGGGCCTGAAGTGTGCCGTCCTGGTCCCTGAAGGCAAGATCTCCATGGGCAAGCTCAGCCAGGCCATCGCCCACGGCGCAACGCTGCTGCAGGTGGACGGCAACTTCGACAACTGCCTGGACATTGCCCGCAAGCTGGGGGAGTCCTACCCCGTCTTCCTCGTCAACTCCGTCAACCCGGCCCGCATCCAGGGCCAGAAGACCGGTGCGTTCGAGGTAGTCGACGCCCTGGGCGACGCTCCGGACATTCACGTGCTGCCGGTCGGCAACGCAGGCAACATCACCGCGTACTGGAAGGGCTACAAGGAGTACTCCGCGCCCTTCGAGTCGGAAACGGCCGGCACCCTGCCCGCCGTGTCCACCAGGACGCCCGCCATGTGGGGCTTCCAGGCTGCCGGGGCCGCGCCCTTCGTGGCAGGCCATCCGATCACCGAGCCGGACACCATCGCCACCGCCATCCGGATCGGCAACCCCGCGTCGTGGGACGGCGCAGTTGGTGCACGTGACGAGTCCGGCGGACTCATCGACGCCGTCACCGACGAGCAGATCCTGAGCGCCCACCGCTGGCTGTCATCCAAGGAAGGGGTCTTCGTGGAGCCCGGTTCCGCAGCCGGCGTTGCAGGCCTCCTCAAGAAGCACGCCGCCGGCGAGGTCCCCAGCGGAAAAACCATCGTCATCACCGTGACCGGACACGGACTCAAGGACCCCCAGTGGGCCCTGCGCACCGAGGACGGCAGCGATGTCCAGCCGGTCAAGGTCCCCAACGACGTGGTCACCGTTGCCGCTGAGCTGGGACTGGAAGAAAAATAGCCTTGGACACCACCTCGCAGGCCGCCGTCGGACTGCAACTGATTGAGCCGGGCCAGCGCGTCACCGTCCGCGTCCCCGCCACCACTGCCAACCTCGGTCCCGGGTATGACAGCCTGGGGCTCGCATTGGCGCTGCATGACACCCTCACGGTGGAAAGCCTGGACACGGACGAACTCGTGTTCGAGCTCAGCGGCGAGGGCGCGGACACGCTGCCACGGGACGCCAGCCACCTGGTGGTCCGCGCCATGGACGCAGCCTTCGAGCGGCTGGGCTACCGCCACGGCGGCCTGAAAGTGACCGCCTTGAACGTGAACCCCCACGGCCGGGGGCTGGGCTCCTCCGCCTCCGCCGTGGTGGCCGCCGTCTCCGCAGCCAATGCCATGGTGCCCGCCCGGAGCCAGCGCGGAAAGGACTGGATCCTCCAGCTGACCAGCGAATTGGAGGGCCATCCGGACAACGTCGCACCTGCCATTTTTGGCGGACTGGCGCTGTCGTGGCAGGACAGTGAGCAGTACAGCAGCACCAGCGCAACAGTCGCCGCGTCGATTATCCCCATTGTGGCCGTACCCGACTTTGAGCTCTCCACCGAAGCAGCGCGCGCGCTGCTGCCCGCATCGGTGGGACACCACGCCGCTGCGATGAATTCAGGAAGGGCCGCCCTGCTGATCCACGCGCTGACGCAGAAGCCCGAATTTTTGTTGCCCGGCACGGAGGACTACCTGCACCAGAGCTACCGCGCAGAGGCCATGCGGCCCAGCGCGGCGCTCATCACCGCGCTTCGCACCGCCGGTTACCCGGCCGTGGTCTCCGGGGCCGGGCCAACCGTCCTGGTGCTGGCCAACGGGGAGGCCCAGGCCGCCAAAGCCCTGGCCTTCATCGAGGCCTTCACAGCGGGGAACACGCCGGAAATAGGCTGGCGCGTGCTGAAGCTCGCAGTGGACGTCGAAGGTGCTAAGGTGGACTTGCACCGGCGGTAATTCCGCCTATCTGATCTGCTCCTGCATTCAGTTGCTATTTGATCTACGACTGTGAATGTATTCCGGTGCCACCTGCTTGGTCTGTCGCAGGAATCTGCAGCATCCAACTGCCCCTGAACCGTCAGCCCGGTGTTGCGTCATTGGGCGCAGCGCAAGGTGAATCAGTATCCGGCCCTGCTGGCCGAAATCCAACCGGCAAGGCCGCAAAAATCCCGGCTGCAGATCTGAACTGCAGCCCAGATCAAATCATCGCGCCCAGCTCCCAGTCCGGGCGCCGTCGAGGGGGAAGGATCCTTCGTGACCGAAACCACTGAGCTGTCGCCAGCTGTGGAACACACAACTTCTGCTGCCGAATCAATGGCCGCACCCGCCAAGAGCAACGGCCTCGCAGGCCTGAAGCTCGCCCAGCTGCAGGCCCTTGCCAGCCAGCTCGGTATCTCCGGCGGTTCCCGCATGCGGAAGGGAGACCTGGTCTCGGCCATCTCCGCCCACCGCGCCGGAACCCTTACTGCCAAGGCCCCTGCGAAGTCCGCTGAAAAGGCTCCGGAAAGCATCGTGGCTCCGGCTGCCGCTGCACCGGCTTCCACTCCCGAGGCTCCAGCAGCTGAGGCCCCTGCCGCAGAGGGCACCCGTGCCCGCGGACGCGGCCGCAGCCGCCGCGCAGTCAGCGACGGCGTGGTTGCCCCGGCAGCCGAAGCTCCCGCTGTGGACACAGTTGCCGCGCCTGCCGCTGCAACTGTCGAGGCGCCGTCGGCAGCTCCTGCCGAAACCACCGAGGCAACTGAAGGCGCACCCGAGCGCCGTCAGCCGCGTACCCGCAACCGCCGCCGCAGCGAAGCTGCCGCCGCGCCCGTCCAGGAAGCCCCCGTGGAGACCCCGGCAGAGCAGCCCGCCGGTGAACAGCGCGAGCAGCGCGCTGAAGCGCCCGCAGCGGAGCAGTCCGACGCCGGCCAGCGCACTGAGCGCCGCGAGGGCGGACGCACCCGCGGCCGTGACAACACCCGGGACTCCGACGGCGGCCGTGACAACCAGGGCAGCCGCGAGGCAGGCCAGCGTGACGGCGGCCGTGACAACCGCGACGGCGACGACACCGACGGCGGAAGCCGCCGCAACCGCCGGAACCGCCGTGACCGCAACGACCGGAACGACCGCTCCGGCGGCCAGGACCGGGACAACTCCCGCAACGACCGCTTCCGCGACCGCAACGACCGCCGCCGCGGCCGCAACCAGGGCCCGGACGTGGACGACGTCGAAGTCACCGAAGACGACGTCCTGCTGCCGGTCGCGGGCATCCTGGATGTCCTGGAGAACTACGCGTTCATCCGCACCTCCGGCTACCTGCCCGGTCCCAACGACGTCTACGTCTCCCTGGCCCAGGTCAAGAAGTACAACCTCCGCAAGGGTGACGCCGTGGTTGGCGCCATCCGTGCACCTCGCGAGGGCGAGGACCGCAACCAGCAGTCCAACCGCCAGAAGTTCAACGCCCTGGTCCGCGTCACGTCCGTGAACGGCAAGACGCCGGAGGAACTGAAGGACCGCGTCGAGTTCGCCAAGCTCGTTCCGCTGTACCCGTCCGAGCGCCTGCGCCTGGAGACCGACCCCAAGAAGATCGGTCCCCGCGTCATCGACCTCGTCGCCCCGATCGGCAAGGGCCAGCGTGGCCTGATCGTCTCCCCGCCCAAGGCCGGCAAGACGCTCATCCTGCAGTCCATCGCCAACGCCATCACCACCAACAACCCTGAGGTCCACCTCATGATGGTGCTGGTTGACGAACGTCCTGAAGAAGTGACGGACATGCAGCGCACAGTCAAGGGCGAGGTCATTGCCTCCACCTTCGACCGTCCCGCCGACGACCACACCACCGTGGCCGAGCTCTCCATCGAGCGCGCCAAGCGCCTCGTGGAAATGGGCATGGACGTTGTGGTGCTCCTGGACTCCATGACCCGACTGGGACGCGCCTACAACCTGGCAGCACCGGCCTCCGGCCGCATCCTGTCCGGTGGTGTGGACTCCGCAGCCCTGTACCCGCCCAAGCGCTTCTTCGGCGCCGCCCGCAACATCGAGAACGGCGGCTCACTCACCATCCTGGCCACCGCTCTCGTCGAGACCGGTTCGAAGATGGACGAGGTCATCTTCGAAGAGTTCAAGGGCACCGGCAACATGGAACTGCGCCTGTCCCGCCAGCTGGCTGACAAGCGCATCTTCCCGGCTGTGGACGTCAACGCGTCAGGCACCCGCCGCGAGGAGAACCTGCTCTCGCCCGAGGAAGTCAAGATCATGTGGAAGCTGCGCCGCGTCCTCTCCGGACTCGAGACCCAGCAGAGCCTTGAACTGCTCACCAACAAGATCCGGGAAACCCAGAGCAACGTCGAGTTCCTCATGCAGGTGCAGAAGACGACGCTTGGTGCGAAGTCGGATAACGACAAATAACACATTGGGGAGCGGCTGATCTGCTGCCCTGGTGCTGACGCCGCACGGATTTTTCCGCCCCCGCCCCTACGCTGGGAGGCTTTCGATCTTCGATCGTCAGCCTCCCAGCTTCGGCAGGCCCGATGCCACTCCCGGGGCGGAAAAATTTGTGCGGCTTCGTCGTTAAGTCACCAGCCGCTTTCCCGTTTTTGTTTGTTACTAGACTTATCCAAGTCGAAAGAGGTTTATAGATGTTTGAGTCCGTACAGGGCCTGCTTGATGAGCATGATGCCATTCAGGCGCAGCTGGGGGATCCTGCTGTGTACGCTGATCAGCGGCTTGCCCGGAAGCTTGGGCGGCGGTCGGCTCAGCTCAATGGCATTGTTGATGCTTACCACAAGTGGGAAGGCCTTCGGGATGACCTTGCTGCCGCCAAGGAAATGGCTGCCGAGGATCCCGAGTTCGCTGCCGAGGTGCCCGAACTGGAAGATTCGCTCGAGGTTGCTGCGGCCAAGCTGCGGCGCCTGCTGATTCCCCGCGATCCGGATGATGCCCGCAATGTGATCCTTGAAGTCAAGGGTGGCGAAGGCGGCGACGAGGCTGCCCTGTTCGCCGGCGACCTGCTGCGCATGTACACCCGCTACGCAGAGTCCCGCGGCTGGAAGACAGAGATCATTTCCGCCACCGAATCGGACCTCGGCGGGTACAAGGACGTCCAGATGGCCGTCAAGGGCAACTCAAACGACCCGGCCGAGGGCGTATACGCCCGGCTCAAGTTCGAAGGCGGCGTGCACCGCGTCCAGCGCGTGCCTGTAACTGAGTCCCAGGGCCGCATCCACACCTCCGCCGCCGGCGTGCTGGTCCTGCCCGAGGTTGATGAGCCGGAAGAGCTCGAGATCAACCAGAACGACCTCAAGATCGACGTGTACCGTTCCTCGGGCCCGGGCGGCCAGTCGGTCAACACCACCGACTCTGCGGTCCGCATCACGCACCTTCCCACCGGCATCGTGGTGGCCATGCAGAACGAGAAATCCCAGCTGCAGAACCGCGAAGCCGGCATGCGCGTCCTGCGGGCCCGCATCCTGGCGCACCAGCAGGAGCAGATCGACGCCGCCAACTCGGAGCAGCGCAAGTCGCAGATCCGCACCATGGACCGCTCCGAGCGCATCCGCACCTACAACTACCCGGAAAACCGGATCGCTGACCACCGCACCGGGTACAAGGCCTACAACCTGGACCAGGTCATGAACGGTGACCTGGAACCGGTGATCCAGTCCGCGATCGAGATGGACGAACAGGCCCGGCTCGACGCCATCGGCGACTGACCGGAACCTGCCACCCATGACCGAGCCCATCCACGCGGCGTCCGCCCGGACCCTGGCCGAAGCGGTCCGTGAGGCTGCGGCGCTCCTGGCAGAGGCAGGCGTGCCCAGCCCCCGGGTCGACGCCGAGCTGCTGGCGGACCACCTCCTCAACGTCGGGCTGGGGCGCCTCCGTTCCCTGATGCTGGGTGACACGCCCGCGCCCGAAGGGTATGCCGAACTCGTTGCCGAGCGTGCGCGCCGCATCCCGCTGCAGCACATTACCGGGGTGGCGCATTTCCGTTACCTGGAACTGGCGGTGGGGCCGGGGGTGTTCATTCCCCGACCCGAGACCGAATCCGTGGTCCAGCTGGCCATCGACCACGTCCGGGGCATGGACGGCCCGCGCATTGTGGATCTCGGCACGGGATCCGGTGCCATCGCAGGCTCCATCGCGCACGAAGTACCCGGCGCAGAAGTGCACGCCGTCGAGTTCAGCCCGTTCGCGCACGCCTGGGCAGCCAAAAACCTTGACCCTCTGGGGGTGCACCTCATCCTTGGGGACCTGCGGGACGCCTTTCCGGAACTTAATGGAAGTGTCGACGTCGTGGTGTCCAACCCGCCCTACATCCCCGCCGAAGCCATCCCCAATGAGCCCGAAGTAGCGCTGCACGATCCACCCGAGGCTTTGTACGGCGGGGGAGCGGACGGCATGGACCTTCCGACGGCGGCAGCGGCCTCAGCGGCCCGCCTGCTGCGCCCAGGGGGCTACTTCGTCATGGAACATGCAGAAGTCCAGGCCGGCTGGATTGCGGCCATGCTTGCAAGGACCGGACCATGGACAGCCATCACCACTCACCTGGACCTCAACGGCAAGGAACGCGCCACCAGCGCCGTGCTCGCTGAGGAGTCCGCACGGAATGAAAGAATGGGCCAGTGACCACAACTTATGACTGCACTATCCACGACGAGCGGGCCCGGGGCCTGGAGCACGCCCAGCGCGCCATCAGCGAGAATAAGTGCGTCGTGCTTCCCACGGACACGGTTTACGGGATCGGCGCGGACGCGTTCTCGCCGCAGGCCGTCACCATGCTGCTGGTTTCCAAGGGGCGCAGCCGCACCATGCCCCCGCCCGTCCTGATTCCGCGGATCAATGCCCTGGACGGCCTGGCCACCGAGGTTTCGGCTGACGCCCGCAAACTGGCAGAGGCCTTCTGGCCCGGCGGCCTGACCCTGATCCTGCACGCGCAGCCGTCGCTGGACTGGGACCTTGGCGAAACCAAGGGGACAGTTGCGCTCCGGATGCCCGCCGACGAGGTGGCCCTGGAACTGTTGACCCTGACCGGCCCGCTTGCCGTTTCCTCCGCCAACCGCACCGGCCAGTCTCCTGCCCAAACTGCCGCGGCGGCGCAGGAGCAGCTGGCGGAGTCCGTTGAGGTGTACCTGGAAGGCGGCCCGCGCCCGCTGGAGGGCGAAGCGGGGGTGCCGTCAACCATCGTCGATGCCACAGGCCCCGTTCTGCGCGTAGTCCGCGACGGTGCAGTGAGCCTGGAGCGGCTTCGCGAGCACGTTCCGGGCGTCCTGGGACTGGGTGAGGTGGCCACGGCGCCCGAGGAACCGGCGCCGGGGACGGAACCTGAGGCAACCAGCGCAGGCAGCACGGCGGTCAGCGACGCCGAAAACGTTGCGGGAAACTGACGTGCAGCCCAAAGTCGCCGTTGCTGCGGTAACCTTCGACCGCCACGAGGAACTGGCCCTGCTCCTGAAGGGCCTGGCGGCGCAGACGGCGCCGATCCATTCCATCGCCCTGGTGGACTCCGGCACGGTCCCGGCCAGCGACGTGGTCACGTCCGGGGGAGCGGAGAACATCAACTACCTCCGCTCCGAGGCCAACCTGGGCGGTGCCGGGGGTTTTGCCTACGCGATCCTGGCTGCCATGGCCAGCGGCGCGGAGTGGATCTGGCTGATGGACGACGACGGCCACCCGGAGGACGCCACCTGCCTGGCCGAACTGCTCCAGGCCGCGGAGGAGCACCAGCTGGACATCATCAGCCCGCTGGTGGCGGCTACGGCGGACCCCAACCGGCTGTCCTTCAATTTCCGCATCAACGGACTCCTGACCAACGACCGTTCCCGCCTTGCGCCCATGGGCTACCTTCCGGACATGGTCCACTTCTTCAACGGTGCGCTGATCCGGACTGAAGTCTTTTACAAGATCGGCATTCCCGACGTGAAGTTCTTCATCCGCGGGGATGAGGTGGACTTCCTTTCCCGGGTGAAAAAGGCCGGCCTCAAGTATGGAACACTCGCCACGGTGGCCGTCCGGCACCCCGCCACCTGGACGGAAATGAAGCCCATCTTCGGCGGCTTCATCACTCCCGTGATTCCCGAAGGGGAGTTCAAGCGCTACTGCTACTTCCGCAACCGGGGCTATCTGACCCGCAAATACCGGAACGTTCGCTGGTTCAGCGCAGACATCGTCGGCTTCCCCTACTTCTTCCTGAAGACCGGTGACTTCCGGGGCCTGGCCCACTGGTTCGGTGCCTACTCCACCGGCTTCCGCGGCAAGGGCTTCGGCTCCCCGGCGGAACTGATGTCCGGCAGGAACTAGGCCGCCGTGGAGAACCTGTACGCCGTCGTCGTCACCTATAACCGCGCAGATTTCCTGCGCAACCTTCTGGACTCCTTCGCCCGGCTGAACACCCCGCCGGCGCGCATCCTCATCGTGGACAACGCCAGTACCGACCACACGCCGGGAGTCGTGGCGGACGCCATCAGCGACCAAGGTCCGCGCATCCATTACGAGCGGCTGGACCGGAATGTGGGCGGGGCCGGCGGCTTCTCCCGCGGCGTGGAGCTGGCGCTCGAGTCGGGTGCCGAATGGCTGTGGCTGATGGACGACGACGTCGAGGTCCTTCCCGGCGCCGTTGAAGCACTGGACAAGTTCACCGCGGACTACTCGTGCATGATCGGCCGCCGGTACGACGCCAACGGCAAACCGTTCTTCTGGCAGCATCACTTCGTTGAGGCGTTGGGCATCTTCCTGCCGGTCTCGCGCGACGTGTTCAAGCATTCAGACGTATTCCGCACCAATGTGGGCAACTTCGAGGGCATGCTGGTCAAGGCCGCGGTGGTCCGTGACATCGGCCTGCCGGACCCTCGCTTCTTCATCACCTGGGATGACCTGATTTACGGTTGGCTGGCCGCGCAGCGCACTCCGGTGGTGTACGTGAACGCTTTCGTGATCAGGAAGGTCCGTGCGCAACGGCAGGTTGATTTGGGGCTGCGCCACCTCAACGACTCGTCCGACTTGAGCCGCCGCTATGTAATGCGCAACCGCGGGCACGTGGCGCACTACCTGAAGGCCTACGGCAAGTACAACCGCGCCGGTTTCGCGGCCGGGACTGCCCTGACGTTCCTCAAGGAAATGGTCCGGCTGATGCTCGTGGAGCGGACGCTCAAAGGCACCGCTCCACTGTGGCAGGGATGGCGTGAATCGCGCACGATTCTCGCCGACACGGGATGGAAACCCATGCCGCCGCTGCCGGCGCATCCGGGAAGCGGCAGCCAAAGAGTTTAGTATCGTTCTAGGCCCCGACGCCGTCCGACGGTTTTTGCGGCGGGGATTTTTGAAACAGGCGCTGGCCGCCGTGGTAGTGGAAGTCGGTTGCATCTTCTGTTGAGTACAAAATCTGAAACGCGCGCACCTGCCGCTGTACGGGACGAGAAGCCCGCCCTCTGGATCTGGATCCAGCTCTTCCTGGACTCCATGTCGTGGGTGGTGGCCATCGTCCTGGCGTTGCTGCTGCGCTACGAGATGGGCATCCGGGTCGAACAGTTCGCGGGCGCCTTCGCCGTTGCCGCCATCGCCGTCGTCGTGCAAATGCTCGCCGGCTACTCCCTGGCTCTTTACCGCGGCCGCTACCCGTTTGGCAGCTTCCAGGAAGCCAGGGCACTGGTAATCGTCACCGTCATCGTGGCCGCTTCCATCACGGCCAGCCTGCTGGTGCTGTACGAGGCCATCAACATTGGCCGCAGCGTGGGCCTTATCGCCTTCCCGTTCGCCTGCCTTTTCATGGCCGCCACCCGGTACGCCAAGCGTCTCTATGTGGAAAGCCGTACCCGGCCAGCGGATGGCGCACAGAACACCCTTGTTTACGGCGCCGGGTTCCTGGGCAACTCGCTGGTGACCAGGATGCTGCAGGACCCGGACTCGCCCTACTTTCCCGTCGGACTGATCGACGACGACCCAACCAAGAAGCACCTCCGGCTTTCCGGAGTGCAGGTGCAGGGCCGGGGAGACGACCTGCCGGCCATCATCCGGCGCACCCGGGCCAGGGTCCTGGTCCTCGCTTTCGCCAACGTCGAAGCCGGCCTGGTACGGCGAATTTCCGACGCCGTGGCAGGCCTGAATGTCCGCGTCCTGGTGCTGCCCCCGTTGCGGGACATGCTCGGCAGCGGGACTCCCGCCGGCTTCTCTGACTTCCGGGATGTGGCCGTTGAAGACCTGATTGGGCGCCGTCCGGTTGACATCAAGGTTGATGAGATAGCGGGCTACATCACCGGGAAGCGGGTCTTGGTCACGGGGGCCGGCGGATCGATCGGGTCCGAACTCTGCCGCCAGATCGTGCAGTTCAGCCCATCCGAACTCATCATGCTGGACCACGACGAGACCGGCCTGCAGCAAACCCAAATTTCCATCACCGGCCGCGGCCTGCTGGCCGGGCGCGATACTGTGCTCGCCAACATCCGCGACGGGGAAGCGCTGCAGGCAATCTTTGCTGACAGGCGCCCCGAGGTGGTGTTCCACGCGGCAGCCCTCAAACACGCGCCATTGCTGCAGCAGTATCCGGTGGAGGCCTGGAAGACCAACGTCTGCGGCACGCTGAACGTACTGCGCGCCGCACAGCACGCCGGTGTTTCACACTTCGTCAACATCTCCACGGACAAGGCTGCCAATCCCACCACGGCCCTTGGCCACTCCAAGCGGGTAGCCGAAAAGCTCACTGCCTGGATGGCTGGCCAGACCCAGCGGAAGTTCGTCTCCGTCCGGTTCGGCAACGTCATGGGCAGCCGGGGGTCGATGCTTCCCCTCTTCACCGAGCAGATCCGCGTGGGCGGTCCGGTGACGGTTACCGACCCGGACGTCACCCGTTTCTTCATGACAATCCCGGAGGCTTGCCAGCTGGTCATCCAGGCCGGCGCCATCGGCGCGGGCGGCGACGTCCTGATCCTGGACATGGGTGAACCCGTGCGCATCCTGGACGTGGCGCAGCGGATGATCGCGATGTCGGGCAAGGATGTCGAGATTATCTATACCGGGCTGCGGCCCGGCGAGAAGCTGCATGAAGTGCTGGTGGGCGCAGGGGAGCTGGACGAGCGTCCGCTGCATCCAAAAATCTCCCACACCAAGGCAACAGAGCAGGATCCGGACAAGCTGGACCTCAACGTCTGGCTGGCCCGCTGCGAGGCGGAACAGGGCGCCGGCATTGGCGATATTCCGGACGACGAAGCCGACGACGCGGGCCCGGTCAGGGTGGCGTCGTGATGCCGTTGGTCCTCGTCGCCGCCGTGACACTGGTGGCCAGTCTCCTGCTTCCGTTCGCAGTGAAACCGTGGCTGGTGCGGATGGGCGTGGTGGATGTCCCGTCCGCGCGCTCATCGCATGTCAAAGCCACCATCCGCGGCATGGGTGTGGCGGCTGCGCTGGCCACCGTCATCGGCTACGCGGCAGCGGTGCTGCTGGGAGTCGTCACCGTTGACCGCTCCATTTCCGCAGTGGTGCTCGGCATCATCGCCGCCTGCGCCGTGGTCGGCTGGGTTGAGGACCTGCGCGGCCTGTCCATCAGCGGGCGCGCCGGCGCCCAGCTCGGCATCGGGGCGGCTGGCTCCGCAGCGCTGATCGTGCTGACGGGGCAGTCCTTCTGGTGGCTGCCGCTCGCCGCACTGGCCATTGCGGCCTACGTCAACATTGCCAACTTCATGGACGGTGTCAACGGCATTTCAGGGCTCCACGGGGCTACTGCAGGGGTTGCCTACGCGGTGGCGGGAGCGTTGTCGGAACAGCCATGGCTGACGGCCGGCGGCACGGTGCTGGCGATGGCCTTCCTCGGTTTCCTGCCGTGGAACCTTGGCCGGGGCTCCGTCTTCCTGGGGGACGTGGGCAGCTACCTGCTGGGCGCCTCGATCGCAGCCCTTGCGGTGGCCGGCTTCCTCAGCGGCGTCTACGTCGAGTATGTCCTGTCGCCGATCCTGGTGTACGCCGCCGACACCGGCTACACGCTGCTGCGGCGGATCAAGGCGGGGGAGCGTTGGTACGCGTCCCACCGGGAGCACGTCTACCAGCGGCTGACGGACGTTGGCTTCTCGCATCTGCAATCGGCCGGTGCGGTGACGCTCTGCACGGTGGCAGTCATCATTCTTGGCTTCGTTGCCGCCACCGCGTCCTTGCCGGTGGTGGTCCTCTGCGTCACGGTGGGCGTGCTGGTCCTTGCCTTGTACCTGGCGAGCCCGGACCTGATCCGCAGGCGCCGCCGGAGGTCCAGGGTTACGCGCCTGCCGGTGACCTAGCCATGTTCTATCTCGTGTAGAATTTAGGTGCAGCCCAAGCTGCCACTCCACCCCCTGCCTCCTGGCGATTCGCCATTTGGTGCCGACGATTGGGATCGAATGACCTCCAACGCCGAGTCCGGACCTGCCTCCGGCAAAGGACACGTTGGCGCTTCCGGCCCCGCCGCCTCCCTCTGGCTGAACCTGCTCAAGCGCAGTTCGATTGCCGCTGGTGCCGGCCTTGCGCTGTGCGCCATCCCTGCCGGCCTCCTCAACGGAGCCACCGGGGCCGTATCGAGTGTACTCGGCGGCCTCCTGGTGATGCTGTTCTTTGGAATAAGCCTGCTGATCGGGCATTACGTTGGCCGCAGCAATCCCTCGGGTGCGATTGGCGTGTTTGTGGCCACCTACTTCATCAAGGTAGTTGGCTTCGCTGTGGTCCTGTTTGTCATTGGCGCTCCGGAATGGCTTCACGGCCGCTGGTTCATCATTGGCGCCGTGGTAGCCGTCGTCCTCTGGCAGGCCGCCGAAATCCACGGCTTCAGCAGGGCCCGCCTCCAGATCTACAACGACCCGGAAGACAAGGGTGCAGCTGATGCGTGATCCGAAGAAAGCCGCGGGCGCCCCCCATGGCAAACACGGCACGAACGGCTCTTCATCCGCCGCTTCCGACCCCTCCACCGATGGCGGTTACAACGCCGGAATGGCTGTGTTCAGCTACATCATTGGCGGAATCATCGTCTGGAGTTTGATAGGGTGGGGACTGGATTATCTGTGGGGAACGCGCTGGATTGTGCTCGCAGGCGCTCTGCTTGGAGCCGTCGGAGGTTTCTACCTTTCCCACATGCACGGCCTTACCAGTTCCCGCAAAACTGCTGATGAGCGCCATGCTTCCAGCGCACCGTCCCAGGACGGAAAAGATAATGCCAAATAATTTCACAGGGGGAACAGCAGGCTGTCAGGCTGCCGGACCCCGCCCAACGCCCAATGATGGACACTGCAGAGAGGAAACGCGTTGATCGCGCTTGCGCTCCCGGCCCAAGATTCAGGAGAGTTCACTCCTCCTGGAATTAACGAAATGCATTTGCCGGCAATCCTGCCGTGGGGTGCCGCAGAAGGATTCTCCAAGCAGATGCTGCTGGTCCTCCTCTCTGTCGTCTTTATCGCAGTCTTCTTCGTGCTCGCCGCACGCAAGCAGCAGCTGGTACCCGGCAAGCTCCAGTTCGCCGGCGAAGCCGCTTACGGCTTTGTCCGCAACGGCATTGCCAAGGACATTATCGGCGGCAGGGACTTCATCAAGTACGTCCCGCTGCTTTTCAGCCTGTTCTTCTTCATCCTGGTCAACAACATCTACGGCGCCATCCCGGTGTTCCAGCTCCCCACGTTCTCGCACGTGGGTGGAGCCTATGTGCTGGCCGGCCTGGTCTACGTCACCTGGATCGCCATCGGCGTGAAGAAGAACGGCCTGCGCTACTTCAAGCTCGCAACCGTCCCCTCGGGCGTGCCGTGGTACATCCTGCCGATCGTCATTCCGATCGAGATCATCTCCAACTTCGTTGTCCGGCCCGTCACGCACAGCCTCCGTCTGTTCGCGACCATGCTCGCCGGCCACCTCATCGTCATGATCGCCGGTTCCGGCATCGAGTACCTCATCATGCAGGAGAACGTGCTGCTGAAGGGAACGTCGATCCTGGTCCTGGCCGGCGCCATCGCCATGTACATGCTCGAGGCCCTGATCATGGTCCTGCAGGCCTACGTCTTCACGCTGCTGACTGCGATCTACATCGAAGGCGCGCTGCACGCCGACAGCCACTAGGCACCCCGCCGGCGGCGCGACGCTTCGCCGGCACACCACAGTCTTCCCCTCGCGGGGATGAAGCAACCCAAACAACCTGCCGCACAAGCGGCATCTTGAAAGGAAAAAAAATGGAAGGCTCCATCAACGGCTCCCTCAACCTCATCGGCTATGGCCTCTCGGCTATCGGCGGTGGTATCGGTGTGGGTCTCGTGTTCGCTGCCTACATCAACGGCGTTGCACGCCAGCCGGAAGCCCAGCGCGTCCTGCAGCCGATCGCATTCCTGGGCCTGGCGCTGACCGAAGCACTCGCCATCCTGGGCCTGGTCTTCGCTTTCGTTCTCAAGTAAACCTTCAGAACTTCAGCGAACATTCAGAACCGAGTAGATAAGGACGGGTGAAATATGCATCAGCTGATCATCTCAGCCGCCGCTGAAGGCGACGTCAACCCCCTTGTTCCCAATGGCTGGGAAATGCTGGTTGTCTTCGTGGGCTTTGCCATCCTCTTCTTCATCGTGGTCAAGTATGTTGTCCCGATGTTCGAGAAGACCTTCGCAGAGCGTGCCGAGGCCATCGAAGGCGGTATCGCCAAGGCTGAAAAGGCCCAGGCTGAGGCGTCTGCTGCACTCGAAGAGTACAAGCAGCAGCTGACCGACGCCCGCACCGAAGCCAACCGCATCCGTGAGGAAGCCCGCGCCGAAGGTGCCCAGATCCTCGCGGATCTCAAGGAGAAGGCGGCAGCCGAGTCTGCCCGCATCACCGCACAGGCCCACGTACAGATCGAATCCGAGCGCCAGGCGGCCGTTGTGTCCCTGCGCTCTGAGGTAGGCACCCTGGCTACCACCCTCGCCGGCCGCATCGTGGGCGAGTCCCTCGACGACGATGCACGCGCAGCACGGGTTGTGGACCGTTTCCTGGCAGATCTGGAGTCCCAGAACGCAGGTGCAGCTAAGTAATGGCAGGCGTATCGAGCGAATCGCTGGCAACAGCACTGGCCGCTTTGGAAGCGAAGCTTCCCACGGCGTCGCTGCAGCTGGCAAAGGAACTCTTCGGAATTCTGGGAATGGTGGACAGCTCGGCTGGCTTGCGCCGTGCCCTGACTGACCCCTCCCGCAGCGGCGACGAAAAGTCTGCGCTGGTCAGGCAGCTGGTTGGCGGAAAAGTCTCCGCTGATGCTGCTGAAATCGCGGGCGGACTGGCCAGCTCACGCTGGGCATCGGCGCGCGACATCGGCGATGCACTCGAGACTCTTGCCGCAACGGTGGTCATTTCCGTTGCTGAAAACAAGTCGGCCGTTTCTGCCTCCGGAATCACTGGCCTGGAAGAGCTGGAAAACGATCTGTTTTCCTTCAACCAGGCTGTTGCCTCCAGCCACGAGGTACAACGTGCTCTGTCCGAACCGCAGGCAAGTGCTGCAGCCAAGGCTGTCCTTGCCGGCAAGGTGGTGCCCGGCGTTAGTGAGGAAGCCAAAGTCCTCATCACGCAGGCAGTCACCCAGCCGCGCGGCATCAAGCCCACCCGGCTGGTGGAACGGTTTGCCGAACTGGCGGCCAAGCGGCAGCAGCGCTGGATTGCAACGGTCAGCGTGACACGTCCCCTGATGCAGACGCAGATGTACCGCCTCCAGGCGGGCCTCAATGCACTGTACGGACGGGAACTGAAGGTCAACATGAACGTTGACCCGTCGCTCATTGGCGGAATCCGCGTCCAGGTGGGTGACGAAGTGCTCGACGCTTCGGTCATCACCCGGCTGGGCGAACTGCAACGCCAGCTGGCCGGCTAGCCGGACAAGCACACCAAAACTGATAGAAACCCCGGTCACCGTTGACGGTGATCACAAACAGGAGAGCAGGGACTGCAGATGGCCGAATTGACCATCAACGCCGACGACGTCCGTAATGCGTTGAACGAGTTCGCGGCGTCCTACGAACCCGGAAACGCAGAGCGCGTAGAGGTCGGCCGTGTAACGACCGCAGGTGACGGCATCGCCCGTGTTGAGGGCCTTCCCTCGGTCATGGCGAACGAGCTTCTTCGCTTCGAAGACGGCACGCTGGGCCTGGCCCAGAACCTTGACGTCCGCGAGATCGGTGTCATTATCCTCGGCGACTTCCAGGGCATCGAGGAAGGCCAGGAAGTGCACCGCACCGGGCAGGTATTGTCCGTTCCGGTCGGCGACGCCTTCCTCGGCCGCGTGGTTGACCCCCTGGGCCAGCCCATGGACGACCTCGGCGAGATCAAGGCTGAGACCACCCGTGCTCTGGAACTCCAGGCGCCCGGCGTGACCCAGCGCAAATCGGTCCACGAACCGATGCAGACCGGCCTGAAGGCCATCGACGCGATGATCCCGATCGGCCGCGGCCAGCGCCAGCTGATCATCGGCGACCGCCAGACCGGCAAATCCGCCATCGCGATCGACACCATCATCAACCAGAAGGCCAACTGGGCTTCCGGCGATGTCACCAAGCAGGTCCGCTGCATCTACGTCGCCATCGGCCAGAAGGCGTCCACCATCGCCGCCATCCGCCAGACCCTCGAGGACAACGGCGCGCTGGAGTACACCACCATCGTGGCTTCTCCGGCTTCCGACCCCGCAGGCTTCAAGTACCTGGCACCGTACGCGGGCTCGGCCATTGGCCAGCACTGGATGTACGGCGGCAAGCACGTCCTGATCGTGTTTGATGACCTGTCCAAGCAGGCCGAGGCATACCGCGCCGTGTCGTTGCTCCTCCGCCGCCCGCCGGGACGCGAAGCCTACCCGGGCGACGTCTTCTACCTGCACTCCCGCCTGCTGGAGCGTTGTGCCAAGCTCTCCGACGAGCTCGGCGCCGGCTCCATGACGGGCCTGCCGCTGATCGAGACCAAGGCGAACGACGTGTCCGCCTACATCCCGACGAACGTCATTTCCATCACCGACGGCCAGATCTTCCTGCAGTCGGACCTCTTCAACGCCAACCAGCGCCCCGCCGTTGACGTGGGTGTCTCCGTGTCCCGCGTTGGCGGTGCAGCCCAGGTGAAGTCCATGAAGAAGGTCTCCGGTACCTTGAAGCTGGACCTTGCCCAGTACCGCGACATGCAGGCGTTTGCGATGTTCGCATCCGACCTGGATGCAGCGTCCCGCCAGCAGCTGACCCGTGGCGCCCGCCTGATGGAACTGCTCAAGCAGGGCCAGTACTCGCCGTTCCCGGTCGAGGACCAGGTTGTGTCCATCTGGGCCGGCACCAACGGTTACCTGGATGACGTCCCGGTCGAGGACATCAGCCGCTTTGAAGCTGAGTTCCTGGAGCACCTCCGCCACAGGTCCTCGATCCTGACCACGCTCGCCCAGACCAACGTACTGGACGATGACACGGTTGCCGCTCTGAAGTCCTCGATCGTGGACTTCAAGAAGGGCTTCTTCGGCGAAGGTGACAACCACCTGGTAGGCGCCGGCCACGAGGAGCATGACGCTATCTCCGAGGGCGAAGTCGACCAGGAAAAGATCGTCAAGCAGAAGCGCTAGTTCCGCATCGCCGGGTGTGCCGGGCCCCAGGGTCCGGCACACCCGGCTACGGAATGTTAGGAAAGGATAAGTATGGGAGCCCAGATCCGGGTCTACCGCCAGAAGATCAGCTCGACCACGTCGATGCGCAAGATCTTCAAGGCGATGGAACTGATCGCTACCTCGCGCATCGGGAAGGCCCGTGCGCGCGTAGCAGCTTCACTGCCTTACGCGAACGCGATCACGCGCGCCGTTTCTGCTGTCGCCAGCCAAAGCGAAATCGACCACCCGCTGACCACTGAGCCGGAGCAGATCCGCCGTGCCGCCGTCCTGGTAATTACCTCGGACCGCGGCCTGGCAGGTTCCTACTCCGCCAGTGTGCTCAAGCAGGCGGAAGGTCTCTTCGAGCTGCTCCACGACGAAGGCAAGGAAGTCAAGACCTACCTCGTGGGCCGCAAGGCCCAGGCGTACTTCGAATTCCGGAACCGTGAATATGCACGGGTCTGGACCGGAGGAACCGACGCTCCAGAGTTCGCCACCGCCCGTGAAATCGGCGAGGCGCTGCTGTCAGATTTCGCAACTGACTTCGAGGAGGGCGGCGTGGACGAAATCCACGTTGTCTACACCCGCTTCAAGTCCATGGTTACCCAGGAGCCGACGGTCATCCGCCTGCTCCCGCTGGAAGTAGTGGAAGAACAGGCTGCTTCGGAATCGGAGCTCCTGCCGCTGTACGAGTTCGAGCCGGAAACGGAGCGTGTCCTTGACGCCCTGCTGCCGCGCTACATCGAATCCCGGATCTTCGCAGCCATGCTGCAGGCGGCAGCTTCCGAGCTTGCAGCCCGCCAGCGGGCGATGAAGTCCGCAGGCGACAACGCAACGGACCTGATCAAGAAGTACACGCGCCTGCGCAACACGGCCCGCCAGGCCGAAATCACGCAGGAGCTCTCCGAGATTGTTGCAGGTGCCGACGCCCTCGCGTCGTAGCCTCCCGACCCTCGGTTCCGCGGAACCAGCACCACCACAGCTAAACTGAACCCCACGCCATCTACTGAATGAAGTGAGAGAGATGACTGCCACTGCTACCGAACACGTAGCCGCAACGTCCGGTGCAACCGGCCGTATTGCGCGCGTAATCGGCCCGGTTGTCGACGTCGAATTCCCGGCTGACGCAATCCCGTCAATCTACAACGCCCTCACCACCGAGATCACTCTCAACGGTGAGACCAAGACCATTACCTTTGAAGTTGCGCTGCACCTCGGCGACAACCTCATCCGCGCCATTTCGCTGCAGGCGACCGACGGCCTGGTCCGCGGCACCTCCGTGGTGGACACCGGTGCCCCCATCTCCGTGCCCGTAGGTGACGGCGTCAAGGGCCACATCTTCAACGTCCTGGGCCAGCCCCTGGATGTTGCCGAGTCGGAACTGCAGATCAGCGAACGCTGGCCGATCCACCGCAAGGCGCCCAACTTCGCCTCGCTCGAAGGCTCCACCGAGATGCTGGAAACCGGCATCAAGGTCATCGACCTCCTCACCCCGTACATCAAGGGTGGAAAGATCGGCCTCTTCGGCGGCGCCGGCGTGGGCAAGACCGTTCTGATCCAGGAAATGATCACCCGTGTTGCCCGCAACTTCGGTGGTACTTCCGTCTTCGCCGGTGTTGGCGAGCGTACCCGTGAGGGCAACGACCTCTGGGTTGAAATGGAAGAGGCTGGGGTCCTCAAGGACACCGCCCTTGTATTCGGCCAGATGGATGAGCCGCCGGGAACGCGTCTGCGCGTGGCACTGTCCGCACTGACCATGGCGGAGTACTTCCGCGATGTGCAGAACCAGGACGTGCTGCTCTTCATCGACAACATCTTCCGCTTTACCCAGGCCGGCTCCGAGGTATCCACCCTTCTGGGCCGCATGCCTTCGGCAGTGGGCTACCAGCCCAACCTGGCGGATGAAATGGGTCTCCTGCAGGAGCGCATCACCTCCACCAAGGGCCACTCCATCACCTCGATGCAGGCAATCTACGTTCCCGCAGATGACTACACCGACCCGGCGCCGGCCACCACCTTCGCGCACCTGGATGCAACCACGGAACTTTCCCGTGAAATTGCTTCCCGTGGCCTGTACCCGGCCGTGGACCCGCTGACGTCCACGTCCCGAATCCTGGATCCCCAGTACATCGGCAAGGACCACTACAACACGGCTGTCCGTGTGAAGCAGATCCTGCAGAAGAACAAGGAACTCCAGGACATCATCGCCATCCTTGGTGTCGATGAGCTCTCCGAGGAAGACAAGATCGTGGTGTCGCGTGCGCGCCGCATCCAGCAGTTCCTGTCGCAGAACACCTACACCGCCAAGCAGTTCACCGGCGTGGAGGGTTCAACGGTTTCCATCAAGGACACCGTGGAAGGCTTCGCCGCCATCTGCGACGGCGACCTCGACCACATCGCGGAGCAGGCGTTCTTCAACGTCGGTGGCCTCGATGACGTTGAGCGCCAGTGGGCCAAGATCCAGGAACAGACCAAGTAATATGGCTGAGCTTGAGGTTGAGATTGTCGCAGCGGACCACTTCGTGTGGTCCGGAGCGGCCAAGATGGTCAAGGCCCGCACCAGCGATGGTGAAATCGGAATCCTGCCCGGCCACTCGCCCCTGCTGGCGATCCTGGCCGAAGGTGAACTGGCCATCCAGCCGGTGTCCGGGGACCGCATCGCGGTGGATGTTGACGGCGGGTTCTTCTCCGTTGACAACAACCGCGTGGTGATCGTTGCTGACAACGCCCAGCTGGGCGGCTCGGCTACCGCTGGGATCCGCTAGCACGACCTTGATGGACGCACCGGGTATTTCGTTCATCGCACTGGCAGTCGCTTTCGGATTGCTGATTTTTGCACTGTGCCTTTCGGGGGTGCGCCGCTTCAACCTGCGGCGTGCCCTCGGCACGGTGGACGCCTCCATTTGCATGGCTGACAACAGCTGGCAGATGGGGGTTTGTCGTTATCAGGACAATGATCTCGAATGGTTCAGGCTGATTTCCCTGAGCGTGCGCCCCAAGTACACGTTCAAGCGGAGCTCCCTGGAACTCCTGGGCCGCAGGAAGCCTACTGAAGCAGAAGCCGTGAAAGTCCAGCCCGACGTCGTCATCGTCGAACTAAGATACGAAGGGCAGGATGTGCGCCTCGCCATGAAGTTCGATGCCTACACGGGCCTGTCCTCCTGGCTGGAAGCGGGACCCGTCATTGGCGTAGGGACGTGGCGCTAGCCACGTGGATTGGTTACTAGACATCCGGCTTACGGACGGTCCGCTGTATGCAGCCGTCCTGGTACTGGGAGTGGGCGGCGCGGCCTACCTCCTGGTCCCACCCATGCGTGCCTCCGAAGGCGCGCTTTTGCGCATCCGGGCCTGGGCAATCCGGGTATTCATCGCTGTGGCGGCAGCCTTCGTCCTGGTGGCGACAGTCCACTGGGTGATGATCAACGTGCTCGCCGTCTTTCCGGCGGACATCCCCGACCCTGTTTTGCTGTGGTTCGTGCCTGCCGTCGCTGCCGTCATCCTGGGCATCCTCAGGGTGCCCAGGTCCAGCTGGATCCACTACGGGGCAGGCTTCCTCGCCGTAATCCTGGTGATACTGCTCTCAACCATCCAGATCAACGCCTACTTTGGGCTCAACAGGACCGTCAGCGATCTGCTCGGTACGGCCTTGGCCCGGATACCGGCACTTGAGCAGCAGCTCATGCGCCGCCCCGGGCAACCCGACGGCGTTCCGCTCCAGGGCTGGAAGGCGCAGGGGGAGTTGCCTGCCGGGGGCGCCCTGCGGAAGACCGCGATTCCCGGCACGGCGTCCGGCATGAACGTGCGGGATGCCTACATCTATCTTCCGCCGGCGTATTTTGCGGCGAACCGGCCCGCACTGCCGGTGCTGGTGCTGGTGGCCGGGCAGCCCGGCGGCCCGGCCGACTGGCTCACCGGCGGCGCACTCCGCGGACACATGGATTCCTTTGCCGCCACCCATGGCGGAGTATCCCCGGTCGTGGTTATCCCCGACCCCAACGGCTCCCAGTCCGCCAACACCATGTGCATGGACAGCCGCATTGCCAAAGCGGATACTTACCTGTCGCAGGACGTGCCGCACTGGATCAGTTCAACACTGGCAGTGGACACCAACCACAGCCACTGGGCCATCGGCGGGTTCTCCTTTGGCGGCACCTGCGCCGTGCAAATGGGGACCAGGCATCCGCACATCTACGCCGACGTCCTGGCATTTTCCAGCGAGGCGGAGCCAGCCATTGCCAAGGAGCGGCAGAAAACCATTGACGCAGCCTTTCCCGGACACCCCGACGAATTCATCAAGCAGACTCCGCTGGAGATCATGAAACACCAACGCTTCGAGTCCCACGGCATGTACCTGACCGCAGGCCAGAACGATCCGGAGTTCGTGGCGAACCTCCGGACGCTTGCCGCTGCCGCCCAGGACGCCGGGTTCACGGTGCAGGCACACGTTGTGGAACATACCGGGCACTCCTGGGATACCTCCTCCAAGCGCTTTACCGATGCACTGCAGTTCCTTGGCACCCAATGGGGGCTCACGTGGTGACCACTAAAAATCCGGACCGGACCGTTGCCCTGATGTGGAACGCCGTCGGACGCCCCGCAGTCCTCCGGGTACTTCGCACGTTGACGGCCATGCCCTTCACCTTGAGTGTGGTTGCCACCTTCCTCGGCGCCGCTGCCCTGACCGGAAGCTTCCTTGACGGACCGCCTGAGCACCTGCTCGGGCTGGCGTCCGTCAGCGGCCCGGGGCTGCGCGGGGGCCAGTGGTGGTCTTTGTTCACCAGTCTCTTCTTCGCCACCAACCCGCTCGCCTACATCACGGCGTCGCTGATGATGGTTCTGCTGCTGGGGCTTGCGGAGCGCAAACTGGGCCGCCGCGCCGCCATCGGGCTGTTCTTCGGCGGCCAGTTCGCATCCGTCACTGTTTTCCTGCTGGTGACCCAGCTGGCCGCCTATGTGGGAGACGGCTGGCTGGACACCATGGCTGACGACAACCTGATCGGCCCGTACGCCCCGGTGCTGACGGCGGGCCTTGCCGCGAGCGCCCGGATCACCCTGCTGTGGCAGCGCCGCCTGCGCACCGCGGTGCTCACC
Organism: Pseudarthrobacter phenanthrenivorans; assembly: GCF_036455295.1. Lineage (GTDB taxonomy): Bacteria > Actinomycetota > Actinomycetes > Actinomycetales > Micrococcaceae > Arthrobacter > Arthrobacter phenanthrenivorans_C. The sequence continues at coordinate 141,717 of NZ_JAYXNX010000008.1, read as the reverse complement.
ATCTCGCTCCTCCTCGTTCTGTACGTGGGGCATGCCGAAACGGTCATTGGCCTCATCGGTGCCCTGCTGGGTCTGCTTGCGGGCTGGTGGATCCAGGGGGACCAAGGGCGGCTGCACCGCCACCGGTCCACTGGCCGGGAGACCAGGAACCTGCTGGCGCTCACCGTTGCCGTGTTCGCCGTCGGTCCCATCCTGACCGGCATCACCCGCGCGCCAACCGGTCCGCTGGCACTGCTGCGGGACGTCGTGCTGAGCCCAATGCCCACGCTCAGCCAGCTGGTGTTCAACTGCGGGGCAACTGTTGACGCCTCCTGCCTGGAAACGGGAAGGGCAGGTTTCGCAGGACCCTTTGGCCTGGCCCTGGCGGTGGTACCGGTCATCCTGCTGCTGATCTGCGCGGACGGCATGCGCCGCGGCCGCCGGCTCGCCCTCAACATCGCCTTGACCATCCAGTTGGCAGTCACGGCATTGGCGGCCGTGTACCTTACGCTGTTCGCCCTCGTCCCATCACGGCTACAGGGCACGCATTCAACCCCGCTGTCCTCTGCTTTCGCCCACGTGCTTCCGCTGGTGGTGGTCCCGCTGCTGCTGGCCGTCATCCTGTGGCTCAACCGCCGGCAGTTCCGCGTACAGACCCGCCCGGGTGCGCGCCGCGTACTGGTGGCCGTGGTCTGCGGGACGTGGCTGGTCCTGGCCGGTTCCTATACCGCGGCCTGGTTCTTGTCCGGGGGACTGGCCCGCGACGGCGGGTTGCTGGGCCTGTTCGCCGAATTGGCGCGGCAGTACGTTCCGGTGCCGATTCCACAGCAATTCCGCAGGGTCTTTCCGGACCAGGACAGCGCCGAGGCGATACTGTTCGCCTACTCCGGTCCGGTGTTCTGGCTTGTGGCCCTGGTGGCGGTGTGGTGGGTGCTGGTGGGCCGGAACCACGGCCTGAACTTCGGCCGGCAGGACCGGGACCGCGCACGCGACCTGCTCCACCAGGGCGGCGGCCCGCTGTCCTGGATGGCGCTGTGGGAGCCGAACACCTACTGGTTCAGCCCGGACGGCGCCGGTGCCATGCCTTTCCAGCAGCACGGGACGGTGGCCCTGACCCTGGGCGGCGCCATCGGCGACCGAAAAGCGGAGCAGAAGGTCACGGAAGGTTTCCTGGACTACTGCCGCGGCCAGGCCCTGATACCGGCGCTGTACTCCTGTGACGACACCATGTGGCCAATGCTGCGGGAACGCGGCTTTTCCCGGGTGGCCGTTGCGCAGGAGACGCGCCTGGCGCTGAACGAGCTGGAGTTCAAGGGAAAGGAATGGCAGAACGTCCGGACCGCCCTGAACCGTGCCGCGAAGCTGGGGGTGCACGCCGTCTGGGGCTCGTACCACTCGCTGCCCGCGGGACTCCGGTTGCGGCTCAACGAAGTGTCCGAGGAATGGGCGGCCGGCAAGTCTGTTCCGGAAATGGGCTTTACGCTGGGCGGGGTGGATGAGCTCGACGACGAGGAAGTCCTTTGCTGCCTTGCCGTCGACGGGAACGGCGCTGTCCACGGAGTAACCAGCTGGCTGCCGGTGTACGACGACGGCCGGCTGGTGAGCAGGACGCTGGACGTCATGCGCCGCGGCAGCGAGGGGTTTCCGGGCGTGATGGAGTTCCTGATCGCGTCGGCCGTGCTGGAGTTGCGGGATTCGGTTGACGTGATCTCGCTGTCGGGCTCTCCGCTGGCTACCCGTCCGGACACCGGCCAGGAGAAGCCTGCAGGCTCAGCAGAGCCGGCAGCCGGCGGCCAGCCGGGAGACGCCGGGCAGCCGGGTGCCCAGGACGGGGTGGCCGAAAGCGACGCAAACGACGATGGCGGCGCCACCGATGAGGGCGCCCAGAACCTGGTGCGGATCCTGGACCTGGTGGGCCGCGCACTTGAGCCGGTGTACGGCTTCCGCTCCCTGGCGGCCTTCAAGTCACGGTTCAAACCCGAATACCGCGCCCTGTACCTCTACTACCAGGACCCGCTGCATCTGCCGGCCATCGGCAGGGCACTTACCCGGGCCTACCTGCCCGGGCTGTCCCTGGCGCAGGGTGCCCGGCTGGTGGGAAAATTGGTCAGCTGACCACCTCAACAGCGGCTGTGAACCGCGGGTGCTAAAGCCGGGGAATCAATAAAGTCGCATTCCATTTGCGAAATTGAGAATAAACAAATGGTCCCCGGCAAAACTGCCGGGGACCATTTGTTGTGACGGCCGCCTAAAGCGGCCGGCGGGTAACTAGACCAGAGTGACGCCGGTGGCCTGCGGGCCCTTTGCGCCCTGGCCGATTTCGAACTGAACGCGCTGGTTCTCGTCGAGGGTCTTGAAGCCGCCGGTCTGGATCTCGGAGTAGTGAACGAAGACATCGCCATCGGAGTCGTCCGGGGTGATGAAGCCGAAGCCCTTTTCAGCGTTGAACCACTTCACAGTTCCCTGTGCCATTTATTTCTCCTCATTGTGGAACTTTTTAAGACCGGCACACCTCGTGCCGCCCTTGGTCACTCCGCGAGAAGAATCCTGGTTTGCCCTGTCCCTTAAGGGGCCGGCGCTGCAGGAGCTTCGCGCTCGCAACATGTCTTGCGAGCATGAAAAACACCTACACAAAGACTGAGATAAGAATTTCATGCCCGTTCCCGCAGGTCAACGGCCCGCACAACAAAAAGGATAAAAATTAGGTAAAAAACAGGTGACCGGACGGCTCCGGTGAAAGGGGTAATTTGGTGCCTGGAGCAACAGCCGAAATCTAGAAGAGCCGCGATTCGCTGTCGTCCACCCCGCGCATGGCGTCGTAGTCCAGCGTGACGCAGTCGATTCCGCGATCATTGGCCAGGACCTTTGCCTGGGGCTTGATCTGCTGGGCCGCAAAAATGCCGCGGACCGGTGCCAGCAGGGGATCGCGGTTGAGCAGTTCCAGGTACCGCGTGAGCTGCTCCACGCCGTCAATGTCGCCCCTGCGCTTGAGTTCGATGGCCACCGTGGCACCGTCGGCGTCCCGGGCCAGGATGTCAACGGGGCCGATGGCGGTGAAGTACTCGCGCCTGATCAGGGAATAGCCCTGGCCCAAGGTTTCAATCTGCTCGGCGAGCAGCCGCTGCAGGTCCGCCTCCACGCCGTCCTTGATCAGCCCGGGGTCCACGCCGAGGTCGTGGGAGGATTCGCTGATCTTGTCGTGGATGTTGATGATGAGCCGGTCATCTGTCTTGGCGGACTGCACCGTCCACTGCTCCACCACGCCAAGCTCCAGGTCCACCTCGTCGGGGGACGACACCCTGAGGGTGGCCGGCGGGCTCATCCAGTTGAGGGGTTTGTAGGAACCGCCGTCGGAGTGGACCAGCACGGAGCCGTCCGCCTTGACCAGCAGCAGCCGGGTGGCGAGGGGGAGATGGGCTTTGAGCCGGCCAACGTAATCAACGGAGCAATGGGCTATGACAAGTCGCACGCCGTACAGACTACCGCGTGGGCCGGCCGGGAGTGTCCGACGGCGGCACGACGGCGGGCGGCAAGGAACACCAGGGATCGGGACGGGCAGTCACCCGGCTGGGGCAGAATGGTTACATGCCGCGTTCCAACCGTCCCCGCCGTCCAGTCTCCGGAAAGGGACCTGTTTCCGGCAGGGGTGCGGGACGCAAGGGAAGCGGTGACGTGCCAGAGCTGGACCTCGAGCGTGCGCGGGCGGGCATCGCCCGCCGCGAAAGCGCCCCTGACGGCGAATGGATGGTCCGGACCATGACTGCCAGGAACGCCGAAAAGACCTACATCTGCCCCGAGTGCTCCACGGCCGTGCTGCCGGGCGTCGCGCACCTGGTGGTGTGGAAGGACGACCACCTCTTTGGCGCAGCCGCCGGCCTGGCCGAACGCCGGCACTGGCATACCAACTGCTGGTTGACGCGCAGCTACCGCTACCGCTGACCCGCGCGGGCAGAAGAACCTCCGCTGTCGCTAAGCTGGCAGGCATGACTTTTGATCCGGCGTCGTACCAGTTCACCCAATCCGCGGGCCCCGCTCCCATCCGTGCCTCCACAGTCCTGCCCGCCAGGCGCGAGAACATCGAGCTGCACACGGGGGACGGCCACACGCTGGTGGGGGAGTTGGCCCTTCCGGAGTCCGGGCCGGTCCGGGCCACGCTGATCACGCTGCATCCACTGCCGACGCACGGCGGCTTCATGGATTCCCACGTCTACCGCAAGGCGTCCTACCGGCTGCCGGCGCTGGCGGGGATCGCGGTACTGCGCTTCAACACCCGTGGCACGGCTTCCGCCCGCGGCACCAGCAGCGGCGGCTTCGAGGAAGGCATTGGCGAACGCCAGGACGTAGAGGCTGCTGTCCGCTTCGCCGTGGAACGGGGCCTGCCCAACCGCTGGCTGGTCGGCTGGTCGTTCGGGACCGAGCTGGCCCTGATGTATGGCGCTGTTGAACCGGTCGCCCCCCAAATTGAGGGCGCCGTGTTGCTGTCCCCGCCGCTGCACCGTGCCACGGACAAGCACCTGCAGCTGTGGGCCGAATCGGGCAAGCCGCTTCTGGTCCTCGTTCCGGAGCACGATGATTTCCTGCAGCCCGCCGAGGCGGCGCAACGCTTCAGCCTGGTTCCCCAGGCCCGCGTGGTGGGTGTGGCCGGGGCGAAACACTTGTGGGTGGGGGAGAAGTACGCCGCGCGGGTCCTCAATGACATCGTTGCGCAGGTCAGCCCCGGGCAGCCAGGCGCGGAGCTGCCGCAGGAATGGGACGGCCCGACGGCGACCGCCTCCGCTTAAAGGGCGGGCCGCGCGGGACCGCCCTTGGGTCAAGCCACCGGGAAGCGGCCCCCGGCGCAAAGCTCCTAGTGCTGGTCCTGCCGCACGATGTAGATCTCGCGGACAAGGAGCAGGACGGCGGCCGCGGTGGGGATGGCGATCAGGGCGCCGAGCACGCCCAGCAGGCTGCCGCCGGCAATGACGGAGATCACCGCCACCGCACCGGGCACGGCGACGGCCTTCTGCATGATGCGCGGTGAAATGAAATACGCCTCGAACTGCAGGTAGGCGAAATAGCAGATGGCGTAGATGGCGGCCACCTGCCAGCCCTCTGTGAGGGACACCAGGGTTACCACGATGCCTGCGATCATGCCGCCCACCAGAGGGATGAACGCCAGCAGGACAACTACGAACGCCAGGAGCAGGGCGAAGGGAACGCCGACGATGGACATCACCACAAAGGCGAAGGTGGCGTTGAGCAGGGCCACGCAGGCCTGGCCGATCACGTAGTTTCCGACGGACCGCGTAATCTCCTCGGAGAGGGCTGCCACCCGTTTCCGCCGGGAGCGCGGGGCCAGACGGTAACCCCACTTCTTCATGGCCGGCAGGGCTGCCAGGAAATACAGGCTCAGCACCAAAACGATCAGGGCGCCGAAGAGGCCGTTGGCCACCGTGGATCCGAAGCCCACCACACCCCCGAAAATGCCGCCCATGGCGGCGGGGTCGTTGACGAACTTATTCACTTCCTCGGTGATGCGGTCGCGGAGGCCGAATTGGTCGTCGAGGCTGCGGAAGAGCTCGGAATCCATGAAGTTGTGCACCCAGTCGGGCGCCTGCCGCACGATCTCGGACACCTGTTCAACGATGGTGGGAATGAGCGTGGCGAAGAAACCCACGACGGCCCCCATCAGGACGGCCACCGAAACCAGGATGCCGGCCGGCCGGGGAATCTTCCGGTTTTCGAGCCAGCCCACCACGGGTTCGAGCCCCAGCGCTATGAACAGCGCCGCGACGATCCACAGCAGCAGCTGCGTCGTGTGTGAGCCGATCCAGTACACCAGCAGCGCCAGTCCCACGCCCACTGTTCCCATGAAGCCCATGTACAGCGGATGCTGGGGCGACATACGCGGTCCGGGGTGCCCGAACTGCGGCTCCTCTTCCCCTTCGTGGTCCGCTTCCGGCGTCTGTCCGGTGAACTCGGGCGGCATTTCGAACCGGAGCCTCGGCTGGGCTCCGGGCAGCGGCTGGCGCAGCCGCCGGACCACCTGGCCGAGCGCGGCCGCAGCGGTGCCCCTCCGGTGTGCCGCTGCCATGCCCAGGGGCGGTATGGCAGCAGGGACAGGGCGCTGGGGCTCCCCGGGATCTCCGGCTGCCGCCGTGGACGGATCCGTCTTGTCAGTCACTGGTTTTGGGGGCCTGTTCCGTGCGTGGCGCCGCCTGGGCGGGCCGGTGTGATGATCATCGCAAACACTATCAGCAGGCTTGTCACGAAGAGCCGGAAGCGCATCCGGGCGTCCAGCAAACGTCCGTTCCGGGAGGCGCCGAGGGAGCCCCTGGTAACAAAAAGGTTACTATTGAAGGTAAACCCCCGCTGATGATAGGTGTTTCCCTTGCGTTTAAAGACTGCAGCCGCACTCGTGCTGCTCGGCCTCCTGACACTTTTGGCCGGTATCGGCCAGAGAACCATCTGGGCTCCTTCCGAGACGTTCACGGCATCACTGCCGGCTGATTCCGCAGCCGCACCCCTGACCGTCATCGACCAGAAGCTGCGCACCCTGCATGAGGGGCCCGTCAAGATCACCATCCAGGGCGACGGCAATTTCATGCTGGCCACCGGCCGGCCTGATGATGTCAGCGCCTGGGTGGGCAAGACCGCCCACAACACCATCACCGGGGTTTCCGAGGACGAAAAGTCCCTCACTGTTGACCATGCGGACGGCGATGCCACCGCACCCAATCCCGCCGGTTCGGACCTTTGGGTATCCAATGAGAACGCCAGCGGCGAACTCGAATACACCTGGACGCCGGCCGCCGACGGCGACTGGAGCCTCCTGCTTGCCGCTGACGGAACCAAACCGGCACCTGCCTCGGTGTCCATGACGTTCCCGAACGACACGTCCACGCCCTGGGCCGTTCCGCTGATCGTCCTGGGCGGCCTGCTGATTCTCGGCGGCATCGCGCTGGCGCTGCTCCACACCCGCGGGAAGAACGGGCAGGACGGCGGCCGCACTCCGGCTCCGTGGGCCTGGGCCCGGAAGGCGACCCCCCAAAGCCCCGATACCCATACCGCTGGTTCCCATGACACCGGCTCGGGGAACAACGGCCCCAACGGGCAGTCGCCATCGTCGTCCTCCAGGATCACCATGGTGGCAGCCGGCGTGGCAGCAGCAGTGCTTGCCGGCCCGGTCGTTGCTGCCCAGGCGGCCACTCCCAGCCCCCAGCCCTCCGGCAGCACCTCGGCAGCCAAGGAATCCACCGGGTCGCCGGTGCTGCTGGATGCCCAGTTCCGCCGGATCCTGGAGCAGGTCTCCAGTGCCACCGATGCGGGCGACGCAGCCAAGGACGCCGCGAAACTCGGGGACCGCGTAGCCGGCCCGGAGCTGGAGGTGCGCACGCAAAACTACAAGATCCGCTCCCAGGTGGCTTCCTACGCGGCTCGAATGCCGGTCCGCTCCACCAAGCTCCTGACCACCGTTGTCACCAACGACCGCTCATGGCCGCGCTCGGTGCTGGCTGTGACCCAGGGAGACGGCAACGTGGTCCCGCAAATCCTGACCCTTGTCCAGCAGTCTCCGCGCGAGAACTACAAGCTGATGGAAACCACCCCGCTGCAGCCGGGCACCACATTCCCCACGATCAGCCGCGGCGGTACCCAAACGGTGGCGCCGTCCGACAAGACCGGGCTGCTCTACAGCGGTGAGGAAGCCATGTCCGGGCTCGCCGACCGCCTGACGTCCGCAGACTCACCGTTCAAGGACAAGCTCGTCGAGGGCCAGTCTTCGCCGTACATCGCCGATACCCTGTCCTACCAGGCGGAAGTGGTGAAGTCCGGGGACAACGGAAACTTCTCCTTCACGCACAAGGTGGTTCCCGAGAGCACCGTGGTGTTCCGCACCTCGGACGGCGGCGCCCTGGTCCTGGGCCGGATCAACTTCGGCTTTGAAGGCACCCCCAAGGCAGCCGGTGACAAACTCAGCATCGGTGACGACGCCGCCGCGCTCGCCGGCGGCAAGGAAACCACTACGGGCATGGTCCTGAGCTTTGCCGAATCGATGGCGGTCTACGTGCCGCCGGCCGGATCCACGGACCCCATGAAGCTCGTTGCCGCCACCCGCGGCCTGGTCGGGGCCAGCTTCAAGTAGGGCCCGACTGCATTACCACCGGCAGCGGCCGGAGTGGCTAGAGTGGGAAACATGAGTTCGCCAGCTTCCCGTCCAGTCCCTCCTGCCGCTGCCAACCCGCTTAACCTGCGCGGCGCCGTCGACCTTTCTTCGCTGAAGCGCCCCGCAACTCCCTCCGGCGCCGCAGCCCCGTCCGCTCCGGCCGGAGGCGCAGGCCAGGGAGTGCAGCCGGGCGCCCCCGGCCCTGAACTCAAGGTCAATGTCACCGAAGCCAACTTCCAGCAGCTGGTGGAGCTGTCCGCCCAGGTGCCGGTGGTGTTCGCCCTGTGGGCCCCCTACTCCCCGGAGTCCGGCAGGATGCTCGAAACCCTCGACCGCGTGGTTGCCTCCTACGGCGGCCGCCTGGTCCTGGGTGCAGCGGACATCGAAGCGTTCCCGCAGCTTGCCCAGGCCTTCCAGGTGCAGGCCGTCCCCACCGCTGTCGCCGTGATCAAGGGACAGCCGGTGCCCCTGTTCAAAGGTGCTGCGGAGGAACAGCAGGTGCGCGGCCTCTTCGACGAACTCCTCAAGGTGGCCGCTGCCAACGGCGTTACCGGCAGCCTGGACGCAGGGGCCGGCGCGGAACAGGAACCTGCACCGCTGCCGCCGCTGCACCAGGCCGCTTACGACGCAATCGAAGCCGGGGACTACGCCGCAGCGGCAGATGCCTACCGCCAGGCGCTGAAGGAAATGCCGGCTGACCATGAAGCCAAGGCAGGGCTGGCCCAGGTGGAACTGATGGGCCGGCTGCAGGCCATCTCCGCCCAGGACAGCGAAGCCCTCCGGGCACTGGCGGCCAACGAGCCGGACAACATTGAAGCGCAGTTCGGGGTGGCGGACCTTGATGTGGCAGGCGGCCACGTGGAGGACGCCCTGAACCGCCTGGTGGCGTTCATAGGCCGGAACTTCGGCCCGGAGCGGGAGGCCGCCCGGGTCCGCCTGCTGGAACTGTTCGACGTCGTTGGAGCCGGGGACGACCGCGTCGCCAAGGCACGCCAGGCGCTTGCACGGGTGCTGTTCTAGTGCCGGCCCTCTTCCAGCCGCTGACGCTGCGCTCCATGGAGCTGCAGCACCGGGGGTGGGTCTCACCCATGTGCCAGTACAGCTGCGATCCCGACGCCGCCCCGGGGGTTCCGGACGACTGGCACCTGGTGCACCTGGGCGGCTTCGCCGTGGGCGGCGCGGCGATGATCCTCACGGAGGCCGCGGCGGTGAACGCCGAGGGCCGTATCAGCCCCAGGGACGCAGGCCTGTACAACGACGAACAGGCCGAGTCCTGGGAACGGATCATTTCCTTCGTCCACCGCAATGGAACTGCCGGCACAAAAATCGGTGTGCAGCTTGCCCACGCGGGCCGCAAGGCATCGACGTACTGGCCGTTCTCCGGCAAGAGCGGCAGTGTTCCCGTCTCCGAGGGCGGCTGGGACACTCTTGGACCCTCCGCCACCTCATTTGAAGGCTACGCCGCTCCCGCCGCCATGACAGTGGAACAGATCCACGGCGTCATCGCTGACTTCGCCGCGGCAGCTGTGCGGGCAGTCGACGCCGGCTTTGACACCATGGAAATCCACGGGGCACATGGCTACCTCCTGCACCAGTTCCAGAGTCCGCTGATCAACCAGCGTGACGATGAGTGGGGCGGGGACGAGGCCGGACGGAACCGGCTGATGCTGGCCGTGGTTGACGCCGTCCGCGCCGTGATTCCCGATTCCATGCCCTTGCTGCTCCGGATCTCGGCCACCGACTGGGCGCCCGGCGGCGTGGACCAGGCCGCCTCGGTCCGGTTGTCGAGGGAGGCTGCCGCGCACGGGGTGGACCTGGTGGACGTCTCCAGCGGCGGGGCGGTGGCCCACCAGCAGATCAAACCGGGTCTGGGCTACCAGACCGGGTTCTCGGCCGCCATCCGGGAGGAAGCCGGAGTTGCCACCGGGACGGTGGGCCTGGTGACCACGCCCGGCCAGGCTGAGCACGCCATTGCCACCGGACAGGCCGACGGCGTCTTCATTGCGCGCGCGGCCCTGCGCGACCCCCACTGGTGGCTCCGCGCCGCCTTTGAACTGGGCTACGACATTTCCTGGCCGCCCCAGTACGAACGCGCCGTCCCGCGGCGCACCTTCTGATGCGGAAGTCCACGATGGCAGGCCCTGGCGGAACGGATCCGCAGGACGGTGTTGGCAGGCAGCTGGAAGCGAAGATCCTGGAGCTGCTGGCAGCCAGGGCGCCCACGTCCACCATTTGCCCGTCCGATGCCGCCAGGGCCGTGGGCGGGAATGAATGGCGGCACCTCATGGAGCCCGCCCGGAAAGCTGCACGGCGCCTGGTTGACGCGGGCAAAGTCCACATCACCCAGGGCGGTTCCGTGGTGGACCCTGCCACGGCCAAGGGTCCTATCCGGATCCGCAAAGCGCCCTGAGGCCGGCGGCCGTCAGCCCAGGAGATCGTCCACGTAGCACCAGCGCCAGTCTTCGCCGGGCTCCACGCTGCGCATGACAGGGTGGCCCGTCTCCTTGTAGTGGCGGCTTGCGTGCCGTCCGGGGGAGGAGTCGCAGCAGCCCACGTTGCCGCACGCCAGGCACATCCGCAGGTGAACGGGAGTGGTGCCCTCACGCTCACACTCCGCGCAGTACGGGTCACCGGGAACCGGAGACGGCATGGCAGCCGTCAGGTGGTCGCAAACGCCGCCCGGCTGGGACAACCCCTCGCCCCCGCCGCCGTCGGCAGCAGCGACCTCGTTGAAGGAGGCGTCGAGCATCGACTCTTCGACATCGAGGCGCTCCAGGACTTCACTGAGGACCTCATGCGCGAAGTCCCCGCCCCGCCTGAGTTCCAGGACCTTGTCCCTTTCGGCCTCAAGCATGGCCATCCGCAGCTGTGCATAGCGCTGGCTGGGGGTGGCGGCCTCAGCCGCCGGCCTGCCCAGCCGCTCCCACGCCGCCAGCCCCCGCTCATGGGTCCGCCGCCGGAGCATGTCCATCACCTCCGGCGGATCGCTCTCGCGACGCAGCTGCTCCAGCCGTTCAATCCCCGCTGCGGTGGCCCGCTGCATCAGCGAAGCCTGGTTCAGCGCGTCCTCGCGCTTGTCCGGTCCCGGCACCCGCAGGGCCCTGACGAGTGCGGGCAGGGTGAACCCCTGCAGCACCAGCGTGCCGCCTACCACCACCATGGCTGCCAGGACCAGCACGTTACGGTGTTCCAGGTCTCCGGGCAGCGTCAGGGCGGCGGCCAGGGTGACCACGCCGCGCATGCCGGCCCAGGACACGATGGCGGGCATCTCCCAGGGCGGTGCGGGGTCCGCCCGCCGGACGGCGGGAATCAAGCGGGGCAGGTAAGTGGCGGGAAAGACCCAAACCGGGCGCAGCAGCAGCACCGCCACCAGGATGACGGCGCAGCCAAGCCAAACCCGCCCGGCGCCCAGGGAATCGTCCTGGACGCTGTCCACGATGGTCCGCACCTGCAGGCCGATAAGCAGGAAGACGGCGTTTTCCAGCAGGAACTGCACGGTGTCCCAGTTGCTCCGTGCGCTTTGCCTGGCAGCGCCGTTGGGCATCGACGGCGCCTTGGTGCCCATCACCAGGCCGGTGACGACGACGGCGAGCACCCCTGATGCGTGTATCGCCTCGGCGGGGAGGAAGGCAACGAAAGGCGCCATGAGGGACGTCGAGGTGTTGATGGCCACGTTGCTGACCCGCTTGCGGATTTCGGTGAGGACGTACGCGGCCGCGAGGCCCACCACCAGGCCGCCGCCGGCCGCCAGCACGAAGCCGCCGGCAACATCCAGCACGGAGACGGAGCCCGCAATGGCCGCCACCGCTGCCCGAAGACATACAAGCGCGGTGGCGTCGTTGACCAGCGATTCGCCTTCCAGGATGTTGACGATACGGCGGGGCATGCCCACCTTGCGGGCGATGGCCGTCGCGGCCACTGCGTCCGGAGGTGCCACTACGGCACCCAGGGCGATGGCCGCAGCAAGCGGGATCTCGGGGAACAACCACCAGACCACCGCGCCCACGCCCACGGTGCCAAAAATGACGTACCCCACGGACAGCAGTCCGATGGAGCGGCGGTTGGCCTTGAAGTCGAACAGCGATGTCCGGAACGCGGCTGCGTAAAGCAGCGGAGGCAGGAGGCCCACCAGCACCAGTTCAGGATTCAGCTCCACCGGGGGAACGAACGGCAGGAAGGACGCTGCCACCCCCGCCAGGACCAGCAGCAGGGGAACCGGGATATTGAGTTTGCGGCCCAGCGCGCTGCCCGCGCACACCACGGCAACGATGACCAGCAGGCCCAAGGCGATGTCCATGACGTTAGTTTCGCACCCCCGCGGCACTGGTCCGCGGACTAGGCTGGCACCATGACTGCTCCGGTACCTGGCCAGGCATTGAATTCCGGGCCTCTGGCGGCCCTTTCCCTCCGCGGGCTGGCCAAGCGGTTCGGTGGGAAGATTGCGGTGGACGGCATCAGCCTGGAAGTGCCGGCCGGGTCCTTCTTCGGAATCGTCGGACCCAACGGGGCAGGCAAGACCACCACGCTATCCATGGCCACAGGCCTGCTGCGTCCGGATTTCGGCACCGCGGTGGTGCACGGCGTGGATGTGTGGCAGCACCCGCTGGAAGCCAAACGCCTCATGGGGATCCTGCCCGACGGCGTCCGGCTGTTCGACCGGCTGACGGGTGAGCAGCTGATTACCTACGCCGGGCTGCTGCGCGGCATGGACAGGGCCGTGGTGGCCGCACGTGTGGGGGAGTTGCTGGCTGCCATGGACCTCACCGAGGATGCGGGCACGCTGGTGGTGGACTACTCGGCCGGCATGACCAAGAAGATCGCCCTGGCGTCGGCCCTGATCCACGCCCCGCGGCTCCTGGTCCTGGACGAGCCGTTCGAAGCCGTCGACCCCGTGTCGGCGACGAACATCCGCTCCATCCTTGACCGGTACGTCGCCTCCGGGGGAACGGTGATCGTCTCCAGCCACGTCATGGACCTGGTGCAGCGCATGTGCGACCATGTCGCGGTGGTGGCCCGCGGCCGTCTCCTGGCTGCGGGGACAGTGGACCAGGTCCGGGCCGGCGCCTCCCTGGAAGACCGGTTCGTGCAGCTTGTCGGCGGCCACAGCCACACGGAGGGACTGGAATGGTTGCGCACCTTCTAAGGCTCAAGCTCGCGCTGCTGCGCAATGGACTGCGGCGCAGCCCGTGGCAGCTGGTGGGCATGGCCATCGCCGGACTCTATGCACTGGGAGTGGTGTCAACCCTCGTCATCGTCCTTGTCCTGCTCAGGAATGCAGGGGCCGAAACCGCGCACACGGCTGTGGTCCTGGGCGGTTCCGCCGCACTCATTGGATGGGGCGTGATTCCGGTGGTGGCCTCCGCCACGGACATGACGCTGGACCCGTCCCGCTTCAGCACCTTTGCCATCCCCATGAGGCAAATGCTCACCGGCCTTGCCCTGGGCGGCCTGATCGGAATCCCCGGGGTGGCCACCACGCTCGTGGCCCTGGCCACGGTAGTGACCTGGTCCCGGGATGTGTTTTCGGCGCTCGCCGCCCTGGTAGGTGCCTGCCTTGGGGTGATGACCTGCGTGGTGCTGGCCAAGGTGGTTACCACCGCGACCGCAAGCCTGGCTGCCTCCCGGCGCTTCAAGGACATCAGCGCCCTTGCCTTCATGGTGCCCCTGGTCCTGCTGGGGCCTATCGTTGCAGGGGTTGGCCGCAGCGTTTCCGCATCCGCGGGATTCCCGCCGGAGTTCGCCCGTACCCTGGCGTGGACGCCGCTGGGAGCGCCCTGGGCGCTCGGCGGCGACGTCGCATCCGGCCGGCCCGCGGAGGCAGTGGTGAAGCTGCTGGTGGCGGTGGCGGTCCTTGGACTCCTGGCGTGGTGCTGGAAACTGCTGCTTGAGCGGGCGCTGGTCACTCCGCCGTACGCCGGAGCCGGGAAGCGCCGGGGCGGCAGGCTGGGACTGTTCGGCGTGCTTCCGGCCACCCCGGCCGGTGCCGTAATGGCGAGGTCCCTCACGTACTGGATCCGGGACCCCCGCTACTCCGGTTCCCTGGTGGTGATCCCTTTGCTTCCGGTGGTGCTGGCATTCCAGGGGACGCAGACCGGAAGCTACGGCAGCCTGGCCTTCCTGGCCCCCGTGTCCGCTTTTATCCTGGCCTGGTCAATCTCAGCCGACGTTTCCTACGACAACACCGCGTTTGCACTGCATCTGGCCACCGGGGTCCGCGGCGTTGCCGACAGGCTGGGCAGGGCCCTGGCATGCATGGCCTTCGCCCTGCCGGTGGTCCTTGTGTTCGCCATCGGCTATGCGGCTTTCACCCGCAACTGGACCGGCCTGCCGGGACAGCTCGGGCTCAGCCTGGGGATCCTCTTCACCGGGCTGGGATTGTCCTCGGTAGTGTCGGCCAGGTACACGGTCACGGTCCCGCTGCCGGGTGACAGCCCCTTCAAGAAACCGCCCGGCAACGTAGGGCAAACCATGGCAGTGCAGTTCGTGGGAATGCTCGTCCTGATGGTCCTGGTGCTGCCCGAAGCCGTGCTGCTGGCAGCACACGCCATCACCGGAAACGTTCTGTTCGGCTGGCTCAACCTTGCCGCGGGCATCGTACTGGGCCTCGCCCTCTTCCTGGCCGGTGTCCGGCTGGGCGGCACATGGCTCGACGCGCGGGGGCCGGAGCTCCTGGCACAGGTAAACGTCAACCGCTGACGGCTCCACGGAAGGGACAACATGGAAATCGTGATCCTCGGCGGCAGAAGGCAGATTGGTAAACTCGCGGCCGACGCCATCGAACAACTCCTCCGGCGCAAGCCGGAGGCTGTCCTTGGCCTGGCCACGGGGTCCTCACCGCTCCCCGTCTATGACGAGCTCGCGGCCCGGCACCAACAGGGCCTGGACTTCAGCAGGGCCTCGGCATTCGCGCTGGATGAATACGTGGGCCTGCCTGCGGGCCATCCTGAGTCCTACCGTGAGGTGGTCCGCCGGGAGTTCACCAACCGGGTAAACATTGCAGCGGAAAACGTCCACAGTCCGGACGGAAGGGCGGACGACATCCCTGCTGCCTGCGAAGCCTATGAGCAGGCAATTGCCGCAGCCGGCGGCGTTGACCTGCAACTGCTGGGCCTGGGCACTGACGGGCACATCGGGTTCAATGAGCCGGGCTCGTCCTTCGCTTCGCGGACGCGGATCAAGAGCCTGGTGGAACAGACACGCCGGGACAATGCCAGGTTCTTCAACAGCCTGTCCGAGGTGCCGCACCACGTCATTACCCAGGGCCTGGGCACCATCATGGAAGCCCGCCACGTGATCCTGCTCGCCACGGGGGCGCAGAAAGCGCAGGCAGTCCGCGATTTCGTGGAAGGTCCGGTGGCTGCGATCTGCCCGGCGTCCGTGCTGCAGTTCCATCCGCACGCCACCGTCCTGCTGGACGAGGCTGCCGCCTCAGGCCTGAAACTGGCCGATTTCTACCGTCATACCTATGAGAACAAGCCCTCCTGGCAGGGGTTGTAGCGGCCTTCCGGGCGTGCCCCAAGGGGGCCAAAAGGTGCGACGGCGGCCGGTGCCATACTCCGGCAACGGGCGCGCCGCCGTCGGACGCGCGGCCGGGGGAACGGCTAAGATGGATGCCATGACTAGCATGACGGACCCTCTCGAAAACGACCCGATGCGCGAGCTTTCCGGGGCTGGAACGTCCACGGCCACCATTGAGCGCGAGGAACTGCGCCAGGAGGTGGAACCGGGCGACCGGGAGCGCTTTGCCCACTATGTGCGCAAGGAAAAGATCATGGAGTCCGCGATGACCGGGGAACCCGTCATTGCCCTGTGCGGCAAGGTCTGGACCCCGGGCCGGGATCCGCAGAAGTTCCCGGTGTGCCCCGAGTGCAAGGAAGTCTATGAAGGCCTCCGGCCGGGCAACGACGGCGGGAAGGGTCCGGGGGACTCGGGCAACAGCAAGTAGTGACGGAGACGCTCTTTGGCGGCCCCACCCTGCCTCCGGCGTACCCGGAACGTGCAGCCTGGGGAACCGCCCCGAAACTCCGCGCCTGGCAGCAGGAAGCCCTTGACCTCTACCTGAAGAACAGCCCCCGCGACTTCCTCGCGGTGGCCACCCCCGGCGCAGGTAAAACCACCTTCGCGCTCCGGATCGCGTCCACGCTGATCGATTCCGGTGCGGTCAACCGGGTGACCATCGTGGCGCCCACGGACCACCTGAAACGGCAGTGGGCGGACGCGGCAGCCAAGGTGGGGATTGCCATCGACCCCAACTTCAAGAACTCCGACGGCCAGCACGGCCGTGGTTTCATCGGCGTCGCCGTCACCTATGCCCAAGTGGCCAGCAAGCCGCTGCTGCACCGGGCCAAGACCGAGGCAGCCCGCACCCTGGTGATCCTGGACGAGATCCACCACGGCGGCGAGGCCCTGTCCTGGGGCGACGGCCTCCGCGAGGCGTTCGATCCCGCAGTACGGCGGCTGTCCCTCACCGGTACCCCGTTCCGTTCAGACACCTCACCCATCCCGTTCGTGGAGTACGCCGAGGACCGTGACGGCATCCGGCGTTCCAAAGCCGACTACACCTACGGCTACGGCAACGCCCTCCGCGACCACGTGGTGCGGCCCGTGATGTTCATGGCCTACTCCGGCCAGATGCGCTGGCGCACCAGCGCCGGCGAGGAAATGGCCGCCTCCCTCGGCGAAGCCGCCGTCACCAAGGACATCACCAGCCACGCCTGGCGCACTGCGCTGAATCCGGCAGGGGAGTGGATCCCCGCCGTCCTGGCTGGCGCCGACAAACGGCTCAGCGAGGTCCGCCGCACGGTTCCGGACGCGGGCGGCCTGGTGATTGCCACCGACCACGAGGACGCACGGGCCTACGCGGGGCAGTTGAAGCGGATCACGGGGGAGTCACCAACGGTCATCCTGTCTGATGACGCCAAGGCGTCGAGCAAGATCGAGGAATTTTCCGCCGGCGACAAGCGCTGGATGGTGGCTGTCCGCATGGTGTCCGAGGGCGTGGACGTGCCCCGGCTGTCCGTGGGCGTCTACGCCACCTCCACCTCCACCCCGCTCTTCTTCGCCCAGGCCGTGGGACGCTTTGTGCGTGCCCGCAAAAGGGGCGAGACGGCGTCGGTCTTCCTGCCCTCCGTGCCGCAGCTGATGGCGCTGGCCAACTCCATGGAAATGGAGCGGGACCATGCCCTGGACCGGCCGGAAAAAGAGGACGCCGACGGCCTTTTTAACCCCGAAGATTCACTGATGGAGGAGGCCAACCGCGAGGACAAAGCGTCGGACAGCCTCACCAAGGGCAAGTTCGAGGCATTGGATTCGCAGGCCTCCTTTGACAGGGTCCTGTTTGACGGCGGCGAGTTCGGCACCGGCGGTGAAGTGGGGTCCGACGACGAAATGGACTTCCTGGGGATTCCGGGCCTGCTGGATGCCGAGCAGGTGGGCACACTGCTGCGCCAGCGCCAGCACGAACAGCTGAACCGCAAGAAGCAGAAGGCGCCCGCGGCTGCCGAAAGCCAGGTCCCCGCCGTTCCGGACCACCGGATGCTGATGGACCTCCGCAATGAGCTGGCCAAGAACGTGGCCGCCTGGGCCGCGCGGACGGGCACGCCGCACGGCGTGGTGCACACCAAGCTCCGCACGGTCTGCGGCGGTCCTCCCGTGGCACAGGCCAACGAGGAGCAGCTGAAATCCCGGCTGCGCAAGCTTCAGGACTGGTTCGTGGGCCGCAAGTAGCGGCTCAGGCGACGTCCGCCCCGCCGAGTTCCAGCTCTGCGACGGTGTCTTCCAGGTCCTCGGCAATGCCGGCAGTCAACGACCGCACCACGGTCACCCCGTAGCCGGCCTGGACGGCATCGAGGGCAGTTGCCTTCACGCAGTAGTCGGTGGCGATGCCGACCACCACCACGTCCTCCACGTCGTGGCTTTGGAGCCAGTCGTCAAGGCCGATGGCATCCTCGTCGGACTCAGAAGCGCCGGCACCGCCGGGCAGCCCGGGCTGGCGTTCCCCGGTGGGCACGGCGTCCTCGGGGGCCAGCAGGCCTTCGAAGCCTGAGTATGCGGCCGCGAACTGGCCCTTCCGGAAATACGCGTCGATGTACTCGGTGTCCAGGTCCGGGTGGAGCTCGGCTCCGCGGGTGCCGGCCACGCAGTGCCGCGGCCAGCTGTCCCTGTAATCAGGCGTGTCGGAGAAGTGGCTTCCCGGGTCGATGTGCCAGTCCTGTGTGGCCACCACGTAGTCGAATTCGCTGTGAGAGGCGTCCAGGTACTCGCTGATGGCTCCGGCCACGGCCGCCCCGCCGGGAACGGCGAGCGAGCCGCCTTCGCAGAAATCGTTCTGGACGTCCACGATAATCAGTGCGCGGGCCATCAGTGCTCCTCGTAGACCGTGGGGATTGCGGCGTCCCCGCGCTGCAGGCGGTTAACCACCGGCGGCAGTTCCGCCATGGAGTCCGCATGTCGCTGCCGCGCGCGGAGCACGCCCTCGTGCCCGGTCCAGCCGGGCAGCAGCTCGCCGTTCTTCATGAACTGCTGCAGCAGTGGACGGTCGTTGCCGTCGTCCTCCGGCCGGTGGCCCACGCCTACCACCTCCGCGGTGGCGGTGCCGCGTTCGTCCAGTTTCCGCAGCGCATACTTCCTGCCGCCCACGCTGACCTTGTTCTTGGCCGCCTTGGCCACGGACACGAAGTTGCCGTCGTTGTCCGCCCGGCTGACCAGCTTGTAGACCATGCTGGCAGTGGGCGCACCGGAACCCGTCACCAGCGACGTGCCCACGCCGTAGGAGTCCACCGGGGCTGACTGCAGCGCGGCAATCGCGTATTCGTCCAGGTCGGAGGTGACCACGATCTTGGTGTGCTCGTTTCCCAGGTCGTCCAGGAGCCGGCGCACCCACTGCGCCTGTGCCACCAGGTCGCCGGAGTCCAGCCGGACGGCGCCAAGCCGCGGCCCTGCCAGGTCAACGGCCGTCCGGACGGCCTTCTCGACGTCGTACGTGTCTACCAGCAGGGACGTGCCCTCACCCAGTGAAGCAATCTGGGCCTCGAAGGCCTCCCGTTCGGTGTCATGCAGCAGCGTGAAGGAGTGGGCAGCCGTTCCCACGGTCTTCACGCCGTAGCGGATGCCCGCCTCCAGGTTCGAGGTGCTGTCAAAGCCGGCAATGATGGCCGCCCTGGCCGAGGCTGTGGCGGCCTCCTCGTGGGTGCGCCGCGAGCCCATCTCGATGCAGGGCCGGCCGCCGGCAGCGCTGACCATGCGGGACGCAGCGGAGGCAATGGCGGTGTCGTGGTTAAGCACGGACAGCAGGTAGGTCTCCAGCATGCAGGCTTCAGCGAACGTGCCCTCCACGATCAGGATCGGGGAGTTGGGAAAGTAGGCCTCGCCCTCGGCATAGCCCCAGATATCGCCTGCGAACCGGTAATTGGCCAGGTATTCCAGGGTTTCCCGGTTGACCACGTTGGTACGTTCCAGGAACTCCAGTTCCGCCTCGCCGAAGCGGAAATCCGCGATGCCTTCCAGGAGGCGCCCGGTGCCGGCCACGATTCCGTAGCGCCGGCCGTCGGGGAGGCGGCGTGCGAAAGCCTCGAACACTGACCTGCGGTGTGCGGCCCCCGAGTGGAGGGACGCCTGCAGCATGGTCAGCTCGTAGTGGTCGGTGTAAAAGGACGTGCGGGGATGGTCCCAGCCGGCGGAGGTGCTCACGAAAATCACTCTAGTCCCCACCGGCTCCCACGTCTCGCTTCGCTTCGCCGCGGGGCCCTCGCCGCCGGGGGCCCACCCACCGGCTCCCACGTCTCGCTTCGCTTCGCCGCGGGGCCCTCGCCGCCGGGGGCCCACCCACCGGCTCCCACGTCTCGCTTCGCTTCGCCGCGGGGCCCTCGCCGCCGGGGGCCCACCCACCGGCTCCCACGTCTCGCTTCGCTTCGCCGCGGGGCCCTCGCCGCCGGGGGCCCACCCACCGGCTCCCACGTCTCGCTTCGCTTCGCCGCGGGGCCCTCGCCGCCGGGGGCCCACCCACCGGCTCCCACGTCTCGCTTCGCTTCGCCGCGGGGCCCTCGCCGCCGGGGGCCCACCCACCGGCTCCCACGTCTCGCTTCGCTTCGCCGCGGGGCCCTAGCCGTCGGGGGCCCAACCCCAACATAGAATGGACAGATGACCATAAGCGTTGCGCCCGGCCCTGATACACAGGAGGGCATCCGGACCGGCACGGCAGAGTCCACCGACTCCCTGACCGCTCCGGACATCCCCTGGAACCTGGTGATCTGGAACGATCCCGTCAATCTCATGAGCTACGTCAGCTATGTGTTCCAAAGCTACTTCGGCTACTCCGAGACCAAGGCGAACAAGCTGATGATGGAAGTCCATAAGAAGGGCCGCTCCATCGTCGCGTCGGGCAGCAAGGAACAGGTGGAGCGCCACGCGGTGGCCATGCACGGGTTTGGGCTCTGGGCCACGGTGGAAAAAGCCAGCGGGGGCCCCGGTGGCAAGTCAGGTAAGTCCGGCGGTCCGGGCCAGGGTAAGGGGAAGCGTGGCTAAGGCATTCAAGTACGGACTCAAAGGCATTACCGGCTTCCTCGAACCGGCTGAACGCGATCTGCTCCGCAGCCTGATCAATGACGTCATCTCCATGCTCCAGCCCGAGGACCGCACGGGGCAGGACCCGTTGGCCGCCCTGATCGGCCTGGACATGGATGTGGCCGAGCCCACCGACCGTGCGGTCAAGAGACTGCTGCCCAACGTGGTGAAGAACGACGGCGCCGCCTCCCTTGAGTTCCGCCAGCTCACCGAACGCTCGCTCAGGGAAACAAAGATCGGCGCCCTGCGCGCGGCCGCACTGGACCTCGACAAGGACGAAATCGTGCTGACGGCCGAAGGGGCAAGGCACTGGTCCATGGCACTGAACGATGTGCGCCTGGTGCTCGCCGAGCGGCTGGACATCAGGGATGAAGCGGACGCCGAGCACGTGCACCGCATGCAGGACTGGTCCCAGGCGGAGGATGTAGAGAGCTACCTGGCGCTCGTCTACAACTTCACCACCTGGCTGCAGGAATCCCTGGTACAGGCCATGCTGCAGTCCATGGAACCGCGCCGGTGAGCTGCGGCGGCCAGGGGGAGGCCGTCCGCTGTGACGCAGCAGACACGAGTTCCCGGACACAAGATGATGGCTGAGGCTTCCGGGACCACCTATCCTCGAATAATCATGACAACAGCCTCGAGCGCGGAACTGCCGGCGGAAACACAGCCCGGGCCTGCCGCAAGCGACCTTCCTGCCGCAGCCCCGGAAGCCCGGCCCATCGGCGTCTTCGACTCCGGCGTTGGCGGGCTCACCGTGGCCAGGTCCATCATCGACCAGCTTCCCAACGAGTCCATTCTCTATGTGGGGGACACTGCCCACGGCCCCTACGGGCCGCTGCCCATCGCGGAGGTACGCGCCAACGCGCTGGGCGTGATGGACGAACTCGTGGACTCCGGGGTCAAGCTGCTCACCATCGCCTGCAACTCGGCGTCGGCCGCTGTCCTGCGGGATGCCCGTGAGCGTTACACCGCCAAATACGGCATCCCGGTCATTGAGGTTATCCAGCCCGCAGTGCGGCGTGCCGTCGCAGCAACCCGCAGCGGGAAAGTCGGCGTCATCGGAACCTCGGCAACGGTGGGATCACGCGCGTACGAAGACACGTTCGCGGCCGCTCCGGACCTGGACATCACTTCGGTGGCGTGCCCGGCATTCGTCAGCTACGTGGAAGCGGGCATCACTACAGGGCCGGAGCTGCTGGCCGTCGCGGAGGAATACCTTGCCCCGCTGAAGGCCGCCGCCGTGGACACCGTGGTCCTGGGCTGCACGCACTACCCGTTGCTGACCGGCGTGATCTCCTATGTCATGGGCGCCGATGTCACCCTGGTCTCCAGCGCGGAGGAAACGGCCAAGGATGTGTACCGCGCCCTGGCCACCCACAACCTGCAGCGCACCTCCGAGGCGCCGCCGGAGCACCATTTCGTGGCCACCGGCGATGCCGCCCAATTCGAGGCACTGGCCCGGCGGTTCCTGGGGCCGGAAGTATTGTCCGTCCGCCACGTGGACCATGTGGCCGCGCAGTACCCCACCGGCAGCCTCGCCCGCATCACCCCCGAAATGATCGCCGCCGCCCAGAGTGCCCGCAACCGCCCGCGCATCTCCAACTTCGTCGGCGGCGGATTCGCCGGCTCGCGCCGCGGCGGAGGGCCCGCCCGGTGAAGCTGACCATCGTTGGATGCACGGGCTCGTTTCCCGGACCCGGCTCCCCGGCGTCGTGCTACCTCCTGACCGCCAACGATGGCGAGCGGACCTGGAAGGTGGTGATGGACCTCGGCAGCGGTGCCCTCGGAGCCATCCAGCGGTACACGGACCTGGAAGACATCGACGCCATCTTCCTGACCCACCTGCACCCGGACCACTGCATGGATTTGTGCGGCTTGCATGTTGCCATCCGCTGGAAGCCCGGCGGCTGGGGCCGCGGCCGGATTCCCGTCTGGGGCCCCGCGGCCACTGCTGACCGCATGGCCACGGCGTACGGCCTGGACCTGGACCCCGGGATGCATGAAGAGTTCGACTTCACCAACTGGGCCGAGCGCAAACCCGTGACCGTGGGCCCGTTCACTGTCACCCCGTTCGCCGTCAACCACCCCATCGAGGAGGCCTACGCCCTGCGGGTGGAGGTGGTGGAGCCGGGCAAGGATGGTGTCCCCGTGTCCCGGGTCCTCACCTATTCGGGCGATACCGACTCCTGCGCCGGGCTTGAGGAAGCAGCCAGGGACGCTGACCTGTTCCTGTGCGAGGCCGCCTTCGAGGAGGGCCGCGACGACGGCATCAACGATGTCCACCTGACCGGCAAACGTGCCGGGGAGGCCGCAGCCGCAGCCAACGCCCGGCGGCTCCTGCTGACCCACATCCCGGTGTGGACATCCCAGACCACCGTCATGGCCGAAGCGCGGCCGGTGTTCCCGGGTGACGTGGCCGTGGCCGTGGCCGGCGTGCACTACACCATTTAGCCGGATCCGGACTGCTCCCGGCTGTGCCGTTGGATCCGGTGGCGGGCACCCGCCGCATTGGCACTGGATAAGCTAAAGGCATGACATCTGAAGCAACAGCAGTGCCCATCGTGCGCGCCGACGGCCGCGCCCCCGACCAGCTCCGGCCCATCAGCATCACCCGCGGATGGTCCAACCAGGCTGAGGGATCGGCATTGATCGAGTTCGGCAACACCAGGGTGCTGTGCACGGCCTCGCTGACCGCCGGCGTCCCCCGCTGGCTCAAGGGTGAGGGCCGCGGCTGGGTCACGGCAGAGTACGCCATGCTGCCCCGCGCCACCAACACCCGGTCCGACCGCGAGTCCGTCAAGGGAAAGATCGGCGGCCGCACCCACGAGATCTCGCGCCTGATCGGACGCTCCCTGCGTTCCATCATTGACACCAAGGCCTTGGGCGAAAACACCATCGTGCTGGACTGCGACGTTCTCCAGGCCGACGGCGGTACGCGTACCGCGGCCATCACCGGCGCCTACGTGGCGCTGGCGGACTCCATCCGGTTTGCCCGGGACAACAAGCTCATCGCCAGGAACGCCCAGCCGCTGCTGGACACCATCGCTGCTGTGTCCGTGGGCATCATCGACGGCGTTCCCATGCTCGACCTGCCCTACGTCGAGGACGTCCGGGCCGAAACCGACATGAACGTGGTGGTCACGGGGGCCGGGAAGTTCGTGGAGGTGCAGGGTACTGCCGAGGGCGCACCGTTCGACCGGGATGAGCTGAACCAGCTCCTGGACCTGGCACTGCTGGGCACCTCCCAGCTCGCCGCCATCCAGCGTGAAACCCTGGCGGACACGCTGTGAGCAGTGCTGGTCCCCGCCTGGTGCTCGCCACCCACAACAAGGGCAAGCTTCGCGAGCTCCGTGAACTGCTGCGCGGGCAGGTACCAGGGCTCGACGTCGACACCCAGGTGGTGGACGCAGCTGCGGCGGGTGCGCCGGACGTCCTGGAGACCGGCGTCACCTTCGCGGAGAATTCCCTGCTGAAGGCGCGGGCAGTGGCCGGCGCTACGGGCCTGGTGGCAATCGCGGACGACTCAGGGCTGGCCGTGGACGTCATGGGCGGCGCTCCCGGGATCTTTTCGGCGCGCTGGGCGGGGCGGCACGGTGATGATGCCGCCAACCTCGAACTTTTGCTGAACCAGCTGTCCGACGTCCCGGATGAGCACCGGGGTGCTGCGTTCGTCTGCGCCGCAGCACTGGCCATGCCGGCGGACGCGGAGGGCCCGGGACGCGAGGTTGTGGAGTACGGGCAGCTGGAAGGCATCCTCCTCCGCGAACCGCGGGGCGCAGGGGGCTTTGGCTATGATCCGGTCCTGCAGCCTTCAGGCGAGGACCGAAGCTGCGCCGAACTGTCCGCCGAGGAAAAGAACGCCATCAGCCACCGGGGCAAGGCTTTCCGGGCGCTTCTGCCCTCCATCGTGGCAGCCCTGGAGGCCGCAGGCTAGGCACAAGTGGCGCAAAAAAGGTGCGCATCCGGCTGGAAACATCCAGCGGGGTGCGCACCTTCTTTGGCGGTGTGCCCGGGGGTAAGCGCTACTCCGGGCGGCCGTGCAGGTTGCGGTGCGTCTTCTGCTCCTCTTCCGGCTCGTGTTCCTCGATGAACTCATCAACGGTGTCGGTGCCGAAGGTTTGTGACTGGCGCCGGGCGGACAGGCCGCGCAGGAGTTCGATGCCGATGGGGATCACGGAGAGCAGCACGATGGCGATGAAAATGATGTCAAGGTTGTCGCGGACCCAGGGGACCTTGTCGCCGAGCAGGTAGCCGAGGAGGGTCACGCCGGCACCCCACAGCAGCGCGCCGATGACGTTGTAGATGAAGAACTTCCGCTTGCTCATCTGCGCGACGCCGACGATCACGGGCACAAAGGTGCGGATGATGGGTACGAAGCGGGCCAGAATCAGGGCCTTGCCGCCGTGCTTCTCGAAGAAGGCGTGGGCATTTTCAACGTTCTCCCGCTTGAAAAGCTTTGAGTTGGGCCTGTTGAAGATCGCCGGCCCCGCCTTGGATCCGATGAGGTAGCCGGCCTGGTTGCCGATGATGGCGGAGACCGCAACCAGCAGTGCCAGGAGCCAGATGTTGAACTTGATGGTGTCAGTGGCCACCAGCAGGCCTGCGGTGAACAGCATGGAGTCGCCCGGCAGGAAGAACCCCACCAGCAGGCCGGTCTCGGCGAAGATGATCCCGCACACCAGCAGGACCACCCACGGGGCGAGCGTGGGATCAGCCAGGAAGACCTGGGGGTTCAGCCAGTCGGGCAGGAACGAAGCCATTTTCGGCTGGACCGGTCCCGCGCCGAGCATGGACACAGCGAGGTCATTCATCACAGGAAAGTTCACCCCTCAAGGGTACTTGACGGGCCTGTGCCTCCCGGGTTGGGGCCGTGGCGGCGGTAAGGTAGGGGCCGTGGGTTTGGACTTTACGGCGATCGACTTTGAAACAGCCAACGGCTTCCGCGGCTCCCCCTGCTCCGTGGGGCTGACGAAGGTGAGGAACGGGAAAATCGTGGCGGAGGCCTCCTGGCTGATGCGGCCGCCGCCCAACTACGACCACTTCGACCACCACAATGTGCGGATCCACCGGATTACCCCGGACGACGTGGCAGGGCAGCCGAGGTTCGGCGATCTGTTTCCGGAAATCGGCGCCTTCATTGGAGAGGACGTCCTGGTGGCCCACAATGCCGCCTTCGACCTGGGCGTGATCCGCTCCGCGCTTGAAGTGTCGGGCCTCCCCGGCCCGGCCTACGATTACGTCTGCACGGTCATGCTGTCGAGGCGCTGCTACTCGCTGGTCTCCAACTCGCTTCCGTTCGCGGCCGAGGAAGCCGGCGTGCCGCTGGTCAACCACCATGATGCCGCCGAGGATGCGCGTGCGTGCGCCGGCATCCTGATAGATATCGCCGCCCGCAACGGTGCCAACAGCATCGCGGAGCTCTACCTTTCGCTGGGTCTTGCAATCCCGCGCCAACCGGCCTTCGACCCGGCCACGGGGGACCTGTCCAAGCCCAGCCTGGCTGCCATGTCGGGCGGGTCCGGCAACGGAGCTGAGCTGGTCCGCCGGTTCCAGTCCGGCTGGCCTGAGGAAGGGCTGAACCCGGAGCCCAACATGGATGCCGAGCCCAGCCACCCCCTGTACGCGCAGACGGTGGTGTTCACCGGGCAACTGTCCATTGCCCGCCCCGAGGCCAAGCTGCGGTCGGCCCGATGCGGCGCGCGGACGGAAAGCCGGGTCACCGGCCGTACCACCGTCCTTGTGGTGGGGGACGGGTTCGTAGCCTCCGACCTGCGCTCGGGAAGGCTCACCGGCAAGGCGCGCCGCGTCCTGGAACTCCATGAGCGGGGACAGGCCATCGAGGTACTCTCCGAGGGTGAGTTCCTGCAGATGGTGGGCGGGGACGTTCCCCAGGCCCCGAAGGCCGATGCCGGCGCACCCTGGAACAGCGTCCTCGCGCCTGCCTTCAACGCTTGAGCCGACCCGCGCTGGACGTGCCTACAGTCATGCGGCGCAACAAAGCTTGGCTCCCGGGCGGCGCGCTCCTAGCCTTGCGTCATGTCCTCCGTTTTTGCGTTCCCCAATCCCGTCAATGAATACGCTGCCCGCGTCACCGCAGCGCTCGTGGTGCTGCTCGCCGTCGTCACCGCCATTGCAGGTTCAGGGTGGGGTCTGCTGGCCATCGCCGCCGGGTTCTGGCTGCGGCTCCTCTTCGGCCCGCGTATCTCGCCCCTGGCCCTGCTCTCGGTGAAGGTGATCACGCCGCGGCTGGGGAAGGCCAGGCTGGTGGCCGGTCCGCCCAAGCGCTTCGCCCAGGGCATCGGCGCTGCGGTCTCCACGGCAGCCCTTCTCCTGTTCGCTGCCGGTGCGGCTCCGGCGGCGTGGGCGCTCCTGGGCGTCCTGGTCATCGCGGCGTCGCTGGAGGCCTTCGCCGGATTCTGCCTCGGCTGCACGATTTTCGGGTTCCTGCAGCGCCGCGGAGTGATCCCCGAGGACGTCTGCGAGGCCTGCAACAACATCAGCCTTCGCCGGTCGTAACCTTTACCAGCTGATCCGCCATGCCGCGGATCACCTCCGGCGCTTCCAGCACATCAAGCCACGGCGCGGGCAGGCAGTCCTCCCCGTACAGGGCTCCCAGGATGTTTCCTGCCATAGAGGCCGCCGTGTCGCTGCCGCCGCTCTGGTTCACCGCCACCGCCAGGGCGTCCCGGAAATGCCGTTCCGGCCGGGCACCGGCAGCGTCGGGGGGAAGAGTGGCAAGGACGGCATAGAGGGCGACGGCGAGAGCCTCCTCCGCCAACCAGCCTCCGCCCAGCACCTGGACCAGTTCCCCTGGGGCAACAACGCCCTTCTCCGCGAGGCTGCGGGCGGCCTCCAGCCGTCCGGGCAGCTCGGGGGCCACGGCCGGAAGGGCGGCGGCGTGCGCGCAGACCGCGGCGGCGGCGTCCCGCAGTCCGTCGCCGGAGACCAACCGGTGGATCAGCAGGCTGAAGATCCCGGCACTTTGGTGCGCGGCCGGATGCCCGTGGGTCAGCGCGGCGGCGTCGGCACTCAGCTTGTAGACGGCGTCGGGCGCGATGTGTGGAACCAGCCCGAACGGTGCGGAGCGCATCACTGTCCCGGGGCCTTTTGCCGCGGGGTTGACGGGACGCGCCGATGTTCCCATCTCGCCGGTGGCCAGCCCGCTGATGCAGTCCTTTTCCGGATGCCGCCGCTGGCGGAGGACCTCGTTGCCGTCGATCCACCGCGGCTGCGGTACGGGCGCTGAGGGCCCGGCGTCTTCGCCCTGGGTTGCCAGCCACCGCAGGTAGGCCAGCCAAAGGCAGGCGTTGACGTCCGCCCCCACTCCGGCGTTGGCCCACTCCAGTGCCTCCACCAGTCCGTCGACCGTGTAGAGGGTCAGCTGCGTATCGTCCGAAAAGTGGCGGGGGCCGGAAAGCTGCTCAAGTCCGGTCAGGCCCTGCGGCCCGAAGCGCTGGCGGATGTCGGCGATTGAGTCGAACTCCACGGCGTAACCCAGTGCATCTCCCAGCGCGCCGCCCAGCAGGCAGCCGTGAGTCCGGGATTTGAGGGCGGGCGCAGGTATGCCGTGGTCAATGCTCATGGGGTAAATTTACCGTCCTGCGCACGGCAGCCGCGCAGGGCCTCGCTTGGACGGGGAGGAGCGGTGGCCGGGTGCCCTCCAGCAAACGCACAGCCTGGGCTGGGATACTGTCCGGGTTGCCCTGGCCGGTATACCGGCGGCCACCTGCTTCCCAACGTAAAGGTTTGATCATGAGCACCCCTGTCTCCGAACGCTACACACTGCAGCCCGGCGGCACAGCTCCTGCCCCCGCCCTCATGCCCCGTTTGGTCGCCGAGGCCTTCGGCAGCCTCTTCCTGGCGGTGGCTGGGCTGGGCGTGCCGCTGTTCAGCATTCCCCAGTCCAGCCCTGTTCCCGCGGCCCTCGCCGCAGGACTGGCCATCACCGCGGCAATGCTCGCCTTCGGGCACATTTCCGGTGGCCACTTCAACCCGGCCATCACCCTTGGGCACCTCCTGGCCGGACGGATCCGCGCCGGGGCAGCGGCAGCATACGCCGCCGCCCAGGTGGTGGGTGCGCTGGTGGGGGCCCTTGCCCTCTTCGGGATACTGCGCACCCTGCCCGGCATCACGGACAGCCGCACTGCCTTTGATACCGTGGCCGCGGGATTTGGGGAGCATTCCCTCATCCAGGCACCCGTTGCCGCCGTCGTGCTCCTGGAACTGCTGGGGGCCGCGATCATCGTGGCAGTCTTCCTGGGCGCCGGTGGCCGCGAAGGCGGCAGCCGGACCGTGGCGCCCGTGGCGGTCGGCCTGTCCTTCGCGGCGCTGCTGCAGGTGGGTCAGTCGGTGGGAAACCTGCCCTTCAACCCTGCCCGGGCCGTCGCCTCCGCCATCTTCAGCTCCGGCTGGGCCGTGGAGCAGCTGTGGGTCTTCCTGGTGGCGCCGCTGGCCGGCGGCGCGATAGCAGGGCTCGTGTTCAGGATTTCAGCGGTGGCTGAATCGCCTGCGCCCGTCACGGACCAGGGTGCCGGGGGCGAAGAAGCCGGCAGCGGCCAAGGTGGCGTTGATGTTGACGGCGGTGCGGCAGACGTTGCCAGCGATAGTGTCACCCCGGACATTGACGGCAGCGGTGCGGAGGAGGTCGGACCCGAGGACGGCGGTCCGGAGGACGGGCTCCTGCCGGTAGCGGCGCCCCGGCAGGAGAAGTCGCGCGGCGTCAGCGAGGCCCAGGAATTCTTCGACCGCAAATGATCCTTGGCGCACAGGCCGCGGCGGTTTTCCGCAGTGTCAGTGCCTGCCGATAGCTTAGGAATATGCGGTTACTTCACACCTCCGACTGGCACCTGGGCCGTTCCTTTCACGGCGTCGGTATGCTGGACGCCCAGCGTGCTTTCGTTGACCAGCTGGTGGCAGCGGTTGAGCGGGACGGCATCGACGTCGTCCTGATCGCCGGTGACGTCTATGACCGCGCACTGCCCGGCGTGGACGTTGTCCACCTCCTTGATGACGCGCTTGTCAGGCTCACTGCTGCGGGGGCAAAAGTGGTCCTCACCAGCGGAAACCACGACTCCGCCATCAGGCTCGGATTTGCGTCCCGGTTGCTGGAGCGCGGCGGAGTGCACCTGCGCACCCGGCTTGAGGACCTGGACAAACCGCTTCTGCTGCCGCTGGGAACGGACTCCGACGGAACGGACGCCGTACTGGCGCTTTATGGTATTCCGTGGCTGGAGCCGAGGCTCGTGGCTGAACAGCTGGGGACGGAATCAGCCAGCCATTTTGAGGTCACCCGTGCGGCCACGGACCTGATCCGGGCGGACATTGCGCGGCGGGCGGGGTCCGCAGCCGTCCACTCCGTGGTCCTGGCGCACACCTTTGCCAGCGGCGGCATCAGTTCGGACAGCGAGCGGGACCTGAGTATTGGCGGTGTGGGGGCTGTGCCGCTGGATCTGTTCGATGGCTTCAGCTACACGGCGCTGGGCCACCTGCACGGGCGGCAGCAGTTGTCGGAGTCCGTGAGGTACTCGGGATCGCCACTGGCCTATTCCTTTTCCGAGTCCGCCCACCGGAAGGGCGCCTGGGTGGTGGATATCGGTCCGGCGGGAGTCACTTCGGTCAGTGAGGTCCTCTGGGAGGCCCCGCGTACCCTGGCCGTTCTTCGCGGCTCCCTGGAGGACCTCCTGGCTGACCCCGGCCACGCCTGGGCTGAAGCTGCCTATTGCCACATCACTCTTACGGACGCACAGCGTCCTGCGCGGGCCATGGAACGGCTCCGGACCAGGTTCCCGGACACCCTTGTACTGGCGTTCGATCCCCAGGGCGTGACTGCCGCCGCGCAGTCCAGCTACAGCAGCAGGCTTGCGGGCGCTCCGGACGACCTTGCCGTCTGCTGCGGCTTCCTGGAGCACGTCCGGGGACGGGGTGCGGACCCGGCGGAAAAGTCTGCGCTCGCGGCGGCGCTGGAGAACGTTCGGCTCCTGGAGGGATCACGGTGAGGATCCACCATCTGCGGATCTCCGGCTTCGGGCCCTTCGCCGGAAGCGAGGACATCGACTTTGACCGCCTCAGCGCCCATGGCCTGTTCCTGCTGAACGGACCCACCGGTGCCGGCAAGACCAGCGTGCTGGATGCCATCTGCTTCGCCCTGTACGGCTCTGTTCCAGGAGCAAGGCAGGACGGCAAGCGGCTGCGCAGCGACCACGCGGACCCGGGGCAGGAGCCGGCGGTGACGTGCGAGTTCTCCGCGCAGGGCCGCCGCTTCGAGGTGACGCGCTCCCCGGCCTGGGAGAAGCCCAGTGCAAGGGGGAAGAAAGGCTTCACCCTCCAGCAGGCCAAAACGTTGCTGCGGGAGCGCGTGGGCGGATCCTGGGTGGAGAAGTCTGCCCGCAATGACGAGGCGGGTGCCGAAATCATGGCCCTGCTGGGCATGGACCGCGAACAGTTCACGCGCGTGGTGATGCTGCCGCAGGGTGATTTCGCTGCCTTCCTTCGCTCCAAGGCTGCCGACCGGCTGGATCTGCTGCAGAAGCTCTTTGGCACCCAGCGTTTTGAAGCACTGGAACAGGAACTGTCGCGGGAGGCCGCCGCTGCCAGGGAGGACGTTGCGGCCCTGTCGGGGCAACTCGAACTCCTCGCCTCGCGGGCAGAAACCGAAGCGGCACCCCTGGAACTCCCAGGCGACTCTGCCCCGCCGCCCGGCGACATCCCGCGGCGCCTTGAGTGGCTGCAGGAGTCTGTTGCCGCGCGGCTGGCTGACCTCACCGAACACGCAGCCGCTGCCGAAGCCGCCAGCCGGGAGCGGCGCTCTGAGGTGGAGCTGGAAGCCGGCCGGCAGGAGCGGCACCGGAAACTGCAGGCCGCCACCGCCCGGCAG
This sequence comes from Pseudarthrobacter phenanthrenivorans, assembly GCF_036455295.1. Classification (GTDB taxonomy): domain Bacteria; phylum Actinomycetota; class Actinomycetes; order Actinomycetales; family Micrococcaceae; genus Arthrobacter; species Arthrobacter phenanthrenivorans_C. Next base: position 110,161 of record NZ_JAYXNX010000008.1, on the reverse strand, counting down.
CGGGCAGTCAAGGAAGGGGCTGCGCGCCAGGATGAACTGTTGGCCACGCTGGCCCGGCACCGGCAGGCCGAGGTCCTGCAGGGCCAGCTTCAGGCGGTGGACGCTGCTGCGGTCAAGGTGCGGAGCTCAGCGGCTGCCGCGGGATCTGCCATGACGCTGCTCCGGCTGGCCGCCGGGGATGGGGGCGAGCTGGTCCAGCTCAGCCTGGAAGGAAACGCCCCCGGGCCTGCGGAGGAACTGGGTCGCCTTCGCTCGCTCCTGGCCGTCGTCGAGGCACGCATTCCGGACGAAGAGAGGCTCCAGGACCTCCGGAACCGGCACCGGCTGCTCTCCGGCAGGCAGGAAGAACTCCAGCAGGCCCTGGACGCGCTGGCCGTCCAGGCAACGCAGCTGGCATCGGAGCGCGAACATCTGGTGGATGGCCTGGACCACCTGGAGGCCCGCTCCGCGGAGGCCGCGTTGCGTCGCAAGGAAGCTGCCGCAGCCGCAGAATTGCTCGACGTGGTCCAGCGCCACAGGACTGCCGTCACAGTCCGGGACCGCGCCAAGGTGCGCCATGAAGACTCGCGGGACAACCTGCTGGAGGCCAAGCGCCACTGGCTGGACCTGAGGGAGGACCGGCTGGCCAATGCCGCAGCTGAGCTGGCCGCCAAGCTGGTTGCGGGCGATCCCTGCCCCGTCTGCGGGAGCGGCCAGCACCCCGCTCCTGCAGACCAAGGCACCGGTGGTCCGGGGCTGGCACAGAAGGAAGAAGAAGCCCACGCTGCCTATGAGGCCGCAGAGGCTGCACACGCCCTGGTCGCCGCTGAACTGGCCGAAGCCGGGCAGGCCGTGGCGGTCCTCGCTGGCCAGGGCGGGAACACCCCGGAAGATGATGCTCGCGCCGCAGCGGACAGCGCGGATGCTGCAGCACTCGACGCAGAGCAGGCCGCCAGGGACCTCCAGGGCCGGCGCCAACGGCTGGAGACCCTGGATGCCGCCATCGCCGAAGCCCGGCGCAACGTCTCAGAGGCGGAGGCTGAGCTGTCCCGGACCGCGGCCTCCCTTGCCGACCTTGCCGGACAGGCGGCGGCACTGGACAAGGGACTCGCTGGACTGCGCGGGGACCATCGGAGCCTGGACCGCCGGCTGCGGTCACTCGAGGACGCTGTGGCGGTCCTGGATAAGGCCGTGGAAGCACAGGCACGCCTGGACGCTGCCCGCCTGCAGGAGGACGAAGCCCGCGGGCACCTGGAACGTGCGCTGCCGGAGGCCGGCTTCGCCACCGCCGACGAAGTCCGCGGGCAGCTCCTGGCTTCCAATGAGGCGGCGGCCCTGGACGCGGCCATCCGCGCAGCACAGGACGAAGCCGCGCGCGTGGCCGGGTTGTTCGAATCCGAAGACATCGTGCTGGCGCTGGCCGAAGCAGCGGAGGGCTTCCAGATGGACGAAGAACGGCTTGCTGGATTGCATGCAGGGGCGGCGGCTGCCCGGAACACGGCACGGGAAGCGGACCTGGCCGCAGGGCTGGCCGCCCGCTGCCTTGCATCGCTGCAATCCATCGCGGCTGAGTACGGCGCATTGGCCAGCTCGTCCCGCGGGCCGGCAGAGCGGGCGCAAATGCTCGCCGGGCTTGCTGATGCCGCAGCCGGCCGCGGGGAGAACACCTACCGCATGAGCCTGAACAGCTACGTCCTGGCCGGCCGTCTGGAACAGGTGGCCCTTGCCGCGTCCGAACGCCTGGTGGCCATGAGTGACGGGCGGTACCTGCTTCAGCACACCGACGCAAAGGCGGCCCGGGGTGCGAAGTCAGGGCTGGGACTGGAAGTGGTGGACCAGTGGACGGGATTCCGCAGGGACACCTCAACCTTGTCCGGGGGAGAATCCTTCATGGCTTCACTCTCGCTCGCATTGGGACTGGCGGACGTGGTCCAGCAGGAGGCCGGCGGAGTGGAAATCGAGACGCTGTTCGTCGATGAGGGCTTTGGCAGCCTGGACGAGCAATCGCTGGAGCAGGTCATGGACGCCCTGGAAGGGCTGCGCGACGGCGGCAGGGTAGTGGGGCTGGTCAGCCATGTCGCAGAGATGAAGCAGCGGATCGGCACCCAGCTGCAGGTACTCAAAGGCCGCAACGGCTCCACGCTGCGGATCTCCGAAAGCCTGGATGCCGCCGTCTGACCCGGGCCGATATACTTGACCGCGTTACCGGGTTGCGCGCATCGGGAGGAGGGACGATGCGCAGCGACTGAACGAGCCCGGAATTGACACCACAGAATCCTCCTTCAACCACCCCCGCCGGTACTGCCTCGGCCGCCGTCGGCCCGGACAACACCGTCCCTGAGGTTCCTTCCGGGACGCCGGGGCGCTTTTCACGCCTTCCACAGCTCGCGGGCCGAAGCTTCATCCCGCTGGGTCTCTTTGCGCGGCTTCCCCTCGCCATGCTGACTGTTGGCACACTGACGCTGGTCACCTCCGTGAGCGGCTCTTTTGCTGCCGGGGGGACCGCGGCGGGCGCGGTGGGCATCGGCTCCGCGCTGGGAGCTCCGGTACTGGGATCGCTGGCCGACAAGCGCGGCCAGCGGGCCGTGCTCGTGGTGTCGGCGCTGCTCAACACCGTGGCAGTGCTGGCCCTTGTGCTAATGGCCAGCGCCTCCGCTGCGTCAGGAGCGCTTTCGATTGCTGTCCTGGCCATTGCCTTCGCTTCGGGTGCTACCTGTCCACAAGTAGGTCCCTTGGCCCGGGTCAGGTGGATGGCCCTGACCGCCAATGCAGAAGGCATCGCGGCGCCGTCCGTCCCGGCCCGCGACCTGGACACGGCACTGTCCTATGAGAGCACCGCGGATGAAGTCACGTTCGTCCTTGGGCCTGCGCTGGTGGGAATCCTGGCCAGCCTCGTGTCGCCTTGGCTTCCGCTGGCCCTGGCTGCTGCCATGACCATCACGCTGGTACCCGCGTTCGCCTTCCATCCCACCCATCGGGCCGTGCCTGCCGCCAGTTCCAGGAAACCCGGGGGCAAGGGTGCCGGCAGCGCTGCCCGGCTGCCGTGGTCGGTGGCCCTGCCCGTCTTTGCCATGGTCTGTATGGGAACGTTCTTTGGGTCCACCCAGGCGGCGCTCAGCGCCTTCGCGGCAGGCCTGGCGGGTACGGAAATTGCCGGGCTGCTGTATGCCGTCATGGGCCTCAGCTCCGCGGTCGCGGCACTATCGGTGGCGTACTGGCCCAGGCGCGCCGGTTTGTCCCTGCGCTGGGTACTGTGTGCAGTCCTGATGGCAGCGCTGGCACTCCTGCTGCCGGTGCCGTCTTCACTGCCTATGATGGCGGTGGTCCTGCTGGTCCTGGGCCTGCCCGTCGGCCCCGTCATGGTTACCGTTTTCGCGGTGGGCGGCAGGGTGGCGCCGGCCGGAAGGCTGGGCACTGTCATGACCGCACTGGCCAGCGGGATCGTGGCCGGAACAGCTGTTGGTTCCTCAGTTGGGGGACAGCTGGCACAGCTGGACGGATACCGGGGCGCGTTCCTTGTCCCGTTCTGCGCGGCGGTGGCGCTGTCGCTGCTCGGTGCGGCAGCCGCCGTCGTGCTTCGCCGAAGGGCCTGACCAGGACGCCGAACTGTACGCTGCTACGCCAGCTGGCTCTCGATCCTGGCCGCGCTTTCGGCAATGGCTGCCCCTACCGCCTCCGGATCCTGGGTGGAGCGGATGTAGACGACGGCCAGCGCGGCCGGGCGACCGCCGGGAACCCGGACCGGGGCTGCCAGTGAGGAGACCCCCGCGATGACTTCGTCATGGCTGGCCGAGTAACCCTTCCTGCGTGCTTCGGATGCCTCCGGCCGGTAAGGGATGCCCGTCTCCAGCCGGTCCCATTCCGCTTCCGTGAGGGCGGACTGGATGGCGATGCCGGGCGCCCCGGCGTTGATGGGGTGGCGGGTTCCGGGCCGCTGGGCCACTGTGGCCCCCGAATGCCTGGGTTCAACCGTGACCAGCGTGATGCAGTCGTGGTGGTCCCACACCGCCACGAACGCCGTCATGTCCAGCGAGTTTGCCAGCTGCGTGAGCTCCGGAAGCGCTGCACTCTGCAGGTTCCGTGACACACCCCGGGCCAGGACCGCCAGTCCGGGGCCCGGCTGGACCCGTCCGGCATCGTCACGCACCAGGAGGGAATGGTCTTCCAGCGTGCGCAGGATCCGGTATGCCACAGACCGGTGGACACCCATGGCATCGGCGAGCTCGGCGATGGTCAGCGGGCCGGGGGCGGCAGCCAGGATCTCGAGGGCGCGGATGCCGCGGGAGAGGGTTTGGGACGGCGAAGCCTGGGGCGACGCTCCGGTGCGCGCTGTGGCTGCTGGAGGGGTCATGATGTCCATCCTAGGCGGCAGGGAGGGCAACGCCGGGACCCTTGTCTCGGCGCCCGCGAAACGGTAGTGTCCTCTATACGAACTGACAGTTCTAATATAGAACTAACGTCCAACGGCCAGGCGGCAGCACAAATCCCCAAGGTTCGTGCTGCGCATCACAGATTCGTAGTACCCTACTAACTAACTGACCGTTCTGTCGGTAATTCTGAAGGCGTCCCGGGTGGCTTTGCTGCCCTAAAACAATGGAGTTTCAATGACCACACCTTCCAAGGTGGATACCCCCGCTGGTCCCAGCAGCCGGCGCGAGGAGCGCAGGGTTCTTGCCGGCACCCTCGTCGGCACCACCATCGAATGGTATGACTTCTTCATCTTTGCCCAGCTGACGGCAACGCTGCTGTCACCGCTGTTCCTGGCTCCCCTGAATGAGTCCAACCCGGGCCTGGCCCAAATCCTCTCTTTTGCCCTGATCGGCATCAGCTTCCTGTTCCGCCCGCTCGGCGCCGTTATCGCCGGACACCTGGGTGACCGCCTGGGCCGGAAGGCCATGCTGGTCTTCACCCTGGTCATGATGGGCGCCGCCACGGCCCTGATCGGCGTGCTTCCCACCTATGCCCAAATCGGTGCGTGGGCGCCTGTGCTGCTCATCCTGCTGCGCGTTATCCAGGGCTTCTCGGCCGGCGGCGAGTGGGGCGGCGCCGCCCTCATGGCCGTGGAGCATGCGCCGGTCAACCGGCGCGGCCTGTTCGGCGCCTACCCGCAGATCGGTGTCCCGGTAGGCATGATCCTGGCCACCGGCCTGCTGTTCTTCCTGAACACCAGCATGTCCAAAGACGACTTCGCGGCGTGGGGCTGGCGCGTGCCGTTCCTGCTCTCCATCGTCCTGATCGTGGTGGGCTACCTCATCCGCCGCGCTGTGGCCGAAAGCCCGGTGTTCCAGGAGATGGCGCTGCGGAAGAGGGAAAGCAAAGCGCCCCTGGGCGAGCTGGTCCGGAACCACAAACTGCCCGTCCTGTACTCCACCCTGATCTTCATCGGCAACAACGCGGCGGGCTACCTGCTGATCGCGTTCTTTATCTCGTACGCCACCAAGACCCTGAAGATGCCCACCCCGCAGATCCTCCTGGCCACCACGCTCGCGTCGTTTGGCTGGCTGATCTTTACCCTGGTGGGCGGCTGGCTGTCCGACCGCATCGGCCGCGTCAAGACCTTCCTGGCCGGCTATGCCATCGTCTTCGTGTGGATGATCCCCATGTTCGCGCTGATCGACACCAAGGACATCGTGCTGTACGGCGTCGCCCTGTTCGTGCTGACCGTCGGCCTGGGCCTCTCCTACGGCCCCATGTCGGCCATGTACGCCGAGATGTTCCCCGCCAACGTCAGGTACTCCGGGATCTCCATCGGGTACGCCTTCGGTGCAATCCTGGGCGGCGCCTTCGCGGCCACCATCGCCGAATCGCTGCTGCAGTCCACCCGATGGACCGGCTCGATCGGCATCTACATCATGATTCTCTGCGTCATCTCCTCAGTGGGTGTGGTGCTGGCCAAGGAGACCAAGGGCCGGCCGCTGGGCGTCAGCAGCCACCACTAGTCCCCATCGGGTCCACCCATCGTCAGGGACAGCAGGCCCGGACCGCATGGTCCGGGCCTGCTGTCCCTGCGGCCCGTCAGGTCTCGAGCAGCCTGACCGCCTCATGGTCGTCCAGCTGTCCGAAATGCCGGTAATAGCTTCCCACCGCCCTGAACTTGCCGGGCAGATGAAGGCAGACCACTGCGTCGCACACCCGTTCAAGGGAAGCCTGGGCATCCACGGACCCGACGGGGGCCGCGGCGAGCACGGCAGTGGCGCCTTCAGCACGCATGGCCTCGACGGCGGCGCGCATGCTGGCTCCCGTAGCCAGCCCGTCATCGACGAGGACAACAGTCTTGCCCGCCACATCCATGCCGGTTCCCGGGTACAGCTGCGCCCGGCGGAGCAGTTCGGCGCGCTCACACTCTTCAACGTCATCCATCAAGTCCTGACGCACGCCGTGCTGCAGGACCCGTTCCATCAGGGGTTTGTTGATCAGCCGGACGATGCGTCCGCGGGCCAGGGCCAGGGCCCCAAAAGCGGTCTCCTCGTGCCCGGGGATCCCCAGTTTCCGGACCAAAACGGCGCCAAGGGGCAGTCGGAGCGCGGAGGCTGCAGCCGCCGCGACCGGGATGCCGCCCCGCGCCAGGCCCAGGACCACGGTGTCCGGTTGTTCCCGGAACCGGGCAAGCGCCGCGGCGAGGCGCTGGCCCGCCTCCGTGCGGTCTTCAAAACGCGTACCCATAAGTCCTTCCCGGCGCTGCCGCCTGCCCCCGGCGCTGCCGCCTGCCCCCGGCGTACCGCCGGCCGGGCTGCTGCCGGCTTCCGCCGCAGGCCTGGTTCCCTAGGCAGCCAGGAACGAAATGGCGGCCTGCTTGAAGGCCCTGCTGGTGATGGCGTTGGTGTGGTTCCTGCCCGGGAGGACCAACTGCTCCGCCATGGAACCTGCCCCGCGGGCCAGTTCGGCCAGCCTGGGCAGTGTTGCGGCCCGTTCGTCCTTGTCTCCCGCCACCAGCAGCATCGGAACATGGGGGACCGCCTCGGCGGGGTCATAGGGCTCGGCCTTGATGGCTTCCACGAGGGACAGCAGCGCAAAAATGTTGTTGCTTGGAAGCAGCAGCGCCATCTTGAGGAGCTGGGCGGTGGATTCGTCGCTGATCGGCGTACCGTCCGCGAGGTAGTCCTGGGCGGCCCTGAGGTCGAAATTGGCGAGCGGGTCCGAATCGTTGGGGCCGCCCAGCACAAGCCGGTGCACCAGTTCCGGCTGGGTCGCGGCGAATTCCCAGGCGAGCCGGGATCCCAGGGAATAGCCCACCACGTCAAGTCCGCTGGAAGGATCGCCGTCCTGCAAAGGCCGTGCGCCGGCGTCGAACGCTGCCTGCAGCAGGTCTGCCCGGATCCTGCTGGGGGAGTAGGAATCCATATCCTCGGGCGCCCCGCTGCGGCCGTGGCCCGGCAGGTCCACCGTGATCACCCGGCGGCCGGCGTCGAGCAGGGCGGAGACCCAGCCGGTGTCCTCCCAGTTGAGCTTGGATGACGAGGAAAAGCCGTGAAGCAACAGGACCGCACGGAGGCCGGCGTCAGCCGCGGGTTCGTGGACAGCCACGTACATCTGCGGGTCCGTGCCTTCAACAGTGTGCGCGTGCTGCTGTCCGGTGTGCCTGCCGCTCATGGTGTCAGTTCCCCAATCAGGTACGGCGCCTGGGCGGGCCCGGCGCGTCGGTGCGTATTCCGTGAAGGTACGCACCACTCTACCTGTTGGCGGCCCGCTTCCGGCCGGTCACGCGGGCACCCGCGGCACACGCCAGGGCGATGCCGGCGATCAGGGCGAAGGTGCTGAAGAGCTGGACCCGGCTGGCCTCGGCACTGAAGCCGACGGCGAAGATGAGCCCCAGCAGGACCAGGCCCAGGATGGTCAGGCCGGGAAAGCCCTTCATCCTCAAGGGGAGCCGCAGCCCGTCCCGGTCGGCGCGTCGCCGCAGGATCAGCTGGGATACGAGGGCGCTGCCCCAGACCACCAGGCAAGTGGATCCCACCAGCTGGAACAGCGCGGGCAGGATCCGGTCCGGGAAGAGCAGTTCGAGGACCGTGGCGATGAAGCCGAAGGCGACCGATACCGTCACGGCAAGGAGCGGCACGCCGGCGCCGTTGAGGCGGGTCAGGACCTGCGGTGCCTCTCCGCGCTGGGCCAGCGAGTACACCATGCGTGAGGCGCCGTAGAGGTTGGCATTCAGCGCCGAGAGGAGGGCGACGACGGCCACCAGGGTAATGGCGGTTGAGGCGCCTGGGATCCTGGCAGCGTCCAGGACGCCGGCGAAGGGAGAGGCAAGGCTCTTGGAAGTGGCGGGAAGGACGGCGGCGATGACGAAGACGGAGCCGATGTAGAACACCAGGATGCGCCATACAACGGTCCGGATGGCTTTGCCCACGCTTCGTTCCGGGTCCTCGGTTTCAGCTGCGGCCACCGAGACGATTTCCGTCCCCCCGAACGCGAATATCACCACGAACAGTGCCGCGGCAACGCCGCCCAGGCCCTGGGGCGCAAAGTTGCCGGTCAGGTTCGCCGTTCCCGGGGAGGCGACGCCGGGCAGCAGGCCGAGGAGCAGGGCGGCGCCGACCGCGAGGAACAGGATGATGACGGCAACTTTGAGGATGGCGAACCAGAACTCGAATTCCCCGAAGTTCCGCACTCCGGCCAGGTTGATGCCGGTGAACACCACCATGAACAGCAGCGCCAGGGCCCAGACCGGGACCACCGGCCAGACGGAGAACAGCAGCCCCGCGGCACCCAGTGCCTCGGCCGCGATGACCACCACCAGCTGCAGCCACCACAGCCACCCGATGGTGGCGCCCGCCGTGCGGCCCAAGGCCCGTTCCGCGTAGACCGAAAATGCTCCGCTGGTGGGGTTCGCGGCTGCCATCTCGCCCAGGGCCCACATCACCAGGATGATCAACGTTCCAGCCACCAGGTAGGAAACCAGGACTGCCGGCCCGGCTGCCTGGACGCCGGCGCCCGAACCCAGGAACAAGCCTGCGCCGATGGCACTGCCGAGCCCCATCATGGTCAGCTGGCGCGGCTTCATGCTGTGGCCGGCGGTGGCCTTTTCCTGGGTGGTGGAGGGGGTTTGGGCAGACTTCATCGTCATGGGCGAATGCACCTTCTGGGGGCTGGTCGGGTCCGGCGTGTGGCGTCCGGGGTCCTTGTGGGACTTATTGAATTTACCGCCTCCGGCGAGCAGCCCGGAAACCAGGCACCACCGGTCAATTCCCCGGACGGCCGGGGAGGGGGTTCTGCCGCCGTCCCTGACAGGGCCGGGGATCCCGCGGAAACATTTCCCATTCGAGGGCATCTGGCCGTAGAATTAGTTTTGGTCAAGTTGACCATAACTAGCGAACAGTGCGGGCAGCCGGGGATGACGGAAGGCGGTGACGCGGATGTACTACAGCTCGGCAAACGTCTCCGAGCGCCGTGCCGCGCCGCCGTCGTTGGCCATCTCCACGGTGATCTTCGCGCTCCGGCCCAGCGAAACCTCGGGCAGGCCCACGCTGTGGCTCCCCCTGGTGCGCCGCATCAGGGAGCCGTTCAAGGGGCTGTGGGCCCTGCCGGGCGGCCCCCTCAGCCACGACGAATCCCTCCAGGACGCCGCTTCCAGGAACCTCCGGGAAACCACGGGCCTGAGCCCCAGCTACCTCGAACAGCTCTACGCGTTCGGTGGCCTGCACCGGTCGCCCACCCAGCGCGTGGTCTCCATCGTCTACTGGGCCCTGGTCCAGCCCACGGAGGCCGCGCTCGCGGACGAGTCCGAGAACGTCAGGTGGTTCCGGGCCGACCGCCTGGGGGACCTGGCCTTCGACCATAACGCGATCGTGGACTACGCCCTTTGGCGCCTGCGCAACAAGCTTGCCTATGGCTCCATCGCCTACCACCTCCTGGGGGAGTACTTCACCCTTGCCCAGGTGCGTGAAGTCTACGAAGCCGTCCTGGACCGCCAGCTGGATCCCGCCAACTTCCGCCGCCAACTCAAATCCACCCCCGAAATCGAAGAGACCGGGGAATATCTCCAGGGCGGCAAACACCGCCCGCCACGCCTCTACCGCTACACCGGCCGGCCAGGCCTTGACCCCGACAACAGGAGCACACCATGAGCAGCGTCAACTTGGCGATCCAGCTGATCACGCGCGAACAGGCCGAGAAGGGCGCAGCCGCCGAACGCAGCACCTGCAGCCCCGCCCTGGCCAAGGGCCCCTGGGACTACGACCTGGCCGAGGCGCTCGCAGGCGTTCCCGCCTACGGCCCGGGAGCCTCCAGCGCAGACCCCGCACCGGCCACCACACCCCGCCAGGGCCAGCTGCCCGAGGAGTACAAGCGGGCCAGCGATGCCGAACTCGGCGAGCGGATCAAAGCCGCCAAGGCCGCCCTGGGTGACCGCGCCGTCATCCTGGGCCACTTCTACCAGCGCGACGAGGTGATCCAGTACGCGGACTTCGTGGGCGATTCCTTCCAGCTCGCCAACGCCGCGCTCACCCGCCCCGAGGCGGAGGCCATCGTCTTCTGCGGCGTCCACTTCATGGCCGAGACGGCTGACATCCTCTCCACCCCCGATCAGGCAGTCATCCTGCCCAACCTGGCCGCCGGCTGCTCCATGGCGGACATGGCGGACGCGGACTCCGTTGAAGAGTGCTGGGAACAGTTGGCGGAGATCTTCGGCACCGAGCCCGACGCCGAGGGCCGGGTCCCGGTCATCCCTGTCACCTACATGAACTCCTCCGCAGCCCTGAAGGCGTTCTGCGGCGAACACGGCGGCATCGTCTGCACCTCCTCCAACGCCAGGACGGTTCTGGAGTGGGCCTTCCAGCGGGCCCAGCGGGTCCTGTTCTTCCCGGACCAGCACCTGGGCCGCAACACCGCCAAGGCCATGGGCGTCCCGCTGGAGCAGATGCCCATGTGGAACCCGCGCAAGGACCTCGGCGGCAACGACGAACAGGCACTCCTGGACTCCCGCGTCATCCTCTGGCACGGCTTCTGCTCCGTGCACAAGCGCTTCAACGTGGCACAGATCGAGAAGGCCCGGGCGGACTTCCCTGGCGTCCAGGTCATCGTGCACCCCGAGTGCCCCATGGAGGTGGTGGACGCCGCGGACGCCGCCGGCTCCACCGACTTCATCAAGAAGGCCATCGCGGCAGCCACCGAACCGACCACCTTCGCCATCGGCACCGAGATCAACATGGTGAACAGGCTCGCCGCCGAGTACCCGCAGCACACCATCTTCTGCCTGGACCCGGTCATCTGCCCCTGCTCCACCATGTACCGCATCCACCCCGGCTACCTCGCCTGGGTGCTTGAAGAACTGGTGGCCGGCCGCGTGGTCAACCGCATCACCGTGGACGATGCCGTGCAGGCCAACGCCAGGACTGCGCTCGAGCGCATGCTCGCCGCGAGGCCGTGATGACTGGCAGGCTCGCCGTCGTCGGCAGTGGCATTGCCGGGCTCTACGCTGCCCTGCTCGCCGCCGATGCCGGCACGGACGTGGTGCTCCTGACCAAGGGCGCGCTGGACCACAGCAACACCTGGTACGCCCAGGGCGGCATATCGGCCGTGCTGGCCGCACCCGCGCCAGGAGACACCGTGGCGGCGCACATCGCCGACACGCTCCGGGCGGGTGCGGGCCACTGCAACGAGGCTGCGGTCCGGTTGATGTGCTCGGAGGCACGGCAGGACATCGCAGGCCTCCAGCGCTACGGGGTCGCCTTCGACACGGAACACGGGGACGCAGCGGACGACGGCGGCCCGGCCCTCGGGCTTGAAGCAGCCCACAGCGCCCCGCGCATCCTGCACGCAGGAGGGGACGCCACCGGCGCGCGCGTCGCCGCCGCGCTCATCCAGGCCGTCCTGTCGCGACGGGACGAAGGAAAACTCACCCTCCTCACGCAGGCGCACGCCACCGCGCTTGTGGCCAGGGCAGGGCGCGTGACAGGAGTCGAGTACCTCCGGGACGGCCGGCGCGCCGGCCTGGACGCCGACGCCGTCCTGCTCGCCACCGGGGGAGCGGGCCAACTGTTCGCCCAAACCACCAACCCCGCCGTTGCCACCGCCGACGGACTGGCGCTCGCCGTCCGCGCCGGAGCAGCCACGGCAGACCTGGAATTCTTCCAGTTCCATCCCACCTGCCTGGCCAGCTCCGCAACGCCGCGTCCCGCCGGGCTGAGCGGACCATTGCTGATCTCCGAAGCCGTCCGCGGCGAAGGGGCCGTCCTGCTCGACTCCGGCGGCCGGCGCTTCATGAAGGCCTACCATCCCGACGCCGAACTGGCACCCCGCGACGTCGTCTCGCGCAGCATCGCACTCCACCTCGCCAAACTCGGAGACCCCACCGGCCACGTCTACCTGGACGCCCGCGGCATCGAACAAGAGAGGGGAGCAGGCTTCCTTCAACAGCGCTTTCCCACCCTCACCCGCAAAACCCTCGACGCCGGCATCGACTGGACCCGCCAACTGGTCCCCGTCGCACCCGCCGCCCACTACTGGATGGGCGGAGTCGCCACCGACCTCTCCGCCCGCACCACTGTCCCAGGCCTTTATGCCGCCGGTGAAGTGGCGTGCACGGGCGTCCAAGGGGCAAACCGGCTGGCCAGCAACTCCCTCCTCGAGGGACTCGTCTTCGGCCGCCGTGCTGTTGAATCCTTCCTTTCTGGTGACGGGGGCTGGGACGCGTCCCGCGTCAGCGATGCTCCGCGTGCTGTCTCGGCCGCGGGCGGCCTCCCCTTGATGCACGCTTCCGGGCCACCTTCAGGCGACCGAATGCACGTCGCCGTCCCTGCTGCTGCTTTCGAAGGCGCGGCCGATGGGCGTGGTGCCCCACTCGGGAGTCGGCCGTCCGGCTTCGGTGGCGGAGAAGGTGCCTGGGAGCCGTTTTCCCGGGAGGCGCTTCGTCGCCTCATGACTTCGCACGCCGGGGTGCTGCGCTCCGGGGAATTGCTGGCTGAGGCGGGCCGCACGCTTGACCGCTGGGCCGACGTCGTCCGTCCTGATGCCGTTGATTCCTCCGCTGACCCTCTGGGGCAGGAAGACCGGAACCTCCTGTTGGCCGCGCAGTTGCTGGTCGCCGCTGCCCTGAAACGCGGTGAGTCGCTGGGGGCGCATTACCGCAGTGATGAACCGGCCGAAACTGACAATCTCCCTTCCCTTCGCCCGAAAGCGAGCCTGCTCCATGACTGAACCCGCCGTGATCCACCAGGCACAGGCCCTGGACCTCACCCTTCCCCCGGCTCCGGTCAGGGAGATCCTGGAACGGGCCTTCGCCGAGGACGCACCGGCCGGCGACATCACCTCGCAGCTGCTCATCCCTGCGCACGCCCGCGCCACAGCAGTCCTCAACGCCCGTGTCCCCGGTGTCCTCAGCGGCGCCACCGTGTTCCGTGACGCCATGCAGTTGGTGGACCCGGGCACGCAGGTGGAGCTGCTCCTCGCGGACGGGGACACGTTCGACGCCGGCACCCACCTTGCCCGGGTCAGCGGAACCGCCCGCTCGGTGCTGATGGCCGAACGCGTGGCGCTCAACCTGGTCCAGCGGATGTCCGCCATCGCCACGAAGACCGCTGAATTCGTGCGGCTGGCGGGGGAGACTGGTGCCCGCATCACCGACACCCGCAAAACCACCCCCGGGCTGCGCATCCTGGAACGCTTCGCGGTGCGGTGCGGCGGCGGTGCCAACCACCGGTACAGCCTCTCCGACGCCGTGCTGGCCAAGGACAACCACCTCGCCGTGATGACCGGCGGGGACCCGGCAAAACTCACCGCGCTCCTCCTGGCCGCAAAGGCGCAGCTGGGCCACACCACCCATTTCGAAGTGGAGGTGGACCGGATGGACCAGATCGAACCCGTGCTGGCCGCCGGGGTGGACACCATCATGCTGGACAACTTCACCGTGCCGGAACTCAAGGCAGGCGTGGCCCTCGTGGCAGGCCGGGCCCGCGTGGAGGCCAGCGGCAACGTGAACCGTGACACCGTCGCTGCCATCGCCGCCACCGGCGTGGACGTGGTCTCCGTGGGGGCCCTCACGCACACTGTGGCCGCCCTGGACCTGGGCCTCGACGTCGAACTGACCGCGTAGCGGGGATGCGATGATCTTCCTGGACGCCGCCGCCACCACCCCCGTCCGCCGCGAAGTGCTCGACGCCATGTGGCCGTACCTCACCGGCGGATTCGGAAACCCCTCCAGCCACCACACCTTAGGCGAGTCCGCTGCGTCGGCGCTTGCCGGGGCACGGGCGGCGGTGGCGGCTGCCCTCGGCTGCCGGCCGGGCGAGATTGTGTTCACGTCAGGAGGTACGGAAGCGGACAACCTGGCGGTGAAAGGCATTGCCCTGGCCCGGCAGGCTGCCAACCCGCTGCTGGACCGGGTGGTGATCAGCGCCGTCGAACACCCCGCCGTGGAGGAATCCGCGCGGTACCTCGAACGCTTCCACGGCTTTACCGTGGACGTGGTTCCTGTCGATGCAACGGGCCTGGTCACTCCGGCCGCCCTGTCCGCCGTGCTGCGCCCGGAAACCGCGCTGGTGAGCATCATGTACGCCAACAACGAGGTTGGCACCGTCCAGCCCATCGCCGCCCTGGCGGAACTGGCCCGCGCACGGGGCATCCCGTTCCACACGGACGCCGTCCAGGCCGCGGGCTGGCTGCCGCTCGATACCCGCGTGCTGGGCGTGGACGCCATGAGCATCTCCGGCCACAAACTCGGCGCGCCCAAAGGCTGCGGCCTGCTGTTCGTACGGAGCCGCACCCGGCTGGAACCGGTCATCCACGGCGGGGGCCAGGAACGCGGCCGCCGGTCGGGAACGGAAAACGTGGCCGCTGCCGTGGGCCTTGCCACTGCGCTCACTATGGCCAGGGACAGGCAGCCGGAGCAACAGGCCCGGGTGGCCGCGCTGCGGGACCGTTTCATCCACCAGGTCCTCACCGGAGTGCCGGACGCCGTCCTGACCGGACACCCCGTCCATCGGCTGCCCTCCGTGGCCTCGTTCTGTTTTCCCGGGACCAGCGGCGAGTCCGTTCTGTTGGAACTGGAGCGCAGGGGTGTGGTGTGCTCCAGTGGCTCGGCCTGCGCCGCGGGGTCCGACGCGCCGTCGCCCGTGCTCATGGCACTGGGAATTTCTGCCGAGGTGGCCCAGACGGCCGTGCGGTTCAGTTTCGACGCCGCCGTGGCCCAGGAGGACCTGGACGCAGCAGCGGCAGCCGTTCAGGCCGCCGTCGCCGGCGTCAAGAACCTCGGTGCAGGCCACAGTCGCTGACATTTCGCGCACAACCTGCGGTGCGGAACCCTAGCGGTGCCGGGCGCGGCGGAAGATCCAGTGCCGCAGCATGCTGAAGCGGACGGCGGTGGCCAGGAAGCCGGACAGCGTGGTGGCAACCAGTTCGTCCCCCACTGTGGCACCAGGATTGAACCAGTGGAGCACGCCCAGACTGCTGCCGGTGATCACCAGTGCCACGCCGATCACCACCAGCCCGTTGAGGTGGTCGCGGGTTCGGCGCTGGTGGCCGGCAATCTTGAAGGTCAGCCGCCGGTTCAGGGCCGTGTTCAGCAGCGACGTGAGGATCAGCGCCACGGCGTTGGCCAGCTGGGCGCCAAGCCAGGGCCGCAGCAGCGCATAAATTCCCAGGGAGGCCGCGGTGCAGACGACGCCCACACCGGAGAAACGGATCAGCTGGCGGATGACCGGAAACCGCAGGACCCCACGGTAATGCCGGGTGGCTGGCAAGCGCCGGGTGGTGGTCTCCTGCACGGCGGGTGCGGACGCGCCCTCAGTCACGCCGCGTTACCGGGTACGGCCGTCATCAGTAGAGCTCGCCCACGGGGATGTCCACGGCCAGCCGGTTGGATGGACCGGGCAGCGGGCAGGCCCAAGCCTCGTTGTAGGCGCAGGAAGGGTTGTAGGCGAAGTTGAAGTCGAGGACGAAAGTGGCGTCGGGCCCGCTGCCGCTGACCCCGTGGAACGCGCCCTTGATGGTGTCCAGCAGGTAGCGGCCGGCCCCATAGCTGCCGCCGGCCTGGCCGGCCGTTGCGTCGCGGAACGGGACAAAGATGCCGCCGCCGTACCCATGGATTTTCCACACCGCGAGCTGGCCCATTTCGGGCAGGTCGAACGTGCCCAGCCGGACAAAATGGACCACACCGTCGGTCCCCGTGTCCACGCTCATCTCCCGGCCGGCGCCCTCGTGCGTCAGGGGTACGTGGAACCGGTAGATGGGATCATAGTCGGCGGTCTTCAGCCCGGAAAAGCGGGCCTTGTCCGCAGCGGTCAGCGCAGACGCGGGGTGGGTGGCGAACATCAGGTCGCGCTGGTGCCGCCAGTACGAGTGTGCTTCCGAGGGGTTGTCGGCGGAGATCCTGCGGACGTTGTCGTAGAGCGCAAAGGTCCGTAAACGCCAGTCGGCGATGTCCACAGCGGAGATGTTGAGGGCGGAGTTCCCTGTGGGTTCGTCTTCGGCTGCGCCGTGCTGCTCTTCCGCCATACCCTCCACCCTAGTCCCCGGCCGGGGCCTCAGCGTCCGACGGCGACACGCCCGGCAGGTGCCCGCGCCATGGACAGGGTGCCACAGGGCGAAGCGGCGGTCCCGGGGAGCGCAAAACACCCGTCCCGACGGCCCGTCCCGGGGACGTGGCGCCGCTAGGCTGGCCCCATGACAGCCAAGGCAGCAGCGACCCTTCTTTCCGGCGTATCCCTGGTGGCCGCCGCGGTTTTGCTGGCAGGATGCTCCGGAACGCCGGCCGCCGGACCGGGCTGGACTGCGCTGCAGGGACCATCCGGAACAGCGTCGCCTGGATCGACATCAACGGACGGGGCATCGGCAACCGGCGGCATCCCGGCGTCGGCGTCCGCAACATCCACGGCACCCCAGGGCGCGGCAACGGCGGCTTCCTGGAAGACCTTCACCGACCCCGCGAAGACGGTCAGCTTCGACCTGCCCTCGGACTGGATCGCCCAGTCGGTGGCCCCTGAGGACGGTGTCCTGCCCGGCGGACTGAAGGTGGAGGTCAAGAAGCCCGACGGAACCTTCATGGCCGCGCTGCGGACGGGACTCCCGCCGTCGTCCGCCGACTGCCCTGAGGCGGACCAGCGCCCGTACACCGTGATCAGCAGCGTGCCGTTCGACGCCGCGGCGCAGGGCGGGGACGGGACCATTCCGCCGAGGATGGTCTACCGCGTCATCCAGGGCTACCGCTACTTCGGTTCCTATGGCATCACCAACCTGGTGGGCGGAACGGACGGGAAGGCATGCGCGCTGAGGAACGTGGTGCGGGGCCCGGCCGGCAAGGGCGACTACTCGTTTGGAGATGTGGTGGTCCTGAAGGCCTTCGCCCCTGATGAGAAGGTGGCACCGGCAAAGGCCTTTGACACCCTCGGCCAGGCGGCCCAGTACGTGAACGAAAGTGGTGACTTCGCCAAAGTGCAGCGGATGCTAATGTCGCTGAAGGTCAAGAACTAGTCCCGCTGCCCGCACCCACCACGTGCCGGGGGCGCGGCGTCGGCCTTCCGCCCCCCAACACCCCCGGAGAGACATGGAACGCTCTGTTTCCGCACGCCTGGCCTTCAGGACCATCGCCAACACGAAGGTGGCCATGGCCATCGCGGTGGCAAGGAACAGCGGGTACTCATCCTTTGACGAATCCCTGTCCGTTACCGCAGCCGGGGCGGACGTTCCGCTGACGGAGGTCCCGGACCACCACGGCGGCCGGTTCCACTACATGGAGTTCGCAGAGCCCACGGACGTCATCGTGGAATACTCCGCCACGGTGGCCGGCCGCGGCGTTCCGGAAGACGCCAGCCTCGCCGAACGGATCCGCTATGTGCGGCCCAGCCGGTACGCCGAATCGGACCGGCTGCTGCCCACGTCCTACGCCGAATTCGAGGGGGTCCAGGGCGTGGACCTGGTGCACGCTGTCCGCAACTGGGTGAACGGTGAACTCCGGTACATCAGCGGTTCCTCACGCGGGACGGACGGTGCGGTGGAGACCCTCCTCAGCAGGCGCGGTGTGTGCCGGGACTTCGCGCACCTGGCCATCGCCCTGCTCCGCTCCAAGGACATCCCCACACGCCTTGCCGCTGTCTACGCCCCCGGCCTGAGCCCCATGGACTTCCACGCGGTGGCCGAGGCCTACGTGGAGGGCGCGTGGCACGTCATCGACCCCACGGGCCTGGCCCCGCGGGAGTCGATGCTGCGCATCACCGCCGGCCGGGACTCTTCGGACACGGCCTTCCTCTCCACCGTCGGCGGAAGCCTGGTGCTGAACCAGCTGCGGGTCAATGCCGTGGTCAACGGCGAGCTGCCTGCCGAGGATGCCTCCCGGCTCGTCCAACTGGGCTAGCGCTTCCGGGGCACCGGGCCCAGCGAGTTCCGCAGCTTGTCGGTGAGCCGCATCAGTTCCTTCTGCTCGGCAGGAGTCAGGGCGGGCCCCACCAGTGCCGAAATATCGCGGACGTGCTCGCGGCCGATTTCCTTCTGCAGCTCCCGCCCTTCGTCCGTGAGCTTGAGCAGCACGCCGCGGCCGTCCTCCGGCGCCGGCATCCGGGCCACCAGCCCGCGCTTTTCGAGCCGCTCAACCAGCCTGCTGAGGCTGGACTGGCTCAACAGGACGTTGTCGTTGAGCTCGTTGAGCCGCAGCCACCCGGAGGGGCAGCGGGACAGGGTGAACAGGACGTCGTATTCGTTCAGTGCCAGCTTCCGGAACGCCGGCCCGGACTGCAGCTTCCGCATCACGGCCACCTGGGCCCTAAACAGGGATTCCCAGGTTTCAGCCGCCAGCCGCACCGGCGATTCCGATCCTCCTGCAGCCATCACGCCTCCGTTGTGGCTTTATCGGCGTCCGGCGAGGCCAGCAGGGCAGCCACGCGGCCCTCATGGGTGGGCGGTTCCGGCACGTGCGCGGGCTTGAGGGCGGCGTACTCCTTGCGCAGCACCGGCAGCACTTCCTCACCGAACAGGTCCAGCTGCTCCAGCACGGTCTTCAGCGGCAGGCCGGCGTGGTCGATCAGGAACAGCTGGCGCTGGTAGTCACCGAAGTACTCGCGGAACGTCAGCGTCTTTTCGATGACTTCCTGCGGACTGCCCACCGTCAGCGGAGTCTGCGAGGTGAAATCCTCCAGGGACGGGCCGTGGCCGTAGACGGGCGCGTTGTCGAAGTAGGGCCGGAACTCCTTGACCGCGTCCTGGGAGTTCTTCCGCATGAAGAACTGGCCGCCAAGGCCAACGATCGCCTGGTCGGCCTTGCCGTGGCCGTAGTGCTCGTAGCGTTCGCGGTAGAGGCCAATCAGCTGCTGGTAGTGCTCCTTGGGCCAGAAGATGTTGTTGGCAAAGAAACCGTCGCCAAAGTAGGCGGCCACCTCGGCGATCTGCGGGGTGCGGATGGAGCCATGCCACACGAAGGGAGCCACGCCGTCCAGCGGCCTGGGTGTTGACGTGAAGTTCTGCAGGGGCGTGCGGAATTTGCCGGACCAGTTCACGGTGTCCTCGTCCCAGAGCTTGCGCAGGAGGCTGTAGTTCTCGATGGCCAACTCCACGCCGTCCTGGATGTTCTTGCCGAACCAGGGGTATACCGGGGCCGTGTTGCCGCGGCCCAGGACCAGGTCCACGCGTCCGTCCGCCAGGTGCTGGAGCATGGCGAAGTCCTCGGCGATCTTCACCGGGTCATTGGTGGTGATCAGCGTGGTGGCCGTGGACAGGATGATCCGTTCAGTCTGTGCTGCAATGTAGGCCAGGGTGGTGGTGGGGGAGGAAGAGAAGAAGGGGCGGTTGTGGTGCTCGCCCAGGGCGTAGACATCCATGCCGATTTCCTCGACTTTTTTGGCGATGGCCACGGACGCCTTGATGCGTTCGTGCTCGGTGGGGGTGCGGCCCGTCGTGGGGTCGGTGGTGATGTCGCTGACGCTGAAGACACCGATCTGCATGATGTTGCCCTTCCGTTGCTGGACTTGCTGGCTTGGTTTAAGTGTAAACCAATTTAGATGCATTTGCATCTATTGCCTTCTCCAACGCGCCCGCGCATGGATTATTCCCCAAGGAGGACAGGCAGGTGCGCCTGGAACAGCTGATGCCCGCACCGCTGGGCGGTACGGGCATCAAGGGAAGGGACGTCGTTACTCGCCGCCGCCCGGAGCGGCGCGGCGGCCGCTGAGCTTGGGGACCTGGCCGGTGGTCCAGTCCCTGAACCCGGCGTCGACGTCGGGCCCCGGGCCGGGGGCGGGGCGGGCCTGCAGGTCCTTCAGCAGCGCCTTCTTCTCGCGGCGGCCCTCCACCAGCCGGTACAACACGGGGACCAGGATCAGGGTCAGCGCGGTGGAGGACACCAGGCCGCCGATGACCACAACGGCAAGCGGCTGCGAGATGAAGCCGCCGCCACCTGTGAGGCCCAGTGCCATGGGGGTCAAGGCAAAGACCGTCGCGAGGGCCGTCATCAGGATGGGGCGCAGGCGCTGCCGGGCACCGTTGGTGATGGCATCAGCGACGTTCATTCCCGGCCGGCCGTCACGCGGTTTCCGGTACTGGTTGATCAGGTCGATCAGCACAATGGCATTGGTCACCACGATGCCCACCAGCATGAGCATGCCGATCAGGGACGGCAGGCCCAGTGGAACCCCGGTGATAAGGAGCAGGGCCACGGCGCCGGTGGCCGCGAAGGGAACAGAGACCAGCAGGATCAGCGGCTGGATGAGGGACTTGAAGGTGGCCACCATGATCACGTAGACGATGGCGATGGCCGCCAGCAGGGCGAGGCCCAACTGCCGGAAGGAATTTGCCTGCTGGGTGGTGGCGCCGCCGATTTCAGCGGTGACCCCGGCCGGCAGGTGGACATCAGCCAGGCGCTTTTGGACCTCGCTGTTGACGGCGCCCAGGTTGGAGCCCGACGGCGTGATGGACACCTTGGCGGTGCGCTCACCGTTGCTGGCTGTGATGGAGACGGGGACGTCCACCTGCTCCACTGAGGCGATGCTTCCCAGCGTTAGCGGCCTGCCGCCGGCGGGCAGCGGGATGTTCCGGACGGCGTCGATGCTGGTGAACTTGGTGCCCTGGCCAATCCTGACGGGGTAATCGTTGGCGTCGATGCGTACAGTCCCGGCGGGGATGGGGCTGATGGTGGACGCCAGGACCCCCGCCACCTGTTCCTCGTTAAGTCCGGCGGCCGTGGCCTTGGCCCGGTCCACCTTGACCTGGACCACGGGGTTGCTGGCGGCCAGGTTGCTGGCCACCTCGCTGGTGCCGGGAACGCCGGTCATGGCGGCAACCATGGTGTCGCTGGCAGTCTGCAGGTCGGCGCTGGTGGCTGCCTTCAGGGTGATGTCCACGGTAGAGGAGGTGCCGAAGCCGCCCTGCTGGGTGCCTACCGAGATCTTGCCGGAATCGGGGACCTTGGCGAGCTCGGACCGGACAGTGTCCTGGAGCCGTTCCTGGTTGGCCTTTTCGTCCGTGACCACGGTGAAGGTGGAGTTTGAGGATCCGGTGGAGGTCAGCGCGGCGAAGCCGGCCTGCGCATTGCCCGACGTCACCTGGACGTCCTTGATGCCGTCGATGCCGCGCAGGACCTCCTCGAGGCGGATGGCAGCGGCGCTGGTGTCAGCCAGGCTGGTCCCCGCGGGCAGGACCTGGCGCACGGTCAGGCTGTTCTGTCCGGAATCGCCCAGCAGATTTGTTGCCAGCAGCGGTGTCATGGCGCCGGTGGCACCGAGCACCAGGACGGCGGCCACAAGGGTGATGACCGGGTGTTTCTGGGTGGACCGGAGGATGGGGAGGTAGCCGCGCTGCAGGCGGCTGCGTTGTTCGGCGTCGTGTGCTCTCGCTTTGGCCTCGGTGGCGAGCCGCCGGGCCTCGGCGGGACCGGCGGGTGCTCCGCCCGGGGCGCCCTTGGGGTTTCTGAGGAACCAGTAGGCCAGCACCGGGACGATGGTGAGGGACACCAGAAGCGATGCCAGCAGCGCCATGGTGACGGTCAGGGCAAACGGCCGGAACAGTTCCCCTGCCAGGTCGCCGACGAAGGCAATCGGCAGGAACACGGCCACGGTGGTCAGGGTGGAAGCCGTAATGGCGCCGGCCACTTCCCTGATCGCGGTGAGGATCGCCGTCGACTTGTCCTCGCCGTAGCTAAGGTGCCTTTTGATGTTCTCGATGACCACGATGGAGTCGTCCACCACGCGCCCGATCGCTATGGTGAGCGCGCCGAGCGTGAGGATGTTCAGCGAGTAGCCGGTGCCCGACAGCCCGATGAACGTGACGAGCAGTGACAACGGGATGGACACGGCGGTGACCAGCGTGGAACGGGCGGACATCAGGAAGAGCAGGATGACCGCCACGGCAAACCCCAGCCCCAGCAGACCTTCCGTGGTGAGGTCCCTGATGGACTTTTCGATAAACGGCGCCTGGTCGAACACCGGCGTGAACTTCGCGTTCGATCCCAGCTCCGCCTGGAGGTCCTGCAGGGAGTCCCGCACAGCATGCGAGATGGCCACGGTGTCGCCCTCGGGTTTCTTGGTGACGGAAACTGCCAGGGTCTCCGCCCCGTTGGTGCGGGTGATGGAAGTGCGTTCGTCGTCCTTGAGGGAGACGTCGGCAACCGCCCCGATGGTGGCGGCATTTTTCGCCCCGGCCAGGGGAAGGGCCTTGATGGCGTCGAGGGAGTCCACCGGGCTGCCGATCTGCAGGGAGAGGGTCTTTCCCTGGTCCTCGAGTGTGCCGGCCGGAACCAGCGCACCGTTGTTGGACAGGGCGTCCCGGATGGCTGTGAGGCTTGTGCCCGCGGCTGCCATGGCATCGGCCCTGGGCAGGATTTCGATGTGCTGGGACGCGCCGCCGGTGACGTCGGCGCTGCGGACACCGTCGATCTTTTGGAGGCTGGGCACGGTGAGGCGCTGGAGGTCCGCGTTCAGTTCGCTCAGCGGCTTGTCCGAGGATACGGCCAGGAAAACGATGGGGAAGTCACTGATGCTTCCGGCAATGGCCTGTGGCTGGACGTCGCTGGGAAGGGTGCGCTTGGCGTTGGAGATGGCGCGGTCGATCTGGTTCCGGGCCCGGTCCAGGTTCGAGCCGTAGGTGAACACCATGGTGATTTGGGAGACGCCGGTCCGCGACGTGGAGGAGGTGGATTCCAGCCCCTCCACGCCGTTCAGCGCTTTCTCCAGCGGACCGCTGACCTGCTTGTCCACCACCTCGGGCGATGCGCCGGGCATGGAGCTGAGCACCGTGATCTGCGGGAACTCAATGGAAGGAATGAGCTCCTGCTTCAGCGATGACATGGTGATCACGCCGAAGACCGAGGCGAAGACAGTGATCAGCGCGATCAGGGCCCGGTTCGCCAGGGATAGGTGCGCCAACCGGAACATGGGTGGTCTCCTGGGGGTCTTAGTGACTGGTTCATGCCCTGGGGTGCGCCAGCCGCTGGCCCCGGCAGGGTCAGTGGCTGGCGGAAACGCTCTCCAGCTGGAGGGACTTGGCCGTTGCCCGTTCCAGTTCAGCGGCGAGGTCCGGATTCTCATCCAGCTTCACCCCGTAGCCGGGCATCATGTCCTTGAGCTTTGACTGCCAGCCCTTGAAGTTCTTGGGGAACGTCTTCTGGAGCAGCTCGATCATGATGGGGACAGCGGTCGAGGCTCCGGGCGAGGCGCCCAGGAGCGCGCCGATGGAGCCGTCACGGCCGGCGATCACTTCGGTGCCGAACTGAAGGATGCCGCCCTTTTGCGGGTCTTTCTTGATGATCTGTACACGCTGGCCGGCGGTGATGAGTTCCCAGTCTCCGCCCTTGGCCTCAGGGTAGTACTCGCGCAACGCCTCGACCTTCTGGTCGTGCTTCTTGACCACTTCCTTGACCAGGTAGGCGGTGAGGTCCATATTGTCCTTGGCCACGGCCAGCATCGGGATGATGTTGCCCGGGCGGATGGACAGCGGCAGGTCCAGGTAGGAGCCGTTCTTGAGGAAATTGGTGGAGAAGCCGGCGTAGGGGCCGAACAGGAGCGAGCGCTTCCCGTTGACGTACCGGGTGTCCAGGTGCGGGACCGACATGGGAGGAGCGCCCACGGAGGCCTGCCCGTAGACCTTGGCGCTGTGCTGGGAGGTGATGGTCTCATCCGTGCAGCGGAAGAACTGGCCGGAAACGGGGAAGCCGCCGTAGCCCTTGCTTTCCGGGATGCCGGAAGCCTGCAACAGGTGCAGGGCACCGCCGCCGGCACCGACGAAGACGAACTTGGCATGGATCTTGCCGTGCTCCCCGGAACGCGGGTGCTTCAGCGTCAGGTCCCAGCCGCCGTCGGACGCCCGGGTGATGCCGGTGACGTCGTGGCCGTAGTTGATCTCGACGCCGTTGTTCCCCATGTAGGTGGTCAGCTCGCGGGTGAGTGCGCCGAAGTCGACGTCGGTGCCCTCGGCGGCGCGGGTGGCGGCGATGCGCTGCTTGGGATCACGGCCCTTGACGATCAGCGGCGCCCACTTGGCGATCTGGGCGTGGTCTTCGGAGTACTCCATGCTGCGGAACAGGGTGTGCGGCTTCAGGGCCTCGTACCGGGTCTTCAGGAATCGGGAGTGGTCCTCGCCGATCACGAAGCTCATGTGCGGAACGGTGTTGATGAAGCCCTTGGGTGAGCCGATCAGGTTGTTGTCCACCAGGTGGGACCAGAACTGCCGGGAAAGCTGGAACTGTTCGTTGATGACCAGTGCCTTGGCAGGGCTGACCGAGCCGTCTTTGGCTGCGGGGGAGTAGTTGAGTTCGCAGAGGGCGGCGTGGCCCGTTCCCGCGTTGTTCCAGGGATCCGAGCTTTCGAGGCCGGGCTGGTCCAGCCTTTCGAACAGGGAGATGGTCCAGTCCGGCTCCAGCTGCTTGATGAATGCCCCCAGCGTGGCGCTCATGATGCCGCCGCCTATCAGGACAACGTCGGCGTGTGGGGTCTTGGAAATGAAGGTCACGATCAGTCTCCGATTGCAGCGGCTCTGGCTGTCACAGAATATCCCCGGGCGGCCCACATACTGAAATTGGGCCAGCCCGTCAAGGCTTTAGCTGGACCTTGGTAAAAACTTCATTTAAGACCGGTGACGCCGGGTAGCTCAGCACCCTGTCCGACAAGGCAAGCGCCGAGATCGGAAATGCGATGGGGACGGCCGGTACGGTCGCGGCGATCTGCACATTGATGGTGTGATAAAGGTCATCCCGCTCCTTGCCGTCGGGCAGGCCCCGGGCACGGTTGATCTTCGAAAACACCTGCGGGTCCTGGTAACCGAACTCGCCGTTCTTCTCCCCGAACAGCGGGCCCACGAAGTTGTCCGCGTCCGAATAGGACCCGTTCCAGCCAAGGATGTGGAAGGCGTGGTCGCCGGCGGACTGGACCTTCTGGAGGTAGCCGTCCGACCAGTCCACGGGCACGGGCTTGATGTTGAAGCCGACGGCGACGAGCTGGCGGCTGAGTTCGGCATAGACCTTTTCCGGCGTGGGCAGGTAAGGGCGGGTGACGTTCAGGGGGTAGTAGAACTTCAGTTCCTCGCCTGCGTAGCCACCGTCCTTCAGGTAATCCTTGGCCTTTGCCGGGTCGTGCCCCAGTTCGGGGGCGTCGTTGTTGAAGCCGCTGATCTTGGGCGGGACAAATTGCGTGGCCTTGGCCGTGTTGTCGATGAAGAATTTCCGGATCAGGGTTTCCTTGTCGACCGCAAGCTCCACCGCCTGCCGGATCTTCTGGTTTTGGAGGATGGGGATGTCCTGGTTCATTCCCAGGTACATCACTGAGAACGGGTCGCGCTGCACGATCTGTTTGCCGCGCTTTACCAGTTGGTCGAAATTCCCCACGGTCACGGCGTCATAGCCATCGATCGTGCCGTCCAGCAGCGCCTGCAGACGGGTCTGGGGCTGGTTGTAGGCAAGGAAATTGATGGTGGCGATCTGGCCGCGGTCACCCCAGTAGGTCTTGTTGCTGGACAGGGTGACGCTGTCGCTGCCCCAAGCCGCCAGGGTGAAGGGGCCAGTCCCTACGGGGTGTGTGGCGAACGAGGACATGGCCTGGCCGCCCTTGGTCTGATCCAGGACGTCTGCCTTTCCCGCGGCCAGGGCTGCGGGGGACGCGATGGCGAAGGCCGGCAGGGTCAGGGCCTGGAGGAACGCAGTGAAGCGCTGGGTGAGGTCGATCTGCACGGTGTCGGGGGCCACGGCGGTGCAGCTTTTGAAAATGGACAGGCCCGGCTCGTCCGAGTGCGCCTTGAATACCCCTTTGAAGGAGCTTCCCGGTGCCTGCTTCCGGAGCTCGGGGGAGAAGGCGAACCAACGGTTGAAGTTGGTGCAGACCGCGTCGGCGTTAAAGGGGGTGCCGTCCTGGAAGGTGACGCCCGTGCGGAGCTTGAACGTGTAGGTCCTGCCCTCGTTGGAGTCGTTCCATTCAGTGGCGAGGAGCGGGGTGGGTTTGCCGGTGGTCTGGTCCACGCCCACCAGGCCTTCGAGGATCTGCCGCGTGATGCGCTGGGATTCCACGTCGTTGGACAGCGCCGGGTCCAGTCCAAGGGGCTGGGCGGCGGTACCGAAATTGAAGGTGGCGTCGGGTTCGGCGGGTGGGGAACTGCGTGTTCCGGGGGTGGGGGAGGGCGATGGCACCCCTGTGCACGATGTCATGCCCAGTGCCATGAGGACGGCGCCGGCTTTTATGACCGTCCGCCGCGATGTACTGCTGGGCACTCGATTATCACCTCTGGATGCTGCCGGCTCCGCCTCTTGCGGGCCGGGACCAGTCTAGAGGACGGGAATTGGAGCTGGCCCACGCCGGCGCCTGGCGCGCCAAAAAAGCCGGGTCCGCTGGTGGGCAGCGGACCCGGCTTTGGATTGGGGGGCCTTGAAGGGGCTTACTTGGGCATGAGGACCGAGTCGACCAGGTACACGGTTGCGTTCTTGGTCTTGACGCCACCGCAGATGACGTTCGCGTTGTCCACCTTGAGGTTGTCGCCGCTGCCGGTCACGGTCACGGAACCGCCTTCAACCGTTGCGTGCGTTCCGGCGATCTTGTCCGGAGTGATCTGGCCGGGCACTACGTGGTAGGTCAGGATCTTGCTCAGGAGGGCATCGTCGGTCTTGAGGGTATCGATGGTGGCGGGATCAATCTTCTTGAAAGCGTCATCCACCGGTGCGAAGACCGTGAACTCGCCACCGTTGAGGGTGTCCACCAGGTTGACCTTGGGGTTCAGCTTGCCGGAAACGGCAGCGGTCAGGGTGGTCAGGATCGGGTTGTTGGAGGCTGCCACGGCCACCGGGTCAAGCGCCATGCCCTGCACCGAACCGGCGCCCGTGGGAACCTGCTTGGCATAGGCGGCGCAGCCCGGGCCTACCAGGTTTGCAGCCGGATCCATCATGCCTGCCGACGAGCTGGCTGAAGCACTTGCGGACGGGGATGCCATGCTGGTGCTCGGGGCCGATGACATGGGCGCCGACGACGCCGACGAACCCGCGGTGCTGCCCGAACCACCGCAGGCGGTGAGGCTGAGCAGAGCGGCCGCTGCCACGCCTGCGACGGTGAAAGTGGTGCGCTTAATGGTCTGCATTTCAGTTCTCCTTGGATCGTTTTGCCTGCCGCCCGGACGGTGTGCGCGGCGTGCAGATTGCCTTTTCCGTAAGCACCAACCCTTGGCCGGTGTCTCAATGGCTATTCGCCGGGTGGCCGGCTGCGGATGGGTCGATCTTTGGAGTTTTTCGATTCGGGGCAGGAACCGTGCCGCGACGCGAGTTCTTAACGCACGAATCCCCCCGGCCGGAGCCGGGGGGATTCAGCTGGTGCGCAAGGGGGGACTTGAACCCCCACGCCCGAAGGCACAGGAACCTAAATCCTGCGTGTCTGCCAATTTCACCACTCGCGCATGGCGCCGGGATCGCCGGAAGGGCGACGCCGGATGCCAGGTTCCATTGTAGCGTCGCCCGGACGGTGGCCAGGGCAGCCGCTGGCTTGGTCAGGCGTCCAGGTTGAGGTCCCGCCGCAACTTGGCCACGTGGCCGGTGGCGCGGACGTTGTACTGTGCCAACGCCACATTGCCGTCGGGGTCCACCACGATGGTGGACCGGATCAGGCCCTCGTAGGTCTTGCCGTAGTTCTTCTTTTCCCCCCATGCGCCGTAGGCCTCGGCCACCGCGTGGTCGGCATCGGAGAGCAGCGGGAACGTCAGGGATTCCTTTTCGGCGAATTTCGCGAGCTTCCCCACGGGGTCCGGGGAGATGCCAAGGACGTCGTAGCCGGAGGCTTGCAGGGAGGCAAGGCTGTCCCGGAAGTCGCACGCTTCTTTGGTGCAGCCGGGAGTGGCGGCGGCGGGGTAGAAGTAAACGATGGTGGAGCGCCCGGGCCGGGGGGCCAGGGTGACGTCCTTGCCGGTGGAATCCTGCAGCGTGAAAGCGGGTGCTTTGTCGCCGGTAACGAGTCTTTCAGCCATTGTTTTTCTCCTTGTTGCGGGCGGGACACAACAGCCTAGTAAGCAGGTGGACCGAGTGCTAATCGGCGTTTGGCTATACTTGCTGCTATGCCTGATATGGATCACTGGCCCACAGGGCGCCTCCTGTCCACTGCTGCGCGCCTGGTTGAACACTCATGGAACGAGAAACTCGGCGCCATTGGACTCACCCACGCCGGTGTTATCGCCATCGAAGTCCTTGCGGCGCAGGGACCGATGACGCAGGCCCAGCTCGCCCAGTACGTGCGCGTCCAGGCCCAGACCATGGGCAAGACGCTCAGCCGGCTTGAAGCCCACGGCCACATCGCCCGAGTGCGCAGCACGTCGGACCGGAGGAGCCACGTAGTCTCGCTCACCGAGCAGGGCAAGGAGGCGGTCACGCAGGCCGTGGAGATGGAGCGGTCGGTGCTGGCCTCGGCGTCAATCGACCCCGAACTGCTGCGCCAGGAACTCAAGGCTGTCGTGCGCGAACTTGCCAGCCAGTTCTCCACCACGCCGAGTAACGCCGGAGCGCTGCTGGACAACGCAGCCAAGTAGCTGGGGGTGCAGTAACCCCGATAATTAAAAGCGCGGGCCCGGTCCAACCGGGTCCGCGCTTTTTTGTCCCCGTCGCACCGTCCGCCGTCGTTCTCCTGCCCGTACACCATCGATTGCTCCGTAAACGCCGTTTAGGGGCGTCTAAACGGCATTTACGCAGCAATCGATGACGGGGGCCGGGGCCTGCGAAGACGGGAAGCACCCACCGAGGTGCTGGGGGAAACAAAACAGCCCCCGGCTTGTTTTCACAAGCCGGAGGCTGTTTTCCCAGTGGTGCACCCCCCGGGACTTGAACCCGGAACCCATTGATTAAGAGTCAATTGCTCTGCCAATTGAGCTAGAGGTGCATCTTCTTTGCGTTCATCTCCGGGCTTTTTCTTTCCCGTTGATCTCCGCAACGACATGAAACTCTACACGAACTTTTGGTGCAAGTGAAATCGGCGCTGCTGGCGGGGGTGGACTCAAAGGGAAGGCCCCAAAAACAGCGAAAATTCAAGGTTTTCGCTGTGTTTCAGGAGCCGCAGCGCTCCCTCCGGGGCGCGAATTGCGTGCCGGGTCTGTCCATCCACCCCTGTGAAATGGACCACACGTTGCCCATGCCGGTTCCAGTAAAGGGCACCGGCCATACCGGCTCGCCACGGCGCCGCCCAGACAGGCCGCCCCCGCGGACCTCTCCAGGTCTCCAAGCGGGGGATTCCTAGGTGGAAGGTCCCGCGAGGCAAAGAAGGCCCGCCGCGATGCGGCGGGCC
>NZ_JAYXNX010000008.1:0-80433 GCF_036455295.1 Pseudarthrobacter phenanthrenivorans | reverse complement strand
CGGCCCGCCGCGATGCGGCGGGCCTTCTCCTGCTGCTAGAGCCGCTTGCGGCGCGGGGCGCGGAAGCCGGCGGCCTCGGCGTGCGCAGTGGATTCAAACCAGACTTCCGCGCGGGTCTGCTCGTACTCCGGGTGTCCCTCTTCGTAGTACACCATCGCTGCTGCGTCGCCCTTGACGGTGTAGTCAGCCGGGCCGCTCCCGTCGGGGCCCGGGGCGGCCGACCCTGCCCCGTACGGCTCGTCTGCCGCCAGGTGCCCGCCGGGCTCGGTGACGGCCGTTCCCTGTGCCGCACCCAGCCCCTGCCCGGTGCCCTGCTCCTGCCCGGAGCGCTGGAGGTGGTCCGCCCCGTTCTCGACCAGCGCGGAGGACTGCGCCCGCTCCAGCGTTTCGGCAGTTCCTGCGTCATTCCGGGCCTCCACCGGTGCCCCCGTGTCCTGTTGGACCGCTGCCTCATGGCTGTCCGCCGTCGGCGGGGCCGCCTCTCCGGCGCCCTGTCCAACGCCGGCACTGAGGTCGTCATCCGCGCCTTCGACGGCGGCGGTTTCGGCGCCGGGCAGCGTGGCAGCATGCGGTGCCGTGTATTCGTCGTGGTGCACAGGCCGCGCTGCTGGTGTTCCTTCGGTGGCCACCGCCTGCTGGCCGGCCGGCGGGGGAGTGGCCGCTTCCGGAGCCTCCGATGGCGTTGCCGCCCCGGCCGCGGCGGACGACGTGGCGGAGGAACCTGACCGCGGCACGGCTCCGGCCTCCGACCACTGGGTCTCCCACTCCGCCTGGTCCGCGGCCTGGTCGGCCTCGACGGCCTGGTCCTGGTGGGCTCGTTCCGCACGCTCCGTGCCGGCGTCGGAAGCTACCTGCGGGGCTGCTCCGGCGTCGGAAGTTGCCCGCGCCCCGCTGTCCGTAGCGGCGGAGGATTCCGCAGGCTCGTCGGCGGTGGCCGGCGCCGGAGGTTCGGCCGGCTTGCCGAAGCCCGCCGCGGTCGGGATGGCGGTGGTTCCCACAGCCTCCGCGGATGCCGCCGCGCTGCCGCCGCCCAGCGCTCCGCCGGGCCGGGCCGGCTCTGGGCGTGCTGTATCAGTCCGTGCTGCGCCAGGCGCGCCGGGCGGGTTGGCTGCCTTGTTGCGTTTCAGCAGCCACCAGATGATGACGGCGACGACGACAATGAGGATGATCCAAAAAAGAATGTCCATGGCAAGTCCTTCGGTACAGGTGGATGGGTGTCCTGTCCCTGACGCTACGTCGGGCCACCACCGCTGTCCAGAGAGACAGGCGGCCCGTGCAGGAGGCGCCGCCAGGAGTGGTTTCGGGGGGCAGAGGGCGTGGAACGACTCCAGCCACCCCGAGAACCGGGGCGCTGATCGACTATACGGCCGGTCATATGCGGCATTTGGACTTAATGCGGGCAGGGCAGTCGTGTCCGCCACACGTGAGCCCTAGACTTTCCCCTATGAGTGAGAGCCGGACCGCCGCCACTGGGAACACACCTGACATCAAGCCGCGCAGCCGCGTCGTCACCGACGGGATCCACGCCGCCCCTGCCCGCGGCATGTTCCGTGCGGTCGGCATGGGCGACGACGACTTCGCCAAGCCCCAGGTGGGTGTTGCCAGCTCCTGGAACGAAATCACTCCCTGCAACCTGTCACTGAACCGGCTTGCCCAGGGCGCGAAGGAAGGCGTCCACGCAGGCGGCGGCTTCCCCATGCAGTTCGGCACCATCTCCGTGTCCGACGGCATCTCCATGGGCCACGAAGGCATGCACTTCTCCCTGGTCTCCCGCGAAGTCATCGCCGACTCGGTGGAAACTGTCATGCAGGCCGAGCGGATTGATGGATCGGTGCTGCTGGCCGGCTGTGACAAGTCCCTGCCCGGCATGCTCATGGCCGCCGCGCGCCTGGACCTTGCCAGCGTCTTCCTCTATGCCGGGTCCATCATGCCCGGCTGGGTCAAGCTCGAGGACGGGTCGGAGAAGGAAGTCACCCTGATCGACGCCTTTGAGGCCGTGGGCGCCTGCGCCGCCGGCAGGATGAGCATGGAGGACCTGACCCGCATCGAAAAAGCGATCTGCCCCGGTGAAGGCGCCTGCGGCGGCATGTACACCGCCAACACGATGGCCTGCATCGGCGAGGCCCTGGGCATGTCCCTCCCCGGCTCCGCTGCCCCGCCCTCGGCAGACCGCCGTCGCGATGAGTTCGCAAGGAAGTCCGGCGAAGCCGTGGTCAACCTCCTGCGCCTGGGCATCACCGCACGGGACATCATGACCAAGAAAGCTTTCGAGAACGCCATTGCCGTCACCATGGCCTTCGGCGGCTCCACCAACGCGGTCCTGCACCTGCTCGCCATCGCACGCGAAGCCGAGGTGGAGCTCACCCTTGACGACTTCAACCGTATCGGTGACAAAATCCCGCACCTTGGGGACCTGAAGCCCTTTGGCCGCTACGTGATGACCGACGTCGACCGGATCGGCGGCGTGCCGGTGATCATGAAGGCACTGCTCGACGCCGGCCTGCTCCACGGCGACTGCCTCACCGTCACGGGCAGGACAGTCGCGGAAAACCTCGAGGCGATCAATCCGCCGGACGTTGACGGCAAGATCCTGCGCGCACTGGACAATCCGATCCACAAAACCGGCGGCATCACCATCCTGCACGGCTCCATGGCCCCCGAGGGGGCCGTGGTCAAGAGCGCCGGTTTCGACGCCGACGTCTTCGAAGGCACCGCCCGCGTCTTCGAGCGTGAACAGGGCGCCCTGGATGCGCTGGACAACGGCCGGATCAAGGCGGGCGACGTCGTCGTCATCCGCTACGAAGGCCCCAAAGGCGGCCCGGGCATGCGCGAAATGCTGGCCATCACCGGAGCCATCAAGGGTGCCGGCCTGGGTAAGGATGTCCTGCTCCTCACGGACGGCAGGTTCTCCGGCGGCACAACCGGCCTTTGCATCGGCCACGTCGCGCCGGAAGCGGTCGACGGCGGCCCCATTGCCTTCGTGAAGGACGGAGACAGGATCCGGGTGGACATCGCCGCACGCACCTTTGACCTGCTGGTGGACGAAGCGGAACTCGAGGCCCGCAAGGTGGGGTGGGAACCGCTGCCGGCCAGGTACACCAAGGGCGTCCTGGCGAAGTACGCCAAGCTTGTCCACAGCGCCAGCCAAGGCGCCTACACCGGCTGATGTGAGTTCCATGGGCGCCTCCCGGGACTGCCCCGCCGGAGGCGGCAGGGCTTAATGAGGGGTGACCCGAGGAGCCCCAGGCTGACGGCGCCCGCGCCGGAAGTTTGGGGTAGGGTCATTCCGTGGACAGTGTAGTCCACATGGTGAGATAGGGTTGTTGCTCGTTGACACCCATCTTGCCAAGAGGGAAAACTGAACGCATGACTTTCGTTACCGCCGGCACCGTCGTCGTCGTCCTTACCAAGCGCGTGGCACATTAGCCCCCTGGTAACGAACCGTCACGCGCAAACCCCTCACCAGCCGCCAGGCCGAGGGGTTTTTTTATTCCCACCGTTCCAAACCAGTTCCAAAACCAGAGAAGATCCACAAGGAAGAGTCCGATGAGCAAAGGATCGCCCATCAGCCCCTCGCTGATGGCCACCAAGTCCGCTGGAGCCGCCAAGGCTCCGGAACGCGCCGACCGGACGGCTGACCATGCCGCCGTCGTCGCCGACCTTGCCGCCGTCTCTCCTGTCCTTGGGCCGAACAACGTCGTACCCCCGACGGTGATGACCGGCTCGCAAGCAATCGTCCGCTCGCTCGAAGAACTCGGCGTCGACGATATTTTCGGTTTGCCTGGTGGCGCGATCCTGCCCACCTACGACCCCTTGATGGCCTCCACCATGAACCACGTGCTGGTCCGTCACGAACAGGGAGCCGGCCACGCCGCGCAAGGCTACGCCATGGTCACCGGCCGGGTGGGCGTCTGCATCGCCACCTCGGGCCCCGGCGCCACCAACCTCGTTACCGCCATCATGGATGCCCACATGGACTCCGTGCCCCTGGTGGCCATCACCGGCCAGGTATCCAGCGGCGTGATCGGCACCGACGCCTTCCAGGAAGCCGACATCGTGGGCATCACGATGCCCATCACCAAGCATTCCTTCCTGGTGACCGACCCCAACGACATCCCGCACGTCATGGCCGAGGCCTTCCACCTGGCATCCACCGGGCGCCCCGGTCCCGTGCTGGTGGACGTAGCCAAGGATGCCCAGGTGGGCCAGATGACCTTCTCCTGGCCGCCGAAGATCGACCTGCCCGGCTACCGGCCGGTGACGCGCGGGCACAACAAGCAGGTGCGGGAGGCCGCGAAGCTCATTGCCGCCTCCACCAAGCCCGTGCTGTACGTGGGCGGCGGCGTGGTCAAGGCACACGCCTCGGCCGAACTTCTCGCCCTCGCGGAAGCAACCGGCGCGCCGGTGGTGACCACCCTGATGGCCAAGGGCGCGTTCCCCGACTCACACCCGCAGCACGTGGGCATGCCGGGCATGCACGGCACCGTTTCCGCCGTCACGGCCCTGCAGCAGTCCGATCTCCTGATCACCCTGGGCGCACGCTTCGACGACCGCGTCACGGGCGTGCTGAAGACCTTCGCGCCGAACGCCAAGGTGATCCATGCCGACATCGATCCCGCCGAAATCTCCAAGAACCGCACTGCCGACGTACCCATCGTCGGCTCCGTCAAGGAGATCATCCCGGAACTGACCGAGGCGGTGCGCAGCCAGTTCGAGGCCTCCGGCACCCCGGACCTGACCACTTGGTGGGCGTTCCTGAACAACCTCAAGGAAACCTACCCGCTCGGCTGGACCGAACCGGATGACGGCCTCATCGCACCGCAGCGGGTCATCAAGCGGATTGGTGAACTGACCGGACCCGAAGGCGTGTACGTGGCCGGCGTGGGCCAGCACCAGATGTGGGCCGCCCAGTTCATCAAGTACGAGCGCCCCCACGCCTGGCTGAACTCCGGCGGCGCGGGCACAATGGGCTACGCCGTCCCGGCCGCCATGGGCGCCAAGGTGGGGGAGCCGGACCGTGTTGTCTGGGCCATCGACGGTGACGGCTGTTTCCAGATGACCAACCAGGAACTGGCCACCTGCGCCATCAACAACATCCCCATCAAGGTTGCCGTCATCAACAACTCCTCCCTGGGCATGGTGCGGCAGTGGCAGACCCTCTTCTACGAGGGCCGCTACTCCAACACCGACCTCAACACCGGCCATGACACCGTCCGCATCCCGGACTTCGTTAAGCTGGGGGAGGCCTACGGCTGCGCGTCCTTCCGTGTTGAACGCGAGGAGGACATCGACGCCACCATCCAGAAGGCCCTCGAAATCAACGACCGCCCCGTGGTCATCGACTTCGTGGTGAGCCCCAACTCCATGGTGTGGCCGATGGTGCCCGCCGGCGTGAGCAACGACCAGATCCAGGTTGCCCGCAACATGACCCCGGAATGGGAAGAGGAAGACTGAGCATGAGCCGCCACACACTCTCTGTCCTGGTTGAGGACAAGCCCGGCGTCCTGACCCGCGTGGCCAGCCTCTTCGCCCGCCGCGCCTTCAACATCAACTCCCTGGCCGTCGGCCCCACCGAAGTGCCGGGCGTGTCCCGCATGACGGTGGTGGTCGACGCCGACGGCGACCTCATCGAGCAGGTCACCAAGCAGCTCAACAAGCTGGTCAACGTCATCAAGATCGTTGAGCTCACCCCAGAATCTTCCGTACAGCGCGACCACATCCTGGTCAAGGTACGTGCGGATGCCGCAACACGCCTGCAGGTAACCCAGGCCGCAGACCTGTTCCGTGCCTCAGTGGTTGACGTGTCCACCGACTCCGTCGTCATTGAGGCCACCGGCCACCCCGAAAAGCTCACGGCACTGCTCTCAGTGCTGGAGCCCTTCGGCATCCGCGAAATTGTGCAGTCCGGCACCCTGGCCGTTGGACGGGGATCCCGCTCCATGAGTGACCGGGCGCTCCGCTCCGCCTAGGCCTCAAGCCCTGGCGGCACCGCGCCCGTAACCGCAGCACCGCAAGACCACTACCTACACAACACTCAAGAGGAGTTACGCAAGTGACTGAAATGTTCTACGACGACGACGCCGATCTCTCGATCATCCAGGGCCGCAAGGTTGCCATCGTTGGCTACGGGTCCCAGGGCCACGCCCACGCACTCAACCTGCGCGATTCCGGCGTCGAGGTCGTCATCGCCCTGAAGGACGGCTCCAAGTCCGCCGCCAAGGCACAGGATGCAGGCTTCACGGTCAAGAACGTCGCCGACGCCGCCGAATGGGCCGACGTCATCATGATCCTGGCACCGGACCAGCACCAGCGCGCGATCTACAACGACTCCATCAAGGACAAGCTGACCCCGGGCAAGGCCCTGGCCTTCGCGCACGGCTTCAACATCCGCTTCGGCTACATCCAGGCACCGGAGGG
This sequence comes from Pseudarthrobacter phenanthrenivorans, assembly GCF_036455295.1. Lineage (GTDB taxonomy): Bacteria > Actinomycetota > Actinomycetes > Actinomycetales > Micrococcaceae > Arthrobacter > Arthrobacter phenanthrenivorans_C. The sequence goes on along the minus strand of NZ_JAYXNX010000008.1, from coordinate 74,016 downwards.
CGTTGACGTCATCCTGGTGGCCCCGAAGGCCCCGGGCCACACCGTTCGCCGCGAGTTCGAGGCCGGCCGCGGCATCCCGGACATCATCGCCGTCGAGCAGGACGCGTCCGGCAACGCCTGGGAGCTGGCCAAGTCCTACGCCAAGGCCATCGGCGGCACCCGCGCCGGCGTCATCAAGACCACCTTCACCGAAGAGACCGAAACCGACCTCTTCGGCGAGCAGGCAGTGCTTTGCGGCGGCGTCTCCCAGCTGATCCAGTACGGCTTCGAGACCCTGACCGAGGCCGGCTACCAGCCGCAGATCGCCTACTTCGAGGTGCTGCACGAGCTCAAGCTCATAGTCGACCTCATGTGGGAGGGCGGCATCGCCAAGCAGCGCTGGAGCGTTTCCGACACCGCGGAGTACGGCGACTACGTCTCCGGCCCGCGCGTCATCACCCCTGAGGTGAAGGAAAACATGAAGGCCGTCCTGGCCGACATCCAGTCCGGTGCATTCGCCAAGCGCTTCATCGAGGATCAGGACAACGGCGGCGTGGAGTTCAAGGAACTGCGTGCCAAGGCAGAGCAGCACCCCATCGAGGCTGTTGGCCGCGAGCTGCGCGCCCTGTTCTCCTGGCAGCAGCAGGACGTGGACTACGTGGAAGGCTCCGCAGCCCGCTAAGGCTGCCTGCGCCATCATTCAGACCCAACGGTGAGGCCGGGTTCACACTTAACAATGTGAGCCCGGCCTTTCCGTCGGCCTAGACTTGTTACATCCCCAGGACTGCAACGCAGAGGATCAGCCGTGTCAAAACCCGTAGTACTGCTCGCCGAAGAACTTTCCCCCGCCACCGTCGAGGCCCTTGGCCCGGACTTCGAAATCCGCCAGACCGACGGCGCCGACCGTTCCCAGCTGCTCTCGGCCATCAGTGACGTGGACGCCATCCTGGTCCGCTCCGCCACCCAGGTGGACGCCGAAGCAATCGCCGCCGCCAAGAACCTGAAAGTCATCGCCCGCGCCGGCGTCGGACTGGACAACGTGGACATCAAGGCCGCCACCCAGGCCGGCGTGATGGTGGTCAACGCCCCCACGTCCAACATCGTCTCCGCAGCAGAACTCACCGTGGGCCACATCCTGAGCCTCGCGCGCCACATCCCGCAGGCCAGCGCCGCCCTCAAGGACGGCGAATGGAAGCGCTCCAAGTACACGGGCATCGAACTGTTCGAAAAGAAGATCGGCATCATCGGCCTGGGCCGCATCGGCGCACTGGTGGCAGCCCGGCTCAAGGGCTTCGAAACCAAGATCCTGGCCTACGATCCCTACATCACCTCCGCCCGCGCCGCGCAGCTTGGCGTGCAGCTGGTGACCCTCGACGAGCTCCTGGCGCAGTCCGACTTCATCACCATCCACATGCCCAAGACGCCTGAGACCGTCGGCATGCTCGGCGCAGACGCCTTCCGGAAGATGAAGAACACCGCTTACGTCGTCAACGTGGCCCGTGGCGGCCTGGTGGACGAGGAAGCCCTCTTCACCGCCCTGCAGGACGGTGAGATCGCCGGTGCCGGCGTGGACGTCTTCGCCAAGGAGCCCAGCACGGACCTGCCGTTCTTCAAGCTCGACAACGTGGTGGTCACCCCCCACCTGGGCGCCTCCACGGATGAAGCCCAGGAGAAGGCCGGTGTCTCCGTTGCCAAGTCGGTCCGCCTGGCCCTCGCCGGCGAACTGGTGCCGGACGCCGTCAACGTTGCCGGCGGCGTCATTGCCCCCGACGTCCGGCCGGGCATCCCGCTGATCGAGAAGCTGGGCCGTATCTTCACCGCACTGACCCACGCATCCCTGACCCAGTTCGATGTGGAAGTGGCCGGCGAAATCTCCTCCCTCGACGTCAAGGTACTCGAACTCGCAGCGCTCAAGGGCATCTTCGCCGACGTCGTCACCGAGCAGGTCTCCTACGTCAACGCCCCGGTTATCGCCGAGCAGCGCGGGATCAACGTCCGCCTCATTACGACCCCTGAGACCGAGTCCTACCGCAATGTCCTGACCCTGCGCGGCGCCCTCAGCGATGGCACCCAGATCTCTGTATCCGGCACCCTGACCGGCCCCAAGCAGATCGAAAAGCTCGTGGGCATCAACGGCTTCGAAGTTGAAATTCCCATCAGCGAGCACCTCGTGGTGGTTGCCTACACGGACCGTCCCGGCGTCATCGGAACCATCGGACACATCCTCGGCATGAACAACATCAACATCGCCGGAATGCAGGTTGCCCGCTCCAATGAAGGCGGCCAGGTGCTCGCCCTGCTGACCATCGACAGCTCCGTTCCCCAGCAGGTGCTGGATGCCATCAAGGCCGGCATCGGCGCTGAGATGGTCCGCGAAGTGGACCTGGAAGACTAACGCGACACACCGGCCGAAACGCCGAAACCGCCTCTTCGCCGCGGCACCTCCAGGCGGAGCCACGTATGATTGGCCGGTCTGCTTACAATGGCTTGGTCCTGATTCAGGACCGTAGCCGGCAGGCCGGCCAATACCCTTTGCACATCCGTCCGCCATGCTCCACGTCTGCCCGGGCGGATGGAGGTGTGCGCACGCAATCCAGGTTTCAGGGAGTTCCATGAACGCCGTCCAGAGGTTCATCAGAAGCAGGGTGCTGCTGTTGACCGCGGCCATCTTGATCGCAGCCATGTGCTTGTCGGTCCTCGTCCAAAGCCAGTCGCAGGCTGCGCTCAACCGGACGGTTGATGAGAATTCGAGGGGGCTCTACGACATCCTGGTCCAGGCCAAAGCGCCCTCCGGGGCGCTCCTGCAGCCGGAGATCGCCAACGGGGCCGGCGGCATCGGCTTCGACCAGCTGGATTCCATCCGGAAGCTTTCGGGGACGTCCGTCGCCGCCCCTATCAGCCTGGTCTCCCGCGTCACCCAGAACCTGGAAACACCCCGGCTGGACGCCATGGACTACCTCGGCTACAACGCCGGCCTGGCCGGCGCCTCAACGGCGGACCAGGCCGCCGGAGCCACGGCCCCGGACAAGTGGCCCGCGCCCGAATCCGTGCTGACGGACACCGCCAAGAAGTACCGGATCACTGCCAGTGCCGTCAGCTCGGACGGGAAGTCGGACCAGACCCTGTTCAAGACCACCGCTGAGGGCACCCTCGGTAAAGCCCGCCTGGTGGAGGAAAAGACGCAGGGCGGCACCAGCATCCGCATCGCCCCGCCCGCGGGGGAGACAGGCATCAAGTTCCCCGCCCCCGCCGGCGGTTCCGAGCACAACCTCTTCAACCTTTCCGTCGCCTTGCCGCTCGCACCTGAGGTCACCGAATCGGTCGTGGCCGTGGACCCCGCGGCAGAACGGGCCCTGTTGGGCTCGGCGGGTGACTTCCTGGCTCCACTGGAGAAGGCACCCCCCGCCGACGCGCGCGACGCCGGCGCCGTGGGCCGCTACCTGCAGGGACTGTTCAGCAGCGGCATCAGCATGGACCAGCTGAAGGAAGGACCCGACTTCCTGGGCGTCAAGCTCAAGTACTGGGCGCCCCTGATGACCCAGTACCAGCAGGCCAAGAGCAGCGGCCAGCTGACCAGCGGCTCGCAGGCCGTTCCGCTGATCGTGCGCTCCGGCACCTCGCTGGACCTGAAGTACAACGTCAAGATCGAGGAAATTGACGACGCCGGCAAGGTGGTCAAGGACGTCGGCACCGTCTCCAAGTCGCTGGGCAAGGATTACCTGCCTTTCGTTTCCAAGGATCCCTTCGTGTTGTCCTGGCCCGGTTCGACGGACCACTCGTCCCTGCTGGGCAACAACGGCAACTTCAACCCGGGCCTTTACACGCCCGCCAAATGGAGCACCGACTTTGCCGGTGCCCCCAAGTACACCGATGGCGGAACCGCCGCCAACGGCGCCGTGGACAAGACCGCGGTGCCCGGCGACTGGGTGACCGTCAACCGCCTGCCGGACAAGGCCGCCAACGGTGCTCCCGTCGACCAGACCCAGCGTGATCCCGTGGACGAGCGGTCCTACCGGGACAACCTGTCCACCGGCCAGCAGCAGGCCGGGCAGCCGCTGCCCATGGTTTACGGCACCTTCGACCCCGCTGCCGTCGAGGCAGCCTCGGGTGACGTCAACAAGCTCCCGCTGGGCGGCTACGATCCCACGCCCTTCACCCTGGTCAAGGACGCGTCCGGCAAGGACGTTCCGTCCGCGGAGCTTAAGCCGTCGCTCAGCGCCACGGGACTGGCCAGCCAGTCCGCCGGCGCCATCACCGACTACTACGGGCTCGCCGCCGCCCGCGGCTACAAGCAGAACGCTGCGGTCATCGACGCCATCCGTGTCCGCGCCAAGGCGCCGGGCAGCTGGAAGGACGCCCAGCCCGAGGTGGAGAAGCTCGCCGCCGAGATCCGGGCCATGGGCCTGGACGCCACCGTGGTGGCCGGTTCAGCCCGTGAGGACACCAGTATTTTCGTGCCCGGCTACTCCAAGGACGACGCCGGCAAGGAATCGCCGCTGGGCACAGTCCAGCAGTCCTGGGTGCGCCAGAACGCCGCGGAAGCAGTCACCGGAGCGCTGTCCGGAACCAACATCACCCTGCTCTTCCTTACCCTGTGCGGAGCGGCCCTCCTGACGGGCGCCTCGACGGTGAGCTATATCCGCAAGCGCCGCAGCGAGGCAGGCACCCTTCGCGCCATGGGGTGGACCCAGCGGCGGATCCGCAGCTGGGTGCTTGAGGAATTCGGCGTCGGTGCCGTGCTTCTCGCTGCCGCTGGCCTGGTGCTGAGCCTGCTGAGCTGGAGCGTCGCCACGGCCCTGGTGTGCGTTGCGGTCCTGGTCCTGTACTGCGGCGCGGCCCTGTTCGCCGCCCGGCAGCTGCGCCACCGCGACGAGATCGACCAGGAACCGCAGCATGACGAACGGCTCATCCAGGTGGACTCCCCGCTCACCTTCGCCAACCGCCAGCTGAGCACCAACAAGTTCAACACGCTGTCGCTGGCCGTCGCCGTCGGCGTCTTCGGTGCTGCCGTGGGTGGGCTGATCGCCCTCCTCATCGACATCCCGCGGGCAGCCGGCGCCAGCGCCCTGAGCGGCCTGGCCGCAGCCAGCGTAACGCTGCCCAGCATGCTGCTGGCGCTTGCCGGGGTGGCCGTGGGACTGGTGCTCACCCTGGTAACCGGCCGCTTCGAACTTAACGCCAAGCGGCAGTACCTGGGCATCCTCCAGGCCATGGGCTGGAACCCGGACATGCTCCGCCAGGTGCGGTTCTTCGAAAACGCGCTGGTGGGAGCCGTGGCCCTGCCGCTGGGCGTGCTGGGCGCCCTGGGCATCGGCCTGCTGCTGGCACCCTACGCAGCCATCTGGGCTGCCGTCGCGGGGCTGGTGGCTGTAATTTGCTGGATACCGATTGCAACGAAAGTGGTCCAATGACAAACCCGACGAACGTCCAGCGCAGCCGCAGGAGCGGCTCCAACGAGGTCCCCCTGCAGACCCGGGCCAACACCATCGTCAAGTCGGCCGACCACGCCACCCCGCTGGAAATGCGCGACATCACCATCCGGTACGGCGGCGGTAAAGGCGGGGCCGAGGCCGTCAGCGTGGTCGAAGGGTTCGACCTGACCCTGCACGCGGGCGAGATGCACTGCGTCGCCGGCCGGAGCGGCTCCGGGAAGACCAGCATTTTGACTGTCGGCGCGGGACTCACGCTGCCCACGTCCGGCCGCGTTCTCTGGGAAGGTGATTCCCTCGAAAGCATGGGCGACGACGAAATCGCCGACCGCCGTCGTGCCCTCATCGGCTACGTGGACCAGGGCGGTGCCCTGATTGATGGGATGAGCGCCCTCGAAAACGTCCTCCTGCCCGCCGTCCCCGACGGCGAGGTGGACCAGCGGCGCGACATGGCCAAGGACCTGCTGGACCTGGTGGGCCTCGGCCGGCGCATGCGGCACCGTCCCGCACAGCTGTCCGGCGGCGAACGGCAGCGTGTGGCGATCGCCCGCGCACTGATCCTGGGTACCAGGGTCCTGGTGGTTGATGAGCCCACCGCCTCCCTGGACCGTGCCTCCGCCAACCGCATCATCAGCATCCTGAAGGACACCACTTCGGACGGCATCGCTGTCCTGGTGGCCTCGCACGACCACGAGCTGGTCCGCCTGAGCGATACCCTGACAGAACTGATCTAGCCCACCCCATCGCACCGAAGGTAACCGTCCGCACCGTGACTGCTCCAGAGAAAACGCCGTTCTACATCACCACGGCCATCACCTACCCCAACGGCGTGCCGCACATCGGGCATGCCTATGAGTACATTGCCACCGACGCCATGGCCCGCTTCAAGCGGCTGGACGGCTATGACGTGATGTTCCTGACCGGCACGGACGAGCACGGCATGAAGATCGCCCAGACGGCGGAGAAGGAAGGCATCACCCCCAAGGAACTCGTGGACCGGAACGTCGCGGTCTACAAGGAGGCGCACTCCGCCCTGGGCATCAGCTACGACCGGTTCATCCGCACCACGGACGCAGACCACTACGCCGCCTCGCAGGCCATCTGGAAGAAAATGGAGGCCAACGGCGATATCTACCTCGATAAGTACGAGGGCTGGTACTCCGTGCGTGACGAGGCGTTCTACGCCGAAGACGAGACCGTGGTGAAGGACGACGGCGTGCGCTACTCGAAAGAGACGGACACCGAGGTGACGTGGACGGCTGAGGAGAGCTACTTCTTCCGGCTGTCCGCCTACCAGGACAAGCTGCTGGCCCTCTACGAATCCCACCCGGAGTTCGGTGCCCCGCAGTACCGGTTCAACGAGGTCATCAGCTTCGTCAAGCGCGGCCTGGAGGACCTGTCCATCAGCCGGACCACGTTCGACTGGGGCGTTCCGGTCCCGGGCAACGACAAGCACGTCATGTACGTGTGGGTGGACGCGCTGACCAACTACCTCACCGGCGTGGGCTATCCGGACACGGAGTCGGAGAAGTTCCGGAAGTACTGGCCCGCCGACGTCCACATCATCGGCAAGGACATCTCCCGCTTCCACGCCATCTACTGGCCGGCTTTCCTGATGAGCGCGGGACTGGAGCTGCCCAAGCGGGTGATGATCCACGGCTTCCTGCACAACAACGGGGTCAAGATGTCCAAGTCCCTGGGCAACGTGGTGGCGCCTGCCGACTTCGTGGCCCGGTACGGCCTGGACCAGGTGCGGTTCTTCTTCCTGCGCGAGGTGCCGTTCGGGGCCGACGGCAGCTACAACCATGAGGCCATCGTGGGCCGGATGAACTCGGACCTCGCCAACAACTTCGGCAACCTGGCCCAGCGTTCCCTGTCCATGGTGGCCAAGAACTGCGGTGCGGCCGTGCCTGTCCCGGGCGAATTCACTGCGGATGACAACGCCATCCTGGCCCAGGCCAACGGGCTGCTGGATGCTGCCCGCGCCGCCTTCGACAAGCAGGAGTTCAGCCGCGCCCTGGAGTCCCTCTGGGGTGTGCTGCACCATACCAACGCCTACTTCGCCGAGCAGGCCCCTTGGGTGCTGCGGAAGACCGACGTCGAACGCATGAATACCGTCCTGTATGTGACGCTTGAAGTGCTGCGGATCGTTGCCATCCTGGCCCAGCCGGTCATGCCCAACGCCACGGCCAAGCTCCTGGAGGCACTGGGCCAGCCGGAAGGCGATGCACGGCAGTTTGCCGCCATCGCCACGCCGATCGTGGCCGGCACAACTTTGCCTGCCCCCGCTCCGGTGTTCCCCAAGTTCGAGGAACCGGCGGAATAAGCCGTCCTGCCACCGGTGGCGGATGCGCTCCTGTCCAAAAGCTGAGACAGCTTGACCAGCATATGGATGTCTTGGCTACGCTGAAAACATGAGCGCATCCTCCATCGATCTTGCAGTTATTCCCGGCGACGGCATCGGCCCCGAAGTCATCGCAGAGGCCCTCAAAGTCCTGGAAAAGGCTGTCGCCGCGGAGGGTGCCGAGCTCAAGCAGACGCACTACCAGCTCGGTGCCGAGCACTGGCTCGCCACGGGGGAGACCCTCCCGGACCACGTCCTGGAAGACCTGAAGACCCGCGATGCCATCCTCTTTGGTGCCGTGGGCGCCGCTCCCGGCGACACCCGCATCCCTTCCGGAATCATCGAGCGTGAGCTGCTCCTCAAGCTCCGCTTCAGCCTGGACCACTACGTCAACCTGCGGCCCTCCCGGCTCTACGGCACGGTGGGCAGCCCGCTGGCCAACCCCGGAACCATCGACTTCATCGTGGTGCGTGAGGGAACCGAGGGCCCCTACGTCGGCAACGGCGGCTCGCTGCGGGCGGGAACCCCGCACGAGGTAGCCACGGAAGTGTCCCTGAACACGGCCCACGGGGTGGAGCGCGTGGTCCGCGACGCCTTCCGGCGCGCCAGCCTCCGGGAACGCAAGCACGTCACCCTGGTGCACAAGCACAACGTCCTGGTCTTCGCCGGGCACTTGTGGAAGCGCACTGTCGAAGCCGTCGCCCAGGAATTCCCCGGCGTCACCCACGACTACCTGCACGTGGACGCTGCCACCATCTTCATGGTCACGGACCCCTCCCGTTTCGACGTGATCGTCACTGACAACCTGTTCGGCGACATCATCACCGACCTCGCCGCTGCCATCACGGGCGGCATCGGCCTGGCAGCGTCCGGCAACATCAACATGGACCGGACAGCACCTTCGATGTTCGAGCCGGTCCACGGCTCCGCGCCGGACATCGCAGGGCAGGGCAAGGCAGACCCCACCGCGGCCATCCTGTCCGCAGCCCTCCTGCTGGACCACCTGGGCTACGCCGACGCCGCCCGCCGGATCGAAGCGGCCGTTGTTGCCGACGTCGAAAAGCGCGACGGCACGGCACGCAGCACCAGCGCCGTCGGCGACGCCATCGCCGCCGGCCTCTAGCCCGCGCCGGGGCCGCCGGCTTCGGGCGTAAGCTTGTCTCGAATCACCAAATGCCGCCTTGCAGTTCAGCGCTGAACCCGGGGCGGCCGATCGTGGAGGAACCATGACTCAGACCGCCCATGGCGTCGAATTCACCCGGCAGCCCTCGGAGAACCCGAAGTCCGCCGAAGAGCGTGCAGCCATCCTGGCAAACCCGGGATTCGGCAACTACTTCACCGACCACACCGCCATCGTCGACTACAGCGTTGACGCGGACGGCAACGGCGGCTGGCACGACGCGCGCGTCGAACCCTACGGTCCGATTGTCCTGGACCCCTCCGCAGCCGTGTTCCACTACGGCCAGGAGATCTTCGAAGGGCTCAAGGCCTACCGCCATGCGGATGGCTCAGTCTGGACCTTCCGGCCCGAGGCCAACGCGGCACGCCTGAATAAATCTGCCCGCCGCCTGGCCCTGCCGGAACTCCCGGCGGAGTACTTCCTTGGCGCCATCCGCGAGCTGGTGGCCGTTGACAAGGAATGGGTTCCGTCCGGTGACGGCGAGGCCCTGTACCTGCGGCCCTTCATGATCGCCACGGAGGCTTTCCTGGGCGTCCGCGCTGCCCGTGAGGTTTCCTTCCGGGTGATTGCCTCGCCTGCCGGCAACTACTTCGGCGGGGAACTCAAGCCCGTCTCCATCTGGATCTCCAGGCAGTACGCCCGTGCCGGCCGCGGCGGCACCGGCGACGCCAAGTGCGGCGGCAACTACGCCGCGTCCCTGATCGCGCAGCAGGAAGCCGAAGCCAACGGCTGCAAGCAGGTGCTGTTCCTTGACCAGGCCAACGACAATGCTGTCGAAGAGCTGGGTGGCATGAACGTGTTCTTCGTCATGAAGGACGGCTCGCTCGCAACCCCCGCGCTGACCGGCACCATCCTGGAAGGCGTCACCAGGATGTCCGTGATCCAGGTGGCCAAGGACATGGGCCGCGAGGTGGCCGAGCGCAAGATCACCCTTGACGAGTGGCGCGACGGCGTGGCCTCCGGCGATATCACCGAGGTCTTCGCCTGCGGCACCGCAGCGGTCATCACCCCCATTGGAGTCCTCAAGGACGCCACGGAATTCATCGGCTCCGAGGACGCAAAGGCCGGCGAGGTCACCATGGCCATCCGCGAAAAGCTCCTTGGCATCCAGACCGGCGCCGAACCGGACACGCACGGCTGGCTCACGCGCCTGGCATAGCCAGAAGCTTAAGCACGACGGCGCCTGCCGGACTTTGGTCCGGCAGGCGCCGTTCTGCGTCACGGCCGACGGCGGTGGTTCAGCGCCGCGCTGCCTTCCGGGCGGCGTTCTTCATGGCTTTGCGCGACACCGGCTTGAGTGCCTTGCGGGCTGCTTCCTCCGACAGGGCCCGGTTGCGCCGGGCGTCGACGATGTCGTTCCACAGCGTGCTGGCGAAGACACCGCCATCCTGGGCGTAGACATCGTACGGGTAGCCGGCGAAGACGGAGGGCATGGCGCCGCCGGTGAACAGGTCTTTGTTGCCGGCCTTGGCCACGGCGTCGCCCAGAGCCCAGGTGCGGGTCAGATGGCGGGTGAGGTTTTCCTGCACGAACACCTTGGCGTCGCTGGAACGGGATGCCTGGTCCAGCAGGGTTTCCAGGTCTGCGGCCAGGATTGCGGCGCCGGCCTGGTCCGCCGGTGCGGATGCAGCGTCCACTTCCGCAGTGATCGCGGCGACGGCTTCGCTCCAGTCGGCCGTCTCGCGGAACTTCTTCCAGGTGGGGAACCACACGATGCTGCCCGTGGCGTGATTGTGGACGTGCAGCAGGCCGGTGGCCTTTTCGGTGGCCGAGTGGTCGTGGCCGTCTGCGTCGGCTTGGGCGAGAAGGTCTGCGAGTAATGCGGTGCTCATGGGAGATTCAGGCTTCCTGTGGGGAACGTGCTGCTGTCACTGGGTGCCAACCCGGGGCGGCCGCAGTTCTATTCCGAGGTTGTGGTGGAGACGGACTGGGGAGGGGCGGCACCGGATGCAAGGATGGGTCAGTGACCTCCCATCCCGGCCCCGCACTGCAGCCCAGCTCCCCGCTGACCCGTTTCATCCTGGCCCCCAATCCCGGCCCCATGAGCCTGGACGGCACCAACTCCTACCTTGTTGCTGCCCCGGGGCACTCCGCCCTGGTGGTGGTGGACCCTGGCCCCCCGGATGAAACCCACCTGTCCGCGCTGGCCGGGGCGGGCGACGTCGAACTTATCCTGGTGACGCACCGGCATGCAGACCACACGGCGGGATCCGCGCGCCTGCATGAACTGACGGGTGCGCCGGTACGTGCCGCGGACCCGGCCCACTGCCATGGTGGTGGAAAGCCCCTGGCCAACGGGGAAGCGATCCGTGCGGCAGGAGTGGACATCGCCGTGCTGGCCACCCCGGGCCATACCTCGGACTCCGTCTGCTTCCACCTGCCGGCGGACGGTCAATGCGGATCCGTGCTCACCGGGGACACCGTCCTTGGCCGGGGCACCACCGTGCTGGACTATCCGGACGGCACCCTTGGCGATTACCTCGCATCCCTGGACCGGCTGGAAGCCCTGGGACCCGCCACGGTCCTTCCCGCCCACGGCCCCGTGCTGCCGTCCCTTGAGGCGATCGCCAGGGATTACCGGGCCCACCGGGAGGACCGGCTGGCGCAGGTCCGCGCCGCGCTGGGCACGCTGGGCCGGGACGCATCCGTGGGCGACGTGGCTGACGCCGTCTATGCCGACGTCGGAGCTTCCGTCAGGCGTGCTGCCGAGCTGTCCGTGGCCGCGCAGCTGTCCTACCTGCGCGGCAGCGCCGAAGGGCAGCCCGGTGCCGGCGGGACGGTAGGGTAGGAGCCATGCGTATTGCCAGGTTTGTTGTCGATTCCGATCCCCTGTACGGCGTTGTTGAAGGTGAACCGGGCAGTGAGGAAATCACTGTCATCCACGGCGATCCCTTCTTCAATGGAGTGGAGCGCACCTCCGTGCGCCACAAGCTGGAGGACGTCCGGCTGCTGGCGCCCATCATCCCCCGCAGCAAGGTGATCGGCGTCGGCCGGAACTTCGTCGAGCACGCCAAGGAACTGGGCAACGAGATACCGGCCCAGCCGCTGCTGTTCCTGAAGCCCAACACCGCCGTCGTAGGTCCCAACGATCCCGTGGTGCTGCCGGAATTCTCGGAGGAGGTGTCCTTCGAAGCCGAACTCTGCGTGGTGATCGGCCGGATCTGCAAGGATGTTCCCGAGGAGCGCGTGGATGACGTCATTTTCGGCTACACCTGCGGCAACGACCTCACCGCGCGCGACGTGCAGAAGACGGACCTGCAGTGGACCCGCGCCAAGGGCTTCGACACCTCCGCCCCCCTGGGGCCCTGGATAGAAACCGACCTGGACACCGAAGACCTCCAGATCACCGGCAGGCTCAACGGGGAAGTCCGCCAGGACGGCAGCACCAGCCAGATGATCCGCGGCGTGCGTGAACTGGTGTCCGTGGTATCCCAGGCTTTCACCTTGCTGCCGGGCGACGTGATCATGACCGGCACCCCCGCGGGCGTTGGCCTGGTCAAGGAAGGCGACCGCTTCGAGGTGGAGATCGAGGGCATCGGCCGGCTCTCCAACCCGATCGTCCGCCGCTAGCCGGGTCCCGCGGGACGGGAGGGCTGCACCCGGGCAGGCGGGTAAAGTTGAAGCCACTATGAGTATCGCTTCTTCGTCACCCGCCGCCTCCATCCCGCCCGTCACCGCCGAGACGCCCGTCCGGGTCCGTTTCTGCCCGTCACCCACGGGCACCCCGCACGTGGGGCTGATCCGGACGGCCCTGTTCAACTGGGCCTACGCGCGCCACACCCAGGGCACGCTGGTCTTCCGGATCGAGGACACGGACGCCGCGCGCGACAGCGAGGAAAGCTACCACCAGCTGCTGGACGCGCTGAAGTGGCTGGGCATCGACTGGGATGAGGGCGTGGAAGTGGGCGGCCCGCACGAGCCGTACCGGCAGTCCCAGCGCGGCGACATCTACCAGGACGTCATCAAGCGGCTGCACGACGGCGGTTTCATTTACGAGTCCTTCTCCACCCCCGAGGAGATCGAGGCACGCCACCGCGCCGCCGGCCGGGACCCCAAGCTGGGCTATGACGGCTTTGACCGGCACCTGACGGAGGAGCAGCTGGCGCAGTACCGGTCAGAGGGCCGCCAGGCCGTCCTCCGCCTCCGCATGCCGGATGAGGACATCACATTCAACGACCTGGTCCGCGGCGAGATCACGTTCAAGGCCGGATCCGTGCCCGACTTCGCCGTGGTCCGTGCCAACGGTGCACCGCTGTACACCCTGGTGAACCCGGTGGATGACGCGCTGATGGGCATCACCCATGTGTTGCGCGGCGAGGACCTGCTCAGCTCCACCCCGCGCCAGGTTGCCCTGTACAGGGCGCTTTACGCGATCGGCGTCGCCGAGTACATGCCGGAATTCGGCCACCTGCCTTACGTCATGGGCCAGGGCAACAAGAAGCTCTCCAAGCGCGATCCCGAGTCCAGCCTCTTCCTGCACCGCGAGAGGGGCTTCATCCCCGAAGGGCTCCTGAACTACCTGTCCCTGCTGGGCTGGTCCCTCAGCGCTGACGAGGACATCTTCACGGTGGAGCAGCTCGTGCAGCACTTCGACATCCATGACGTCCTGGGCAACCCTGCCCGCTTCGACCTGAAGAAGGCCGAGGCCATCAACGGCACGCACGTCCGGATGCTTGAGCCCAAGGTATTCCGTGACCGGGTGGCCCATTACCTGCGCGAAGCCGGCCTGGTAGGGGAGATCCTGACGGACCGCGAGGAAGAAATTGTCACCGAAGCCGCACCCCTGATCCAGGAGCGCATCACGCTGCTGGGCGAAGCACCGGAGATGCTGGGTTTCCTGTTCAAAGCCGACGACGCCATCGATATCGCCGATGACGCGCGCAAGGGCCTTCCCGCCAACCTTTCCGAGGTACTGGACGCCGCCATTGCCGCACTGGAGTCGGTTGAGGACTGGACGGCGGAAGACATCCAGGCCGCCCTGAAGCAGGCCTTGGTGGAGGACATGGGGATCAAGCCGCGGCTTGCGTTCGGGCCGGTCCGCACGGCTGTTTCCGGCCGCCGCGTGTCGCCGCCACTGTTCGAGTCCATGGTGATCCTGGGCAAGGAGTCCTCCCTGCGCCGGCTCCGCGCCTTCCGCGGCTGATGACTGCCCCAAGCCAGGCGCGTGCCGGGGCCCTGACCACACCCTTCGGGGTGGTCCGCGGCGTCCTCTTCGACATCGACGACACCCTGGTGGACCTGGAATACTCGATGACCACCGCCCTGCGCGAAGTCAGCGAGCACCTCCTGCCCGGCCTGGACCAGGCCGGGTGGGAGCGGTTCGGCCGCATTTTCACCCATGAGACGACGCACTTTTACGACCGCTACCTGGCCGGGGAGCTGACCTTCAACGAACAGCGGCTCCTGCGTGGACGGGCCGCGCTTGGGCATTTCGGGGTGGAACTGGCCGACGGTGAGGAATCGCACCGGTGGCTGACGGCCTACATGGAGAAGCAGCCCGCATACGTCAAGCCGTTTCCCGACGTGCTGCCCCTGCTGGACGCCCTGGACGGTGCCGGTATCCCTTACGGAGCCGTGAGCAACAACGTCCACGACTACCAGCGGGCCAAGCTGGACGGCGCCGGGCTGGAACGGATCACCCATCTCGTGGGCACAGACACCCTGGGTGTGGCCAAGCCCAACCCGGCAATGTACCTCGAAGGAGTCCGGCTGCTCGGTACGGCCCCGGGGGACACGCTGTATGTGGGGGACAACCGCCTGCTGGACGCGGAAGGTTCGACGGCCGCCGGGCTGGTTGGCGTTTGGCTGAACCGAGTGGGGGAAATCGTGGAGGACTTCGACGGCGGCATGGTGGCGTCCCTCGATCAGCTATTGAAGTAGCAATCAGCTTTTGAAGTAGCGTAGCGGCCGGCGCGGCCGCGGTCCTGTCAGTGCAGGAGCGCGGCCACTGCCAACGGGTTTGTGCCTGTTTTCAGCCTGCCGTTCCGGTCCGCAGGGCGCGCCTGCGAAGAAGGACGTAGGCTGCCACGGCGGCGGCCACCAGGAGGGCCACCAGCAACAGGGCGATTACCGGGTTGTCGAGCCACGACGACGGCGAAACAGCCGCGACTTTCGAGTGCAGCTCCTGTGTTCCGGCGGCGATTTTCGAGTTGCCGTCAGCCAGCTTGCCGGCGCCTTCGGCCAGTCTTCCTGAACCGTCGTCAAGCTTGCCGTTGCCCTCAGCGAGCTGGCCCGTGCCGTCGGCCAGCTGCGTCGAACCTGATTGAAGCTGCCCCGTTCCCTGGCTCAGGGTGGCGGTGCCGTCCGAGAGTGCCTGGGTTCCGGCCAGCAGGCCCGGATTGGCAGGATCGCCGTCGCCGCTGACGCCGGCGCTGAGTTTGGTGGTGCCGTCCTGCAGGTTGTTCGCGGCGTAGATCAGGCCGGGGCTCTCCGGGTCGCCGGGGACGCCGTCCATGCCCACCCTGATTTTGGCGGTGCCGTCAGCGAGCATGGTGGTCCCCAGCACCATGCCGGGGTTCTGCGGATCGGTGGCGTTGAGCTTTTGCGCCAGGATGCCGAAGCCTGCCTTCAGCCGGTCCGCGCCGTCGTTCAACTGCCCGGCCCCGGAGTTCAACTTGCCTGTTCCGGCCTTCAGCTGGCCGGCGCCGTCGTTCAACTGCCTGGCACCGTCATCCACTTTTGCTGCACCGGCATCGAGCTGGGCTGCGCCGGCGTAGGCCCTCCGGCCGCCGTCCGCCAGTTTGGCGATCTGGTCCTTGAGCACCGCCAGGGGCACCAGGCCCTGCGGTCCGTTGGCGGCGGCTTCGAGCTGGTCCAGTCCCTGGCTGAGCGCCGCAAGCCCGTCGCCCTTCGTGGGATCATTGCCGGCGCCCGGGTACCCCTTCAGCTGGCCCGCACCGGCCGCAAGCTGGCCAGTGCCGTTCTTCAGTGCTGCCGTCCCGGCGCTGAGGCTGGCGGCGCCGGCGTCAAGCTGCCCGGTACCGGCCAGGAGCTGGCCCGTACCCGCTGCGAGTTGCCCCGCACCATCGGCCAGATTGTCCGGTGCGTTTCCTGCGGGCGTGGGAGTCAGGGCCGCGGACAGGGCGACGGCACCAGCCTGGAGTTTCCGGGCGCCATCGTCCACCTGGTAAACCCCCGGGACGAGTTTGTTCAGGACGTCATTCTGCAGCTTGGTGGTGCCGGCGTGGAGTTTGTCCACACCGGGCGCCAGCTGGTCCCGCACCCCGGAGAAGATCTTTCCGGCGCCGGACTGCAGGGCCTGCGCCCCCGCGTTCAATTCGGTGCTGCCGTCTTTGACCTTCCGGGCGCCGTCCTTGACCTGCACCGAGCCCTTGTCAGCGGCGCCGGCGCCCGTGGCCAGCTGCCCCGAACCGTCCCTAAGCTGTGCCGCTCCGGCGGCGGCCTGCTCTGCCCCGTCCATCAATTGGACAGCTCCGTTGGAGATTTGACCGGTCAGGTAGGTGTAAAAGGCAAGGAAGAGGACCAGTAGCAGGGACAGGGCGATGATTGCCGTGGACTGGGACCGGAGTCCGGACCTGGCTGATGCGATGGCTGCAGTGCGGGTTGTCAACGCTGACACTTCCTAACTATCCGCCGGACGGCGCTGCCCGGTGGTGTGAACCGTGGTTGATATGGCGTTCCCGTGACCTCGTGGGTGCCCGGAGCAACAGGGCAGGGAGGTTGTTACCGATGGGTAACTTACTCGAGAGTAACCACATCGAGATGCCGCGGGCAAGGGTTTGGCTGGATTGCCCCGCAGGTGGCATCCGTGCGGGGCGGGTCTCGATTTGTGCGAGCCGAAAGTCTCGGGTAAAGTAATTTCTCGTGCTGAGGCGCACGGAGCAGGGAAAAAGCCCTGAAAGCCGGCCCGAAAGTGCCATTGGGATATGGTGTAATTGGCAACACTACGGTTTCTGGTACCGTCATTCTAGGTTCGAGTCCTGGTATCCCAGCTCTGGTTTGAAGGCTGATTTCAGCCCCGGAACAGAAGGTTTCAGGCCGGTTCGCCGATTTGAAACCATGGCGAAGTGTGTGAAATACTCACTGAGCTTGAGCAGCGGAAACGCTGCCGAAAGTACTCGGCCCCATCGTATAGCGGCCTAGTACGCCGCCCTCTCACGGCGGTAACGCGGGTTCGAATCCCGCTGGGGTCACCATCGAAATGGTCCCGGGCAACAGCCCGGGGCCATTTTTGTTTCCCCAACATGGCGCACCGGCCACGACGCCCATCACCTCCTGCGGCCACACGGGAAACGCCCCATCAGAGCACTTCATTTTCCGGAAACGACCTATTGCGTCCCGCAGCCGCGACGCAGAGTTGGTGGTGGCCGCCGGTGGAACGGCAGATTGCCCGGATCGCCGATTTCAAACAAGGCGTTGAAGGAGGCGGAAGCCGCTTAGTTGCCAGTTGCCCCGCTGGCCGGAAGAGCCGCGGCGGCGTCACGGACCTTGATGAGCGTCCGAAGGTTGCGGGTGGTGGTCGATGCCTTGAATTTGGCTTTGGCGCTAATTTTGCTGAAGGGGCTGTCCAGGGTTCCGCCCACCGGCGCCAGCCAGGCAAGCGCTTCCGGTCCCAGCCGTTGTTGGTCGTGACCGTCCAGGGCGGCTCCTGCGGCCTCCAGTTCATCGAGGACTGCGGCGTCCGATGACATGGTGATGTACGAGTGGGTGGACTTGTCGTCGTCGGGATAGGGGCAGGCCGCCACGAGTTGGGCCACCCTGCCGGCGTCCAGCACCACCACCCACGCCTCGTAACCGAATGCTGAGCGGAGGCACGTTTCGCATTCCCGCTTGACGGCGGCTGCGTCCAGGCTGCTGGAGAGCACCACGTTGCCGCTGGCCAGCAGCGTGGCTGCGTCCGGGAAACCGGAGTCTTTCAACGCGTCCCTCAGGGCCGCCATCTTGATATTGATTCCGCCAACATTGATGCCGCGGAGGAATACCGCATAGCTGCCCATGGGCCCAGCCTAGCGCCCGGATGGCCCGGGGCGGACCGCCGTCGGCCGCGTTCATGTTCTGCCGGTGTCCGTGCGTCAGTCGTTGTTCTTACGCAGGGCCTCGGTAAGGAGGCGTCCGGCGTTGCAGACAACTTCCGCGTGCAGGCGGCCCGGCTGGCGGGTCAGGCGCTCAATGGGGCCGGAGATGGAGACCGCTGCAATCACCCTGCCCGACGGGCCCCGCACCGGCGCCGAGACAGAGGCGACCCCCGGCTCGCGTTCGCCAAGGCTCTGTCCCCAGCCCCGTCGTCGGACGCCCGCCAAAACGGTGGGCGTAAAGCGGGCCGACTGCAAGCCCTCGAGGAGCCGGTCGTGGTCTTCCCACGCAAGCAGGACCTGGGCGGCGGAACCGGCCTTCATGGACAATTGGGTGCCTACCGGGATGGTGTCGCGCAAGCCGATCGGGCGCTCTGCGGAGGCGACGCAGACGCGCCAGTCGCCCTGCCGCCGGAAGATCTGGGCGCTTTCACCCGTGGCATCGCGCAACTGCATCAGCACGGGGCCGGCGGAGGCGATCAGGCGGTCTTCGCCGGCGGCCGAGGCGAGCTCGACCAGCCGGCTGCCGAGGACGAACCGGCCCTGGATGTCGCGGCTGACCAGGCGGTGGTGGACAAGCGCCAATGCAAGGCGGTGCACGGTGGGCCGGGCCAGGCCGGTGGCCGCCACGAGCTGTGCCAGCGTGGTGGGGCCGGCCTCGAGTGCGTCGAGCACCTGGGCTGCTTTATCAATGACACCGACTCCACTAGAATTGTCCATGTAATGATATTGCCGTCTCAATATCTGAGATGCAAATCTTTCGGCTGGCGTATCGCGGAGCCGTCCTGATTCAGTTGGACTAATCAGCCAAACAGCAGTGAAGGGAGATGGCCATGGCAAAGACATTGGCCGAGAAAGTCTGGGATGCACATGTGGTGCGCAAAGGTGACGGCGAAGGTGCCAACGCCCAGCCCGACCTTCTCTACATCGACCTCCACCTGGTCCACGAAGTCACGTCCCCGCAGGCGTTCGAAGGCCTGCGCCTGGCTGGCCGCAAGCTGCGCCGGCCGGACCTGACCATTGCCACGGAGGACCACAACACCCCCACCCTGGACATCGACAAGCCTATTGCCGACCTCACCAGCCGCACCCAAATCCAGACCCTGCGCAACAACTGCGCCGAGTTCGGTGTCCGGCTGCACAGCCTGGGCGACGCCGAGCAGGGCATTGTCCATGTCGTTGGTCCGCAGCTGGGGCTCACCCAGCCGGGCATGACGGTTGTCTGCGGCGACTCGCACACCTCCACCCACGGCGCGTTCGGTGCCCTGGCCATGGGCATCGGCACCTCCGAGGTGGAGCACGTCATGGCCACCCAGACCCTGTCGCTCAAGCCGTTCAAGACCATGGCCATCAACGTCGAAGGAACCCTGCGCCCGGGCGTGACCGCCAAGGACATTATCCTCGCAGTAATTGCCAAGATCGGAACCGGCGGCGGCCAGGGCTACGTCCTGGAATACCGCGGCTCTGCCATCCGCGCGCTCTCCATGGACGCACGGATGACCATTTGCAACATGTCCATCGAGGCCGGTGCCCGTGCCGGCATGGTGGCCGCCGACGAAACCACGTACGCGTATATGAAGGGACGCCCCCACGCGCCTGAAGGCGCGGACTGGGACGCCGCCGTCGAGTACTGGAACACCCTGAAGACCGACGACGACGCCACGTTCGACGTCCAGGTGGACCTGGATGCCGGCACGCTGGAGCCGTTCGTCACCTGGGGCACCAACCCCGGGCAGGGCGTGTCCCTCTCCGAGGCCGTGCCAAATCCCTCAGACTTCGGCGACGAAAACGCCAAGGCCGCTGCCGAACGCGCACTGCAGTACATGGGGCTCGAGGCCGGTACACCCATGAAGGACATCCGGGTGGACACCGTCTTCCTGGGTTCGTGCACCAACTCGCGCATCGAGGACCTGCGGGCCGCTGCGGACATCATCCGCGGCCGCACCAAGGACCCGAACGTGCGGATGCTCGTGGTTCCCGGCTCGGCCCGCGTCCGGCTCGAAGCCGAAGCCGAGGGCCTGGACCGCGTGTTCAAGGACTTCGGGGCCGAATGGCGGTTCGCCGGCTGCTCCATGTGCCTGGGCATGAACCCGGACCAGCTGGAACCGGGGGAGCGCTGCGCCTCCACCTCCAACCGCAACTTCGAAGGCCGGCAGGGCAAGGGCGGCCGCACCCACCTGGTCTCGCCGGTAGTGGCAGCAGCCACGGCCGTGCGCGGCACGCTCAGCTCGCCGTCGGACCTCGAACCGGCACCAGAACCGGTGGTTGAGCCTGTCGAAACCCCATCCGCAAGCCACGCAGCCTAGGACAACACCATGGAAAAGTTCACCAAGCACACCGGCGTCGGCGTCCCGCTGCGCCAGAGCAACGTCGACACCGACCAGATCATCCCCGCGGTGTACCTCAAGCGCATCACCCGCACCGGCTTCGAGGACGCCCTGTTCTCCGCCTGGCGCAAGGACCCGTCCTTCATCCTGAACCAGGAGCCCTACAGCGCGGGCTCGGTGCTGGTGGCAGGCCCGGATTTCGGCACCGGCTCCTCGCGTGAGCACGCCGTCTGGGCGCTGAAGGATTACGGTTTCAAGGCCGTCCTGTCCTCGCGCTTCGCGGACATCTTCCGCGGCAACTCCGGCAAGCAGGGCCTGCTGGCCGCGCAGGTGGCCCAGGATGACATCGAGCTCATCTGGAAGGAACTCGAAAACGCTCCGGGCACCCAGGTCACCGTGGACCTTGAGTCCAAGACCGTGGTCTGCGGCAACATCGTGGCCCCCTTCGACATCGACGACTACACCCGCTGGCGCCTCCTCGAAGGCCTGGACGATATCGGGCTCACCCTGCAGCATGAAACCGACATCACCGCTTACGAGGAAACCCGCCCGGCGTTCAAGCCCAAAACGCTGCCGGCCAGGGTTTCCTAGCCACCGGGCGCTGTCCGGCGGCGGGAGCGCGTCCGCCACGCCCCGCCGCCGGCGCCCCCTTATTTCGGTTCGGTAACGCGACCTCCTATGCTTGGTTGGAGCCTTTGCAAGGTGTTTGGGGGCTAGTGATCGTGAGGAAACCGGTATATGAGTAGTGTTCTGACAATCCGCGGCGGTGTCCCGCTTACAGGCCGCGTCAGCGTCCGTGGGGCAAAGAACCTTGTCCCCAAGGCAATGGTGGCGGCACTGCTGGGCAACGAACCCTCGGTGTTGCGGAACGTGCCGGAGATCAAGGACGTGGAAGTGGTCACCTCGCTCCTGCAGCTGCACGGCGTGACAGTGGAGAAGGATCCCGTCAACGGCGACCTCACCCTGGACCCCAAGGCAGCCAAGACGGCGCCGAGCACCGCTATCGACGCCCACGCCGGGGACTCCCGGATTCCCATCCTGCTGTGCGGGCCGCTGATCCACGCCATCGGCGAAGCCTTCATCCCGGACCTGGGTGGGTGCAAGATCGGGGACCGGCCCATCGACTACCACCTGGACGTGCTGCGCCAGTTCGGCGCCGTCGTCGAGAAACGCCCCGGCGGCATCCACATTTCCGCTCCCAAGGGCCTGCACGGAGCCAAGATCTCGCTGCCCTACCCGTCCGTCGGTGCCACGGAGCAGGTCCTGCTGAGCGCCACCCGCGCGGAAGGGATTACCGAACTTTCCGGTGCCGCCACCGAGCCTGAGGTCGTTGACCTGATTGCCGTGCTGCAGAAGATGGGCGCCATCATCAGCGTCCAGACTGACCGCACCATCCGCATTGAGGGCGTCCGGGACCTGGGCGGCTACAACCACAGGGCGCTCTCGGACCGCAACGAATCCGCCTCCTGGGCATCGGCTGCGCTGGTGACCCGCGGCGACATCTTTGTCGAGGGCGCGTCCCAACGCGACATGATGACGTTCCTGAACACCTACCGGAAGGTGGGCGGGGGAATGGACATCGGCGAGGACGGCATCCGGTTCTACCACAAGGGCGGAAAGCTGAACCCGCTGGTCCTTGAGACGGACGTCCACCCGGGCTTCATGACCGACTGGCAGCAGCCGCTGGTGGTGGCCCTGACCCAGGCCGAGGGCGTGTCCATCGTCCACGAGACTGTCTATGAGAACCGCTTCGGCTTCACGGATGCCCTGATCCGCATGGGCGCCAGCATCCAGGTCCACCGCGAGTGCCTGGGGAGCGTTCCCTGCCGGTTCGGCCAGCGCAACTTCCTGCACTCCGCGGTGATTTCCGGCCCCACCCAGCTCAAGGGAACCGATATTGACGTTCCGGACCTGCGCGGCGGGTTCAGCCACCTGATCGCCGCACTGGCCGCCACGGGAACCTCACGGGTCACCGGCATCGACATCATCAACCGGGGCTACGAGCGCTTTACCGAGAAGCTGGCCGGCCTCGGTGCCGATTTCGACATCACCACCACGAAGTAGAGCGGGACTGTGAAGGAATCTGCCAAGAGCAGGGCCACGTTTGCGTTCATCGCGGGCATTGCCAGGCCGCTGCTGAACCTCATGATGGCCAAGTCGTGGGAGGGCACGGAAAAACTGCCCGCCGGCGGTTTCATTGCCGCTCCCAACCACTGCACCGAAATCGACCCTCTGGTGGTGGGCCACATGCTGTACAACCAGAAGCGGGCGCCGCACTTCCTGGCCAAGGCTGCGCTGTTCAAGGTTCCTGGCCTGGGCACGCTCCTGCGCGCCACCAAGCAGGTGCCGGTGGAACGTTCGACGGCGGGCGCGAACCGCTCGCTCCAGGTTGCCCAGGAGATCGTGGCTGAGGGTGGCGCCATCATCATCTACCCGGAGGGAACGCTGACCCGCGATCCCGACCTGTGGCCGATGAAGGGACACACCGGCGCCGCGAGGCTCGCCCTCGAAGGCGGTATCCCCGTGGTCCCCATCGCCCACTGGGGCGCGCATGAGGTCTTTCCCAGGTACGGGAAGACCTTCCATGTCTTTCCCCGCAAGCGTTCGCGCGTGGTGGTGGGAGACCCCGTGGACCTCAGCGCCTTTGCCGGCCGTCCCCTTGACAAAGCCACGTTGACGGAAGCTACCGACGTGATCATGGATGCCATCACCGCGCTGCTGGCAGGACTGCGCGGCGAGCAGCCGCCGTCGAAACGCTGGGACCCGGCCAAGCAGCAGCAGTCCAAGCATGGCCGGTTCGTGGATCGCGGACGTGAGCCCAGTGCAGGAACGGACGCTTCGTGACCGCTGACGCCAAGCCGGGAGCGGCCCGCACCGTGGCCGTCCTCGGCGCAGGGTCCTGGGGGACCACCTTCGCGAAGATCCTCGCAGATGCCGCCATCGCCACCGGAACGCCGCGTGCCATCAAGCTGTGGGGCAGGCGCGCCGAAGTGGTCGAAGAGATCAACACCAAGCACCGCAACAGTGACTACCTCAAGGACATCGTCCTGCCGGAGAACATCACGGCCTCCACCGATGTCCGTGAGGTACTGGCAGGAGCCGAGCTCGTGGTGTTGGCTGTGCCCGCCCAGTCCCTGCGCCCGCAGCTGCGGGAATGGAAGGACATGATCGCACCCGGAGCAGTTGTGGTCTCCCTGATGAAGGGCCTGGAGCTTGGGACCGACGCGCGGATGAGCGAGGTCATCAGCCAGGAACTGGATCTGCCGCGCGAACGCATCGCGGTGGTCTCCGGACCCAACCTCGCCATGGAAATCGCGCGTGAGGAACCCACGGCCTCGGTAGTGGCCTGCAGCGATTCCGCCACTGCGGGCTGGCTTGCCAGGAGCTGCACTGCCCCTTACTTCCGTCCCTACACCACGGCCGACGTCGTCGGCGTCGAAATTGGCGGGATCGTCAAGAACGTGATCGCACTGGCCGTCGGCATCTGTGAAGGCAAGCAGATGGGTGACAACACCAAAGCCTCCGTGATCACCCGGGGCCTCGCGGAGACGTCGCGGCTTGCGCTGGCGCTGGGCGGGGAGGCCAAGACCATGGCCGGACTCGCCGGGCTGGGCGACCTCGTGGCCACCTGTTCATCCGCGCTGTCACGGAACCACACCGCAGGACGGCTGCTGGGCGAGGGCCTGACATTGGAAGAGGTGGGCCGCAAGATGACCCAGACCGCCGAGGGCATCAAGTCCGGGCAGGCTGTCCATGAACTTGCCGGCAAGCTAGGCGTCGAAATGCCCATCACTGCCGCCGTTGTCGCGGTGCTGGCAGGCAAGCTGTCCGTTGACCAACTGGGGCCGGTTCTGCTGTCCCGGGAATTGAAACCTGAAGGCGATTACTGACCATGTCCCAAGACACACCTGCCACCGGAGAAACGCGCACCACCAGGAAGCCGCGCGTCGCCGTGCTTTTCGGCGGCCGCTCCAGCGAGCACTCCGTCAGCTGCGTTACTGCAGCAGGCGTGCTTGGCGCGATCAACCAGGACAAGTACGAGGTGATCCCCATCGGGATCGCCAAGACCGGCCAGTGGGTCCTGGCCCCCTCCGAAACGGCACAGTGGTCCCTCTCAGCGTCCGCCCTCCCCGAGGTTGTACCCTCCGCTGAAACCGTCACCCTCGCCGAGATCGGTGGCGAACACCAGCTGATCGTTGCCTCACCCAACCAGGTGCCGCAGGAACTTGGCGCCGTTGACGTGGTCTTCCCGCTGCTGCACGGCCCCTTCGGCGAGGACGGAACCATCCAGGGACTCCTTGAGCTTTCGGACACCCGCTATGTTGGCGCCGGGGTCCTGGCATCGGCCGTCGGCATGGACAAGCACTACATGAAGGTGGTCTTTGAAGCCGCCGGGCTCCGCGTTGGCCCGTACGTCACCGTCACTGACAGGCAGTGGCGCCGGGACCCCGAATCCGTCCGGAAACAGGTTGACCGGCTGGGGTTCCCTGTCTTCGTCAAACCGGCCCGGGCAGGTTCATCCATGGGCATCTCCAAGGTGGACGCGCTCGAGGACCTGGACGCCGCCATCGAAGAAGCGCGCCGCCACGACCTCAAACTCGTGATCGAAGCCGGAATCGTGGGCCGCGAGATCGAATGCGCCGTCCTGGAGGGCAGGGGGACCGATGCGCCCCGCACCTCGATGCCCGGTGAAATTTCCGTGGCCGGCGGGACCCACGAGTTCTACGACTTCAATGCCAAGTACGTCGAGGATGACGCCGCGGCCCTCAGCTGCCCGGCCGACATCCCGGCAGAGGCCATCTCCCGGGTCCGCGAACTGGCGGCCACGGCGTTCGACGCGGTGGGTGCCGAAGGCCTGAGCCGCGTGGACTTCTTCTATACGCCCGATGGCGAGCTGATCATCAACGAGATCAACACGATGCCCGGCTTCACGCCCAAGAGCATGTACCCGCAGATGTGGGCTGCCTCGGGCCTGGACTACGCGGACCTGATCGACGAACTCATCTACCTGGCCCTGAACCGCAGGACCGGCCTCCGCTAGCGGCGGCTCCAGCCACCGGCTGTGTCCGGTGGCTGGGCCTGCCTGCAGAAACCTACTGGCTTTTTGGCAGGTTCTGCAGGTCTTCCTGTCCCACGCAGTTCCGCACCGACGGGACTTTTGCCGCCGCTGCGGCAAGGTCAGCCAGGACGGTGGCGGAGCTGATCTTGTCCGGGTCCAGGAGGATTTCCGTGGCAGGTTCCCGGCCGTAGGTGGTCAGGGTCCACACGGGGTCCCCTTCCTTGATGACCCAGTCGACTCCGTTGACGGTGACGCAGCGGTCCGTCGTCGGCCCCGGCACGTTGACTCCACAGCGAAGGATCACCAGCGAAGGATCACCCCAGGCCGCGGTTGCCTGGCTGTTGGTCTTGCGCAGCTTCGAATCGCCGATGGCATCCGGGAGCGCCACCATCATGGGTGCGCATGCGGGATTGGCAGCGTCCTTTGCAGCGGTAACGTCAACGGCGGGGGAGCAGGCTGTCAACGACAGGACGGCGATTGCCCCGACCATCGCCATCCTGGCGGCGGCGCGGGCGGACAGGGGCAACTGGGGATGGTGCATGACTCCAGCCTATCGCCGCCGCACGGCCCGTCCGGACACGATGTCGGCCGGGCGCGGTAGCGTAGTGGCGTGCCTGAAGACCTCCGCAACCGCGTTGACCGCCAGCCCACCGTCGCCGGACTTTCCGAAGCCGACCTGCTGGCCCGGATCTTTCCGCGCCTTCGCATGGAGGACTCCCACACCATCAACACAGTGCTGGGGCCCGGGGATGACGCGGCAATCGTCGCAGCGCCGGACGGACAGACCGTCATCAGCATCGACACCCAGGTCCAGGACCAGGATTTCCGGCTCCTCTGGCCCAACGGCTACCGCACCACCGGGTTCGACGTCGGGTGGAAGGCCGCGGCACAGAATCTCAGCGACATCAACGCGATGGGGGCACGCGCCACGTCCATGGTGGTCAGCCTCACCCTTCCCGTTGACACGCCCGTCAGCTGGGTGGAGGACCTGGCGGACGGGCTGACGGCGGGCATCCGGGAGCTCGGTGCGACGCACTGTTCGGTAGCGGGCGGCGACCTGGGCCGTGGGCGTGAAATTTCGGTGACGGTAGCAGTCCTGGGAACGCTCGACGGCGGCCGGCCGGTCCTCAGGTCCGGCGCGCAGCCGGGGGATATCCTGGCGCTTGCAGGAACGGTGGGACATGCCGCAGCCGGCTTGGCCCTGCTTGAGTCGGGCGTGGCCGTGGACACGCTTGCGCCGGCGGAGCGTGTCTTCGTGGACCTGCAGAGCCGCCCCCGCCCGCCCCTCGACGCCGGGCCCGCGGCCCGGGCCGCAGGTGCCACCGCAATGCTGGACATTTCGGACGGACTGCTGCGTGACGGAGGGCGGCTGGCAACCGCCAGCAATGCCGCCGTCGCCCTCGATCCCGCGGCCCTGGCCCGCTTGGCGGGCCTCCTGGCGCCGGCAGCCAAACTGCTGGGGGCCGATGCCGAAGCCTGGGTGCTGGGCGGCGGTGAGGACCACGGCCTGCTGGCCACATTCCCTGCCGGCGTTCAGCTGCCACCCGGATTCACTGCGATAGGCTCGATACATGCACTCGGTACCGATGAAGGCCCGGGTGTCCTGACAGCGGGCCGGCCCGGGGACACCGGGGGATGGGATCACTTTGCACACTAAGGTTGCCGCCAACGCGCTGGCGATGAAGAGGTGGCTGGGCAAGGCTGAAACTGCCCTGGGAAACCACAGCGACCGGCTCAACGCCATCAACATCTTTCCGGTGGCAGACGGTGATACCGGCACCAACCTCTACCTCACCGTCCGCGCCGCCGCCCGTTCCCTGGTCCTCGCAGACGACCAGCCGGCACCGGTGGACGTCGGGGAAGTCCTAGCCATAGCAGGCCAGGCGGCCATGGAGGAGGCGCGGGGCAACTCGGGCACCCTTTTTTCGGTGTTCCTTTGTGCAGCTGCCGAGCCGCTGGCCGGACACACCCGGATGACGTCCACCCTTCTGTCCGCCGCCCTGAACCGGGCCCAGATCCGCGCCTGGTCCGCCTTGAGCGATCCTGTTCCGGGAACCATGCTTTCCGTGATGGAGGCTGCCGCCCGCGCGGCCGCCGCAGTGGACGCCGGACAGGACGGCGATGACAGCAACCATGCCCTGGGCCTCGCCCTGGACGCGGCCGTGGAGGGAGCCCTGGCGGCCGTGGTCCACACCGAAGAGCAGCTCGACGCACTGCAGTCCGCGCACGTCGTGGATGCAGGAGGTGTGGGAATGCTCCTCATCCTCGACTGCCTGCGCTCCGCAATCCTGGGCGAGGAACTGCAGGACGAGCTCCTTGACGGCCTGCACGGGTACGACGTCTCCGATCCCCACATCCACGCTTCCATGCCGGACGACGACGGCGTGGAGGTCATGTGCACCATCAGCCTTTCGCCTTTGAACGCCGCCACCCTCCGCCAGCGGCTGGATGAAATCGGCGAGTCCGTGATCATGAGCCAGGTGGGCAGCGGCCCGGACACCGAAGGCAACTACCGGTGGCGGGTACACGTGCACGTCCCGGAGCCAGACCCCGCCGTGGCCATCATCCGGTCCCTCGGTGAACCGTCCCAGATCAGCATCAGCGAACTTGCCCTTCCCCGGGACCCGGATGTCAATGCAGTGAACACCGGCGGGCATGAACGCTGAGCTGGACCTGGCCCTGGAGCGGAGGATCGGGAAACGCTCCGCTGCAGTCATCGAGAAACACCTTGCCATCACCACGGTCGAAGGCCTCCTGACCTATTTTCCCCGCCGGTACCTCACCCGTGGGGAGCTGACCCCCATCAGCGAGCTTCCGCTCGACGAGGAGGTCACCCTGATCGCCCGGGTGCTATCCAGCAGTACCCGGCACATGCAGGCCCGCCGCGGGACCATCACCGATGTGATCGT
This sequence comes from Pseudarthrobacter phenanthrenivorans, assembly GCF_036455295.1. GTDB lineage: Bacteria > Actinomycetota > Actinomycetes > Actinomycetales > Micrococcaceae > Arthrobacter > Arthrobacter phenanthrenivorans_C. The sequence goes on along the minus strand of NZ_JAYXNX010000008.1, from coordinate 45,757 downwards.
CTCCGACGACGACGGGCAGCAGGGGCTGCACCTGGTGGGTGGCCGCGACTTCCGCGGCAAGGTGCCCGGCACCCTCAAGATCAGCTTCTTCAACGGCTACAAGGCCAAAACCGAGCTCCTGCAGGGGCGGCGTGCCCTGTTCTCGGGAAAGGTCACCAGCTTCAAAGGGCAGCTGGGCCTCACCAACCCGGACTTCCTCATCCTGGACGACGACCCCTTCGTGCAGGGGGACGCCGACGCCGGAAAGCTCGCGGCCATGCCCATCCCCGTATACCCGGCCACGGCCAAGCTCCCCAGCTGGAAGATCCAGAAGGTCATCGCCACCCTGCTGGAAACCACCGACCTCGGTTCGATCGCCGATCCTGTCCCGGAGCCGGTTGCCATGCGCGAGGGCTTCCTGCCGGTTGCGGATGCGTACCGGCTGATCCATGCGCCGGAGACGGCTGCCGACTGGAAGCGCGCCCGCGAGCGTTTCCGCTTCCAGGAAGCACTGGTGCTGCAGTCCGCCTTGGCGCGGCGGCGGGCCCAGCTGGCCGCAGAGGAGGCCACGGCACGGCGGCCGCTCAGCGACGGTATCCTTGCCGCGTTCGACCGGAACCTGCCCTTCACCCTCACGGGGGGTCAGGCAGCCGTCGGCAGCACCCTCGCAGGCGAACTGGCGCAGGACACCCCCATGAACCGGCTGCTGCAGGGCGAAGTGGGGTCGGGCAAGACAGTCGTGGCCCTGCGTGCCATGCTGCAGGTGGTCGACGCCGGGGGTCAGGCCGCGCTCCTGGCGCCCACCGAAGTCCTCGCCGCCCAGCACTACGACTCCATCCGGCGCACCCTCGGCCCACTGTCCGGCGACGGTCTGCTGGGCGGCCTCGCCGCGGGCAGCGGGCCTTCCGTCCAGGTCACGCTGCTGACGGGTTCCATGCCCACGGCGGCACGGAAACAGGCCATGCTGGACGCCGCGTCCGGTACGGCAGGGATCATCATCGGCACCCATGCGCTGCTCAGCGACAATGTGTCCTTTTACGACCTGGGCCTGATTGTGGTTGACGAACAGCACCGCTTCGGCGTCGAACAGCGCGACGCACTGCGCGCCAAGGCCAGGAAGCCGCCGCACCTGCTGGTCATGACCGCCACCCCGATTCCGCGCACCGTTGCCATGACCGTGTTCGGCGACCTCGAAACCTCCACCCTGGAGGAACTGCCCAAGGGCCGGGCGCCCATCACCACGCATTTGGTCGGCCTGGCGGAAAACCCGGCATGGGCCGCGCGGATCTGGGCGCGGGCCCGGGAAGAGATCAATGCGGGCCACCAGGTGTATGTGGTCTGCCCCAAGATCGGCGGGGACGACGACGGCGACTTCAGTCCGGGCGAAGCCGGGCCGCCGGGCCTTGACGGCGAGGAAAGCCAGCGGGAACTGGCCTCGGTGACAGCCGTCGTCGAACATCTCCAGGCCGAGCCGTCGCTGGCCGGAGTTCCGCTGGCCCCCCTCCACGGGCGCCAGGACCCGGACCTGAAGACGGAAACCATGGCCGGGTTCACGGCCAACCGCATCAAGCTGCTGGTCTCCACCACCGTGATCGAGGTGGGGGTGGACGTACACAACGCCACCCTGATGGTCATCCTGGACGCCGACCGGTTTGGCATGTCCCAGCTGCATCAGCTCCGCGGCCGGGTGGGCCGCGGCGGCCTGCCCGGGACCTGCCTGCTCGTGACCGCCCTGGAACCGGGCCATCCGAGCCGCCGGCGGCTGGAAGCCGTGGCGGCCACCACGGACGGGTTCGTCCTTTCCCAGGAGGACCTTAAGCTCCGGCGTGAGGGCGACATCCTGGGCGCTTCCCAGTCGGGCGGACGTTCAACACTGAAGCTTCTCAGGGTCCTTGACCATGAGGACGTGATCGCCAGGGCAAGGGAAGACGCCCAGGCGATTGTCGGCGCCGATCCGCTGTTGTCCGGCCACCCTGAACTGGCCGATGCCATCGAAAAGTACCTCAACCCCGAGAAGGAGGCGTTCCTTGAACGCGGTTAGCAACGAGAGGGCACTGGGCCCGGACGCGTCGCGGTGCGCGCCGTGACCCGGATCATTGCAGGCGCCGCCGGCGGCACGCCGCTCACGGCCGTCCCGGGGTCCCTGACCAGGCCCACCACGGACCGCGTCAAGGAAGCCCTGTTCTCCCGCCTGGATGCCTTCGACGTCATAGCGGGGTCCCGGGTGCTTGACCTCTATGCAGGATCCGGCGCCCTGGGTGTGGAAAGCGGAAGCAGGGGAGCCCAGGCAGTGGACCTGGTGGAGTCCGATGCCAAGGCCAGCGGCGTATGCCAGCGCAACGCGGACCTCATCAACGGGGTGTTGGGGCGCAAAGCCGTGACTGTCCACCGCTCCAGGGTTGAGCCGTTCCTGGACCGCGCCGGGGAAAACGCAGCCTGGGACCTGGTGTTCCTGGATCCGCCCTACCCGCTGGAGGAAGCGGGATTGTCCGCGGTGCTGGAGAAAGTGGCTGACCACCTGGCTCCGGGCGCTGTTGTGGTGGTGGAACGGTCCTCCCGCTCCCCGGAACCTGGATGGCCGGACGGCCTGACGAGGTTTGCGGAAAAGAAGTACGGGGAAACACGCTTGTGGTTCGCCGAACCATTCGTACCCGATGCCATCGCCCCCGATGACCTTGCTGACACCGCTGCGGTTGACGCTGAAGAATCCGGCGTCCAGGGCACTTAGCCCGAGAATGGGTCCAGGTCCACTCCCGCCAGGACGCGGGCCGGGTGGGGCCCGCGGGCGGCAAGTTCCGCTGTCCATGGTTCCGGCCACGGTCCCTGGGTCCCCACGAGGATGATGTTGCCCGGATACCGTCCGTCGAACATCCCAGCCTCGCCGAACGCTGCCACGTCGCCCATTGCTTCCCGCATCGCCGCCACCTGGCTCCGGACCAGGGTGAGTGCCGCCTCGTCGCCCACGTTGACCAGCAGCAGCCCGTCCCGGCCCAGGCGTTCCCGGGCTTCCCGGTAGAAACCACTGGTGGCGATGTGGGCCGGCGCTTCGGGGCCGGAAAAAATGTCCAGGATGACGACGTCGAACGTCAGGCCGGGAGGAAGTGCGCCGAGCGCGCCGCGTGCGTCGCCGATGATGGTGGTGAGGTCCGTTCCTTCAGGCATGGGAAGGTGCCGGAGGACAAAGTCGAGCAGTTCGCGTTCCAGTTCCACTGCGTACTGCACGGAGCCCGGGCGGGTTGCCTGGACGTACCGGGCCAGGGTGAGGGCACCTGCTCCCAGGTGAAGCGCCCTGATGGGTTGTCCCTGCGGGGCTGCCAGGTCCACCACATGGCCGATCCTGCGGAGGTATTCGTAAAAGATCTCCTCCGGCCGGTCCAGGTTCACGTGCGACTGTTCCGCTCCGCCGATGCTCAGCACAAAACCGCCGTCGGTGAACGTATCAGGTTCGATCGTGGCGTGCTGGCCCGTCATCCGCAGGAACCTGTTGGCTGTCCGGCCGCTGCCCCCGCCCATCACAGCCGGTCGCGCAGGGTTGCCAGCCGCGAGGCGGCCTCCTCCAGGACTTCCACCCGCTTGCAGAAGGCAAAGCGAAGCAGGCTCCGTGTCCGTTCGGCTCCTTCCGGGTGGCAGAAGACCGGAACGGGGATGGCGGCTACGCCAACCAGTGAGGGCAGGCGCCGGGCGAGGTCCAGGGCGTCAGTGATGCCAAGCGGCGCAGTGTCCACGTTGACGAAGTACGTTCCCCTGGGCGTGAAGACATCAAAGCCGGCGGCGCGGAGCCCGGCACTGAGGATGTCCCGTTTCTGCGCCAATGCCGAGGCGATGCCCTGGTAGAACGCATCGGGCAGGGCCAGGCCTGCGGCGATCGCTGCCTGGAAAGGCGTCCCGGAACTGTAGGTGAGAAATTGTTTTACCGTGCGCACTGCTGAGACCAGGTCCTCCGGGCCGCTCAGCCAGCCGATCTTCCAGCCGGTCAGCGAAAACGTCTTTCCGGCCGATGAAATGGTGATGGTCCGGTTTGGAGCACCGGGCAGGGTGGCCACCGGGGTATGCGTGACGCCGAAAGTGAGGTGTTCATACACCTCGTCGGTGATGACGATGGCATCGTGCTTCTCCGCAAGCTCCACCACCCGCTGCAGGACCGCTGGTGGAAAGACGGCACCCGTGGGATTGTGCGGGTTGTTCAGCAGGACCACCCGTGTCCGCTCGTTAAAGGCCACCTCCAGCGCCGCCAGGTCGGGCATGAAGTCCGGGGCGGCCAGCGGTACGGTGGCGTGGGTGGCGCCCGAGAGTCCGATGATGGCGCCGTAGGAGTCGTAGAACGGCTCAAACGTCAGCACCTCGTCGCCTGGACCGGCGAAAGCGAGGAGGGCCGCGGCGATTCCTTCGGTGGCACCAGTGGTGATGATGACCTCGGTCGCGGGATCCGGGGCCAGCCCATAGAAGCGTTCCTGGTGCGCCGCAACGGCCTCCCGGAGTTCAGGCAGTCCCTTGCCCGGCGCGTACTGGTTGGCGCCTGCTGCGATGGCTGCCCGGGCCGCCTCCCGGATTTCGGCCGGCCCGTCCTCATCAGGGAAACCCTGCCCCAGGTTGACGGCGCCGGTCTGGACGGCCAGGGTGGTCATCTCCTCGAAGATGGTGACGCCCAGGCCGCCACCAGGCGCCAGGAGGTTGGCTCCGAGCGCGGCCCGCTGCCACGGAGCAGGTGCCAGGGGGGTGGAAAGTTCCCGTGGTGGATGCATCCAGTCATGGTATCCCGGGCTTCCCATGGGGTAGGTTCGGACCATGAGACGCGCTGTGTGCCCTGGATCCTTCGACCCCATCCACAACGGCCATCTCGAAGTCATTGCACGGGCGGCCGGCCTGTTCGACGAGGTCATTGTGGCCATCTCCACCAACTACGCAAAGAAGTACATGTTCAGCCTGGACGAGCGGCTGGAGATGGCGCGCGAAACTTTGGCTTCGCTCAAGGGCATCGTGGTGGAGCCGGTGGGCGCAGGCCTGCTGGCGGAGTACTGCCGCCATCGCGGCGTGTCCGCCATTGTCAAGGGACTCCGGTCCTCGTCGGACTTCGACTACGAACTGCCCATGGCCACCATGAACCGCCAGCTGAGCGGCGTGGAGACGGTGTTCCTTCCGGCTGAGGCGAGCTACGTCCACCTCTCCTCCACCCTCATAAAAGAGGTGGCAAGCCTGGGCGGCAGCGTTTCCGATTACGTTCCGCGGTCGGTGCACCGGCGCATGGTTTCCGGCGAGCCTTCGCCGGATCAGCGGTCAGGACGGTAGGCTGGATCGGTACTTCGGCGCTTCGTCCTGCCGGTTTGAGTCGCCATGGCTCTTCAGGCTAAGATGGTACGTCGGTCATATGTTCAACAGGAGTTCTCATTAACAGAGATGCTGGTTCGCCCCTGGCGTTCGACGTCAAGGACCTCGGGCGCAGCCCGGGAAGCATGCGGACGCTGAAGGAACATGTACCCGCACCGGGTGATCTTGGTGTGGCGCTCATTGGTGTTCAGGAGGGCTCGGATGTCGAGCTCGACCTGAGGCTTGAGGCCGTACACGAAGGAATTCTGGTATCAGGAACCGTTGTCGCCGAAGTAACCGGTGAATGCGGCCGATGCCTGGATCCCCTTGCGTATGACCTTGAGGTCAATGTGCAAGAACTTTTCTTCTACGAGGGCGCTGAGCTCTCGGACGGAGAAGAAGATGAAGAGCAACGTCGAGTCGAGCACGATGTAATCGATCTTGAACCGGTGTTGCGGGACGCGGTTGTCACCAACCTGCCGTTCCAGCCGGTGTGCCGGGAAGACTGCCAGGGCCTTTGCTCCGAATGCGGAGTTCGCCTGGAAGACGAGCCGGGGCACCACCACGAGGTCCTGGATCCTCGCTGGGCTGCCCTAGCTGATATGGCTAAGCCTGACCGGCAAAATTGATTTGTACGTGTTTGTCTAGAGAGAAATGAGTTAGCCGTGGCTGTTCCCAAGCGGAAAATGTCTCGCTCGAATACCCGCGCCCGCCGCTCGCAGTGGAAGGCGACCGCCCCCCACCTGGTGAAGACCGTTGAAAACGGCCAGGTCACCTACAGCCTGCCGCACCAGGCAAAGGTCGTTACCGACTCTGCCGGCACCGCGCTGTTCCTTGAGTACAAGGGCCGCAAGGTCGCTGACGTCTAATCGGCCCCAACAGGCTGAATGATGTCTTCAACTGAAGAGCTTCTGAAGCGTCTCGGTGTCTCTATTGACGCCGGGACGCTTCGTCTTGCGCTTACCCACCGCTCGTACGCGTACGAGAACGGCGGCATACCCACCAACGAGCGTCTCGAGTTCCTCGGCGACTCCATCCTGGGGTTTTCCGTCACCGACGCCCTCTACCGCGACAATCCGGACCTGCCCGAAGGCGAGCTCGCCAAGCGCCGGTCCGCCGTCGTCAGCACGCGTGCCCTCGCGGGCATCGGGCGCAGCCTGGGCATTGGCGAGTACATCTACCTGGGCCAGGGCGAAAAGCTCACCCACGGCAAGAACAAGGCCTCCATCCTTGCGGACACCATGGAAGCCCTGATCGGGGCAACCTACGTCTCCAATGACATTGAGACTGCCCGCCAGCTGGTCATGCGCCTCATCGGTCCCTTGCTGAAGGACGCGGCCGTGCTGGGTGCCGGAACGGACTGGAAGACCAGCATCCAGGAACTCGCTGCCAGCCGGCAGCTGGGCACCATCCATTACGCGGTGGAAGGCTCCGGCCCGGACCATGCCCGCACCTTCACCGCCGTCCTCAACATCGGTGGCACGGCCTACGGCAAGGGTTCCGGGCACTCCAAGAAGGAAGCCGAACAGGAAGCGGCAGCCGACGCATGGCGGGTGCTGTCAGGCAACGGGTCCCAGGCGGCGGCCGGAACCTCCACTGGTTCCGTGGCCGCCAAGTAGCCATCCGTGCCTGAACTGCCGGAGGTGGAGGTTGTCCGCCGTGGCCTGGTGAACTGGGTCCGCGGCAGGACCACCGATGCCGTTGAGGTGCTGGATCCACGCTCCATCCGCCGGCATGCGCTGGGAGCTGATGACTTCATCGGAAACCTTGAGGGTGCGCTGGTGTCCGACGTCGTTCGGCGCGGCAAATTCCTCTGGATGCCCCTGGCGGACAGCACCGCGGCCGTGGCCGGGGAGCCCGGTGCTGTTCCCGCGCCCAAGGTGGCGCTGATGGCGCACCTGGGCATGAGCGGGCAGCTGCTGATGCAGGACTCGTCCGTCCCCGACGAGAAGCACCTCAAGGTCCGGTTCCGGCTCAGCCATCGCGAAGGCATGCCCGGACAGTTGCGGTTCGTGGACCAGCGGATCTTCGGTGGCCTTTTTGTCACCGGCCTGGTCCCCACGGACGACGGCGGCCCCGGCGGCCTCGCGGAATCACCCCTGCCGCTGATTGCGGAGGAAGCGGCGCATATTGCCCGCGACCCCCTGGACCCGGCGTTCTCTTTCGACCTGTTTTACCAGCGCCTGCGAAAGCGCAGGACCGGGCTCAAACGTGCGCTGCTGGACCAGGGCCTGGTGTCCGGGATCGGCAACATCTACGCCGACGAAGCCCTGTGGCGCGCCCGGCTGCACTACGCCCGGCCCACTGACACGCTCCGCCGGATCGAGGCCCGGCGCGTTCTCGACAGTGCGCGCGAGGTCATGCTCGACGCGCTGGAAGCGGGCGGCACCAGCTTCGATTCCCTCTACGTCAACGTCAATGGGGCCTCGGGCTACTTCGACAGGTCACTCAACGCATACGGGCGCACAGGCGAACCCTGCAAGCGCTGCGCCGCAGCCGGCATCCACTCGATCATCCGCAGGGAACAGTTCATGAACCGGTCATCGCACACCTGTCCGGTGTGCCAGCCGCGGCCCCGCAACGGCCGCTGGTAGCAGGATCCGTCCTGCCCACGCCGCAGGAACGCAGGAACGCAGGAAACCGCGCAGGGTCAGCGCCGGCCGTAGTACTCCGCCAGCCGCTCCAGCCCTTCATCGAGTGATACGGCAGGCGTCCAGTCCAGGAGTGCCCTGGTGGCGCGCTGGTCGAACCAGTGGGCTGTGGACAGCTGTTCGGCAAGGAACTTGGTCATGGGCGGCTCGTCCCGCTTTCCCAGCCTCAGCCACGCCCTTTCCACCACCGAACCCGCCACGCGCGCCAGCCCTCCGGGCACGGACCAGGACGGGGCAGGTACGCCGCCGGCAGCGCAGATGCCGGCAATCAGTTCGCCTACGGGGCGGGGCTCACCGTTGCTGACCACCAATGCCCTGCCATGGATGTGCCTTATCCGCTCCAATGCCGCAACAATCGCTGCGGCTGCGTTGTCCACGTACGTCGTGTCGATCAGCGCCGCGCCGCCGTCCAGCAGGGGCAGCCGGTTGCGGGCCGCCCGGGCCAGGACACGTTCCACCAGCTGGGTGTCCCCCGGGCCCCACACCACGTGGGGCCGCACCGCAGCGACGCGGAACCCGGCTGAATCCGCCGCCAGCGCCAACAGCTCCGCCTGCGCCTTGGTGCGGGAGTAGTCACCGTGGGCACGCACCGGGTCAGCCGGCCCGGCATCCAGTCCTGCGATGGCCGCGCCCGAATTGGCCACAGACGGGGAGGACACAAAAACGAAGTCGCCGACCCCGGCCTCACGCGCAGCCAGGAGCAGCCGCCGCGTTCCCTCGACGTTCACCTCGTCAAACTCGTCTGCCCGGCCGGTGAAGGAGACTTTGGCTGCCAGGTGGACCACCGCTTCAGCACCCCTGACGGCCACCCGCACCGCCGCATCGTCGGTGAGTGACCCGCACTGGTCCGTGGCGCCGTCGACCCCTGACGGACGCCGCTGGAAGGTGGTTACGGCATGGCCCCTGTGCACCAGGAGTCCCGCAACCGCGCTGCCCAGCAGTCCGCTTGCTCCGGTGACGAGGACCCTCATGGCGTTCCCGGACGGCCGCCGGCCAGCACGGATGAAGCCCAGCGGGCCACGCGGGTCCTGTCGATCTTGGCGTTGTGGCGGATATCGGTAGGCTGCGCGGGGACAACCAGGACCGCCGCCACGGATACGCCTGCACTCCGTGCTGCTTCCCGCACCTGTCCGGCAAGTGCCGTTCCGGCAAGGCCTGCCTTGCGGGCCGGCGGGACCGTCTCAAGGACGGCCGCCACGGCCTGGGTCCCGGCCGGACCGACGCCCACGACGGCGGCCATCCCCACCCCATCCAGGCGCTCCAGCGCCTGTTCGGCGCCCACCGGGGTCACCGCCCCGCCGGGGGCTGTCACGACATGGGCCAGCCGGCCTTCCACCCACAGCCGTTCCTTGGCGTCCAGGTGGCCCACGTCGCCCGTCCGGTGCCAGCCCGGCAGGCCGGCGCTTACCTGCTGGGTCAGCCAGAGCCGGTCGTAGGCTTCCTTGACATGCGCGGCACTGACCAGGATCTCGCCCGTTGTCCCGGCGGTGGTGACCGGCGTGTTTCCGGGCGCGGTGCCGTCAGGCGCCAGGGGAATGACCGCTATGCGGGCGCCGTGGACGGGCGGGCCTACACAGACGCCGTTGCCGGCGCCCGGCGTCGTTCCGGCAGCAGCGTCTGCCGCAGCCGCCTGGATTTCTTCGAAGCTGATGTCCGTGACCGGCAGTGCCTCGGTCATTCCGTAGGGGGTGTGCAGCGACGCTGCCGGAAGGAGTTCCTGGACCTCCGCCAGGAGCGGTTCCGGAACGGGGGCTCCGGCGGAAAGGAGCAGGCCAACCCTTCCGAGCGCTGCCCTGGCTTCCTCAGTGAGGCCGCCGCGGGTGGCAACAACGTTCCGCAGGGCAGCCGGCGATGCGAAGACCACCGTGGCGCCGATGGCCGCCACGGCGTCGGCGAGGGCGCATGCCGTCAGGGTTCGCGGCGCGGTGACGTCCATGGCCGGCGTCACCGACACCGCTCCCAGGGCCGGCCCCAGCAAGGCGAACGGAGCGAACCCCGCCACCAGCCCCTGGCCGGGCCGGATTCCGAACGTCCCGGCCACGGTGTCGCGCATGGCGGCAAGCTGCCGGTGGGTGTACAGCACGCCCTTGGCCGGGCCGGTGGAGCCGGAGGTAAAAAGCACGGCGGCGGGGGAGTCGGGGGCAGGGATGGTGGCCCGCGCTTCCCCGGCAGCCTCAGTGGGGCGGGCGGCTCCCGCCCTGGCCAGTGCGGCGAGGGAGGTTTCCACCCCAAGGAGCTTGCGGCGCCCCGGCGGGAGGTCCTGCACGCTGATGCGCCTGGCGGCCCACCCCAGGGCACGGGCCGCCGCCAGTGCCCTGTCGATCCCGATCAACACGTCCGGGGTGGCGCCCTTCACCGCCCGGCTCAATCCCTTGACGCCCAGCCCGGCATCGGCAACCACCACCACGGCTCCCAGCCGCAGGCACGCGTAAAGGGCCACCGTGAGGTCCACCCCGGGCGGAACCATCAAGCTCACCCGGCTGCCCGGGCCAACGCCCGCCTCCCGCAGGCCTGCGGCGAGATTCCCAACGCTGTGTTCCAACTGCTTCCAGGTGAGTGAACGGGCCACGCTGCCGTCCGCTGCCATTTCGACGACGGCCCGTCCGCCCGGGGAGGGCCCTGCCGCGAGTTCCGCCAGGGGCGCCCAGAGGGGAACGAAACCGGGGCGCTCAGGCGCAACGGGAGCTTTGGCAACACTGTTCCTGTCCGTGCCAAAGCGCGCGGCAAGCCAGTCGAAAACCGCAGGGGTGATGTCCCGGTCCTCTGCCACCAGGTGTCCGGCGCCTTCGTAGCGGTGGACGTCCGCATGGGGGAGCCGGCCAAGGAGGTCCTTCAGATACCGGTCGGAGAAGATTGGGTCCCGGGGACCCCACAGCATCAGCGCCGGGACCTCCAGCCGGCGAACGCCCTCAGCGACATTGTTGAGCGCGGCGAAGCTCGGATGGGTGGCATCAACGGGGATGTCCGCGACGAAGTTTCCCACCCCGGCGCGGCGGGATGCGCCACGGTAGGGGGCCATGAAGGCGTTCCGCACCGCCGTGGGCAGCGGCGGGCCGGCAAGCGAATGCGTCACCCGCAGGAAAGCGTCGGTGGTGGTGGTTCCCCATTGGTGCACGGCCGGATGCAGGGCCAGGCGCAGTGCTGCCGGGATGGGCGAGCCGGCCGGCTGGTGGACGGCCGTGTTGGTCAGCACCACGCCCGCGAGCTGGTCCTGGTGCGCCAGTGCCCAGCCGAGGCTGATCACCCCGCCCCAGTCGTGGCCTACGGAGACCACAGGACCTTCCAGCGCCAGCGCGGCGGTGAGGTCGCCCAGGTCATTGATCCTGTCGGCAAGGCGCCGGAAAGCTCCCGTGCGCTCCGAGAACCCCATGTCCAGCTGATCCACGGCCACCACGCGCCACGGATGTGCCGGGTCGCAGCCGGCCGCCAGCAGCCTCCGCCACAGGTAGGACCAGGTGGGGTTGCCGTGGACACACAGCAGAGTTCCCTGCGGAGCCAGGCCGCGGGCGGAAAGCTCAGTGCCGTTGTCCAGCAGGTGCCAGCGGCGAACTGTGCCCGGCGCATCAGCGCCTGACGTGGAGGGGACATCGATTTCGCGCGACCATTGGGCGTCAACGCCCGGCCAGTCCACCGTCACCAAACGATTTCCAGCATGGCGGTGTTCAGGCCCGAACCCACGCCCATGCACAAAACGCGGTCCCCGGTACCCAGGGACTGCGACTCTGCGGCGAGCGTCATGGGAAGGGATGCGGGACCCACGTTGCCCCAGTGCGGGAAGGTGATGGGCACCTTGTCCGGATCCAGGTCGATCGCGTCGATGATGGCCTGTGTGTAGGCGTTGCTCACCTGGTGCGTGACATAACGGTCCATCGCAGCCCAGTCCCACTCGGGCTGTGCCTCGTGCCAGGCGTCGACCACCAGCTGGAGGCCGCCGTCCAGCAGACCCTTCGTGTCCGTGTGCATGCCGTCGATGCCGCCCACGCACAATTCGTGGTGCTCCGTGCCGGCGCGCATCACGCCGCCCACCACCCGGTGCGCTCCCGGGTGCTGGTCCGCAGGTCCCAGGACGGCCGCTGCCGCTCCCGAACCGAGCGTCAGCGTGGCAAATTCGCGGTTGAAGTCGTCGCGGGTGGTTTCCGGCCGCTGAAGCCTGGCCAGCGTGGCCTCCTGGGTCAGCTGGGCGTCCTCGCCGTTGACCACCACGGCGTACCTGATCTGTCCGGAGTCGATCATGTTCGCGGCCAGGGTCAGGGCGTTGACGAAACCGAGGCAGGCATTGGCAAGGTCGAAGTTCATGGCCGAGGACGGCAGGCCAAGGCCGTGGTGGATCTTCACTGCCACGGACGGTTCCAGGTTGCGCCGGGTCACCGAGGTATTGATCAGCAGGCCGACCTCCGAGGCTTCGATGCCGGCCTCCGCCAGCGCTTTTGCACCGGCCTCCACCGCAGCGTCGTCGAAGGATGTTCCGGGAGCCCACCACCGGCGGTGCGTGATGCCTGCAACGCGCTCCAGCAGCCGTGGCGGGAACTTCAACCGCTTCAGGGTTGACGCCAGGCGGCGGTCAAAGTCGGTGGAGCTCACAATCCTGGGAGCTTCAACGCTGCTGACCGAGAGCAGCGCGGTGTTGCTGTGGCGGAAGGTTGCATTACCTGCCAATTCAAGCCCCTCTTCGTTTCCGTCCCGCGTTCATGCGGTGACTGTACCCACATAAACGCAGGCTCAAGAGCTTAACTATGCCTTTGCCACGCCGGAACCTGCATATTCACCGAGGCGCGGGCGCCGGCTCCCGGGCGCTGCTGCGGGGAAAAGTCCGTCCTGCGCAGTAGATTGTAGTGAGCCTTTTCCAGCAATGTGCCCTACCCGCTCCAGGAGACCAGAAAAGCCTTGCACCTCAAAAGCCTCACCGTACGGGGGTTCAAGTCCTTTGCGTCTGCCACCACGTTCGACTTCGAACCCGGCGTCACCGCCGTCGTGGGTCCCAACGGGTCCGGCAAATCCAACGTGGTGGATGCCCTGGCCTGGGTCATGGGCGAGCAGGGAGCGAAAACCCTCCGCGGCGGCAAGATGGAGGATGTCATTTTTGCCGGGACGTCCGGGCGGCCGCCACTGGGCCGTGCCCACGTTTCCCTGACCATAGACAACGCCGACGGCGCACTGCCCATCGAATACAGCGAAGTGACCATTTCCCGGACCCTGTTCCGCACGGGCGGGTCCGAGTACGCCATCAATGGTGCCGGCTGCCGGCTGCTGGATATCCAGGAACTGCTCTCCGATTCCGGGCTCGGCCGGGAAATGCACGTCATCGTCGGCCAGGGGCAGCTGGACCGGGTACTCCACGCCACCCCGGAGGACCGCCGCGGATTCATCGAGGAAGCGGCAGGGATCCTCAAGCACCGGCGCCGCAAGGAAAGGACGGTCCGCAAGCTGGAGGCCATGCAGGCGAACCTCCAGCGGCTCACGGACCTCACCGGGGAGATCCGCCGCCAGCTCACGCCCCTGGGCAAGCAGGCGGAGGTGGCGCGCCGGGCCCAGCGGGTGCAGTTCGACGTCCGGGATGCGCGTGCCCGCCTGCTGGCCGACGACCTCGTCCAGCTGCAGCTCGCCCTGGAGCAGGACGTGGCGGATGAGGCCGCGCTGAAAGCCCGGCGCACCGCCGTCGAACAGGAACTTGAGTCCGGGCGCAGGGAGCAGGCAGGGCTGGAACAACTGGCAGCCGAGGCCACGCCCCGGCTGAACGCGGCCCGGGACACCTGGTACCGGCTGTCCACCGCACGTGAACGGCTGCGGTCGCTCGGCTCGCTTGCCACCGAGCGCAGCCGCCTTTTGGGGTCCGACGACGCTGCCCCGCCCTCCGGCCGCGACCCCGACCAGCTTGAGCGCCAGGCCGCGCGGGTACGCCAGGAAGTGGCCGAACTCGAACAGGACATCGAAGCACGGCGGAGTGCCCTGGAAGCGGCCAGCGCGGCAAAGGCGGAAGCGGAGGAGGCGGCCCGCGCCGAGGACCAGCGGCTTACGGCGCAGCTCCGCGCCGCGGCTGACCGGAGGGAGGGCCTGGCCCGGCTGGCCGGACAGGTTGCTGCCGCACGGTCCCGCGTGGAGTCGGCACAGGCGGAACTGGGGCGGCTGCGCGACTCGCTTGCCGCGGGGACCGAGCGCCGCGCCCGGGCCCAGGCGGAGTTCACCGAGCTGGAAAACCAAGTGGCCGGGGTGGAGGAAGGGGAGGAATCCCTGGACGCCGACTATGAGGCCGCCAGCGGGGTTTTGGACGCGGTGCTCCAGGAAATCGCGGATCTCAAGGCCTCTGTCAACGAGGGTGTTCGCAAGCGGGACGCCCTGGCGGCGCGGCTCGACGCCCTGAAGCTGGGCCTTGACCGCAAGGACGGCGCCCGGCACGTGCTGGAATCAGGTCTGGCGGGAGTGCAGGGGAGCCTCGCAGCGGCGATCACGGTCCGGAGCGGGTACGAAGCAGCTGTAGCCGCAGCCCTGGGCGAGGCGTCCGAGGCAGTCCTCGTCCAGGACGGGGCCACGGCCGCCGGAGTGCTCCAGCGGCTGAAGGATGACGACGCCGGCAGGGCGTCGCTGCTCCTCGCCTCCGCCGCCGCGAAACACCAGGAGGACAAGGGCAACGTGGCATTGCCCGGGGGAGCGGTGTGGGCCGCCGACCTGGTGGACGGACCTGCCGGCCACCTTGCCCTGGTCCGGCACCTGCTCAGCGGAACCGCCGTCGTCACCGGGATCGACGCCGCGGCCGCGCTCGTCGCATCGCTGCCTGGTATCACGGCCGTCACCGGCGAGGGTGACATCTTCACCGCCGTCTCGGCTGCCGGCGGCTCGGCCAAGGCCCCGTCACTCCTCGAGGTACAGGCAGCAGTGGACGACGCCGGCCGCGGCCTGTCCGCGGTCACCGCGGACCTGGAGCGGAACAGGTTTGCCCTGGCCGCCGCCGATGCCCGCCGCGCCGGAGCGCAGGAGGAGGCGGACGCGGCCCTGGACAGGCTGCACGAATCGGATGCCCGGCTGGCCGCCGTGGCAGAACGCCTGGGCCACCTGAACTCGGTGCTGCGCAGCGCCGTGGGCGAAAGCGACCGGTTGGCGGCCTCCCTGGCCAGGGCCGGGGACAATGTTGCTGCCGAAGAAGAAGCGCTCGCGGCCATCACCGCCCGGCTGGCCGCGGCCCAGGAAGCGCCCGTTGAAGAGGAGCCCTCCACCGAACAGCGGGACGCCCTGGCACAGGCCGCATCAGCCGCCCGCGCGGCGGAAGTGGAAGCGCGGCTGTCCCTGCGCAGCGCCGAGGAACAGCTGGTGGCCACCCGCAACAGGGTGTCCTCCCTGGAACGTGCTGCCGCCACGGAACGCCGTGCCCGGGAAGAAGCCGCACAGCGCGCCCGGCGGCGCCGCATCCAGGCGAAACGCGCGGCCGCCGTGTCCGCAGGGGTGGACCTGGCGCTGCGCTACGTTGACGTCTCGGTGGACCTGGCCCGGCATGAACGCGACCTTGCCGAGGAGACCCGTGAACTGCGTGACCGTGCCCTGCGGGACATGCGGGACGCCAATGAAACCCTGGCCCGGGAACTGGCAGACCTCACAGACAACGTTCACCGGGACGAGCTGGCGCGGGCGCAGCAGCGGGCCAGGATAGAAGCTGTGGAAACCCGGTCCGTGGACGAACTGGGCATCACCCCGGAGGCCTTGGTGGCGGAATTCGGCCCACACGTGCCGGTCCCCGTGCCCGCGGAGGAATCGGGCGACAAGTGGGCGGCCCTGCGCGCCCCTGTGGACGGCAACGGCGAAGAGATCAGGGCCGGCAAACCCTACGTCCGGCAGGAACAGGAGAAACGGCTGCGGAAGGCTGAGCGCGACCTCGCCAGCCTGGGCAAGGTGAACCCCCTGGCGCTGGAGGAATTCGCGGCGCTGGAGGAGCGGCACCAGTTCCTCAGCACCCAGCTTGAGGACCTGAAGGCCAGCCGCCGCGATCTGCTGGACATCATCAAGGAAGTGGACGACCGGGTCCAGCGCGTCTTCGCCGAAGCGTTCCAGGACACCCAGACCCAGTTCGTGCGGGTCTTCGAGCGGCTCTTCCCGGGCGGCGAGGGCCGCCTGGTCCTGACGGATCCCGATGACATGCTGACTACCGGGATCGAGGTGGAGGCACGTCCGGCCGGAAAGAAGATCAAACGGCTGTCCCTGCTCTCCGGCGGGGAGCGGTCCCTGACCGCCGTGGCGCTGCTGGTGGCCATCTTCAAGGCGCGGCCGTCGCCGTTCTACGTCATGGACGAGGTGGAGGCTGCCCTGGACGATACCAACCTCGGCCGCCTGATCACCATCTTCGAGGAACTACGGGAATCCAGCCAGCTCATCGTCATCACCCACCAGAAGCGGACCATGGAAGTGGCGGATGCGCTGTACGGCGTCACCATGCGCGGCGACGGCGTCTCAACCGTCATCAGCCAACGCCTCGGTGCCGAGGTATAGCGGAGGTCCGCAGGGACACTGGCAGCGCCCGGTACCCAGGCGGCAGGCGGCGCAAACGGGCAGGTCAGGTGCGTGCCGGACGCCGGATCCGGGCGGACCGTTTGTGAGAAGCTAGGGGAGTGAATGACATCCTTCCCATTGTCCTGTCCATTCTTGCTGCGCTGGTGGTCATCGGCGGCCTGATTCCGGTCCTGCTCAAGACACGGAGGAACATCACCCGCTACCCCGGAACCCGGGATGCCAACGACCCCGAGATCCGCTCAGGCGGCAGCACGGCGGTGGCGGACCGCGACGGGACCATCGAACGCAAGGCGCCGGAGGGTGTGGACCTCGAAGGGCTGGACACCACGGTCCCGGATACGGCCGCGGGGCTGGAAACCATCCCCGTGGAAACTCCGCTCCCCGTCGCGGGGCGCCTTACCCGGCTGCGGGAGCGCCTGGTCCGCTCCAACAACATCATGGGCAAGGGCCTGCTGGCGCTGCTCTCCAGCGACCGCATCGATGAGAGCGTCTGGGACGAGGTGGAGGAAACGCTCCTGCTCGCCGACCTGGGTACCGAACCCACCATGCAGCTGGTTGATGCCCTCCGGGAGCGCGTCAAGGTGCTGGGCACCCGTACCCCGGAGCACGTTAAGGCCATGCTGCGTGAAGAACTCATCAAGCTTGTGGACCCCACCATGGACCGCAGCCTCAACGTGCAGCGGCATGCCGACAAGCCCGCCGTGATGATGGTGGTGGGAGTGAACGGGGTGGGCAAGACCACCACCGTGGGCAAGCTGGCCCGGGTGCTTGTGGCCGAGGACAAGGACGTCCTGCTGGGCGCCGCTGACACCTTCCGCGCCGCTGCCGCTGAGCAGTTGGCCACGTGGGGCCAGCGCGTGGGGGTTCCCACCGTGAAGTCGGATATCGACGGCGCCGACCCCGCCTCGGTTGCCTATGAAGCCGTAAAAGCCGGCATCGAGCAGGAAGTCGATGTGGTCATGATCGACACCGCCGGGCGCCTGCAGAACAAGGTGGGCCTCATGGACGAACTTGGCAAGGTCAAGCGCGTCGTGGAGAAGCTGGCCGAGGTGGACGAGGTCCTGCTGGTGCTGGATGCCACCACCGGCCAGAACGGCCTGAACCAGGCGAGGGTCTTCTCCGAGGTGGTCAACATCACCGGCATTGTCCTGACCAAGCTGGACGGAACCGCCAAGGGCGGCATCGTCGTCGCCATCCAGAACACCCTGGGCGTGCCCGTCAAGCTCATCGGACTGGGCGAAGGCGCGGACGACCTGGCTCCGTTCGACACCGAAGGCTTTGTTGACGCCCTGCTGAACTGAGCTGTTGGGCTAGCTGCCTGCCCTGCGGAGCGACTCGCGGGTGGGCAGCCATCCGACGGCGGCCAGGAGCAGGATGGCGCCGGTCACCCCGAAAGCCCAGCCGAAGCCAAGCCGGTCCGCCAGCAGGCCTGCCACCACCGGCCCTACGATCGCGCCGACGTCGGACGTCATCTGGTAAACGGCCAGGACCTTGCCGCCGGAGCGGCCGTTGCCAATGACATCGGCCACGGCCGCCTGCTGGGCAGGGCCGAACAGTCCCGACCCGACGCCGGCGAGCATTGAGGCCGCAAGGAACCAAGGCAGATTGGAGGTAATCCCGATCCCCGCGGTTGCCAGGGCCGCTACCAGCAGTCCCGAAATCATCATGGGCTTTCGCCCCAGGGAGTCCGCCAGGCGCCCCGAGAAAGTCAGGGCGGCCGCGTTGCCCGCGGCGAAGACTGCCAACGCCAGTCCTGCCGCCTGCGGGCCTGCTCCGAAGGCGGCCGCTGCGAACAGCGGCACCGTTGCCATCCGCACGCCAAAGGTGGCCCACCCGTTGGCGAAGCTGGAGGCCAGGGCCGACCGGTACGTCCCGGCGGTCAGGGCGTCACCGAACCGCATGTCCGGCGCCCGCCGCTGCGTCTCGCTCTGATCCCTGCGCTGGTGGCTGAGCTGGGTCTGCACCACGAAGGCGGCAACGAGCAGCGCGGCTGCGTAGGCGAGGAACGGTACCCGCAGGCCGAGCCCGGCCAGCAAACCACCCACTATCGGCCCGCACACGTTCCCGATCAGGAACGCCGACGCGTAGGCGCCCGAGACCCGGCCCCTGCTCTGGGGCGGCGCCAGCCGAATCACCAGGGCCATCGAGGCCACCGTGAACATCACTGACCCCGCCCCGCCCAGGCCGCGGAACAGCAGCAGCTGCCAGTAATCCTGGGCAAAGGCGCACGCTGCCGTGGACAATGCCACGATCAGGAGCCCGGCAACATAGACCGGGCGCTCGCCGCGCTTTCCGATCAGGGCACCGCCGGCGGGAGCAAACGCCAGGCGCATGAACGCGAAGATCGCCACGATGACCGCCGCCTCGGTGTTGCCCACCCCAAAGGTTGTTGCGAACTGCGGCAATACCGGTGCAACAAGCCCGAATCCAAGCGCAATGAGGAACGCTGCGGCCAGCATCACCTTGATGTCCCTGGGAAGTTTCTCCCGCTGCGGCCTCAGCCGGGCCAAAAACCTCGAAGTGGCGCCGCTTGCGCGGGGTGGTGCCGTCATGGTGCGGGAGTCCTTGCTGGAGTGGGAGCCGGGTGGCCGGGCGGGTGCGGAAACATAACCGTAACAAGGCAGATATCCACCATTTACTTCCTAGAGGTTGTTGTAACAGGCCCGCAATCTAAATCCTCCGCGGGCGAAACACGCCGACGCCACACTCATTACAGGACGCAAAAGGCGTTGGCAGGCGGACAAGTCCGCACCGAAAGCAAGAGAGGACGTAGGCCATGGAACTCACCGCAGGTCTCGTTTGGCTCCTGGTGGCCGCAGCACTCGTGCTGTTCATGACCCCGGGCCTGGCATTCTTTTATGGCGGCATGACGCGCGCCAAGTCGGCACTGAACATGATGATGATGAGCTTCGTCGCCATTGGAACGGTCGGCATCACCTGGGTGTTGTGGGGCGCCTCGATGTCCACGAGTAACGAGGACAACTTCTACCAGATCTTTGCGAACCCGTTCAGCCACTTCGGCCTGCACAACTTCACGGACCCGGCAGACCTGCTGAAGGTGGGCTACGCGGCAACCTTCGCCATCATCACCGTCGCCCTGATCTCCGGTGCCGTCGCGGACCGCGCAAAGTTCTCCGCTTGGGTCATCTTCACGCCGATCTGGGCCACACTGGTCTACGCGCCGCTTGCCTTCATGGTGTGGGGTGGCGGCCTGTTCTCCAAGGACGGCTGGTTCGGCCAGACCTTCGCCCCGGTCATCGACTTCGCCGGTGGCACCGTGGTGCACATCAACGCCGGTGTTGCCGGTCTGGTGCTGGTACTGATCATCGGCAACAGGAAGGGCTTCGGCAAGGACCCGAACCACCGCCCGCACAACATTCCGTTCGTCATGCTGGGCGCAGCCATCCTCTGGTTCGGCTGGTTCGGCTTCAACGCCGGCGCCGCTGCCACGGTCGAGCAGGCCGGCCTCATCTGGATCAACACCCTGGCTGCCCCTGCCGCCGCCATGCTGGGCTGGCTCGCCGTTGAACGTATCCGGGATGGCCACCCTACGTCGCTGGGCGCCGCGTCCGGTGTGGTCGCAGGCCTGGTCGCCATCACGCCGGCCTGTGCCAACGTATCCCCGCTCGGTGCGATTGCCCTGGGCATCGTCGCCGGCATCGCCTCAGCCCTGGCTGTCGGCCTGAAGTTCAAGCTCGGCTATGACGACTCACTGGATGTTGTGGGTGTCCACCTCGTAGCCGGTGTCATCGGAACCGTTGCCATCGGTTTCCTCGCCACCCCCGACCAGGGAGCTGCCGGCCTGTTCTACGGCGGCGGTGCCACCCAGCTGGTGGCCCAGGTCCTGGCGGCACTGTTCTCCGTGGCCTTCACCGCCGTGATGACCCTGATCATCGCCTACCCCATCCACAAGACCATGGGCTTCCGCATCTCCGAACACCAGGAAATCGCCGGCGCAGACCTCAGCCTGCACGCCGAGACCGCCTACGAGTTCGGTGTCGGCGGCCACGGCGGCAGCTTCCAGCCGCTGCACGACATGGTGACCGGCAAGACCCAGGCGGAAGCCCGGGAATCGGCAGCCGGTGCACAGAAGACACAGTCAGCAACAGGTAAGGAAAGCGTGGGGGCATGAAACTGATCACTGCAATCGTCAGGCCGGAAAAGCTCGAGACCATCAGGGAAGGGCTGGAAGCCTACGGCGTGCAGGGCCTCACCGTCAGCGCCGCCAGCGGGTACGGCAGGCAGCGAGGCTACACCGAGGTTTACCGCGGAGCGGAATACAACGTGGACCTGCTCCCCAAGATCCGGGTGGAAGTGCTGGCTACGGACGAGCAGGCCGACGACATCCTGGACGTGATCATCGCCAGCTCCAATACCGGCAGGGCCGGGGACGGCAAGGTCTGGACCATCGACGTCCATGAAGCAGTGCGGGTCAGGACTGGCGAACGCGGAGTGGCCGCGATTTAGCCAAGCCACCCAAAGCGGCAGTTGAAACAGGGCGGGCGGGAACCAAAAGGTTCCCGCCCGCCCTGTTTGCCGTTGCCGCTTAGTCCTTGTGCCGGTTGGTGGGCCAGGACGCCGGACCCGCCGNGGGGTAAACAACCCGGCCCCCCCCCGCCCTGTTTGCCGTTGCCGCTTAGTCCTTGTGCCGGTTGGTGGGCCAGGACGCCGGACCCGCCGAACCGGCGTCGTACTCCTCAAGGGGCACCTCGCCCTGCGCCCATGCCTTCAGTACCGGCTCGACGATCCGCCAGCAGTCCTCCGCCGTGTCGCTCCGGACGGACAGCAGGGGATCGCCTGTCAGCACGCCTTCCAGCACTTCGCCGTAGGGCAGGAGGTCGGAGGCACTCAGTTCCGCTTCCAGGGTGACCCGGCCCAGGCTGAAGATGTTCCCAGGCCCGTTGACGTCGACGTCGAACTCCAGCGTGTCCGGGCCAAAACCGATCCGCAGCTTGTTGGGGGAGTCCACGCCCGTGAAGCCTTTGGGCAGGTGGGGAACCGGAAGGAAGGTGACCACCGCTTCCTTGCGCTTGTCGCCCAAAGCCTTGCCGGAGCGCAGGATGAAGGGCACGCCCCGCCAGCGCCAGTTGTCAATAAACACCTGGATTTCGGCAAGGGTTTCCGTTTCCCTGCCGGTGTCCACGCCCTCCTCCCTGGCGTAGTCGGGCACCTCCTTGCCCGCCGTCGTGCCGGCCGTGTAGCGCGCCCTGCGTGTCGATCGGGTGAAGGGTGCCTTCACACTGCCGGCACGAAGGACCGTGGAGACCGCGTCGCGGAGGTCGCGCTCGCCGATGGTGGCCGGCGGCTCAATGGCCATGATTGCCATGACCTGCAGGAGATGGCTTTGGATCATGTCGCGAAGGGCGCCGGCGTTGTCGTAATAGCGTGCGCGTCCTTCGAGGGCCAGGTCCTCGTCAAAGAAGATTTCAACCTTCTCCACATGCTGCCGGTTCCACACCGGCTCCAGGAAGTTGTTGGCAAAGCGCAGGCCCAGGATGTTCAGCACGGTGGCCTTGCCCAGGAAATGGTCCACCCGGTGGATGTGGTCCTCCGGGACCAGCCGGGCCAGCGTCTGGTTAAGTGAGCGCGCCGATTCCTCGCTGGAACCAAACGGCTTCTCCATCACCAGGCGGGTGCCCTCCGGCACTTCCTGCGGCTGGAGGATCTCGCAGGCACGCTGGCTGATCCGGGGCGGAAGCGCAAAATACACCGCCACCGGGCCTTCCAGGGTCTTCAGCAACGCCGCCAGGGCGCCTGCGGCTGTGACGTCCACCTGGTGGTAGACCGTCTCCTTCTGCAGCAGCGCAAGCGAGTCCTTCCCCGCTGCGTCCGCAGTGTCCGCCGCCGCGGCAAAGGAGGATTCCACCCGGTCCCGCCACTGCTCCGGCGTCCAGGAATCCGAACCGGCCCCCACGAGGGCGAGGCCCTCCGCCCGTCCGGCGGCAACAAGCCGCGCCAGGCCCGGCAGCAGGAGCCTGCCGGTAAGGTCGCCCGAGGCACCGAGGATGAGCAAGGTCTTGACAGTTGTTTGGCTCGTCATTTGGCCAGCATGCCACCTAAGGTGTCTGACTTGATACCCTAGGTAGTCGAGTCCCGCTCATCTCCTGAAAGAAGTTCACGGCGCGTGTTCAATTCACTCTCTGACCGGTTGACAGCAACCTTCAAGAATCTCCGCGGCAAGGGCCGCCTCACGGAGGCCGACGTTGATGCCACCGTCCGCGAGATCCGCCGTGCCCTTCTGGATGCCGACGTCGCCGTTCCGGTGGTGCGCGAATTCACCGGGCGGGTCCGCGAACGTGCGCTGGGGGCCGAGGTTTCTGCAGCGCTGAACCCCAGCCAGCAGATCGTCAAGATCGTCAACGAGGAACTCCAGGAGATCCTCGGCGGCGAAACGCGGCGGATCCGGCTGGCCAAGAACGGTCCCACCATCATCATGCTGGCCGGCCTCCAGGGTGCGGGCAAGACCACTCTTGCCGGCAAGCTGTCCAAGTGGCTGAAGGCCCAGGGCCACAGCCCCATGCTGGTGGCCTGCGACCTCCAGCGCCCCAATGCCGTCACCCAGCTGCAGGTGGTGGGCCAGCGCGCCAACGTGCCCGTTTTCGCCCCGCACCCGGGCGCCACCTCCCAGGAGCTGGACCAGCCCGCCGGTGACCCGGTCGCCGTCGCCCGCGCCGGCGTCGAGGAAGCACGCCAGAAGCTGCACGACGTCGTCATCGTCGACACCGCCGGCCGCCTGGGCGTGGACGCCGACATGATGGAACAGGCCCGCCAGATCCGCCGGGCCATCGTCCCCAATGAAGTCCTCTTCGTGATCGACTCCATGATTGGCCAGGACGCCGTCAACACGGCCCTCGCCTTCGATGAAGGCGTGAACTTCACGGGCATCGTGCTCTCCAAGCTCGACGGCGACGCGCGCGGCGGTGCCGCGCTTTCCGTTGCGTCGGTCACCGGCAAGCCGGTCATGTTCGCCTCCACCGGCGAAGGCCTGGACGACTTTGAACTCTTCCACCCTGACCGGATGGCCTCGCGCATCCTGGACATGGGCGACATCCTCACGCTCATCGAACAGGCCGAAAAGGCCTGGGACAAGGATGAAGCTGCCCGGATGGCGAAGAAGTTCGCCGACCAGGAAGACTTCACCCTCGAGGACTTCCTCGCCCAGATGCAGCAGATCCGCAACATGGGCTCCATGAAGAAAATGCTCATGATGATGCCCGGTGCGCAGAACATCCGGCAGCAGTTGGAGCAGTTCGATGAACGCGAGATCGACCGCGTCGAAGCAATCGTCCGGTCCATGACGCCGCATGAGCGGCTGGCGCCCAAGATCATCAACGGCTCGCGCCGCGCCCGCATCGCCAAGGGTTCCGGCGTCCACGTCTCCGAGGTCAATGGCCTGCTGGAGCGCTTCGCCCAGGCCCAGAAGATGATGAAGAAGATGGCCCAGGGCGGCATGCCCGGGATGCCGGGTATGCCCGGGCTGCCCGGTGCCGGCGGCGGGGCCCGGAAGAACGCCAAGAACGCGCCCAAGAAGAAGGCCAAGTCGGGTAACCCTGCCAAGGCGGCGCAGGAGCGCAAGGAGGCGGAAGCCCGCCGGGCCAACGCTGCCAAGGCGATGCCCACTGGTGCCGCCTTCGGGCAGCAGGGCGGCGACTTCGATCCCTCCCAGCTGAACCTGCCCAAGGGCTTCGACAAGTTCCTGGGCAAGTAGCAGTTTCACGCAATCAGGAAGCGCCAGGTGTCGTCTTGACCGTTCAAGACGACACCTGGCGCTTCTTCGTTGGGATGCCGGCACCGTGGAATAGGGTTGGGACATGTTCAAGCAGAGGGTAGTGTTCGTGCACGGCGCCGGGACCTTTGGCGCCGCCGCATGGCCCCGCCAGCACGGCATGGCATTGGCCTACGACGCCCTGTTCCTCCGCCGGCATGGATATGACCCCGTCGCGGAGCCCCTGGAGTCCTCCTTTGCGGAAGATGCCGCCATCATCCTGCGGTCGCTGGCCGACGATGGGCGCGGCGCCGCCGGGGGACACGTGGTGGCACACTCCCAGGGGGCGATCCCGGCCATGATGGCGGCGGTGGAACGTCCGGACCTGGTCTTCTCGTTGACGCTGGTTGAGCCGGCCTGCCTGTCTCTGACGGCGGAACTGCCGGCCACGGCAGCGCACATCAGCCTGATGCAGCCCCTCTTCGACGTCCGCCACCAGCTCAGCGATGACGACTTCCAGCGCGAATTCGTCCGCCGGATCTATGCCACCGACCTCCAGCAGCCGGCCACCGTTGAGGAAAAACGCTCCGCCCGCAGGCTTCGGCTCCAGGCGCCGTCCTGGGAGGCACCGCTGCACATTGTTCCCGGTGTGCCCACCCTCGTCCTGACCGGTGGCTGGGAACCGTTGTATGAGGAAATCGCCGGTTACCTGCGTGAGACCGGCGCCCTGCACCGCGTTGCCGCGGGAGGGCACCGGCCCCATGACTCCCCGGACGGAGACCGGGCCATCCGGCAGTTCATCAGCCAGGTCAGCCGGAGCCAGCCGGCCCGGGCGTCCTAGCTGTCTGCGGGAACCCGCAACTCCGGCAGGTACACCTTGCCGCCGGCCGCCAGGAATTCCTGGCTCTTCTCCCGCATGCCGGAGGCCATTTCGGCCAGGGCGGCCTGCGAGTCGGCCGACCCGTATTCGTCCCGGATGTCCTGGCTGATCCGCATGGAGCAGAACTTCGGCCCGCACATGGAGCAGAAATGCGCGGTCTTGGCGGGTTCGGCGGGAAGGGTTTCGTCGTGGAAGGCCTCCGCCGTCACCGGGTCCAGGGACAGGGCGAACTGGTCACGCCACCGGAATTCGAACCTTGCCTTGGACAGGGCATCATCACGTTCGTGCGCCCCCGGGTGCCCCTTGGCGAGGTCTGCGGCGTGGGCGGCGATCTTGTAGGTGATGACGCCTGTCTTGACGTCGTCCTTGTTGGGCAGCCCCAGGTGTTCCTTGGGCGTGACGTAGCAGAGCATCGCGGTGCCGTAGCGGGCGATCTCGGTGGCGCCGATTGCCGAGGTGATGTGGTCGTATCCGGGGGCGACGTCGGTCACCAGCGGGCCCAGGGTGTAGAAGGGCGCACCCTTGCACAGCTCCTGCTGGCGCTCCACGTTTTCCCGTACCAGGTGGAACGGAACGTGGCCGGGGCCTTCCACCATCACCTGCACGTCGTACTCCCAGGCGCGCTGGGTCAGCTCGGCAAGCGTGTCCAGTTCGGCGAACTGGGCGGCGTCGTTGGCGTCTGCCGTGGAACCGGGGCGCAGGCCGTCCCCGAGGGAGAAGGCGACGTCGTACTTGGCGAAGATTTCGCACAGTTCGTCGAAGTGTGTGTACAGGAAGTTTTCCTGGTGGTGGGCAAGGCACCAGCCCGCCATGATCGATCCGCCGCGGGAGACGATGCCAGTCACCCGGTTTGCCGTCAGCGGGACGTACCGGAGAAGCACGCCGGCGTGGATGGTCATGTAGTCCACGCCTTGCTCGCACTGTTCAATGACGGTGTCGCGGAAGATCTCCCAGGTCAGCGCGTTGGCTTCGCCGTTGACCTTTTCCAGGGCCTGGTAGATCGGCACGGTGCCGATCGGCACGGGGGAGTTGCGGATGATCCACTCCCGGGTCGTATGGATGTCGTCGCCCGTGGACAGGTCCATGACGGTGTCGGCGCCCCACTGGGTGGCCCACTGCAGCTTGTCCACTTCCTCCGCGATGGAGCTGGTCACGGCCGAGTTGCCGATGTTGGCGTTGATCTTCACCAGGAAGGCCTTGCCGATGATCATCGGCTCGGATTCAGGGTGGTTGATGTTGTTGGGGATGATGGCGCGGCCTGCGGCCACCTCGCTCCTGACCAGTTCAACGTCGCAGTTTTCGCGCAGCGCCACGAAGCGCATCTCCTGCGTGATGATGCCCT
Source organism: Pseudarthrobacter phenanthrenivorans (assembly GCF_036455295.1). Lineage (GTDB taxonomy): Bacteria > Actinomycetota > Actinomycetes > Actinomycetales > Micrococcaceae > Arthrobacter > Arthrobacter phenanthrenivorans_C. The sequence continues at coordinate 19,403 of NZ_JAYXNX010000008.1, read as the reverse complement.
GCCGGGCATAGTGCATCTGCGTCACTGTCCTGCCGTCGACGGCGCGGCGGGGCTCCGGCTGTCCGCCCTTCCACTCCGCGGAGGCGGCACCGCGGCGCACGGCGGAGCGGCCGTCGTCGAGCAGGTTGCGCTCCCGGCCGCTGTAGGGCTCGGTGTCCCCGCGCGCCGCGATCCACTCTGCACGGAAGGGCTGCAGACCGCGCACGGGGTCGCTGCCCGGCCCCGCGGTCCGGTAGGTCCGGAACGGCGGGTTTTCCTGGCCGTTGGGTGATGGCTCCAGCGCAATTTCCGTCACCGGCACCCGGATTCCCGCCGTTTCGTCCTCGACGTAGGCGAGTGAATGGGACTTTAGGGACTGGGTCACGGGCTGTTCCGATGCGTCCCCGGGACCACCGGCGGACTGCAGGAGGTCAGGGTTCAGCTGGGTGTTTTGTGTACTCAAGGGAATACTCACTTCCTTCGCCGGCATTATCCGGACAGGTTCAACGGTCGCAGGCTGCAACAGCCCGATCTCAGCCCCTGCAAGGGCACCCGTGTGGTCAGCAACGAAGCTACCACAGGCTCCTGGACGAGGCTTGTCACAATTGCGGTGCTAGCCTGACCGGGCATCGAAAGGAGCCCCATGGCAGACATCATCCACTTCCGCGGGCCCGTCCTGGCCGCCGCGGACCAGGTACGGCACGGGCTGTGGTCCGTGGACGGAAGGCTCACGTTCAACAAACCGGCAACCCATCCCGGCCGGGTGCTCGACGGATGGGTGCTGCCGGGCTTCGTGGACGCGCACTGCCATATCGGGCTGGGTCCCGCCGGCCCGGTCGATCCCCCTGTCGCCAGGGAACAGGCGCTGGCCGACCTCACCGCCGGAACCCTGCTGGTCCGTGACGCGGGGTCCCCTGCGGATACCCGATGGATGCAGGGCGGAACGGAGTTCCCGATGGTGGTCCGCGCCGGGCGGCACATCGCCCGCACGCGCCGCTATCTGCGGGGCTTCGCGGAGGAGGTGGAGCCCGAGGGCCTCGTGGAAGCCGTGCGCAAGCAGGCCCGCGACGGCGACGGATGGGTCAAGCTGGTGGGGGACTGGATCGACCGCAGCGGCGGTGACCTGGCGCCTTCCTTTCCTGCCGCCGTCGTACGTGATGCCGTCCAGGCCGCCCACGACGAAGGTGCCCGGGTGACCGCCCACTGCTTCGCCGAAGACACCCTGGACCAGATGCTGGACGCAGGAATCGACTGCATCGAGCACGCCACCGGACTCCTGCCCCGGCACCTGCCCCGGTTCGCCGAACAGGGCGTCCCGATCGTTCCCACGCTGATCAACATCGCCACCTTCCCGGACATTGCTGCGCAGGCCGACGCCAAGTTCCCCCGCTACGCAGCCCATATGCGTGCCCTGTGGGAACGGAGGCTGGCGCGGGTGGCGGAGGCCCATGCCGCCGGCGTGCGTATTTTTGCCGGCACGGATGCGGGCAGCGTGATCCGGCACGGCCGGATTGCCGACGAGATCCTTGCCCTGCACAGCGCCGGGCTCCCCATGGCTGCAGCCCTTGACGCGGCCTGCTGGGCAGCGCGTGCCTGGCTGGGGGCGGACGGCCTGGCGGAAGGGGCGCGCGCCGACGTCGTGGTGTGCCGGGAAGACCCACGGGCGGTGCCTGGGACAATCAAGGCCCTGGAACACGTGGTGCTGGGCGGACGCATCATCCGCTGAAGCCACCGCGCTCCGGGGACTTGGAATAAATTGAAGCTTCAAGTAATTTTAATGTGTGACAGGCCGCCAATGGGACGGCCTCCAACGCAAGGAGCCTTCACGTGACTACAGCAGCCAGCACCCGGGATCTTCTTCCCGCCGACCTCGCCATGGGCACGGTGATGCTCAAGGTGGGTGACATGAAGGTTATGACCGACTACTACCAGCGGGCGCTCGGCCTTGAGGTGGTGGCCGAGCAGGACGGCGGTCTTTATTTCGGCAGGCTTGGCCGGCCGCTGGTCCACCTGGCGCCCGCGCCGGGGCTGCACCTTCCCGGCAGGGGGGAGGCGGGCCTGTTCCACACTGCCCTGCTCTTCGAGGACCAGGCGTCCCTTGCCGCCACCGTCGCAACGGCCGCGCAGTACGAGCCCCGGTCCTTCACCGGGAGCGCTGACCACCTGGTGAGCGAGGCCTTCTACTTCACCGATCCCGAAGGAAACGGCATTGAGCTCTACTGGGACCGGCCGCGCAGCAACTGGTCCTGGAACGGGACGGACGTGGTCATGGACAGCCTGGCCCTGCCGCCCCAGCGCTACCTTGAGCAGTACCTGACCGAGGAATCCCTGGAAGGCCAGCGGCAAACGTCCGCAGGGGTGGGCCACGTGCACCTCCAGGTGGGCGACGTCCAGACCGCCGGGGACTTCTACGTGGGAACCCTGGGCTTCGAGAAGACGGCGGGCTGGCACGGGCAGGCGCTGTTCGTTTCCGCGGGCCGCTACCACCACCACATGGCCATGAACGTCTGGAACAGCCGCGGCGCCGGACCCCGCAAAGACACCCTTGGGCTCGGTGAGGTGCTCATCGAAGTTCCTTCGGGTGACGACGTCGGCGCGCTGGCTGACCGGCTCAAGGTCGCCGGGGTGCCCTCGCACCACACGGGAGCCGAGCTCCGCTTCGAAGACCCGTGGCGCAACCGGATCCGGGTGGCGGTCCGTTGAGCCGCCGCACTGCCGGCGGCTGGCGGCCGGAGGGCCGCTGCGTGCGCCGGCAGCTTCGCAGCTACTAGGCTGATCCCGTATGACCGGGCAGTGCGCAGAGCCCGGCACGCAGTTCCGCCAACGGAAGAAGGGCACACGCCATGGGCTTCACCGAAATTTTTGTTGCCACCCATGACGCCGCGCTTAAACGCGCCGGCATCCTCGACGAAGGACGCGGTTCCGCGGAAGGTGCCCCCGCCGGCCAGGCGGTGCGCATCCAGGGAATCAGTGACTTCGAGGTGGAGCAGCTCGGCGACCTTGCCGGCACTGCCGTTCACGCCGCCGGGGCCGATTATGAGCTGACCATGGTGGACGTGGCCAGCGATTCCCTCCTTGCCGTGCCGCCGGCAATGGTCCGCGCCCTCGCTGACCTGCTCTCCTACCAGACCGAAGGCGAAGGCAACGTCCTGGATGACGTCGCCGTCCAGTGGGCCGCCCAGGAAGACATGCCGTTCGATGCCGGACAGGCCAGGACCTACGTGCAGCAACTGGCGCAGCTTGCGGCCGGAATCGATGATTCGGAGCGGACGGGACTGTACGTCTGGTCGGCCTGAACCGCCTGACGCCGCCAAAGTCGAAATAACGCCACTCATCTGGCACAATGGACAGGTACTCGATCTGCGTGGCCCCTCTCTCCGCGTCCGGATCCTGTCCTTCGAACCCGCAAGTACGGCCCGCCCCACGGGTGCAGAAAGCCGGGTTCACCCCTTTTTCTGAAACAGGAGTGACCACAAAAGTGGCCGTAAAGATTCGCCTTAAGCGCTTCGGCAAGATGCGCGCCCCGTACTACCGCATCGTCGTTGCGGACTCACGCACCAAGCGTGATGGCCGCGCCATCGAGGAAATCGGCAAGTACCACCCCACCGAAGAGCCCTCGTTCATCGAGGTCAACTCCGAGCGTGCACAGTACTGGCTCTCCGTCGGCGCCCAGCCGTCCGAGCAGGTCGCCGCGATCCTGAAGATCACCGGTGACTGGCAGAAGTTCAAGGGCCTGCCGGGCCAGGAAGGCACCCTCAAGACCAAGGTCGAGAAGGAAGCCTTCGTTGCCCCGGAGAAGGGCTCCGTCATCATCCCGGAAGCCATCACCAAGAAGGCATCCAAGTCTGACGCTGCCGAGGCCCCGGCCGACGCCGAAGCTGAGACCACCGAGGCTGAGTAGATTGCTGGCAGAAGCGCTGGAGCACCTGGTCCGCGGAATCGTTGATTCCCCGGATGACGTCAAGGTCAGTTCCAAGAGCAACCGCCGCGGGGACACCCTCGAGGTGCGCGTTCACCAGGACGACCTGGGACGGGTGATCGGCCGCCAGGGCCGCACGGCGCGCGCATTGCGCACCGTGGTGGCAGCACTGGCCGGCGGCGAACCGGTGAGGGTCGACGTCGTCGACACCGACCGCCGCCGCTGAGCGCTCGGCAACACTTAGTTTTGCTCCGGCCCCTCCACCATCTGGTGGAGGGGCCGGACTGCTTTGATCAACACAGTGCTTTCACCACAAACCACCACAACCCGGAACAGAGGAACAGATGCAGCTTCAGGTGGCACGGATTGGCAAGCCGCACGGCATTCGCGGGGAAGTTACGGTCCAGGTGCTGACCGACGCCCCGGAGGACAGGTTTGTCCCCGGCACGGAGTTCGTGGTTGAACCTGCCGCGTCCGGACCCCTGACCGTCAGCAGTGCCCGCTGGAACAAGGACATCCTGCTGCTGGGCTTCGAGGAAGTGGCGGACCGCAACACGGCCGAGACCCTCCGTGGTGCCAAGCTCTTCATCGAAACCGAAGAACTTGACGAGGACGACGACGAGGGCTGGTACGAGCACGAGCTCGTCGGACTGGAGGCCAGGATCGGCTCGCAGGTGGTGGGCAAGGTGACGGCGCTGAACACCATGCCCGTCCAGGACCTGCTCATGGTCACCACCTCCGGCGGCGAAGAGATCCTCATTCCGTTCGTGGAACAGATTGTGCCCGAGGTCAACATCGAGGGCGGCTTCATCCTCCTCACCCCGCCGGACGGACTCTTCGAACTCAACGCCGACGACGCCGGCGCCCCGGAAGAGGAAGGCACCGACTAGATGCGGATCGACGTCGTCAGCATCTTTCCCGAATACCTTGCCCCCCTGGAGCTTTCGCTGATCGGCAAGGCACGCCAGGACGGAATCCTGGACCTGCACGTCCACGACCTGCGCGGTTTCACCACGGACAAGCACCGTTCCGTGGATGACACCCCGTACGGCGGCGGCGCCGGCATGGTCATGAAGCCCGAACCCTGGGCCCAGGCACTCACCGCCGTGGCCGAAGGACGCCCGGACCGGGAGCGCAAACCCGTGCTGATCGTTCCGTCACCGGCAGGGGAGCGGTTCACCCAGGCCCTTGCCTACGAGCTGGCAGAAGAGCAGCACCTCGCGTTCGCCTGCGGGCGGTACGAGGGCATCGATGAACGCGTCATCGAATGGGCGCAGGAACACTTCACAGTCCGTCCCGTAAGCCTGGGGGACTATGTTCTCAACGGCGGGGAAGTGGCCGTCCTGGCCATGGTGGAGGCCATTGGACGCCTGCTTCCCGGCGTTGTGGGCAACCCTGAGTCGCTCGTGGAGGAATCCCACTCCGACGGGCTCCTGGAGTATCCGGTGTACACCAAGCCGTCCGTGTGGCGGGACCGCGATGTGCCGCCAGTGCTCCTCAGCGGCAACCACGGCAGGATTGCCCAGTGGCGCCGGCACGAACAGTACCGCCGGACCGCGGAGCGCCGCCCGGACCTCCTGGAGGGGTTCGACGCCGGCAGCCTGCCCCGCGCCGACCGCACCGAACTGCACAACCTGGGGTACGACGTCGTGGACGGCCGCCTGGTACGCCGGCCGGAAGCAGACACCGCGCAACGGGATTAGTCCCGCGGAATTGGCGTAACCCTGCTGCTGTGGCAAAATTAACCCTTGTGTCTGCTGGGTCCGCACCTGCCACAGGGGGTAGCGCGGCCAACAGCCGGACAACCGGCCCCATCAATCCATGAAGCGGCCGGACCACTTTTACTTCGGCGGTAATACCCGGCCTGCCCTCCAGCAGCCGGACTTGCCTGCCGTGACCCAAAGTGAATGACCTGTGGCGTTCACCAGGAGTGCAATCATGCATATTCTCGATTCCGTCGATGCAGCCTCGCTGCGCAACGATGTTCCCGAATTCCGCGCGGGTGACACCCTCAAGGTGCACGTGAACATCATCGAAGGCAAGAACACCCGTGTCCAGGTCTTCCAGGGCTTTGTCCTTGGCCGCCAGGGCGATGGCGTGCGCGAGACCTTCACCGTCCGCAAGGTTTCCTTCGGTGTCGGCGTGGAGCGTACCTTCCCGGTGCACTCCCCGATCATCGAAAAGATCGAGGTTGTCACCAAGGGTGACGTCCGCCGCGCCAAGCTCTACTACATGCGCGCACTGCGTGGTAAGGCTGCGAAGATCAAGGAAAAGCGCGACTTCAGCTCCGCCAAGTAATTCCTGCCCGGACTTACTGCCAGGCCGGAGCGCGGCCGTAGCCGGCAAGCGCCGGAGCAATGCACCAGCGCCAGGATACGGACCATGCACCAGACAAGACGCCAGCCCCGCAAAATGGGCTGGCGTTTTGTCTTTCTGGCCCTGCTCCTTGCCGTAGCCATCAGCGGACTGGTCCGGTCATTGTGGCTGGACGTCTATTTCATCCCCTCGGAGTCCATGGAGCCGCTCCTGGACGGCGGGGACCGGATCCTGGTATCGAGGACTGATTTCCAGTCCGATCCCATCCGGCATGGGGACGTTGTGGTTTTCGACGGCCGCGGCAGCTTTGCCCCGCTGAACAGCGGCAAGGGCCCGCTGGTGGACGGCGCAGCCTCCGCCCTGCAGTGGCTCGGCCTCACCGGCAGCGACACAACCTACGTCAAGCGGGTCATCGGCCTTCCCGGCGATACAGTCGCCTGCTGCGACTCCAGCGGGAAGGTGACGGTCAACGGGTCAGCCCTGGACGAGCCATACATCTTCCCCGGCGACGCGCCCAGCACCCAAAAGTTCAGCACCGTTGTGCCGGACGGCAGGCTATGGCTGATGGGCGACCACCGCTCGGTGTCCGCCGATTCCCGCAGCCTGCTCGGCGCACCAGGCGGTGGGCTGGTGCCGGTGGACCGGGTGATCGGCAGGCCGGTCCAGATCCTCTGGCCGCTTGATAGATTTGCTCCAGTAGCACGGCCGCCCGCAGCGGGGCCACCAACACAGAACGGACGGTAAATGCCCGAGAACAACGCGGGGAACCCTGAACCGCGCCACGACGGCGCATCCGAGCGGCCGGCCGTTCCAGCTTCATCCGCGCCCGGTGAGGGCGTGCAGGAAGCGGCGCCCGCCAAGCGGCGCAAGCGGACAGCGGCCAAGGCGCCAGGCAATCCCTTGCTGGGATGGCTGAGGGAGATCGCCACCGTTGTGGTGATCGCCGTGGTGCTGTCCTTCCTCATCAAGACATTCCTGTTCCGCGCCTTCTTCATTCCCTCGGAATCCATGGTGAACACCTTGGACGTGGATGACCGGATCTTCGTCAACCTCCTGGTGCCCGAGCCCTTTGCGCTCAGCCGGGGAGACGTTGTGGTGTTCCGCGACACCAAGGGCTGGCTGCCTCCGGCCCCGGCCAAGACGCAGGGGCCGTTCACCTGGGTCCAGGACGGGCTGACGTTTGTTGGGCTCCTGCCGGACAACTCGGAGCAGCACCTGGTGAAGAGGGTCATCGGGCTGCCCGGGGACCATGTGGTCTGCTGCGACGCCGGCGGTAAACTGACCATCAACGGGACCGCCATCGACGAGACGTACATCAACCCTGCTGAAGTTCCGCAGGTCCGCAACTTTGACGTCACCGTCCCGGAAGGCAAGGTGTGGGTGATGGGTGACAACCGGAACCACTCGGCAGACTCCCGCGCGCACATGGAGACGGACGGCGGATTCATCGACCTCAAGGACCTCGAAGGCAAGGCTGCCGTTATCGCGTGGCCGCTGAACAGGATCAAGACCCTGGACAACTACCCGGACGTGTTCAAGAACGTCCCTGCGGCCCGCTGACCATGTCCTCCGCAGTGCAGGCGTCTCCCGCGGCGAAGGCCCGGGCAGGGTCCAAGCCGGTGTCGCGTGGTGGCAAGGCGCCCACCCTGCGGCATGAGCGCACTTTCAAGTCCCAGGGTGTCCGGTTCCTCGCAGGCGTGGATGAAGTAGGCCGCGGTGCCCTGGCCGGACCCGTCAGCGTGGGAATCGCCGTCGTTGATCTGGAACGCCAGAAGCCGCTGGCCGGCGTCCGGGACAGCAAACTCCTCACCCCGGCGGAACGGGAACGGCTTGATCCGCTGGTGCGGCGGTGGAGCGTCGCCTCGGCAGTGGGACACGCCACCGCAGGGGAGATCGATTCACTCGGTATCATCGCCGCGCTGCGCCTGGCGGGTACCAGGGCCTGGGGCAGCATCCTTGGTGCGGGTGTCGCCCCCGACGCCGTGCTGCTCGACGGAAGCCACAACTGGCTTTCGCCCGCAGAGCAACTGTCCCTGTTCGACCAGCCCCTGCTGGAGACCGCGTGCGAAGCCCCGGTCCATACGAAGGTCAAGGCGGACATGCAGTGCCTCAGCGTGGCGGCGGCAAGTGTCATCGCCAAGGTGGAGCGGGACATGATGATGCGGGAACTGCACCTTGAGTATCCCGATTACGGGTGGGACATCAACAAGGGATACGCCACGGTGGCCCACCGCAATGTCCTTCGTGCTGCCGGCCCCACCCCCCACCACCGCGTCAGCTGGCGGCTGCTCGGCGGCGAACTGCAGGGCGTTGAAGCAGCAGGCGACGACGAGGCGTGCGAAGACTGACTCCTGCCGCCCGGCGCAAGCCGTGCCGCACATGGTGCAAGATGGAAGCATGAGTGCTGAAGATCTTGAGAACTATGAAACCGACATGGAGCTTCAGCTCTATCGTGAGTACCGCGACGTCGTCGGCCTGTTCAGCTACGTTGTCGAGACCGAGCGGCGCTTCTACCTCGCCAACCATGTGGACCTCCAGGCCCGCAGCGCCGATGGCGAGGTTTACTTCGACCTGACCCTCCAGGATGCCTGGGTCTGGGACGTCTACCGGTCGGCCCGGTTTGTTAAGAGTGTGCGGGTGCTGACCTTCAAGGACGTCAACGTCGAAGAACTGCCCCGCAACGAGGAACTGGCCCTGCCCAAGGACGTGGACCTGGGCAACTAGGAGTCCCCACTTCCCCTCCACACCGGGCCCTGTCCACATACGGCAGGGCCTTCCTGTCCTCCGTTCCCTGCCGCCGCCAGGCTGGAAGCGGAGGTAGAAATGAAACGCAAAGACCTGTTGGGCAGGCACGGCGAGGACCTCGCCGCGGGCTATCTTGAAGCACTCGGCATGCTGGTCGTGGAGCGCAATTGGCGGTGCGCCGAGGGCGAGATCGACATTGTGGCCCTGGACGGCGACGCGCTGGTCATCGCCGAGGTCAAGACCCGCCGTTCCCTTGACTACGGCCACCCTTTCGAAGCAGTGGGGCCGGACAAACTGGCAAGGCTGCACCGCCTGGGCGGCGCGTGGTGCCGGGACAGGGAACTGAGGATGCCGCTGCGGCGGGTGGACGTCATTGCCGTCGTGGACGACGGCGGCGACCCCGTGGTGGAGCACCTCAAGGGGGTGGGGTGATGCCGCTCGGCCGCACCTACTCCATCGCCCTGGTGGGACTGAACGGCTACATGGTCGAGGTCGAAGCGGACATCGGCCAGACACTTCCGGCGTTCATCCTTCTGGGCCTGCCGGATGCATCCCTGAACGAGGCAAAGGAGCGGATCCGGTCGGCGGCAAAGAACTCCGGCATCCCCCTCAGCCGCAGGAAGATCACCGCCAACCTGATCCCGGCGTCGCTGCCCAAGCGGGGTTCCGGGTTCGACCTCGCTGTGACCATGGCCGTGCTGCGGGCCGCGAATGACATCAAGCCCACCGGGCGCACCGTCTTCATCGCCGAGTTGGGGCTGGACGGCAGGCTGCGGCCTGTGCGGGGCATCCTGCCTGCCGTCATGGCGGCGGTGCAGGCTGGCTACCCTGAGATCGTGGTGGCGCAGGCCAATTTTGCCGAGGCATCACTTGTTCCCGGTGCCAGCGTCCGCGGATACCGCACGCTTGCCAGGCTTGCCCTCGACTTTGGCGCTGACCCCCAGGAGCTTGTCCTGGACTTCGAACCCGACGATGCCGATGACGGAGGGGACGGGCCGCCAATGCCCGGCCCGTGCCCGGACATGGCAGACGTCGCCGGCCAGGCCGATGCACGGCGGGCGCTGGAAGTGGCAGCTGCAGGTGCGCACCACCTGCTTCTCACCGGACCACCCGGTGCCGGCAAGACCATGCTGGCGGAACGCCTGCCTGGCCTTTTACCGGATCTTGGTGACCATGAATCCATGGAGGTCACGGCCATCCATTCGCTGTGCGGCCTGCCGTCCTCCTCGGTGCAGCTCCTGCGAAGGCCGCCCTTTGAAAACCCCCATCATTCAGCCACCGCCGCGGCCATCATCGGCGGCGGGTCGGGCCTGCCGCGTCCGGGCGCGGCATCCCGGGCCCACCGCGGCGTCCTCTTCCTGGACGAGGCACCCGAATATGAACGGCGTGTCCTGGATGCGCTGCGGCAGCCGCTGGAGAGCGGAGAGCTGGTGATCCATCGCTCAGCCGGGACGGCTGCCTACCCGGCCCGGTTCCAACTGGTGCTTGCGGCCAACCCCTGCCCGTGCGGGAAGGCGTCGGGCAAGGGTCTGGACTGCACCTGTACGCCGATGATGCGCCGCCGGTACCTTGCCAGGATGTCCGGGCCCCTGCTGGACAGGGTGGACATCCAGCTGCAGGTGGAACGGGTTTCCCTGGCCGAGTTCGGACAGGCAGGAGCGGAAGAAGGCAGCGCAACGGTGGCACGCCGGGTACTGGACGCCCGCGCCAGGCAAGCCGGACGCCTCCAGCGCTTCGGCCTGGAGACCAACTCGCAGGTACCGGGACGCGTCCTGCGCGGGGACCTGCGGCTTCCGCCCGCGGCCACCCGGATCCTGGACCAGTCACTGGAGCGCGGCGTCCTGACCGCGCGGGGCTACGACCGCGTCCTTCGGCTCGCCTGGACCCTCGCTGACCTCGGGCACCGGGATAAACCGGATACAAACGACATCGGACAGGCCCTGGGCCTGCGCCAGGCTGCGGCGGCCATGGCATGACCAATCCAGCGGAATGCAGTGAAGCGAAGGACCTGGCTGTGGAGAAGGAACCTGGCAAGGACACCGAACGGCTGGCCCGGGCTGCCCTTTCACGATTGATGGAACCACAGGACGCCGCCGGCCTCGCCCTGGTGCAGGCTGCCGGGGCAACGGATGCCCTGCGCATCGCCACCGGCGCCGTAGCTGCGGGGCCACGCCTGGAATACGAAATCACCACACTCCTCGCAGACAACGCAGCGGGGAGCAGCTGGGCCGGACTGGCCGCCGCACTCAGGCGCTGGCAACCGAGGCTCCCGGACCTGGCACCCGAACGGGACCTTGCCACTATGGCCCGGTTGGGCGGACGGCTCATCATTCCCGGTGACGAACTGTGGCCCGCCCAGCTTGCAGACCTCGGAATCCAGGAACCCATCTGTCTTTGGTGGCGCGGCCACGAGCAGCCACTTCCCTCGGTTGATAAATGCATCGCCCTGGTCGGATCCAGGGACAGCACCAGCTATGGCGCGGCAGTCACGGGCGATCTTGCGTACTCCCTTGCGCAGCGGGGCTTTACCGTTGTGTCGGACGGAGCCTATGGGATCGACGCCCATGCCCACCGGGCAGCCCTTGCGGGCGGATCCTCCGCTGTACCCACCATCGCCGTCATGGCCGGAGGTGTGGACCGGTTCTATCCGTCAGGAAATGACGACCTGCTTCGCACCGTTGCCAATCAGGGCGCAGTACTGGCTGAGGTACCGCCGGGCTCCGCGCCAACCCGCTACCGTTTCCTGCAACGGAACCGCCTCATTGCGGCGCTCGCCGCCGTCACGGTGGTAGTGGAGGCGCGCTGGCGCTCGGGGGCCCTGAACACGGCCCACCACGCCGAGACCTTGGGCCGTACCGTCGGAGCGGTCCCCGGGTCAATCCACAGCGCCAACTCCGCCGGCTGCCACCGGCTCCTTCGGGACGGGGGAGCGATCTGTGTTACGGACGCTGCAGAAGTGGCCGAGTTGGCCTCACCCAGCGGAACAGCCCTGCCGGAGCAGCACGCTGTGCAGGCTTCGGTGCAGGATGGGCTGACCCTGGAAGACCTGATCCTGCTGGACGCGCTGCCGTTGAGGTCCACCACTTCGGTGGAGAAGCTTTCCGTTGTGGCCGGCCTGGGCCAGGAGTCGGTCCGGGCAGGGCTCGGGAGGCTGGGACTGCTGGGACTTGCCGTGTCGGAGCGGGGAGGCTGGAAACGCGGCAGGGCATGACCGTGTCCACCGCCGCTGCAGGCCATGCAACTGCGACAGTAGGAGGGTGGAAAATGAAGAACTGCCTGCGGAACTCGGCAAGGCCCTGAACGCATTCGCAGGGTACCTGTCAGGCGAGCGGGCGGTGTCGGCACATACCAAGCGGGCCTACCTGGGCGACCTCCGCAGCTTCCTTGCCCATGCGGCATCGGAAGGGGCAGTTGAACTGAAGGACCTTGAACTCGGCTCTTTCCGGCGCTGGCTCGGCAGCCAAAGTGCCGGGGGGGCCTCGCGGTCCACCCTTGCCCGCCGCTCCGCCACGGCACGGACATTCACTGCGTGGGCCGTCCGGGAGGAACTTATCGACGCAGACCCCGCCCTGCGGCTGAAGGCACCGAAACGCGAGGGATCACTGCCCGGGGTCCTGCAGTCGTCCCAGCTCACGCGCATTCTGGAGGGACTGGAAACGGCAGCCGTGGCGGGCGAACCCCTGGCTGTGCGGAACCGTGCCATTGTGGAACTTCTCTATGCCACAGGCATCCGTGTGGGCGAACTTACGGCGCTCGACATCGATGATTTGGACCCCGACCGCCGGACCCTGCGGGTCATCGGCAAGGGAAACAAGGAACGGACCGTTCCGTACGGCGTACCAGCTGCCCTGGCCATCGATGACTGGCTCCGGCGCGGACGGCCGGCCCTGGTGAAGGAGAACAGCGGGCCTGCGCTGTTCCTCGGAGCCCGCGGGGGACGGGTTGACCAACGCCAGGTGCGTGCCCTGGTCGGTGCCCTGTTCGAGGCACTTGGCGATACCTCGGCGTCAGGACCCCACGCGCTGCGCCACTCGGCCGCCACCCATCTTCTCGACGGCGGCGCAGACCTTCGCGCAGTACAGGAAATCCTGGGCCACAGCAGCCTGGCCACCACCCAGATCTACACGCATGTCTCGGTGGACCGCCTGCGGAAGAGCTACCAGCAGGCCCATCCCAGGGCCTGACCACTGTGGCTAATCGCACTGGCGTAATTCCACGGGGTACGGCACAATAAGAGTCACGTCCGGCAACTTTCAAGTGCCGCTTGAAGCCCAAGGGGTTTCGTGCGGCGGAGCAAGTCCGGACACAGCTTCATCTGATACATCTGAATACAGCAAGGAACTACCGCCGCAGTGCAGGCACTGGCAGTTCCATCCAGGCAGAGGTCGTTGGGGAAGACGTACCTAGAGCTATGGAGGATGGAATGTCTGTTGCAATGACCCGCGGTGTGCTGTTCGTTCACTCGGCCCCTACGGCGCTGTGCCCCCACGTGGAGTGGGCGGTCGGCGCGGTGGTGGACAAGCGGACGGACCTCGAGTGGACCCCGCAGCCTGCCGCGCCCGGAATGTTCCGGGCCGAACTTTCCTGGACCGGGGCCCCGGGTACGGGATCGAAGCTCGCGTCGTGCCTTCGCGGCTGGGCGCACCTTCGTTATGAGGTGACGGAGGAACCCAGCCAGGGCGTGGACGGCGGCCGTTGGTCGCATACCCCCGAGTTGGGCATTTTTCATGCCGTCACGGATGTGCACGGGAACATCATGGTCTCCGAGGATCGTATCCGTTACGCGTACGAGTCAGGAGCCGGGGACCCCTCCGCTGTTTACCACGAGCTGTCCCTCGCCCTGGGCGAAGCATGGGACGAGGAACTGGAACCGTTCCGTCACGCTGCCGAGGGCGCCCCGGTCCGCTGGCTCCACCAGGTGGGCTGACCGCCGTCGCCCGTTTCCACAACGGGACCCAGCACTATCTTCCATAGCAAAGAGGAGGCCCCGCCAGCCGGCGGGGCCTCCTCTTGTGTCCGGGGCAGCTGCCCCGCGATGGTGCCTAGACGCTGCGGATGGCCACGACGGCGTTGTGGCCACCAAAACCGAACGAGTTGCTCAGTGCAACGATGCTCCCGGCCGGCAGGTCACGCGCGGAGGTGACAACGTCGAGCGGGATTTCCGGGTCCTGGTTCTCCAGGTTGATGGTCACCGGCGCCTTGCGTTCGTGAACGGCAAGCACCGTGAGGACAGCCTCCACAGCGCCGGAAGCGCCCAGGAGGTGGCCCATCTGCGACTTGGTGGCGGAAACGGCCACGTCGTCCACATGCTTGCCCAGGGCTGCGCGAAGGGCCGTGTACTCCGGCTTGTCGCCAACCGGGGTAGAGGTGGCGTGAGCGTTGACGTGCACCACATCTTCAGCCTGGATCCGGCCGTCGAACATTGCTGCCTTCAGGGCGCGCGTGGCGCCGAGGCCCTCGGGGTCCGGGGCGGTGATGTGGTAGGCGTCCGCGGTGACGGACGTTCCGGCGAGCTCAGCGTAGATGCGGGCTCCGCGTGCCAGGGCGTGTTCCTCGGCTTCGAGGACCAGGGCGCCCGCCCCTTCACCCATGACAAAGCCGTCACGGGCAGTGTCGTACGGGCGGGAGGCCCGCTGTGGGTCGTCGTTCCGGCGGGAGAGGGCCTGCATCGAAGCGAATGCTGCGAGCGGCATGGGGTGGATGGCGGCTTCAGCGCCGCCGCACATCACCACGTCCGCTTTGCCGGAGCGGATGAGTTCGAGGCCAAGGTGCATGGCCTCGGTGCCGGAAGCGCAGGCGGAGACAGGAGTGTGGGCGCCGGCACGGGCGCCGAGGTCCAGGCTGACCGCAGCGGCCACGCCGTTGGGCATCAGCATGGGGACGGTCATGGGGAGGACCCGGCGGGGGCCCTTTTCCTTGAGGGTGTCCCAGGCGTCCAGCAGCGTCCACACGCCGCCGATGCCAGTGGCAAAGGCCACGGCCAGCCGGTCCTGGTCGATTTCGGTGATGCCGGAATCGGCCCAGGCTTCGCGCGCGGCGATGACACCGAACTGGGTGGACGGGTCCATCCGCTTGGCTTCGACGCGGCTGAGCACTTCGAGTGCCGGTGTGCTGCACCGGGCGGCGAAGTGGACGGGGAGCTCGTACTTGGCTACCCAGTCGTCCTCCAGGGTGCGGGCACCGGAGACCCCTTTGAGGGCGTTGTTCCACATGGTGGGTACATCGCCGCCGATGGGCGTGGTGGCGCCCAGACCGGTAATGACTACTTTGCGTGTCATGGGATCACTCTTTCGTCGGTGGGGAATCCGCCTGCGCGTGCCGCAGGGTCCCGCACATGATGATGGCCGGCCAGTCCCGGTCCGGGATCTGTGCCGAATAAATGCGGCGGGCTGCCAGTCCGGTCAGTCCGGACCGGCAGCCCCGCCAAGCCGTGGGACGGCGAAAAGGCTCAGACTAAGCCTGCGCTCCGGCGATGAAGCTGACAGCGTCGCCAACGGTCTTGAGGTTCTTGACCTCTTCGTCCGGGATGCGTACGCCGAACTTTTCCTCGGCGTTGACCACGATGGTCATCATGGAGATGGAGTCGATGTCCAGGTCCTCGGTGAAGGACTTGTCCAGCTCGACAGCCTCGGGGGCCAGGCCGGTCTCCTCGTTGACGATTTCAGCCAGGCCGGCCAGGATCTCTTCGTTGCTAGCCATTGATGGCTCCTTTTCTTGTATTGCCGGCAGGGGCTGCCGGAAACGGTCCGGGCCGCGGATGCGGACCCTTGGGCGTACTTAGGGAAGGACTATTACCTGCGCACCGAACACCAGCCCGGCCCCAAAGCCGATCTGCAGGGCCAGCCCACCGCTCAGCGCGGGATTCTCCTGCAGGAGCCGGTGCGTTGCCAGCGGGATCGAGGCAGCGGATGTGTTGCCGGCGTCGGCAATGTCCCGTGCCACTGTAACCGTCTCCGGCAGCTTCAGCTTCTTCACCATCTCGTCGATGATGCGCATGTTCGCCTGGTGGGGGATGAACGCCACCAGGTCTTCGGCCTCGATGCCTGCGGCGTCAAGTGCCTGCTGCGCAACCTTGGCCATCTCCCACACGGCCCAGCGGAAGACCGTCTGGCCGTCCTGGCGGAGTGTGGGATAGAGCTCCTGGGCCTCCTCGAGGAGGGCAAGGTCGCCGGTGGAGTCGGACTGGCGCGCCGCCAGGCCCAGGTCCCGGACGTCCAGCAGGGACCGGGTCATGCCGATCGCGTTCCATTTGCTGCCGTCAGAACCCCAGACGGAGGGGGCAATGCCCGGGGTGTCCGAGGGACCCACGACGACGGCGCCGGCGCCGTCACCGAGCAGGAAGGAAATGGTGCGTTCCCGGTTGTCGATGACGTCGGAAAGTTTCTCCGCACCAACCACCAGGACGTACTTTGCGGCACCGGAGCGCACCAGCGCGTCAGCCTGGGCAATGCCGTAGCAGTAGCCAGCGCACGCAGCGGAGATATCAAAGGCCGGAGCCGGGGTGGCGCCCAGCCGGTCAGCCAGGCTGGCTGCGGCGGAGGGGGTGGCGTACGGGTGGGTCACCGTGGACACGATGACGGCGCCAAGCTCGGAGGCCTCGATACCGGCCTTCTCCATTGCTTCGCGGGCGGCGCCTTCGGCCATGTCAATGACGCTGACGCCGGCAGCCGCGCGGTGGCGGGTCACGATGCCGGTGCGCTGGCGGATCCACTCGTCCGAGGAGTCAATCCACTGGCACACGTCCTCATTGGTGACGATGACGTCCGGCCGGTAAGCGCCGAGGCCGACGATCCGGGTGTGCTCCTGGATGGGAGCCTGTTTCAGCGTGGGCACGCTCATGCGTTGCCCTCCAGTTCAGCAAAGAGCGCCAGGGCGGCGGAGAGGTCGTCGGGGGTTTTCACGGCAACGGTCTTGACGCCGGGCATCCCGCGCTTGGCGAGCCCGGCAAGCGTGCCGGCGGGGGCGAGTTCGATGACTCCGGTGACACCGCGCTTCACCATGGTTTCCATGCACAGGTCCCAGCGCACCGGCCGGGACACCTGGGCGATCAGGCTTTCGACGGCGGCACCTCCGTCGGTGACTTCACCGCCGTCGTAATTGGAGAGCAGGGGCACCTTGGGCGCCACCGGGTTCAGCTGCGGCTCCAGCGCCTTCAGCGCGTCGACGGCAGGTGCCATGTGGCTGGTGTGGAAGGCGCCGGCCACCTTGAGGGGGATGACGCGCGCCTTGGCGGGCGGGTTCGCGGCCAGGGCCTTCAGCTGGTCAAAAGTACCTGCGGCTACGGTTTGCCCGGCTCCGTTGACGTTGGCCGGCGTGGCGCCGGATGCCTCAATCGCTGCGAGCACCTCGGCGGGGTCACCGCCGACGACGGCGCTCATGCCCGTGGGGGTGACTGCGGCCGCGGCAGCCATGCTGTTGGCCCGTTCCCGGACGAACGTCATGGCTTCCTGCTCCGTCAGGACACCGGCGAGGGCGGCTGCGGTGATCTCACCCACAGAGTGGCCGGCCAGGATCACCGGTAGAGAGTTGAGTTCCACGTCGAAGAGGGAGGCGGCGGTGACCAGCCCTGCGGCGACAATCAGGGGCTGCGCCACGGCAGTGTCCTTGATGGTCTCCTCGTTGGAGGTTGTCCCGTGGGCTATCAGGTCGATGCCTGCGATGTCACTCAGGGCGGCCAGCTGGCCTGCCACCGAGGGAAGTTCCAGCCAGGGGGCCAGAAAACCCGGGGTCTGCGAGCCCTGTCCAGGGCAGACTATTGCAAGCACGTAACCAGCTTTCCAAATTACTGTGAGATCCAGCGGTGTTTCTCTGCACCAAGCTCACGGGGTCAGGTTGTAGGAAGTCTACAAGGTGTCACGCCTGGTTTCGGGACGCCTGCCGCTCCGTGGCGGCCTTCGGCGGGGTCGAAAGCCGGCCCACCACCAGTGCCGCCTGCAGTACGAAAGCTTCGCGGGGCAGCAGCGGGTCCCAGCCAGTGACGTCACAGACCCGCTTCAACCGGTAGCGCACGGTGTTCGCGTGGACGAAGAGTTCGCGGGCGGTGGCTTCCAGGGAATGGCCCAGTTCCAGGTAGGTGCCCAGTGTTTCCACCAGGCCATTGGAGGCCGCCAGGAGCGGGCGGTAGATGTTCTTCACCAGGGAGCGGCGGGCAGCGTCATCGCCGGAAATCACCCGCTCCGGCAGCAGATCATCCGCGGCCACCGGTCGGGGCGCCGAGGGCCAGGCGCGGGCTGCGGTCAGCCCCGCGAAGGCTGATTGGGCTGACCCGCTGGCCTCCAGCAGCGAGCTGGCTTCAGGGCCGTACACCACAGGCCCGGGCGCAAACATCTCGCTCAGCTTGACGTAGGCGGTTTCGCGGTCCTGCACGCCGCCAAGAATCAGGATCAGCCGGTCGCCCTGGATTCCCACCAGTGCGTCCTCCGCAAAGCGGCCGGCCATCCGGCGCAGTTCGCTGACGTAGCTGGCGCTGGGTTCGGACGGGGAGTTGCCCACCATGACCGTGAAGCGCTCCTGCGCCTTCCAGCCCAGGGCGGCGATGCGGGAACGCAGCGCATCGGTGTTTTCGCCACGCAGGATGGCATCCACGATCAGGGCTTCCAGCCGGGTGTCCCAGGAGCCGCGGGACTCGGCGGCACGGGCGTAGACGTCGGCGGCGGCGAATGCGACTTCACGCGAATAGCGCAGCACTGCCTCGCGCAGGGAGGGCTGGTCAGCCTCGGGGGCTATGACCGGCACCTGGTCCTCGACCACCTCCACCACGATCCTGATCAGCTGCAACGCCTTCTGCAGGCTGATGGACCGGGTCAGTTCGGTGGGGGCCGTTCCGAAAACGTCAGTGAGGATCCACGACGGCGAGCTGGGCCGTTCATACCAGGTGACGAAAGCCGCGATCCCGTTCTGCGCCACCATGCCAAGTGCGGAACGTTCATCCGCGCTGAGCCGGCTGTACCAGGGCAACGACTGCTCAAGCTTGCGCATGGTGGAGGTGGAGAGCTGGCCGACGTTGGCGCGGAGCTGCTTGAGGGTCTCGGACTTCTCCGGCGTCACCTTCGGCGGGGAGGGTTTCCGCTTCGAGGACGGGCTGGTTGGTGCTGGCATTCTTTGAGCATACGGCCACTGCCACCCAAGCTCCATTTGTGCGAAGGCTACAATCCGCATTGTCGCGGATCACAGTGCGTCCGGCCGGCAGGCTGCCCTGTCCGTACAGTACGACGGCGGCCCCCACCGTGCAGGTGAGGGCCGCCGTCGTTCTTGGCTGCAGAAGGGCTGAGGCTAGGCCTCGCCGCCTGCGTTGCCGGTGGTGCCGGCGTTGACGTTCAGCAGCTTGTACTTCTCAATCGCCTTGACCGGGGCGTCAACATCCACCTCGCCGCGGCGCGCCAGCATTTCCAGGGCACGGACCACGATGGAGTGGGTGTCGTTTTTGAAGTAGCGGCGGGCTGCT
>NZ_JAYXNX010000007.1:236330-244924 GCF_036455295.1 Pseudarthrobacter phenanthrenivorans | reverse complement strand
AGTCGAAACTGAATTTTCAGTCCAACTTTCGGGGAGCAGTTCATTACGGTCCGGGGCTTCCTGCGTTAACACTGCCGGCCCAAAAACAACCCCTTTGCGCTGACGGCGGACAACGCCAGTATCCGCCCCAAACGGGGGCGCGGAAGGGCTGCGGGACGGGACCTCCACCGTAGAATGAACCGCATGATCGTTGGCATTGGGGTAGACGTAGTAGACATCGAGCGGTTTGGCCGCCAGCTGGAGCGCACGCCGGGCCTGAGGGATCGGCTGTTCGTGCCGGCGGAACGGGACCTGAACACCCGTTCCCTGGCTGCCCGGTTCGCCGCCAAGGAAGCCGTAGCGAAGGTCCTCGGTGCGCCGGCAGGCATGAACTGGCAGGACTGCTGGATCGGGCTGGACCAGAACGGGCCCACCGTCCAGGTGAAAGGCACCGTCCTGGCAGTTGCGGAGGCCAAGGGCGTGAAGCGCTGGCACCTGTCCATCAGCCACGACGGCGGCATCGCCACCGCCACGGTCCTGGCCGAAGGCTGATCCGGCGGCCGCCGCATGATCACCGCGTACACCGGAACGCAGGTCCGCGCAGCCGAAGAACCCCTCCTGGCCGACGGCCTGGGGGACGTGCTGATGCAGCGCGCCGCGCACGGGCTGGCCACCGCCGTCGTCAATGAATTGCAGTCCCGCGGCTCGCGCCTCAACGGTTCCCGCGTGGTGGTGCTGGTGGGCAAGGGCAACAACGGCGGGGACGGGCTGTACGCAGGCGCCTTCCTCGCCGCCCGCGGGATGCGGACGACGGCGGTCCTCACCGGGGACGCCGCCCACCCCGACGGTCTGGCGGCATTTGAGAGGGCAGGCGGCCGGGTGCACCGGCTTACCGAAGCAGAGCTTCCGGCGCTCGCCGTCGAAGCCGCCCGGGCCGACGCCGTCATCGATGCCATCCTGGGAACCGGCGCGAAGGGCGGCCTGCGGGGGAGTGCCGCGGACCTGATCGACGCCATCACTGCCACACGGGATGCTGAACACCGCCACGGCCTGCTGGTGGCCTGCGACCTTCCCAGCGGCATCGACGCGGACACCGGCGAAGTTGCCGGTCCCGTCCTGCCGGCCGATATCACCGTGACGTTCGGGGGAGCGAAGACCGGCCTGCTGGCCGACCCCGGCGCCGATTATGCTGGCCGCGTTCTGGTCGTGGAGATCGGCATCGAAGGGCACCTGCCGGAGCCCTCCCTGCGCCGGCTGGAGGAGGCCGACATGGCCCGGCTCCTGCCGCAGCCCTCCCGGCGCGCCCAGAAGTACTCACGCGGTGTGCTGGGCGTGGTGGCAGGGTCGGAGGACTACCCGGGGGCTGCAGTCCTCGCCTGCCGGGGTGCGCTGGCGGCCGGGGTGGGCATGGTCCGGTATCTTGGTCCGCCGTCGGTGGCCGACCTGGTCCGCCAGTACTGTCCCGAGGTGGTCTGCAGCACCGGAACCGTTGCGGAGAACCGCGTGCAGGCCTGGCTGGTGGGCTCGGGCATGGGCCCGCACGACCACGAACAGTTGACCCGCGCCCGCGACGCCATCGCATCAGACCTTCCCGTCGTGGCCGACGCCGGCGCGCTGCCTGCGCTGCCTGCCATGCTCGCCCCGCATGTGGTGCTCACCCCGCACGCCGGTGAGCTGGCATCGCTGTTCCAGCGGCTGGGCCACGGGGAGGACAGGAAGGCGGTGGAAGCCGGCACACTCGCCGCTGTCCGCCAGGCCGCCGGACGCACCGGGGCCACCGTCCTGCTCAAAGGCGCCACCACCCTCGTGGCTGCACCCTGGGGCACCACCTTCAGCCAGGCGGACGGCACACCCTGGCTCGCCACCGCCGGCAGCGGGGACGTTCTGGCCGGGGTCATCGGTGCGCTGCTCGCCCAGGCCGGGGCCGACGTCGGCCGCTTCCGGGATCTGGGGATTGAAGGGGACAGCCGGTGGGCCGCCATCGCCGCGCTGGGAGCGGCGTTGCACGGCCGGGCAGGGAAGGCGGCATCGGAGGCAGCGTCCGGCGGCCCGATCGCCGCTGGCGGAATTGCGGATGCCGTACCCGAAATCTGGGGTAAAGTCAGCATGCTTAGTAACTATGGAGCCTGGAAACGTAATAGTCACAGCCAACCACTACGGTAGGCATTAGTTCGCACCAGCAGCAGGGGCGTTCCGATGCCGTCTGCTGCTGACCAATAAATGAGGAGCACGATGGAAGTCTGGCCTGGAAATGCCTACCCGCTGGGAGCTACCTTTGACGGCACCGGCACTAATTTCGCCTTGTTCAGCGAACGGGCGGAGCGGGTTGATCTCTGCCTCCTGGCCGACGACTTGACCGAAACCCGGATCGAACTGACCGAAGTGGACGGCTACGTGTGGCACTGCTACCTGCCGCACATCCAGCCGGGCCAGAAGTACGGCTACCGCGTCCACGGACCCTACGATCCCGCCGGCGGGAACCGCTTCAACCCCAACAAGCTCCTGATGGACCCGTACGCCAAGGCCATCCAAGGCCAGATTGACTGGGACCCGGCGCTTTTCTCCTACGAATTCGGCGACCCCGATTCCCGCAACGATGCAGACTCCGGGCCGCACACCATGCACGGCGTGGTCATCAACCCGTTCTTCGAGTGGGACGGTGACCGCCAGCTGAAGATCCCGTACCACGAGTCCGTGATCTACGAAGCGCACGTCAAGGGCCTCACCGAGCTGCACCCGGAAATCCCCGAAGAGCAGCGCGGCACGTACGCCGGCGTGGCACACCCTGCCGTCATCGAGCACATGAAGAAGCTCGGCGTCACGGCCATCGAGCTCATGCCCGTGCATCAGTTCGTCAACGACGGCACCCTCGTGGAGAAGGGCCTCAACAACTACTGGGGCTACAACACCATCGGGTTCTTCGCCCCGCAGAACACCTACAGCTCCACAGGCGACGTGGGACACCAAGTCCAGGAATTCAAGGCCATGGTCCGCGACCTGCACCGGGCCGGCATCGAAGTGATCCTCGACGTCGTCTACAACCACACCGCCGAAGGCAACCACCTGGGCCCCACGCTGTCCTTCAAGGGCATCGACAACCAGGCCTACTACCGGCTGGTGGACAACGACCTCAAGCACTACATGGACTACACCGGCACCGGCAACTCGCTGAACGTCCGCCACCCCCACTCCCTGCAGCTGCTGATGGATTCCCTGCGCTACTGGGTCACGGAAATGCACGTGGACGGTTTCCGCTTCGACCTCGCCTCCACCCTGGCCCGCGAGTTCTACGACGTGGACAAGCTCTCCACCTTCTTCGAACTCATTCAGCAGGACCCCATCGTTTCGCAGGTAAAGCTCATCGCAGAGCCTTGGGACGTTGGTCCCGGCGGCTACCAGGTGGGCAACTTCCCGCCGCAATGGACGGAATGGAACGGCAAGTACCGCGACACCGTCCGCGACTTCTGGCGCGGCGAGCCCTCCACCCTGGGCGAGTTCGCGTCCCGGCTCACCGGCTCGGCTGACCTCTACGAAAGCTCCGCCCGCCGCCCGGTGGCCTCGATCAACTTCGTCACCGCGCACGACGGCTTCACCATGCGGGACCTCGTCTCCTACAACGAGAAGCACAACGATGCCAACGGCGAAGGCAACAACGACGGCGAATCCCACAACCGCTCCTGGAACTGCGGCGTGGAGGGAGACACCGACGACGAGAAGGTGCTGACCCTCCGTGCCCGCCAGCAGCGGAACTTCATTGCCACGCTGCTGCTCTCGCAGGGCGTCCCCATGCTGCTTCACGGCGACGAACTGGGCCGCACGCAGCAGGGCAACAACAACACCTACTGCCAGGATTCCGAGCTGAGCTGGGTGCACTGGGAAGCCATGGACCAGCCACTGGTCGAGTTCACGGCATTCGTCAACAAGCTCCGTCACGACCACCCCACGTTCCGCCGCAGCCGCTTCTTCGACGGCCGCCCCGTGCGCCGTGGCGAAGGCGAGAAGCTGCCCGACATCGTCTGGCTCAAGACTGACGGCACGGAAATGCTGCCCGAGGACTGGGGCAGCGGATTCGGCCGGACCATCGGCGTGTTCTACAACGGCGACGGCATCCAGGAACAGGACTCCCGCGGCCGCCGGATCACCGACGACAGTTTCCTCATGGCCTTCAACGCCCATGACGACGAGGTGGACTTCTGCGTCCCGTCCGACGAGTACTCGCAGTACTGGGAGGTCCTGATCGACACCGCCGCCCAGGCCGACGCCTACGAACCCCTCAAGGCCGGCGCCACGCTGACGCTGGACGCGAAGTCCATGGTGGTGCTGCGCGCCTACTCCGGCCCCGAAGCTGAGGTGGACACCTCCGCAGCCGCGTCGCTGGCCTCCATGGCTGAGCACGAGGAAGCCCAGGAGGAGATGGCGGAGGCCCAGACCAAGGCCGCGGAAGCGAGCGAGGCAAGGGCAACGGGCGCCGACAAGAAAGCCAAAGCATGAGGACTCCGGTCTCCACATACCGTTTGCAGATCCGCAGCAGTTTCACCCTCTTCGACGCCGCTGAACAGGTCCCCTACCTGAAGGACCTGGGCGTGGACTGGGTGTACCTGTCGCCCATCCTCACGGCGGAGAAAGGCTCGGACCACGGCTACGACGTGACCGATCCTTCCGCCGTGGACCCTGACCGCGGCGGCCCCGAAGGCCTGCTGGCCCTCTCAAAGGCAGCCCGCGAACACGGCATGGGCGTGCTGGTGGACATCGTTCCCAACCATGTGGGTGTTGCCACGCCGGTGCAGAACCCCTGGTGGTGGTCGCTGCTCAAGGAGGGCCGCGAGTCGCCGTACGCGGAAGCGTTCGACGTCGACTGGGACCTGGGCGGCGGAAAGGTACGGCTCCCCATGCTGGGCAGCGACGCCGACCTGGACAAGCTGGAGGTCAAGGACGGCGAACTGCGTTACTACGACCACCGGTTCCCGCTGGCCGAAGGCACGTACAGCGAGGGTGACTCCCCGCAGGACGTGCACAGCCGGCAGCACTACCAGCTGATGGACTGGCGCCGCGCAGATGCCGAACTGAACTACCGGCGCTTCTTCGCGGTCACCACCCTCGCCGGCATCCGGGTGGAGGAACCCTCAGTCTTCGAAAAGGCCCATGCCGAGGTGGGCCGCTGGTTCACCCAGGGCCTGGTGGACGGTCTCCGCGTGGACCACCCGGACGGCCTGGCCGACCCCGCCGGCTACCTCCGGTGGCTCAAGGACCTCAGCGGAGGCGCCTACGTCCTGGTGGAGAAAATCCTGGAGCCGGGCGAGGTGCTTCCGCAGGACTTTGCCTGCGAAGGCACCACCGGTTACGACGCGCTGGCCAATGTCGACCGGGTCTTCGTCGACCCGGCGGGACAGCAGGCCCTGGACGCCCTGGACGCTTCGCTGCGGGGTACCCCTGCGCCGGCCGACTACGCGGAGATGATCCGCGGCACCAAGCGCATGATCGCCGATGGCATCCTGCGCTCCGAGGTACTGCGGCTGGCACGGCTTGTCCCGGAATCCCACGGGATCACGGTGGACCAGGCAGCCGACGCGATCGCGGAGATCATTGCCTCCTTCCCGGTCTACCGGTCCTACCTGCCGGTGGGCGCCGACGTCCTCAAGGAAGCGTGCGAGTCCGCCGCCGCTCACCGGCCCGACCTGGAAGTAGCGGTGGGAACCCTCCTTCCGCTCCTGCTGGACCCTGCCAACCCCATCGCAATCCGGTTCCAGCAGACCTCCGGCATGGTCATGGCCAAGGGCGTGGAAGACACCGCGTTCTACCGCTACACCCGGCTGGGCACCCTGACCGAGGTGGGCGCCGAACCCACCGAGTTCGCAGTGGCGCCGGAGGAATTCCACCGGCGCATGCAGCGCCGCCAGCAGGACCTGCCGCTGTCCATGACCACCCTGTCCACCCACGACACCAAGCGCAGCGAGGATGCCCGGGCCCGGATCTCGGTCATCGCCGAACTGCCGGAGGAGTGGGCCAAAACCCTGGAAACGCTCCGGGGCCTGGCACCGATTCCGGATGGCCCCTACGAGAACCTGCTGTGGCAGGCAATCGTTGGTGCGTGGCCTGCAAGCCGGGAACGGCTGCAGGGTTATGCGGAAAAGGCGGCCCGGGAGGCCGGCAACTCCACCAAGTGGACCGACCCCAACGAGGACTTCGAGTCCAAGGTGACGGCAGCCGTCGACGCCGTGTTCGACGACACCAGGGTGGCCAAGGTGGTCGAGGACTTCGTGGCCCGCATCGATGCCGCCTCCGCCGCCAACTCGGTCTCGGCAAAGCTGGTCCAGCTGACCATGCCGGGCGTACCGGACGTGTACCAGGGCAGCGAGTTCTGGGAACGGTCACTCACCGACCCGGACAACCGCCGGCCCGTAGACTTCACTGCGCGGCAGGCAGCGCTGGAAAAGCTCGACGCCGGCACATTGCCTGACGCGGGCACGGAAACCAGCAAGCTGCTGGTCACCTCGCGGGCCCTGCGCCTGCGGCGGGACCGGCCGGAACTGTTCCAGGGGTACTCGCCCGTGACGGCCACCGGCGCCGCCGCTGACCACCTGCTCGCATTCACCCGCGGAACCGACGCCACTTCCGGTGCCCTCACGCTTGCCACCCGGCTCCCCGCCGGACTGGAAGCAGCGGGCGGCTGGCGGGACACCGCCGTCGACCTTTCCACTGCCATGCGCGACGAACTCACCGGAACCAGCCACGGACCCGGCCGGGTTTCGGTGGCGGAGGTCCTGGGTACCTACCCGGTGGCCCTGCTGGTACCTGTGGACGGAGAAAAGGCATGACCGTGGCCAACGTTGGACCAGAACGCTTCGATGTGTGGGCGCCGGACGCCAAGTCAGTGGTGCTGCTGGCCAACGGCCGGCAGTACCCCATGCGGACGAAGGAAACGGCGCCTGGCACCCAGGGCTGGTGGACGGCTCCGGACGCCCCGGGCGAGGGCGAGGTGGACTACGGCTACCTGCTGGACGGGGACACCAACCCCATCCCGGATCCCCGGTCCCGCCGCCTCCCCGCCGGTGTCCACGAACAGTCCCGCACCTACGATCCCGCCGCCCACGCCTGGCAGGACTCGGCCTGGCGCGGCAAGGACCTGCAGGGGTCGGTGATCTACGAACTCCACGTTGGCACCTTCACACCCGAAGGAACGCTGGACGCGGCCGTGGACAAACTGGGCTACCTGGCGGACCTCGGCATCGACTTCGTGGAACTGCTGCCGGTCAACGGCTTCAACGGCACCCACAACTGGGGCTACGACGGCGTCCAGTGGTATGCAGTCCACGAGGGTTATGGCGGACCGGCCGCGTACCAGCGGTTCGTGGATGCCGCCCATGCCGCAGGGCTGGGCGTCATCCAGGACGTGGTGTACAACCACCTGGGGCCCAGCGGGAACTACCTGCCCAGGTTCGGCCCGTACCTGAAGCAGGGCGACGCCAACACCTGGGGCGACTCAGTCAACCTCGACGGGCCCGGCTCCGACGTGGTCCGGGAATACATCCTGGACAACGCGGCCCTGTGGCTGCGGGACTACCACGTGGACGCGCTCCGGCTCGACGCCGTGCACGCGCTGCGCGACGAGCGTGCCGTGCACATCCTTGAGGACCTGGGCGCTCTGGGCGACGCCATCTCGGCCGAAACCGGGCTGCCCAAGACCCTCATCGCCGAATCAGACCTCAACAACCCGCGCCTGATCTACCCCCGGGATGCGAACGGGTACGGCCTGGCCGGGCAGTGGAGCGACGACTTCCACCACGCGGTCCACGTGAGCGTCAGCGGCGAAACCACCGGCTACTACTCGGACTTCGAGTCGCTGTCCGTGCTGGCCAAGGTGCTGAAGGACGGATTCCTGCACGACGGCAGCTACTCCAGCTTCCGCGGCCGGCACCACGGCCGTCCCATCAACGCCTCCCTAGTGCACCCGGCAGCGCTGGTGGTCTGCAACCAGAACCACGACCAGATCGGCAACCGGGCCACGGGGGACAGGCTCTCGCAGTCCCTGTCTTACGGGCAGTTGGCCGTGGCCGCCGTCCTCACGCTGACCTCCCCGTTCACGCCCATGCTGTTCATGGGTGAGGAATACGGGGCTTCCACGCCGTGGCAGTTCTTCACCTCGCACCCCGAACCGGAGCTTGGAAAGGCCACCGCGGAAGGGCGCATCAAGGAATTCGAGCGCATGGGGTGGGATCCCGCCGTCGTCCCCGATCCCCAGGACCCGGAAACCTTCCGCCGGTCCAAACTGGACTGGGACGAGGCCGCCACAGGCGACGACGCGCGGCTCCTTGAGCTGTACCGGTCGCTCACGGCGCTGCGCCGCGGGAATCCGGAACTGGCTTCCCTCGGTTTCGGTGAGACAGAGGTTTCGTTCGACGACGACGCCGGCTGGCTGCGTTTCCGGCGCGGAGCCGTCGAGGTGGTGGTCAACGCCTCGGACTCCAAGGTCCGGGTGGACGGCGCAGGCACAGTCCTCCTCGCAACCGACGAAGGGACCGGGCTGGACGACGGTTCGCTTGACCTCGCGCCGTGGAGTGCCGCGATCCTCAAGTCCTGAACCTGGAAGTTGTGCCGCGGGCCTCGCCCGCGGCACG
>NZ_JAYXNX010000007.1:0-236247 GCF_036455295.1 Pseudarthrobacter phenanthrenivorans | reverse complement strand
GTGTGGGGCGGGCCCGCTCGGCCCCCCCACGACTTTTTCTGCTGAGCGCTAACATCTCCCGCGTGGCCCAGCTCACAGGTGGCAGGATGGAATGTATGACTTATTCTGCAGCGGAGAACCGCTACGAAACCATGCCCTATCGCCGCGTCGGCCGAAGCGGCCTCAAGCTCCCGGCCATCTCCCTGGGCCTGTGGCACAACTTCGGGGACGACAAGCGGTTCGAGGAGCAGCGCGACATCCTCCGCCGCGCCTTCGACCTCGGGGTGAACCACTTCGACCTCGCCAACAACTACGGTCCCCCGGACGGATCGGCGGAAACGAACTTCGGACGGCACCTAAGGGACGACTTCAGGCCCTACCGTGACGAACTGGTCATCTCCACCAAAGCCGGCTACTACATGTGGCCGGGCCCCTACGGTGAGTGGGGCTCCCGCAAGTACCTGATTTCCAGCCTCGACCAATCGCTGCAGCGCATGGGCCTGGACTACGTGGACATCTTCTACAGCCACCGGCCCGATCCGGAAACGCCCATGGAGGAAACGATGGGCGCCCTCGACTACGCCGTCCGGTCCGGGAAGGCGCTGTACGCGGGCATCTCTTCCTACACGCCGGAGCAGACCCTGGAAGCCGCCCGCATCCTCAAGGAACTCGGTACGCCGCTGCTGATCCACCAGCCCAGCTACTCCATGCTCAACCGCTGGACGGAGGACGGCTCGCCCAACCTGTACGAGGTGCTGGACCAGGCGGGCGCCGGCTCCATCGCTTTCTCGCCGCTGGCGCAGGGGATGCTCACGGACCGCTACCTCCATGGCATTCCCGCCGACTCCAGGGCAGCCAAGGCCCGCTTCCTTTCGGAGGACTCCATCACGGAGGAGAAGCTGGACCGGGTCCGCGGGCTGCGGAAGATTGCCGAAGGCCGCGGGCAATCGCTGGCCCAGATGGCCATCGCCTGGATCCTGCGCGACCAGCCCAAGGGCTCGCCCGTCACGTCCGCCCTTATCGGTGCCTCGAGCGTCAGGCAGTTGGAGGACAGCCTGTCCGCCATCAACAACCTCGGCTTCTCCGCTGACGAACTGAATGCCATCGATGAATTCGCAGTCGAATCGGACATCAACCTCTGGAAGCAGAACGCCTGACGGGTCTGGTTACGTTACACGGCGGGACCGGCGGAACAACGGCCGGTCCTGCTGTGTTGGGTACTATGAAAAGGCGCCGCGCGGCGCCGTGCCAGCCGGCCGCCGTCGTCCTCTCTGGGAAGGCTTGTCCGGCCGGCAAACGTTTGTCCCCAAAGGAGTTCTGTGTCTTCACATCCGATCCGTGTTGCAATCGTTGGCGTGGGCAACTGCGCCGCCTCGCTGGTCCAGGGCGTCCAGTACTACAAGGACGCCGATCCCGGGGAGACCATTCCCGGCCTGATGCACGTTGAGTTTGGCCAGTACCACGTGGGTGACGTTGAGTTCGTCGCCGCGTTCGATGTGGACGGCAAGAAGGTCGGCGTAGACCTCTCCGACGCCATCCTGGCCAGTGAGAACAACACCATCAAGATCGCCGACGTTCCGCCCACCGGTGTCACGGTCCAGCGCGGCCACACCCTGGACGGCCTGGGCAAGTACTACCTCGAAACCATCGAGCAGTCCACCGAAGAGCCTGTGGACGTGGTCCAGGCCCTCAAGGACGCCAAGGTCGATGTCATGGTCTGCTACCTGCCGGTCGGTTCCCAGCAGGCTGCCGAGTTCTACGCCCAGGCTGCGATCGACGCCGGTGTTGCGTTCGTGAACGCCTTGCCGGTCTTCATTGCCGGAACCAAGGAATGGGCTGACAAGTTCACTGCCGCGGGTGTTCCCATTGTGGGCGATGACATCAAGAGCCAGATCGGCGCCACCATCACCCACCGTGTGATGGCCAAGCTGTTCGAGGACCGCGGCGTCACCCTGGACCGGACCTACCAGCTGAACGTCGGCGGCAACATGGACTTCAAGAACATGCTGGAGCGTGACCGGCTGGAGTCCAAGAAGATCTCCAAGACCCAGGCCGTGACCTCCAACGTGGAGGCCGAGCTGGCGGCGAAGGACGTGCACATTGGCCCGTCGGACTACGTACAGTGGCTTGATGACCGTAAGTGGGCCTTCGTGCGCCTGGAAGGCCGCAACTTCGGTGACGCCCCCGTGTCGCTGGAGTACAAGCTGGAGGTCTGGGACTCACCGAACTCCGCCGGTGTGATCATCGACGCCATCCGTGCGGCGAAGATCGGCCTGGACCGGGGCATCGGCGGCCCCCTGCTGTCGGCATCGAGCTACTTCATGAAGTCCCCGCCGGAGCAGTTCAACGACGACCTCGCCCGCGAGAAGGTCGAAGCCTTCATCCGCGGCGACGTGGAGCGCTAACCCCTCACCCCTGGTTGCTCTATCAGTTTTGGTCCCTAAACCTCCCGGTTAGGGACCAAACCTGATGGAGCAACTGGCGTTTAAGGCTCCCGCAGCGCTGCACGCACCAGACCGGACGCCCGCCGGAAGTCCTTTGCAAGATCATCAGCGTTGAATTTGAAGTACTGCCAGCCGGCGGAGTGGAAGCATGCATCCCGGCGGTTGTCGCGGGATTGCTGTTCGCGTGTCAGGTGATGGCCGCCGTCATACTGGATGCCGATCCTCCGCCGCCTGTAGCCCAGGTCCGCAGCAGGGGAGTGCGGATTGCCGGCGTCAACCCGAACCTGTAGCTCAGGTTCCGGCAATCCGGCGTCAACCAGAGCAAGACGCAGAAAGGTTTCGGGGTGCTGAATCAGCACCTACACGGATCAGTTCGACGGCGGCCCGAGCTTTCACAATGCCCTGCATCTTTGGATGCCGCTTCAGCATCTCCCGCAGCTCCTGAACCGTTGCCCAGGGCTTGGTCCGAAGCTCAAGTCCGTCGTACGGCTGTCGGACCAATTGGTCGCCCATTGCCACCACATGTTCCATGGGAAGCCGGCGACAAAGGTCCAGCCACGTCCGTGAGGCTGTCGAGATACGAATGCCCTGCCAATCCATGGTCTCGTCCTGATAGGCCAGCACGGTATGTCCCATGACGCCCATCCGTCGAACCTGCGGCAACGCCCGAGGTTTACTGAGATGGAGGTCCCGGGAGTCCTGGAGCCAAGGCGGGAGCCAGAGCCCCAACAACATAGCGGCCGTTACGTGCGATATCCACGCTCCGGGAGTCGCCGCGGAGAGGGCCCGTGCCATTGCGGAAAGCTCGAAGTCCCGCGCTGCCGGCAGATACAGGAGGCGTCCGGCCGAAGCCAGATCGGAAGAGCGTAATCGACCCCGGCTGAGGTTTGCCGCCCGCGCTTCAGCGACCGTGAAGGGAACGGCTTCGAGGTGGGCCGGCAGCGGCGAAACCAGACGCATGGGGAACATTGTTCACCGGAAGCCGGTTACCCCGCAGAACTTATCCACAGCTCGCGTTGCTCTATCAGATATGGTTCCCAACCCGGGGTTTTAGGGACCAGATCTGATAGAGCAACGCGTCGTTCAGGTGAGGCCGACGGGGTTGCCCTCGTCGTCCACGTCCATGCGCAGGGCGGCCGGAACAGCGGGGAGGCCGGGCATGGTCATCACCGCACCGGTCAGGGCCACGATGAAGCCGGCGCCGGTCTTGGGCAGCAGCTCCCGGACGTGGATGGTGAAGCCCTTGGGTGCGCCCAGGCGGGAGGCGTCGTCCGTGAAGGAGTACTGCGTCTTGGCCATGCAGACGGGCAGCGAGCTCCAGCCGTTCCGCTCGATGTCGGCAAGCCGCCGAAGGGCCGGCACGGAGAAGTCCACCCCGTCCGCCCCGTAGATCTCCTGCGCAATGGTCCGGATCTTGTCCTCCACGGACAGTTCCAGCGGGTACAGGTGCCGAAAGCTGCTGGGCGCCTCGACGGCCTGCGCAACCAGCGCTGCGAGCTCGTCGCCGCCGTCGCCGCCCCCGCCGCGGCCCCACACATCGGCGACGGCGGCGCGCACTCCCTCGGCGGCACACCACGCCAGCAGCCAATCCAGTTCCTCGGGCGTATCGGACGAGAACCTGTTGATGGCCACCACCGGTGTGACCCCGAACTTCTCCACGTTGTGCACGTGCCGGCGCAGGTTGGCCACGCCTGCCTCAAGCGCCGCCAGATCAGGACGGGCCAGCTGGTCCTTGGCAACCCCGCCCTGCATCTTCAGCGCCCGGACAGTGGCCACCACCACGACGGCGGACGGGGCCAGGCCGCCGTACCTGGCCTTGATGTCCATGAACTTTTCGGCGCCCAGGTCAGCCCCGAACCCGGCTTCCGTCACGACAATGTCGGCCAGGCGCCGGGCCGTCTGGGTGGCGATGAGCGAATTGCAGCCATGGGCTATGTTGGCGAACGGGCCGCCGTGCACCAGGGCAGGGGTTCCCGCGATGGTCTGCACGAGGTTGGGCTTGACTGCCTCCTTGAGGAGCAGCGTCAGCGCCCCCTCCACCCCGAGGTCCGCCACGGTCACGGGTTTCCGGTCATAGGTGTAGCCGAACGTGATCCGGCCCAGCCGCGCCCGCAGGTCCGCCAGGTCAGTGGCCAGGCAGAAGACGGCCATCACCTCGGACGCCACGGTGATGTCGAACCCGTCCTGGCGCGGCACGCCCTGCGTCGGCCCGCCGAGGCCAATCACCACCTCCCGCAGGGACCGGTCGTTCATGTCCAGCACACGCTTGAAGGTCATGCGCCGCGGATCGATGTTCAAGGCGTTGCCCTGGTAAATGTGGTTGTCCACCAGGGCCATCAGCGCGTTGTTGGCGGATGTGATCGCGTGGAAGTCGCCGGTGAAGTGCAGGTTGATCTCGTCCATCGGCAACACCTGGGACAGCCCGCCGCCCGTGGCACCACCCTTCATGCCCAGGACCGGCCCCAGCGACGGCTCCCGCAACGCGATCATGACTTTGTGCCCGGCGCGGGCCAGCGAATCCGCCAGCCCCACGGTGGTGGTGGACTTCCCCTCGCCGGCGGGGGTGGGGGACATGGCGGACACCAGCACCACTTTGCCGTGCGGTTCCGGCGCCGCCAGCCGGGCCGGATCAATCTTCGCCTTGTACCGCCCGTACTGTTCCAGGGCGTCGGCATTGACTCCGGCCGCCGCCGCGATGTCCCCAATGGGCCGGATGCGGGCGGCGCGGGCGATCTCAAGATCGGTAGGGAGGGCAGACATCGTTGTCCTTTCCAGCGCAGTCGCGGACACCGGCCGGCGGCCGGAGACCTGCCCCTAAGCTAACAGGAGCAAGCCCGGCGGCGAAGGACTTCAGGACGCGGGAACAACAGGGGCTAACCGCCGGCCCACAAAGTTGTCGACGGCGGCATGGTAACTTTCGAGCGTAATGGCGGCAGTGCGCTGCCAGCCGGAGTTCTGGGCACGGATCGCCGCGGCGCGGCCCAGGTCCTCGCGGGTGGCGGGATCGTCGTGGAGGGCCTCAAGCGCGTCGGCCCAGTCTGCGGCGTGGTGGCCGTCCACCAGGAGCCCGGTCCGGCCGTGGAAGATGGCGCGCGACAGTCCGCCCACCCGGGTTGCGACCACAGGGGTGCCGCAGGCCTGGGCCTCCAGGGCCACCAGCCCAAAGGATTCGCTGAAGGAAGGCATCACCACGACGTCGGCCGCGCGGAACCAGGATGCGAGCTCAGGTGCCTTCACCGGCGGAAGCTGGGTGACGACGTCGTCCATTCCCGCCTCCGCAACCAGGCACCGCAGGTTGAATTCCTTGTTGCCGCTGAGGGCGCCCAGGATGGTGACGCGCAGGTCGATGTCCGGCCGGCGCTTCCGCAGCAGCGCGGCGGCCTTGACCAGGACCTGCGGACCTTTCAGCCGCTGGATCCGGCCTGCGAACACCAGGTGGAAGGTGTCCGGGCTGATGCCGTGCCCGGCCCTGGACCGGGCCCGGAAGGCGGGGGTGAAGGTGGCCAGGTCCACCCCGGGCGGGGCGATGTCGATCCGGTCGTATGTGGCGCCGTAGTGGGAAACGAGTTCTGCCGCCTCCGAGCTGGTGTTGGCGATCAGACGGGCAGCGCCCTCCACGATCCGGTGCTCGCCCAGTTCCCGCCGCCGGGGCTCCGGTTTTTCGCCGGACTCCAGCAGCAGGTTCTTGACCTTGGCCATGGTGTGCATGGTGTGCACCAGCGGCACGCCCCAGAGCTCGGACAGTTCAAGACCGGCGATCCCTGACACCCAATAGTGCGAATGGATTACGTCATACCGGCCGTGCGGCTGGCGGCGGCGGATCTGCTCGATCTCGGCAACCATGGCGTGCAGCAGCCCGGGGAGTTCTTCCTTGGGGATCTTCCTGGCCGGGCCGGCCATGACGTTGTGCACGCACACGCCGGGATCGGGATGTTCGACGGCGGGCTGGTCGGCTGAGGTGGCGCGGGTGAAGATCTCCACTTCCACGCCCGCTTCAGCCAGCGCGGACGCGAGTTCGCGGATGTAGACATTCATTCCGCCGGCGTCCCCGGAGCCAGGCTGTTCCATGGGGGAGGTGTGGAGGGAGAGCAAAGCGACCCTGCGGATCAGTGCCACGGGACCTCCTTCCGGCTGCCGGCGCGTTTCAGGGGAGCCGGTTCAGTGCGCATTCGATAAAACACTACTCCTTCCCCTAACGCCCACGGCCCTCCCACATCTTCCCCAAATCCGGAAACGCCTGCTCATAGCCGGCCAGGAGCTTTGCTGCCAGTTCCGCGGAATCCACCAGCGGGTGCCGGCTAAAGGCCTCAAGGGCGGCAGTGCGGTTCCCTGTGGTGGCGGCATTAACAGTGAGTTGTTCCACATCCTTGACCCGCTGCAGCAGTTCCAGCTGTGGACCGTCCGGCGGCTGCTGGGGCAGCGGGACGGCGCCGTTGGCCGTGACTGTGCAGGGAACTTCGACGACGGCGTCCGCCGGCAGGCCCGGAATGGCTGGTTGGGCACTCCCGGGGACGGTGGTGGCCGGCGGGGGTGCGGACCCGGTCAGTTTGTCCGGCGGGGGCAGGGAATTGCGGGTGTTGAGGATCAGTTGCGTGTCCCCGCCGCCCGCGAGGGCGTGCATTGCCGCCAGGGCCACCCGTTCATAACCGCCCCCTGCCAGGTCCTCGTCGTCGCGGCTGCCGCCGTCACGGCGGGCCTCCGCCAGATACCCCTCTTCACGGGAACGCCGGGCCTCCTCCCACAGCCTGTACGCGTCCGGTCCGGCAGCGGCAAGCCGCGGGTACAGCTCCAGCTGCTGTCCGTGAATGGTCTCGCCGCGGGTCTGCGCCATGGCCCGCATCGCCTGCCGTGCTTCACCCGACCGGTAGTAGTAATACAAGTACTCGTTGGGCAGCAGGCCCAGATTGGCCAGGAAGGGCTGCGGGAAGAGCCTGCCTTCCTCGAAAGACTGCAGAGCTTCCGCGTCCGCTAAAAGCCCAGGCAACGCGTCACGGCCGCCGGACTCCAGCCGGTAAAGCCAGCCCAGGTGGTTCAGCCCGTAGTAGCCTACGCCGTCGAGGTTTCCCTCCGGCAGGGGGATGGCTGCAGCCCGGGCCGCCCGGTGAACCAGGCCGCCGGCCGAGTCGCAGATCCCGATGACCCGGTGCCCCAGGATGGGAAGCAGCGCCTCCGTGACCATGCCTACGGGGTTGGTGAAGTTGACCAGCCATGCGTCCGGGCACTGCTCCCGCATCCGCCGGGCCAGCCGAAGCATATGGGGGATGGTCCGGAGGGCGTAGGAGATCCCGCCGGCCCCTGTGGTTTCCTGGCCCAGCAGCCCCAGGTCCCGGGCCACTTTCTCGTCGGCCACCCGCCCGCCTGTCCCGCCCGGCCGGATGGCGGCGAACACCATGGCGGCCCCGGCCAAGGCTTTGGCGGGATCGGTGGTGGGGCGGACCCGAAGCGGCGCACCGTGGCTCCCGGGCATACTCTTCAGCACCGCGGTGACGGCATCCAGGCGGGCGGGATCGACGTCGTACAGCACCAGTTCGGTGACAAGCCCGGAAAAGCTCCCGGACACCAACGCCCGGTATATCAGCGGCACCCGGAAACCCCCGCCGCCGGCAATCAGAAGCCGCATGGATGCAGTCTAGGACCGCCCTCCGACAGCGTGTCCATACCCCCTACCGCAGGGCTGCGGCCCGGCGTATCCTGCGCACTATGGACGCGATGCCAGCCCGCCCCTTCGATCCGCTGGCGGCCGTCCGCTCACCGGCCGAGCCGGGATTCGACCTCCTGCTGGCCGGAACCGTGTTCCAGGACATCATCTTCACCGGCCTTCCCCACGGACCCGAACCGGGCACCGAGATCTGGAGCGACGGCATGGGCAGCTGTCCCGGCGGGGTGGCGAACCAGGCCATCGCCGCCGCGAGGCTGGGGCTGCGCACCGGGCTGGCGGCAGCGTTCGGGGACGACGGGTACGGGGACTTCAACTGGAAAATCCTCTCCAGCCAGGAACACGTGGACCTCAGCCTCTCCCGCCGCGTCCCGGGATGGCACTCACCGGTGACTGTGTCCCTGTGCGTGGACCAGGACCGCTCGCTGGTCACCCACGGGCACTCCGCTCCCGTGACCAACTCCGAGCTCATTGGAAAGCCGCCCAAAGCGCTCGCCGGCATCGCCGAGGTGGGCCTGGAGATGGAAACCTGGGCACGCGCCGCGCACACGGCCGGCGTCAAACTCTTCGGGGACGTTGGCTGGGACCCCAGCGGAGAGTGGGCACCGGTGCGGCTGGACAACCTGCAGTACTTTTACGCGTTCCTGCCCAACCAGCGCGAGGCCATGGCGTTCACCGGGAAGGACAATCCGTGGAGCGCCCTCTACGCGCTCGCCGACCGGGTGCCCGTGGCCGTGGTGACCCTCGGAGCGCAGGGCGCCATGGCGGTGGACTCGGAAACGGGCGAGGAGGAATGGGTGCCGTCCCTGCCGGTCAAGGCCCATGACCCCACGGGAGCGGGGGACTGCTTCGACGCCGCATTCATCGTGGGCACCCTCGCAGGCTGGCCGCTGGGGGACAGGCTCCGGTTCGCCAACCTGTGCGCGTCCCTGGCGGTGCAGGAGGTGGGAGGATCCCTGGCCGCCCCGGGCTGGGGTGACATTGCCGACTGGTGGAAACGCGCCAACGCGCGCCCGGAACGCCAGACCAGCCAGTGGCTGAGGCGCTTCGGGTTCCTCGCGGACATCATCGAAGACGTGCCGCTGGCCGCCCAGCGCAGGGCCGCGGCAACCATCGCGCACCTGTCGGACGCCTGAGCGGCACGGCGCTGATTATTCGGCGCGAAGTGCCCGCACTAGAATCAATTAGGTGACCTACCCCGCAACAACCGGTGAATTCAGTGCTGCCTCCGGGCCGGACCCCCGCCACGAGCGGTCCGCCGTGATCGACCTGGACGCCATCCGGCACAACGTCCGCCGGTTGGCCGCCGCCGCTTCCCCCGCGAAAGTCATGGCCGTCGTCAAGGCCGATGCCTACGGGCACGGCGCCGTTCCCGTAGCCCGCGCCGCCCTGCAGGCCGGTGCCTCCTGGCTGGGCGTCGCCCACATCTCCGAGGCCCTCGGGCTGCGGGCCGCCGGCATCGACGCGCCCCTTCTCGCCTGGCTGCACACCACGGACAGCAACTTCGGCGCCGCGGTGGCCGCCGGCGTCGACATCGGCTGCTCGGGGTGGGAGCTGGAACGCATTGTTGCCGCGGCCCGGGAGCAGGAACGCCCCGCCCGCATCCACCTCAAGGTGGACACCGGACTGGGCCGCAACGGAGCTACTCCGGAAACCTGGGACCGCCTGGTGGGGGAAGCCGTGGAGTACCAGGACCAGGGGCTGCTGCGCGTGGTGGGCATCTTCTCCCACCTGGCCGTGGCTGATGAACCAGAGCGGCCCGAGACGGACCAGCAGGTGGCGGCATTCCGCGAGGCACTGGCCATCGCGGAGGATGCAGGCGTTGACCTGGAAGTCCGGCACCTTGCCAACACCCCCGCCACCCTGTCCCGGCCGGACACGCACTTCGACCTGGTACGGGTAGGCCTGGGAATGTACGGGCTCTCGCCCTTTGAGGGGCAGACGTCCGCCGAGCTGGGACTCCGCCCTGCCATGACCCTGCGCACGCTGGTCTCGCAGTGCAAGGAGGTGCCCGCGGGACAGGGTGTCTCCTACGGCCTGAACTACCGCACCCGGGAGGCCAGCACCCTGGCGCTGATCCCCATGGGCTATGCCGACGGCGTTCCCCGCGTCGCCACGGGCGGTCCGGTCCGAGTTGCCGGTAAGACCTATCCGGTGGTGGGACGGATCGCCATGGACCAGCTGGTCATCGACCTCGGCCCGGAGGCCTCCGGATCGGCCCTGCACGGGGCGGAAGCGGAACTCTTCGGTGACGGGTCCGACGGCGGCCCCACCGCTGACGACTGGGCACGCGCCGCCGGGACCATCAACTACGAAATCGTCACCAGGATCAGCCCCCGCGTACCGCGCCGCTTCATCAACGAGAACGAACCGGCGCGCAGCGACACCGGCCTGGTGGGCGTCCCCGGCAAGGCGGGCACCGCGTGAGCGCGCCTGAAGGGGCAGCTGCCAACTGGGAAAAGACCTTCACGGCGACGACGGCGGACCAGACGCACGCTTTCGGCGCGCGTTTGGCGGAGGTACTGCAGGCCGGGGACCTGCTGGTGCTGTCCGGCGAGTTGGGTGCCGGGAAGACCACGTTCACCCAGGGCCTGGGCGAGGGCCTGGGCGTCCGGCCGGGCATCATTTCCCCTACCTTTGTCCTGGTCCGGATCCACCCCAACCTGCCGGACGGGCCGCGCCCCGGCGGCCCCGACCTGGTCCACGTTGACGCCTACCGGCTGGGCTCCGCGGCTGAAATCGACGACATCGACCTTGAGAACACCATGGACTCCTCCGTCACCGTGGTGGAGTGGGGGCATGAGCGGGTGGAGTACCTGAGTGAGAGCCGGTTGGAGATTGATCTGCACCGGGCCGTCGGGCTGGGGGCCGGCGGCCTGGCTGCTGCCGGGAGTTCCGGACCGGCCGTGAACCTGGACTTCGACGGCGAAGACACTGACGAACCCCGCACTATCGTGATGCGCGGATACGGTCCCCGGTGGTCAACCGCCCCCGAACTCGGGGGCTTCGAAGGAGGCGCGCGATGCTGATCCTTGCCATCGACACGTCGGCCGTCGCCAGCGCAGCCCTGGTATCCGATGACGCACCGGAAAGCGTGCTGGCCAGCTTTGCCACGGAGGACACCCGGAGCCACGCCGAGGTACTCGCCCCGGGAATCAGCGCCATGCTGTCCGGGGCCGGCGTCAGGGGCCAGGACGTCGACGCCGTGGTGGTGGGCGTGGGACCCGGCCCCTTCACGGGGCTGCGCTCGGGCATTGCCACCGCCCGCACCTTCTCGTTTGTCTGGGGCAAACCCCTGCACGGGGTGATGAGCCTGGATGCCGTCGCGCTGGAAGTCGCCGAGTCCACGGCCGCCGTTCCCGAGTTCCTGGTGGTGACCGATGCCCGCCGCAAGGAGGTCTACTGGGCCCGCTACAGTCTCTCGGATGACCAGCTTCCCCTGCTGGAAGACGGTCCGCACGTGGGATTCGCCTCCGACCTGCCGGACCTGCCGGCATTCGGGGCAGGTGCCGGACTGTACGGTGACGTGCTCAAGGCCCATCCTGATTTTGCCGGGGAGCAGCCCGACGCCCTGTACCTGGGCCAGTTTGCGCTGGCCCGGTTGGCGTCAGGCGCCGAACTGCTGGACTCCACCCCCCTGTACCTGCGCGAGTCCGACGCCCAGGTACCCGGACCACGGAAGCGGGCACTGTGAACACCGTCCCGCACCTCCGCCTGGCGGGAATTACCATCCGGGACATGACCCTGGACGACATCCCCGCCGTCGGGGTGTTGGAACACAAGCTCTTCCCCATCGATGCGTGGCCCGTGCAGATGTTCCTGGACGAGCTGTCCCAGCCGGAGACGCGCCGCTACCTGGTGGCGGAAACGGACGAAGGCATCGTGGGCTACGCCGGCCTGATGTGCATCGAGCCGATCGCTGACGTCCAGACGATCGCCGTCGTCCCCGACTATGAGGGCCGCGGCATCGGGAGCGCCCTGCTCACGCAACTCATCGAGGAGGCCCGGCACCGCGGCGCCGCCGACGTCCTGCTGGAGGTCCGTGCTGACAACCCGCGTGCGCAGGACCTCTATGTGCGGTTCGGCTTTGAACAGATCCATGTCCGGCCCCGCTACTACCGCGACGGCGTGGATGCCCTCATCATGCGGCTCCAGCTGGCCGCACCACACCCTGAAGGACACGAAGCAACGGAAGCAGGCCAGGCATGAACCGCACCCAGCCCCTGGTACTGGGCATCGAATCATCCTGCGACGAAACCGGCGTGGGCATCGTCCGCGGGACGTCCCTCCTGACCAACACCGTCTCCTCCTCGATGGACGAGCACGTCCGCTTCGGCGGCGTGATTCCCGAGATCGCGTCCCGCGCCCACCTGGACGCCTTCGTCCCCACCCTCGACCAGGCACTTGCTGACGCCGGGGTCAGCCTGGACGACGTGGACGCCATCGCCGTCACCTCCGGGCCCGGGCTGG
The DNA here is from genome assembly GCF_036455295.1 of Pseudarthrobacter phenanthrenivorans. GTDB lineage: Bacteria > Actinomycetota > Actinomycetes > Actinomycetales > Micrococcaceae > Arthrobacter > Arthrobacter phenanthrenivorans_C. The sequence continues at coordinate 223,698 of NZ_JAYXNX010000007.1, read as the reverse complement.
CCGGCGCGCTCATGGTGGGCGTCTGCGCTGCCAAGGCGCTCGCCGTTGCCACCGGAAAACCGCTGTACGCGATCAACCATCTGGTGGCGCACGTGGGCGTGGGACTGCTGGACGACCGCGCCAGCGGCCGGAAGCAGGAACTGCCGGAAAACCTGGGCGCCCTGCTGGTGTCCGGGGGCCACACCGAGATCCTGCGGATCAGGAGCATCACCGGCGACGTTGAACTCCTGGGCTCCACTATCGACGACGCCGCCGGCGAAGCCTACGACAAGGTGGCCCGGATCCTGGGCCTGGGTTACCCGGGTGGCCCCGCCATCGACAAAATGGCCCGCAACGGCAACCCCAAGGCGATCCGCTTCCCCCGCGGCCTGACCCAGCCCAAATACATGGGCACGGCCGACGAACCCGGACCGCACCGGTACGACTGGTCCTTCAGCGGCCTCAAGACCGCCGTGGCCCGGTGCGTGGAGCAGTTCGAGGCCCGCGGCGAAGAGCTCCCGGTGGCCGACATCGCGGCGGCGTTCCAGGAAGCCGTGGTGGACGTGATTTCATCCAAGGCGGTCCTGGCCTGCCGCGAGCAGGGCATCAAGGACGTCCTGCTGGGCGGGGGAGTGGCGGCCAACTCACGGCTGCGCGAACTGACCGGCCAGCGCTGCGCGTCCGCCGGCATCCGGCTGCACGTCCCGCCCCTGGACCTTTGCACGGACAACGGCGCCATGGTGGCCGCCCTCGGCGCGCAGCTGGTGATGGCAGGCGTGGAGCCGAGCGGCATCGGGTTCGCCCCGGATTCGTCAATGCCGGTCACCTCGGTGTCCCTCCCGGCCTGACACCCGTCCAAACCGTACGTTGCTCCATCAGATATGGCTCCTAAACCAGCGGTTTAGGAGCCATATCTGATGGAGCAACTGAGGCGGCGGACCAGTCAGGCGGTGGGGCCGTTGCGCATCTGCTTGACGAGGTCCAGCACCACGGCCTGCAGGTTGCCGCCGTTCTCCGCTGCCACCCGGCGCTGCCGCTGGTAGCCGGCGCCGCGGCTGATGATCTTTTCGACGTCGGCAAGCTCATCAGCGCAGCGCAGCTTGGCCGCGACAGGCTCCAGCCGGTTCAGCGTCTCCAGGAGGTGGTCGGTCACCAGCTGCTCGCGCCCCGCGGCGTCCAGGATGATAATGGCGTCCATGCCATAGCGGGCTGCGCGCCACTTGTTCTCCTGCACATGCCACGGCGGCATGGTGGGGATGGTGCCGCCGTTGTCCAGAATGGTGGAGAACTCGTCCACCAGGCACTGGGTGAGGGCCGCGATGGCGCCCACTTCCTCCAGGGTGGCCAGGCCGTCGCAGATGCGCATTTCGATGGTGCCGAGGGCGGGAACGGGCCGGATGTCCCATCGGATCTCCGAGATGGTATCGATGACCCCCGTGGTGAACATGTCCTGGACGTAGGACTCGTACTCCTCCCAGGACTTGAACTGGAAGGGCAGGCCGGCGGTGGGAAGCTGCTGGAACATCAGGGCCCGCTGGGAGGCGTAGCCCGTGTCCTCACCGCCCCAGAACGGGCTGGACGCGGAGAGCGCCTGGAAGTGCGGGAAGTAGTTGACCAGGCCGTCCAGCACGGGGAGCGCCTTGTCCCGGCGGTCCAGGCCCACATGCACGTGCACCCCATAGATGACCATCTGCCGGCCCCACCACTGGGTCCGGTCAATAAGCTTCGCGTACCGCGCCTTGTCCGTCACGGGCTGCAGCTGCGGCGGGCTGAACGGATGGCTGCCGGCGCAGAAAAGCTCCACGCCCATGGGATCGGTGATTTCGCGGACAGCGGCCACGGACCGGTTCAGGTCCTCCTTGGCTTCTGCGGCGGTCTCGCAAATGCCGGTGACCAGTTCCACGGTGTTCAGGAGCAGTTCCTGCTTGATGTGCGGATGTTCGTCGTCTTCGTTGAGTTCCGGGTGGCGCGCAGCCACGCCGCGGAGCACCTGGTTGGCAACGGAAGCGAGTTCGCCCGTCTTCCCGTCCACCAGTGCAAGCTCCCACTCAACACCGAGGGTTGACTGCCTCGATGGGGCGAAGTCGATCTTCACACGCTTCCTTACTGTCCGGTTGCCGCTGGCTGATGCCGCTCACAGGCCGCAGCCGGCAGGCGAACGGGTGGTTCAAGTCTAGTGCAGGGGTAGCATCGTAGTGATGGCACCGTTCCCCATGCGTCACAAGCCCGCCACGTCCCTCCCCCTTCTCCTGGCCTTGTCCGCCCTGGCGCTGGCCTCCTGTTCCGCCTCCCCAAGCCCGGCCCCGCCGGCGTCTTCTGCTGCCCCGACGGAGGCGGCTCTTTCAGCATCGGCAAGTACGACGACGGCGCCCCCTTCCGCTTCTCCCGCACCGGACCCGGGTTCCCGGCCTTTGGGATGGGGCCCGGAGCAGCGGGACCAGGATGCCGCCGCGGCGGCCGTGGCGAAGATGTCGCCGGAGCAGAAAGCAGGGCAGGTCCTGCTTCCGTTCTTCAAGGGCAACCAGGTGGAGGCCCATGCCGCGCTCATCCAGCGCCTGCACCTGGCGGGGTCCATCATCATGGGCGACAACGTGCCGCGCGACCCGCAGGGTGGGGTGGACCTTGGCGCCATGGGCGCCGTGAACCAGCGGCTGCTGCAGGCTGTTGCCGCTGATGGGCGGCCCTGGCCAGGCATCATCGCCGTGGACCAGGAAGGAGGTGCGGTGGCACGCGTGGGGGCGCCCCTCACGGAGTGGCCGATGCCCATGAGCTACGGCGCCGCCGGTAATCCGGTCCTGACGCGCCAGGCGGGTAAAGGCCTGGCCGGGGAACTGGTGCCGCTGGGTTTCGACCTCGACTTCGCCCCCGACACCGATGTCACGATTGGCCCCAGCGACCCCACCATCGGGGCGCGTTCCATGTCTGGGGATCCTGCCACCGCGGCCGCCCACGGAGTGGCCTTTTCCCAAGGCATGCTGGACGCCGGCGTGCTCCCCACCGTCAAGCACTTTCCGGGACACGGCTCTGTCACCACGGATTCCCACCTCAGCCTTCCCGTCCAGCCAGCCAGCCTCGACGAGCTCCGGGGCCGCGACTGGAAGCCCTTCCAGGCCGCTATCGCAGCCGGCCTCCCGATCGTTATGACGGGGCACATCGCCGTGCCCGCGCTGGAGCCCGGCGTGCCGTCGTCGCTTTCTGCCGCAAGCTACGCTGCGCTGAGGCAACTGGGCTTCAAGGGGGTTGCCGTGACTGACGCCCTCAACATGGGGGCGGTGGACAACCAGTACCCTGCGGGCGCGGCCGCGGTGAAGGCCCTCGCCGCGGGCGCGGACCTGCTGCTGATGCCAGCCGATGTGTCACAGGCACACGCCGCCATCCTCCAGGCCCTGGCCGCCGGCACCCTGCCGGTGGCGCGCCTGGACGAGGCCGCGCAGCGGGTGGCCACCATGATGATCTGGCGTGCACGCACCGCGCCCGCTCCCGGTGCCGCGGGTGCGGGCGCTCCGGCCGGAAGTGCTGCGGCCCTGTCGGCCCAGGTCTCGGCGTCGGCCGTCACGGTTGTTTCCGGTCCCTGCAGCGGCGCGCTGGTGCCCGGTTCGGTGCGGGTGGCCGGCGGGGGACCGGGGGACCGGGAGCGCTTCGAAGCCGCCGCGGCCCGGGCCGGGCTCACGGTGGGATCAGGACCCCTGGTGAGCCTGATCGGATTCGGCGGAAAACCAGCCGGCGGCGACATCGCGGTGGCCTTGGATGCCCCCTGGCCGCTCCAGGGCTCCACGGCGCCGGTGAAGCTGGCGCTGTACGGCCGTACGGACGAGGCCTTCGACGCGCTGGCCGCCGTGCTTGCCGGCAAGGCGCCGGCCCCGGGGAAGCTGCCCGCCGCCGTCGGGCCCTTCCCGGCCGGAACCGGCTGCCCCTGACACCCGGAACGCGCACGGCGGGCAGAGCGCGTTTAATGGTCTGGTGCCCATTCTGAATAAAGACATGACCCTCTGCATCTCGCTCTCCGCCCGGCCCAGCAACAACGGAACCCGGTTCCACAACCACCTGTACGAACAGCTGGACCTGAACTGGATCTACAAAGCGTTTGCGCCCACCAACCTTGAACAGGCCATCGCCGGCGTGCGCGGGCTGGGCATCCGCGGCTGCGCCATCTCCATGCCGTACAAGGAGGACGTCATCGCCCTGGTTGACGAGATGGATCCCTCTGCCAAGGCCATCGATTCGGTGAACACCATCGTGAACACCGACGGGCACCTCAAGGCGTACAACACCGACTACACCGCCATTGAGCAGCTCCTGGCTTCCAACAAGGTTCCGACGGCCTATTCCGTGCTGGTCCAGGGCGCCGGCGGCATGGCCAAGGCCACTGTGGCGGCCCTACGGGACGGCGGCTTCACCGACGTCACCGTCATCGCCAGGAACGAGGCCGCCGGGCGCGCCCTCGCGGACCAGTACGGCTTCCAGTGGCGTCCAGTGCTCGACGGCGGGACGGCTGACCTGATCATCAACGTCACCCCGATCGGCATGGCGGGAGGCGCGGAAGCTGAAACCCTGTCCTTCCCTGCCGAAGCCATTGATGCGGCGCAGGTCGTCTTCGACGTGGTGGCGCTGCCGGCCGAGACCCCGCTGATCAAGGCGGCCCGCGCTGCCGGCAAACCTGTCATCACGGGAGCTGAAGTGGCCACCATCCAGGCGCTGGAGCAGTTCGTCCTCTACACCGGCGTGCGTCCCGCGGCGGAGCAGGTGCGGGCGGCCGAGGAGTTCATGCGCGCCCAGTAGCTGCAGCTAAACGGGTTCCACCACGATGGCCACCCGGTCCTCGCCGATGCGGGTCAGGACCAGGGTGGCCGTTTTGCCGGAACCCTTTTTGGCATTCTTTCCGCCGGGGAGCAGCTGCTTCCGCAGCTCCTCCGGCGTCACCGCGGTGCCGCGTTTCTTGATGTCCAGCACGGTGATGCCTTCCTGCTTCACCCAGGCTTTGAGCGCTTTGACGTTGTAAGGCATAACCCGCAGGACCTTGTAGGGCCTGGCAAAGGGAGTGTCCAGGAGTTCCGGAGCGCAGATGTAGGCGATGTGCTCGTCCACCAGGTGGCCGCCGAGCTGCAGGGCAACGTCCGCTACCAATCCGGCGCGGATGACGGCGCCGTCCGGTTCGTACAGGTAGCCTTCCACGGGTCCCAGCGGCGCCGATGGACCGGCACCGAAATCCTCCGTGCTGGTCAGCTCCGCCGGCCCCTGCGCACCCAGGAGCAGGGCCGCCCGGCGGATGCCCGGCCGGCGCACCGCATTGAACCAGAGGGTCACTTCGGTGACATCTCCACCCACGGACACCCATTGCGCCTCGCAGTCCGCGGGGACGGACTCATGCGGCATGCCCGGGCCCATCTTGACGCCCACAGCCTTGCCCTGGGCCGCCAGCGACTCCACGAAGGACAGCGGCGGGGAGAAAGCCTCAGGGTCCCAGATCCTTTTGGTGCCTGATGTGGAGGTGACCCGCCGCGCAGGATCCAGCCAGACCCCGTCGATCCCCTCCAGCGGCACCGACGCCGCATCCGAGTGGACCACCGTGGCATTGGGGAACGGGATGAGGTTCACCGTGGCGCAGGCCGCGGTGGTTTCATCCATTTCGACGGCGGTCACATTGAGGTCCAGGGAAGCAAGGGCCAGCGAGTCGGCTCCGAGGCCGCAACCCAGATCCGCCACCTGGCCGATCCCCGCGGCAGCGAAGCGCTGCGCGTGGTGGGCGGCGACGTTCAGGCGCGTGGCCTGCTCCAGCCCGGCCTGTGTAAAGAGCATTTGGCGGGCGAATTCCCCGAATTTGGCTTCGGCTCTTGTGCGCAGCCTTGACTGTGTGAGGACTGCGGAGACCAGTTCGGCAGGATGGCCGGCCTTGCGGAGGGCGGAATTGAGTTCGAAGGAGTCCTCGTCCCGGTAGGGGCCCAGGGATGCGAGCAAATCCCAGCCTTCGGGGGTCAACAGCGGTGCGATCTGGTCCTGTGCAGTCTGGTCCTGGGGAGCGTGAGCCATGGGTTCCAGCCTAATGGAGGAGGACATGCAGGGATGCGGATACTGTTGAAACATGGATGAGAGCGCAGCACCCACAGAGAACGGCGGCCAGGAACCAGGGAAGCGCGGTGCGGCAAGGTTTGCCCGTCCTGTACTGATCGCGGCCGCCGTAATTGCCGTGGTGTGCATTGCCCTGCTGGTGATCATCTTCCTGCTTGATTCGTTCAATGCCACGGTCTACTCCGTGGGCGGCAATGACATCCATGACAACACCCAGGAGTCGCGGGACATCCGCGGGCTGTACGACGGCGCGCGTGCCGGGAGCATCGTCTTCCTCGTCATTTCGCTGCTCGCCGCAGCAGTGTCCGGCTATGTCCTGTACCGGGGACGGCAGCAGGGCGGCAGTGACAACGACGGCGGCGAGGACGTGGACTTCGAGGACCTGGGCCGCTAGCCGGACCGGGTCTTCCCGCCCGGCCAGCCGGCGTCGTCCATGCCCGAGCGGTGTACGCCCACGACGAAACGTTGGCACTCACCTTGACCGAGTGCTAACCCTTACATAGAGTCTTCATTAGCACTCTCCCTAGGAGGGTGCTAACACATGAAGAGCTGCCAGCCAGGCTGCTGCCGGCACCGCGACGACGGTTTGCCAGCTACGGCGGAAAGCTTTCCAGTCCACGAATTTGCTGACGAAAAGGAGAGGTCCGAGTGTCGGTCTCTATTAAGCCTCTTGAGGATCGTATTGTTGTCCGCCCGCTCGAAGCCGAGCAGACCACGGCTTCAGGCCTGGTCATCCCGGACTCCGCACAGGAGAAGCCGCAGGAAGGCGAAGTTGTCGCAGTAGGCCCCGGCCGCTTCGAAGATGGCAACCGCGTTCCCGTTGACGTAGCAGTTGGCGACGTCGTCATCTACTCCAAGTACGGCGGAACCGAAGTCAAGACCGGCGGCACCGAGTACCTCGTGCTGTCCGCCCGCGACGTCCTGGCAATCGTCGTTAAGTAACTCTTCCGGATCCCCGTGCCGCCGGCCATGCTCACGCTGGCCGGCAGTGCGGGGTTCTGTCTTTGAAAGGACAAAACCATGGCAAAGCAGCTTGCGTTTGATGACGCTGCCCGCCGGGCCCTTGAGGCCGGCATCGATAAGCTCGCGAACACCGTCAAGGTGACGCTCGGCCCCCGCGGCCGCAACGTCGTCCTGGACAAGAAGTGGGGCGCCCCCACCATCACGAACGACGGCGTCACCATTGCCCGCGAAGTGGAACTGGACGACCCCTACGAGAACCTTGGCGCACAGCTGGCCAAGGAAGTAGCCACCAAGACCAACGATGTTGCCGGCGACGGCACCACCACCGCCACGGTCCTGGCCCAGGCACTGGTCAAGGAAGGCCTGCGCAACGTGGCAGCGGGCGCCGCCCCGGGCCAGATCAAGCGCGGCATCGAGGTTGCGGTCGAGGCCGTGGCTGCCCGCCTGCTCGAAAACGCCCGCCCGGTTGAAGGCACCCAGGTGGCTAACGTCGCCGCCATCTCCGCCCAGAGCGACGAAATCGGCGAGCTCCTCGCCGAAGCTTTCGGCAAGGTTGGCAAGGATGGTGTCATCACCATCGAAGAGTCCTCCACCACCCAGACCGAACTGGTCCTCACCGAGGGCATGCAGTTCGACAAGGGCTACCTCTCCCCGTACTTCGTAACTGACGCGGAGCGCCAGGAAGCAGTCCTCGAGGACGCGCTCATCCTGATCAACCAGGGCAAGATCTCCTCCATCCAGGAATTCCTCCCCCTGCTTGAAAAGGCGCTGCAGGCTTCCAAGCCGCTGTTCATCATCGCCGAGGACGTTGACGGCGAGGCCCTGTCCACGCTGATCGTCAACCGTATCCGCGGCACCCTTAACGTTGTCGCCGTCAAGGCTCCCGGCTTCGGCGACCGCCGCAAGGCCATGCTGCAGGACATCGCCACCCTCACCGGTGCACAGGTTGTCTCCCCGGAACTGGGCCTCAGCCTGGACTCCGTGGGCCTGGAGGTGCTGGGTACCGCCCGCCGCATCACTGTCACCAAGGACAACACCACCATCGTGGACGGCGCCGGTTCGGCCGAGGACGTGGCTGCACGCGTTGCCCAGCTCCGTGCCGAGCTGACCCGCACCGACTCCGACTGGGACCGCGAAAAGCTCCAGGAACGCCTGGCCAAGCTGGCCGGCGGCATCGGCGTCATCAAGGTCGGCGCTGCCACCGAGGTTGAGCTGAAGGAAAAGAAGCACCGCATCGAGGACGCCGTGTCCTCCACCCGCGCTGCCCTCGAAGAAGGCATCGTGGCCGGCGGCGGCTCCGCCCTGATCCACGCCCTCAAGGCACTGGATGAGGACGCCTCCGTCAAGGCCCTCGAAGGCGACGCCGCTGCTGCCGTGGGCATCGTCCGCCGCGCCCTGGTCCAGCCGCTGCGCTGGATCGCCCAGAACGCCGGGTTCGACGGCTACGTGGTCACCTCCAAGGTGGCCGACCTCGAAACCAACAACGGTTTCAACGCCAAGTCCGGCGAGTACGAGGACCTGATCGGCGCGGGCGTCATCGACCCCGTCAAGGTCACCCGTGCGGCCCTCCGCAACGCGGCCTCCATCGCCGCCCTGGTTCTCACCACCGAGACCCTGGTAGTGGAGAAGCCGGCCGAAGAGGACGAGCACGCGGGCCACAGCCACTAACGGTCCACCCGCAAACAGGGAACCGGTCCAGCATTGCTGGGCCGGTTTTTTGTATGCCTGGTGGGCCCACGCCGTCCGGGTTCCCTGGCCGGGCGAAGCAAGGTTAGGGGGACGGTGGGGACTAGGTGGCCGCCATCTCCTGGGTCTCCACTCCTCCTGCGGGCTCGTACACCAGCGATACTGCACCCTTTGGGAAGCTGCGTGCCGGCTCGGCGAGCCGGAACGTGGTAGGAACGGTCCCGGCGTCGAACAGGCGCTTGCCCTGCCCAAGCGTGACCGGGTACAGCCAGAGGTGCAGGCGGTCCAGGCCGCCCGCGGCCAGCAGGGAACGGATCAGCACGCCGCTGCCGAACATATGCACCTGTCCATAGTCGTCGCGTAGTCCGCCGGCCGCTTGCGCATCCGGCAGGACAGTGCTGCCTTCCCAGCCCGGGTTGGCCAGCGTGCCGGAGACGACGAACTTGGGGACCCGGTTCAGGGCGTCGGCAATGCCACCCGACTGGTGCGGCCAGTAGGACGCAAAGATGTCAAAGGTCTTCCGGCCCAGGAGCAGGGCATCCATCCGGTTGATCGCGTCCGCGATCGAGGCGCCGCCCTCGTCGTCGGACACCGGTGCCTGCCAGCCGCCGAAGTCGAACGCGCCCTCGGTGTCTTCCTCACGGCCGCCCGGCGCCTGGTACACGCCGTCCAGGGTCATGAACAGGTTCGCCACGATGATCCCCACGCCGACATTGTGGACCTGCCCCCGGCTACTGTCCAGCGCCCGTGGCAGGATGGTGCCATGCTGCTCCTCGAGCTCGTGGAAACCACCCAAACCGTCGCGTCCACCCGGTCCCGGCTGGCAAAGGTGGAAGCCCTGGCGAACCTCCTGCGCCGTCTTGATCCCGCGGAAATCCCGACGGCGGTCGGCTTGCTCAGTGCCAAGCCGCGCCAGGGGCGCGTGGGCGTCGGGTGGAGCGCGGTGGCTTCGGCCAAGGAGGAACCTGCCACGGAGCCAAGCCTGACGGTGGCGGACCTCGATGCTGCCCTGGACCGCCTGCTGGCGACGGCGGGCACGGGATCGGGGGCGGAGCGGGCAGCCACCCTGCGGAAACTGATGGCCGCGGCCACAGCGCCCGAACAGTCCTTCATCGCGGGCGTCCTGCTCGGCGAGCTTCGCACCGGCGCCCTGGAAGGAGTGCTGACGGACGCCGTCGCCCGCGCTTCCGGGAGGCCGGTTGCCGCCGTACGCCGGGCAGCCATGCTGTCCGGGGACCTTGGCGAAACTGCCATGCTCGCGCTGACCGGTACCGGGGACGAGCTGGATGCTGTGGGTTTGGTGGTCGGGCGCCCCGTGCTGCCGATGCTTGCCGCTACCGCGGCCAGTCCCGGCGCGGCGGTGGAGTCGACGGGGGAAGCCTCGGTGGAATACAAGCTCGACGGCGCCCGCATCCAGGTCCACCGCGCAGGCGACGACGTCAGTATCTTCACCCGCAACCTCGCCGACGTGACACACAGGCTTCCCGAGGTGGTGGAGGTGGTGCGCGGACTGCCCGTGCAGGATGTCATTCTCGACGGCGAAACCCTGGCCCTTGACGAGGAAGGTGCGCCCCGGCCTTTCCAGGAAACCATGTCCCGGTTCGGGGCGGACGCTGTCCGGGAAACAGTGCTCCATCCCTGGTTCTTCGACGTCCTGCATATCGATGGGCAGGACCTGCTGGACGAGCCGCTGTCGGCCCGGATCGGCGTGCTGGAGCGCATTGCCCCGGCGCACCGGATACCCGGGGAGGTCACGGCTGATCCTGCCGCGGCTGAACGTGTGTCGCAGGAGGCCCTGGCCGCCGGCCACGAGGGCGTCGTGGTGAAGGCAATCGGGTCCACCTATGCGGCCGGCCGGCGCGGGTCCAACTGGGTGAAGGTGAAGCCGGTGCATACCTACGACCTGGTGGTGCTCGCCTGCGAATGGGGGTCCGGCCGGCGCACCGGGATGCTCTCGAACCTGCACCTTGGCGCCCTTGACCCCACAGGGGAATTCGGCGAGCCCGGCAGCTATGTGATGGTGGGCAAGACCTTCAAGGGGCTCACCGATGAACTGCTGCGGTGGCAAACCGAACGGTTCCAGGAGATCGAGGTGCGGCGCACTGCCGGCACGGTCTGGGTTGAGCCCGTTACCGTCGTCGAAATTGCCATCGACGGCGTGCAGCAGTCCCCTCGGTACCCCGGCGGGATCGCCCTGAGGTTTGCGCGGGTCAAGCGCTACCGTGACGACAAGGCACCAGCGGACGCGGACACCATCCAGACCTTGCGTGCCCTGCTGCGCCAGTAGCGCACGCGGAAGTTACCGGCGCGTTCCGCTCCGCTGGGTCCTCAGGCTTCGCGCCACCCGGTCCGGCAGGCGCCTGGCGACCACCCGGTAAAACAGCAAAACTGCCAGTGCGGCCACCACTATGCCCACAAGGTTGAGCAGCAGCTGGAGGGCCGAGCCCGTGGCCTTCTGGTATTCGCCCAGCACCAGGGACACCGCCACGTATCCGGCCGCCGGTACCGTGGTCACGGAGATGAAGACGCCGATCAGTGCTGCCGAGCGGCGGCCAATGATGGACAGCATTCCGGCGATCCCGGCCAGGACGGCGACGATCAGCGAATAAGGTCCGGGGTGGTAGATGAATTCCACTGCCGAGCCCTTGTCCAGGGCATCGCGGGGGAACAGGCCGAGCGGCACCGAAAGCCATGCCGTCAAGGCCGCCAAAAGCATGGCCACGGGGAAGCCCACGCCCAGTGCAATGGCCGCGCGCCGCCCAAGCTTCCACTGCCGGGTGGCAAGCGACACGGCGAGGGCGGCCAATGGCCCAAACTCCGGACCCACGGCCATGGCGCCCACAATCGCGATGGGGGAGTCGGTCACGATGCCGATTCCGGCGAGCTGGGTTGCCAGCACCAGGAACGCAAGGAAGTTCCACGTCAGCCGGGAGTCCTCGCCGGTTTGCCGTGTGACGTCGTCCCAAATCACTGCGTCGGCGCCGTCCCCGGGCGCGGCACGCTCCGCCCGGTCCGCGTTCCTGGACAAAACGAACTCCGGCGTCGACATGGCGATGGAGCCGGCGTCCCGGATTTTCAGGACGTCCAGCTTCTCCAGCAGTTCCTCCACTGCCTCCCGCGCAACCAGGACCTCGATCACATCGCCCTGCGGCACCACGGCAGCCCCCGGAACCAGGACCACCTCTGCCGCGCCCCGCTGGTCGCGGCAGGTCTTCAGGGTCACAGCGGACAGCTCCGCGGGCACACAGATCCGCAACTGGACAACCATGCCCGCTCCCTTCCACGGTTGGGCCCAGCATAGTCTGAACGCGCGGGCTGATTGGCTGATGAAGACGCCGCTGGCTAGGCTTGATGCTTTGGCTGGCGGGCGTCCTGAGGGGTTTTTGTGTCGATAACGGAGAGCCCACAGGAACCCAAGCCCGCACCCGTGGCACCCTCCCGGCTGCGGAAAGCCTCGTTCCGCCCCGAGGTCCAGGGGCTCCGCGCCCTGGCCGTCCTAATGGTGGTCACCTACCACGTATGGCTGGGCCGCGTGTCCGGCGGCGTGGACATCTTCCTGCTGGTCTCGGCTTTCCTGCTGACCCTTTCCTTTGTACGCAAGGCAGAATCGGGGACCCCCTTCCGGCTGCTGGCGCATTGGCTGCACCTGTTCAAGCGACTTCTGCCCGCCGCCGTCGTTGTGATCCTCGGCGTGCTGGCCGGCACATGGCTGATCCTGCCGCAGGGACGCTGGCCCGGGGTGCTCGACCAGGCCTGGGCCGCGCTGCTGTACCGCCAGAACTGGCTGCTGGCGGACGCCGCGGTGGACTATTACGCGCAGGACCACGCCGGCGCCAGTCCGCTGCAGCACTTCTGGTCGTTGTCCATCCAGGGCCAGGTGTTCATCCTGTGGCCGCTGGTCTTTGCCGCTTCCGCTGCCGTTCTGACGGGGCTGCGGCGGGTTCCCCGGCTCCACTGGGTAACCTACCGCGGGCTGCTGGCGGTGGTGTTCGGTGCGGTATTTACCGTCTCCCTGGTGTATTCCATTGACCAGACCGGCACGAACCAGGCCTACGCCTACTTCGACACCCGGGCACGGCTGTGGGAGTTTGCGCTCGGGTCGTTGCTGGCCCTGGCGCTGCCGTACCTGAAACCCGGACGCGCGCTGCGGGTGGGCCTGGGCTGGCTGGGGCTTGCCGGAATGATCTCCTGCGGCCTGGTCCTGACCGTTGACCGCTCCTTCCCCGGTTACGTCGCACTTTGGCCAACCCTTGCGGCAGCCGCGATCATCGTCGCCGGGCAGACCGGCAGCCGGTTCGGCGTGGACCGCCTCCTCAGCAGCCGCCCCGCAGTGGCCTTGGGAGACAACTCCTACGCGCTGTACCTCTGGCACTGGCCCGTGCTGGTGCTGGCGCTCGCGGCCACCGGCGTGGAAGCGCCAAACCTCAAGCAGGGCCTGGGCATCGTCGGAGCCTCCATCGTGCTTGCCGTGCTGACCACCCGCTTTGTGGAAAAGCCGCTGCGTGACTGGCACTGGCCCAAGTTGCGCACCTGGCGTACCGCCGTCGTCGTCGTTGCCTGCGGGGCGGTGCTTGCCGGCCCGGTTGCTGTCTGGCAGACGTCGCTCACGGCGGAGGAAAGCGCGACGGCGGCACAACCCCGCGAGCTGACGCCCGGGGCCCTGGCACTTGCCCCGGGAAACGGGAACACTCCCGCGCCCAAGGCCCGGACCATTCCGGGACCGACCGCGTTGGACAACGACTGGGCCGGCATCGACTCGCCCTGCACCGGCCCCAACGCCACGGTCGATCCAATCCTGGAGGGCTGCCGGCAGGAGCTGCCCGATGAACCGGCCACCAAGCGCATCGTGGTGCTGGGTGACTCCCACGCCCAGCAGTACCTCGCCGCCCTGGAACCCGTGGCAGCAGCCCGTGGCTGGGAACTGGTCACGCTGCTGATGCCGGCGTGCCGGTTCGGCGCCGCATCGGAGGCCCGGAACGCCGAGTGCAACGCCTACAACAAGGCAAGTTCCGCCTATGTCCTGGAACACCGGCCGGACGCGGTGTTCACCGTGGCCTCGCTGACCCACGAAGATGCCCCGTTCGAAACGGAGGTGCCGGGCTACCTGGATGGCGTGAAGCCCTTCGCGGATGCCGGAATCGAGATCGTGGGCATCCGGGACAATCCGCGGTTCACGTTCAACATGCCGCAGTGCGCCCAGAGGCACGGCGCCGATGCCCCGGCCTGCAACCCATCTCTTTCAGAGTCCCTGGTGGAACCATCGCCCCTGGAGAACTACCGGGGCAAGCTACCTGGCCTGTACCTCATGGACATGAGCGACTTCATCTGCGCCTGGGGCGTCTGCCCGGCAGTGGTGGGAAACGTATACGTGTACAAGGACGACAACCACCTCACCAGGACCTATGTGCAGACCATGATTCCCATGTTCGAGCAGCGACTGCTGGCAGCAACGGGCTGGAGTTGATCCTTGGAGGGTGCCGTTGCTCACATTGGCGGCGTGGAATAGGGGGATCGGCGCCGAGGTTCTAATATTTACTCAACACTTTCTGCCTCCGGAACGCCGTGCCGCACGGTGGTCCACCGCAGGATCTTCTGCACAGGCCAGTTCCGTAATAACGGGCTGGTCATCGGCTGCAACCCCTACCCGTGACCCAGCAACCAAGGTAAGAGGCGCACTCATGACCGAGCCCCAACACGATCCCTTTGGCTTCATTGGCCTGACCTACGATGACGTCCTCCTCCTGCCGGGCCACACCGACGTCATCCCGTCCGAAGCCGACACCTCTTCACGGATTTCCAAGCGGATCAGCGTGCAGACCCCGCTGCTCTCCGCCGCGATGGATACCGTCACCGAGTCCCGCATGGCCATCGCCATGGCCCGCCAGGGCGGCCTCGGCGTGGTGCACCGCAACCTCTCCATTGCAGACCAGGCGGACCAGGTGGACCGGGTCAAGCGGAGCGAGTCGGGCATGATCACCAACCCGCTCACCATCCGCCCTGAGGCCACGCTGCGGGAGCTGGACGACCTCTGCGCCCACTACCGCGTCTCCGGCCTGCCCGTAGTGGACGAGGACAACCGCCTGCTGGGCATCGTCACCAACCGCGACACCCGGTTCGTCCCGGAGTCCGACTTCCCGCTGCGGCTGGTCAGCGATGTCATGACCAAGATGCCCCTGGTCACCGGGCACGTGGGCATCAGCCGCGAGGAAGCCTCGCACAAGCTGGCCACCAACAAGATCGAAAAGCTCCCGCTCGTTGACGACCAGGGCCGGCTCAAGGGCCTGATCACCACCAAGGACTTCACCAAGGCCGAGCAGTACCCGCTGGCCACCAAGGACGACGAAGGACGGCTCCGGGTCGGTGCCGCCATCGGGTTCTTCGGGGATGGCTGGGAGCGGGCCATGACCCTGGTGGATGCGGGCGTGGACGCCCTGTTCGTGGATACCGCCAACGGCCACTCCCAGGGTGTGCTGGACATGATCCGCAGGCTGAAGTCCGAGCCCGCCGCCGCACACGTGGACATCATCGGCGGCCAGGCTGCCACCCGCGAGGGTGCGCAGGCGCTGATCGACGCCGGTGCCGACGGCATCAAGGTGGGCGTTGGCCCCGGCTCCATCTGCACCACCCGTGTGGTGGCAGGCGTTGGCGTCCCGCAGATCACCGCCATTTACGAATCCGCCAAGGCTGCCATTCCGGCCGGTGTGCCGCTGATCGCCGACGGTGGCCTGCAGTACTCCGGCGACATCGGCAAGGCGCTGGTTGCCGGAGCGGACACGGTCATGCTCGGCTCCCTGCTCGCCGGTTGCGACGAGTCCCCGGGCGAGCTGATCTTCGTCAACGGCAAGCAGTTCAAGTCCTACCGCGGTATGGGCTCCCTGGGCGCCATGCAGTCGCGCGGCAAGAACACGTCCTACTCCAAGGACCGCTACTTCCAGGCCGACGTGTCCGGCGACGACAAGCTGATCCCCGAAGGCATCGAAGGCCGGGTTGCTTACCGCGGCCCGCTGTCCTCCGTGGCCTACCAGCTGGTCGGCGGCCTCCGTCAGACCATGTTCTACACCGGTGCGCCCACCATTCCCGAGCTGAAGGTCCGCGGCAAGTTTGTCCGGATCACTTCCGCCGGCCTGAAGGAATCGCACCCGCACGACATCCAGATGACTGTTGAGGCGCCGAACTACGGCTCCCGCTAAGTGGCCGCAGCTTTAATTCCGCTGACATTTGCCTGAACCAAGGGGAGGCAGGGACATCCCTGCCTCCCTTTTTGTGCGGTCGGCAGCACGGAGAAAGCATTGTCAGACCCCTGCTGAATGATGTGTGTATGGGAATCAGTGCGGGAGCTGGAGCTGAGTTGGACGGCGTCCATGTCTCTGTTGCTGCCCTTGAGGCGCTGGTTCTTGAGGACCGGAATCTCGAACACTCTGCTCTGACGGCTGCGGCTGGGGACATTGACGTCCTGCAGCGGCGGTATGAGTTGTGTCTGGGGCGGTTGGAGGTTGTTGCCCGGTTGGAGGCGCAGCTCGCGGCAGTGAAAGCGCAGGACGCCGTGGAGTGCATGGGGTTGCAGCAGGCCATGACCGCGCCGGATGCCTCCGTGCAGGACCGCACCTACGCGGAGATGTCCACGGTGGAGGAGATCGCCGGGGTCCTGACCGTTAGCTCTGCCGCTGCAGGGGCTTTGGTGGAGCAGTCACGACGGATCTGTTCCCTGCCACCGGTGTCCCAGGCGCTGTCCACCGGTGCAATGTCCTGGCAGCACGCCCGCATCGTTGCGGACGAGACCGAAGGACTCACCCCCGAAGGCGCTTTGGAGTTGGTGACGCATTTCTTCGACCCCCACGCGCCCAACACCGCCCGGGGCGCAGCCCCCGGTGAACTTGTCCCGTCACGGTTCCGGGCGAAAGTCCGCAGTTGGCGGGAACGCCACCACCCCGAGTCGATCGGGAAACGCCACGCCAAAGGTGCCGCGGACCGGCGGATGGAATACATCCCCGACAGGGACGGCATGGCCTGGCTCTCCCTCTACCTCCCCGGGGACACCGCCTGCGCCATCTGGAACCGCATCACCGCCACAGCCCGGGGCCTGCAGGGTCCGGACGAGTCCCGCACCCTCACCCAACTCCGCCCCGACATCGCAGCATCCCTGCTGCTCGGCGCCGGAACTGCCACTGAGTTCGGCAAAGTACCCACCCCGCGTGCCGATGTCCTGGTCACCGTGCCCGTCTTCTCCCTCCTCGGCCTCACCGACGAACCCGCCACGCTCGACGGCTTCGGACCCATCCCGGCCTCCATGGCCCGCAAACTCGTCGCGGACGGGGCGGAGTCGTTCTACCGGGTCCTGATCGACCCGCGCGACGGGGCACCCCTGGAGATCGGCCGGACAAACTACCGGCTCCCCGAAACCATCAAACGCTGGATCCGGATGCGGGACGCCAAGTGCACGTTCCCCGGCTGCACCAACCACACCCCGGACAACGACTCCGACCACCTGCACGCCTGGGACCACGGCGGCACCACGAACGTCGGCAACCTCGCCCAGCTCTGCCCCAAACATCATCGGCTCAAACACCACAGCCAATGGACACCGGATCCAGCCACCACGAAAGACCCACCCGGCTGGACCTCACCCACCGGACGCCACTACAAACCCGAACACCCAGACCCCCAACCACCACACTGGCCTCGCCGGACGGCCGCGGAATGGATGGCGAAGAGGAACCGCAGCGACGGAGCCTGGGGAATGGTGGCCGGTGACCATCCAGACTCTCAGCACACAGCGCTGTCCCCGGGAGAAGCGGCTTTGCAGGACTAGCTGCATCTCCACAACTAAAGAGGCTGTGCTCCGCTTCGAGGTTGTCTTGGAAGGCCCCCATGCCCGTTGTCCGTTCATGCAGCGCCGTTCGCGGTCTTGTGCTTCACTGCACCCCCCAGCACTAGGCTGATTCCATGTCCCAACCGCGCCACCCGGCGGAACTGACGCCCAAACGCGACCCGCAAAAACGGCTTGCCGTACGCCCCTACGCCAAGGCGGTGGCCCAGGTGCTTCGAGTGAGCTTCCGGGCATCTCCGGGGGCTGTGGTCATGAAAGTGCTCGGCTCCCTGATCTCCGCCGTGCTGCCGTTGGTCACCACCTACTTCGCGTCCCTTACCACCTCCGCCCTTGCGGCAGCATACGCGGGCGACGGCGGGGCAGGGCGCCGCGCGATCGTCTACGTCATCGTCACCGCAGCGCTTGGGCTGTTCTGGGGCGCCTTCAACAGCGTGGACCGATATATTCAGCAGCTGATGAGTTTCAAAGTGGGCGCGATCGTCGGGGACCAGATGTATGAACGGTTCCTGGCCCTGGAGTTCTGGCGTTACGACGACAAGGAAACGGTGGACCTCTACGACCGCGCCAAGCGGTTCTCCGATTCCTATGCCCGCGTCCTGGACCGGATTGCCGCCATTTTCACGCAGTTGGTATCGGTGCTCCTGGCCATCGGTGCCCTGCTGCTGGTCAGCTGGTGGATTGCCATCATCGTATTGGTGGCCATCGTGCCCAGCGTGTATCTGCAGTTCAAGCTGTCCCGTGAACAGATCGCGCACTGGAACACGCAGGTGGACTCCCGCCGCCAGCGCCGCATGATCGAAACCAACCTGCTCCGGCCGCAGCACATTGCCGAGATGCGGCTTTATGGCATCGTCGGTTTCCTTATGGACCTCCGTGCCCGGCTCCGCGACGCGGACGAGCGCCGGCGCCTCGACTTCCAGCGGCGCTACATTCCCAAGCAGCTGGCTGCGGATGCCCTGCAGTACGGCGCCGAAGTGGTCTCGCTGATCTGGGTGGTGGGGCGGATCATCTCCCGCGCAGCCCCCGTGGGCCAGTTCCTCTACGTCCAGCAGATTGTCAGCCGTGCCCTGTCCACGGCCAACAACCTGGTCTCCTCCCTGAGCTCCATAGACGAGGACCTCGCCAACCTGACGGACTACGAGCTCTTCATGGCGCTGCCGGTGCATAGCGAACACGCGCCGCCGTTGCTGGAGGCGCCAAAGGAAGTCAAGCTGAGGGACATTCGCTTCACCTACACGGGCAGCGACATCGAGGTCATCAAGGGCATCAGCCTGACCATCCGCCAAGGCCAGCACATCGCCATTGTGGGGGAGAACGGAGCCGGGAAGTCCACCCTCATCCGCATCCTGGCTGGCCTCTACCGCCCCGACTCGGGCCAGGTACTGCTCGACGGCGTCGATCTCGCCGCCGTCGACGTCACCTCCTGGCACCGGCACCTGGCGGTGCTTAGCCAGGAGTTCCTGAAGTACGAGTTCGCCACCGCCGCCGAGAATATCTACTTCGGAGACGTGGACACCGCCCGCGACGACGGCCGGATCAGGAGGGCGGCAGCAGACGCGGAGGCGCTCGACTTCATCAACAAACTGCCCAACGGCCTGGACAACCACGTGAGCAACTGGATGGAGGATCCGCGCGGCCGGAAGGGCAGCGGCCTCTCCGGAGGCCAGTGGCAGCGCCTTGCGATGGCAAGGAACTTCTACCGGGACGCGTCCTTCATGGTCATGGACGAACCTACCTCCGCCATCGATGCCCTTGCCGAGCACCGGATCTTCACGCGTCTCTTCGCGGACCGCAGCAGCACCATCATCGCGATCAGCCACCGGCTGGCCACCATCGAGAAGGCGGACGTGGTGTACATGCTGGAGGACGGCCGCATTGTGGAGCAGGGAACCCACAAGGAGTTGGTGGCCCTCCGCGGCCGCTATTACCGCATGTTCGAGTCCCAGTTGACGGTGGAGGAACCTGAAGGAGTCTGATGCAGGTTGGCGGAGCCTGCGCTCCGATTCGGCCTGCTGTCAGTGGCGCCGCAGCCAGTTCTATCCGCCGTGGGAGGCCTCCACCACGGTGGTGCGGACACGGGCAAGGCTTGGCCGCGGGGGCACGCTGCTGAAGCCGAATGTCACGGCGGGGCGGATGGGGGCCAGCGCCCCTGCGTCGGCACCATGCCAGCTGACGACGGCGGACGTCACGTGGTGCAGGTCGGTGACCCCATAGAACTCGGCTCTTCCACTGCCCGCAGTTCCGTAGGTGCGGGCGCCGGGTGCTGCCAAAGCAGCGAACGGATTGACCGTGGCAAGCCAGCGGGGATGGACGGCCAGACGCCGGGGCACTGCTTGCAGCGCCGTTCCCAGCAGGGTCCTCGCGCCGGTAGCTGCACGGAGTGCCAGCGGACCGGCGTCGACCGTCAACGTGTAATCGGCGAGTGAGGCGGAAACGTCCACCACCCGCACTTCATCAAAGCTGTAGGTGGCGGCGATAAAGCCGGCCACTTCGGGAGTGGGTGCCAGCAGCAGCCGGTGTCCCGAAGGCTGTTGCACCATAACGTCCGCGAAGGGTCCAAAGGGGGAGTCCTGCCATATGCCCACCACGGCGCGCAGCCCGGAAGCGGTGCCTATACCGGCGATATGCCCGTCAAATGTCCAGCGGCTTCCCATCACGCCACTGTAGCCGGAGGGCATGGCTCACAGTGGTGCATAGGCCGCATTGCCGTATGGATCGCGCATAGCCACCGAAGCCACTGGGATAACCTAGAGCAGTGACTTATGAGATCGAGATCGGCCGTGGCAAGCGTGGGCGTCGTGCCTACTCCCTGGATGACATTGCAATCATCCCCAACCGTCGTACCCGCGACCCCAAGGACGTCTCGGTCTCCTGGCAGATCGATGCGTACCAGTTCGACATGCCGGTGATCGCAGCGCCGATGGACTCGGCCATGTCCCCGGCCACCGCAATTGCCCTGGGCAAGCTGGGCGGCCTCGGGGTGCTGGACCTCGAAGGCCTGTGGACCCGCTATGAGGATCCGCAGCCGGTCC
The DNA here is from genome assembly GCF_036455295.1 of Pseudarthrobacter phenanthrenivorans. Lineage (GTDB taxonomy): Bacteria > Actinomycetota > Actinomycetes > Actinomycetales > Micrococcaceae > Arthrobacter > Arthrobacter phenanthrenivorans_C. The sequence continues at coordinate 203,145 of NZ_JAYXNX010000007.1, read as the reverse complement.
TCGACGAGATCGCTGCCCTGGAGGATGAAACCAACAGCCCGGCTGTGACCGGACGGATGCAGGAGCTGTACCTGGCACCCATCCAGCCCGAACTCATCACGTCCCGCCTGGCCGAGATCCGGGAAGCCGGTGTCACCGTGGCCGGGTCGCTGACCCCGCAGCGCACCCAGGAACACTACAAGACGGTCGTGGCCGCCGGTGTCGACATCTTCGTCATCCGTGGCACCACCGTGTCCGCTGAGCACGTCTCCAAGAACCACGAGCCGCTGAACCTGAAGCAGTTCATCTATGAACTCGATGTCCCCGTCATCGTCGGCGGCGCCGCCGGCTACACGCCCGCCCTGCACCTCATGCGCACCGGCGCGGCGGGGGTGCTGGTGGGCTTCGGCGGCGGCGCAACCACCACTACACGCCGCGCCCTGGGCATTCACTCACCCATGGCGTCAGCCATCTCCGACGTCGCTGCTGCCCGCCGCGACTACATGGACGAGTCCGGCGGCCGCTACGTCCACGTGATTGCCGACGGCGGCATGGGCACCTCGGGTGACATCGTCAAGGCGATCGCCATGGGCGCCGACGCCGTCATGCTCGGCAGTGCGCTGGCCAGGGCCGAGGAGGCGCCGGGCAAGGGCTGGCACTGGGGCCAGGAGGCGCACCACACGGAGCTGCCCCGCGGAGACCGCGCCAACGTCGGCACTGTCGGCCCGCTGGAGGAGGTCCTCTTCGGGCCCAGCCACCACACCAACGGCACTTCCAACCTCATCGGTGCGCTGCGGCGCTCCATGGCGACCACCGGCTACTCGGACCTGAAGGAATTCCAGCGGGTCGAGGTCGTCGTGTCGCCTTACGAAGGGAACTGATCCGGAGGCAGGGCAGCGCGGTCCGCGCTGCCCTGCCCAAAGGACGCCGGTTGCAAGTAGTGTGGGCTTACTGGCGGCACTAGAGGCATTGGAGGCATTCAATGAAGAGTGTTCCTGTAAACGGCGGGGTCCTCGGACCGGAAGCCCGGGAAGCGGCAATCGAGCGGCTGCGGGCCACCACCGAACCGGGCCGGGAATTGGACATCCTGATCGTCGGCGGCGGCATCGTCGGCACGGGAGCAGCGCTTGACGCCGTGACGCGCGGGCTGAGCGTTGGCATCGTCGAGGCGAGCGACTGGGCGGCCGGCACCTCTTCGCGCTCTTCAAAACTGATCCACGGTGGCCTGAGGTACCTGGAAATGCTGGACTTCGCCCTGGTCAAGGAGGCCCTGCAGGAACGCGGCCTGCTGCTGTCCGAGATTGCCCCGCACCTCGCGCGGCCCGTGCCGTTCCTGTATCCGCTCACCAAGCCGTTCATCGAGCGTCCTTACGTGGGCGCGGGCATTGCCCTGTACGACGCTATGTCAGTCTCCGCCGGCCACAGCCGGGGCGTGCCGTTCCACAAGCACCTGAGCCGCCGGGGTACCCTGCGCGCCGCCCCCAGCCTTAAGAACGACGCCTTTGTAGGGTCCATCCGGTACTACGACGGCCAGGTTGATGACGCCAAATACTGCGCCAACCTGGTCCGCACGGCCGCCTACTACGGCGCCCATGCCGTGAACCAGATGAAAGTCGTGGACTTCCTCCGCGAAGGCGAGCGGGTGGTGGGGGCCAAGGTGGAAAACCGTGAGGATGGGACGCAGTTCAGCATCCGCGCCAAGCAGGTTATCAACGCCACCGGCGTGTGGACCGACGAAACCCAGGCCATGGTCACCGACCGCGGCCAGCTGAAAGTCCGCGCCTCCAAAGGCATCCACCTGGTGGTTCCCCGGGACCGCTTCCAGTCCACCGTCGGGCTGATCCTGCGCACCGAGAAATCCGTGCTGTTCGTCATCCCGTGGGGGCGGCACTGGATCATTGGCACCACCGACACTGACTGGCACCTGGACAAAGCCCACCCCGCCGCTTCCAGCAAGGACATCGATTACGTCCTGGAACACGTGAACCAGGTGCTTAAGCGCCCCCTCACCAGGGAAGACGTTGAAGGTGTCTACGCCGGGCTGCGGCCGCTGCTCGCGGGCGAAAACGACTCCACCGCCAAGCTCTCCCGGGAACACGTGGTGGCACACCCGGTCCCCGGCCTGGTAGTGGTGGCGGGAGGTAAATGGACCACGTACCGGGTCATGGCCAAGGACGCGGTGGACGAGGCTACCCGCACCATGGACGAACGCGTACCGCCGAGCTGCACGGAGACCATCCCGCTGCTGGGTGCCAGTGGTTTCCGGGCGGCCTGGAACCGCCGGAACCGGACGGCGGAGGAATCGGGGGTGCATGTGGCGCGGATCGAGCACCTGCTCAACCGCTATGGGTCCATGACTCCCGAGGTCCTGGCCATCATTGAGCAGAATCCCGAACTGGCCGAACCCATCCCGGGCGCCGACGACTACCTGCAGGCAGAAGCCGTCTATGCCGCCACCCACGAGGCCGCCCGCCATGTGCAGGACGTTCTGACGCGGCGGACGCGGATCTCCATTGAAGCGTGGGACCGCGGCGTGTCGGCGGCCCCTGTTGTCGCTAAACTGATGGGTGACGTCCTTGGCTGGAGTGAGACGCAGCGCGAAAATGAAGTCCGCCACTACCTTGCCCGTGTGGAGGCCGAACGCCTAAGCCAGCAACAGCCGGACGACGAATCCGCAGACGCCGCCCGCCTGGGCGCGGAAGACATCGTGCCCTTGCGTTGAGGGGCCGTTCTGCGTGGAGCGGCTGGCCGCCCCACTGCTGACTGAAGGGATACGCCTTGGCGGAACCACTGGACCCGTATGACGCCCACCTGACCACCGCCGGGATGGTGATCCTGGAAATGGAGGCGAAGGACAAAACCGACGCCACCACCCAACTGGCAGAGCGGCTGTATGCCGCCGGGCGGATATCTGATCTTGACGGGTTCCTGAAAAACGTCAACGCGCGGGAGCACCAGCTGGCCACGGGGCTCCCGGGAGGCATCGGTCTGCCACATGCACGGAGCGAGTTCGTTTCCCAGACCTCCATCGCGGTCGGGATTGCCAAATACGGGCATGCATTGGACTTCGGTGCCGCTGATGGCCCGGCCTCGGTCATCCTGTTGATTGCCACGCCGGCCAGCTCCTTTTCGGACCACCTGGAGGTGCTGGCCACGCTGGCCCGGTCCCTCTCGAAGGAATCCTTCCGCGAATCACTTCGCCGTGCCTACGACGCCGAAGTGATCGCGGAGCTCATCAATTCCAGCCTGGTGTTCTTCGACCACTAGGCAGGCCGGGGTTGCGGAAGCCCCGCGTTTAGTTGTTCTACAGAAGTACGAAGTACGGTTAAGACGTGTGGAAAACAGCCCTTAAGCCCCGATGGATCGCTGGCTTTGTCTTGGCGATCGTTCTCTCCGGGGTGTTCGTGCTGCTGAGCCAGTGGCAGTTCGGCCGCTCCACGCAACCCGAAGTCCCTGTGAATCCGGCGTCCGAGCAGGTCCAGCCGCTCACCGGCACCCTGCAGCCCGGCGAGTTTTTCCACGGCAGCGTAGCTGACCAGATGGTCACTGCCCAGGGAACGTACAGTCCCGACAAGCAAGTGCTGATACCCGGCAGGCTCCACGACGGGAAGACCGGTTACTGGGTCGTGAACGCCTTCGCCGTCAGCGGCGCGCCCGCGCTGACAGGAGCCGGCGCCTCACCACAAACCTGGATCCCCGTGGCGCGCGGGTGGGTGGCCGAACCCGGGGATGCGGCAGCACCGCCGTCGGGCGTTGTTCAACTGACCGGGCGCCTGCTGCCCTCCGAAGCCCCGGTAGGCGGGAAAGCCCCCAAGCCCGGAGAAGCGTCAGCCGTGTCCGTGGCAGAGCTCATCAACGACTGGGAGGTGAGCAGCTACCCCGGCTTCGTGTCGGCCACCTCAGAGGTGGTGGGCGGCCAGGATGTCAGCGCTGCCGCATCACCTGGGAAGCTCCAGCCCCTGAATATCGGACCGCAGCCGCCAGGACAGCACATCAACTGGCTCAACCTCTTCTACTCCATCGAGTGGGTGGTCTTCGCGGGCTTCGCCTTCTTCATCTGGTGGCGCCTCGTCAAGGACGATTACCACCGGGACCTGGAGGAAGCCCTCGAGGATGAAGGCGCCCCCACCCCCGAACAGCACCAGCACGAAACGCCGCAGACCGGACAGCACCAGCAGCCCGGTCCGCACGAACAAAAGGTACAGCCATGATTGATCCGAAACCCGCCACCCCGTCCCCGCAGGCCCGCGGCGGCCAGGCTTCCGGTAAGAAGCGCCGCTTCGGCGGTACCGAGGCGCAGATCCGGTCAGCCCTGAAGTTCTACAAGGTCATGGCCTACCTCACCGGTACCATGCTGCTCCTGCTGTGCGCCGAACTGGTAGTTCGGTACGGCTTCGGCCAGTACCTCTTCGCCGGCGGCACCGACGCCCTTACCGGGCAGCCGTTCGGCTTCGGGTTCGCCGGCGCCGAGCCCCCGGCGGTGCTGAACGGCGTCAACGTCTCGGTCACCGTGCTGATCGTGCACGGCTGGATGTATGTGGTCTACCTGGTGTCCAACTTCCGGCTGTGGTCGCTGATGCGCTGGCCGTTCCTGAAGCTGGTCCTGCTGGCCCTGGGCGGCGTGGTGCCGTTCCTGTCCTTCATCGTCGAAAAGAAGTTCCACGCCGAAGTGGAGGCCGAACTGGCCGCCAATCCGCAGGCGCCGCAGCGATACTGACCCGCTCCCGCCGTCTGCGGCACCCGCTTGACCGCCCGCCGTCGAACGTTTGCTCCGTCACAGCGCGGCCTCCCAAGATGCGCCGGTGCAAGGGCGCCAAGTAGGCTATTACGGTGACTACTCCCACTGCATCCCAGACTTCCCAGAAGCCGGTGCTGGTTGTTGATTACGGTGCCCAGTACGCGCAGCTGATTGCCCGCCGCGTCAGGGAAGCGAACGTGTATTCGGAAGTGGTTCCGCATACCTGGTCCACCGAGCAGCTCCTGGCCAAGAATCCCGCCGCCATCATCCTCTCCGGGGGACCCTCCAGCGTTTACGCCGACGGCGCCCCGAGCGTGGGTGCCGACCTCTTCGAAGCAGGCGTCCCCGTCTTCGGGATCTGCTACGGCTTCCAGGCGATGGCCAACGCACTGGGTGGCAAGGTGGATAAGACTGGCCTCCGCGAGTACGGATCCACGGAGACCACCATCCTGGGCGAAGGGCGCTCCGTACTGGAGGGCATGCCCCAGCACCAGAAGACCTGGATGAGCCACGGCGACTCCGTCCACAAGGCGCCGGAGGGCTTTGAAGTCCTGGCGACGACGGCGGGCGCTGAAGTGGCAGCCTTCGCCAATGAGGCAAAGGGCCTCTTCGGGGTGCAGTGGCACCCGGAGGTCAAGCACTCGGCCTACGGCCAGCAGGTGCTGGAGAACTTCCTCTTCAACTGCGCCAAGATCGAACCCAACTGGACCACAGGCAACATCCTGGAAGAGCAGGTGGAGCGCATCCGCCAGCAGATCGGGGATGCGAGGGTCATCTGCGGCCTTTCCGGCGGCGTGGATTCGGCCGTCGCTGCAGCCCTGGTCCAGCGCGCGGTGGGCGACCAGCTCACCTGCGTGTTCGTGGACCACGGACTGCTGCGCGAAGGCGAAGCCGAACAGGTGGAACGCGACTTCGTGGCTGCCACCGGCGTGAAGCTGTACGTGGCCAACGAGCAGGAACGCTTCCTCTCCGCACTGGCCGGCGTCAGCGACCCCGAAACCAAGCGCAAGATCATCGGCCGCGAGTTCATCCGCGCCTTTGAAGAAGCGGAACTGGCCATCATCACCGAGGCCGCGGCCCACGGCGAAAAGATCAAGTTCCTGGTCCAAGGCACCCTGTACCCCGACGTCGTCGAATCCGGCGGCGGCGAAGGTGCCGCGAACATCAAGAGCCACCACAACGTCGGCGGCCTCCCCGAGGACCTGCAGTTCGAGCTCGTCGAGCCGCTGCGCGCCCTGTTCAAGGACGAAGTCCGCGCCGTCGGCGCCCAGCTGGGCCTGCCGCAGGAAATCGTCGGCCGCCAGCCATTCCCCGGCCCCGGCCTGGGCATCCGGATCGTTGGGGATGTCACCAAGGAGCGTCTGGACCTGCTTCGGAAGGCGGATGCCATCGCGCGCGCCGAGCTGACCGCCGCGGGCCTGGACAACGAGGTATGGCAGATGCCCGTCGTCTTGCTGGCAGACGTCCGCAGCGTCGGTGTCATGGGCGACGGCCGCACCTACGGCCACCCCATCGTGCTGCGTCCCGTGTCCTCGGAGGACGCCATGACCGCCGACTGGTCGCGCCTGCCGTACGACCTCCTGGCCAGGATCTCGAACCGGATCACCAACGAGGTGGACGGCGTCAACCGGGTGGTGCTGGACGTCACCAGCAAGCCGCCGGGAACCATCGAGTGGGAATAGCATCCTAAGTGGCCGGCCTCCGACAGCGGGGGCCGGCCACTGCTTTTCCCGGCGAAATCCTCCGCAATTTCCCTGCCCCAGTGTTGCGGTCTCTCAAGTCCGGCATCGAAGCGGCTACTCTCGAACCTATGCCGGTATGGTCCAGGGCGTCACGTGCAAACGCAGAAAAGAAGGCAGAAGTGTCAGTTGGTCAAGGCCACCCGGAAGGCTCGGAAGAGCTTCGTAAATGGCTGTCCGGGCTCAAACCTGTTACCGGTGCGGACACAATGCTGCGCTTCACCAAGACGCCCGAAGGCTCCATCGACCTCACCTCGGCGCACCCCTCGGGACTGGCCCAGCTCATGGCCGGGCGCCGCACACGGCTGTCCACATTGATCCGGGACCGCCAGCAGTATGTGGTGGCGGCAAGGGCCTCACGGAACATCCGCTCCAAGATCTTCGAACTCGCCAACGACCGCGGCATCGATGCCGGCTACCTCTCCGCCGGCACCGTGGTGTGGACGTCCGCCGTAGGTGGCAAGCCCCAGCGTGTGTCCGCTCCGGTCATGCTGACCGCGATTTCCCTTACGGTCCGGCCGGGGGAGGATGACTTCGAACTGCAGCTGACAGAGCAGGCGCACATCAACCCCGCCCTGGTGCGGCACCTGAAAAACATCCACGGCATCGTCTTCGACGTGAACGCCGTAACACGCCTGGCGTACAGCACCGCCCGGTTCGACCCCCAGCCCGTCCTGGACCGTCTGGCCACCCTGATCCGGCCCATCCACGGCGCGGAAACCCAGCACAACCTGCTGGTTTCCACCTTCGCGGACCTCTCCGGCAACCTCGATGACCCTTGGATCAACGACGCCCACCCCATCGTTTCCGCGCTTGCCACCGCCGCCGGCGGGGAAGTGGTGGACGTCGAGGAGCCGGACCCGTCCCGTTTCCCGCAGCTGGACAAGAGGCACCCCAAAGACGAACTGCTCCTCCTCGACGCGGACGTGGACCAGCAGTACGTGATTGATGCAGCCAGGGCCGGTGACTCCCTTGTGGTCAGCAGCCCGCCGGGCACCGGCCAGACCCAGACAGCCATCAACACGATCGGTGCGCTGGTGGATGCCGGCAAGACCGTCCTGGTGGTGGGCGACCGCCGCGCCAGCCTCAACGAAGTCTCCGGTCACCTGGAATCACTGGGGCTGGACTCCATCCTTTTCCAGCTTTCGGGCAACGTCAGCGCGCAGCAGCTGAAGGGCCAGCTGGTCCGGGCGATTGTCCGGAACGAAAAGTCGCTGGAACCGCAGCTCGGTAACCTCCACACCACGCTCATCGAGCACCGGCATGCCCTTATGGACCATGTGGCATCGCTCCACAACGTCCGGGAGCGGTGGGGCTGCTCGCCCTACCAGGCCATGCAGTCGCTCGCCGAGCTCACCTCCATCCATCCCGCACCCGCCACCACGGTCAGGCTGAAGCGCAGTGTCCTGGACAACATCCGGGACCGCGAGGAGCTTGCCGGCAGGCTTCGGCGTGCCGCGGAACTGGGCAGCTTCAGCAAGGCGGCCACCACCAGCCCATGGCACGGCGCCCGGCTCCTGACGCGCAAGGAGACCGAGGAAGCCCAGGACCTGGTGGGCTCCATTGCCAAGAGCCTTCCCCTCCTGCGCGACCGGATGGACGCCGTTGCTGAGCATGCCGAAATCCGTTTGGGCGAATCCTTCGCCGAATGGGGCGAGCAGCTGGAACTGCTGGTAGCCGTGCGCGGCAGCCTGGACAAGTTCACTCCGGACATCTTCGACCGGCCGGTGACGGACCTGATTTCCGCCACGGCACCGTCCGCCTGGCGGCGCGAACGCGGCATCGAGATGACCTCTATGCAACGCTCCAGGCTCCGCCGGGTGGCCAAAGAGTACGTACGCCCCGGCGTGCACATCGCCGACCTGCATTCATCACTGCTGCTGGTCCAGGAACAGCGCGCCCTGTGGGCCGGCTACGCCACCACCCAGCGGCACCCTGCGGTTCCGTCCGGCCTGGCCGAGATGAACTCCATGTACCGCTCCCTGGCGCAGGAACTGGCGCAGCTGGGTGAGGCGCTGCGGCATACCGAAGACGGCGGCTCACTGACCACCGTTCCCTACCCGCAGCTGATGCAACGCCTGGAACGCCTGGTGGCAGACACGGAAACCCTGAAGACACTGCCCGAACGCACGCTCCTGATCGAGAACATGCGCGAACACGGCCTTGGCGAGCTCCTTGCCGACCTTGCTGAACGGGAAGTACCGGAAGGATCGGTAACCGCCGAGCTGGAACTGGCCTGGTGGCAGTCCGCGCTCGAGGCAATGATCAGCGGCGACGACTACCTTGCCATGTCCGACGGCGACGCCCTCCGCCAACTGGAGGCAGAGTACCGCCTGGCGGACAACGCCCACATCGCCAGCGGTGCCGCACGGCTGCGGTGGGACCTTGCGGAGCGGTGGCGCAGCGCTATCGCGGCCCAGCCCCGGCAGGCGGACCTCCTGCGGAGCCTGCTCAAGGACGGCCGCGTCTCCCTGGCGGCGCTGACGGCACAGGCTCCGGACCTGATCGGCACGCTGGTTCCCGTCTGGTCGGTCAGCCCCTACCTGATGACAGGCCTGCTTCCGGCAGAACAGCATTTCGACGCGGTCGTGATCCTCGACGCCGAGGCCACATCGCTTCAGGCTGTGCTGCCCTCGATCGCCCGGGCACGGCAGGTGGTTGCCTTCGGTGACTCCCGCATTGCCACGCCCAGGACGTTCACCGTCGGCGTGGAGCGGCTGGCACCGGGAGAGTCCGCCCATCATCGCGTGGAGAGCGCCTTCACCGCGCTCTCTGCAGTCCTGCCCGTCTGGCGCCTCAACCAGGTGTACCGGGCGGTGGACGAGGACCTGGTTCTGCAGCTCAGCAAGAGCTTCTACGACGGCGGCCTGCGCCGGCTGCCCGAAGGACAGTCAGCAACCGGACTGGACCGCTCCCTCCTGGTGGAATACCTTCCCGACGGTACCGGCCTTCCCAGTGCCGATCACGAGGGCGTGGAATCTGTGGTCGCAGAGGTCAACCGGGTGGTGGAACTGGTCTTCGAACACGCCCGCCTGCGGCCACGGACTTCCCTCGCCGTCGTAACCGCCAGCCTGCGGCACGCTGCCAGGATCGGCGAATCCATCAGGCTCCAGCTGTCCAACCAGCCCGGACTGGCCAGCTTCTTCGGTGCCGGCCCGGAATCCTTCCGGGTGGTAGACCTGGAACGGGCCCAGGGCCTGGTCCGCGACCACGTGATCTTCTCGCCTGGATTCGGGCGGACCCCGCACGGCCGGGCACTCCACAACTTCGGGCCGCTGTCCGCGGAGGGCGGCCGGGAAAAGTTCGCCCTGGCCATGACCCGGGCCCGGCGTTCCATACACGTGCTGACGTGCTTCCGTCCCGAGGACCTGGACCACACCCGGCTCACCCACGGCGCGGTGGACCTGTACGCGCTGCTGGACCGGGAGATTTCCGGCAATACGGACCTTGGTACTCCTGCGTCCCGTGCCGCCGCCAGCGAACAGTCCCTGGGGGCGGACCCCCTCGTGGCGGACCTGGGGGACCGGCTGCGTGCCCGGGGCGCCAGGGTCTGGCACCAGTATGACGGTGCCATCGACGTTGTGGCGGCTGCTGACCCGCTGAACACCATGGGCCAGGACGACCTGGACCTTCCGCGGCCCGTAGCCATCGAATCGGACGGCACCGCCCAGTACCGCAGCATGAGCGTTCGCGAACGGAGCCGGCTGCGTCCGCAGCTGCTGGAACGCCTGGGGTGGCGCTACATGCCGCTGTGGACCATCGAGGTGTTCACCGACCCCTCTTCCTGCGCAGACCGGATTGCCGGCTACCTGGGCCTTGAGACAATGGTCTTGCCGGCAAGGACAACGCAGCCGGGCGGCTTCCTTGATGACGACTTTGACCAGACGTTCCACGGGCTGGACGCCGGGCGGTCCGCCTCCACCGGGTACCGGGCGCGTGAAGCGGGCGCAACCAGGAATAGTGATGGCGGGGACGGCCGCGGGGACGCCGCCGGCAAGGAGGACGGCCACCTGGCCGAAGAGAGCAGCCCTGAGGAAGACAGGCACGACGAAGCTATGCGCCAGAACGAAAAGACGAACGACAGCACTGCGGAGGGAACCGACGGGCCCGAGCCCACGGCACCTGCATCGGCGGCGCGGACCGCAACCGGAGGGCCTGAAGAGATCCTTCCGAGCAAAGCGGCGGAAGACGATGCCCGCAGCTGGGGTGACCGGGAAGAGGACCACGACACCTGGCTGAAGGAGCAAAGGCCGCCGCACTGGGGCTGACCGCTCCCTCCCGCTCTGCAGGGCAGTCCCGCTCACGGCGGGCTGACCAGGACGAAGAAAAGCCTGCCCTGGGTGGAGGCTCCGGCCAGGCGGGATGATTGTTCCGGGGTTGCTGCCACCACGATCAGTCCGTCCGTTTCGCCCGTACCCAGCCATGCTCCGCCCTGGCCGCCGTTGTTGGATGTCCACAGCACGGGAACCGCTGATGCCAGCACCTCGGAGGGGCTCCGCTGGTCGAACCCGTTGGCGGACGTCAGCACCACGTTCACCAGCTGGCCCGGCGAAACAAGTTGGACTGACGCGGCATCGGCCATGCGCAGCGGAACGGCGGCTGAACCTGGCGGAGTACCTGCCAACAGTCCTGGACCAAGGAATTGGGTGTCCGTGAGGAGTTGGCCCTTGCGGACCGGCGCTGCGAGTTGCTTGCCGGCCGCACCGTCGTTGTCCCGGAGGACGCCATCGGCCACCATTGCCGGCGGAACCTGGATCCGGGCGAGGTCGGCGGCCGTTACCGCGCTTCCCGCGGGAAGATCCCGCGCGGCGGCCAACGCCGTGGCAGTGGAAAGCGGGGCAGGAGTGAGCTGCTGGACGGCGAGGGCTGCGGCGGCACAGAACAACAAAGCGGCGGCGAGGCGGCGGTTGCGGTTCAGCCAGGCGCCGAGCCGGACGCGCACTGGCCGGCCTTTCGACCGGGCCTGGAGGCTGTGCGGGGGTGTGGGGAGCCGGAATCCGTCGCTGCGACGGCGGGGAAGTCTGGGCATGCGCCCACGCTAGCGCCGAAGGGTGTGGCGGGGGGAGCGGGGACTAAGGCTATGTGGAAAAAGGCGGCCGGCGCTGGAAAGCACCGGCCGTCGTCGTACTTAGATTGAAGGCGCTCAGCTGGCCGCCGCCGCGGGCGCCGAAGCGGCGGGGGCTGCAGCGGGTGCAGCCGGGGCGGCGGCAGGTGCGGGGGAGACAGAGCTGCCCTTGGAATCGCGGGAATCGGTGCGGTAGAAACCGGAGCCCTTGAAGACGACGCCGACGCTGTTGAATTTCTTGCGCAGCGTGCCTTGGCATTCAGGGCAGGACGTCAGGCTGCTGTCCGAGAACGACTGGACGATGTCGAAGGCGTGGCCGCAATCCTTGCAGGCGTAAGCATATGTTGGCACTGGTGCTCCTCCTCTTGGGCAAACGAGAGGTCCCGTGCTGCCACCTGGTAAACCATTAGCAGTCGCAGGGCCTGAGTGCTAATTCTATCACTGCGCCCGGTGGACCCGGGCTCAGGCGCCGCCCGGCAGTTCCCGGTATCCCGACGGCATCAGCACGGCAGGAACCGGACGGTCGAATTCTTCGGCGGGAATCCGGCCGGCAGGCAGCAGTTCATCGTCATAGATAACCGCGGCAAGGGGTATTTCCTTCCCAGCCGTCGCGAGGTGCCCCAGGAATTTGTCGTAGTACCCGCCACCCTGGCCGATCCTGTTGCCTGCGAGGTCCACCGCGGTGGCAGGGATAAAGAGCATCGCTGCGCCTCCCGCGGTCTCGGGCCCATGCCTCTCGCCTGCCGGTTCCAGGATGGGTGCGTACTTGCTGCGCTCGAAGCTGGTATCCGGGGTCCAGAACACCCAGCCCAGCTCCCGCCCGGGTTCACACACAGGAAGCAGGACCTTGTGTCCGCTGCGGTGCAAAGCTGCAATCAGGGGCAACGTTGGCGGTTCCTGCCCAACGCCGAGGTAAACGCACGCCGTTCCCGGGCTGCGGCCTGTCACCGTGCCGGCCCAGGCTTCCCCGTGGACGGCCAGATCCAGGCCTGCAGCTTCGATTTGCTCCGGCAACAGGCTCGCCCGCCGCCGCCGGTGGGCGGTCCGGATCCCATCCTTGACCGTGTTCGTTTCCTGAAGCATCGCGTCCTTCCTGCCTGCCCTGTAAGTATCCATTGAGTCACCGCTTTCCTGTGCCGCCGCCGGGCTGTCGCGCCGGTAGTTACCGAAAGGCGGGACTGACGCTAGATTAGACCGGTGAACACCAGTAACCCCAGAGTCCGCAAAGCCGTCATTCCCGCAGCGGGCCTGGGTACCAGGTTCCTGCCCGCCACCAAGGCGATGCCCAAGGAAATGCTCCCCGTCGTAGACAAGCCTGCCATCCAGTACGTGGTGGAGGAAGCCGTCCACGTGGGTCTTAATGACATCCTGATGATCACCGGCCGCAACAAGCGGGCCCTGGAGGACCACTTCGACAGGGTGCCGTCCCTTGAATCAACCCTGAAGGACAAGGGGGACAAGGAGAAGCTGGCATCCATCCAGGCCGCCAGCCAGCTGGGCGACATCCATTACGTCCGGCAGGGTGACCCCCACGGCCTGGGGCACGCGGTGCTCCGCGCCAAGCAGCACGTCGGCAACGAAGCCTTCGCGGTCCTGCTGGGGGACGACCTGATAGATGCCCGCGATGAACTCCTCAGCACCATGATCGATGTCCAGGCGGAAACGGGAGGGTCCGTGGTGGCCCTCATCGAGGTGGAACCTTCTCAGATCAGCGCCTACGGTTGCGCGGACGTCCAGGAGATCAAGGGCGAGGACTACGTCCGCGTCAACCGGCTGGTGGAAAAGCCTTCCCCGGAGGAAGCGCCCTCCAACCTGGCGCTGATCGGGCGCTATGTCCTCCATCCCGCAGTGTTCGAAGTCCTCGAGCGTACGGAGCCGGGGCGCGGCGGCGAAATCCAGTTGACGGATGCCCTGCAGGAACTTGCTCAGGGCGACGGCGAGGGGCACGGCGTGTACGGCGTCGTGTTCCGCGGGCGCCGCTACGACACCGGCGACAAGCTGAGCTACCTCAAGGCATGCGTCCAGCTGGCCATCGACAGCGAGGACCTGGGACCCGGCCTGAGGGAATGGCTGCCCGGGTTCACGGCCGGCCTCTCCCGGTAACGCGATGCACACTGGTCCCATTTGGCCGGTCACCCTCGAGTGCGGCGACCTGGTCCTGCGGCCCATCCGGTACCGCGATAAGAAAGAGTGGTCCGCCGTACGGTCCCGCAACAGTGAGTGGCTGGCCCCGTGGGAGGCCTCCAACCCGGATCCTGCAGGCGGCCTGCCCGATTACCGGCACATGGTCCGCTCCCTCAATGTCCAGGCCGCCCAGGCCACAGCGCTGCCTTTCCTCATCACCGAGTGGATGCCGGGCCTGAGGAACCCCGCCATCGTGGGCCAGCTGACGGTATCGTCCATCGTCTGGGGTTCGGCCATGATGGCCACCCTGGGATACTGGGTGGACCGGGAGCGTGCGGGACGGGGGATTGCGCCCACTTCCGTGGCACTGGTGACGGACCACTGCTTCCGGGCCCTCGGCCTGCACCGGATGGAAATCAACATCCGGCCGGAGAACGGTCCCAGCCTCCGGGTAGTGGAGAAACTGGGTTTCCGGGACGAGGGGTACCGGCCCCGTTTCCTGCACATCAACGGCAAATGGGCGGACCACCGCTCGTTCGCGCTCACTGCGGAGGAAGTCCCGAACGGGCTTCTCGGCCCGTGGCTGGCCTCTCGACGGTCTTAAATCCAACGGTTTGCCGGTGGGGGCACGACACACCGGTGGTAATGCGCCCTGAGCAGGCATGATGCTCATACGGTTTTGAGTGTGGACTTCCCCCTTAGCAGCTCAGTGATCCTTGTGGTTGCCGTCGCGCTCTGGATTGTATGGGTTGCCCCTTACGTCCTCAGGAACCGCCGGCGCCAGTTCCAGGCCGCCGCCGACTTCCTGGCAGACGCCCACGCCGATGAGAAGCCGGACCAGCTACCCGGCGTGGTCCTGAACGTTGCCGCCCAGCAGGAGAAAGCCATGGAACCCAGGAAGAGTGCCGCACCCGGTGCCGGCACTGCAAGCACCCCGCAGCCGGCCCGGTTCCGCATCCGCTACGGCCGGACCGCCCTGGCCCTTGTGGGGCTGCTGTCCCTGGTCATGGCCTTCATTTCAGGTGTATTGCTTCCATTCGGTATTGGTACACCGGCCCTTCCGCTCCTGTGTGCCCTTCTGGCCGCCGGGTCGGTGGCGCTGCTGCGCTCGCTTGCCGTCCGGGACCGCAAGGCCAAGGTCAACGCCGCTTTCCGCTCGGCGATGAACGCTCCGGCACCCCGTCCGCACGCCGCCGTCGTTATTCCTGAAAAGCCTGCCGCCGCTCCTGCCCGTCCGGACAGTCCTCTCTTTGATGCCGAGGCGGGCCAGTCCGGGATCAAGCCATTGACTGCCGTGGAACTCCGTGAAGCCGCACTCGCCGTGGCCCTGGCAGCCGGTGACACCACTGCGGTCCCCGCTGCCGCGGCCGCGTCCGCCGGTACCCCCTGGGAGCCGGTGGAAGTTCCCAAACCTGTCTACGTGGAGGCTGCAAAGGCCCAGCGCCCTGCGCCGAAGCCGCTCGAACTGCCGGAAGCACCCAAGGCGGTTGGCAAGCCTTCACTGAAAAAGGGCGCTGCCGCTACGGCGTCCGCCGAAGGTGCGGAAGCGCAGCAGCTGTCCAAGGCACAGAGCGCACTCAGCAACCTCGACGACGTCCTTCAGCGCCGCCGCGCGTAGGGCCACGCGGGGGTGCTGCGGGATTCTTCCTGCGCCCTGGCCGCGCCAATTGGCGTTGGGCCGGGAAAATTTGTAGCCTAGGGACACCGGTTCCGTGCCGGCCGCGGGTCTCCCGCAGGACGCGGAAAAATCCGGGGCTATAGCTCAGTTGGTAGAGCGCTTCGTTCGCATCGAAGAGGTCAGGAGTTCGAATCTCCTTAGCTCCACAATTTGCAGGGACCCCGGCGCCCGGGGGCGCAACGCAGCCTCATGAAGAGGACGCATGTTCCGCCAGGAAGCGCACCAGATTGGGTGGCCGGTATGCGGGATCCTGATCATGCCGCTTCATGGCTGACTCCGCCACCCTTTCATGCGCGGGATCAGTCTGACCTATCGGCCTGACGTACGCCGGAAGCATCTTCCAGAAACCGGTGCGCGACTCCTGGACCGGCGGAAACGCATCCGATGCACCGTCCGCCGGCGTGCCCGGTACCGCAACCGGCAAGGCGTCAGGGCGGAACGCAAGGCCTGCGCTGCGGGTGCGTTCCATGATCCATCCCAGTGCAATGTCGGACAGGAGGCTGCTCCGGTTCCCGCCGCCGACGTCGCCGTGGGTTCCGGTGAACCAGACCTGTTCCAGCCGCTGATTGCCGGCGTCGTCCTGTGGCTGCCAGAGGGCCGGGGCGAACGGTTTGCGTTTCTCGTCAATTGCGAGGGCCTGAAATGCGTTGTCGACCGTTGTGGACAGCCCCGTGTCATGGAAAGCAAACCTGCGGTTGAATCTGTCCACGAGAGGAACCCCCGTGAGGGGAATGCCGAGCGCACCCACGGTGTCCCAGACGGCAATGCAATGGATGCGGGTTTCGTGGGAGAAGGAGCGGCGGAAGAGGGTGGCTTCCACCGACCGGGGATTGGTGGTGGCCGTTCGGTCCCTGTAAAGGCTGTAGGCATCGCCGAGCCTGCCCCGGAAGCGGCGCCGGAGGATGCCCGCGTTCCTGATCAGTCCGGCGGTGCTGCGGGCTGTGTAGGCGCCGCGGCTGAAACCCAGGAGGAACAACTCATCCCCGGGCTGGAAGTTACCCATGATGAAGCGGTAGGCGGCGAGGATATCGAGGGAAAGACCGGCCCCGAAAGCGCCTCCACCGAGCCGGTCCTGGCGTCCGGTGCCCACCCCGCGGTGGTAGAAGACCCTCTGCTCTATATCAGCGCCCGTGCTGTCCTTGCCGGTTGCGGCGATGCCAAGGGCGAGTTTGGTGACGTTCGTGGGGCACGGTTGCCCGTCCTCAGCCTGGTCCGGGGTTGCCCACGTTCCGTCGCAGCACACCACAATTCGCTTGGCCATTTGTCTTCCCGGCAGATCAGACCCTCGACTCGGCCGCATTTGCGGCTCCGCGGGTTCCATCGGTATACACCCGCGGCGCACACAGCGTCCACAGATTCCGATGGGACGGCAGTCCAAGGGCCGGGACTGGTCCGGATAGCGCCCGGCAAAACGCGGGAGCGATGGGCCGACCGATCCAAGCGGCGGGTCCTAGAGTGGGGCCATGGGAATCATTATTGGACTTCTTGTCATCTGGCTCATCCTGTCGATCCTCGGCTTCGTCGTGAAGGGCCTTCTGTGGCTCGCCATCATCGGGCTGGTCCTGTTCGTCGCCACCGGCGTCTGGGGCTGGCTCAAGCGCAGAACCAACGCCTGAGCCCGCCTTCCTGCTGCGGCAGGAGGAACCCTTACTGCTGACGGACTCTGGTTATCCGTCGGTAGAGGCTGCACGCTGGCTGCATGAGCCGTGTAAGGGAGTCCGCCCTCCCCGCACCATTGGAGCCGCCGGTCCGGCAGCACATGGAGGTGAACTGCGCCCTGCATCCCGACCGGCCATGGATTCGTACCGTCCGAATCCTGGTGGGTCTGTTCGTGCTCGCAGCAGTCATCCAGAAGACGCTTGATGCCACACTGCCCGGCAATGACGTGGACATTCCGCAGCTGTACTCGGAATTCACCGTGCAGGGGAACCTGGTGTTCGGGTTTGTCCTGATTTACTCAGCGGCGCGGCGTCGGTCAGGGCTGCCGGCGTGGTGGGACCACCTGTTCGGCGCACTGGTCCTGTACATGGTCATGACGGGGATCATCTACGTGGTGCTGGTAGCACCGCCGGGAGAGCCGTGGTGGACCTGGGACTTGTATTGGCCGCAGCTGGCCCACCACCGCGTGGCCCCGCTGGCGGCGGCTCTTGACTGGCTTCTTGTGACCCGGACAGTGCACGGCCGGTGGCTGCGGCCGCTGGCCTGGCTGGGGTACCCCGTGGCGTTCCTTGCGTTCTCCTGGATCCGGGGCGGGCTGGACGGATGGTATGTCTATGACTTCCTGGACCCCACCCTCGACGGCGGCTGGCCAAGGGTGCTGGTGGCAACCACCCAGGTCCTCTTCGCGTTCCTGGTCATGTCCTTGCTGGTGCACGCAGCGGGCAACGCGAGGGTTTCGCTGTCCCTCGGCCGGCGCCCAAGGCCGAAGACCGGCTAGATCCAGCCCTTCTTTTTGAAGATCCCGTACATAAGCGCGCCGGCAGCAACCATGAGGACCAAGGCATACGGATAACCGAAGGGCCAATGCAGTTCGGGCATGTTGTCAAAGTTCATCCCGTAGATCCCCGCGACAAAGGAGGGCGCGAACAGGATTGCTGCCCAGGAGGAGATCTTCTTGACCTGTTCGTTCTGTTCGGCGCTGGCTTCGTTTTGCCGGTTGGCGGTCAGCGTCCCATCGAGGGTCAAGGCGTTCTGCAGCAGGTCCCGGAAGGAGTCTGCCCGCGAAATCACCCGTTCGACGTGGTCTTCGACATCCCGCAGGCTGTGCCGCAGGTCTGTTTCCACCTGGTACTTCTCGAAGCCGCGCTTCAGCTGGTCCAGGATTTCCGGCAGGGGATGGATGGCACGCTGGAACTGGATCACTTCCCGTGCCAGTTCGTAGATCCGGCGGGACACAGAGGAGTCGCCGCTGAACAGTTGGTCCTCGATCTCGTCGATGTCGTTTTCCAGCCCGGCGACCACCGGGGCGTAATCATCCACCACGCGGTCCAGCAGAGCATAGAGAACCGCCTCGGGACCGTGCTGGAGGAGATCGGGCCTTGCCTCCAGGCGCCGGCGGACGGTGGCTACACCGGCGGTTTCGGCGTGCCGGACGGTCACCACGAAGTTCCTGCCCGTGAAGACGTGCAGTTCGCCAAACTCCACGGTTTCATCAGCGTCCAGGTAACGGGCCGGCCGCAGGACGGTGAAAAGGTTGTCATCGTAACGCTCCAGCTTGGGCCGCTGGTGCGCCGAGACAGCGTCCTCCACCGCAAGGGCGTGGAGGCCGAACTCGGCGGCTACGGCGGCCATTTCTTCCGCAGTGGGCCGGTAAAGCCCAATCCAGGCCATCCCGCCGTGGCGGGCCAGCGTCTCAAAGGTCTGCTCAAGGTTTTCCGGCTCAGCGTGGCGGACGCCGTTGACGTATACGGCGTTATCGATGATGGTCATTCAGGAAATCCTAGCCGCCGGAGCTGAAGCGTTGCTGAGGCCACTGATGAGCGGTTCCGTCCGGTAGGGGATGTGGGTGTGCAGGGCCAGCACCGTTTCCGTCCGTATGACCCCCTTGATCCTCAGCACCTGCCGCAGGGACGCCTGGAGGTTGTGCGTGTCCGTGGCCACCACCCGGCACCAGACATCGCCACGGCCTGAAATCTCGTGGACCTCCAGGACTTGCGGGATGAGCCGCAGCGCCGCCACCACGCCGTCGAGCTCGCGGTGGGAAACCTCGATGGTCACGAAGGCCGCCACGTCATAGCCCACCGCTTCAAGGTCCACCTCCCGGCCGCCCGGACGCAAAACCCCGGCACGGAGCAGGCGGCGCAGCCGCGACTGTGCCGTGTTCCGGGCGATTCCGAGGGAATCGCCCAGCTCGCCGATCTGGATCCGCGGATCCCGGATGAGGGCCAGGAGGATCTTCAGGTCCGTCGGGTCCAGCTTGTTCAAGATCGCCACTCTCCATCATTGCTGATCGGCAAATTTGATAATTTTGCTCAATTATCCTCCCGAAGACGGATGGATCCAGCAGCGCTGCCCCAATCTTGGAGCATCACTGTTGTATCCGCGCCGGGCTCCCACAAGGACCACCTGCCGCGGCGACCCTAAGGCGGCACATTGACGGTCTTCAGCGAACTGCGCATGCGCCCGGCGACGGCAGCGTCCAGCGGGTGGAATGCCTCCACCACGGCGCGGCTGGTCATTTCCGGGGCGGTCATCTTCATGCTCCTGGTGGGCGCCAACCTTGCCACGCCGCTTTACCCGTTGCTGCAGGCGAACCTGGGACTGTCCAGCCTCGAGGTGACCGCAGCATTTGCGAGCTACGTCCTGGCGCTGGTGGGTACCCTGCTGCTGGCCGGACACTGGTCCGACCACATCGGCCGGCGGGCTGCCCTCCTGGTTGCTGTCCTGGCGGGGCTCGCCGGCGGCTGGATCTTTGCGGATGCGGCAACGCTGGCTGCCCTGTGCGCCGGCCGGGCACTCCAGGGCATGGCTGTGGGGCTTGCAACAGGGGCCAGTGCGGCCGCCCTGCGCGAGCTTCTCCCGTCCCGCCCTGAATGGGCGTCCCGCTTCACGCTGCTGGCATCGTCCGGGGGAGTGGCGGCGGGACCGGTAATCGGCGGCCTGCTGTCACTGCTTCCCGGCGCGACCACTGCCCCTTATGTGGTCCACTCGGTGCTGCTTGCTGCCCTCCTCGTGCCGTTGTATCTGATTCGGGCGCGGCCGGCCATCATGGTCCCCGCAGTGTCCCGACCCCTGCACGTCCTCGCACCGCGCCGGCCCTCCGTATCCCGCCAGGCAAGGGGCGCCTTCTGGCTGGCTTCCGGCGTCGGCTTCCTGAGCTTCGCCGTGTTCGGATTCTCCCTGTCGCTGGCTCCCGGCTATTTCGCGCACGTCCTCGGCACGGACTCCCGGCCGCTGATCGGCGTGCTGGCCGGTCTGCCACTGGGAGCCTCTGCGCTGAGCCAGTTGGTCACCGTCTGCAGCCGCCTGGTGGTTCCGGCCGGGCTGGCGGTGCTGGGCGCCTCCGTCGTGCTGCTGGGAGCCGCGGGTACCTGGCACTTGCCCCTGTTGCTGGTTGGCGCCGCTGTTGCCGCCGGGTTGGGTCAGGGACTGGCGTTCAGGACCGTCTTCAACGAAGTGGCGGGGCGGGTGGAGCCTGCCCGGCACGCCCAGATCATCAGCACCGTCTACGTCATCACCTATCTGGGGAGCGCCGTGCCGGTGCTGGGCCTGGGCTGGGCCAGTGCCGTGTTCGGGATGACCACCGCAGTCCAGGGTTTCGTCCTTGTGTGCGGCGCGGCGGCGCTTGTCCTGTCTGCCGTGACACTGGCGGCTGCACTGCGCCGGCGGGCTTAGGTACAGCGGCCGGGACGGTCACTCCCGGGCTACTCAGGAAGCGGGCCGTGGTTGCCCTGGATGTGTTCGAACACGAGCGTTGTTTCGGTGTGGCCCACCACGGGGTCGGTGGCCAGGTTGTCCAGCACCCAGTCCCGCAGGTCTTCGGTGCTTCCGACGGCGATGTGCAGCAGGTAATCCACCGAACCTGAGGTGTGGAAGGTTGAAAGAACTGCCGGCAGGTGCGGCACGCGTGCGGTGAAGCGGTCGATCTGGTCCCGGTCGTGCGCCCGGAGGCGCACGGCCACCAGCGCCTGCACGGACCGGCCGATGGCCGACAGGTTCAGCTTCGCCTCGTATCCCTGCACGATGCCCCGCTCGGACAACGCACGGGTCCGCATCAGGGCTGTGGAGGGCGCGATCCCCACCATCTCGGCAAGCTGCTTGTTGGAAATCCTGGCATCGGCAACGAGGGCTTCCAGCAGGCGCTCGTCAATGGCATCCAGCGGCTCGGAATGCACCCCTGCCCGGATGTTCCTGGGATTCGTCGTCACTGCGGTTCCTTCCAAACGGTCCTGCATTCATCCTAGACCGCAGAATAACCGCCATCCGCGCAGCCAGCGCCGGTCCGGCCGAATATCCTTGGCACCGGGCAGCCTGTTGGCCCCGGTTAATTCGCGGGAGCTCCAGCCGCAGCGTCGGTGCGGGAATGAACGACGGCGACAGTCGCCGCCGTAAGGCACGCCAGGACCATGACGGCTCCAGCCAGGGCGCTCCAGCCCCAGGACTGGAAGACAAGTCCGCCGGCCCAGCCCAGAAGGCTGGAACCGAGGTAGTAGGCCAGGTT
Organism: Pseudarthrobacter phenanthrenivorans; assembly: GCF_036455295.1. GTDB lineage: Bacteria > Actinomycetota > Actinomycetes > Actinomycetales > Micrococcaceae > Arthrobacter > Arthrobacter phenanthrenivorans_C. The sequence continues at coordinate 181,662 of NZ_JAYXNX010000007.1, read as the reverse complement.
GTATAGCGACGCTGCCTGGGCCCGGCCGGTACTGGCGATCGCCCCGGTCCATCCGGAGCCGATGCTGTGGGCAGCGAAGAAGCCACCGGTGAACACCACCAGTCCGGACAGGATCAGCACAAGGGACGGGGTGAGGGTCAGGGCGAGGCCGCCCACGGTCAGCGCCAGCCCGGCGAGCAGGACGTTCCGCCGTCCGAACCTCGCGGTCATGCCTGCGGCCCACCGGGAGGAGAACGTCCCGGACAGGTAAGCCAGGAAGATCAGGCTGATCACGGTAGTGGGGAGCCCGAACGGCGCGCCGGCCAGCCGGAACCCCAGATAGTTGTAGACAGCCACGAAGCCGCCCATCATCAGGAAGGCCTGGGCGTAGAGGGCCAGCAGCCGGACGTTGCGCAGATGGCCGCCGAGCCTCGCGCCAGCACTGCGGAGGCCGGCAGCCTGGGCGGGGACGAATCCGCGGGCGCGGGGCACCAGGACCAGGAAGACGACGGCGGCAACCGTCGCCAGGAGGGACACGGCCAGGGCGGCAGAGCGCCAGCCCCAGAGTTCGCCGACCGGACCGGCCACGAGGCGGCCGGACAGGCCGCCCAGGGTGGTGCCGGCAACATAGCTTCCAGCCGCCACTGCGGCGTGGGCTTTGCTGACCTCCTCGTTCAGGTACGCAATGGCGATGGCGGGGATGCCGCCCAGTGCCATCCCTTCCAGCAGCCGCAGCGCGAGCAGCACGGCGAAGTTGGTCGACAGCGGCACCAGCAGTCCCAGGACAGTGGCAGCAGTGATGCCCCACATCATGGCCTTCACCCTGCCGATCCGGTCCGCCAGGAAGGACCAGGGTATGACGGTTGCAGCCAGGCCCATGGTGGCCAGGGAGATGGTGAGGGCGGCTTCGGGAGCCGTGATCCGCAGATCCGCCGCGACTATTGGCAGCACAGCCTGGGTGGAGTAGAGCTGGGCGAATGTCGCCACGCCGGCACAGGAGAGACCGGCGAGGATCCGGCCGTAGTCCCTGGATCCCTTTGCATGGCCGTTCCAATTGGGCGAAGGGGCAGTACCGGCCGGTGCATTCTGTGGCATCCAGCCAGCCTAGTCCGCGGTCAAAAGATGCTTCCAATGCATAATTCGTGCCAAACTCATATCAGGAATGGGTTGCTTCAAATGCCCGCACGGAGGTGGCCATGGAACCGGACCGCAAACAATTGGCCCAACTGCTGCCGCTCCTGCCGGTACTTGCCGAACTGGGCCGCACCGAGCACGTAACGGAAACAGCCGAACTGCTCGGAGTACCCCAGTCAACGGTGAGCCGGGCCCTTGCCAGGGCCAGCGCCGCCGTCGGAACCGAACTCCTGGTCCGGGACGGCCGCGGAGTACGCCTCACTCCCGCCGCCCGCACCCTGCTGCCCTACATCAAGCAGGCTCTCGCGGAGTTCCAGGCCGGACTGGATCTGGTCAGGAACGAGTCTGAGGTGGTCCGGGGCACTGTGTCGGTGTCCTTCCAGCACACCTTCGGTGAAGCCACCCTGCCGTTGCTGATCAGCGCCTTCCGTGCACGGCACCCGGGTGCCGGCTTCCGGCTCAGCCAGGGCGCCCGCAGCGCCTGCCTGGAAGAACTTGTATCCGGGGACGCGGACCTTGCACTCACCGCGCCCGTCGCTCCGCCCGGCAGGAACCTGGAGTCGGCGCCGCTGTACCGTGAACCACTCCGGCTGGTGGTACATCACCGCCACCCGCTGGCCCGCCAGCCGATGGCACAGCTGGCTGACATCCGCAGCGAGCCGTTCGTGGCCCTCGGATCCGGATACGGGCTGCGGTCGCTGACGGACGCGCTGTTCCGGGAAGCAGGGTACCGGCCGCGCATTGCCTTTGAGAGCCAGGACTCGCACACCGTCCGCGGGCTGGTCTCAGCGGGACTTGGCGTCAGCATCCTGCCGCCCGGCGGCGATTCCCCGGGCCGGACCTTCCGCCAGGAGAGAGGGGACCTTGGCTGGGTTGAGGTACCCCTTGACTCAGCGCTCGCCTTCCGGGAAGTCGGCGTCAGCTGGCGGCGCCGGAAGCCGGAAAGCGAACCTGTTCCGGCCAGGCTCTTCCGCGAGCTGGTGGTGGCAGAGGGGCCCGCGCTGTTGGCGGGGCTGGCCGCCAAAGCAGGCCGCTGACGGCGGGCTGCTGTCCGCGCAAGTACCCTTGTGACGTGACCAACACCCAGAACTCCTCCACCAGCCCCGCCGGGCACGCCCAAGGCGCGCCGGAAAGTCCCCTCCATGGCACCACCATCGGCCTGGACATCGGCGGAACCAAGACGCACGGGGTCCGTTTTGAGGATGGACTTCCGGTCGCTGACGATTCGGCCGGGAGTTCCAATGTGCAAAACGTTACCCGCGGGCAGGCGGCACAAAACCTCGCGGATCTTTTCGCCAGGATCGGGGGAGGCCGGGTGGACAGGGTTTACGCAGGCTCCGGGGGAATCGACACCGACGAGGACGCAGCCGCCCTGGCTGCCCTGATCCAGCCGCTGGCGCCGGAGGCGCGTATCACCGTCGTCCACGACTCACGCCTGCTGCTGGCCGCGGGCCGTGCCGCCACCGGAGTAGCGGTCATCGCCGGCACCGGATCAGCTGCCTGGGGACGCAATGCCGACGGCGGCGAGGCCAGGGCGGGCGGCTGGGGATACCTGCTCGGGGACGAAGGCAGCGGTTACTGGCTTGGCAGGGAAGCCGTGCGGCACAGCCTCCGCCGGATGAACCAGGGCCTGCCCATCGACCAGCTCACCGTGGCCCTCCTGGCCTCCTGCGGGCTGGACCATCCCAACAAACTCATTGCGTTGTTTCACTCCCCGGAGACGGGGCGGCGGTTCTGGGCCCAGCAGGCCAGGCACGTTGTGGAAGCGGCAGCCGCGGGCCACCAGGACAGCGTTGCACTGCTCGACCAGGCCGGAACGGACCTGGCCGCCCTGGCAGGACAGGTGCTGGGACAGCTGAAGATCAACGGACCCGTCATCCTCGGCGGCGGGCTCGGCATGAACGTGGCGCCCCTGCAGGAATCGTTCCGGCGGAACCTCCAGGCCGCCGGGATCACCGATGTACGGGTCCTGGACCAGGAACCGGTGTTCGGGGTCCTGCAGCTCCTGGCAGAGCCGGTCTGAGGTCCAGCCTGGGGTCTTAGCCGACGGAGCGTTTTCGCGGTGTCAGCCGGACGCCCGGAAGCGGCGGAGCCGGTATGCGGCCGGCTTCCGCCCCGGCATCCGGTCCGTGGCCCCGCACCAGGCCATAGCGGGCGGCAGCCGTTTCGGCATCCGGGAGTCCTGCCTGCGCTTCCCAATCGTCCCGGGCCTGTTCCACCTCTTCGTGGGTGCGGCCCACGAAGTTCCACCACATGAGCAGTTCCTCGCCGAACGGCTCGCCGCCGATCAGCAGGAAGCGTGTGCCCGGGCCGGCCTCCAACCGAAGCTCACTGCGGCCGGTGCCCAGGTAGCCCAGCGGGCCCGCCGGCATCTCCTGCCCGTCCACCGCCAGGCCGCCGTCGAGCACCAAAATCCCGTGCTCGAAGGCCGGGTTCAGGGGCAGCACCGCGTCCCCTTCGCAGGAAACGTCCGCGCCGACAATTGGCGTGTACACCGTCGCGGGTGACACCACCCCGGCCAGTTCCCCCACCATCACGGTTGCCGTAAAGCCCTGCCCCCCGGCGCGTGGCAGCTCGCGGTGCTGTTCGAATGCAGGTTCCCGGTGCCGGTCCCCGTCGGGGAGGGCAACCCAGAGCTGCAGGCCCCGCTGCAGTGGCAACTCGCCGCCGTCGGACGGAAGCACCGCGAACTCGGAGTGCGACACCCCGTGTCCGGCGGTCATGATGTTCAGCTCCCCGGGGCGCACCACCACATCACTTCCCACACTGTCCCGGTGGTGGATGTTCCCCGCGAGCGGCCACGTCACGGTCTGCAGCCCGATGTGCGGGTGCGGCAGGACGGACATGGCGGTCCGGTCCGGGCCGAAGCTGTCCAGGAAGCACCAGGCACCGATGGTGGGCAGTCCGCGCTGGGGCAAAGTGCGTTGGACGTTCATGGCACGGACCCCGCCCAGCGGCACTTCGCGCTCAGGCCACAGCTGCAGGCAGGGCCCCGATGTCCCTTCCTGGGCCGGCGGGCATAGCTCTTCCTGGGGCGAGACTTCCAAGTTGGTCACGGCTTTACTTTAGGCGCGCCCGGGGCGCCCGGACAGCAGCGGGTGTGTGCCGGCGTCGAAACCCATCCGCCCGGGCCGGGGTCCCGAATGGTCACAGTAGGGATTCCTTTGCGTGGATTAGGGCTTCAGCTGCTGAAGGCCGCCCCCGTTTGGGCTACCGTAACTATCAGCGTGCTGATGGCAATGTCGCGGTGCTGGGAGCAGCCCGTCCAAGAGAACAGGTAAGTCCGCACCATGGACCAGGCGATGATCGAGTTCCAGAGCGTTACCAAGCAGTACCCGGGCGGCCAGCCCGCCGTGGACGGGTTGTCCATGTCCATCGCCAAGGGCTCCGTCACCGTCTTTGTTGGTCCCTCCGGCTGCGGTAAAACGACATCGCTCAGGATGATCAACCGGATGGTGGAACCCACGTCCGGAACCATCACGGTGGACGGCCGGGACGTCACCTCGGTGCCGGCCGCGGAACTGCGCCGTTCCATGGGTTACGTGATGCAGTCAGCAGGGCTGCTGCCGCACCGCTCCGTGCTGGACAACATCGCCACCGTTCCCAGGCTGAACGGGGTCTCCAAAGCCGATGCGCGCAAAAGGGCCAGCGAACTCCTGGACGTGGTGGGCCTGGCCCAATCCCTGGGGAAGCGCTACCCGTCGCAGCTCTCCGGGGGGCAGCAGCAGCGCGTCGGCGTGGCCCGCGCGCTGGCCGCAGACCCGCCCATCCTGCTCATGGATGAGCCGTTCAGCGCAGTGGACCCGGTGGTCCGTGACGAACTCCAGCAGGAACTGCTGCGCCTGCAGAAAGACCTGGCCAAGACCATAGTGTTCGTCACCCACGATATTGACGAAGCCACCATCCTCGGGGACAAGGTGGCTGTTTTCGCCACCGGCGGGAAGCTGGCACAGTACTCCACTCCAGAGGAAATCCTGCGGGCGCCGGCCAATAACTTCGTAGCCTCCTTTGTGGGACGGGACCGCGGCTTCCGGCATCTGGGGTTCACCCCGGCCGACGCCGTCGCGGTCCACCCCGTGCCGACCATTGTCCGCGCGCCGGAGGGTTACCAGTCCGATTCCAGCGCTGCCGGCGGCTGGCAGTTGGTTGTGGACGCGGACAAGCGTCCGCTGGGCTGGTCGGCGCCCGGCACTGAAACGGAGCTGGTTCCCGGTGGTTCGCTGTTCCGTCCCGGGGAAAGCCTTCGGCGCGCCCTCGACGCAGCCCTGTCCTCGCCGTCGGGCCTGGGCGTTGCCGTGGACTCCGACGGCAGGGTCCGGGGAGTGGTCCGCGGCGGCGAAGTGCTGGCGCTGATCGAAGAAGCCCGCCAGATGCGGCAGGCTGCCCTCTGATGGAGTGGTTCCTGGCGAATACCGGCATGATTATGCAGCGCGGCGGCCAGCACCTGGTGCTGGCCATCGTTCCCATGGTCCTTGGCCTGCTGGTTTCCATCCCGCTGGCGCAGCTGGCGCGGCGCAACAACGCACTGCGTTCGGTGGTGCTGACGGCCTCCTCCCTCCTGTACACCATCCCCTCCCTGGCGCTGTTCATCATCCTGCCCACCATCCTGGGCACCCGCATCCTGGATCCCCTCAATGTCGTGGTGGCGCTGACCATCTACGCCGTAGCACTGCTGGTCCGCGCAGCCCTGGATGCCTTCGATTCCGTCGACGCCGACATCAGCCAGGCCGCCCAGGCCATGGGGTTCAAACCACTGGCACGGTTCCTGCAGGTGGACCTGCCGCTGTCCCTGCCGGTCATGTTCGCCGGGCTGCGGGTGGTGTCCGTCAGCAACATCTCGCTGGTCAGTGTTGCGGCCCTCCTGGGCGTCGGCAACCTGGGCATGCTCTTCACCGACGGACTCCAGCGTGACTTCGTCACCGAAGTGGTAGTGGGCATCGTGGCCATCCTGGTCCTGGCGCTTGTGATGGACGCCGTGCTGGTCCTGCTTGAACGCATCCTGACCCCCTGGGAGCGCGCAGGAACCCGACGTGACCGCGGGGCAGGCGGCAACTCGTTGCCAGCGTCCGCAACCGACCTCGCCGCGCACACCACGGGGGGAGCGGCATGAGCAACGTTTTCGCCGATACCTTCTCCTGGCTTGCCGATCCCCTGAACTGGTCCGGGAGCATGGGCATCCCCACCCGGCTGGGGGAGCACCTCCAGTACACCGGGCTCGTCATGCTGATCGCCACCGCCATTGCCGTTCCTGTCGGACTGTTCGTGGGCCACACGGGGCGGGGACGCGTGGCCGTCGTCGCACTGGCAGGAGCCCTACGTGCCCTGCCCACCCTCGGCCTGCTGATCCTGTTCGTGCTGCTGGCCGGCATTGGGCTGATGCCCCCAATCTGGGCCCTCGTGATCCTCACGGTTCCCCCGCTGCTGGCAGGAACCTACGCCGGGATCTCCAGCGTTGACCGGAACGTGGTGGACGCCGCCCGCGCCATGGGGATGACCGAACTTCAGGTCCTGTTCCGGGCCGAACTGCCGAACGCCCTCACGGTCATGTTCGGCGGATTCCGGACGGGCGTGCTGCAGGTGATCGCCACGGTCTCCGTGGTTGCCTACATCAACCTTGGCGGCCTCGGCCGCTACCTGTTCGACGGACTTGTCCTGAGTGACTTCCCCCAGATGCTGGGAGGTTCCCTCCTCATCGCTGTGCTGGCGATCGCCGTGGATCTCGTCCTGTCCCTGTTCCAGAGGCTGTTCCTCGCCCAGGGGGCCTCAAAACTGTCCCGCCGCAGCCAGGAGGCCGCGGTTGAACTCACAGACCCCGTAGTTGCGGAGACTGTTGTACAAGGAGGTAAATCATGAAAGATAGCCGTCCCCAGCGCCTCGGCAGGCGGGCGTTCAGCGGCCTGGCCGCCGGGCTTGGCCTGGCCGTGGCGCTGTCCGCCTGCGGCGGTTCGTCCGATCCGTTGAAGAACGCCCCGGCCTCCAGCGGCGGGGCTTCGGGTGAAGCGACATCCCTGGTGGTGGGCTCCGCGGACTTCCCCGAAAGCCAGATCATCGCCGAACTCTACGCCGGCGCCCTGAACGCCAACGGCATCACCGCCACCACCAAGCCGAACATCGGCTCCCGTGAGGTGTACTTCAAGGCCGTGCAGGACGGGTCCGTTGACGTGGTGCCGGACTACAGCGGCAACCTGCTGCTCTACGTCAACAAGGAAGCCACCGAAGTCTCCGCCGGCGATATCGCCAAGGCACTGCCGGGCAAGCTTCCGGACGGGCTGGGCGTCCTGGACGCGTCCAAGGCCGAGGACAAGGACGCCATGGTGGTGACCAAGGCCACCGCTGAGAAGTACCAGCTGAAGTCCATCGAGGACCTGGCCAAGGTCTGCAGCGACATCGTGGTGGGCGCCCCAGCCACCTTCGCCGAGCGTGCCTACGGCCTGCCCGGCCTTAAGAAGAACTACAACTGCGTGCCCAAGAAGCTGGAGCCGTTCAGCGACGGCGGCGGCCCGGTGACGCTCAAGGCGCTCCTGCAGGACCAGGTACAGGTGGCGGACATCTACACCACCACGCCGTCCATTGCCGACAACGACCTGGTGGTCCTGGACGATCCCAAGAACAACTTCATCGCCCAGCAAGTCTTGCCGCTGTACAACAAGTCCAAGATGACGGACAAGGCCAAGCAGGCGCTGAACTCGGTATCCAGCATCCTCACCACTGATGACCTGATCAACCTCAACCGGGCGGTCAGCGGCAACCAGAAGCAGGACGCCAAGACGGCAGCAACCGCGTGGCTCAAGGAAAAGGGCATCGTCAAGTAAATCCGTTCGCTGCCCCGCAGGCAGCAACTGCCTGGTGATGACGACGGCGGCTGCCGGACCTTCGAAGGTCCGGCAGCCGCCGTCGGCCATGTGGCGGACGTCTCAACGGCCATTCATCCTTCCTGTGGCATATTTGAGGAATGGCAGAATTCAGGCAGTCCACGAAGCTCAACAACGTTCTCTATGACATTCGTGGACCGATCCTCCAGGCTGCCCAGCAGATGGAGGCGGAGGGCCACCGCATCCTCAAGCTGAACATCGGAAACCCTGCTCCGTTTGGTTTCGAGGCGCCGGACGCCATCCTGGTGGACATGATCCGCCACCTGCCGCACGCCCAGGGGTACAGCGATTCCCGCGGTATCTTCTCCGCCCGCACGGCCGTTTCGCAGTACTACCAGACCCGCGGCATCCAGAACATCCATGTGGACGACATCTACCTGGGCAACGGGGTCAGCGAGCTCATCACCATGTCGCTGATGGCGCTGCTGGACGGCGGTGACGAGGTGCTCATTCCCACCCCGGACTACCCGTTGTGGACGGCATCCGTGGCACTCGCCGGCGGCAAGCCGGTGCACTACCTCTGTGACGAGGACTCCGGCTGGCAGCCCGACCTTGAAGACATGGAAGCCAAGATCACTCCCCGCACCAAGGGGATCGTGGTCATCAACCCCAATAACCCCACCGGCGCCGTTTACCCGGAAGAGACGCTCAAGCGGATTGTGGCCCTTGCGGAAAAGCACGGCCTGGTGATTTTCGCCGACGAGATCTACGAGAAGATCCTTTACGAAGACGCCGTCCACGTGAACCTGGCCGGCCTCACCGGCGACGATGTCCTTTGCCTGACCTTCAGCGGCCTTTCCAAGGCCTACAGGGTGTGCGGCTACCGGGCCGGCTGGATGGCCATCTCCGGGCCAAAGAAGGAGGCCGCCGACTACCTCGAAGGCATCAACCTCCTGGCCAACATGCGCCTCTGCGCCAACGTCCCGGCCCAGCACGCCATCCAGACAGCCCTCGGCGGCTACCAAAGCATCAACGATCTCATCCTTCCCGGCGGCCGGTTGCTGGAACAGCGCAACAAGGCGTATGACATGCTGAACGCCATCCCCGGCGTAAGCACCCAGCAGGCCAGGGGTGCCCTTTATCTCTTCCCGCGGCTCGACCCCGAGGTCTACCACATCCGGGACGACGAAAAGTTTGTCCTCGACCTGCTCAAGGAACAGAAGATCCTGCTCTCCCATGGCCGCGCCTTCAACTGGGTGCGCCCGGACCACTTCCGCATGGTGACGCTGCCCAACGTCAAGGACATCGAGGAAGCCATCGGACGCATGGGGGACTTCCTAAGCCGGTACCAGGGGAACTAGCCTGTGCACACGGGCCTGCCGGTCCGTGCACTGCTTGCGGAAAGGACCGCCATGGCCCGCGTCGTCGGCTTCGACCAGCACCCCTCCCAAACCCTCCGCGCAGGGGAGGGATTCTCCCTTGCCTCGGTGGACCCCGACTCGACCCCGGGCTACAGCGGTAACAAGGATGACGGCAAACTGCTGCTCGCGGAAATGGACGGCGAACTTTCCGGCTTGCAGGAGAAGCTCTTTGCCGAGTCCCGGTTCGGGGGAACCAAACGGATCCTCCTGATCCTGCAGGCAATGGACACGGCCGGCAAGGGCGGGATCGTCAGCCACGTCATGGCGGCGATGAACCCGCAGGGCGTCCAGTTCAAGGCGTTCAAGGCCCCCACCGACGAGGAAAAGTCCTACGACTTCCTGTGGCGGATCGAAAAGGAAGTACCGGCCGCGGGCATGGTGGGCGTCTTTGACCGCTCCCACTACGAGGACGTCCTCATCCACAAGGTCCACAACTGGCCACCCCGGACGAGATCAAACGGCGCTACGTGGCCATCAACGAATTCGAGACGAGGCTAACGGATTCGGGGACCAAAGTAGTCAAGGTGATGCTTCACATCAGCGGGGATGAACAGAAAGAGAGGCTGCTGGCGCGGCTGGATAACCCGGCGAAGCACTGGAAATACAGTCACGGCGACCTGGACGAGCGTGCCTTCTGGGACGACTACATGGGTGCGTACCAGGCGGCGATCGAGGAAACGAGCACCCCGGCTGCGCCCTGGCACGTTGTTCCGGCCAACAAGAAATGGTTCGCCCGGATCGCGGTCCAGCAGTTGCTGCTTGGCGCCCTGTCGGGCATGAACCTGAAGTGGCCCAAAGCCGAGTTCGATGTCGCCGCCGAGCGCGAACTCGTGGCACGTTCCTGACCGCCGTTCCGGTGGCCTCGGGCCTTTTGCGGCGGCGCTGCAGCTGCCCGTTTGGTTACAGGGGCTGGTCCCTGGCGGCCGCCAGCCTCTTCCGTGCGCCTTCAAGCCATTCCTCGCAGCGGGCAGCCAGTGCCTCGCCCCGCTCCCACAGGGCCAGTGATTCCTCCAGGCTGGCGCCTCCCGCTTCCAGCTTTCCCACCACTGCGATGAGTTGTTCCCGGGCCTCCTCGTAGCTCAGTGCTGAGGCGTCGGACTCTGTTTTTTGTTCGCTCATGCCTTCTCTTCCACTTCCTGATGATGGTCTGGGTTGCCGGGCTCCAGTGCCCCGGTGGATGTGGCTCCGAAACGTCCCTCGGCCACGCGGATGGACAGGGCGGCCCCGGGTGGCGCCTCGGCAGGCCGCCGGACAACGGCATGGCCGGCCCTTGCGGTCCGGGCGGCTTGGTCTCCCGCCAGTTCGACGACGGCGTACCCCCGGTCCAGCGTCTTCTGCGGGGAAAGCGCGCGTACTTGTGCCTTGAGGTGCCCAAGCTGGTCCGCTGCACGGACCACCGTGGAACTCACGGCGGCAGAGGAGCGCCGCAGCAGCCGTTCGATTTCCTCCGCCCGGACAGAGACCATGCCCTCGGGCGCGGCCAGGACAGGGCGGGAATGCAACGCTGCCAACCGGTCCGATTCCCGGTCCACAAGCCGTTCCATGCAGCGCCGCAGCTGTTCCCGTGCCTGCCGCACCCCGGCGAGCTCTTCGGAGACTTCGGGGACGATCCGCTTGGCCGCGTCAGTGGGTGTGGAGGCCCGAAGGTCTGCCACGTAATCAAGAAGCGGGCGGTCCGCCTCGTGTCCGATGGCGCTCACCACCGGCGTGGCGGCCGCGGCAACAGCCCTGACCAGGTCCTCGCTGTTGAACGGCAAGAGGTCCTCCAGTGCCCCGCCGCCGCGGGCGATGACGATGACGTCCACCTCGGGGAGGGCGTCCAGCTCACGCAGCGCCCGGACCACCTGGGCCACCGCGGTGTTTCCCTGCACGGCAACTTCCCGGATCTCAAACTCCACCGCAGGCCACCGCAGGGCTGCATTGCGCAGGATGTCCTTCTTGGCGTCCGAGTCACGTCCCGTGATCAGCCCAATCCGGTGCGGCAGAAGGGGCAGCGGCTTCTTCCGGGAGTCGGCGAACAGACCCTCGGCCGCCAGGGCCTGCCGCAGGCGCTCGATCCTGGCCAGCAGGTCGCCCAGGCCCACAGGCCGGATATCGCGGACCAGCATGTTGAGCCTGCCCGTCTTCAGCCAGAACTCGGGCTTCAGGAGGGCTACCACTCGTGACCCGCGCTCAAGCGGAAGGTTCTGCCTTTCCAGCACCTTGGTCCAGACGGACGCCGGAAGGGATACCTCTGCGTCCACATCGCGGAGCGTGAGATACGCGTTGGTGCCGCGGCGGTTCAGCTCGATGACCTGGCCTTCCACCCACGCCGACGGAGTGCGGTCGATGTGGGCCTTCAGCTTCTGCGAGAGCAGCTGCAGCGGCCATGGATTGTCCGGGCTGGTTTCCGCTGCCGTGGCTGGCAGGGTAGTTGGTCCGGTACCCGGAAGGGATGCCTGGTCAGACATGCGGACGCCATGGAGAGGCTGGTGCTGGGGGCATGCGGTCCTTCATCTGTTGTGGGCGGACAATCAACCTTATCCATAAGGTTGTAGCACCGGGGGCTGACAGGAACAGCCCATCCGCCCTGCCTAGGATGGTAGGAGGCCCCCAACCCCGAAGGACCTGCTGTGCGCACTTTTGTCTCTGCCATCGCCACCGTGCTGGGCATCCTCCTGGCCGCTGTGGCCGTTCCCGCCATATGGGTGGACCGGAACATTGTCCAGGAGGACGGGTTTGTCCGCCTTGCCGCGCCGCTCGGGAAGGACTCGGAGTTCCAGCGGAAGCTTGCCGCGGCGGCGGTGGGAACGATTGACACGGGATCGGTTCCGGGCTTCCTTTCGGGCCTTGTCCAGCCGATGCTTGAAAAGGCGGCAGAGTCCATGACCGGGCTGCCGGGGTATCCCGCGGCCTGGGAGGAGACGCTGCGCAGAAGCCACCGCCTCAGTTTCGCTGATCCCGCAAAGGACCCGCAGCCGGGCGCTTCCCCGTCTTCACTGACCCTGGATGTTGCTCCTTTGGTTGCCCTCGGCTCCGAGGAGATTTCCCGTGCCACCAGGCTTCCCCTTGACCCGCCGAAGCAGACGCTCATCAATATCGGCCATCCGGCGCAGCGGGAGTGGACGGAGCGGCTGGCGACTTATGCCCCCATGGGCTACGTCCTGGCCATCGGTTCGGTGGTGGCATTCCTGCTGGCGTTCGTAGCGGCGCGCCGCCGCTGGACCGTGCTCCTGGCCGCCGGCTTTGGCGGACTGGCGCTCGCAGGGCTGTGGGGGATCGGACTGCAACTGGGCTCGGCCCAGGCGCAGGCCACAAACACCGGCAACGCAGTGGCCAACATGTTCCGCGACGAATTCCTGGCCGCGGCAGGCGCAGACTTCCAGACCTGGATCACCGCTACTGCCGTGGCCGGCGCAGCCTTGGCGGCAGCGGGCATTGTGACCTTGTTCGCATCCCGGAAACGGGCGCGGACCAGCCGGTAACATGGAGGGATGACCACCTCGGCTGTACCCCTTTCGATGCCCACCATTCCGCGCAGGCGCCGCTCACCCGAGGAAGTGGCAGGTGCAGCCCCCGTAAACGGCACTAAGAAGGTACTGCTGGCAGCCCCCCGCGGCTACTGTGCCGGCGTCGACCGGGCCGTGATCGCCGTTGAGAAGGCGCTGGAACACTACGGTCCGCCCGTCTATGTCCGCAAGCAGATTGTCCACAACGTGCACGTGGTCAGCTCCCTGGAGGAAAAAGGCGCCATCTTCGTTGATGAAACAGACGAAGTGCCCGAAGGCGCCCTGGTCATCTTCTCTGCCCATGGCGTCTCGCCCGCAGTGGTTGAATCGGCCGAGAACCGCGGGCTGCGTACTATCGATGCCACCTGTCCGCTGGTGACCAAGGTGCACAAGGAAGCCGTCCGCTTCGCCAAGGACGACTTCGACATCCTCCTGATCGGCCACGACGGACATGAGGAAGTGGAAGGCACCTCCGGCGAAGCACCGGAGCACATCCAGATCATCAACGGCCCGCACGAAGTGGACAAGGTGACAGTCCGCGACCCCGAAAAGGTCATCTGGCTGTCCCAGACCACGCTGAGCGTGGACGAGACCATGGAAACCGTCAGGCTGCTCAAGGAGCGGTTCCCGACCCTGCAGGATCCGCCCAGCGATGACATTTGCTACGCCACCACCAACCGCCAGGTAGCCATTAAGAAGATTGCACCAAAAGCAGACCTGGTGATCGTGGTTGGCTCGGCGAATTCGTCCAACTCGGTCCGGCTGGTAGAGGTAGCGCTCGAGTACGGGGCCAAGGCCTCCTACCGCGTGGATTTCGCCAACGAGGTCGACGAAACCTGGTTCGAAGGCGTCGCCACGGTTGGCGTGACGTCCGGGGCTTCGGTTCCCGAAGTTCTGGTGCAGGACGTGCTGAGGCTGCTGTCCGACTACGGCTACGGCACGGTGGAGGAAGTGGTCACTGCCGAGGAAGACCTGTTGTTCTCGCTGCCGAAGGAGCTCCGCGCGACCCTGAAGCAGGCCGGTGACGTCAGCCGCGCCCTGGGTGGCCGCCGGCCCCGCGGCTAGGGCCAGCCCGCACATACCAAAAGCGGAAGGGCCGGGCAGTTTCGAACTGTCCGGCCCTTCCGGCGTGATGTTCAGGCAGCTTTTGGCTAGGCCGCTTCGTCGTCCCCCTGGAGCTCCGGTGCCACCACCGCCCGGGGCGTCACCTCCACAAGCGCGGGCGTGGCCAGACCTGACTCCTCCAGCGTATTAAGCTTCCGCGCAGTTGGCAGGACCCGGGCTTCAAGTGTGCCCACCATGGCGTTGTAGCGGTCCACGGACGTCTTCAGGGAAGATCCCAGCTTGCTGACGTTCTCGCCCAGCGTGCCCATGCGGTCGTACAGTTGCCGTGCGAGTTCGAACAGTTCGCGCGCATTGTCGGTCAGTACATCCTGGCGCCAGGTGAACGCCACGGACTTCAGCACCGCAAGCAGGGTACTTGGCGAGGCAAGGACCACATTCCGCGACAACGCGTGGTCCAGGAGGCCCGCGTCAGCAGTCAGGGCCGCTGCCAGGATGGACTCTGCCGGAATGAAGCAGACCACCAGCTCCGGGGAGTTTCCCGGGATGTCCCAGTACTTCTTGGTGCCCAAGGCGTCCACATGCGCCCGCAGGGCCTTGGCATGCGCGGCCAGGAGGGCCTGGCGGTTCCGGCCGTCGGCCACCGACTCTGATCCGGACGGCTGTCCCGCGCGGGGATCCACCGCGCCCAGTTCCTGCGCTTCGAGGTAGGACGAGAGCGGTACCTTGGCATCCACCACCAGCTGCTTTTCGCCCGGCAACTGCACCACCAGGTCCGGGCGGACTGCAGAGTCATGGCCGGCGCTGTGCACCTGCTCAACGAAGTCCACGTGGCGCAGCATGCCGGCAGCTTCCACTACACGGCGAAGCTGCACTTCGCCCCACTGGCCCCTGGCACTGTTGGAACGCAATGCCGATTCCAGGGCGTGCGTGGATCGGATGAGCTGTTCGTCGGAAAGCCTGGCCTCCTGCAGCTGCTGGGCCAGTTGGCCGTACTGCTCAACCCGGTCCCGCTCCAGCAGCGCCACCTGCTGCTGGACCGCGGAGAGCTTCTCGGCCACTGGAGCCAGGGCGCGCAGCACGCTGCCGTCCTGTGTCCGTGCCTCGCCCAGCTCCCGGTTCTGTGCTGCCAAAAGCCGCCGCTCGGCGTCGGCCGCTGCAAACTGTGCAGTGACTTCTGACAGGCGGGACGACACCTGGTCAAAGTCCGCCTCCAGCGCATGGGAATTCCGTCGCAGGGAGAAATACGTGGCAGCGGCGCCAGCAAAGGCACCGAGCAGCAGCATCAAGAGGGCCAGAATCAAGGCAAAAGCATCCATGGCTTCACTGTTGCACGGGCCTCTGACATTCACCGGCAGTGACATTCCCCGGTACGGGCTCCGGTGCCCCGGCGGGTAGAATCAATGCTCGTGGCTCTTACTATTGGCATCGTCGGACTGCCCAACGTCGGCAAATCAACCCTCTTCAACGCGCTCACCCGCAACCAGGTCCTGGCAGCGAACTACCCGTTCGCCACCATCGAACCCAATGTAGGCGTGGTGAACCTGCCGGATCCCCGGCTGCAGAAGCTGGCCGGAATTTTCGGCTCCCAGCGCGTCCTGCCTGCCGCCGTGTCCTTCGTCGACATCGCCGGCATCGTCAAGGGCGCCTCCGAGGGGGAGGGGCTGGGCAACCAGTTCCTGGCCAACATCCGCGAGGCAGAAGCCATCGCCCAGGTTGTCAGGGTGTTCGATGACCCCGATGTGGTGCACGTGGACGGCAAGGTGGACCCCCGCTCGGACATGGAAACCATCAACACCGAGCTGATCCTCGCGGACCTCCAGACGATCGAAAAAGCCATTCCGCGCATCGAGAAGGAAGTCAAGATCAAGAAGCGGGAAGCCGCTGAGCTTGCCGCCATCAAGGCAGCGCAGGTGGTCCTCGAGCGCGGGGACACCATCTACTCCTCCATCAAGAGCGACAAGCTGGAGATGGAGCACCTTAAGGAACTGGGCCTGCTGACGGCCAAGCCCTTCATCTACGTGTTCAATGCCGATGAAGGCATCCTGGGCAGCCCGGAAAAGCAGGAGGAGCTGCGCGCCTTGGTAGCCCCGGCGGACTGCATCTTCCTTGACGCCAAACTCGAAGCCGACCTCGTGGAGCTGGACGAGGAAGAAGCCCGCGAAATGCTGGAGATGAACGGCCAGGACGAATCCGGCCTGGACCAGCTGGCCCGCGTCGGGTTCCACACCCTGGGCCTGCAGACCTACCTGACCGCGGGCCCGAAGGAAGCACGCGCCTGGACCATCCGGCAGGGGGACACCGCACCGCAGGCGGCCGGCGTCATCCACTCGGATTTCCAGCGCGGGTTCATCAAGGCCGAGGTGGTCTCCTTCGACGATCTGGTTGAAGCCGGTTCCATGGCGGAGGCCAAGTCCCGGGGCAAGGTCCGCATTGAAGGCAAGGAATACGTTATGGCCGACGGCGACGTGGTGGAGTTCCGCTTCAACGTCTAGTGCCTCGAGGCTGCTTCAGGCGGTGCCGGAGGGCAGGACGACCTCCTGGACGCACCGGAGACAGCCGGGCCTGGACCCTTGTCCAGGCCCGGCTGTCTATTGCCGTCAGGACCCCCGGGCGTCCCTTGCCAGCAGGACCAGGCCGGGTATTCCTGCCAGTACCGCCGGGATCAGCAGCAGTAGTCCGAATTCGGGCAGGATTGCAGACAATGCGGCGGCAGCGATGGTCACTGCCAGGGCGGCTATCAAGGCCACACGCAACCATCGCCGCCCGTCCCCCGCATTGAAGAGCTGGAAAGCAGCCAGGCCTGCGGAAACCACGGCACAGGTGACAATGGCGACGGATGCGGTGCCTGCCCATATTCCCGGCGCGTCCTTGAGCCGGTCGATGAGCGCTACAGGAACCGCCAACATCCAGCCGCTGAGAAGAACCGCGAGGACCAAGCCGGCCACCCGCCTCCCGGGCACTGGCTCCGGGGAGTACATCTGATCCGGTGGCAGGTCGGACTGCCGGACATGGCGATGGGCTGCCGGCGGTGGCGGCTGGGATGGGCGCGCAGTATTTTCAAGCATGTTTCCCCCCGAACGTCGTTGCCTGATGTCCACCCACCTTATCGTTGCCTTATGACAGCCGGTCGCTCCTGCGACTCGTTATGCGGATGGAACCCGGGGTCCGGGGCGGCAACGGCGACGGGCCACGGCAATGCTTGACGCACCCGGCCGGGACCGGCTGGTGGGAACACCACCCCTTCCATCCCGAGGGGGATCCGATTCGCCTACGCAATACCGGCACCAAGTATCCTGAGTCAATAGGGCCCGACCACGGCGACCCGACTGCCCTCCGCAGAGGGAAAACACAAGGAGGCGGCATGCCGGTCCGGCGTCTGATGCAATTGCTCACCGCGGCGGTGGCGGCTGCCCTGGTCCTCTCCGGCTGCTCGGGCGGAAGCGCACCTTCCGTGGTGGTGGGAGAAGCCAAACGCGGCGGCAGCGTGACGGTGGCCGAGGTGAACGCCTTTTCCTCGTTCAACCCGTGGAGCGCCAAGGGCAACACTGACATCAATTCGAAGATCGGCGCCATCACCCACTCGGGCTTCTTCTACCTTGATGACAGCTCCAAGGTAGTCCGCAACGACAAGTTTGGGCACTTCGAAAAAGTCTCCGACCAGCCGCTCAAGGTGAAGTACACGGTCAACGAAGGAGTCAAATGGTCCGATGGTGCCCCCATCGGTGCTGCTGACCTCCTGCTGAGCTGGGCCGCCGGGTCAGGCTACTTCGACGACATTAATCCCGCCACGGGCAAGGGCACCAAGTACTTCTCCGCTGCCTCTGACACCACTGGCCTGGCCGGTACCCTGTTTCCCGAACTTGGTTCGGATGGCCGTTCCATCACCCTCGAGTACGCAGCGCCGTACGCAGACTGGGAAGTGGCCTTCGACGTCGGGCTCCCGGCCCACGTTGTCGCCGCCAAGAGCGGACTCAGTGACGAACAGGACCTGGTCAAGCTTCTCAAGGACACACCCCGGGGCAACCCCGACAAGCCGGCGTCCAACCCCGCGCTCAAGAAGGTCAGTGACTTCTGGAACACCGGGTTCGATACCAAGTCGGTCCCCGACGATCCGGCCCTCTACCTGTCCAGCGGTCCCTACATCGTGCGCGACATCGTCC
Organism: Pseudarthrobacter phenanthrenivorans; assembly: GCF_036455295.1. Taxonomy (GTDB): domain Bacteria; phylum Actinomycetota; class Actinomycetes; order Actinomycetales; family Micrococcaceae; genus Arthrobacter; species Arthrobacter phenanthrenivorans_C. The sequence goes on along the minus strand of NZ_JAYXNX010000007.1, from coordinate 163,603 downwards.
CGGAAGTCTCCATGAAACTGGTGCGGAACCGCGACTACGTTTGGGGCGCAGAACCATGGCTGGACGAGATCAACGTCAGGTTCACCGGCGCGGTTCCAGCGGCGGTCGACGCCCTGCGCAGCGGCCAGGCGGACATTATCTCTCCTCAGCCCTCGGCTGCCACAGACAGCCTCCTCACAGGACTGTCCGGCCAGGGCATCACCGTTCAACGGTACAAACAGTCGGGCTACGACCACTTGGACCTCAACTTCTCCGGACCCTTCAGCGACAAGGACGTGCGCGTTGCCTTCCTCAAGACGGTTCCGCGGCAGGCCATCATGGACGCCATTGTGGGAACGCAGTCACCCGACAACAAGCCTCTGGACTCCCACGTGTTTCTGCCCGGACAGCCAAAGTACGACGACACGATAAAGAACAACGGCTCATCGGACTACGACAAGGTGGACATTGATGGCGCCAAAAGCCTCCTGAAGGGCAAAGCCACCCCCACCATCCGCATCCTCTACAACCGCGACAACCCCAACCGTGCCAAGGCTTTCTCCCTGATCCGCGATTCGGCCGCACTGGCAGGAATCCGTGTCGTCGACGACGGACAGGGAAGCGCTGACTGGGCTGGCGCGATGAGCCGGGCCGGCTATGACGCCGCACTCTCAGGATGGATCGGCACAGAGGCCGGCGTCAGCAGGGTGCCGCAGATCTTCCGTACTGGCGCCGGGAGCAACTTCACGGGATATTCCGATGGTGATGCGGACAAACTCATGGAACAGCTCGCCGTAACCACGGACCTGGGCAAGCAGGACGAACTCCTGGCTGAAGTCGACAAGCACATCTGGGACGACGCCTACGGCCTCCCGCTCTACCAAACCCTGGGAACAACTGCCTTCAATTCGCGGGTAGCCGGCATCAAAACCAGCCCTGGCCCCCTGGGTGTGTGGTGGAACGTCTGGGAGTGGCGGCTGTCCTAGCGGCGGCCGCGGGGCCACCCCACCATTAGGGCCGTTTGACCCTTGCGGAGCCCCCGGCCCTCCGATTCGCCGTGCGGCTTACTGGCGAGTAGCATGTGACGTGCCTAACTACCCACCGTGTGCCAGGGCATTTGACTGCGCCGGTCACGGTTTGGCAACGGAGTACCAATATCTGGACTTTGTGCGGTTAGGCTAACTCGTATTGTGTAGGTTTCGTCACAGTTTCGCGCTGTGCCCAACCTGCGGGGAAGCACAAGATTCCCCTACATCTCTCCCACAACTCATAGGAGGCGGAATGCGTTTTACGCGCACTTCCAAAGCACTGGGCATCGTGGCAATCGCTGCGCTTGCCCTGACCGGGTGCGGCGCCGGCGGCGGCGGCAGCACCGACGGATCGAGCAATGCTGCCGGCGATCCGAACAAGGTCATCACCGCCTACAGCAACGAGCCACAAAACCCGCTGCTGCCGGCAAACACCAACGAGGTCTACGGCGGCCGCGTCGTGAACCTGCTTTTCGAAGGTCTTCGCAGCTACGACGCCAATGGCAAGGCAGTTAACGCCCTGGCCGATTCCATCGAGTCTTCCGACGCCCAGAACTGGACCATCAAGGTCAAGCAGGGCCAGAAGTTCACCAACGGGGAAGCCATCACGGCCAAGACCTTTGTTGACTCCTGGAATTTCGCCGCTAACTCCAAGAACCTCCAGAACAACGGGTTCTTCTTCGAATCGATCGCCGGTTACGACGACGTATCGGCTGTGAACTCGGTCAAGGGTGCTGACGGCAAGACCACCACCACTCCTGCCCCCAAGGCAGACACCATGTCCGGACTGCAGGCAACCGATGACTCCACCATCACGGTGAAGCTCGCCCAGCCTGAGGCCGACTGGTCCCTGCGCCTTGGCTACTCCGCCTTCTACCCGCTGCCTTCCGCGGCACTGGCAGACCCGAAGACCTACGGTGAAAACCCTGTGGGCAATGGTCCGTACAAGTTCGAAAAGCAGGGTTCCTGGGTCCACGACCAGTCCATCACCCTGGTGAAGAACCCTGACTACAAGGGCACCCGCGAGGCCAAGAACGGCGGCGTGACCTTCAAGTTCTACACCGATCCGGGCCCCGCATACACGGACCTGCAGTCGGACAACCTGGACGTCTCGGATGTCCTGCCGTCCAACGCCCTGAAGACCTACATCAACGACTTCCCGGGCCGGAACGCCACCAAGCCTGTCGCCACCGATTCCACCCTGAACATCCCGGGCTACAACCCGAACTTCCAGGGTGAAGCAGGCAAGCTGCGCCGCCAGGCCCTGTCCTACGCCATCAACCGCGAGGAAATCGCCAAGGTGGTCTTCAACGGTACGCGCACCCCGGCCAAGGCCTTCGCCCCGCCGGTCATCGACGGCTTCAAGGAAGGCATCAAGGGCAGCGAAGTTCTGAACTTCGATCCCGCCAAGGCCAAGGACCTTTGGGCGCAGGCCAACAAGATCCAGCCGTACGACGATTCCAAGCCGCTCCAGATTGCCTCCAACACCGACGGTGGCAACAAGGAATGGATCGACGCCGTAGCAAACGGCTTCAAGAACAACCTCGGCATCCAGGCTGAAATCCAGCCGTTCGCCAAGTTTGCCGAAGTCCTTAACCTGCGCAAGTCCCAGCAGCTGCCCGGCCTGACCCGCGCCGGCTGGCAGGGCGACTACCCGTCGCTCTACAACTTCCTTGGACCGGTATGGGCCACGGGAGCTTCCTCCAACTACGAGAAGTACTCGAACCCCGAGTTCGACAAGCTCCTCAAGGAGGGCCTGGCTGCAAAGAACACGGACGAGGCCAACGCCAAGTTCAACCAGGCACAGGAAATCCTGTTCCAGGACCTGCCCGGACTGCCGCTTTGGGACCAGGCACGCGCGATCGTATGGAGCAACAACGTCGTGAAGGCCGAGACCGGCTGGAACGGTGAAATCCTCTACTACGGCATCACCGCAAAGTAGTCACAGATCTAACTTGCCGTCACGCTGATGGGGGTTCCGGTTAAGTCGGGACCCCCATTGGCTTGCAAGCGGCAGGAAGGCATTCATGAACCCGTTTTCCCCCCTACCGGAAGGCAGGTGATCCTGTGATCCGGTTCATCCTGCGCCGACTCCTCCAGGTGATCCCTGTATTCCTCGGCACAACCCTTTTGGTCTACTACATGGTGTTCGCCTTGCCGGGCGACCCCATCGCCGCACTCTTCGGCGACCGCCAGCCCCCGCAGGCCGTCATCGACACCCTGCGCAGCCAGTACCACCTGGACCAGCCCTTCTGGGTCCAGTACGGACTGTTCCTGAAGAACCTCTTCACCTTCAACCTCGGCAACGACTTCACCGGCCAGCCCATTGCCGCGAGCCTTACACGGGTCTTCCCCGTGACGGCGATGCTAGCCGTCGAGGCCCTTGCCATCCAGGCCATCTTCGGCGTTGCCTTCGGAGTGTTCGCGGGCCTGCGGCGTGGCGGCTGGTTCGATTCCACGGTCCTGGTGGCCTCACTGGTGGTCATCGCAATTCCCACTTTCGTCCTGGGCTTCGTTTTCCAGCTCGTCTTCGGCGTGCAGCTGGGCTGGGCCAAACCCACCGTTGGCGCAAACGCCAACTGGGTCACCCTGCTGCTGCCGGCCGTAGTCCTCGGACTAGTCTCCTTCGCCTATGTTCTCCGCCTGACCCGCGCGTCAGTCAGTGAAAACATGAACGCCGACTACGTTCGGACCGCCACCGCAAAGGGCCTGTCCCGGCCCCGCGTTGTCATGGCCCACATCCTGCGCAACTCGCTGATCCCCGTAGTCACCTATTTGGGCGCCAACCTGGGCGGCCTGATGGGCGGCGCCATTGTCACCGAGGGCATCTTCAACGTTCCCGGCGTCGGCAACAAGCTCTACCAGGCAGTGCTCCGCAGTGAAGGCCCCACCATCGTTTCCATCGTCAGCGTGCTGGTCCTGGTGTTCGTGGTGGCAAACCTTCTTGTCGATCTCCTGTACGCCTGGCTTGACCCGAGGATTCGCTATGACCAGTAACAACAGCCACTTTGTGGCCCCCATTGAAGAGACACCGCTGCAGGCAACGGACGCCGTTAAGACTGACCAGGCCCCGCTCAGCCTGTGGGCAGACGCGTGGCGCAAGCTCCGCCGTCGTCCGCTGTTCATCATTTCGGCACTGTTGATCCTTGCCCTGATCGTGATTGCGCTGTTCCCGGGCCTGTTCACGTCGACCCCGCCAAACGAAGGATGCGAGCTGTCGAACTCGGAAGGCGCGCCCACGGCGGGGCACCCGTTCGGCTTTACCTTCCAGGGTTGCGACGTTTATTCCAGGGTCATCCACGGCACGCAGGCCTCGCTTTCCGTGGGCCTGCTCTCCGTCCTCTGCGTCCTAGTTATCGGTGTGACCCTCGGCGCCCTCGCCGGGTACTACGGCGGCTGGATCGACGCAGTGCTCGCACGCCTGGGTGACATCTTCTTCGCGCTGCCGCTTGTCCTTGGCGCGCTGGTGATCACGCAGTTGCCGCTGTTCCGGGAGAACAAGAGCGTCTGGACCGTGGTGTTCGTCATCTCGCTCCTGGCATGGCCGCAAATGGCCCGCATTACCCGCGGCGCAGTCATCGAGGTACGCAACGCGGACTTTGTCACGGCAGCCCGTGCGCTGGGTGTCTCCAAGTTCGGCGCACTGGTCCGCCACGTGCTGCCCAACGCCCTGGCACCCATCATCGTCCTGGCAACGCTGGAACTTGGCGTGTTCATCGTGGCCGAAGCCACCCTGTCCTTCCTGGGCATCGGCCTGCCGCAGAGCATCATGTCCTGGGGCAACGACATCGCGGGCGCCCAGGCATCGATCAGGACCCGCCCGGAAATCATGCTCTACCCGGCCGCCGCACTGTCCATCACGGTGCTGAGCTTCATCATGCTGGGCGACGCCGTGCGCGACGCCCTTGACCCGAAGAGCCGTCAGCGATGAGAGATAAAGAGATGACAACCCCAGACGTCCGCATCGATGAGGCCGGCACCACCGGTGTCAGGCCGCTGCTCGAAATCCGCGACCTCGCCATCGCCTTCAAGACCGGCGGCGGCGAGGTCCAGGCCGTGAGGAATGCGCACCTGACCATCATGCCGGGTGAGACGGTGGCCATCGTGGGGGAGTCGGGCTCCGGCAAATCCACCACGGCCCTGGCCGCAATCGGCCTCCTGCCCAACAACGGCAGGGTGTCCGGCGGCCAGATCCTGCTCGACGGCGAGGACATCGCCCACGCCACCGAGCAGCGCATGATCGAACTGCGCGGAAACACGATTGGAATGGTTCCGCAGGACCCCATGTCCAACCTGAACCCCGTGTGGAAGATCGGTTACCAGGTACGGGAAACACTGCGTGCCAATGGCCGGCCCAGCGGCCCGGACGACATCGCCAAGGTGCTTTCCCAGGCGGGACTCCCGGACGCCAAGCGCCGGGCCAACCAGTACCCGCATGAGTTCTCCGGCGGCATGCGCCAGCGCGCCCTGATCGCCATCGGCCTCTCCTGCCAGCCGCGCCTGCTGATTGCGGACGAGCCGACGTCGGCCCTCGACGTCACTGTTCAGCGGCAGATCCTGGACCACCTGGAGACCATGACCAACGAGTTGGGCACCTCGGTCCTGCTGATCACCCATGACCTGGGCCTGGCAGCCGAGCGTGCAGACAAAGTGGTGGTCATGTACCAGGGCCGCGTGGTGGAGGCGGGACCGTCCCTGGAACTGCTCCGGAATCCGCAGCACCCGTACACCAAACGGCTCGTGGAGTCCGCGCCGTCCCTGGCCAGCCGCCGCATCCAGGTGGCCAAGGAGCAGGGCGTGGAGACGATGGACCTGCTGGCGCCGGCCGCCGAAACGGCCAAGTCCGACTCCTTCCTGCAGATCCAGGACCTTCGCAAGGTGTACAAGCTCCGCCAGGGGCTGGGCAAGGCCACCGACTTCGCGGCGGTCGACGGCGTCAGTTTCGACGTGCGGCGGGGAACCACGACGGCGATCGTGGGGGAGTCGGGGTCCGGCAAGTCCACGGTGGCCAAGATGGTGCTCCAGCTGGAGAAGCCGACAGAAGGCAGGATCCTGTTCGACGGCGTCGACACCTCTGCCCTGAAGCCTGCGGAGCTGTTCAAGTTCCGCAGGCGTGTCCAGCCGATCTTCCAGGACCCGTACGGTTCCCTCGATCCGATGTACAACATCTTCCGCACGATCGAAGAACCTCTGCGCGTCCACAAGATCGGGGACCAGGCCAGCCGGGAGAAGAAGGTACGCACACTGCTGGACCAGGTGGCCCTGCCCCAGTCGGCGATGCAGCGGTACCCCAACGAGCTCTCCGGTGGACAGCGGCAGCGCGTGGCCATTGCCCGTGCGCTGGCGCTCGACCCCGAAGTCATCATTTGTGATGAGGCCGTGTCCGCATTGGACGTCCTGGTTCAGGCGCAGGTGCTGAACCTGCTCGCCGACCTGCAGGCCAACCTCGGCCTGACGTACCTGTTCATCACCCACGACCTTGCCGTGGTGCGGCAGATCGCCGACCACGTGTGCGTGATGGAGAAGGGCCGCCTGGTGGAGACGGGATCCACGGATGAGGTCTTTGAGTCGCCCCAGCAGGAATACACCAACGCCTTGCTCAACGCGATCCCCGGCGCGAAGCTGATGCTTCCGCCGGAAGTCGCATAGCGGGAACTTCCTGCGCGTGTGGAGCCGGGGCCTTCGGGTCCCGGCTCCAGCCGTCTAAGCCGGCTGGAAGTGCAAGCCGAGCGTGGCCTCAGTCCTGGAACGCGCTGCTGCCGCCCGGCACGGCTGCGAGCGGCGCCTGTTCAGCGGCGGCAGGCTTCCGGTCCAGCCCGAGTTCCCGAAGCCTGCGTTCCAGGATGCCGCCGAGCGCTCTCCGGCCTTCGGTATTCATGTGGACGGCATCTGCAAGGTCCTTTGCCAGTCCGTACCTGGTGAGCCAGTCGCCCGCGGAGACAAAAGCCACTCCGTTCGCGGCCGCCACTGTCCCCAACAGGGCGTCCACCTCGCTGCGCCGCGCGCCGCCGTCGTGCTCGCCACGCGCCAGGGTGCCGATCATCGCCATTCGCGTACCGGGATAGCGTGCACGCAGCTCGGCGATCAGGCGGCCGGCGTTGCCGGCTATCTGGGCGTTGCTGGCACCGGAACCGGCATCGTTCCCGCCGCCCTCGATGACGACCAGTGCGGGGGTGCCGGACGGAAGCTGCCAGTCGCCGCGCTGCAGGGCATCAATATAGTTGCCGGTGGCACCGTTGGCCGCCACATAGCCTGTACCGCCCCGTCCGCAGAAGTACACGTTGTAGCCTGCCGCAGCGAGGCCCAGGCGCGGCCAGCCGTCCACAGGTTCCGACTGGGAATCCCCGATGAGCAGCACCGTGCTGCTGATGTCCGGCACGACCGCCTCAAGCCGCCCGTTGCCGGGATTGCGGATGTGGGATGTCGCAGCCACAGCCGTCTGTGCCCCCAGGCCTGCTTGGCCCGCTGCCCCCACCCCGGCCCCTGCCTGCCCGGTAACGGCAAGGGGCGCCGTGTTTCCGGAAGGGGCGTCCGAAACTGCATAGCCGGCGAGCCCAAGGACGCCCGTCAAGGCCAGTACACCGGACACCACAGCCATGGTGGCGTTGGTGGCACCCCGCGGGGTGCCGGCCTTGGCAGGGGGCATCGTTGTCTCCGGCGTGCTCAAAGATGTGCGCGTGTCAGGGCCATCATGCCACGGCATTCGAAGTAAGAGTGAACTTGGTCACACCCTGGACCGGTGATGAGCGAATGCAAAGGCTCCGGCAGTCTCCGGGGCCGCCGGAATTTAGGCCAACATATGGCCCAGCAGCTAGAATAGGGGTAGGCGCCCTGTGTCAAGGGCCTTGTCCGTCGTGCGTTCCGGTTGGAAATGTCGCGATACCTCAGCTGACTTCACCACTGAATCGAGCAATAACGCATGTCTGAAACCTCCACCAACACTGCGGTAGCCACTGCATCGCGCAGCGACCTGCGCAACGTAGCGATCGTGGCCCACGTTGACCACGGCAAGACCACCCTGGTCGATGCCATGCTCAAGCAGACCCATTCCTTTGCCGAGCACAACCACGTGGAAGACCGCGTCATGGACTCCGGTGACCTGGAGCGCGAAAAGGGCATCACCATCCTGGCGAAGAACACCACCGTCGCCTACAACGGCCCGTCTTCCAACGGCGAGACCATCACCATCAACGTGATCGACACCCCCGGCCACGCCGACTTCGGCGGCGAGGTCGAACGCGGCCTGTCCATGGTCGACGGCGTCGTGCTGCTTGTCGATGCCTCTGAGGGCCCGCTGCCCCAGACCCGCTTCGTGCTGCGCAAGGCCCTCGCCGCGCACCTGCCCGTGATCCTGCTGGTCAACAAGACCGACCGCCCCGACGCGCGGATCGAAGAGGTCGTGCACGAGTCCATGGACCTGCTGCTGGGCCTCGCCTCCGACCTCGCGGACGAGGTGCCGGACCTGGACCTGGACAAGATCCTCGAAGTGCCCGTCGTTTACGCCGCCGCCAAGGTCGGCCGCGCCTCCCTCCAGCAGCCCGCCGACGGCACCGCTCCGGAGAACGAGGACCTGGAGCCGCTCTTCAAGACCATCATCGAGCACATCCCGGCACCCACGTACAACCCGGAGGGTGTGCTGCAGGCACACGTCACCAACCTGGATGCCTCCCCGTTCCTGGGCCGCCTCGCGCTGCTGCGCATCTACAACGGCACCCTGCGCAAGGGCCAGACCGTGGCCTGGGCGCGCGCCAACGGCGAGCTTAAGAACGTCAAGATCACCGAACTGCTGGCCACCAAGGCCCTCGAGCGCGTTCCGGCCGAATCCGCAGGCCCGGGCGAAATCGTCGCCGTCGCCGGTATCGAGGACATCACCATTGGTGAGACCCTGACCGACGCCGAGAACCCGCAGCCGCTGCCGCTGATCACGGTCGATGACCCCGCCATCTCCATGACCATCGGTATCAACACCTCGCCGCTGGCCGGCAAGGTCAAGGGCGCCAAGGTCACCGCGCGCCAGGTCAAGGACCGCCTGGACAAGGAACTGATCGGTAACGTCTCCATCAAGGTGCTCCCCACCGAGCGTCCTGACGCCTGGGAAGTCCAGGGCCGTGGCGAGCTCGCGCTGGCCATCCTGGTCGAGCAGATGCGCCGCGAGGGCTTCGAACTGACCGTGGGCAAGCCCCAGGTTGTCACCAAGACCGTCGACGGCAAGATCCACGAGCCGATGGAGCACATGACCATCGACGTGCCCGAGGAATACCTCGGCGCCGTCACCCAACTCATGGCCGCCCGCAAGGGCCGGATGACCAACATGGCCAACCACGGCACCGGCTGGTGCCGGATGGAGTTCATCGTTCCGGCCCGTGGCCTGATCGGTTTCCGCACCCGGTTCCTCACGGACACCCGTGGGGCCGGCATCGCAGCCTCCATCTCCGAAGGCTACGAGCCGTGGGCAGGACCCATCGAGTACCGCACCAATGGCTCGATGGTTGCCGACCGTGCCGGCGTGGTGACGCCGTTCGCGATGATCAACCTGCAGGAGCGCGGCTCCTTCTTCGTCAAGCCCACCTCCGAGGTGTACGAGGGCATGATCGTCGGCGAGAACTCCCGCGCCGACGACATGGACGTCAACATCACCAAGGAAAAGAAGCTCACCAACATGCGTGCCGCTTCCTCGGACACCTTCGAGAACCTGACGCCCCCGCGCGACCTGACCCTCGAAGAGTCCCTCGAATTCGCCCGCGAGGACGAGTGCGTCGAGGTCACCCCGGAGGCCATCCGCATCCGCAAGGTCATCCTGGACACCAACGAGCGTGCCAAGGCCAGCCGCGCCCGCGCCAAGGCGTAACCACGGTCCAGCTGTGACGAAGAATGCCACCGGCTTCAAGCCGGTGGCATTCTGCGTTTAAGCTCGCGGTTGCGCAGCCAGCCGGGGGCTCGTTGAGCAGGGACAGTCCGTGCGCAACGAGTGGCGCTGTCACCGCGCACGGAAGGTTTTCCACATAGGGGATTCCCGGTCCTGCGCCCGGCTCTGCCAACAGCGAGCATGCGGTTATGCCAACTGTTCTGGAAGCCCTGGCCGCCCTGGGCGGCGTTGCCAGTACCCGCTCGCTGTCAACGGCGGGGGTTTCGCGCCGGAGCCTGGAGGCGGGCGTGGCTGCGGGCTCAGTCCAAAGGATTGCCCGCGGCGTCTATGCCCACCCGCAGGCAGATCATGTGCTCATTCACGCGGGGCGCCACCGCGCGGTCCTGGGGTGCGTCTCGGCTGCCAGCGCTGCGGGCTTGTGGGTGGTCCGGCACCCGGACAGGACGCATCTGGCCGCATCCCATGGCAGGCCGATCCCTGGTTGTACCGTGCACCGCAGCAAGATCCCGCTGACACCCCTGGACGTGGTGTGCCAGTCGTTGCGATGCCTGGCGCCCCTGGAGGGACTGACCATTGCGGAGTCGGCGGTTAAGAACGGATTCATCCAACTGCCGGCCTTGCGGGAGCGGTTTCCGGCTGTCCGCGAAAAGAGCCTCAGGGATTTGGTGGCACGGATTCGCCCCCAATCGGGGTCCATCATCGAAACGATGGCGCGGTACCTGTTGGAGGAAGCCGGGCACACGGTCGAGCTGCAGGTCAGGATCCCCGGCATGGGACGGCTGGATCTTCTCGTTGACGGCATGCTCGGAGTTGAAACCGACGGCTATGCCCACCACAGCAGCCGGGAGGCCTACCGCGAGGACCGGCGACGGTGGAATGTCACCGTTGTCCAGGGTGTTCCAACGCTCCGGGTCACCTTTGAGATGCTGCTTAACGAGCCGGACGCGTTCCTGGTCATGGTGCAGCGGGCGCTGGCCACGTACCGTACTGCGTAATGACGGCGGGGGTGGCTGAGCAGGGAAAGTCCCTGCGCCGTGAGAGGTGTTGTCAGTGTGCAGCCGCGCGGCGCGGGGGAGCGGGCGGGACTTCCTTGGCCGCCACTACGCGTTCAAGGGTAATGACGACGTCGGCCTGCCGGGTGCGGACGGTACAGGAACCGGCGTCACAGGCCAGCAGGTGGCCCAGCGCGTCGGTGTAGCCTCCCTCGATGCGGTAGCGCACCACAACCCTGGTGCCGGACTCGGCAGCAGCAAGGAAGCGGACAGGGTTGGGTACTGGCTGACTCACCAGTTCATACTAGGGGTCCCGGCTAGGTTCGCGGGAACGGCCTGGGGGATAATAAGCTCAGATGTCAGACTCCGGCCGTGCTGCCGGACGCAAGAGCCGGCGGGATGCCGGAACCCCAACGTGGAGAGGCCAGGGACGTGACGTACGTAATCGCGCAGCCGTGTGTGGATGTTAAGGACAAGGCATGCATTGAAGAATGCCCGGTCGACTGCATCTATGAAGGCGAGCGTTCGCTGTACATCCATCCGGACGAGTGCGTCGACTGTGGCGCATGCGAGCCGGTGTGCCCGGTGGAGGCCATCTACTACGAGGATGACACCCCCGATGAATGGGCCGACTACTACAAGGCCAACGTCGAGTTCTTCGATGACCTGGGTTCCCCGGGCGGCGCGGCAAAGATCGGCAACACGGGCAAGGACCACCCGATGATCGCCGCCCTGCCGCCGCAGAACCAAGACCACTGACGCGGACGGACACAGTGACCGCAGCCGTGAATTCGTTTGGCCTCAACCTGCCCGACTACCCGTGGGAGGCCATGGCGCCGTACGTGGCCAAGGCCTCGGAGCATCCGGGGGGAGCCGTCAATCTTTCCATTGGCACGCCCGTGGATCCCACGCCGCAGCTGGTCCAGAATGCCTTGAAAGCGGCTGCCAACGCGCCCGGCTATCCCACCGTCCACGGCACTCCGGCGCTCCGCGAGGCCATCGCCGGCTGGTTTGAACGTCGTCGTGGAGTGTCCGGGCTGGACCCCCGCAACATCATGCCCACGGTGGGTTCGAAGGAACTCGTGGCGTGGCTGCCGCTGCTGCTGGGCCTTCAGCCGGGGGACGTCGTCGTACGGCCCAAGGTGGCCTACCCCACCTACGACATCGGCGCCACCCTGGCCGGCGCCACGTCAGTGGCCACTGACAACCTCGAGGAACTCGATGACGCCACCCGGTCGCGTGTCCGCCTGATTTGGGTAAACTCACCGGGCAACCCCACCGGCAGTGTCCGGGACGCGGACTCGCTGAAGGCCCTGGTGGACCAGGCGCGCGAGCTCGGTGCCGTGGTTGCCTCCGACGAATGCTACGCGGAACTCGGGTGGGGCGATTGGGACGTCCAGCGCGGGGGCCGGCGCGTCCCCAGCATCCTTGATCCCCGGGTTGCCGGCGGATCCCACCAGGGACTCCTGTCCGTGTACTCGCTGAGCAAACAGTCCAACCTGGCCGGCTACCGCGCAGCGTTCGTGGCCGGTGATCCGGACCTGATGCCCAACCTGGTCAACAGCCGCAAGCATGCGGGCATGATTGTCCCGTACCCGGTCCAGGAGGCCATGCGGGTGGCGCTGGGCGATGATACGCACGTTGAGGCCCAGAAGGACCTGTACCGGGGCCGGCGTGAACGGCTGGTACCTGCGCTGCTGGACTTCGGCCTGGAGATCAAGGAATCCGACGCCGGCCTGTACCTGTGGTCGACGGCAGGGGAGGACACCTGGGACACCGTAGGCCGCCTCGCGGACCGCGGCATCGTGGTGGGACCAGGCGTCTTCTACGGCGAGGCCGGTAATGGCTACGTGCGCGTGGCCCTCACCGGATCGGACGAGCGGATCGACGCCGCCGTGCAGCGCCTGGGCGCATCCGGGTCCTAGGGGTACGTAATATTCGTGTGACTCGCCCCACATCCGGTGCATTTTAGGCCGTCCGGGAAGGCTGCGGATTAGTGACACCCGCCAAGGAGCGGTACTTTTTAAGTGACGATCAATGGTGGCTTTCTACAAGAAGGCAGCCCGGGTGTTGGAACCTGTCTTCTCAGGCTCAGTGCACGGCTCACCTGATATTGGATCAAGCTTTCGACAGAGGCCAAAGACGCCTCATGAAGGGGACTCCATGACTGAGACCAACAATGCTGCGACCCTGCTCCACGCAGGTGGCGAGCTGAAGCTCCCGCGCATCCAGGTTGTTGAAGGGAACGAAGGTTACGACGTCTCCAAGCTGCTGAAGCAGACCGGCGCCGTCACGTTCGACCCCGGCTTCATGAACACCGCAGCAACCACCTCCGCCATCACCTACATCGACGGCGATGCCGGCATCCTGCGTTACCGCGGATACCCCATCGAGCAGCTGGCGCAGCACTCGAGCTTCCTCGAGGTGTCCTACCTGCTGATCTACGGCAACCTGCCCACTCCCACGGAACTGGACGAATTCGACCAGAAGATCCGGCGCCACACCCTGCTGCACGAGGAACTCAAGGGCTTCTTCGGCGGCTTCCCGCGCGACGCGCACCCCATGCCGGTGCTGTCCTCCGCAGTGTCCGCGCTGTCCACGTTCTACCAGGACTCGCTGGACCCGTTCAACGCCGAGCAGGTGGAGGTTTCCACCATCCGCCTCATGGCAAAGCTGCCGGTCATCGCCGCCTACGCGCACAAGAAGTCCATCGGGCAGCCCATGCTGTACCCGGACAACTCCATGAACCTGGTGGAGAACTTCCTGCGCCTGAGCTTCGGCCTGCCCGCCGAGCAGTATGAGCTGGACCCGGTCATCGTCAAGGCACTGGACCTGCTCCTGATCCTGCACGCCGACCACGAGCAGAACTGCTCCACCTCGACGGTCCGCCTGGTGGGCTCTTCCAACGCGAACCTGTTCGCCTCCGTCTCCGCGGGAATCAACGCCCTCTTCGGTCCCGCCCACGGTGGCGCCAACGAGGCCGTCCTGAAGATGCTCCGCCAGATCCAGGCCGAGGGCCTCAAGCCCGAGGACTACATGGAGAAGGTCAAGAACAAGGAAGACGGAGTCCGCCTCATGGGCTTCGGGCACCGCGTCTACAAGAACTACGATCCTCGTGCCAAGATCGTCAAGGCAACGGCCCACGAGATCCTCAGCAAGCTCGGCGGCAACGACGAACTGCTGGACATCGCCATGCGCCTGGAAGAGAAGGCGCTCAGCGATGACTACTTCATCCAGCGCAAGCTCTACCCGAACGTGGACTTCTACACCGGCCTGATCTACAAGGCCATGGGTTTCCCCGAGAAGATGTTCACGGTCCTGTTCGCCATCGGCCGCCTGCCGGGCTGGATTGCCCAGTGGCGCGAGATGATCAGCGATCCGAACACCAAGATCGGCCGCCCGCGCCAGCTGTACATCGGCGAGCCGGAGCGCGACTACCCCGCCCGCTGATCCCCTGCCCGCCAGGGAGAGCAACAGCAATTACGACGACGGCCGCCCACCTTCCACAGGTGGGCGGCCGTTTCGCGTTTAAACACCATCGATTGCTGCCTACTTGTCGTTCTGGGGCTCCATAACGACAAGTAGTCAGCAATCGACGAGGGAAAGGTTAGGAGGCGTAGCCCTGGGGATTGTTCTTCTGCCAGCGCCAGTGGTCCTCGCACATCTGGTCCACGGTCTTGGTGGTGGACCAGCTCAGGTCCGCCAGGGCCGAGGTCGCGTCGGCCCAGAAGGCTGGAAGGTCGCCCGCGCGGCGGCCCGTGATCTCGTAGGGGATAGGCTTGCCCACGGCCTCCTCAAAGGAACGCAGGACCTCCAGGACGGAGGAGCCCTTCCCGGAACCGAGGTTCCAGCGGAACACTCCGGTGCGGTCCGCAATGTGGTTCAGCGCGGCAACGTGTCCTTCGGCCAGGTCCACCACGTGGATGTAGTCGCGCAGGCAGGTGCCGTCCGGGGTGTCGTAGTCGCCGCCGAACACCATGAGCTTCTCGCGCCGGCCCACAGCCACCTGGGCGATGAACGGCACGAGGTTGTTCGGGATGCCCTGCGGGTCCTCGCCGATCCGCCCTGAGGGGTGCGCGCCGACCGGGTTGAAGTAGCGCAGCAGTGCTATGTGCCAGCGGGAGTCGGCCGCGCCGAGGTCGGAAAGGATGTCCTCGATCTGCTCTTTGGTGCGCCCGTAGGGGTTGTTGGCGCCGATCTCCATCTTCTCCACATAGGGGATGGGATTGTGCTCGCCATAAACTGTGGCAGATGAGCTGAAGACAATGGACCGCACGTCATGCCTGTCCATGACGCGGATCAGGTTCAGGGTGCCCACCAGGTTGTTGTAGTAGTACTTCAGCGGCTCCTGCACGGATTCGCCGACGGCCTTGAGGCCGGCGAAGTGGATGACGGCGTCGATGGCGCTGCCGGCAAAGACCTTCTCCACCGCTGCCTCGTCCACGAGGTCAACCTTGTGGAATTCCGCGGCCTTGCCGCTGAGTTCAGCCACCCGCCGCAGGGACTCCTCGCTGGAGTTGACCAGGTTATCGATGACGACCACGTCGTGGCCGGCTTCCTGCAGGGAAAGAACAGTGTGGGAACCGATGTAGCCGGTGCCACCTGTAACCAAGATTTTCATGCCTCAACGCTATCCCACAGAGGAGTGCTGCCGCCCCCGCGTCCCGCATCCCGGGCCGCGGTGCGGCAGTTGAAGCACAGATGTGCTAATAAGAATAGTGCCCAAAATAGTAGACGCCGGTGCCAGGCGGCAGGATGTTGTCCAGGCGGTTCTCCGCATCATCGCGGTGGATGGCCTGGAGCGCGCCTCCCTTCGGGAAGTGGCCGACGAAGCCGGGCTCGCCGTGGGCTCTGTCCGCCATTACTTCGCCGGCAGCGAGGAACTGCTGGCGTCCACATTTGGCACCGTGGTGGACAGCGTGGTGGGCCGGCTCGAGAAGCTTCTTCCGGCCGTCCAGGCCGCTCCCGCTGGCGGCGCTGGGCAAAGAGCGGCTGTTTTAACCCTTCTGGGCGGCATGCTTCCCCTTGATGAAGAGACAGCGGTGGAAGCGTGCGCGTGGATGGCCTTCAAGAATGCCGCAAGGATCAGGCCCTTTCTTGCCGCCGAAGCGGACCGCAGCCACCGGGAAGTCGCTGCAGTCATGGGTGCAGTGGTTGCCTCCCTGCTCCCGGCCAACGAACCCAGGGAGAACCTGGTGGTGGAGGCGGAACGGCTCCTTGCCACGGTGGACGGCCTGTGCATGCATGCCCTGCTGCAACCGGCCTGGATGACTGCCCAGATGTGCCGTGATGTCCTGGAGCGGCACCTCGACGGGCTGGGCCGGTAAACCGCAAAAGGCGGATACCCTGGTGCCCCCGCATGGCATGGCTGCGGGAATAGACTGATAGCCGGATATGCCGGACCGGATCATGAAGGCCGGCAGGAGCAGGCCAGGGAAGGACTTCGAATGCAGCACGCAGGCGGTTCAGGATGGCAGATCACCACCGACACGTCCGGGCCGATGATGATTGCGCTCTACGTCAGGGACGCGGCCGGCCTGAACGGTGTGGGGCAGCCCGTCCTTTCCCACGCGTCGCCCAAGGTCCGCTCCGCCGACCACACCCACCTCACTTCCGACGTCGGTGGAGTCAGCGCGCTGAAAACCGAATGGGAGGCCTGGTGGGAACAACTGCTCAAAGCGCACCCGCACATGTCTCCCGAGCTCTCCCCGCCCAGCTTTGAGGCGTTCGGCAACTCTCCGGCCCTGCAGCGGGTACTGCAGGCACATTTCGGTTCCGCCCTCACCTGGGCCAGGCAGCGGAGGAGCGAATACGCCGAGCTTGAAGCGGAACGGGTGGCTACCGGAACCGACCAACTGCTTCAGGACATGGTGGATGACAGGCTGATGGAAGTGGGCAGGGACTCGCGGGACTTCAAACTGACGATCATAGAGCTGCCCCTGGACGAACAGCGGGCCTGGTACCTGGAGCCGGACAAAATCATCATGAGCCAGGAACTGATGAGCCAGCCCGAACTGTTCCGCAGCTATGTCCAGCCTGTGCTGGAGATCCTCGTCTAGTCCCTGTCCACGGCCGGCGACGGCGGCGCTCAGCTGCCGCCGTCGTCCGTCCGTACGGTGATGCGCACCTGCGCCGCGGGAGACCCCACGGCCTGCCATCCGTCTCCGCCCGACCGCTGCCACGTGTGTCCATCCACTTCCACCCGGGTTACGGCCAGGTCCTTGGCGTTCGCCACCGCCCACTGGGCCACCGACCAGGCCAGTGCGCCGTCCACATCGACCACCAGGGTGCCACCATCCACCTGGGAATTCACGCCGCCGTAGCCATGGTCCAGTTCAGTGGCCACCGCCGCGGGATCGCCAGCCGCAGTAGGGGAGCGCAGCGTGCATTGCACACCTGCAGGCGTCTGCCCTGTCAGTCCCGATGCAAACGCCCTGCCCATGTCCTCGTGCTCGGCGTACGCCTTGGGGTAGGCCGACCGCTGGACCCGCTGTGCCGCGTCGGTGATATCCAGCGTCTCGTACCCGGGGATCTTCACCAGGGCGTCGTAGAAGGCATTCACCGCGTAGTACGGATCCATGATTTGCGCCTCGGTACCCCAGCCCTGGGACGGCCGCTGCTGGAAGAGGCCACGGGAGTCGGGGCCGGCCTGGTCGCCGTGCCCGATGTTACGCAGCTTGGACTCCTGCATGGCCGTAGCCAGGGCAATGGTGGCGGCACGTGCCGGGAGGCCGCGCCGCACCGCCACCGCAGTGATCAGCGCCGCATTTGCTGCCTGGTCCGGGGCGAGTTCACCGCTCCGCCCACCGGCCGTCGCTGTGCAGCGCTCTGAAACGAGGGTCTCGGAACGCTGCACAAAATACACCGCAGTGTAGATTCCGCCCACGACCAGCGCGAGGGTGAGGAGCAGCACCGCAAGGCGGCGCAGGCCGCGCCTGCGCGCCACGGACAAGGGTGCCACGGAGCAACTAGTTGGCGTGCAGGGCGTCGTTCAGTTCAACGGTCTGGCCCTTGCGGGGCAGGGCCTCCACGGCGCCCGTGGTGGAGTTGCGCCGGAACAGGAGGTTGGGGACGCCGGAGAGTTCGGCAGCCTTGACGATCTTGGTGGTGTCCTCGCCCACCTCGTCCTTGGGGCCCGGAACGCGCACGCGGGTGCCCGCCGTGACGTACAGGCCTGCTTCCACTACGGAGTCGTCGCCGATGCTGATACCAACGCCGGAGTTCGCGCCGAGCAGGACTCGCTCGCCGATGGTGATCTTTTCCTTGCCGCCGCCGGAAAGGGTTCCCATGATGGATGCGCCGCCGCCAACGTCGCTGCCGTCGCCGGTCACGACACCCGCGGAGATCCGGCCCTCCACCATGGAGGTGCCCAGGGTCCCGGCGTTGAAGTTTACGAAGCCCTCGTGCATGACGGTCGTCCCGGCAGCCAGGTGGGCACCCAGGCGTACCCGGTCGGCGTCGGCGATCCTGACGCCGCTGGGAACCACGTAGTCCACCATCCGCGGGAACTTGTCGATGCCGTAGACCGTGACGGCGCCGCGGCGCCGCAGCTTGGCGCGGGTCAGTTCAAAGCCTTCGACGGCGGCGGGGCCGAAGTTGGTCCACACCACGTTGGGGAGCTTGCCGAAGATGCCGTCCAGGTTGATCGTGTTGGGACGGACCAGGCGGTGTGAGAGGAGGTGCAGCCGCAGGTAGGCGTCTGCGGTGTCCGCGGGAGCCTCGTCGAGGTTGATCTGGACGAAGACCACTTTCTGCTCGGTGCCGCGGTCCTCATCGGCGCCGTTCTCCGCAATGCGGGTCAGGGCGTCGTCAGCGTTTTCCACGGACCGGAGGTCTTGGGCCGCAACGCCAAGTGCCGGCGCGGGGAACCAGACGTCCAGGACGGTGGCTTCGCCGCCGGCGGTGGCGACGGTGGCCACGCCAAAGCCGTAGGCGGAGCGGTCATCGGCGTTGGGGGTCAGGGTTTCGGGCACGGCGGAGGAAGCGGTCTCAGTCATGTGCCCCAGTCTATCGAGGGCCGGGCAGGCGGTTCGAACTAGACTGGCTTCGTGACTGCCGAAACCGCCCCCGAATCTTCCGTGTCCGCCCTTGACCTCCGCCAGGATGTATCGCTGCTGACGGCGGCGCTGATGGACATCAACAGCGTGTCGGGCAATGAGGGGCCGCTGGCGGACGCAGTTGAGGCTGCCTTGCTCCAGATTCCGCAGTTGTCCGTGGTCCGCGACGGTGACGCCATCATTGCCCGGACCGAACTGGGCCGCAGCGAACGGGTGATCCTTGCCGGGCACCTGGACACGGTCCCGCTGCCGCTGACCGAAGGTGCCAAAGGCACCGTTCCCTCCACCTGGGAATCAGGAGTGCCGGGGGAGGGGGTCCTTTACGGACGCGGCGCCACCGACATGAAGGGTGGCGTGGCGGTCCAGCTGGCATTGGCGGCAGGCCTGTTCGACGGCGGCACGCAGCCTAAGCGGGACGTCACCTTCGTTTTCTATGACCATGAAGAAGTGGAAGCGGTCAAGAGCGGCCTTGGGCGCCTGGTCCGCAACCACGGGGACCTGCTGGCGGGCGATTTCGCCATCCTGCTGGAGCCAACCGACGGCACGGTGGAGGGCGGCTGCAACGGCACCAGCCGGTTTGAGGCGAGTACGGCGGGCGAGGCAGCCCACTCGGCCCGCGCGTGGATGGGCAGCAACGCCATCCACGCCGCAGCCCCCATCCTGGCCCGCCTGGCGGCCTACGAGCCCAGGACCATCAACGTTGACGGCCTGGACTACCGCGAAAGCCTGAACGCGGTGAAGATCAATGGCGGCACTGCCGGCAACGTCATTCCGGACCGCTGTGTGGTGGAGATCAACTACCGGTTCGCGCCGGACAAGACGCCGGACCAGGCCGAAGCCCACGTGCGGGAACTGCTGGAAGGTTTCGACGTGGTCCGCACCGATGCCGCAGCAGGGGCCCGTCCGGGCCTGCAGCACCCGGCTGCCGCCTCTTTCGTTGCCGCCGTGGGAGCCGAGCCCAAGCCCAAATACGGCTGGACCGACGTCGCACGTTTCAGCGAGCTCGGGATCCCGGCGGTGAACTTTGGCCCGGGCGACGCCCTGCTGGCGCACAAGGACAACGAACACGTCTCCGCCGACGCGATCCGCACCTGCCTCCGCGTCCTGGAGGAGTGGCTCGCCGGCTAAGCGGCACTGCTGCCGAAGAGGCGCGCTCGCAGGGACGCGAAACGCGCGAAGGGCCCGGAACCTGACGGTTCCGGGCCCTTCGCGTCGGCGGCGATGCCGGGGTTGCTACACCTCGGCAGGAACAGCAGCGGCCGGTGTGACCGCTGCGCCGGGCTTGCGGGAAAGCCTGCGCTCCAGCCATTTGGCGAAAGCTGCCAGGATCAGGCACATGCCCACGTAGAGCACGGCGGCAACAATGGCTGCCGGGATAATCGGGGAACCGTACTGGATCTGGCTGCCGAAGTACTTCGCTTGGAAAAGGATCTCGTTGTAGGTCACGATGAACCCGAGGGCGGTGTCCTTCAGGATGACGACCAGCTGGGAAATAATCACCGGAAGCATGGACCGGACAGCCTGGGGCAGCAGGATGCTGGTCATGACCTTGCTCTTGGGGAGGCCAATCGCGTAGCCGGCCTCGCTTTGGCCCCGAGGCAGCGACTCGATGCCGGCCCGGAAGACCTCGGCGAGGACAGATCCGTTGTACAGCACCAGTCCGGCAACCACCGCGGTGAACGGCGTGATGCCCTGGACCCCGATGGTCGGCAGGCCGTAGTAGAAGATCATCATCAGGATCAGCAGCGGAACGGCGCGGAACAACTCGGTGAAGCCGTAGCAGGGAGCGCTGATCCAGCGGCGGTCGGACAACCGGCCAAATGCCAGGAGCACACCCAGGACCAGGCTCAGGACTGCGGCGGTGGCGAAGGCGGACAGCGTGGCACCGACCGACTGGGCGATGGTCTGCTGCACCAGCGGGAAGGTGAACAACTGCCACTTCTTCGCATCGAACTGGCCGCTTTGGGCGAAGCGCAGGATGACGAATCCGACGATCAGCAGGATCACGAGGGCTGTGACGACACCGAGAATCCGGTACCGGGAGCGTGCCTTGGGCCCGGGGGCGTCAAAAAGGATTGAACTCATCGTGCAACCTTCCACTTCTGTTCAAGCTTTCGCTGCAGCGCGGAAAGGATGAAGACAAGGATGATGAACACCAGGGCGACCCACAGCAGCCCGGTCAGTGCGGGTTCACCGCGCTCGGAGAGATTTGCCCGGATGGCGCCGGCTTCAAACACCGAGAAACCGGCGGCGACCGTCGTGTTCTTGAGCAGGGCGATGAAGACGCTGAACATCGGCGGGATGACGGCGCGGAACGCCTGGGGCAGGATCACCAGGGTGAGGGTTTGGGTGAAGGGCAGGCCGATGGCGCGGGCAGCCTCGGCCTGGCCTACAGGCACGGTGTTAATGCCGGAGCGGACCGCTTCCGCCACGTAGGTGGCGGTGTAGAGGCTGAGGCCGATGATGGCGGCGGTGGTGAAGTCGATCGGCACCAGGCCCAGTTTCGGATACCCGAGGGCGAAGAAGAAGAGAACCAGCGTCAACGGGGTATTGCGCACCACGTTGACGTAGAGGGTCGCGGTGGCGCGCATGGCGGGAACGGGGGAGACCCGAAGTGCGGCAACGATGGTACCGAGGACCAAGGCGAAAATCGCCGAGAAGAAGAAAAGTATGAGCGTGTTCCGGAAACCCGTAATAAAGAGATCCGAATTGTTCAGCAGCGTATTCACAGAATCGTCGCTTTCGACAGTGGAAGAGGGGGCGGCTGCACAGCCGCCCCCTCGACTTTGGTTTTAGTAGTTCTCTACCTTGGGCTGTTCGACCTTGGTGCCTGACTGGCCCAGCGTCTGGTCGTAGATCTTCTGCCACACAGAGTTACCGTCGGTGAAAGTCTTGTTCATGAACTGACGCAGGGCGGTATCGCCCTTCTTCAGGCCGACACCGTACTTCTCAGTGGTGAACGGCTGGCCCACAACCTTCAGGCTGTCCGGTTCCTGGGCAGCGTAGCCGAGCAGGATGGCCTGGTCGGTGGTGACGGCGTCAACCTGGCCGCTCTTGAGCGCCTCGACGCACTGCGAGTAGGTGTCAAACTCGGTGGTCTTGGTGTCCGGGAAGTTTGCCTTGATGTTCTGGATCGGGGTGGAACCGGTCGCTGAGCAAACGTTCTTGCCCGAAAGGTCCTTCTCGCTGTTGATGGTGGAGTTGTCCTTCTTCACCAGCAGGCCCTGGCCAGTGACGAAGTACGGTCCGGCGAAGTCGATCAGCTGCTTGCGCTTGTCCGTGATGGAGTAGGTGCCTACGTAGTAGTCGATGTCACCGTTGGTGATGGCGGACTCGCGGTTGGCGGACGGAATGGGCTTGAACTCAATCTTGTCCTTGCTCATGCCCAGCGATGCTGCGATCCACTTGGCGATCTCAATGTCGAAGCCCGTGTATTCACCGGTGGCCGCGTCTTTGAAGCCAAGGCCCGGCTGGTCCTGCTTGACGCCGATGCGGACCTTGCCGCTGGACTTGATGGCGTCGTAGGTGGGGCTGCCGGTGAGGGTGACGTTGTCCGCAACCTTGTAGGGCGCTTCATCCGTGCCGGAGGAAGCCGTGCCGCCGCCCCCGGAGCCGCCACAGGCGCTGAGGGAAAGCGCCAGGGCCGCGGTTGCCGCGACAAACAGCGGCTTCTTCCGGGTAAAGAATTTCTTCATCAGATACCTTTCATTGGTTGGCCGCGCGCGGCGGCCGAATAGAGTGCGGTGTGCTTAGTGGGTGAGGAGCTTGGACAGGAAGTCCTTGGCACGGTCGCTCTTCGGGTTGGTGAAGAACTCCTCGGGCGTCTCGTCCTCGACAATCTGGCCGTCGGCCATGAACACGACGCGGTCGGCCGCCTTGCGGGCGAAGCCCATCTCGTGGGTGACCACGATCATGGTCATGCCTTCCTTGGCCAGTTGAACCATGACGTCCAGGACCTCGTTGATCATTTCGGGGTCGAGCGCGGAGGTTGGCTCGTCGAACAGCATGACCTTCGGCTTCATTGCCAAAGCACGTGCAATAGCGACGCGCTGCTGCTGGCCGCCGGAGAGCTGGGCGGGAAGCTTGGGTGCCTGCTGGCCGACGCCGACGCGTTCCAGCAGGGCCATGGCCTCCTTTTCGGCCTCCGCCTTCGACACCCCCTTGACCTTGATCGGTCCGAGGGTGACGTTTTCAAGGATGGTTTTGTGCGCGAACAGGTTGAAGGACTGGAAAACCATTCCGACGTCGGCGCGGAGCTTGGCCAGCTCCTTGCCTTCTTCGGGCAGGACCTTCCCGTCGATGGTGATGGTTCCGCCCTCGATGGTTTCCAGGCGGTTGATTGCCCGGCAGAGGGTGGACTTACCGGAGCCCGAGGGCCCGATGACCACAACAACCTCGCCCTTGCGGACCTGGAGGTTGATGTCCTTCAGAACGTGCAGCTGGCCGTAATGCTTGTTAACGGCGTTCAGGGTGACGAGAGCATCGCCGGGCACATGTGTAGTCATAGAAAAGAATCTAGCGAACAACCGTGGGTTATGACGCCAATCACCCCCGGTTCCCCCTGATCGTGATTCAAGAGATACCTCACGTTGGAGGTTAGCCTAGGGGAATGAGTATCAACGCAGATCCGGCCAAGAATTCCCAGCCGCGCCGTAAGGGCCCCCTTGAGCTGCGGCGCAAGCAGGCGGCCGTGGAAATGTCGGACCAGCATCTGCTTGATACCAAGGGTCCGGGCCAGTTCGTCCATACCGATCCATGGCGGGTGCTCCGCATCCAGAGCGAGTTCGTAGAGGGCTTCGGTGCGTTGGCGGACATAGGAAAGGCAGTCAGCGTCTTTGGATCTGCGCGGACCAAGCCCGGCAGCATCTACTACGAGATGGGTGTCGAGGTGGGCCGCAAGCTGGCCGAAGCCGGGGTCGCGGTCATCACCGGCGGCGGACCTGGTTCCATGGAGGCAGCCAACCGGGGGACCGTGGAAGGCAACGGCGTCTCGGTGGGACTTGGCATTGAGCTGCCGTTTGAACAGGGCCTGAACCAGTGGGTGGACCTGGGCATCAACTTCCGCTATTTCTTTGCCCGCAAGACCATGTTCGTGAAATATGCGCAGGGCTTCATTGTGCTCCCCGGTGGCCTGGGGACCCTCGATGAGCTGTTCGAAGCCATGGTCCTGGTCCAGACGCGGAAGGTGACGTCCTTCCCCATCGTTCTCCTCGGCGTCGATTTCTGGGGCCCGATGATCGACTGGATCAGGGGCACCTTGGTGGCCGAGGGCATGGTCTCCGAGAAGGACCTGGACCTTATCCAAGTCGTAGACGATCCCGCGGAGGCGGTTGACCGTGTCCTGCACGTTGCCGTGACCCCGTCCCTGAACGGAGAGCAGCGGCCGGAGTAGCCGTCTGCGGGAGTTCCCGCCAGCGGTCTGGCACGATGGAACAGTGAGTTTCTTCCTCGTCTTCCTCGCCGTCGTGCTGGTTGCGGCGGTCCTTTGGGCCGGCCTGGGCCTTCGCCCCCGGAAAAACGGCGCCGCCGGACTGCCCGCCCTCCTCGGCGGCGGATTCGAAGAGCCCCCGGCCAACCTTCCTCCAGTGCTGCTCCCCGAGCACGCGGTGCCGGCTGACATCACCCGGCTGCGCTTTTCGCTGGGCCTGCGCGGCTACCGGATGGACCAAGTGGACCAGGTCCTTGACGAACTGCGGGACCAGTTGGCTGCCCGGGATGCGGAACTGGCGGAACTGCGCGGCCGGCTGGCTGTCGTGGAGCAGCCCGTGGAGGAGGATTCCGACGGCGGCGCCCCGGTTTCCGCGGGCACGTCGCCGGAGGGTCCGGACCATGGAACCGGCGGCACTACCGCCCATGAGGCTGCCACCCCGGGGAAGGGCGGACTGTGAGCACGGTGGCGCACCCCAATACTTCATCTGTCCTGGGCGGCGCAGTCCAGCATGCGGCTTCCGCTGTCCGCGCCTGGCCCTGGTGGCTTCAGGTCACCGCTTTGTATGCTGCAGCCCGGCTCGTCTCCGCCTGCATCTTCGCGGCCGCAGCGCTCCATCAAGGTCCCAACCCGTGGTTTCCGCCGAAGCCGGACTACTGGAATTTCATCAATATCTGGGACGCCCGCTGGTACGGCCAGGTCATCGCCAGTGGCTACCCCTCCGTCCTCCCCTCGGACGCGGCAGGCAATGTGCAGGAAAATACCTGGGCGTTCTACCCGCTCTTTCCTGCCCTGGCCGGCGGACTAAGCCGCCTCACCGGCTTGAGTCCGGCCGCCTCGCTCACGCTGATAGCCATGCTGGCCGGGTGGGGTTCCGCGCTGGCCGTTTACCGGCTCTTCCGGCAAAAAGCCGCCCACGCCCCTGCGATGTGGGGCGTGGTGTTTTTTTCGGTCTTTCCGGTCTCCGCCGTTCTCCAGGTACCGTATGCGGAACCGCTGTCCCTTATGCTGCTTGCCTGGACCCTGCTGCTGGTGGTGCGCAGGCGGTACCTGTGGGCCATACCTTCGGTGGTCCTGCTGGGCCTGTCCCGGCCGGTGGGCGTCCCCTTTGCTGCGACGGTGGGGCTCCTCCTGGTGTTCCGTGCCGTCGCGTACACCCGCGACGGGCGGCAGGACTCCCGCGGCGCAGCAGCCCACTCGCTCCGGGACCTTGCGGGTCTGGCGGGCCTCACCGCAGCCGCAGGTGTCTCCGCCCTTGCCTGGCCCGCGCTGGCCTGGGCAGCCACCGGTGACCCCCAGGCGTACACCAAGACCGAGACGGTCTGGCGTGGCCAGGACCTGGTGCCCTTCAAGCCGTGGTTTGACACCGGCGTCGAGCTCTTCGGTCCCGTACTGGGGCTCCTTGCGCCACTGGTGTTCACGGCACTGTTCGCGGTGATGCTGTTCCTTCCCCCTGTCAAACAGCTTGGAACCGAACTGAGGCTCTGGTGTGCCTGCTACATGGGTTACCTGCTCACCTTCCTCCACCCGCAGACCAGCACTTTCAGGATGCTGCTGCCGCTGTTTCCGCTGGCCCTGGGCGCGGCGTTCCTGTCCCGCTCAAGGGCTTACCGGGGGACGGTGGTTGTCATGTTCGTGCTGCTCCAGATCGTCTGGATCGTGTGGCTGTGGGCATGGGCGCCCCTGCCCGGCGGAGGCGATTATCCGCCGTAGCAAAATGGGGCTTCTGCGCAGGTCAGGGCCCGAATGGCAGTCGTGCGGAAATGTCCATCGATTAGCTACAGGCGGGTAATTCCGGGATAATGATAGGTAAGCAAGGACAAAAGCATTCAGAAAACGCGCAGCCTCGGCGGTGGAAGCACCACCCCGCCACAGCGGCCTGATCGACATGCGGACACAGCCCGCCCGGGCTGATCAGTCCTGGGACAAAATGGAGGGGAATTCCTCATGGCGGCTATGAAACCACGCACCGGCGACGGCCCAATGGAAGTCACCAAGGAGGGCCGCAGCCTGATCATGCGCGTCCCGCTCGAAGGCGGCGGGCGCCTGGTGGTCGAACTGAACGCTGCCGAAGCAGCGAACCTCCGGGAATGCCTGGTAGGCGTTACCGAATAATCGTGCCGGACTGGGTCCGCGGCCTGCCGGCTGCGGACCCAGTCCTTTTTGCCCGGTCCCTACTTCTTGACGGCCACCAGCAGGCCGTCGCCGGTGGGGAGCATCGCCGAGGCCAGCCGGTCGTCGTCGCGGATTGCCTTCCCCACCTGCCGGAGGGTCACCGTGTTGGGCTCCCGGCACGCGGGATTGGCCACCTTGTCCTTGTCCAGGGCGTCGTTGATGACCAACAGCCCCGCGCGCTTGAGCAGCCGGACGGCCTGCTCCACGTAGCCGGGCAGGCCGGGCTTGTCGGCGTCTATGAAGACAAGGTCGTACGCGCCGTCAGTGAGCCGGGGCAGGACATCGCCGGCCCGGCCCGAGATGGTGCGGGTACGGTTGGCAGGGCTGCCCGCCTCTGCGAAAGCTTCGCGGGCTGCCCTCAGGTGCTCAACGTCCACGTCGATGGTGGTCAGGACTGCGTGCGGACCCAGGCCCCGCAGCAGGCAGACGCCGGAGACGCCGGCGCCGGTGCCGATTTCCACGGCGGTCTGGGCCTTGGACGCAGCAGCGAGCACGGTGAGGACGGCCCCCACACCGGGGCTGATGGCGCTGACGCCGAGTTCGAATGACCGTTCCCGGGCCCGAAGCATAACCTCATCCTCAGCGGGCAGATCTTCTGCATAGGACCAGCTGCTGGACTTGTCGGCGCTCATGGAATATCGCTTTCTGGGCGTAAAGGGGGAATGTCTCCTCAAGCCTACTGTGTCAGGCCCGGCAGCCCCGGGAAGCAGCCGTTGCGCCCAAGGCTGAAGTTGGCCGCCGGTCAGGAAATTCCCAGCGAAGTTTGACATGATTGATATCCGCTCATCCAAAAGGTGACCGGCGCCGAATCAGAGATGTCAACAGTATCCGGGCGTTAGCATTCCACGAGGGGAGTGGACGATGTCATCTTCAGTTGTGGCACCTGTCCCTGCAGTAAACAATCCCGATGATGAGTGGGTCCGTCCCACCTGGGAAGAAGTGGTCACCAACCATTCCGCGAAGGTCTACCGGCTTGCCTACCGCCTTACCGGAAACAAATTCGACGCCGAGGACCTCACCCAGGAAGTGTTCGTCCGCGTCTTCCGTTCCCTGGAAAACTTCAAGCCGGGAACGCTTGACGGGTGGTTGCACCGGATCACCACCAACCTGTTCCTTGACCAGGCCCGGCGCAAGACCCGCATCCGGTTCGACGCGCTGGCGGAAGACGCGGAGTCCCGTCTTCCCGGACGGGAGCCCGGTCCCGAGCAAAGCTTCGAACTGAACAACCTGGACCTGGACGTTCAGGCCGCGCTGGAGGAACTCCCGCCGGACTTCCGCGCAGCGGTGGTCCTTTGCGACCTGGAAGGGCTGTCCTACGACGAAGTCGCCGAGGCCCTTGGCGTCAAACTGGGCACGGTCCGTTCGCGCATCCACCGTGGCCGCACGATGCTGCGGGAGAAGCTGGCCCACCGCGACCCGCGCCCGCAGCCCCGCCGCAAGCTTTCGATGCCCCGCATCGCCGGCATCCTCTGAACGGCGCATGAGGTCCCAGTTTCCTTTCGGCGGCAGGCATCAGCGCACGGGCAGCCACCTCGAGGCCTGCCAGGAGTGTGCTGCCACCGTCCGCCGGGAACGGCAGTACATTGAGCGTCTCCGGGACGCTCCCATTCCGCCTGCCAGCGATGACCTCACGGCCCGGCTGCTGGCCCGCACCCACGAACTGGCTGCACAGGAGCCGGCGCCCCCGCACCCGGGCGGCCCGTCCCGCCTGGCCGCCCGCGCGCTGGCGCTGACCGCAGGCGGAACGGTGGCAGCCGCCGGGGTACTGGGCGTTGGTGCGTTCACGGCGGCCGGGGATCCCGGTGCAGGCGCTGCAGGGGACAGCGAAGCCGCCTTCTCGCACGTCTCGTCGCAAACGCCTGCCGACGGCCGGACATTGACCGCCGCGCAACTGGCCACCCTCCGCTCCGATGGGTGGGCGTGCCCGGAACTGCAGTCCATGGGGTTCCACCTGGAGACGGCCACGGCGCTGATGGTCAATGGCCAGCCGGCCGTGGAGCTGCGTCTCACCGATGGCCCCAATCACGCCACCATCACCGAGGAGCACCCGGGGCAGGCATCCGCCCCGGCCGCGCAGGCGGGAGATGCACAGCCGGCACCCCAGGGAGAAGGCGTGCAGCAGGAGTGGGAGGGCACTGCCCGGTCCGCAACCTACCGGACAGCCGGCCTCACCATCACCTACCGTTCCGACCTTCCTGCCGGAGCGTCCGGCGATGCCCTGCCCATCCTCAAACGCATGGCCGACACCGCCGCGGAGGGGGTGGCGGCGGCCGTTCCGGAGACAACTGATGGGCAGGCCGCCGAACCCCTGGAGAGCCGGCTCGAGCGCGGATTCACAAAGATCGCGGGGCTGTTCTCCCGGTGATGCGCACTGTTGCTCCGTCCGCCGGACGGAAATCGTCACTCCCAGCCCGGAGAGGGTAATCTTCCTAGGGTGTTTGGAATCAACGGCCCGGAGTTCATCGTCCTGCTGATCATTGGTGTGCTGGTGATCGGCCCCCAGCGGCTGCCCGAATACACCCAGAAGCTGGCGAACCTGGTCAAGGAAGTCCGCCGCATGGCCAATGGCGCGCGGGAACAGATCAAGGAAGAAGTGGGCATCGACATCGATGATGTCGACTGGAAGAAATACGATCCCCGCCAGTACGATCCCCGGCGCATCATCAAGGAAGCACTGCTCGACGACGACACCAAGCCCGTCAGCGCAGGCGCACCGGCCGCCGTGGCCGCCGTTTCCGGTGCCGCCGCAGCGGCTGAGTCGGCTCCCAGGCGGCCGGAAAGAGTTGTGCAGAGGCTCGCGCCGGGCGAGACCGCCCCGTTTGACACTGAGGCCACCTAGGGGGCACTCAGCGGGGCTGCAGCCCCAGTTTCATTCCGGCAAGACCCCGCGGTTTAGCTGCCAGCTGCCCTGCGATTCCTGCCAGCGCGGCCGCCCCCGCCGCTTCCGGGTGCCCCAGGACGATGGGAACGCCTGCGTCTCCGCCCTCGCGCAGCTGGATATCCAGGGGAATCTGGCCGAGCAACGGTACTTCGGCGCCAACCGTGGCGCTGAGGCGCTCGGTGAGCACCGCCCCGCCGCCGCTTCCGAACAACTCCATCCTGCCGCCGTCGGGCATTTCCAGGTAGGACATGTTCTCGATGACCCCTGCGATTGTCTGTCCCGTCTGGGTGGCGATGGCGCCGGCGCGTTCCGCGACGTCCGCGGCCGCCGCCTGCGGCGTGGTGACCACCAGGATTTCCGCCTTGGGCAGCAGCTGGGCCACGGAAATGGCGATGTCACCGGTACCCGGGGGGAGGTCCAGGAACAAGGCATCCAGGTCGCCGAAATAGACGTCGGTAAGGAACTGCTCCAGGGCGCGGTGCAGCATGGGGCCGCGCCAGGCAACGGGCTTGTTGCCGGAGACGAACATGCCGATGGAGATGACCTTCACGCCGTACGCCACCGGGGGAAGGATCATGTCGTCCACCTGGGTGGGTTTCTGCGTGATGCCCATGAGCGCCGGGACGGAGAAGCCGTAGACGTCTGCGTCCACGATGCCCACGCGCAGTCCCTGGGCAGCCAGTGCGCAGGCCAGGTTGACTGTCACCGATGACTTGCCGACCCCGCCCTTGCCGCTGGCCACCGCGTAGACCTTGGTGAGCGAATCGGGCTCGTTGAACGGAATCCTGCGTTGGCCGCCATCGCCGCGCAGCTTCTCCTTGAGGGCGTCGCGCTGCGCCTGGTCCATCACCTTGAGCTCCACATGCACGTCGGTGACGCCGGGAACCGCCAAAAGGGCGTTCCTGGAGTCGGCGGTGATGGTGTCGCGCAGCGGGCAGCCGGCAATGGTGAGCAGTACCGCCAGGGTGACCTTTCCGTCGCCGGAAACCCTGACGGACTCCACCATGCCCAGCTCGGTGATGGGGCGGCGGAGCTCGGGGTCGATGACCGTGGCCAGGGCTTGCTCGATGGCCTGGTGCTGCGGGGATCCGTTGGCTGCTGCGGGATCGGTGGGGGCGCTCATGGAAGAGCCTCGGCTTTCATGCGGTTGGGGCTGCCGGCAGGAGGGTGCTGGGCGGCTGGCCGGTCATTGGGCAGAGTGGCCGGGCTTAACCCGTGGAATCTGCTGCGTGCGGGGGTTGCGTTGCCGGTCCCGCTGCTCGCGCAGCCTGTCCCTGACCTTGTCGCGCGGGGATTCGTGCGAACCGGGGCCCGAGTCCTCATGCGTCCGCAGTTCCTCCTGCGCCTCCAGCAGATCTTCGAGAAGCGACCGGAGTTCGGCCCGGACGTAGTCGCGGGTGGCCACTTCCCGCAGGGCGATCCGCAGGGAGGCAAGTTCCCGCGTGAGGTATTCGGTGTCGGAGAGGTTGCGTTCGGCGCGCTGGCGGTCCTGCTGCAGCGAGACGCGGTCGCGGTCATCCTGACGGTTCTGCGCCAGCAGCAGGAGGGGCGCCGCGTATGAGGCCTGCAGCGACAGCATGAGGGTCAGCAGCGTGAACCCAAGGTCCCGCGAGTCGAACTGCCATTCGGCCGGGGCCCAGGTGTTCCAGCCCAGCCAGAAGATGCAGAAGATCGTCATGTAGACCAGGAACTGGGGCGTGCCCATGAACCGGGCAAAGGCCTCTGTGGCGTGCCCGAAAGCGTCGGGGTCCGGGGAGAATTTCGGCAGGATCCGTTGACGGCCGCTCAGGGGCGTGTCCAGGCTGCCTCTTGATTCCGCTTTGGCCAGGTTCCGCTGGTTGGGATTCTTCGGAGCGCTGATATCAGCCAATGCGGCCACCGAGCTTTCTTATCGGGGCTTCGCCATCATGGGCGCGCCAGTCGTCCGGCAACAAATGATCCAATACGTCATCAACAGTCACCGCCCCCACAAGCCGGCCGGCGTCATTAACCACCGGGAGGGAGTTCAGGTTATAAGTAGCCAGGGTCCGCGCCACTTCACTGATATGGGCCTGGTCGGACAACGGCTCAAGGTTCTTGTCCACGAGGTTTCCCAGTGCCTCAAACGGCGGGAAACGCAGCAGCTGCTGAATGTGCACCACGCCAAGGAACCGGCCCGTGGGCGTCTCCAGCGGCGGACGGGCAATGAAGATCGATGACGCCAGGGCGGGGGAAAGCTCCTCCCGCCGGACATGCGCCAGGGCTTCGGCCACCGTGGCTTCCGGCGGAAGGATCACCGGGACAGGCGTCATGAGGCCGCCCGCCGTGTCCTCGTCGTATTCGAGCAGGCGGCGGACGTCCTCGGCGCCTTCGGGTTCCATGAGCTGGAGCAGTTCCTCAGCCTGGGCCGAGGGGAGTTCACCGAGGAGGTCGGCAGCGTCGTCCGGATCCATCTCTTCCAGGACGTCGGCGGCCCGCTGGACATCCAGGGCCGAAAGAATCTCCACCTGGTCGTCCTCGGGAAGTTCCTGCAGCACGTCCGCGAGGCGTTCGTCCTGCAGTTCGCTTGCGACCTCGAACCGGCGTTTGTCGCTCATCTCCTGCAGGGCCTCCGCGAAGTCCGCGGGTTTGAGGTCCTCGTGGTTGGCCACGAACTGGGTGGCAGCCTGGGGTTCGGTCTTCTGTCCCTGCAGGGCGTCCGCCCAGTCAATGATCAGGGTCTCGTTCCGGCGAAGCCGGCTCAAGGGGGACAGCGAATGGCCGCGCCGGACAAAGAGCTTGCTGACGAACCAGTCGCGCGAGCGGTGCTGGTCTATGGCAATGTCCTCGATGGTGGCGTCGCCGCTGCCATCGCGAAGGGTGACGCGGCGGTCGAACATTTCGGCCACCACCAGGGTTTCCGCCCCGCGCTGTTCGAACCGGCGCAGGTTGACCAGGCCCGTGCAGATGATCTGGGTCTGGTCGATGGAGGTAATGCGGGTCATGGGGACGAAGACGCGCTTCTTACCCGGGACTTCCACCACGATGCCCACCACATGGGGGGTTCCCTGGGTCCCGCGGGACAGCACAACAACGTCGCGCAGCCGGCCCAGCCGGTCGCCCAGCGGGTCGAAGACGTCGAGGCCCAGGAGGCGTGCCACGAAGACGCGTGTAGGTGTTGTACTCACCACTACAGGCTACCGAGTCTGCTCTCTTTTAGCTGAATTTACAGGCAGCATCCACCTTGATGGGCAAGAATGGGATTATGTCGAACATATTTGGTGCACCCAAGGCCGGCTCTCCGAACGGTCCGGACGATGCCCGGGCTGTTCCCACCGGTGACACGGTTGGCTCCTACACCTCTTACCTCGACGCCCAAAAGGCGGTTGATTACCTGGCGGACCAGCAGTTTCCGGTCCAGTTGGTGTCCATCGTGGGCAACGAGCTCAAGATGGTTGAGCGGGTCACGGGGCGCCTCAGCTACCCGCGGGTGGCCCTGTCGGGGGCACTGAGCGGTATGTGGTTCGGCCTGTTCGTAGGCGTCATGCTCTCTTTCTTCGCGCCGTCACCGGGCTACTTTTCCATCATGACCTCGGTGCTGATGGGTGCGGCATTCTTCATGCTTTTCGGCATCGTCACCTACGCCATGCAGCGCGGCAAGCGGGACTTCACCTCCACCAGCCAGGTCGTGGCAACCAGCTATGACGTCATCGTGGCCCCGGAGGCGGCCCATGAGGCGCGCCGCCTGCTGCAGCAGCTGCCCATGTCCCGTTCCGACGCCGCATCCGGCCACGGCCCCTATACGCAGAACGACTACTACAACCAGCCGTACCAGCAGCAGCACCCGCACCAGGGCCAGGGCCCGGCGCGCCCGGCCGGTTGGAACGATCCCTACGGCCAGCGTTCTTCCGGCTCCCACGTCGAGGACGGCTCAGGTCAGGACGTCCCGGCACAGCACGGCTCGGGGCAGGACGGGCACGGCTACCCGGCCGACGGCGGACGGCAGCAAGGCGGGCAGCACCAGCAGGCGCCCCAGCCGGTCCGGTCGGTCCGCTACCCCGACCTTCCGGACGGCCGGCCGCAGTACGGCGTCCGGCTCCAGCAGGGACCTGCCGCCGGTTCCGCTCATCCGGGACCGGGACACAGTGCAGAACATGGTGCCGAACCCCAGGCGCACGACGCCGCAGAACACACAGCAGACCACGCCCCGGAACAGCAGTATGGACCCGAGGGGGACCAGAACCAGGGCGGCCACCGTCATTAGCACGCCGGGGCCGTAAGCTTCCTGCCCCTTAACGAAGAGCGGGACCGCCGGAGTGAATCCGGCGGTCCCGCTCTTTTTCGTAATCCCGTTGTGCGTCAGGCTTCCTCGGTCCGGTAGATGCCGGCCATCCAGTCCTCCACGTCCCCGGCATTGCGGGGCAGTGCGGCGCTGAGGTTGACGGGTCCGTCAGCGGTCATAAGGATGTCGTCCTCGATCCTGACACCAATGCCGCGGTATTCCTCGGGGATCGCCAGGTCTTCCTTCTTGAAGTAGAGGCCGGGCTCGATGGTGAACACCATGCCCTCCGTGAGGACACCGTCGAGGTAGAGTTCCCGCTTGGCCTGTGCGCAGTCGTGCACGTCCAGGCCCAGGTGGTGGCTGGTGCCGTGCGGCATCCAGCGGCGGTGCTGCTGGCCTTCGGGACTGATGGCCTCTTCAACGCTGACCGGCAGGATGCCCCATTCGGCCAGGCGCTCAGCCAGTACGGTGGTGGCTGCGGTATGGATGTCGCGGAACTTGGTTCCGGGCTGGGCCGCCGCGAATCCGGCGTCGGCGGCGTCGAGGACTGCCTGGTACACCTTGCGCTGGATGTCGCTGAAGGTGCCGCTGGCCGGAAGCGTCCGGGTGATGTCCGCCGTGTACAGGGAGTCGGCCTCGACGCCGGCGTCAAGGAGCAGGAGTTCACCGGCATGGATTTTGCCGGTGTTGCGGGTCCAGTGCAGCACGGTGGCGTTGTTTCCGGAAGCCGCTATGGTGTCGTAGCCAAGTTCGTTGCCCACCTCGCGTGCGCGGGCGAAGAACGCCCCCTCCACGACGCGTTCGCCGCGGGCGTGGGTAAGGGCCCGCGGCAGGGCCTTGACTACCTCTTCGAATCCCTCCACGGTGGCCGACACCGCGATCTTCATCTGCTCGATTTCCCAGTCGTCCTTGAGCAGGCGCAGTTCGGAGAGGGCTTCGCTGAGCTTCTCATCCAGGGCGTCGAGCTCGCCAAGGTCCAGGTTCTCGGGGTCCCTGGCGGTGTTGTACCGGGCCGTGTCCACCAGTGCGTCGATGTTGTCGTCGACCTTGCGGACCAGGCGGATGGAGATGCCGCCGATCTCCGGAGCTCCCACGTCCTTGGTGATGGCTGTTTCCAGCTGGTCAATATGCGCTGTGGCCAGTCCCAGCCGGGCTTCGAACTCCTCCAGGGTGGGGCGGGCCCCAATCCAGAACTCGCCGGCGCGGGAGTCCGCGTAGAACTGTTCCGTATCCCTGCCGGCCAGCGGCCGGAAGTAAAGCGTGGCCCGGTGGTTCCCGCCGTCGTCGCCCGTTCCCTCGTCCACCGGTTCCAGGATCAGGACGGCGTCGGGTTCGTGGTCCAGGCCGAGCCCGGTCAGGTGCGCGAAGCCGGAGTGGGGCCGGAAACGGTAGTCGCAGTCGTTGGAGCGGACCTTCAGCGGGCCGGCCGGAATGACCAGGCGCTCGCCCTTGAACCGGGTTGAAATCGCCTTGCGCCGGGTTGCGGCGTAACCGGCGACGTCGTCGCGCTGGGGAAGGTCCTGGCTGGACGGCGCCCAGTTGCTGGCCATGAAGGCCTTGAATGCGTTGGAACTGGGCCGCTGGGAACGGTTGTTGACGCGGTCCTCCAGCGGCTGGGAAGCAGAGTTTTGGGTGTTTTCGGCATCGTTCACGGCACCATCGTCTCACCAGCGTCCCGGCTACGCGAACAGGCCTCCCCGGTCTCCCTGCCATGGTCCACTAGGCTGGATAAGTGAGGATTGACCTGCATGCCCACTCCAACGTCTCCGACGGCACCGAGGCGCCGGCCGATGTCATGGCCTCGGCTGCCCGTGCCGGGCTGGATGTGGTGGCCCTGACCGACCACGATTCGACGGCGGGCTGGACGGAAGCAGCCGATGCCGCTGCAACTTACGGTGTGGCCCTGGTGCCGGGCATGGAGGTCTCGTGCCGCACGGAGGAAGGCATCAGCGTCCACCTCCTGAGCTACCTGCACGACCCCACGCATCCGGGCCTCCTGGAGGAGATCACCAAGGCCAAGGATTCGCGCCTGACCCGGGCTGAACGGATGGTCACCATCCTGGCCGAGGACTATCCGCTCACGTGGGATGACGTGATCCACCATGTGGCGCCCGGCGCCACCCTCGGCCGGCCGCACATCGCCGATGCCTTGGTGGCGGCGGGCGTGGTGGAGGACCGCTCCGAGGCGTTCGCGTCCATCCTGACCTCCCGCTCGCGCTATTTCATCCCGCACTACGCTCCGGACCCTGCCACCGCCGTCGAGCTTGTCCGTGCCGCCGGCGGCGTGCCCGTGTTCGCGCACCCCGTGGCGTCCGCACGGGGACGGATCGTGGGGGAGCGCACCTACCGCGACATGATCGACGCCGGCCTGGCCGGCCTGGAGATCGACCACCGGGACAACCCGGAAGAGGGCCGCGACTTCCTGCGGAAACTGGCGGCCCGGCACGGCCTGCTCATCACAGGCTCCTCCGATTACCACGGCACGGGGAAGCCTAACTTGCTGGGGGAGAACCTCACTGCACCGGACATGCTGGCGCGCATTGAGGAACTGGGCACGGGAGCCGCGGTGGTCCGTCCCTAGTTGGGCTGGAACGCTGTGAAGGCGGCGTGCGCACCCAGCCGCTTGGCCATGATGTCGATGGCCGGCTGGTTCTGGTCCACGCATACGAATTTCCGGCCAAGCTTGGCGGCCACTGCCCCGAGGGTGCCGGAGCCGGCAAAGAAGTCCAGGCACCAGTCGCCGGGGCGGGATGACGCGGCCACCACGCGGCGGACCAGGCCCTCCGGCTTTTGCGTGGGGTAGCCGGTCTTTTCCTTGCCGGTGGGCGAGACGATGGTGTGCCACCAGACGTCGGTGGGCAGCTTGCCCAGTTCCCTCTTGGCGGGGGTCACCAGGCCCGGCGCCATATAGGGTTCACGGTCCACCTCGGCGCTGTCGAAGTGGTATTTCGCAGGATTCTTGACGTACACCAAGATGTTGTCGTGCTTGGTGGGCCACCGGTTCTTAGCCCGGGCGCCGTAGTCGTAGGCCCAGATGATCTCGTTAAGGAAGCATTCCCGGCCAAAGATCGCATCCAGCATCACCTTGGCGTAGTGCACCTCGCGGTAGTCAAGGTGCAGGTACAGGGTCCCGTCGTCGGCCAGCAGCCGCCAGGCCTCCACGAGCCGGGGCTCCAGGAACGACCAGTAGTCGCTGAACGCGTCGTCGTAGCGGTGCAGGGCGCCCTTGATGGTGTCGTAGGAGCGGCCCTTGAAGCCCACCCGGTCACCACTGCCGCCGGCGTTGGCCACCATCCGGGTTTCCTGGCGCTGCTGGGGCCGGCCCGTGTTGAAGGGCGGGTCCACGTATATCAGTGTGAAGGCGCCGTCCGGCAGCGTGGGGAGGTACGCCGCGTTGTCCGCGTGCACCACCAGGCTGCTGCCGTCCGGCGCCCAAACAGTGTCAGTCATCAGGGCAGTTAGGCCTCGGAGGTGCCAGGCTGGCTGCCGTTGTCCGCGCCGGCCACTACTTCGCCGTTGCGGCGGCGGGTGCGCGTGCGGGTCCGGCGGGCGCGGTTGGGCTTTTCGCCGTCGGTTGCGGGGGCGGCAGCTTCAGCGGCAGGTGCAGCTTCCGTCGTTGAGGGACGACGGCGGCGCTCACCTGAGCGTGCCGCTGCGTCACCGCTGCGGCCACCTTCGCGGCCGCCGCCCTTGCCGGCGTCGGCCTTGCCGCGTCCCCGGCCGTCGCGCTCACGGGAGCGGCCCGAGTCGCGGCTGCCCCGGCTGTTCTTCTTGCCGGTTTCACCGAGGTCCTCAAGCACCTCTGCGTCGACGCCGGCGAGGGTCCGCTTGTCGCGGGGCAAGCGGCCCTTGGTGCCCTCGGGGATGTCAAGGTCACTATAGAGGTGCGGCGAGGAGGAGTAAGTTTCCACAGGTTCGGGGACGCTCAGGCCCAAGGCTTTGTTGATCAGCGCCCAGCGCGGCATGTCGTCCCAGTCGACGAACGTGACAGCAGTGCCCTTGTTGCCGGCGCGGCCGGTGCGGCCCACCCGGTGCAGGTAGATCTTTTCGTCCTCGACGCACTGGTAGTTGATCACGTGGGTGACATCGTCCACGTCGATGCCGCGGGCAGCGACGTCCGTTGCCACCAGCACATCCACCTTGTTGTTTCGGAACGCCCGGAGCGCCTGCTCGCGGGCGCCCTGGCCCAGGTCGCCATGGATGGCGGCGGCCGCGAACCCGCGGTCCACCAGTTCCTCGGCCACCTTGGCGGCGGTGCGCTTGGTCTTGGTGAAGATGATGGTCCGGCCGCGCCCCCGGGCCTGCAGGATGCGTGCCACCACCTCGGTCTTGTCCATGCTGTGTGCACGGTAGATGAGCTGGCGGATGTCCCGCTTGGTGAGGCCTTCATCATCCGGATCAGCTGCCCGGATGTGGGTGGGCTGGGTCATGTAGCGGCGCGCCATCGCGATGACGGGGCCGGGCATCGTTGCCGAGAACAGCAGCGTCTGGCGA
Source organism: Pseudarthrobacter phenanthrenivorans (assembly GCF_036455295.1). Classification (GTDB taxonomy): domain Bacteria; phylum Actinomycetota; class Actinomycetes; order Actinomycetales; family Micrococcaceae; genus Arthrobacter; species Arthrobacter phenanthrenivorans_C. Next base: position 125,463 of record NZ_JAYXNX010000007.1, on the reverse strand, counting down.
ACGGCCGGGGTTCCGGCGATGAGGGTCTCAACGTCCGGTAGGAAGCCAAGGTCCAGCATTTCGTCGGCTTCGTCGAGCACCACGAGCTTCACGTTCTTCAGGCTCAAGTGCTTCTGTTTGTATAGGTCGATCAGGCGCCCGGGGGTGCCCACCACTACTTCGACGCCCTGCTGGAGTGCTTCAACCTGGGGCTCGTAGGCGCGGCCACCGTAGATGGTGGTGATCCTGGCGTTGCGCTTGCGCGAGGCCGTCTGGAGGTCGTTGGCCACCTGCACAGCCAGTTCTCGGGTGGGAACGATGACCAGGGCCTGCGGGGCGCCCGGGACTGCCAGCTTTGCGTAGCCGGGGTCGTCCTGCCCCACGACGCGCTGGAGGGCCGGAATCCCGAAGCCGAGGGTCTTGCCGGTGCCGGTCTTGGCCTGGCCGATGATGTCGTGGCCTGCCAGGGCAACGGGCAGGGTCATGGCCTGGATGGGGAACGGGTGGGTGATCCCGGCATCGGCCAGGGATTCGACGATGTCTTCGCGGACGTTGTAGTCGGCAAAGGACTTCTCGGCGATCTCGTGCGGCGTCTCGTCCGAGATGATGGTTTCTTCCGGCTCAATGGTTTCCGTGCCGGACGCATCGCTCAGAAGCTGGTGGGTATGTAATTCACTCACAGGGGAGTTTCCTTATTCATTTAGGCAATGGCGCTGCCTGCTCAACGGTCCGGCCAGGGCTGGCCGCTCCGGAGCACGCTCGGGCGCGCAAGCGATTCCAGTGGAAGCCGATCGCGGGCTATCTAATGCTGGCACTGGGGACCAGCGGGCAAATCTCAAGATCGCGTAGGGGCGGGCTTGTTGGTTTCAATGGGAGGAAATCAACGACCGGGCATCCAGTTCTACCCCTCCAGTCTAGCGGCAAGGGTCACGAAACACGGTTTTAGGCCCATGGGGGGCGCGTGCCGGGATTCAGGAGACGAGTTCGAAGTGGATCTGGCGGGTGGTGATGTCCGATGAAACCAGCCGCACACGGACCTTGGTTCCGGATTCCAGTTCGCCGGCGCAGCGGGCGGTCACCGCCGGTTCGGCGATCTGGATGATGCCGGAACTCCCGTTGCCGTTCTTTCCGTTCCCGTTCCCGTTCTTGCCGTTGCCATTGCCGTTGCCATTCTGCGGCCTGGACCCGGAAATGACGATCGCGTCGAACTCCTGCCCAATGTGGTTCAGCAGCAGGGCCGCCTCCACCGTGTCAAGGGCAAGGCGCTCCATGCGCGACGCCAGCTGGTCCGAACCGGCCATGATGCCGGGCAGCAGCGGAAGGGCCTCCCGTGCCCACTCTGGAACATCGCCGCCGTTGCACAGGGCTTCGCAGATGACGAGGACGAACCTGTCCACCAGGCGGCGCAGCGGTGCAGTGGTGTGGGCGTAGGCGGCGCCGATGGCGGACTGGATGCCGTCTTCCGGTACGGTCCCGTCGAAGGCCGTATAGGAGGCGCCGCGGAAGAGCATGCCGGCAGAGTGCATGATCGCCAGCTGGCGCGGGTCGGTGGGGTCAAGGGACCGCAGGTACTCACCGTAGCTGACCTCCCCGTCCCAGGGCCTGCCCAGGACCTCGGTCTGCAGGCGGAAATGTTTTAACGACCGTTCATCCGGGGCAGGCATGGTGCGCAGGATGCCTACCTTGCCTTCCAGCATGAGCTGCGCGGCCGCCATTCCGGTCATGAGGGAAATCTGCGCGTTCCAGTCCTCCACCGGAAGCTGCGGAACCGCGTCGATCCGGTAACCGCCGTCGGGCATTTGGACGATCTCCTGCTCCGGCATGTTCAGGCTGGCGCCTTCACGGGCCCGCTCCAGCGCCACCCGCTTCAGGCCCACCTCACGGAGCAAATGCAGCACGGGGGAGGCGGTGCCGGCGTCGAGGTCTGCCTGGGCACCCTTGTAGCTGAGCTTGTCACGGCTGCGCACCCGCGCCCGCCGCACGCCCATTGTCAGCACCGACGCGTCGCTGTCGAGCGTGAAGTCCCAGACGAACGCCGAACATTCCTGTCCGGGCAGCAGGCTGCCTGCCCCTTCGCTGATGACCTCAGGGTGCAGCGGGATCCTGCCGTCCGGAGCGTAAAAGGTTTGCCCGCGGCGCCGCGTCTCCGCGTCCAGCGGACCTCCAGGTGCCACAAATGCCGGAACGTCCGCGATCGCGTACATCACGCGGTAGCCGTCCCCGTCCAGTTCGATAAAGACGGCCTGGTCCAGGTCCGTGGAGGACGCCGGATCGATGGTCACGAACTCGACGGCGGTCAGGTCGTAGGAGGGCAGCTTCAGCGTGGCCACGGCAGCCCGGGCGTCCTCCACGGCGTCGGCCGGATAGGGGCCCGGAAGTTCAAGCTCAGTCCGCAGCAGGCCCAACGCCTCTTCCAAGGCGTTCCGATGGTCGTGGACGTTTGGGGCCAGCCGATGATGTGACACAAAAATCAGCGTATCCCCAAGTCCTGGGATTAAGCAGGCTCAGGATGCGGCGGCGTCCAGCGCGTCGAGGAGGGAGGCAGCAGCGGCGGCAGGGTCCGGGGCCCCGGTGATGGCGCGGACCACCACGATCCTGCGCGCGCCGGCCTCCGCCACCTGATGGACGTTGCCGTGGTCGATACCACCTATGGCAAACCAGGGCACTGGATCTGCCGCCTGCCGGGAAGCCTCAGCGGCGTACTTCACCAGTTCGAGGCCCACGGCCGTCCTGCCCGGCTTGGTGGGCGTGGCCCAGACCGGACCCACGCAGAAGTAGTCCAGGCCCGAGGGGCCTGCGGTTGCCGCCAGTGCGGCGTCCACCTGTTCAAGCGTGTGGCTGGAGAGCCCGATGGCGGCGTTGCCGTTGACCAACGTGCGGGCAGCGGCCAGCGGAAGGTCCTTCTGGCCGATGTGGAACACCGGTGCGCCGGACAGTACGGCGATGTCGGCGCGGTCATTCACGGCCCACAACCTGCCGTGCCGCACCGCGGTTTCCTTCAGTGCGGCCAGGAGATCAAGTTCCTCCGCCGCCTCGATGCCCTTGTCGCGCAGCTGGATGATGTCCACGCCACCGGCGAACGCCGCGTCCACGAACTCGGCAAAGTCGCCGCGCTCCTTCCGTGCATCGGTGCAGAGGTACAGGCGCGCTGCCTTCAGGGCATCGTTGTTCCGCGCATTGACGACTTCAGCGGTGGCGGCGCCGGCAGCCGGCGCATGGGTACCTGCGGGAAATGAAGGGGTGGTCGCATTCATGCCTGCAAGCCTAGTTCCTCTAAACTGGGCAGGTACTGCGGGAGCCCGCGGCAGCTGTCACAAAGCGCCGGGCTGAGAGGGCGTCAGAGCCGACCGCTTGACCTGATCCGGTTAATGCCGGCGTAGGGAAGGAACCCATATGCGCACCCCCACCAAAGACCCCACCGGGCCCGGTGCTCCCACCCCTTCCGCTATCCGTGCCGACGTGGCAGTCATCGGCGGGGGAGTGGTGGGGCACGGCATCGCCTGGGAGGTGCAGCGGTCCGGACGCTCCGTGGTCCTCATCGACGATGCGCCCGGTGCCGGTGCCAGCTGGGCTGCCGCAGGCATGCTGGCCCCGGTCAGCGAACTGCATTACCAGGAGGAACAGCTCCTGGAACTCATGCTCGAATCATCATCACGCTGGCCGGCTTTTGCCGCAGGGGTCGCCGCCGCAACGGGTGCGGATTGCGGATATCTAACGACGCCGACGCTCGCCGTGGGTGCCGACGCCGCCGACCGGCGCGCGCTCATGGACCTCCGCGCCGTCCAGCAGGCCAACGGCCTGGACGTGGAACCCTTGACCGTGCGGGAGGCCCGCCGCCGCGAACCCCTCCTCAGCCCGGCCATCGCCTGTGCCCTTGACACACCCGCCGACCATCAGGTGGATCCCCGCCGCCTGGTGGCAGCCTTGCGGCTGGCCCTCGCGGCCGGGGCTTCCGCGTCGCCCGGACTGGCCGCAGCCGGGGCTGTGGACGGGTTTGCCGTGCCGGAGCGGGCCGCCGGACTGCTGTGGGAAGGCGGAAAGGTGGTTGGCGCCCGCCTTGCCGGCGGCGGCGCGGTCTTGGCCGGGGAAACGGTGGTAGCCAACGGCCTGCAGGCGGGGGCACTGGAGGACCTGCCCGGGGGCCTCCACCTTCCGCTGAGGCGCGTGCACGGGGACATTCTCCGCCTTGCCGTTCCCCGGCACCTCCAGCCCCTGGTGACCTCGACGGTGCGTGGCATGGTCCATGGCATCCCCGTGTATATCGTTCCGCGGCAGGACGGCACCGTGGTGATCGGGGCAACGCAGCGGGAGGACGCCCTGTCCGACGCCGTCAGCGCTGGCGGCGTCTACCAGCTGCTTCGGGACGCGCAGGCGCTGGTGCCCGCCGTCGCGGAACTCGAACTCCTGGAATGCACTGCCCGCGCCCGCCCTGGAACGCCGGACAACGCACCGCTGCTGGGCAGGGTTCCGGTAGACCCGGGTTCACCGGACGGAGGGCCCTCTGCAACAGTGTCCGGGCTCATTATCGCCACCGGGTTCTTCCGGCATGGCGTCCTGCTCACCCCCGCAGCAGCGGCCATTTGCACGGAACTGCTGGATGGAAAGGCCGACCCCCGCTGGTCGCACTTCAGCCCAGACAGGTTCTCCAGGCCACCAATTGCCGGTCACAGCACCCACATCAAGGAGACAGCGTGAACATCACCCTCAACGGAAACCCCCACACCGTGGCCGACGGCGCCTCCATCACCACCCTCGTCACCCAGGTCACCGGCCGCCCACTGGCCAGCGACGGCCAGGCGACGGACGGCCGGAAACTGGGCGTCGCCGTCGCGCACAACGCCCAGGTGGTGCCGCGCAGCCAATGGTTCGCCACGGCGCTCGCCGACGGCGACGACATCGAACTCGTCACTGCAGTACAGGGAGGCTGACACCATGACCGAAACCAGCACCATCAACCCCGCCGGAAACGCCCGTCCCGGCGACGCATTGGTGATCGACGGCGTCGCACTGGGATCCCGGCTCATTATGGGCACCGGCGGAGCGCCGAGCCTGGACGGCCTGGGCGCTGCGCTTTTGGCCTCCGGTACTGCCCTGACCACCGTGGCCATGCGCCGCTACTCCACGGCTGAGACCGGCTCACTGTTCCAGCTGCTGGTGGACCACGGCATCCGCGTGCTGCCCAACACCGCCGGCTGCTTTACCGCACGGGACGCCGTACTCACCGCGGAGCTGGCCCGCGAGGCCCTGGAGACCGACTGGGTGAAGCTGGAGGTCATCGCCGACGAACAGACCCTCCTGCCGGACGCCGTTGAACTGGTGGAGGCCACGGAACAGTTGGTCAACCGTGGCTTCAAAGTATTCGCCTACACCAATGACGATCCCGTGCTGGCCTTGCGGCTCGAGAATTTGGGCGCCACCGCCGTCATGCCGCTGGGTGCGCCCATCGGAACCGGGCTGGGGATCCTGAACCCCCACAACATCGAGCTCATAGTGTCCCGCGCCTCGGTTCCCGTGGTCCTTGACGCGGGCATTGGCACGGCGTCGGATGCCGCGCTGGCCATGGAGCTTGGCTGTGACGCCGTGCTGCTGGCCACGGCCGTGACCCGCGCGCAGAACCCGGCGCTCATGGGCGAGGCGTTCAAGCATGCGGTGATCGCCGGCAGGATGGCCCGCGCGGCAGGCCGTATCCCGCGCCGTGAGCACGCCCTGGCGTCATCGGCCATGGAGGGCCGGGCGGAGTTCCTCTGACCCGTTGAGATACAGCTGTGGCCACCACCCGGAATGGGTGGTGGCCACAGCTGTATCTGCCGTTGGCAGCCGCGATGCGGACGGTGTCAGCGCCGCAGGATGGCCGTCAGCCGCTCCGTGTCGTGGCGCGCACGGGTCCGTCCCAGGTAAACGACGGCGGCAATCGCAGCAGCCGTGCCGAGGACCATGGGCAGGACCCACGGAAGCCAGGTCAGGCCGGGCAGGTAGCCGAAGCCGGCCGTGATCAGGATGATCCAGGCCAAAGCAGCAACACCCGCGGCGATCCCTGCCGGCAGGGCTGCGCCGTACTTGGCATGCCGCTTGTCACTGGCCCAGACGATGAATCCGGCGGCAACGGTGGCCAGCACCACGATGGTCAGCGAAAGCATGGATCTCCCTTGCGAACTGGGTGGAACCCGGCGGAACTAGAACTGGCCGAAGCCCACGCGACGGACCTCTTCGGCGCCGATCTCCACGTACGCCAGGGCGTTGCCCGGAACGATGATCAGGCGGCCCTTGTCATCCTTCAGGCGCAGCTCGCCGCCCTCGTTGATGGCCTGGCCCACAACCTTGGCCACGGTTTCGGCATCCTGCGTCGATTCCAGCACGATTTCGCGGCCAACGTTCTGTACGCCGATCTTAATTTCCAAGGGGGCCTCCCAGCCTGTGAAGTTCGTCGATGATGTCTTATTTGTAGTCTAGGACTCTTTGGGGAAGCGAGAGATTCCGCGCCAAGCTAAACGGTAGATGAGGTCGCTGGCCACATCGAGGTCCAGGTTGCCGTCCGTTTCGAGCCAGTAACGGGCGCTGACCTGCGCCATCCCGGCCAGGCCGCGGCCCAGGAGCTCCGCCTCCAGGTGGGGGAGCTTGGTGTCCTCGGCGATCACCCGCGCAATGGCGTCGGCGAAGGTTCTGTTGAAGGTCTCCAGCCGCGAGCTGACGTCGGGGTCGTTGATCAGGTCCGATTCGAACACCAGCCGGTGCGCCTGGTCGTCGCTGGCGATGAAGTGGAAGTAGGCACGCATCACGGCCTGGACACGTTCGTCGTTGTCCGTGGTGGAGTTCAGCGCCCCCAGCATCAGTTCGGTCAGGGATGTCAGATGGCTTTCCAGCAGTGCGAGGTAAAGATCGCGCTTGGATGGAAAATGCTGGTACAGCACCGGCTTGCTGACGTGCGCGGTTTCCGCAATCTCATCCATGGCCGCACCGTGGTAGCCGTTGGCCACGAATACCTCCTGGGCCGCAGCGAGGAGCTGCGCCCGCCGTTCATCCCGGGGCATCCGGGCGGAACGCTGGCCTGGGGGACGGGAGGGAGCCTGCGGTTCGGCCGCGGGCGGGCGGTCAGCCCGTGCTTCAGGGACCACAGTTGTCCTTCTTTCCATTGCAGTTACCTTCACTTTACTGCGGGGTAATATGACCCGGCGGTATCCCGGGGCATACATTGAAGTATGGCTTCGTCTTTCACCGCAAATGTGTCAACCGTTTCCCTGGATCCGCTGGTGGAACCGGCTGCCGGCCTGAGCCCGGCCGAGGTGGAACGGTACTCGCGGCACATCATCATTCCCGAGATCGGTGCCCTGGGGCAGCGGCGGCTCAAGAACGCCAGGGTGCTGGTGATCGGCGCCGGCGGCCTCGGCGCGCCGGCCCTGCTGTATCTGGCCGCGGCCGGTGTGGGCACGATTGGAATCATCGACGACGACGTGGTGGACCTGAGCAACCTGCAGCGCCAGGTGATCCATGGGGTGAGCGACGTAGGGCGGCCCAAGACGGAGTCGGCGCGCGATGCCATCGCTGAGCTGAATCCGCTGGTGGACGTGCGGCTGCACAACGTCCGTTTGGACTCCACGAACGCCCTGGAGCTGTTCAGCGGATACGACCTCATCCTGGACGGCGCCGACAACTTCGCCACGCGGTACCTGGTCAACGATGCCGCCGCCATCCTGGGCAAACCCTACGTATGGGGTTCCATCTTCCGTTTTGACGGCCAGGTCAGCGTGTTCTGGGAAAAGCACGGACCCACCTACCGCGACCTCTACCCCGAGGCTCCGCCGGCCGGCTCAGTACCCTCGTGTGGGGAAGGCGGCGTGTTCGGCATGCTGTGCGCCGCCGTGGGATCGCTGATGGTGACGGAGGCAGTGAAGCTGATCACCGGCGTCGGGCGTTCCCTGCTGGGGCGGGTTGCCCTCTTTGACGCCCTGGGCGGCAGCTGGCGCGAGATCCGGGTGTCCAAGGACCCTGCAGCCCAGCCCATCACCGAACTCACGGACTACGAGGCGTTCTGCGGGATCGCCCCGGCATCCCAGGCGGACACCGAACACACTGTCACCGCCACGCAGCTCGCCACCATGCTGGCCTCGCGGAAAGCCGGGCTCAAGGACTTCGAGCTGGTGGACGTCCGCGAGGCGGGGGAGTATGACATCGTCCGGATTGACGGGGCCAAGCTGATCCCGCAGGGACGGATCCTGGCCGGCGAGGCGTGGGACGAACTGCCGCAGGACCGTGACATCGTGTTCCACTGCAAGGCCGGAACTCGGTCCGCCAATGTCCTGGCGGCGGCGCGGGAGGCCGGGTATCAGCGCGTCAGCCATCTCGACGGCGGGATCCTGGCCTGGGTGCGGGACGTGGAACCCGGTAAGCCCGTCTACTAAACGGTTGCTCTATCAGATATGGCTCCTAAACCGTTGGTTTAGGAGCCATATCTGATAGAGCAAATGGGGTCAGGCGGTTTCGCGGCCGTTGTGGTCCACAGGGCACTCGGCCTCAACCACTGCAGGCGGGGCCGGGGCAGCCGGCTGTTCCACCGTGATGCCGTACAGGGCCTCCAGGGCCGCAACGTAGTCGTCCTGCTGACCATTTGCGGCGAGTTCGCGGGCCCGGACGGTGGGGACGTGCAGCAACTGCTTGACCATGCGGCGGAGGGCGAATTCCACCTCTTCGGCTGCGGCGGTGCAGCCGTGGCGGGCGCGGACCTTTTCCATCTCCGCGTCCAGGACGTTCATGGTGTGGCGCCGCAGGGCAACGATGGCTGAATCGACGGAGCGGGCTTCCCGTTCCTGCTCGAATGCCTTGGCAGCGCCCTTGACGATGCCGCTGGCCTGCGCCAGCGATTCCGCCTGTTCCTGCGGGGCGGCCAGGCGGACGGACTCCAGGGTCAGCAGTTCCACGCCGTCCAGCTCGCCGACCGCGGGGTCGAAGTCATGCGTGAGGGCAAGGTCGATGGCAATCAGGGGTTGCGGTGAACCGGCGCGGACCTGGGCCAGCTCATCGGCCTCAACCCGCGTATCCGACCCGCTGCAGCCGATCATTACATCGGCGGCGGCAACAGCAGGCCGCAGCGAATCAGCATCGAGGGCCACACCTCCGCGCGAGGCCACGAATCCTTCGGCCCGGCCGGAGGAAGAGTAGACGGAGATGTCCGTACAGCCGCGTTCCCGCAGCAGGGCCATGGTGGCACCGGCGTAGGCACCGGTCCCGAAGAGGACAACCTTCTTGGCCGACCAGTCGGGGCTTTCGGAAAGATCGGTGGCGAGGTCCAATGCCACGGACACGATCGAAAGCCCCCGGGAACCGAGGGCCGTCTGCGCACCCACATCCTTGGCGGTCTTCGACGCCGCCTGGAACAGCCGGACTAGTCCCGCGCTGGCAGTGCCGTCATGCTGGGCGGTGATCAGTGCCCGTCGGACCTGGCCGGCGATTTCCCGTTCGCCGACGACGGCGGAGTCCAGCCCCGCGCTGACGGCAAACAAGTGCTGGGTCACCTCGGGTCCGGTGCGCGTGTTGAAGGAACGCGAGACGAGGGATTCGGCCAGCCCGCTGGCCTCGCTGATCCTGGAGACCAGGGCAGCGCGGGCGGCTTCGACGTCGTCCGGGTGGGGGGCCTCGCCGTAGATCTCGTAGCGGTTGCAGGTGGCGAGAACCACCGCTCCGGCCACGGCGGGCGATTCGGTGAGCGCGGATGCGGCAATCCCGGAAGAACCGTTGCTCAGCTGAGCAACGGTTTCAAGATCGATGTCGGCGTGTGTAGCCACCAATGAGAAAAGAACCACAGCAGACCAATCATAGCTTTTTCGTTGCCCGGTAGAACAATCCCCGGACAGGATTGTCGCCACAGCCCGAAGTGATTCGCGCCACCTTCCCGAAGCAGGGCCAGAAGGCGACAGGTTGTCGTTATCTTTTGCAGCTCTTTTTCGGCACAATCAAAAGCATGACTCCTAGCCCTGCCGTCTCCGCTGCCGGCGCCCTCGCCGCAGACCATCCACTGATGGACGGCCGTACCGCAGACTCACCGCTGATCACGGCCTACCGAGGGGGCAAGCCGTCCCGCCGCCCTGTCTGGTTCATGCGGCAGGCGGGCCGGTCACTGCCGGAGTACCTGAAGGTCCGCGAGGGCATCGCCATGCTTGACTCCTGCCTCCGGCCGGAGCTGGCCTCCGAGATCACGCTGCAGCCCGTCCGCCGGCATGACGTGGATGCTGGAATCTTCTTTTCGGACATTGTCATTCCCCTGAAGCTTGCCGGGGTGGGCGTCGACATCGTCCCGGGGGTAGGGCCCGTCCTGGACAAGCCCGTACGCACGGCGGCCGATGTCGCCGCCCTGCCGCAGCTCACGTGGGAAGCCCTGGAGCCCATCCGCGAAGCGGTCCGGCTGACGGTGGCGGAACTGGGAAAGACCCCACTCATCGGGTTCGCCGGTGCGCCGTTCACCCTGGCGGCCTACATGGTGGAAGGCAAGCCGTCCCGTGATCACCTCGGGCCCCGGACCATGATGCACGCGGACCCGGAGACCTGGACGGCGCTGGCCAACTGGGCCGCCGACGCCTCCGGCATGTTCCTGCAGGCCCAACTGGAGGCCGGCGCCTCCGCCGCGCAGCTCTTCGACTCCTGGGCCGGCTCGCTGGGACTTGCCGACTACACCAAATACGTTGCGCCGGCGTCGGCCCGCGCCCTGGACCACGTCCGGCACCTTGGTGCCCCGCTCATCCACTTCGGTACCGGCACGTCGGAACTGCTCGTGGCCATGCGCGACGTGGGCGTGGACGTGGTGGGCGTCGACTACAGGCTGCCCCTGGACGAGGCAAACCGCCGGTTGGGCGGAACCGTGCCGCTGCAGGGGAACATCGACCCCGCGCTCCTGGCAGCCCCCTGGGACATCCTCGAAGCGCACGTCCGTGACGTCATTGCCGCCGGTTCCGCCGCGCCCGGCCACGTCCTGAACCTGGGACACGGCGTTCCGCCCGAAACGGACCCGGACGTCCTGACGCGGGTGGTGGAGCTCATCCACTCCATCGCGCCGGAGTAAGCCATGGGCAGCTCGCCGGCGAAGCCCGGCAGGGCGCTGGTGGTGGGCGGCGGGATCTCCGGACTGCTCTCCGCCCGGGAACTCGCCGCGGCCGGTTATGAGGTGACCGTCCTCGAGGCGGGCACGGCGTGGGGCGGGTGCGTGGGCAGCCATACCGTCGCCGGGCTCACCTTGGACAGCGGCGCCGAGTCGTTCGCCACCAGGTCCGACGCCGTAGCCCGGCTCTGCGCCGAACTCGGGCTCGGCGGGGAAATTGTTCCCCCACGTCCCGGAGGTGCCTGGGTGCAGCTTCCGGACGGGCCCCGCGAGCTGCCCCGCGCCGGCGTACTGGGCATCCCCGCCAACCCCTGGGACCCCGAGGTCCGCAGGACGCTGGGTATCCTGGGCTCACTCCGCGCCTCCCTGGACCGGCTGCTGCCGGCCTCTGTGGGTGCCGGAGCCGGCGTCACCAGCGTCTCCTCCCTGGTCCGGACCCGGATGGGTTCGCGGGTGCTGGAACGGCTGGTCTCACCGGTGGTGGGCGGGGTCCACTCCGCTGATCCCGGCCTGCTCGACGTCGACATGGTGGCCCCCGGGCTGCGTGCCGGGCTGCGCAGGCATGGTTCCCTCGCTGCCGCGGTTTCGGCGCAGCGGCGTGGCGCAGGAACGCCCGGCAAAGCCCCGGGGGCCCAACCCGCCAAGGCTGGGTCCGCCGTCGCAGGCCTCAACCGCGGAATGCACACCCTGGTGGACGCCCTGGTGGCGGACCTCCGGGGCCGGGGAGTGACCCTCCTGCCGGGCACCCCCGCCACAACAATTTCCCGCTCCCCGGCCGGTTGGCATGTGCAGGGCGCGGGGACAACCTTCCATGGCACCCTGCTGGTCGTCGCGGTAGAGGGACCTGCCGCCGTCGGACTGCTGGAACAGGCGGTCCCCGCGGTCGCCGGAAAGAAACCGGCGGCGGGGCCCGACGTCAAACTGGTCACGCTGGTCCTGGACAAACCGGAGCTGGACCGGCGCCCCCGCGGAACGGGAATCCTGGTGGCGCCGCAGACACCGGGCGTCCAAGCCAAGGCGCTGACGCACGCCACCGGCAAATGGGACTGGCTGGCAGCCGCTGCCGGCCCGGGACGCCATGTGCTCCGTCTTTCCTATGGCCGCGTGGACGGTGCTTCGGCGCAGCCCTCCGGTCCCGAAACCGAGGATGAGCTGTTTACCGCCGCCCTCCGCGATGCCTCGGCCCTGTTGGGCGTCCGGATCTCCGGGGAGGACGTGCGGGGCTGGGACGTGGTCCGCTGGCGCGGGGCCCTGCCGTTCGCCGCCGTGGGGCACCGGGCACGGGCGGCGCAAATCCGCCAGGCGTGCACTGCCGCGGGCGGACTGGCCGTCGTGGGCGGCTGGGTGGCAGGGAACGGCCTTGCCGCTGTGGTGGCCGACACACGCGAGCAAATCGGCCTGCTGACCCTCACCTGAGCGTCGCTGCTGGTCAGGGCGGTTTCCGCTGCTGGACTGCTGTCCGCGGAACACCTCCGGCCGTGCTGTCCGGTTTCCAATCGGCCAATCGTTCTGGTTAGGGTCGATAACTATGGTTCAACACAGGTCCGAGCTTTCAATGTCCCGGACCGGTATCCATGGGGGAATCCGGCGAGGCACCGCAGCAGCGGCCGTCGGAGCGGTACTGGTTCTTTCCACCGGCGTCCAGGCGTCCCTGGCAGACGACGCAGTCCCCCCTCCGCAGGACCCCGCAGCCCCGGCCGCCACTGGTGCGGCCTTCGGGCTGTCCATCGCTGCCCGGCAAACCGCTGCCGCGACGGCCGGCGCGGCCGGGAACGGTGGGTCCGCCCCGCAGGGAAACGAGGGGCAGAACCCGGCAGGACCCGCGCCCGGCACCCCGGCAATAGGCACGCCGTCCGCACTCCCTGCGTTGCCCGGCGCCTTGCTTCCGGCGATCACCGTTTCCCCGTCCGGGGACTGGGCCCCGGCGCCTACAGCTCCGGCGACCTCGGGGACGCCGCTGGCTCCCGGCCCGCAAACCACGTCTGCTGCGGCGCCAACCGCGTCGCCCTCGGCCGCCCGGCCCGGGACGCCCGCCGCACCATTTGGTCCCGGCACGGCCTCCACGCCCGGTGCTGCGCCTGCGGCAGGAGCAGCTCCGGCCGCAGGCGTTACAAGCCAGTTGCCGGCAGTTGCCGCGCCGGCCGGGGGAGCCGCCCCCGGAGCCGGTCAGGGAGTGGCCGCCCCGGTGCCCGCCGAACAGTCCGCTGCGCCGGGTGCCGGTGCTGAGGGAAATTTCCTGCCCGGTACCCTCGGGGTCGGCTCCGAGGGACCCGGTGCGCAAGGAGCCACGGCCTCTCCGCTGCCCACAGCTCTGTCCATCAATGCCAGGAACTCCCAGCCCACGCGGATGCCGCAGGCGGCCGGCGAGCAGGCAGGCCCGGGACGGCCGGTGTCCTCCGTTGGGCCGCTGCGGGACATGCCCGGCGCCATGGTCTGGTTGGGCGCCGGGCTGGTTGGCGTGGGTGCCGCCGCGGGGCTGGTGTTCCTTCGCATGCGCCGCCCCTGATAAGCGGTCCATCGCGGCGTGCCGCACGGCAAAATGTGACTTTGCTCACTTCTACGAGTTGTAGAACTGTTCGGTTTCGTCTTGGGGGCAGGGAAGGGGCAAACTGGTAACCATGAGCCACACTTCTGCCGAATCTGTCACTAAAACCGAAGAATCAGCCGAGCAGTTCTTTACCCTTTGGACGGTATTCAAGCGGTCGGAGCCTGTGGTCCGCAGCGCTGACGCCGCCGCCGATTTCGAGGCGCTGCTGGAGCGGCTCGCCGCCGCCGGCGTCACGCACCGGGGCAGCTACGACGTCTCGGCCATGCGCGCCGATGCCGACGTCATGGTGTGGCTCCACGGCTCCAAGCCGGAGGCCCTGCAGCAGGCCATCCGCGACATCCGCCGCAGCACCCTCTTTGCCGGCACTGAAATCGTATGGTCCGCCATGGGTGTCCACCGCGAGGCCGAGTTCGCCAAGAACCACACGCCCGCCTACTCCCGGGGCGTGGCTCCCGCCGAGTGGCTTTGTGTCTACCCGTTCGTGCGGTCCTACGAGTGGTACATCCTGCCCGAGGCCGAGCGCGGCAAGATGCTCCGCGACCACGGCCTGCTGGGACGCGACTTCCCGCAGGTCATCTCCAACACCGTGTCCTCCTTCGCCTTGGGCGACTGGGAATGGATCCTGGGCCTGGAGGCGCCGGAGCTGGTGGACCTGGTGGATCTCATGCGTCACCTGCGCGCCACGGAGGCACGCAACCACGTGCGCGAGGAAGTTCCGTTCTACACCGGGCGCCGCATCTCCGCCGACGAGGTTGCCGAGGTCCTCGCGTGAGCCCGGAACAGCAGGCCACCGCAGTCAACCCCGTCACCGAGGCCGGACGGATGGCCCCGAAGAATTACGACGCCGTCCTGCTCGCCTCCTTCGGCGGCCCGGAAGGGCAGGAGGACGTCATCCCGTTCCTCCGGAACGTCACCCGCGGCCGCGGCATCCCGGACGAGCGGCTTGAGGAAGTCTCGCACCACTACCGGGCCAACGGCGGCGTCAGCCCCATCAACCAGCAGAACCGCGAGCTGAAGGCGGCACTGGAAGCCGAACTCGCTGCCCGCGGCATCGAGCTGCCCGTGCTGTGGGGCAACCGCAACTGGGCTCCCTACATCCCGGAGACCCTGCAGGAAGCGTACGACGCCGGCCACCGCCGGGTGCTGATGCTCACCACGAGTGCCTACTCCTGTTACTCCAGCTGCCGCCAGTACCGCGAGGACATCGGCATGGCGCTGACGGAGACCGGCCTGGACGGCAAACTCGAAGTGGACAAGGTCCGCCAGTACTTCGACCACCCCGGTTTCGTGGAGCCGTTCGTGGAGGGCACCGCCGCCGGCCTGGCTGAGGTGCGGGCCAAGCTCGCCGAAGCAGGCACGCCGGACGCCCCCGTCCACGTCCTGTTCGCTACCCACTCCATTCCCACCCGCGACGCCGAGGCCGCAGGCCGGTCCGAAGGTGAGCCGCGCCAGTTCGAGGAAGGCTCCGCCTACGTGGCCCAGCACCTGGCCAATGGCACGGCCGTCATGGGGCGGGTCAAGGACGAATCCGGGCTCGACGCGCCATGGTCCCTGGTGTACCAGTCCCGTTCGGGTGCCCCGCATGTGCCGTGGCTGGAACCGGACATCAACGACGCCATTGAGGAACTAGCCGGCCAGGGCGTCAAGGGCATCGTCATCGTTCCCCTCGGCTTTGTCAGTGACCACATGGAAGTTGTCTGGGACCTGGACACCGAGGCCATGGAAACCTGTGCCAACCTGGGACTGGTGGCCACCCGCGTTCCCACCCCCGGGACACACCGCAAGTTTGTGGACGGCCTGGTGGACCTGATCTGCGAGCGGACCGTGGCCAACAACATCAGCGACCGCCCGGCATTTACCGATCTTGGTCCCTGGTACGACGTCTGCAGGCCGGGCTGCTGCGCCAACTTCCGCGGCGAAAAGCCGACCATTTCGGGCGCGGACACCACTGTTGGCACCGGGCACGACCCGTACCCCTCAGACACTGCCGGTGAAACGGCGCAGCCGTGACCGTCCGGATCGGAACCCGCGCCAGCAAACTGGCGCTCACCCAGACCCGGCAGACGGCGGACCAGCTCGCCGCCGTCGGAGGCTTCCCCGTGGAGCTGGTGCACGTCCGCACGGACGGGGACGTCCTCACCGGACCGCTGTCCCAGATGGGCGGCACCGGCGTCTTTGTCGCCGCCCTGCGTGACGCGCTCCTGCGCAACGAGTGCGATGTGGCCGTCCACTCGCTCAAGGACCTGCCCACAGGTGCGGCGGTAGGGCTCAGCCTTGCCGCCACGCCGCGGCGGGTGGACGTCCGGGACGTCCTGTGTGCCCGTGATGGCTTGAAGCTTGCCGACCTGCCGGTCGGAGCCCGCGTCGGCACCGGTTCGCCGCGGCGTGCAGCCCAGCTGCGGGCGGCCCGGGCGGACCTGGACATCGTGGACATCCGCGGCAACGTGGACACCCGGCTGGGCCGGGTTCCCGGACTGCCCGGCAACGCCACTGACCAGGTGGTGGCCGGAAAGTCCTGCGACCTGGACGCGGTGGTCCTTGCGGCTGCCGGCCTGGAACGGATTGGCAGGCTTGACGCCGTCACCGAGTACCTGGAAACCGATGTCATGCTGCCTGCAGCCGGCCAGGGTTCCCTTGCCATCGAATGCCGGACGGCCGATGCTCCGCCGAAACCGGGGTCAACAGAAGGCTCCCGGGAGGTGCTGGCCCAGGCCCTGGCGGCTTTGGACGACCCCGACACCCGCCTCGCCGTCACTGCCGAGCGCGCCTTGCTGGCCCGGCTCGAGGCGGGCTGCGCCGCTCCGGTGGGGGCCTACGCCTACCGCAAAGGCAGCATGCTGCACCTTGAAGCGGTGGTCTGCGCCGTTGACGGTACCGACACCGTGCGTGACAAGCGCGCCACCGACGGGTTGACGGAAGTGGGCGCCACCTTGCTGGGCATTGAACTGGCCGAAGCCCTCCTTGCCGCCGGCGCCGCCGACATCGCAGACCTGCAGGCGTCCTGACCTGGCGATGACGGAGCCTTCCAGCGGGTCCGGAGCCCAGGCACCGCTTGGCGGGGCGCGGGTCCTGGTCACCCGCAGCCCTGAACGGTCCGCTGCCCTCGTGGCGGCGCTGGAAGAGGCCGGCGCAACGCCGGTGCTGTTGCCGCTCATCGACTTCGAACGGGCCCCGGACCAGCACGCACTGGATGTCGCCTGCGACGCCCTGGCCGCGGGCGCCTTTGACTGGCTGGTGGTCAGCAGCGCCACTACGGTCCACGTCCTCCTGGAAAAGGCAGCGGAACGGGGGCTGGGCCTGGACCAGCTGGTTCCCTCCGGGACGCTGATTGCCGCCATCGGTCCCGCAACACGCAGATTGCTCGAGGCCGGGGGACTGGCTGTCGCCCTCACCCCGCCCGGAGAGCAGTCGGCTGCCGGCCTGCTTGACGTCTGGCCAGGGACAGGCAGGATCCTCCTGCCGCAGGCGGACATCGCCTCACCCGCCCTGGCTGACGGACTGGCGGCGGCGGACAGCAATGTCACCACGGTGACTGCGTACCGCACTGTCGACTATCCCGCGGCAGCGGAGCGTCGTCTCGCCGTCCGGACGGCGGCGGACGACGCCGGTGTGCAGCCGCCGTCGTACTCCCTCCTGACCCCGGAAGCTGCCGCCGCTGACATCGCGGCAGGCCGCATGGCCGCGGTGATCGCCGCGTCGCCAAGCGCAGTCCGCCGGGTCGCCGGGCTTGGGCCGCTGGCCGGCTGCCGGCTGGTGGTGATCGGCCGTTCGACGGCGGACCAGGCAGTTGCCCTGGGCCTTGACGTGGCAGCCGTGGCGGCGGAGCCCACCCCCGACGGACTGGTGGCGGCCGTTGCGAAGGCGCTTAGCCCGCCCTGACGAAGCCGCAGCGCTTCCCCGTTAACCAACAGCCTCAAAAGACAAACGCGAAGGACCGGACCCATGACTTTCCCCCACCAACGCCCCCGCCGCCTGCGCACCACCCCCGCCATGCGCCGGCTGACCGCCGAAACCCGCCTCGCACCGTCGGAACTCATCCTTCCTGCCTTCATCCGCGAGGGACTGACGGAGCCGAACCCCATCACGTCCATGCCCGGCGTCGTCCAGCACACCACCGACACCCTCAAGCGGGCCGCTGCGGAGGCGGTTGAGCTGGGCCTGGGCGGCATCATGCTCTTCGGCATTCCCCAAACGCGCGACGCCGAAGGGACCGCCGCCCTCGATCCGGAGGGGGTGCTGAATAAAGCCATCCGTGACGTCCGGGCCGAGGTGGGCGATGACCTGGTGGTCATGAGCGACGTGTGCCTGGACGAATTCACGGACCACGGGCACTGCGGAGTGCTCGACGCCGAGGGCTACGTGGACAACGACCACACGGTGGAGATCTACGCACGGATGGCCGTGGCGCAGGCCGAAGCAGGCGCCCACATGCTTGGCCCCTCGGGCATGATGGACGGCCAGATCGCCGCTATCCGCTCGGCCCTGGACGACGCCGGCCACGTAAACACGTCGCTTATCGCCTATGCGGCGAAGTATGCCTCGGCGTTCTACGGCCCCTTCCGGGAAGCGGTTGACTCCCAGCTCAAGGGCGACCGCCGGACCTACCAGATGGACGCCGGCAACCGCACCGAAGCCCTGCGCGAGGTGGAACTGGACCTCGCCGAAGGCGCCGACATCATCATGGTCAAGCCGGCCATGAGCTATCTGGACATCGTTGCGGACGTGGCAGCGATGAGCCCCGTCCCCGTGTCCGCGTACCAGATCTCCGGCGAGTACGCCATGATCGAGGCCGCGGCCGCCAACGGCTGGATCGACCGGCGTGCCGCCATCACCGAATCCGTGCTGGGCATCCGCCGCGCCGGCGCCCACACCGTCCTCACCTACTGGGCCGCCGAGCTGGCCGGCTGGCTCAAGGAATCCAGGTGACAGACGGACCGGCCGTCGGACCCACCACACCGGTGGGGGAGGACAGCATCCTCCTCGGCCTGAACACGTTCGGGGACGTCGGCGTAAATTCCGACGGCAGCCCGCAGCCGCACGCCCAGGTCCTGCGCCAACTGCTGGAGCAGGCCGAACTTGCAGACGCCGTCGGACTCCATGCCTTTGGCGTGGGGGAGCACCACCGCAAGGACTACGCCGTGTCCGCGCCGGAAGTCTTCCTGGCCGCAGCCGCGGCACGGACTACCCGCATCCGCCTTGGTTCGGCAGTGACCGTGCTGAGCTCGGACGATCCCATCCGGGTGTTCCAGCGCTTTGCAACCGTCGATGCCGTCTCCGACGGCCGCGCCGAAGTGATGCTGGGACGGGGATCCTTCGTGGAGTCCTTCCCGCTGTTCGGCCTGGACCTGGCGGACTACGAGATGCTGTTCGAGGAAAAGCTGGAGTTGTTCAGCAAGGTCCGGGCCCAAAAACCGGTGCACTGGGAGGGCCGTACCCGGCCGGCCCTGCACGGTTTGAGCGTCTACCCGCCGCTGGAACACCACCTGCTGCCCACATGGATCGGCGTAGGCGGAACACCGGAGTCCGTGCTCCGCTGCGCCCACTACGGCTTTCCGATCATCTTCGCCATCATCGGCGGGCAGCCCCGGGGGTTCCGGCCGCTGGCCGACCTGTACCGGGAGGCCATGTCCAAGTACGGGCACCCGATGCAGCAGATCGCCACCCACTCGCCGGGACATGTGGCCGACACCGACGAGCAGGCCCGGGAGGAACTGTTCCCGCACTGGCTGCAGCTGCGCAACAAGCTCGGGGCCGAGCGCGGGTGGGGGCCGGCCGGGCGGGGCGAGTTCGACGCCCTGTGCTCCACGGAAGGCGCCCTCTACGTTGGATCGCCGGAAACGGTGGCCCGTAAAATCGTCCGGCTGAAGCGCACCCTGGGCGTCGACCGCTTCGACCTCAAATACAGCAACGGTCCGCTGCCGCACGCGTCCATGATGCGCTCCATTGAACTGATGGGCACGGCGGTGGCACCCCGGGTCGCCGAGCTGCTCGCAGGCTGACCCTGCCCCTGGCTCAACCGTGTTGCCGGCCCCATGCTGCCCGGCTCACCTGCTAACTGAGAGAATAGGAACCATGACTTCCAGCAACGCCCGCAACGAGGCACTCTTCGACCGCGCCCGCCAGCTGATGCCGGGCGGGGTCAACTCCCCGGTCCGTGCCTTTGGCTCGGTCGGCGGCACGCCGCGCTTCATGGTCTCGGCCAAGGGAGCGTACCTGACCGACGCCGATGGCAAGGAATACGTGGACCTGGTCTGCTCGTGGGGACCGGCACTGCTGGGCCACGCCCACCCGGCCGTCCTCGACGCCGTTCACGCTGCAGTGGACCGCGGCCTCTCCTTCGGCGCCTCCACCCCGGACGAGGCCAACCTGGCCGCCATCGTGCAGGAACGCGTGCCCGCCGTCGAGCGCCTCCGCATGGTGTCCACCGGAACCGAAGCCACCATGACGGCGGTCCGTTTGGCCCG
Organism: Pseudarthrobacter phenanthrenivorans; assembly: GCF_036455295.1. Lineage (GTDB taxonomy): Bacteria > Actinomycetota > Actinomycetes > Actinomycetales > Micrococcaceae > Arthrobacter > Arthrobacter phenanthrenivorans_C. The sequence goes on along the minus strand of NZ_JAYXNX010000007.1, from coordinate 105,389 downwards.
CGGCTTCACCGGCCGGAACCTCATCATCAAATTCGCCGGCTGCTACCACGGCCACCTGGACGGCCTCCTGGCCGCGGCAGGCTCGGGCGTGGCAACCCTTGCCCTGCCCGGTTCCGCCGGCGTCACCGAAGCCACCGCGGCCGAAACCCTGGTGCTCCCGTACAACGACCTCACGGCCGTCAAGGAAGCTTTCGCCGCTCACGGGCAGGACATCGCCGCCGTGATCACGGAGGCCGCACCGGCCAACATGGGGGTAGTCACCCCGGCTGAAGGGTTCAACGCCGGGCTGTCGCGGATCACCCGCGAGCACGGCGCGCTCCTCATCATCGATGAGGTCCTCACCGGTTTCCGCACCGGCTACTCCGGTTACTGGGGCCTCACCGGCGGTGCGCCGGATGCCGAGGACCCGTGGACACCTGACCTGCTCACTTTCGGAAAGGTCATCGGCGGCGGCATGCCGACGGCGGCGCTCGGCGGCCGCGCAGACGTCATGGACTACCTGGCACCCACCGGCCCCGTGTACCAGGCCGGCACCCTGTCCGGAAACCCGGTGGCCATGGCGGCTGGTGTTGCCACCCTGACCCACGCCACCCGGGACGTCTACTCCTTTATTGACGTCCGGTCGCTGGAACTGTCCTCCGCCGTCTCCAGCGCCCTGGATGCCGCAGGTGTTGACCACTCCATCCAGTTCGCGGGGAACCTCTTCTCGGTGGCGTTCGGTACCTCGGCCAACGGCGTCCACAACTACGCCGACGCGCAGGCGCAGGAGGCGTTCCGCTACGCCCCGTTCTTCCACTCGATGCTGGAATCAGGGGTCTACCTGCCGCCGTCCGTCTTCGAGGCCTGGTTCCTCTCCGCGGCTCACGACGACGACGCGATGAACCGGATCTACGACGCGCTGCCGGCCGCCGCCAAGGCCGCCGCTGCCGCCCAGGCGTAACTGCGGGGGACGGCGCGTCCCTTTCACTCCCATAGACAAAGAAATCCCCGCCTTCACACTGCAGGCGGGGATTTCTTTTCGTGCTTCGGGTACTACAGGACGTCGGAGAGGAAACCTTTGAGGCGGTCCGTCCGGGGGTCGGTAAAGAGTTGCTCGGGCGGCCCCGACTCCACCACCACACCGGCATCCATGAAAGTCACGGCGTCCGAGACGTTGCGGGAGAAGCCCATCTCGTGGGTTACCACCACCATGGTCATGCCGCCTTTGGCGAGGTCCGTCATCAATGCCAGGACGCCCTTGACCAGTTCCGGGTCCAGGGCGGAGGTGGCCTCGTCGAAGAACATGACCTCAGGCTTCATGGCAAGCGCGCGGGCAATGGCCACGCGCTGCTGCTGGCCACCGGAAAGATTGGCCGGACGGGAATCAGCCTTGTGCTTCAGGCCCACCAGGTCCAGCTGCTCCAGCGCCTCGCTGCGCGCCTCCTCCTTGGAGAGCTTGCGCAGCTTCCGCAGGGCCAGTGAGACGTTTTCCTCCACGGTCTTGTGCGGGAAGAGGTTGAACTGCTGGAACACCATGCCGATCCGGCGCCGGAGCTCATCCGGGTTGTCCTTCAACACCGAGCGGCCATCGAGCAGGATGTCGCCCTGGTCAGGTTCGATCAGCCGGTTCATGACCCGCAGCAGCGTGGACTTCCCGGACCCTGACGGGCCAATGACTGACGCCGTGGTGCCTTGGGGCACGTGCAGGTCGATGCCCCGCAGGACGTGGTTGCTGCCAAAGGAAAGGTGGATGTTCTTGGCGCTCAGTGTTCCCGACGCAAATTCGCTCATGCCTGGGCTCCCTTTCCAACGACAGCCGCGGCGTCGTCCGGTTCTTTCTTTTCGGGCCGCCCCGTACGCAGCCGGGCGTCGATGTGGTTGACCAGGTGGGTGAGCGGAATAGTCATGGCCAGGTAGAAAATGGCAGCTGCCACGTACGGGGACAGGTTACCGCTGCGAGCCGCGGCGTCCTGGCCGATTTGGAACAGTTCCCGTTCCGAGGCCAGCAGGCCCAGGGTGAATACCAAAGAGGAATCCTTGATCAGCGCAATGAACTGGTTCATGAGGGCAGGAAGCACCCGGCGAATACCCTGGGGAACCACTACGAGGCGCATGGACGGGCCGTAGCCGAATCCCAGGGCACGTGACGCCTCAAGCTGCCCTTTGTCTACGCTCTGAATTCCGGAACGGAAGATTTCGCCCGTGTACGCGGCGGCCATGAGCGCCAGAGCGGCGACGCCCATGGGGTAAGGGCTGTTGCTGCCCGTCATCTCGCGGAAGATCGGTCCGAATCCAAGGCCGATGACCAGAATGGTGAGGACCGCCGGGAGTCCACGAAAAACGTCTGTGTACACCCGGGCGGCCCACCGAGCCACAGGATTTCGCGAAATACCCATGAGAGCCAGGATCAGGCCGGCGAAGGCCCCGATGAGTCCGGAAGTGATCGCAAGGACCAGGGTATTGGGCAGGCCCACCGCAAACATGCTTGGCAGAACTTCAGCGATCTTGTTCCAGTCAAGGAAGGTCTCTCCGAGTCGTGTCAGGAAATCCATATGGCTTCGCTATCTTTTCTGGGTAGCCGGTGTCTAGTTCGCTGGGACCTTGACGGCCTTGCTGCCTGGCTTCCAACCCTCGGGGGTCTGCTCGGCAGCTGTCGGGCGGTCCGTGTACCACTGGGCCGTCAGCTTGGACCAGGTGCCGTCGGCAACGACGGCATCAAGGGCGGAATTCAGCGCTTCGAGCAGGGCAGGGTTGTCCTTGGCGACGGCGTAGGCGGTGAAATTCTGCGTGTTGAGCTTCTTCTCGGCGATTTTCGTGCCGTCGCCGGGCTTGACCTGGCCGGTTGCCTGCTGGGAAGGAGCCACCCAGGCGTCGACCTGCCCGCTCTTCAGGCTGGCAAAGACAGTGTTGTAGTCGGGGAAGGAAACAGGCTCAATGTTCAGGGTGTTCTTGACGTAGTCTTCCTGGACACTGCCGCTGACGACGCCAATGCGCAGGCCGCTCTTCAGTCCGGCGAACGTCTGTACCTTGGCATCTTCTTTGGTTACCAGAGCCATGTAGCCGAAGTCGTAGCCATTGGTGAACGCAACCGTTTCACGGCGGGCGTCGGTGGTGGAAATCGAGGAGGATCCGACGTCGAACTGCTTGTTCTTGACCTGGCTGAGGAGCGCCTGGAACTTGGTGGAGGCGAACTCGACCTTGAGCCCGAGCTTGTCGGCCATCGCGCGCAGAAGCTCATTGTCATAGCCAGTGAACTTGCCGGAGGAATCAACGAAGATGTTGGGCGGTGCGTCCGAGAGTGTGCCCACGCGCAGGGTGCCCTCGGTGATGAGGCCGAGCTTGGTTTTGTCGATCTTGTCGATCGGGGTGACGTTGGCGGTGGTGTACTTGTCCAGCGTCTGCTGGTCACTGCCCTTCAGGGCGTCCGTGGGGGAGCCGCTGGGCTGGGAGGAAGCGCCGCCGCAGGCTGCGAGGGAAACCGCGAGGGCAAGTGCAACGGGAGCGGTAGTGAGCCACTTCATCGCTTTGATTTTCATCAGGTTGTCACTTTCATATGAGTCATAAGTCGACCGGGCCGCAAGGCAGCGCTAAGGCGCCTGGCACCTGCCCGGCGCTGCTTGGGGTGTCCCGGGCAGGGGTGACCGCAAAACTTTATTGTCTCACTAGGGTGACAACGCCTTGCCAGTTGAAGAAAGAGGGCCGGTGAGGCCTCAACGCCGAATTGGGTTCGCTCTCCGGGCTCCGGCGTACTGGATCACACTTGCGACTGCCCGGTTACGGCGAAGGATTCTCTGGTACCCGGCGACGGTTTTATTAAGCAGCGTGACTGTGACATGCCTCCCACTTAGTGGCTGTCCGCCGAGGATTAGAAGCCGCCGGCGGTGGCATCCTGGGGCGGCAGCACGGGCCAGTCTCCCTCAATCACCGCGGCCGGTTTGGTCTTCCTGAGGTACCCCTGAAAGTCTGCCGCCTGGCTGACTGCCCAGTCCACCTGCAGCTGGTGGAGCTCCCGGGCCGGCATCACCAGCTTGGGGAACTTTCCGGCCATCGCATCAAGGACCCGAAGGGTAGCCAGGGCGTCCGCAGCGGAGGTGTGGGCGTTGTCCAGGACCACGCCGTATTCCTCGCACAAGGCGGTGAGCGTGCGTTTGCCCTTGCGGTACCGGTCCACCTGCTTGTTCATGATGTAGGGGTCCAGGACCGGGAAGCGCGTGAGCTGGGGAATTCCGTAGCGGGCCGATTCAGCGGCAAGCACGGTGAAGTCGTAGCTCGCGTTGAAGGCGATCACCGGGGTGCCTGAGTCGAAGAGCTCCTGCAGCACCGCGGCGACCTCGCGCGTGACTTCGTGCGCAGGCCTGCCGTCACGCCTGGCCTGTTCGGTGGTCACTCCATGGACGTCGCTGGCCTCGGTGGGAATTTCCACGCCCGGATCGGCCAGCCACTCGTGCTCCTTGATGACCTCACCCCCCTGGTCCACGACAGTGATCGACGCGGTGACAATTCTTGCCGCCCGCGAGTTGCGGCCGGTGGTTTCCAGGTCGAAGGCTGCGCGTGGGAGGGTGTTCCAGGAACTCATGCTTCAACGCTAAGGGGAGCCACCGACAATTCCGGGGAACGCCACTGCGGCTACATTGGATCAATGCGGAACGAGTACGTCCAGGCGGTCCTGGCAGTCGTCAGGCTGGTGCCGGCCGGGACCGCAGTCTCCTACGGGGACGTCGCAGAGCTTTTGGGGTCAGGCGGTCCGCGCCAGGTTGGCTCGGTCATGAGCCATCACGGGGGCGGGTCCGCATGGTGGCGCATCCTGAAGGCCAGCGGACATGCACCCGAGGGCCACGAAGCCGAGGCGCTGCTTCTTTATCTTGAGGAAGGCACCCCGCTTTTGGGTGCCTATAGTTCTTATCTGCGGACCGGCGAGGGACGTTGGCGGGTGGACCTGGCCACCGCGCGCTGGGCTCCGACAGACAGCGATTTTGACAGTATCGATGCAGTCGCCGAGGACTTGGAGCGCCGCCTCCATGGATTGTCGGTGCCTGATGATGGAATGGTTTTGTGACCGTAACACTTCCTTTCACCGGCCCTTGGGACCCTCACCGTGACGAGCCGGGGAGTGGCCAGGAACCGGCTTTTGCCGCCGGGAGCAGCCCGGATGCCAGCAGCGATCTTTCCCGCGTGCCCGCCCTTCGGCTGCTCCCGCCCAGGCAGGTGCACGCGGCGGCGCTACGAATGACTCCCGACCAGCAGGCAGCGGTGGACGTTACCCAGGGCTCAGGACCAGTGCTGGTGCCGGGCGCCCCGGGAACGGGAAAGACCACCGTCCTCGTCGAGGCCGCGGTCCAAAGGGTCCTCCGTGACGGCGTCGACCCGGAACGGATGCTGATCCTTGCGCCCACGCGTCTTGCAGCGGATTTCCTGCGCGACCGGTTTACCGCCCGGCTGGACCGGAGCCTCAGCACTACTCCCGCCAGGACATGGGCCTCTTACGCCTTCGACCTGATCCGGCGGGCAAAGGCACAGGGCATAATCCCGCTCTCAAGGCCGCCGCGTCTGCTCTCCGGCCCGGAGCAGGACCTCATCATCAAGGAACTCCTGGAGGGCCACCGGATTCCGGGGCTGGAACTGCCATGGCCAGCGGATCTGGACGGCGCCTTGGAAACCCGCGGGTTCCGCCAGGAAGTACGGCAACTTTTTGACCGCATCATTGAATCGGGGCGCACAGCCGAAGACCTCGCCCACATGGCGGATGAATGCGGCCGGCCCGACTGGAAAGCCGCAGCCGCCCTGTACGCCGAATACCGCGACGTCCTTGACCTGCGCATGCCCGAGGCCTTCGATCCCGCCGGGATCATCACGGCCGCCAGGCAGATCTTCCAGGACGCACCGGAATTCCTGGCCGCCGAGCGGGCCCGCCTGCAGGTTGTCCTGGTGGACGACATCCAGGAAGCCAACCCCGCCATTTTCGAACTGCTGGCCGATGTCGCCGCCGGCAGCGACTGCTACGTGACGTCTTCCCCGGACACAGTGGTCCAGGGCTTCCGGGGAGCCCGGCCCGATTTGGTGGCTGAACTGCCCCGCCTTCTTTCAGCCCAGGCGTCCGTCATTGAGCGACCGCTGCGGCACGCCCATGGCCTGGCGCCAGCGGTGGCGGGGGCGTGGCTGAACGTGGCAGGCCGAATTTCGCAGCGTGCCGGTGGACAGCAGGCACGCCGCCTCGAACCGCCGGTCTGGGATGGGCAACCCACGGTCACCGCGGAGCCCAATAGCGCCCCGCAGCGGTCCGCTGCCCATATGACGGGGAAGGTGGAGGCCCACCTGGTCCCTACTCCGGTGCATGAGCTGCGGTACGTGGCACAGCGGATTCTGGACCAGCACATTAACCACAACCGCGATCTGGCGGATATCGCCGTGATCGTACGCAACGGCGGCCAGGTCAGCGAGTTGCAGCGCTACCTGTCGGGGCAGGGTATCCCCGTAAGGGTTCCGGTGGCCGAGTCCGCGGTCCGGGATGAGGTGGCCGTGCGTCCGCTCCTTGACGCCTTCGCGATCGCCCTGGATCCGGAGCTGTTGACGCCGGAAGCCGCGGTGTCACTCCTTACCTCCCGCATCGGGGGTGCCACCTCCATTGAGCTGCGCAGGCTGCGGCAATCGCTGCGCCGCGAGGAACTGCTGGGCGGCGGCGGCCGCGCCAGCGACGCGCTGCTCGTGGAGGCCCTGCTCGAACCCGGCGCCCTCGGTGCACTCGGAATCGAGGGCCGCGCCGCCCGCCGGACCGCACGTATGATTCAGGCGGGGCAGGAGGCGGCCTCCCTGCCAGGTGCAAATGCGGAGTCCGTGTTGTGGGCACTGTGGGATTCCACGGGACTGTCTTCTGCATGGACCGCCATTGCCCTGTCGGGCGGACCCCATGGCGCACGTGCAGACCGCGATCTTGACGCCATGATGGCGCTCTTCCACACAGCGGAGCGCTATGTGGACCAGATGCCCGGCGCCGGCCCGGAACAGTTCCTGGAATACCTCCTGAACCAGGAGCTTCCCATGGACACCCTTGCCGCCCGCGCCCAGATGGACGATGCCGTGGAGCTGATGACCCCGGCCAGTGCGGCAGGCCGGGAATGGCCTGTGGTCATCATTGCGGGGCTGCAGGAAGGAGTCTGGCCCAACACGCGGCTCCGCGGGGAACTGTTGGGCAGCACCCTGTACGCCGACGCCGTGGAGCACGGCCCTGCATACGCCCTGCAGCGCGACCCACTGAGCCGGTTGCGGGATATCCGCTATGACGAACTCCGCAGCTTCTCCACGGCGGTGTCAAGGGCACGCGAGCTGTTGGTCTGTACGGCAGTATCGTCGGAGGACCACCAGCCCTCGTCCTTCCTGGACTTCGTGGCGCCGCTGGCCCCCGGACAGGAGAGCAGGACCTTCACCCACGTGGAACGTCCCATGACGCTGCGCGCCCTTGTCGCCGAACTGCGGCAACACGCCCAGCTGGACGGCCAGGACCTGGATGGCAAGGGTTCGGTGCAGGCGGAAGAGGCCGCCAGGGTCCTTGCGTATCTCGCCGCGGTGGAACCGGCAGCCGCAGGCGCCCACCCGGACTCGTGGTGGGGACTTGCCCCCCTGACCTCTTCGGAGGCAATTGTCCCCCCGGGGGGAACAGTGTCAGTGTCCCCGTCGAAGGTCGAAACGGTCCACAAGTCCCCACTTGACTGGTTCGTCCAGGCAGCAGGTGGCGAGGCCGCCACCGATTTTGCCCGCAGCCTGGGCACGCTGGTGCATGCCATCGCCCAGGACATGCCCGACGCCTCGGGGTCCGAGTACGTCGCGGAACTCGTAAGGCGCTGGCCCGCCCTTGGCATGAAGGACAACTGGGAGGGACGGCTCGACTTCCAGCGTGCCGAGGCCATGGTGCGCAAGCTGGCGCAGTACGTGCTGTCCATGAGGAGTGAAGGCCGCAGCCTGCTGGGCGTGGAGCTGGACTTCGAAGTGGCACTTGGGGAAGTGGGCGTGGACGAGGGCCCGGCGCGGGAGGCTGTCCTCCGAGGCCAGGTGGACCGGCTGGAAATCGACGGCGAAGGCCGCTTGGTGGTGGTGGACCTCAAGACCGGCAAACGGCAGCCGGGAAAGGACGAACTAACCCGCCATCCCCAGCTCGGTGCATATCAGGCGGCAGTTTTGGCCGGTGGTTTTGACGCCGGCCGGGATGCCCCGGGCCTTCCCGGTGGTGCGGTGCTGGCACAGCTCGGAACCGGTGCAAAGAGTCCCGCAATCCAACAACAGCAACCACTCGACCCGCAGGAGAACTGGGCCTTGGACATGGTCAAGGAGGCGGCCGCCGTCATGGGCGGCAGTGAATTCGTTGCACGGCATGATCCCGCCAAGGGCAGCCACGGCGGCCACGGCTGCCGGCTCCCGGAGGTTTGCCCGCTGTGTGTACGCGGACGCCAGGTGACCGAATGAGTACTGCAGGGTCCGCCATCACACCAGCACAGCCTGCACCGGCAGCGCGTTTCAGCCCGGAAGAACTGTCCGTGCTGCTCGGCGAAAAGAACACTCCCACTCCTGAGCAGTCCGCCATCATTTCTTCCCCCCTTGCGCCGAGGCTGGTTATCGCCGGTGCCGGATCGGGAAAGACTGCCACCATGGCGGACCGGGTGGTGTGGCTCGTGGCCAACGGCTGGGTTACCCCCGAAGAAGTCCTGGGTGTGACCTTCACCCGCAAGGCCGCCGGCGAACTTGCCACCCGGATCAGGTCCAAACTTCTGGCGCTCCAGCGGCTCGCCGCAAATGACACCCGGCACGATGTCTTCCCTGCGGGCCTGCTCGACAGTGATGCGCTGGAGCCGAAAGTGTCCACCTACCACTCGTTCGCCAGCGGTATCGTCTCCGACTATGGGCTTCGGCTCGGCGTGGAGCGCGACGTCGTACTGCTTGGCGGCGCGCAGGCCTGGCAGTTGGCCAGAGAGGTCGTCGAGGCCTACGACGGCGAATACGAGCACTTCCGCGCGGCCAAATCCACGCTTGTCAAAGCCGTCATCCAGCTCGCCGGAGAGTGCGCCGAACACCTCCAGGAACCGGAGGATGTCGAGGCCTGGTTGATGGCCCGGCTTGCGGAGTTTGAAGCCCTGCCCTATCTGGCAGACAAGATGAAGAACCCGCCCAAGGCTGCCGCCGATCTCGCGGACATGTTGCGGACCCGTGCAAGCGTTGCCGACATGGTGGGCCGCTACGCAGCAGCCAAACGTGCCCGCGGCGCCCTCGACTTCGGGGACCTGGTGGCCCTCGCCGCAAAGGTGGCCCAGGACGTTCCGCTGGCTGCGCAGATGGAGCGCCAACGGTACAAGGTGGTCCTCCTCGACGAGTTCCAGGACACGTCCCATGCCCAGCTCGTCCTCTTCTCCCGCCTCTTTGGGGGTGGCCATGCCGTGACGGCGGTGGGTGACCCCAACCAGTCAATCTACGGCTTCCGTGGTGCTTCCGCCGGACAGTTGTTCCACTTTGTCCGTGAGTTCCCCGTCCGTGCTGATGCGCCCGCCAACGGCGCCGGTTGGGCGCCTGCCCCAACGTCCTATCTGACAACGGCATGGCGCAACGGCAGGTCCATCCTTGCGGCCGCCAACGTCATGTCGCAGTCCCTTGGCCGCGCGTCTGCAGACAATGGGCCGGCCGGCGGCAGATCGTCCACCGCGAAGGTTCCTCCGCTGCAGCCCAGCCCGTACGCCGTGGAAGGCAGGGTGGTGCTGGGCAGGTTTGCCAGCGACGTCGACGAAGCCGCCGCGCTTGCTGACGACGTCCTTCGGTACCGCGTCACCGACTTCGAGCTGAAAGCGGACGGTACTGCCGAACCGCCTGCCCTCGCGGTGCTGTGCCGGCGGCGGGCCCAAATGGAGCCAGTCCGGCGGCAGTTCGAAGCCCGGGGAATTCCCTACGAAATCGTCGGCCTGGGCGGTCTCCTGGACACCCCGGAGATCGTCGACCTGGTCGCCACCTTGCGGGTCCTGGCCGATCCAGGCCGCTCTGACGCCCTCATGCGGCTGCTCGCAGGGGCACGTTGGCGGATAGGCCCTGCCGATCTCATGGCGCTGCGGGACTGGTCCGGCCAGCTGGCCCGGAGCCGCGGGAGGGCGGCGCAGGGGTCCGAAGCCGGCAGCGGCGACATTGACACCGATGAAGCAGATGCGCCCGTCCTCGAGGGTGACCTCACAGACGGGGCAAGCCTGGTGGAAGCCCTGGACTTCCTGCCCCGCGAGGGCTGGACCTCGACGAATGGCCGTACGCTCAGTGCTGGGGCGCGCAGCAGGTTGGCCCGGTTGTCACTCGAGCTGCGGCAGTTGCGCGCCTACTTGGGCGACGACCTCACCACGCTGCTGGGGGAAGTGGAAAGGGCCATGCTGCTGGACATCGAGGTGGCAGCGCGACCCGGGATCAGCATCCACCAGGCCCGCCGAAACCTCGATGCCTTCCAGGATGCAGCCGCCGGGTTCCTCCGCACCTCCCAACGCGTGGACATCCTCGCGTTCCTGTCCTGGCTGGAGGCCGCCTCAGCGGAGGAAAACGGGTTGGAAGCGCCTGCCAGCGACGTCAACAGGGAAGCCGTGCAGCTGTTGACCGTCCATGCATCCAAAGGCCTGGAATGGGATGTTGTATTCGTCCCGGGAATGAACACCGGGGCATTTCCAAGCGACAGGGATTCCCGTTGGAGCAGCGGCGCAGCTGCGCTGCCATGGCCTTTGCGGGGAGACCGGTCAGACCTGCCGCAGTGGGACCTCGACCAGCCTGATCAAAAAGGCTGGCTTGATGCCGAGAAGGATTACAAAGCCGCCGTCCAGGCTCACGGCGAGTCTGAGGAACGGCGTCTGGCGTACGTCGCCTACACCAGGGCCAAGCATGTGCTGTGGGTGTCCAGCGCCGGTTGGGTAGGGTCCCGGGCCGGGCGGGCGGAGATGTCGCCGTTCCTCGCCGAGCTCGAAACCCTGACGCAACCGGCTGAGGGCGGGGTGCCTCCGCGCGCCCTGGTGCACCGGTTGTCGCTGGACGAGGCTGCGCTCCCGGACCAAAGTCCGCTGACACTGGAATCAGAAGAAGCAGCCTGGCCTTACGACCCCCTCGAAGGGCCTGTGGATCCCCGGGACGGTCAGCGGTTGCGCCTGGCGCGCGGGCGCCGGACAGCGATGGAAGCAGCCGCCCGGAGGGTTCTTGCGGTCCTTGAGGCCGGGGGGCAGCCGGGTCCGTTGGAGCGGGCAGGCCATGCGGCCAGTTCCGGGAAGGGGACCGGCGCCCTGCCCGGTCCCCGGCCCGACCTCACCGGGCCAGCGGCAGGCTGGGCGCGGGAAGCGGCCCTGCTGCTGGAGCGCAGGGCAAGAAGGTCCAGCGGACAGGATGTGCACCTGCCCACCCACATCTCCGCTTCCACCCTCGTGGACCTGGGAGACGACCCCCATGCGGTGTTGGGGCGGCTCCGGCGTCCCGTTCCGCGCGAGCCAGGCATGTCGGCTCGGAAGGGAACCGCGTTCCACGCGTGGGTAGAGGAGTACTTCGGAACCGCGGGGATGCTGGACCTTGGCGAGGCGCCCGGTTCGGACGACCACATTGATGCGGCCTACGACCTCGACGAGATGGTGGCAACCTTCAAGGCTTCCCCCTGGGCTGACAGGTCACCGGCGTTCGTCGAGGTCCCGGTGGAGACAAGGGTGGGGGAGGTCGTGGTGCGTGGACGCGTGGATGCAGTTTTCCAGGATGCCGGCGGCCGCTGGGACCTGGTCGACTGGAAGACCGGCCGGCGGCCGTCCGCCGCCCAACTGAAGACCCGCTCCATCCAGTTGGCTGTGTACCGGCTGGCGTGGGCGCGCCTCCAGAATGTTCCGCTGGAGGAAGTGCGGGCCGCATTCTTCTATGTCGCGGACAACGCAGTGGTGCGCCCGCATGACCTGGGAACGGCAGCAGAGCTGGAAAACATCTTTGCGGCAGCACTCAGCCGCCCGTAGGCCGCACAGGGCTGCGGGCGGAGGGGGGACTATCTCCCCGGTTCAGCCCTGCTTCGCGTTGATCACCGAAAGGGCGGCTGTGGACGTGTCATCCGGACCCTTGGCGCCGCCATCCGGATCCTGCCCTTCAGTGCCGGTATGCGGCGGCTCCGCCGGGATGGGTGTTACGTCCACTGCGGGTCGTGCCTCAGGTGAAGGCTTTGCCTGGGCCGCCTCTGGCTGGACGCCGACGGCGGGGTCTGCGTGGACGGCGGGTTCGGCTGGGACAGGGATGACCGTGACCGCGGGAGTGACCGCAGAACTGCCGCTTCCAGTGGCAGGGGCAGCACTGTCGGTTGCGGGCCGGGCGGGGGCCGCCGTTCCCGCGTTCCCGGAACCGCTGGTGGCCGGAAGTGGTTCCACGCTGATGGGCCGGCCCCCATATTCGGCGATGTCGTCCGCCAGGCTCTGGAGCATTCCTTCGGCCTCGCTGACCATCTCCTGGTCTCCGGCAGCCAGCCCCTTCACCAGGTACTGCGCCAAGGCGAACTCAGCAGACAGCGCGGCCCGGCGCAGCAGGTGCTGGTCCGGGACGTCGCGCCGGCTGGACGTGTATGAGGCCAGGACGGCGTCAATGAAATCCTGTTCATTGGACGCCACCAGCCAGGCGAAGTCGTCGGCAGGATCGCCGATGCGCAGGTCTGTCCAACCGGTTACCGCGGTCACCCGGCCCGATTCCACCAGCAGGTTGTCCTCGTGCAGGTCGCCGTGGACCACGCAGGGGTTGAACCGCCAAAGGGAGACGTCCTCCATGGCGTGTTCCCAGCGGCGCAGCAGGGCTGCCGGGATCTTCCCGGTGGTTGCTGCCTGGTCCAGTTCGTTCAGGCGCCGCTGCCGGAACTCGTTGGGGGTGTAGCTGGGCAGGTCGGCATTGCTGACCAGTGACCGGGGCAGGTCGTGGACCGCGGCCAGGGCGGAGCCGAGTTCGCGGGCCAGGCCGGCCGGCCCGGAGGTCAGCTCTTCGACGCTGCGGGTGCTTCCGGACAGGTGTGAGTAGACAAAGGTGGTCAGCGTTCCCAGGCGGACACTGCCGGCCACCGTCGGCATGAGGAATGGCAATTCCGCGCGCACGCCGGGAGCGAAGGCCCGCAACACCAGGAACTCCGTTTCCAGCCGGGCACTGGCCTCGGCGTGGCGCGGAGACCGGACCCGCCAGCGTTTGCCTTCGGAATCGAGGAGCAGGGCCGAGTCGAAGTCCGCGGGGTCGTCCGGCGCGGAGCTAACGGCCGTCGGGGTCAGTCCGGGGACTGCCGCGGTTGCGATAGCCGCGAGTTCAATCGGTTTTCTTCTCACTGTTCCACGGTAGATTGCCCGCCGTCCCGAAGAGCGGTCCGGTTGCGGCGAGTCTTCAGATAGCTGCAAATAGGGCTGCGGGCCCCAGCCGGACAGGACCGGGAAAATGTGAAATGTCGGCGGCAGTCAGTACGGTGGAACCATGAGTTATGCCGAGTCCGTAGCATCCGTCAACCAGGCTGTACCGGCACGGCTGCCGGCCAACCATCTGGTGGACACCCTCCTCCCGGTAAGGCCCGCCCTGGTGGACCGCGGATCTGCAGTGCGCGGCAGGCCCGGCATGATCGATGAACTCCTGGCAGATCCGGATGCCGTGGCCGCGGTCCTGTCAGGACGGCAGGGGCTGGTGCAGGGAAGCTCCATGGTCCTCACCGGGGCCAAGGACCTCCTGGCCCGTCTGGAGGAAGCAGGATGCGCGCCTGAACTCGTCGTGTACCTGGGATCGGCCTTGCCGGCAGCGGACCTTCCGGCCGGAACCGAGCTGCTGCTTTTCGTCCTGCCGGAAGCCCCGGAGCCAGGTACCGCCGGGATTCCCGCCGACGCGGTCTGGGCCGGGTTCCGGGAGGCCGCAGCAGGCCTGACTTCCACCTCCACTGCCTTGTTCGTGGAGTCCAGCGCCATCGCCAACTGGCACGCAGCCCACACGCACTGCCCGCGCTGCGGTACGCCCACACGGGTGGAATCCGGCGGCTGGGTGCGGCGGTGCCCTTCGGACAATTCCGAACACTTCCCGCGCACGGACCCGGCCATTATTGTTACGGTGGTCGGCCCGGATGACCGGCTCCTCCTCGGCGGCGGGGGTCCCCTGGACGCGAAAAACTACTCCACCCTGGCCGGATTCGTCGAACCGGGCGAGTCGCTCGAAGAAGCGGTCGTACGCGAGATCCAGGAGGAGGTGGGAGTCCGCGTCACAGCCTGCCAGTACCTGGGTTCCCAGTCATGGCCGTTCCCTGCCTCCCTTATGCTTGGATTCACCGCGGTCACCGAAGACACCCAGGCAACGCCCGACGGCGTCGAGGTCACCAGGGCCCGCTGGTTCAGCCGTGCGGAACTCCAGGAAGCGGTGCTCAGCGGGGAGATCACCATCTCCAGCAGGCTGTCCATTGCCCGTTCACTGATTGAGCACTGGTATGGCGGCCGCATCCAGGACCTGGCCGGCGCCTAGGTTATTCCATCCACAAGACTCCAGCACGCGGTAGTCGGGAAACAAAGCAGCAGAAGTGACTACAGAGAATTTTGACGGAGCAGGCTCCCTTGAGGACCGGATCCTTGGGGGGCTGGACGCGGAGCAGCGCGAGGTGGCCAGCACACTGAACGGGCCCCTGTGCGTGCTGGCCGGCGCCGGAACCGGGAAGACCCGCGCCATTACCCACCGCATCGCCTACGGCGTCCACTCGGGGGTCTACACCCCGCAACGGCTGCTGGCAGTGACATTCACTGCCCGCGCTGCGGCTGAAATGCGCAGCCGGCTGCGGGACCTCGGGGCCGGCAACGTGCAGGCCCGGACTTTCCATGCCGCCGCCCTTCGCCAGCTGCAGTTCTTTTGGCCGCAGGCCGTGGGCGGAACGTTGCCAAACCTGCTGGACCACAAAGCCCAGCTGCTGGCAGAGGCCGCCCGGCGGCTCCGGCTCAGCACCGACCGGGCGTCCATCCGCGACCTTGCCTCGGAGATTGAGTGGGCCAAGGTGTCCATGCTGACCCCCGCCAACTACCTCGAGAACGCCCAGGGGAGGGGAGCGCCCGGCGGTTTTGACCTCACTGCCGTTGCCCGCGTCTTCCAGTCCTACGAGGACGTCAAGACGGACCGCAACGTGATCGACTTCGAGGACGTCCTGCTGATCACTGTGGGGATCCTGCAGGAGGACGAGAAGGTGGCTGCCACCGTCCGTGAGCAGTACAGGCATTTCGTAGTGGACGAATACCAGGACGTGTCCCCCCTGCAGCAACGGCTCCTGGAGCTTTGGCTGGGCGGACGCGACGAACTCTGCGTGGTGGGTGACGCCAGCCAGACCATCTACTCCTTCACTGGTGCGTCACCCAGGCACCTCCTGGACTTCAAGGCCCGCTACCCCCAGGCGAATGTCGTCAAGCTCATCAGGGATTACCGTTCCACCCCGCAGGTGGTGAAGCTCGCCAATGACCTGCTGGCCGCCCGCCGCAGCGGCGGACCCTTGGCGGACGCAGCCTGGGCGGCGCCCCTGCAGCTCGTTGCGCAGCGCCCCGCCGGGCCGGTGCCCCAGTTCACCGAGTGCACTGATGACGAAGCCGAAGCCGCCACAGTGGCACAGAAGATCAAGGCACTGCTCGACGCCGGCACCCCCGCCAGCCAGATAGCAATCCTTTTCCGCACCAACGGCCAGTCCGAGGCCTACGAGCAGGCATTGGCGGCGGCGGGCATCGGCTACCAGCTGCGCGGCGGCGAACGCTTCTTTGCCCGCAAGGAGGTCCGGGACGCCATCCTCCAGCTGCGCGCAGCCACCAGGGCCGTCTCGGAGGCTGATACCCCGGAACCGCTCGGGCAGCTGGTCCGGGACATTGTCTCCTCCCTCGGCTACACCGATTCCGCTCCGCACAGTGGCGGTGCCCTGCGCGAACGCTGGGAGTCCCTCGCGGCGCTGGTGGCCCTCGCCGACGAGCTCGTGCAGAACCGGGGCCCGCAGTTCGGCCTCGGGGATTTCGTGAATGAACTCCAGGAGCGTTCCCTCGCCCAGCATGCCCCCACAGTGCAGGGCGTGACGCTCGCGTCCCTCCACGCCGCCAAGGGCCTGGAATGGGACGCTGTCTTCCTTGTGGGCCTCAGTGAAGGCCTGATGCCCATCTCATTCGCCGATTCGCCTGAATCGGTGGATGAGGAACGCCGCCTGCTCTACGTCGGCATCACCCGGGCCCGCGAACACCTATCGCTCTCGTGGAGTACCGCGCGGACTCCGGGAGGCCGCGCCAACCGCAAGCCGTCCCGGTTCCTTGACGGGCTGAGGCCTGACTCGGTCGCCAGTTCAAGCACCCGCGGGAAGGCAACACCTCCGCGCCGCAAGGCAGCCGCGCCTGCGGTGTGCCGGGTCTGCGGCAGCATGCTGGCCACCGGCGCCGAACGCAAGGTGGGCCGCTGCAATGCGTGCCCGCCCACTTACGAGGAACAAACCTTCGATGCGCTCCGGAACTGGCGCCGCGAGGTGGCCCAGACCGCCGACGTGCCCGCGTTCGTGGTCTTCACCGACGCCACCCTTACCGCCATTGCCGAGGCCCGGCCGGCGTCGCTGGAGGAGCTTGCAGCCCTGGCCGGCGTCGGTCCGTCCAAACTTGAGAGGTACGGCGAGGACGTCCTCCGGGTCCTCACGGAAAGTTCCGTACTGTGAGGGCAGGTGCCGGCTCCCGGACCGCTGCCGGGGGCCTGACCACGCCGGACGGTTCTCCCGTGGAAGTGCGGCGTTCGGCCCGGCGCACCCGGACCGTTGCGGCGTTCTGGGAAGACGGGACGGCTGTCGTTGCCATTCCGGCACGGTTCACTGCTGCCCAGGAGCGGGAATGGGTCCACCGCATGCTGGCCAAGCTGCACAGGCAAGGGGAGCGGAAGGCCGCAGCCGGCCGGCGCCGTCCTGCAACCGATGAGGCCCTGGCGGCCCACGCCGCGCAGTTGTCCGCGAAATACCTTGGTGGCCGGTCAATTCCTGCGTCTGTCCGGTGGGTCAGCAACCAGAACTCCCGATGGGGTTCCGCTACCCCGGCCGAAGGGACCATCCGCCTCTCGGACAAGCTGCGGCCCATGCCGCAGTGGGTCATCGACTACGTCCTTCTGCACGAACTGGCCCACCTCCTGGTGGCGTCCCACAACGCGGCGTTCTGGAAGCTGCTGGAAGCTTATCCGGAAACCCAGCGGGCCAAAGCGTTCCTTGAGGGGGTCTCGTTCGCCATGTCCCGGGGACTCCGCAACGGAGATGCGCCGGGCAGCCCGGCGGATATGGGGGAGCTGCCCGGGGACTGGTCGGGAGACGCCGACTAGCTCCGGTCCACCCGGGATGGACGTCCGTTTTAAGCACCTCGGCGGGCCAGGAAGACCTGGCCCGCCGTAAAAGTGTCAGCCCTTGGGCTGGTTCGTTCCGCCGTCGTCGTGCGTGCCGCCGGTTTCGCCCTCACCGCCGGCGTCACCGCCGTCCTCCTGGGGCGAA
The DNA here is from genome assembly GCF_036455295.1 of Pseudarthrobacter phenanthrenivorans. Taxonomy (GTDB): domain Bacteria; phylum Actinomycetota; class Actinomycetes; order Actinomycetales; family Micrococcaceae; genus Arthrobacter; species Arthrobacter phenanthrenivorans_C. The sequence continues at coordinate 87,934 of NZ_JAYXNX010000007.1, read as the reverse complement.
GTGTCGAAGCCGCCGCTGAGCAGCTTCTGGAGTGCGTCATCCACCTCCGTGTCGCTCGCCTCCGCAAGCTTCCGGCGTGAGCTGAACCCCTTCGGATCGTCCAGGTCCTCGGCAGTGGGCAGCAGGTCGGGGTGATGCCAGATGGCGTCGCGGCCTTCGATGCCGCGTTCCTCCTTCAGGGTGGCCCACAGGGTGGCTGCGTCGCGGAGCCGGCGCGGCCGCAGCTCCAGACCCACCAGGGACGCGAAGGCATGCTCTGCCGGTCCTCCGGTGGCCCGGCGTCGCCGCACTGTTTCGCGCAGCGCCCCGGCAGAGGGCAGAACCTTTTCCGTCGCAGCCGCGGTGAGCTCGTCCACCCAGCCCTCAACCAGGGCCAGGGCGGTCTCGAGCTTGTCCAGCGCCTGCTCCTGGGCGGGGGTGCGCTGCGGCATGAAGACGCCCTGTGACAGGGCCTCCTGGATGCCTTCGGGGTTGCTGGGATCCAGGTCCCGGGCCAGTTCCTCGATGCGTGAAGTGTCGATGTGGATGCCGCGGGCGTAGGCCTCAATGGCTCCCAGCAGGTGTCCGCGCAGCCAGGGGACCTGGACGAAGAGCCGGGAGTGGGCGGCCTCGCGCACGGCAAGGAACAGCCGGATGTCGTTCTCGGGCAGGGACAGGCCCTCGCCGAAGGCGGCAACGTTCGCGGGCAGCATTGCCATCTCGAGGTCAACGAGCGGGACACCGATATCGGTGGAGCTCACCACGTCTTTGGACAGCGCCCCAATGGCCTGCCCCAGCTGCATGCCGAAGATAGCGCCCCCCATGTTCTGCAGCATGGAGGAGGCGCCGCCCATCATGGACTTCATTTCCTCTGGCATCTGCTCCGTCATGGCGGCGGAGAGGGCGTTGGCGATGCTGTTGGCCACGGGTTCGGTCAGGCGCTTCCAGGTGCCGAGGGTGGCCTCCACCCACTCTGCGCGGGACCAGGCCTTGCCGATCAGGCCGGTGGCGGGCAGGTCGGTGACCGGGTCCAGCCACAGTTCGGCGAGGCGGAGCGCCTCATCAACATCGCGGGACTGCTGGGCCGTGACCGATGGGTCCGAACTGCCGGCGGCCACCCGCCGGGCATTGTCGTGGGCGAGGGTCCAGTTGACGGGGCCCTCGGACGGTGCGCTCATCATCGCCTGCACCTGCGAGAACATCTGGGCCAACAGGTTGGGGTCGTCCGGCAGGCCCGCGGCCTTGGCGAGTTCGCTGGGGTCGAAGTTCTCCATCCCCTTGCCGCCCATCAGGTTCTGCAGCATTTCGGTCAACGGATCCTTGGGATTGTCGTCGCCGTTGGACGGATTAAGTGGGTTGGAAGTCATGGTCCCGCCGATCGATGGTGTGACTGTTGATCAACCTTCACGGTACCCCGGTGGGGGTCGGCTGTCTGCCGTCCGCCGCCGTCGTTCGCTCTAGGCAAAGCGGCCCGCCGCGCCCCTACCGCGTACTGTTGGTGGGGTGACTACAACCCGTGGCGGCCATTCCTCAGAGGACCACGTTCCCGACGTTTCCCCGTTCTCCAGCCCCGCGCCCCTGGACGCCGGCGGCCCGCCCGAAAGGCCGGGTGCAAGCAGCGCCGCGCCGGCCGCGGACGGCAGCGCGGACGCGGACGACGCCGGCCGCCCCCGGAAGCGCCTCTCCACCATGATGGTGGCCGGGCTGGCGGCACTGGGGCTGGGAATTGCCGTAGCCACAGTTCCGGTGCCCTACGTCATCGAGTCACCCGGGCCCACCTACAACACGCTGGGGCAGAGCCAGGGACACCCGGTCATCAATGTCAGCGGCCACGAGACCTATCCCGCGGCGGGGAGCCTGGACCTCACCACCGTGTACGTCGATGGTGGTCCCACCGGTTCCGTCAGTATCCTCAACGCTTTCTCTGCCTGGCTGGACAGCTCCAAGGCCGTGTACCCGGCGGAACTGATCTACCCCACGGGGACCACCAAGGAAGAAGCCCAGGAACAGAGCGCCGCTGCAATGGCCACGTCCCAGGAGAACGCCGTGGCGTCCGCGTTGAACGAACTGAAGATCCCCTTCGGCCAGCAGCTCCAGGCCGCAGGCCTGTCGAAGGGGTCGGCCTCCGAAGGGAAAATCCAGCAAGGGGACATTCTCAAGACCATCAACGGCAAGGACATCACAGCGCTGTCTGTGGTGCAGGATGAACTCGCCGCCGGCAAGGGCGCTCCGGTCTCAGTCACGGTGGAGCGGGCAGGACAGCCCGTCACCGTGGAGGTTACTCCGAAGGATAACGGCCAGGGACGTTTCATCCTGGGCGTCATGCTCAAGTACCTGTTCACTTTCCCGTTCCAGGTACAGATCTCGCTGGACAAGGTGGGCGGCCCCAGCGCGGGGCTGATGTTCTCGCTTGGCATCATCGATACGGTGACACCGGGGGACCTCACTGGCGGAAAGCACATTGCCGGTACAGGCACCATCTCACCGGACGGTTCCGTGGGTCCGATCGGCGGCATCGACCAAAAGATGCAGGGGGCCCGCTCGTCCGGCGCGACCCTTTTCCTGGCACCGGCCGGCAACTGCGATGAGGTAGTTGGCCACATTCCCGGCGGCCTACAGGTGGTCAGGGTGGGGACCCTTTCGGAGGCCCGCCACGCCGTTGAGGTGGCCGGAAGCGGGCAGGACACATCGGCACTCCCGGCCTGCACGAACAAATAGACTGGGCGCAACTAGACTCACAGGAACTAAGCTCTACCGCCACTCGTGGCACAGATGACGGACGAAACCAGCCGTTGGACCGGTACCGTACGTCGCTCGCACGCTTCGAATTTCGACGACCAGCTATGAGGTACCCAGTTTGTCCCGTCCCGCCAGCACCACGTCCACAGGCAGGCCCCCATCGCGGCGCGGTGCCCTGACGCCCACCCTGATCGTTGTCGCCCTGGTGGTGGTGGGCTTCATCTTCTTCGCAAACGTGTGGACCGACGTCCTCTGGTACCAGCAGCTGGGCTTTATCCAGGTCTTCGTCACCGAGAACCTCGCCAAGATCGCAACATTCGCCGCCGGCTTCGCCATCATGTTCGCGGCGGTCTTCTTCTCCATCCGTATCGCCTACAACGCCAGGCCGGTCTACGCTCCGGACTCCGAGGTCCGGGACAACCTCAACCGGTACCAGGCACAGCTGGAGCCGGTCCGCCGGATTGTGATGGTGGGCCTGCCCGTCCTGTTTGGGTTGTTTGCGGGCAGCGCTGCCGCCAGCCAGTGGCAGAAGGTCCTGCTGTTCTTCAATCAGGTTGGCTTTGGCCAGACCGATCCGCAGTTCAACATGGACATCAGTTTCTACCTGATGACGCTGCCGTTCCTGGGCTTCGTGACCGGCTTCCTCATCAGCGTGGTGGTGATCGCGGGCATCGCAGGCATCCTCACGCATTACCTTTATGGCAGCATCCGGCTCATGGAGCGCGGTGTCTTCACCAGCCGCGCCGCGCAGATCCACATCGCGGTCACGGGCGCGGCCTTCCTGGTGCTGCTGGGCATCAACTTCTGGCTGGACCGCTACTCGTCGGTTCAGAGCAACGGCGGCCGGTGGGCCGGCGCGCTGTACACGGACGTCAACGCCGTGATTCCCACCAAGGCGATCCTCGCGGTGGCGGCCGTACTGGTGGCCATCCTGTTCATCGTGGCCGCCGTGATCGGCCGGTGGCGCTTGCCGGTGATCGGCACCGCAATGCTGATCATCACCTCCATCCTGGCCGGCGGTGTCTATCCATGGGTTATTCAGCAGTTCCAGGTCCGTCCCTCCGAGCAGACCCTGGAACGGGACTATATCCAGCGCAACATCGACAACACCCGCAAGGCCTACGGCCTGGACGGCGTCCAGGAAACCCGCTACGACGCAACCAACACGGCGAACACCGGCGCGCTGGCGCCGGACGCCCAGACCACGGCCAACATTCGGCTCCTGGATCCCAACCTGATCTCCGACGCCTTCGCGCAGCTGGAACAGTACCGCCCGTACTACCAGTTCCCCAAGGCCCTCAATGTTGACCGCTACGAGGTGGACGGCAAGGTCCAGGACACCGTTATCGCCGTGCGCGAGCTCAACCCCACCAACGTGGCAACCAACCAGCAGGGCTGGTTGAACCAGCACGTGGTCTACACGCACGGCTACGGCGTCGTTGCGGCCAAGGGCAACAAGTTCACGGTGGATGGCAAGCCGGATTTCCTGCAGTCAGGCATCCCGTCCACCGGCGTCCTGGGGAACGACACCACCTACGAGCCGCGGATCTACTTTGGTGAATCCTCGCCCGAATACTCGATCGTCGGCGCACCCGATGGCGCCACCCCGCGTGAGCAGGACCGGCCCTCCGGCAAGGAGGGAGAGGGCGAGACGCAGTACACGTTCAAGGGGAACGGCGGCCCGAACGTCGGCTCCTTCTTCAACAAGATCCTCTACGCCATCAAGTTCCAGTCCTCCGACCTGCTGCTTTCGGACGGCGTGAACCAGGATTCCCAGATCCTGTATGACCGCAGTCCCCGCGAGCGTGTCCAGAAGGTGGCTCCCTACCTCACCGTTGACGGCGGCGCGTACCCGGCGATGGTGGATGGCCGGGTCAAATGGATCGTGGACGGCTACACCACCAGCCAGTACTACCCGTACTCGCAGCAGAAGTCGCTGTCTGACGCCACCGCCGATTCGCAGACCAGTTCCGGCCGCGCCGTGGCCCTGCCCAACAGCACCGTGAACTACATCCGGAACTCGGTCAAGGCCACCGTGGATGCGTATGACGGCTCGGTCACCCTTTACGCCTGGGATGACACGGACCCGGTGCTGAAGGCCTGGCAGAAGGTCTTCCCGTCAACCTTGAAGCCGTATTCGGAGATGTCCGGTGCCCTGATGAGCCACGTCCGGTACCCGGAGGACCTGTTCAAGGTCCAGCGCGAGCTGCTGGGGCAGTACCACGTGACCGATCCCATCAGCTTCTACAAAAACAACGATGCGTGGAGCACCCCTGCTGATCCCACGGTGGACACGGACGTCAAGCAGCCGCCGTTCTACATGTCGCTGCAGATGCCGGACCAGGAGAAGCCGGCCTTCCAGCTGACGTCCTCCTTCATCCCGCAGATTGTGAACGGAAACGCACGCAACGTCCTCTACGGTTTCCTCGCCGCGGATTCTGATGCCGGCAACCAGGCCGGGGTCAAGGCCGACGGCTACGGCAAGCTGCGGCTGCTGCAGATCCCCCCGGAGACCCAGGTGCCCGGGCCCGGGCAGGCGCAGAACAAGTTCAACTCGGACCCCACCGTGTCGCAGGCGCTCAACCTGCTGCGGCAGGGCGCTTCAGACGTACTGAACGGCAACCTGCTGACTCTGCCCGTCGGCGGCGGAATCCTCTACGTCCAGCCGGTCTACCTCAAGTCGACGGGTGAGACGTCATATCCCACGCTGCAGCGCGTGCTGGTGGCCTTCGGCGACAAGGTGGGCTTCGCGCCCACCCTCGATGCCGCACTCAAGCAATTGTTTGGCGGTGACTCCGGCGCGGCCGCGGGCGATTCCGCCAACAACGGACAGACTCCGGCCGGCCCTCCCGCCCCTGCCACACCTGCCGAAGCGGATGCCAAGGCACAGCTGAAGGCGGCCCTGGACGAGGCAAACGCGGCCATCCAGTCAGGGCAGACGGCGCTGGCGGCCGGTGACTTTGCTGGCTATGGCGACGCGCAGAAGAAAGTTGCTGCAGCCCTGAAGAAGGCGATGGATGCTGAGGCCAAGCTGCCGGCAACTGCTCCCGAGGCATCCCCGGCGCCCGCTGCGTCGGCCTCGCCGTCGCCAAGCCCGTCACCGTCGGCAGGGCAGTAGTACGACGGCGGCGGCCCGGCATCCGAACCCTTCGGGGAGCGGGTGCCGGGCCGGGGTAACGGACGTCACGCCGCCCCGATTTGGCCTCAGGTTCACCTCCCGGTAAAGTAGTTCTTGCGACGCGGGGTGGAGCAGTTCGGTAGCTCGCTGGGCTCATAACCCAGAGGTCACAGGTTCAAATCCTGTCCCCGCAACTGAAGAAAGGCCCGGACATTGGAAACAATGTCCGGGCCTTTTGTTTTTCCGGCCGTGCGCCGTGCCGGCGGCCAGCACCATCGTCGGACTCCGGCGGCCGTTGCGGCGGGAGTGGTCGGGGCGCCGGTAAAAGTAGGGTAATGTTGTTCGAGCGACGCGGGGTGGAGCAGTTCGGTAGCTCGCTGGGCTCATAACCCAGAGGTCACAGGTTCAAATCCTGTCCCCGCAACTTATGAAGGCCCCAACCGGCAGTTACGCCGGTTGGGGCCTTTCCTTTCCGTGGATGGGCCCAGTTCCTAGTATTCTCTTTCGAAGGGTCCCGCAATCTGTGGGCAGCCCCCGTCATTCCTGAGAGGTACGTTGTTCCATGGCCACACCCACGAAGAAGCCCGGCGCCGCGACGGGTAAGCGGTCCCGGCTCTACTGGGTGGTGCCTGCCGTCCTCGTGGCCGTGGTCCTGGTGGTACTGATCGCCAAGCTGCTTATGGGTCTCCCAGCGGTCGCGTCGTTTGTTTCCGACTTTCCGGGCCGGTCGGAACTGCCGGAGAACCCACCGGTGGGATTCCCCGCGTGGCTGGCATGGCAGCATTTCCTCAATGCTTTCTTCCTGCTCCTGATCATCCGTACCGGGTGGCAGGTCAGGACCACCACACGCCCCAGCGGCCACTGGACCAGGAACAACAAAGGCCTGATAAGGACCAGGAACGCGCCCACCAAGATCACCCTCGAGCTCTGGTTCCACCTGACGCTGGACGCCCTTTGGATCCTGAACGGCATCGTCTTCGCCGTCCTGCTGTTCGCTACCGGCCAATGGATGCGCATTGTGCCCACCAGCTGGGATGTCTTCCCGAATGCCCTCTCGGCCGCCCTGCAATACGCGTCGTTGAACTGGCCCACTGAAGACGGCTGGATCAACTACAACGCTTTGCAGCTCCTGGCGTACTTCTTCACCGTTTTCATCGCGGCGCCGCTGGCGTTCATCACCGGCCTGCGGATGTCCTCGGCCTGGCCCAAGAAGGCTGCCGGCCTCAACAAGGCGTACCCCATCGAATGGGCCCGCGCCGTCCACTTCCCGGTGATGATCTACTTCGTGGCTTTCATCGTGGTCCACGTCTTCCTCGTGCTGACCACCGGGGCGCTGCGGAACCTGAACCACATGTACGGAGTCCGTGACGACGACGGCTGGTTTGGGTTCTGGGTGTTCCTGGCTTCAGTGGTGGTGATGGTCGCCGCCTGGTTCCTGGCGCGGCCGATCTTCCTGCGCCCCATCGCCTCGCTGATGGGCAAAGTCAGCCGCTGATCCAGCACACGTGCGGGAAACCCGCTTAGGCCTCCTTGAGCTTTTGGTAAGCGTCCAGGGCGCGTTCCCGCGACGCCGGCAGGTCCACCACGGGCTCCGGGTAGCCCTCGGGGCCGGTGGTCCACGGCTCGTGGATGGCTTTGTTGTCCAAGTCGGCGATTTCCGGGATGAACCTTCGCAGGTAGGTTCCGCCGGCGTCGAACTTCTTGCTTTGGGTCACCGGATTGAAGATCCGGTAATAGGGTGAGGCGTCCGCTCCGGATCCAGCCACCCACTGCCAGTTGGCCGGATTGTTGGCGGCATCGGCGTCCACCAGTGTGTCCCAAAACCATTCCTCCCCTTTCCGCCAGTCGGTCAGCAGATTCTTGACCAGGAAGGATGCCGCGGCCATCCGGACGCGGTTGTGCATCCACCCTGTCTGCCAGAGCTGCCGCATTCCCGCGTCCACCAGCGGGTAGCCCGTCCTTCCCTGCTGCCACGCGGCGAGCTCCTCCCGGTTGGGGGACTCCCACTGGAAGTTGTCGAAGGCCGGGCGGAAGTTGCGGGTCGCCAGATCCGGGTTGTGGTAGAGCAGGTGCCAGTTGAACTCACGCCAGCCCAGCTCAGCCTGGTACGTGCCCACGTCGGCGGGGATTTTGCGGGGGTGGCGGCGGCGGATCTCCCGCCACACGCGAAACGGGCTGACCTCACCGAAGCGCAGGTGCGGTGAAAGCCGGCTGGTACCTTCGGTGCCCGGCAGGTTCCGGCCCGTGCCGTAGTCCTCGATGGCCCCGTCCAGGAAGTCCTCAAGGCGCTCCTTGGCACCTTTTTCGCCGGGTTCCCAGGCTTCGGCGAGGCCGCCGCTCCAATCTGGTGAGGAGGGCAGGAGGTTCCAGCTGCTCAGGGTGTCGCTGACGGGCAGGCCGCCGCCGGCCGCGGCGGGGCCCGGCAAATCGTCTGGCGCTTCCAAAGGATCGCGGATCTCCCGGGACGCCAGGCAGGCCCGCCAGAAAGGGGAGTAGACCTTGTAGGGGCCGCCGGACCCGGTACGGATGGTCCAGGGTTCGAACAGAAGGTTTGCCTGGAAGCTGGAGGCCTGGATGCCGTTGTCCCCGGCCCAATCCTTTAGGCCGGCATCTATGCTGCGCTCAGGCAGCGCGTAGCGTCTGTTCCAGAAGAGGTGGCTGGCGTTCGTCTGGCGGGCGAGCTTCCGGATGATGTCGTCTGCCGGGCCGCGGCGAAGCACCAGGCGTGATCCCTTGCCCTCAAGTTCGGCGGACAATGCCGCGAGGGAGTGGTGCAGCCACCAGCGGGCCGCGCCACCGAGGGGCCGGACGCCGTCGGACTCTTCATCCAGGATGTAAACCACCGTAAGCGGCCGGCCAAGGCCGGCCGCCTCGGACAGCGCCGGATTATCGTCCAGCCGCAAATCATCACGGAGCCAGACCAAGGACGTTCCATCGGAAGAAGCCATGGCACCACGCTACACACAGCGGACACAACAATGGCCGGGACTGCGCTCCCGGCCATAGCTGTGTTTCACTGGCGACACGAACGCCGCGGTCTACAACTTATCGAAATCCGCCTCTTCAACGGTTGATTCGGAAGATGCCGGGTTCGCAGCACCCAGGGCAGGAGTGGAATTTCCGGCCTTGAGGGCGGCCAGCCGGGCTTCAATTTCGGTCTGCTCGCCCAGATCCTCAAGCTGGTTGAACTGCGCGTCCAGGCTGGACGCGGCAAGTTCCTGCTGGCCGCGGACCTTGGCCTCCTCGCGGCGGATCTTTTCCTCGAAACGTCCAACCTCGCTGGTGGGATCCATGATGTCGATGCTCTTGATGGCGTCGTGGACCTGCGACTGGGCCGCTGCCGTCTTGGACCTGGCAACCAGTTCGTTCCGCTTGCTGGTCAGCTGGTTGAGCTTGTTTTTCATCTGTTCCAAGCCGTTCTTCAGCTTGTCAACTACCTCGCGCTGCGAGGCGATGCTCGGCTCTGCACCCTTGGCTTCGCTCTCGGCCGCCATCTGGCGCTGCAACGCCACCTTTGCCAGGTTGTCGAACTTCTCGGCGTCGGCAACGTCGCCGGCGGCACGGAATTCGTCAGCCTTGCGGGAAGCGGCGAGAGCCTTGTTTCCCCAGTCGCTGGCGTTCTTGACGTCTTCGTTGTAGTCGTCTTCCAACATCCGGAGGTTGCCGATGGTCTGCGCAACGGCGGACTCGGCTTCGGCGATGTTGTTGGTGTAGTCGCGGACCATCTGGTCCAGCATCTTCTGTGGATCTTCCGCGTTGTCCAGCAAGGAGTTGATGTTCGCCTTTGCAAGCTGCGCGATCCGGCCGAAAATGGACTGCTTAACCATGGTGTTTGCCTTTCGTCCTGCTCTGTGTTGACCACTGGAACCGGTGCACAGTGGTGTCCTGCTTCTGTCCGCCCGCCGGGATCTTCCGGCGTACCGGGCGGAAGCCTTAAAAACTGCCGGAATCTCCGCCGCCGAAATCTCCGCCGCCAAAGTCCCCGCCGCCGAAGCCGCCGTCCCCGCCGCCGAAGCCGCCGCCTCCGCCGTCACCCCAGCCGCCGCCACCACCCCAGCCGCCGTGTCCGCCGTTGAGGATGGAGTTGATCAAAATGCCGCCCAGGATGGCGCCGCCCAGTCCGCCGCCGCCACCACCGCCGAACATGCCGCCCCGGCCAAAGCCCTGGTTCGCGTAGCCGTCGAAGTGCTCAACATCTGCCTGTGCCAGCTGCGCGGCCTGGGCTGCCAGTGCGTGGGCCTGCTGCGCATAGGTGAGGGCGGTGACGGGGTCGGTGCGGGCGATGGACAGGGCATAGTCCAGGTTCCGCTGGGACTCTGCCAGCCGGGTGCGTGCCTCGGTGCCCACGCCGCCGCGCCGCGCGGTGATGTAGTCGGAGGTGGCGCTGATCTGGGCCTGCGCCGACATGATGGTCTGCTGCAGGGATGCCTGCGCGCGCCGGGCCTGTTCCTGCTGGTCGCGGATGCCGGTCAGTGCCTGGTCCAGCGACTGGTGCGCCGTTTCGACCCGCTGCAGGGTGGCGATCGGATCGATCTTCCCGCCCTGGATCTCCGCCTTGACCTGGGCCAATGCCGCCTCCACCGCGGCAACCGGCCCTGCCAGCTCCGCGTGGGTGCCGGACTGGATCATGGCCTTTGCCTGGGCAAGGTCCTGGGAGGTGTCCACCACTGCCGTTTCCAGGCCGTTCCGGGCTTTGTCGAGGTTGGCGGAGACCTTGGAGATGGCGTCCAGGAGCACGTTGGTCTGGTGCAGGCTTTCCTCCGCCGCGCGCACGGCGACGGCGGCCAGGCTTCCTTCGCCTGCGGTGAGCTTTTGCTGCGCGGTTTCGGACGCATTCTGCACGAAGGCCAGACGTTCCTTGGCCTGCACGATGTTGTCGGAGACTTGGACAAGGGCGCTGTCGGCGTACTGGGAGCGCATGGCGGCCAAAGACTGCTCAGCGCTGGCGATCTTTGCGCCGGCTTCCCGGGCCCCGGTGTTGACGGCGGCAAGGGCCTGGGGCGCGTTCTTCTCCAGCTCACGCAGGGAGTCGAAGTCAGCCTTCTGCTCCTGGAGTGATTCCAGGGCGGCTTCGGAGCGCCGGATGATTTCACCCAGCCAGGTCCGCTGCTGTTCCTCGGTATCAGGGATGTGGTCATCCAGCTGCTGCTGCAGCTTGAAGGACTCGGTCATATGGGCCTTCGCCTCGGCAAGGGCCTTGGTGAAGTTCCCGACGGCGGAATCCCCATACTGTGCCTGCGCGAAGCCAAGTTCCTGTTCGCTTGACTTGATGGCGTCGTCCGCCTCGATCAGCAGGGAACCGCTCTTCCGGCGGAGTTCCTCCACGCTGAGCGATGCGAGCGGGTCCAGCTCGGCTCCCTGGGGGCCGTAACTTCCGCTGGAGGCAATTTGGCCCGCAGCCTTCTTCCGGCGGTTCCGGTAATAGAGGTAAGCGCCGCCGCCGGCCACCACCACGCCTGCGCCCACCAGGAGGCCTGCGCCGGCGCCGTCGCCGGAGGACACGCTGCCGCTTCCGCCGCCCGCCGCGTCACCGACTGCTGATGCGGTGTCGATGGCAGCCTGGGCGTAGTCCTTCTTGCCGCCGGCCAGATTGGCGACGATCGCGTTCTGCGTGATATTCGACTTCTTGGAATAGATGGCACTCGCCGAGGACGGCGAGAAGTAGTACTGGCCCGCAGTGGAAATAGCCAGGAGCACATCGGCCTTACCCATCTTTTTCTGCGTTGCGACAGCATTTCCCCAAGAGTTGGGGTCAGACGGGTTCTCGAACGACTTCACCGTGACCACGTACAGGTTGTACTTGTGGTCTTTCAACAGCTTCTGGATGGCGTCCTGGACCTCACCCTTCCGGCTGCCGAGGACGTTGGCGTCATCAACTATGTTGGTGCCGGAAGGGATGGAAACCGGGTCTTCGGCCCACGCGGCGCCGGCGGGTGCCGCCAGCAGTCCGGCAAGGCCGATCACGGCGAGGATACGTTTGAACTTTGACCGCATGTGCAACCCTTCAGCACGCCTGACACCGATTCGGGACGAATCAGTCGTCGAATCCAGCAGCGCCCCCACGCTTGGGTGTGAAGCCGCAGGTCGCTGTGGCAATTCATCTTGATTCTATGGTGCACCCCACAGGCAGTCCATGCGCTCGAATATGCCGCCAGCGAAACGCATTGCCTGCATAACGGCCATCATCAAAGCGTTCAGGAAGCTCTCAGCAAACATCCGAGCTTGTTACAGCGGAACGGTTCATAGTTAATGGCAGACGAGGATGAAAGGAAGTCCCATGACTGAGAATCAAACCCCAGGACCGGTCCCGGAGGACAACCGCGCGGGCAGCCGCGACCCCTGGCAGGAGCAGGGCCGGCAGCAGGCCCCGCAGCAGCCCGGAGACCGGCAGCCGGGCACTCAGTACGGGAACGGATCCGGCTCCACAGGCCAGGACCACGGCTACAGTGCCGGGGACCAGCAGAACCACCCGGGCACGCCCAATCACACAGAGCGGCTCGACCAGCCCTACGGGCGGGACAACCACACCCAGGAACTGCCCGGCGCCCCGCGCCCCGTCTACCCCCAGCGTCAGCCGTTCTATGGCCAGTCAGGCTACTACGGCCAGCAGCAGCAGGACGGCCAGGGCGCCCCCGGCCAGCCGATGCATGGGGCCGGCCACGGCACCCCCGGGGGAGGCGTGGGCCTGGCACCCAATCCCAAGGACGCCCCCCGGCGGAAGGCCACCTTCGGCGTCGGAACCCTTGTGGCCAGCATCCTCGCTGCAGGCTTGGTGGGCGGAGGAGTAGCTACCGTCGGTGCCGCCGAACTGGCGGGACACAACGGTTCCAGCGCGTCAACCGTGGGCAGCAACAGCCAGCCCGGCACGGTCATTGTCAACAACAAGGACGACGTCAACGCCATCACCGCAGCAGCCGTCAAGGCATCGCCCAGCGTCGTGACCATCAGCGCCACCAGCGGCAGCTCGGGAGGCACCGGATCGGGCATCGTCCTTGACGACCAGGGGCACATCCTGACCAACACACACGTGGTGACCCTCGACGGCCAGACTGCGAACGCCACCCTGGAAGTGCGGACCAATGACGGCAAGGTTGTGCCCGCAAAGCTCGTGGGGACCGACCCCATGTCAGACCTCGCCGTCATCAAGGTGGAGGACACCTCCGGGCTCACTCCCGCCACGCTCGGTGACTCCTCCAAACTCAACGTGGGCGATACCGCCATCGCCATCGGCTCGCCCCTCGGCCTGACCGGAACGGTCACGGACGGCATCGTCTCCACCCTCAACCGGACCATCAGCGTGGCATCTTCCGCAGCGCCCAAGGGCGGGGACAACAGCCAGGGCGGCGGCGATCAGGGATTCCAGTTCGCCCCTCCGGGCGGCGGCCAGAGCCAGCAGAACTCGGGCGAGGGTTCCATTGCCATCAACGTGATCCAGACTGACGCCGCGATCAACCCCGGCAACTCCGGCGGCGCACTGGTGAACAGCAAGGGCGAGATCATCGGCGTGAACGTCGCCATCGCGTCCGCCGGCTCGGGCACCTCCACATCCCAGAGCGGCAACATCGGCGTCGGGTTCAGCATCCCGATCAACAATGCCAAGCGTGTTGCCCAGGAGATCATCGACAACGGCAAGGCATCCCACGGCCAGCTCGGCGTCAGCGTCAAGGCCAAGGCTTCTGCGGGCGGGTCCTCCGAATTCTCGGTGGGAGCCGACGTGGCCACCGTTGACCCCAATTCAGCGGCAGGCAAGGCCGGCATCAAGGTTGGCGACGTCATCACCAAGTTCAACGACCTCACCATCGGAGAACCGAACCAGCTGACCGCGGCCGTTCGTGAACAGCCTGCGGGCTCCAAGGTGAAGATCACCGTCCAGCGCGGCGGCAGCGAGCAGACGTTCGACGTCACGCTGGGTGCTGCAGCCAGCTGACGCAGGGCAGCGGCAACGCCAGGCACATGACGACGGCGGCGTCCCCTACCCAGGGGGCGCCGCCGTCGCCATGCCGTTCCAAACCAGGGCCTGACACAGGCGTTAACGGAAGCGGGCGCGCAGGCTCGCCGATGTGGTTAGCTAGGAGCACCCGCCTGCCGGGCACTCCGCGGCCATGACCCACCCGGCTGGCTGTCCACAAGCATGGAAGGCTGCTGCAAACACAGTGGAAGAGACATTGAAGATCGTAGTCCTGGTCAAACATGTACCGGACGCCCAGTTCGACCGTCACCTCAACGGGGAGGGCCACACAACGGACCGCGACGAAAGCATCCTGTCCGAGCTGGACGAGTATGCACTGGAGGCCGCGCTGCAGCTGGCCGAGGCCCGGGGCGGAAGCAAAGCGGGCAACCAGGTGATTGCCCTGAGCATGGGCCCCGCCGGAGCCGTTAACGCAGTCAAGAAGTCGCTGCAGATGGGTGCCACGGAGGGCGTCCACGTCACGGACGACGCCCTGGCCGGCTCCGATGCCGCGGCCACCTCGCTTGCGCTCGCTGCAGCGGTGCGGCACCTGGGCGGCGTGGACCTGGTCCTCACCGGCATGGCCTCCACCGACGGCGAGACCTCGCTTGTTCCCGCGCAGCTGGCTGAGCGTCTTGGACTGCCGCAGGTGACTTTTGCTTCCACGCTGCAGGTGGACGGCGGCCGGCTGACGGCCCGCCGCGACGCCGACACGTACTCGGAAACAGTGGAAGCACCGTTGCCCGCCGTTGTATCCGTCACGGACCAGATCAACGAGCCCCGGTACCCCAACTTCAAGGGCATCATCGCCGCCAAGCGCAAGAGCATCACCACCCTGTCGCTTGCCGACATCGGCGTGGACCCCGCCCACGTGGGCTTTGCCGGCTCCTGGACCGCCGTGACCAGCGCGGAGCAGCGGCCGCCCAGGACTGCAGGCACCATCATCACCGATGAGGGTGACGCCGGCGTCAAGCTGGTTGACTTCCTGGCCGCCCAGAAACTGCTCTAAGAGGGACATCGACATGGCAAACGTACTCGTATTCATCGACAACCCCGGCGCGTCGCTCAAGAAGAGCAGCCTGGAACTGTTGACCCTGGCCCGTTCCCTGGGCGAAAGCACTGTGGCGCTCAATGGAGAGCTCTCCGACGGCGTAGCAGCCGCCTTCGCCGAGTATGGGGTGTCCGGCATCCTGCGCCCGTCGGCCCAGGACCTGGATGACTTCCTGGTGGCACCCAAGGCCGCCTTCCTGGCCGCCGCAGCCGAAAACACCGGCGCCGGCGTTGTCCTGCTGGACAACTCGCCGGAAGGCAAGGAAATCGCGGCACGCCTCGGCGTCCGGCTGAGCGCCGGCGTCATCACCGACGTCGTGGCGGTGGACCCGGACGGCACGGCCCACAAGTCTGTCCTGGCCGGCTCCTACACCACGGCGTGCAGGGCCACCACCGCGGTGTCGGTGCTGACCCTTAAGGCCAATAACGTCACTCCGGAACCTGCTCCTGCCGCCACCAGTCCTGCAACCGCCACAGTGGAGGTCCCGGCAGTTGCTGCAGCGGCCCGCATCACCGCACGCGAGCAGAAGGTGGCCAGCGGGCGGCCGGACCTGACCGATGCGCGGATCGTGGTGGCCGGTGGCCGCGGCATGGACGGCGATTTTGGCCCGGTCGAGGAGTTGGCCGATGCTCTCGGTGCCGCCGTCGGCGCTTCCCGTGCCGCCACTGATGCAGGCTGGATCAGCCACGACGCCCAGGTGGGGCAGACCGGGAAGACTGTTTCCCCGCAGCTCTACATTTCCGCGGGTATTTCCGGCGCCATCCAGCAGAAGGCCGGCATGCAGACCTCAAAGGTCATTGTCGCGATCAACAAGGATGCGGAGTCGCCGGTGTTCGAAATCGCCGACTTTGGCATCATCGGCGACGTCTTCGACGTCTTGCCGCAGGCCACGGCCGAAATCAAGAAGCGCAAAGGCTGACTCCTTGACCGCCTCCACCACAAAGGCACAGATCCCGTTCAACCCGGACACCCACCGGATTGGGCGGGTGCTCTGTTTTGCGGCCCACCCGGACGACATCGATTTCGGCGCCGCGGGCACCATCGCGGCCTGGACGGCGGCGGGCGTGCAGGTCAGCTACTGCATTATGACCGACGGCGACGCAGGCGGTTTCGACCCCGCCCACCGCGCGGACATCATCGCCATGCGCGACGCCGAACAGCGCCGGGCGGCGGACCTGGTGGGCGTCACCGACATCCACTACCTCCACCAGCGCGACGGGTACCTTGAACCGTCCCACGAGGTGATGAAGGAGGTGGTGCGCCTGATCCGGCAGTTGCGCCCCGACGTCGTCCTTTCCATGCACCCTGAAAGGAACTGGCAGCGGATCCAGAAGAGCCACCCGGACCACCTGGCCGTGGGGGAGGCCGTGACCCGGGCAGTGTATCCGGCGCTCGAAAACCCGTTTGCCTACCCGGAGCTGGCGGAAGCCGGACTGGAGGCCTACAAGCTGCCTTGGCTGTGGTTTTATGCGGGACCGGAAGAGCGGGAAAACCACTTCGTGGACGTCACCGCCCACGTGGAAGCGAAGCTGGCAGCCATCCACGTCCACGTCAGCCAGCACCCGGACGTGGCGGCCATGGAGGCCACGGTCCGCGAAGGCATGCTGCTCAACGCCGCCAGGGCGGGCCTGGCCGACGGGCGGAGCGCCGAGGCCTTCCACGTCGTGGCGGTCAATGGGCCCGGGACCATCGCGGGTTTCTGATACTGAAAAAGGTGCCCCGCTCCCTGTATTGGCAAGGAACGGGGCACCTGCGGTTTGAGGCCTGGTGCTAGGCGCCCAGTGGGGCTGCCGCCACAGTAGGCAGGGTGGGTGCCTTGGACCCGCCAGCCGGCTCAACAGTGATTCCCAGTGCGGCGGCGGAGTGGATGCCCTGAACCACCGCAGGCTTGGAGAGAGCTTGTTCGTCCATCAGCCCCTGCGATACCGGTGCGGAGCCGTCCTTGGGGATCAGCCACATCTGGTACACCTTGCCGGCAGGGGGCGCGGGAACCCCGCTCATTTTCACCACGGCCGAGTCTTTGGATTCGGAAATCAGGACGGTTGCCTTGCCGCCGCCGGCCACGTTCACTGAAGCCTCGCGGAGGTCGGAGGCGCGGGCCACCTGGTTGACGGGATCGTTCTGGTCGGCCATGTAGGCGCCGACACCCACGCCACCCAGCGCGATGGCCGCGGCCGCCGCTACTCCCACCAGCCAGCGGCGGGTCCCGGAGGAGCCACGGCGTTCCTCCCGGCGTTTGCGGGCCTGCGCCAGTTCATCACGGCCGGCAAGGCCGTCAACCGCGGCGGTCGGAGCAGCCGCTGCCGTGCTTCCGGCGTCCGGTCCGTCCTGTTTGGGGAACTGCGCGGGCAGCTGGGCCACGATCCGGTCGAACAGGTCCGACGGCGGTTCCTCCTCGGCCCGGAATGTGCGGGCCAGCGTTTCCCGGGACTGCCGGACCCGCGCCAGGAAAGCCAGGCGTTCGGCCTCCGGGGCGGTGGAGATATACAGGTCAATGGCGTCGCGTTCCTGCCCGGTTACCGCATCCAGGGCGTAGAGCTCGGCGAGGTCCACGGCGCGGCCCGCCGCAAGGTCCATGGCTACGGTGTCACCGAAGGAACCTGAACGGCCGTTGCGGCCTTCGTCCATTCCACTCATCTCAACTCACCCCCAAACAGGTCTTCAATCGGATCAGTCCGTCACGGATGCGGGACTTGATAGTGGGCACTGCTGCGTTCAGGCGTTCCGCAACTTCCCGGTAGGTAAGGCCTCCGTAGTAGGCCAGGCGCACGGATTCCTGCTGCGTTTCGGTCAGCGTCCCCAAGCAGCGGACCACCGCCTCCGCCTCCAGTCGGCTGCCCACCTCGTCTGAAACTGTGTCATGGTCAATGTCCTGCGTGCTGGCACCGTACCGTGCCTCCCTGTCCGTGGAGGACTGGGCGGACCGGACCTTGTCCACTGCCCGCCGGTGCGAGATGGTCATCAGCCAGGACAGCGGGCTCCCCGCCTGGGGGTCGAACTTCGCCGCGTTCTGCCAGACCTGGAGGAAGACTTCCTGCGTGGTGTCTTCACTGAGTTCAGGATCGATGAGCACCCGGCGCGCCATACCGTAGACCCTGCGGGAAGTGAGCTGGTAGAACTCGGCGAATGCTGCCTGGTCACCGCGGGCTATGCCGTCCAGCAGGGCCGAGAGGCGTTTGCTGAGGTCGGCAGGGGGGTCGGTCACCGCGGCGGAGCCCTCGGAATTCGGCGCGTTGGGAGTTTCCATTACCTTCAAGCATAAGTCTCCGGGCGGTGAATTTTTAGCACTGCCGTGCCGGCTGCGGCTGTTCTGCCTGGTCCCCGCCTCCAGTAGTGTCACCTGCAGCTCCTTGCCCCGCTCGAATGTCGTCAATAGGCATTCGGTGCGGTTGGCAGGGTGGATGGGCGGCAGCCTGGGAATTTTGCCAGGCCAGGAAAATGCGCCCCTGGATGCCGTTGCTACAGCTTGGCGCCGGCAAAGCCCTGCTGCCGCCATGCCTCGTAGACGGCGATGGAGGCCGCATTGGCAAGGTTAAGGGAGCGGAGGGCCGGGAGCATGGGCAGCCGGACCGTGGCGGTCACATGCGGGTCAGTCTTCAGCTCGGCCGGCAGGCCTACGGATTCGCGGCCAAACATCAGGACGTCACCAGGAGCGTAGGCAACGTCCGTGTAGCTGGTGGTGCCGTCGGAAGTGAAGGCGTAGACGCGCTCCGGCTGGAGGTGTTGCCACGCGTTCTCTATGGTCCGGTGCACGGTAACCACGGCCAGGTCATGGTAATCGAGCCCTGCCCGGCGCAGTTTGGCGTCCGAAAAGTCGAAGCCGAGAGGTTCCACGAGGTGCAGTTCAGCGCCGGTGATGGCGGCGAGGCGGATGGCGTTGCCGGTATTGCCGGGGATTTCTGGTTCATGGAAAAGGATGCGGAACACCACCCCATCCTAGCCACCCGGCGTCAGTGCATGCCGCGCAGCAGCCGGGCAAGGACCGGAACGTTGACAGTGTTGGGTGCGGGCCCGGAGGACAAAAATTCCTTCAGGCCCCGCACCATGCCCGCGGCGTTGACAATTTGGACAGTTTCAAGCGCGCCCGAGGGCCTGCGGTGGTAGTCGATGACCGGTTCGTGGAGGTTGCCGTCGGTGCTGTGCACCACGGTCCATCCAGTCACATTCAGCTCCGGAAAGATGTCCTGCATGGCCCACACCACCTGGGTGAGCTGCGGTGGTGCCACTGCCCGCCCTCCATGGTTGAGAGTGCGGCCGTCCCAGGCATAGGCACCCTTGGGGAGCAGCATTGAGTTGATCAGCGCCAGGCGGTAGCCGGAGAGGACCGCGTGGTCAATATGGCTGTTGTCCGCGGGCGACTGCAGGCCGTTGATGAGCCGGGCCGCGGGTATGGCCGGCAGCACCTGGCGGGTCAGGAGCTGGACCGTCCTCATCTCCCGTTGGATGCGGGCCTCCGCGCCAAAGATTCCCCGCTTCCGCGGCATTCCGTGCACCTGCTGGCGTGCCTGGGACAGTGGAATAAGCGGGACGTAGCCGCCGCCGGACTCATAGGGCGGAACGTAGATTGGCGGGTCGCCGGCGGTGTTCCTGCTGCTGCCGGGCCTGCGCACGCTGGCCGAGGCCCGGCTGCCGGCGGCCGGGGCATCAAAGTGGGCGCCGTCGTCGGACGAAGCGTCCCGGACCATACCCGACCCGTAGGAGCGGTCGTACGCCTTGCGACGCTGCGGGTCGATCAGGGTTTCGTAGGCGGCAGTTACGCGGCGGAAGGTTGCGGCATCGCCGCCTTTGTCCGGATGCGCAGTCCTTGCCGCACGCCGGTAGGCCATCTTGATTTCCTTGTCAGTGGCGGTGACGGCCACGCGAAGGACCTGGTAGTGGGAGCTGTTGCTCTCGGTCAAGCACTCTTCCTTTTCATCATGCGCGGCCTCCTGGTTCCCCGAGGGGTTGCCAGCTGCCCGCCCAGTCTAGCCAGAACCGGTGGCTGGCCTGCACTTACAACGAATGCCAAGGCCTTTCGGGTTCCCGGGGGAGTGGAGTCTAGACTCTTGCCTGCGTGCCTGAACACCGGCCCGGGGGAGCAACGAAAGTGGGGATGGATATGCCGACGACGGCGGGACGGCCAGGCAGGGCCCGGCACAGCGGAGTGCCGCTCGCCCTTGCATGCCTGGGCGCGGCGTTCCTCGGCGGATGCAGCGTGGATGTGCGCGACCCCTCCGCTCCCGCAGCCGTTGCGAGTACTCCGGTGCCGGCAACTCCCACCATCACGCCGGGACACGACGCCGCGGCCGTGGCGGCACGGGACATGCCGTTCGCCGCCGGCGGCACGCTGGCACCCGGAGTGCCCGTGGGCATCTCCGACGAACTGAAAGATGCGCCGGGCTGGAAGCTGGAAAAGGACAGCGTGGCAGGGGCGAACCAATATGCAAAGTCTGATGGCTGCGTTGTTTCTGCCAGGGTCAGCACGGGCCAGGACGCCTTGGTACGCGGGGAGGACCGGGAATCCACTGTTGCGCTTTTCCAGTACCTGGACGCGACCATCCAGCCTTCCTATCTGAAGACGGAGAATCTGCAGTGGGGTGGGACCCCGGAGGAACCAGGCAGGAAGGCGGAGGTGCTGGCGTTGGAGCAGTCGGTTCCCGGTGGACGGTCCACGGCCGTGCTGGCCCGGGTCTTCGGTACCGCAGGCTCGTCTGCGTACATTTCCGTGTCCTGCCCGGATGCAGCGCGCCTCGCTTCAGCCCGCAGCGATGTGGTGCGGTACCTGCCGCTGCTTCCCCCTTCCGCCTAGCCGGCAGGCCGCACAGGGGCGCCGGCGGCTGGAGGGCTCAGCCGCCGGCGGGTCTTCCTGTTCGTCATCCCCGTTGGGGAGGAACGGCCGCGTTTACGCGGTGGTGCGGCTGCTTCCGGTTGCCAGCCGGTTGAGGGCCAGGGCGCCGACCAGCAGTCCGAAGTCACGCAGGGCCACGTCATAGAAGCTTCCCAGCAGCAGCAGGTTGACGATGATCCCCGCCAGCCAGGCGGCCACCAGCAGCGACCCGTACTTGGGCTGCAGCGCCACAGCCAGGCCCGCGATGATTTCGACGACGCCCACGACGTACATGAAGGTCTGGGGCGGCAGTGGTACGACGGCGGTGGCCTGGGGTGCCAGGTAGACGGTCCATTGCGTCAGGATGTTCGTGAATTTGTCCAGGCCGAAAAGGATGGGTGCAACGGTGAAGACAGTGCGGAGCAGCAGGAAGGCCTGCCGCTCTGCGGGCAGGCTCGCCGAGGCATGCTGGGCGGGAACTGCGGATGCTGAGGTCATGATGGGCTCCTTCTAAAAGTGGGTAATGCAATTTTAGAAAGCACACGTTCTATAATCAAGAGATATTGATTTTGGATATGGAGGCTTCCGATGTACCGACTCCCGTGGGTGGACAGGATTGCAGCCGTCGCCTCACTGACGGATGCGAAGAGGCTGCAGCTGTTCGAGCTGGTGGCCGCGTCCCCGCGGCCCCTGGGGCGCGACGAGGTGGCCGAGGCTGCAGGCATGGCACGCAGCACCGTTTCATTCCACCTGGACAGGCTGGTCCAGGATGGCCTGTTGGCGGTGGAGTTCCGCAAGGCCCCCGGCAGGGCCGGCCCCGGCTCCGGGCGGCCGGCCAAGCTTTACCGGCCGGTGGGCGGCGAAGTGAACGCGTCAGTGCCCGACCGGAATTATGACCTCGCCGGGGAACTGATGGCAGCCGCCATCGAGGATTCCGAGGCCGGCGGCGGCCCTGTGGCGGAGACGCTCCGTGCAGCCGCGTTCCGAAAGGGAAAGGAACTGGCAGAAGCGGCCGCCGGCCTTGAGGCATTCCTGGCCGAGGCCGGTTATCAGCCCCGGCCGGACGGCGACGGCGGCTATCAGCTGCCCAACTGCCCGTTCCACCGGCTTTCACGGGCACACACGGCAGTCGTGTGTGACATGAACGGCGCGTTCCTCCGCGGGGCAGCGGTGGGGTCCGGCGGCCAGGAAGACTGCGTGGCCGCGGCTGCCGGTCCCGGTCACTGCTGCGCACGGATAGTGGGCCGAACGGACGGGGCTGTGCCGGGGTAGAAGGGCCCGCGCCCGGGTTGTCCTAAGACGGGCGGGATAGAATTGGGGGATGCCCGCCTACCTCGACCACGCCGCCACCACGCCGCTGTCCGGTGCCGCGCTCGCCGCTTTGACCCGCGAGTTGGCGCGGACGGGCAACCCCTCGTCCCTGCATGGCTCGGGACGCCGCGCCCGCCGTGCGGTCGAGGACGCGAGGGAGGTCATCGCGGCTGCGGCAGGGGCGCATCCCTCGGAAGTCATCTTCACCTCGGGAGGCACCGAGTCGGACAACCTCGCGGTAAAGGGCATGTACTGGTCCCGGGTGGCAGAAGACCCCAGGCGCCGCCGAATCCTGTGCTCCGCCGTCGAACACCACGCCGTCCTGGACGCCGTCGAATGGCTTGAACGCCACGAAGGTGCGGAGGTGGCGTGGCTGCCGGTGGACAGCCAGGGCGTGCTGGACCTCGCAGTCCTTGAAGCTGAGCTTTCCAGGGATCCGGAGTCCGTGGCGCTGGTGTCCGTCATGTGGGCCAACAACGAGGTGGGCACCATCCAGCCGGTCCGGAGGGTCGTGGAGTTGGCTCACGCCGCCGGCGTCCCGGTGCATTCCGACGCCGTCCAGGCGTTCGGCTCGGTGCCGGTGCACTTCAAGGATTCCGGCCTGGACGCCATGTCCATCTCCGGGCACAAAATCGGCGGCCCGGTGGGCGTGGGCGCACTCTTGCTGGGCCGGTCGGTCAAACTGACCCCGGTGCAGCATGGCGGCGGCCAGGAGCGTGACGTCCGCTCCGGCACGCTGGACACCGCCTCCATAGCCGCCTTCGCCGCCGCGGCAGAGGCTGTCATCGCCGCGCTTCCGGCGGAAGCAGCCCGGATTGCAGCCCTGCGGGACCGATTGATTGAGGGCGTCCACGAACGCGTTCCACTCGCTGTCCTCCGCGGCGCCCCAGGCGGCGGCCGGCTTCCGGGCAATGCCCACTTCACGTTTCCCGGCTGTGAGGGGGACTCACTGCTGTTCCTCCTGGACCTGGCCGGCATTGAGTCGTCCACCGGTTCGGCCTGCACGGCAGGCGTGCCACGGCCCTCCCACGTGCTGCTCGCCATGGGCCTTGATGAGGAAACGGCGCGTGGAGCCCAGCGGTTCAGCCTGGGCCACGCTTCCACGGAGGACGACGTCGATGCCCTGCTTGCGGCGCTGCCTGAGGCCTATGCACGGGCCCGGCAGGCAGGCATGGCGGGGCATGAGTCCTCCATCCAGACCGCCGGTACTGCGGCGCGCCAGGCCTCGCGCGGCGCCTGAGGTTTCCCGCCGCTGACGGGCTGGTTTGCCTGCCGCCGTAGAATGGATAGGCAAACATCGTTTCCGCCGCCGTGGTATGCAGTCCGGCTCCGGAAACCAAGCACCCCCAACAGAAAGCCAGCATGCGAGTACTAGCAGCCATGAGCGGCGGAGTTGACTCCGCTGTTGCCGCCGCCCGCGCAGTGGAGGCCGGGCACGACGTCGTCGGCGTCCACCTGGCCCTTTCGCGCATGCCCGGCACTCTCCGCACCGGCAGCCGCGGCTGTTGCACCATCGAGGATTCCCGCGACGCCTGGCGGGCCTGCGACGTCCTGGGCATCCCCTATTACGTGTGGGATTTCTCTGAGCGTTTCAAGGAAGACGTCGTCCAGGACTTCATTGACGAATACGCAGCCGGACGGACGCCCAACCCCTGCATGCGCTGCAATGAACGGATCAAGTTCGCCGCCCTGCTGGAGAAGGCCATTGCGCTGGGGTTCGACGCCGTCTGCACCGGCCACTACGCCAAGGTGATCGAGGACGCGGACGGCAACCGGGAACTTCACCGTGCCGCGGACTGGGCCAAGGACCAGAGCTACGTCCTTGGTGTCCTCACCCATGAACAGCTCAAGCACTCCATGTTTCCGCTGGCGGATGCCCCGTCCAAGGCGGAGGTCCGGGCCGAAGCCGAACGCCGCGGCCTGTCCGTGGCGAACAAGCCGGACAGCCACGACATCTGCTTCATTCCCGATGGCGACACGGCCGGCTGGCTTGCCGAAAAGATCGAGATGACCACCGGCGACATCGTGGACGAGACCGGCGCCAAGGTAGGGGAGCACCCGGGCGCCAACGCCTTCACTGTCGGCCAGCGGCGCGGACTTAAGCTGGGAACTCCTGCCGCTGACGGCAAGCCGCGCTTTGTCCTGGAGATCCGGCCCAAAGAGAACAAGGTGGTGGTGGGCCCCGGGGCGCTCCTGGCGATCGACGAGATCCGCGGCATCAAGGTTTCCTGGGCCGGCCTGCCCATCACCGAGGTGGAAACCGGCGCCGAGTTCGACTGCTACGCGCAAGTCCGCGCACACGGGGACCCCGTTCCTGCGACTGCACGGATGGAACCCGCCACTGACGGTACTGGTGCCAGCCGGCTTGTGGTCCGCCTGGTGTCGCCGTTGCGGGGCGTCGCTCCCGGCCAGACCGTCGTGTTGTACCAGGGCAGCCGCGTGCTGGGCCAGGCCACCATCGACACCGCCCGCTCACTCCAGCGCGCCGCTCTGTAGCAGGACCGATTCCAGGGAGCCGTCCCGGCTGTTGCCGGGACGGTTCTCTGCCGTGCCCTGGATGCCCCCTGCCAAACCCCGCTGCGCCGGCCGCCTGATGCAGAAGGGCGGCCGGGTTGGTATCAACGAGATAAATTTTGTGTTTCAACTCACAGGATTGGCCGTCCTGAGTGCGGACTCTCTGATTGAATCTAGGGATCAGCACTGTGTGCCGGGCCATATGCATCCATGTGGCCGGCGCGCGCGTACTCATCGGACAGAAAGTTCACAGATGATCAAGAGCACTACTGGCCTGCACCGCGCCATCGCGCTGGCAGGCATCTCCGCCCTGGCCCTGACAGCCTGCACGGGGCCATCGGGCGGCGGCGGTGGAACGGCCAGCGGCGGCAGCGCCGGTGGCGGTGCCATCACTTTCGGAACCACGGACAAGGTCGTCACCCTCGACCCCGCCGGCTCCTACGACGCCGGATCCTTCCTGGTCATGAACCAGGTGTACCCCTTCCTGATGAACTCCAAGCCCGGTTCTGCCGAGGTCAGCCCGGACATCGCGGAGTCTGCCTCGTTCACTGCTCCCACCGAATTTACGGTGAAGCTCAAGCCCAACCTGAAGTTTGCCAACGGCCACGCCCTGACTTCATCAGACGTCAAGTTCTCCTACGACCGCGTCATGAAGATCGACGACCCCAACGGCCCTGCTTCCCTGCTCTCCAACCTCAAGTCGGTCGATGCCAAGGACGACACCACCGTGGTCTTCAACCTGAAGCAGGCAAATGACCAGGTGTTCCCCAGCGTCCTGGGGACCAACACCGGACCCATCGTGGACGAGGAAGTCTTCCCGGCCGACAAGATCATGAGCGATGAGGACATCGTCGCCGCCAAGCCCTTCGCCGGCCCCTACACGATCGACTCCTACAAGAAGAACGAACTCGTCAGCCTCAAGGCCAACGCGGACTACAACGGACTGCTGGGCAAGCCGGCCAATGACAGCGCTGTCATCAAGTACTACGCCGACTCCAACAACCTCAAGCTGGATGTCCAGGGCGGCAACATCGACGTTGCCGGCCGCAGCCTGACCGCAACCGACGCCGCGGACCTGGACAAGGATTCCAAGGTCAAGGTCTACAAGGGGCCCGGCGGCGAGCTCCGCTACATCGTCTTCAACTTCGACACCATGCCCTTCGGCGCCAAGACGCCCGAGGCCAACCCGGCCAAGGCCCTTGCCGTGCGGCAGGCAATGGCCGACATCGTGGACCGCCAGGCCATCTCCGACCAGGTCTACAAGGGCACGTATGTTCCCGCCTACTCCGTGGTCCCGGACGGCCTCCCCGGTGCAACCCAGCCGCTGAAGGACATGTACGGCGACGGCAGCGGCAAGCCCAGCGTGGACAAGGCCAAGAAGACCCTGGCGGACGCCGGCGTTACCGGGCCCGTCAACGTGAAGCTGCAGTACAACCCGGACCACTACGGCAAGTCTTCCGGTGACGAGTACGCCATGGTCAAGGAGCAGCTTGAGAAGTCGGGCCTCTTCACCGTGGACCTGCAGTCCACCGAATGGGTCACGTACTCCAAGGCCCGTACGGCCGATGCCTACCCCGTGTACCAGCTGGGCTGGTTCCCGGACTACTCGGATGCGGACAACTACCTCACGCCGTTCTTCATTCCCGGAAACTTCCTGAAGAACCACTACGAGAACCCGACTGTCACGGACCTGATCCAGAAGCAGCTGACCACCCCTGACAAGACCGAGCGCCAGAAACTGATCGGCGATGTCCAGACCGCAGTTGCGAAGGACCTCTCCACGCTGCCGCTCCTCCAGGGCTCACAGCTGCTGGTGGCAGGAAAGGACGTCAAGGGCGTCGAAAAGACCCTTGACCCCTCCTTCAAGACCCGCCTTGGCGTCCTGTCCAAGTAAGCACTCCACCCCCATCCGGCTCTGACGGGCCAGAGGCGGGACGCCGCAACGGTGTCCCGCCTTTTGCCGGTCATCAGCCAGCATCGAGGGGACTGCTGGCTCCCGGTCACCACGAATACAGGTACCGATGACAACTTTGATTGACGCGCCACCCAGTGACGCGGACGCACTCCTTCCGCCCAGGAAGAAACAGGCAGGCGGAGGGCTGGGCCAGTATATCCTGGTCCGCTTCCTGCTGATTTTCCCTACCATCCTCATACTCGTCACCATGGTGTTCTTCCTGATGCGGATCACCGGTGACCCCATCACCGCTGCAATGGGCGGCCGGCTTCCTCCGGACCAGCTGCAGGAAAGAATCCATGCGGCCGGCTACGACAGGCCGCTGTTCGTGCAGTACTTCGAATACCTGGGCCAGCTTGCCACGGGGAACTTCGGCACCACCCTCTCGGACAACCGCAAGGTCACCGAGATGCTCACCACGTATGGAGCGGCCACCCTGGAACTGTCGATCAACGCCCTGATCGTCGCCCTCCTGGTGGGAATCCCGCTGGGCATGCTCGCCGCACACCGTCGCGACCACCTTCCGGACGCGGTCCTCCGGATCCTGGCCATCCTCTTCTACGCCACTCCTGTCTTCTTCGCCGGCATGCTGCTCAAACTGATCTTCTCGGTATGGCTGGGCTGGCTCCCGGTGGCCGGCCGCGCCGGCACCAGGACCGAACTGTCCCTCACGGGGCTGGAGGCGCCCACCGGCATCTACTGGCTGGACGCTTTGCGCAGCGGCAACATGGCAGCCTTCAGCGACGTGATGTCCCATGCTGTCCTTCCGGCCCTGGCGCTCGGCCTCCTGACAGCAGGCGTCTTCCTGCGCCTGGTCAGGACGAACGTCATCGGCACCCTCGGCAAGGACTACGTCGAAGCCGGCCGCTCACGCGGCGTCAGCGAGTTCCGGCTGGTGACCAAGCACGCCTACAAGCCGGCGCTGATTCCTATCATCACGGTCATGGGGCTGCAGATCGCCGTCATGCTCGGCGGCGCCGTGCTCACCGAAACCACCTTTGAGTGGAAAGGCCTCGGATTCCAGCTGGCCAACTACCTCACGGCGCGCGACTTCGTCGCCGTCCAGGGCATCGTGGTGCTGCTGGCCGTCATCGTCGCCGTCACCAACTTCATCGTGGACATCATCGCCGCGCTCATCGACCCCCGCGTGAGGTACTGACATGTCTGCCAACACCGCTATCGAACCCGTCACCAACCCCCGGGCACCGATGTTCCGGCGGCTGCCTGTCGTGTCGCACTTCAACAAGAGCGTCGGCCTGCAGCGCTTCATGCTGGTGGTGGGCCTGGTCCTCACCGGGATCTTCCTGCTCACAGCGCTGGCTGCACCGCTGCTGGCACCCTACGGCTTCGCGCAGCTGTCCGATGCCGACGGCAGCTTTCCCACCCAGCAGGCCCCGGGCGGCAAGCATCTCCTCGGCACCACCGTGGGCGGATACGACGTCCTGTCTCGGGTCATCTGGGGTACCCAGACCGCCCTGCTGGTCATCATCGTGGCTGTAGTCCTTTCCATCTTCGCCGGCGTTATCCTCGGCCTGGTCAGCGGGTACATCGGCGGATGGCTCGACCGCATCCTGGTGGTCGTTGCCGACGCGATCTACGCGTTCCCGTCGCTGCTGGTGGCCATCGTGATGGCCATCGTCATCAGCGGCGGCCAGTCCAGCCTGTTCGGCGGCATCCTGGCAGCGGCCATTTCCATCACCGTGGTCTTCATCCCGCAGTACTTCAGGGTGATCAGGGCCGAGACCATCCGGCTGAAGGCAGAGCCTTTCGTTGAATCCGCCAAGGTGGTGGGCGCATCGAACATCCGCATCATGACCCGGCACATCTACCGCAACGCCACCCGCACCCTGCCGCTGATCTTTACCCTCAACGCCTCTGAATCCATCCTGACCCTGGCCGGGCTGGGCTTCCTGGGCTTCGGCATTGAACCAAGCTCCGCGGCCGAGTGGGGATTCGACCTGAACAAGGCGCTCGCGGACACCACCTCAGGAATCTGGTGGACGGGTCTCTTCCCGGGCCTCGCCATCGTCTGGACGGTCCTTGGGCTGACGCTGGTAGGCGAAAGCATCAACGACCTGAACGATCCGCGCCTCCGCGGCCGGAAGCGGACCGGCCGCAAAGCTGCGGCCGCCGCACCGGCCACTCCCGCCGGTTCCGGCCCCGAAACAGAATTGAGCAACCCGTGAGCGAAAACCTCGGTTCCCTGTCCGACCAGCAAGACCGGGACCGGAAGACCGTCCTGGATATCGACCACCTGAAGGTCACCTTCGCCACCGACGGGGGAGACGTGTACGCCGTCAAGGATGTCAGCCTGGAGGTCAAAGCCGGCGAGGTGCTGGCCATCGTGGGCGAATCCGGCTCCGGCAAGACGGTCACGGCAAAGACCATCCTGGGGCTGCTCCCCGAGACCGCCGTAAGCTCGGGAGCGGTGCTGATCAACGGCACCAACGTCATCAGCCTCAGTCCGGGCCGGCTCCGCCAGATCCGCGGACGGGACGTGGCCATGGTGTTCCAGGAGCCCTCCACCGCCCTCAATCCCGTGTTCACCGTGGGATGGCAGATTGCGGAGGGGATCCGTGCGCACACCGGCGCCAACGGCGGGGGACGGGTGTCCGCCAAGGAAGCGAAGGCCCGGGCCATCGAGGCGCTGCGCAAAGTGGGGATCCCGGATCCCGAACACCGGGTCAACTATTATCCACACCAGTTCTCCGGAGGCCAGAAGCAGCGTGTGGTGATCGCTGCCGCCCTGGCGCTGAACCCTGGCCTGATCGTGGCGGACGAGCCCACCACGGCCCTGGACGTCACGGTCCAGGCGGAAATCCTGGAACTCCTCCGGGACCTAAGGGACAAATACGGCACCTCGATCGTGCTGATCACGCACAACATGGGCGTCGTGGCGGACCTGGCGGACCGGGTGGTGGTGATGTACCAGGGCGATGTCGTGGAGGAAGCCTCGTCGAAGACACTGTTCGCCGAGCCCCGGCAGGACTACACCCGCCACCTGCTGGCTGCAGTGCCACACCTGGGCCGCAACTCGGCGTCGGAAGGCCTCACCGAGCGGCGGCACCAGGATGAGGAGGTACTGGTGGCTGCCGACAACCTGGTGATTGAATATCCCGGGCGGTTGGGCTCTCCGGCCTTCAAGGCCGTGGACGGCGTCAGCTTCACCCTGTCCAGGGGCGAGGTATTCGGCCTGGTGGGAGAGTCCGGATCCGGAAAAACAACTATTGGCCGCGCCATCGCCGGGCTCAACCGCACCACGGGGGGCAGCCTCAAGGTGCTGGGCTACGAGATGCTGAACCTGCGCGAACGCACCTTCAAGCCGCTGCGCAAAGACATCGGCTTCGTCTTCCAGGACCCCGCTGCATCATTCAACCCGCAGCTGACCATCGGCGAGTGTATTGCCGAGCCCATGCTCATCCACACCCGGCCCAGCGAAGCGCAGGCGCGCAAGCGCGTCGGTGAGCTGCTTGAATCAGTCCAGCTGCCGGCGTCGTACGCAGGCCGGTACCCGCACGAACTGTCCGGCGGACAGCGGCAGCGGGCATCACTGGCCCGCGCCCTGAGCCTGAACCCCCGGCTGCTGATCGCGGACGAGCCGACGTCGGCCCTGGACGTTTCGGTGCAGGCAAAGGTCCTGGAGCTGTTCCGGGACATCCAGGAGGAGTTCGGGTTCGGCTGCCTGTTCATCAGCCACGACCTTGCCGTGGTGGACATCCTGTCCTCCTGGGTTGGCGTGCTGTACAAGGGAAAGCTGGTGGAACAGGGGATCGGCAGCCAGGTCATGGGCAATCCCCAGCATGACTACACCCGGCGGCTGATTGCCTCCCTGCCGGTGCCGGACCCTGCCGAACAGGCCAAACGCCGGGAGGAGCACCGCGCACTCCTGGGGACCTGATCCCGCAGGAATCCCATGCTGTGGACAGCGCCGGTGCCGGCAGCCCCGGCACCGGCGCTTAACACCCGCGGCTATTCGATCGGCTCCCATAGACTGGAGCCATGACGCAGCACAACCCCAGTTCTCCTGGCTCCGACGATTTTGATCCATCCGCCAGCTCCCTGGCAGGCCACGTGGACGATTCGGTGATGGCTGAACTGCTGTCAATCCGCTCCAGCATCGACAACATTGATGCCACCTTGGTGTACCTGCTGGCAGAGCGCTTCAAAGCGACCCAAAAAGTGGGGTTCCTGAAAGCAACCCATCGCCTGCCGGCCGGCGATCCGGGACGTGAGGCAGCGCAGATCGCACGGCTGCGGCGTCTCGCCGAGGACGCGCACCTCGACCCTGCGTTCGCGGAAAAGTTCCTCAACTTCATCATCGGCGAAGTGATCCGCCACCACGAGGCCATCGCCGAGGACCATCAGGCCACCTCCGGCCAGCAGCCCCAGACCTCCGCACTGGCGTGAGCCGGGAACAGCAACAGCCCGGGTCCGCCCCTCTAAGTGCCTCCCGCCCGCCCAAGGAAGCCATGCCCCTGCAGGTAACTGCCACGGGCCTCGGAACCTGGCCTGGGGAAGATCCGCTGGAAGCCGCCCGGATCATCCGCGGGGAGCTGGGCAGTCCGCACCTGCCGTTCCTGGCGGAACTGCCGGACCGCGGGGTTGGTTCCGATGCCCTGGGACGCACAGCGTCGCTCCTGGAAGATCTTGCGGTGGACGTCCAGCCCCATGGGTGGCGGCTGGTCGATCGGCCCGGCAAGGACATGCGCCGCGCGGCGTCGGCCCTGTCCACAGACCTGAACGTCCTGGCAGATGTTGCAGGGGCGGAGGACGTGTCCGCCGGTGAACTGAAAGTGCAGTTGGTGGGTCCGCTCAGCCTTGCGGCCGGACTGTACCTGCACAACGGAGAGCGGGCCCTGCTGGACTACGGGGCCCGCCGGGATATCGCGGCTTCCCTTGCCGCAGGGGTGGCCGGCTTCCTCACGCGGGTGGCTGCCGCCGTTCCGGACACCCGCCTTGTGGTGCAGGTGGATGAGCCGGCCATCGCCGCCGTACTTGGTGGGACCATCCCCACAGCGAGCGGCTACCGCACGCTAAGGGCGGTGGCAGCATCGGAAGCACGCGAATCCTGGCGCGTGGTCCTGGATGCCCTTCACTCCTCCGGTGCAGACGGGATAGTGATGGCGTTCCCCGAGATCGAGGCACCCATCGAATTGGCCCTGGCGGCAGGGGCGGACGGCGTGGCATTGCCGCTCAAGGCCCTGACCAACCGTCAGTGGGAGCAGGTGGCGGGCGCCGTGGAGGCAGGAAAACAGTTTTGGGCCGGTGCCGTGGATGTATCGGCCAAGGGCCCGCTGCCCAAGGTGGCCGACTGCGTGGACTCGGTATGGCGTCCCTGGCGCCAACTGGGCCTTCCGCCCTCGCTGCTCGGTGCCGTGCGGGTCACGCCCTCTGCGGGACTGGCCGGACTTACGCCGGCGCGGGCCACGGCGGTCCTGGGAAGGCTGACGCACGTGGCCGACGGCCTGAACCAGCAGGCACTGGGGTAGGCGCTACACCCGGTTTTCCCACCGCTCAGGCTGCGCATAGCGGGGCAGGTAGCTTTGGGCGGAACTGCCGCCAGTATAGGGGCGCAGCCGGTAGTCGAACGCCCCCGCATACACCAGGACCAGTCCAATCTGTGGCTGGATGACCTTGACCTGGATACGGTGCCGGCCGTTGTGGCCGGCGGCCGGGTCCCACCACTGCTCGGCGTACGCTTTGGCATCCAGGGCTTCCGGGAGCGGTACCCGCAGCGGTCCAAGGAAAAGCCGGGACGCCTCCGAGACTCCGCGCAGCCTGCCGTCAGGTGTAACGCCGAGGTTGAGGTCTGTGACCAGGCGCCGGTACCGGCCCACGTAGTCAACCAGCTGCGTCCGGCCGCCCTGGTCGGTGGCACTGGTGGTGTCCTGGAAGAGCCGGGTCCGGCCGGGGAACCGGATCTCGCGGCGGGCTGTAAGGCTGGAGCGGCCGAAGGGGTCCTGATGGGCGTGGTTCTCGATGCGGAAAGGAATGTTCTCTCCGTACTCGGGAAAGAAGGCTTCCTCACCCCCGGCGAGCCGAAGCAAAGGGCGCAGCCACCGCTGGCGGCACCCCACGACGTCGAACGTTCCTTCCCCTACGCCGTACTGCCCGGACCCCGGCGCCAGCGAGAAGTACTCCTGCAGTTCGGGCTGCAGCCGGGAAAACCCCGTGCCCAGGGCCTGCTGGTAGATGGGGACGCTCATGAAGTGGACCTCTCGTTGCCTGGGACTGCGCTGACTGCCTGTGGGTTCACAATTTACCGGCTGCCTTGAGCCGGATGTACATGTCCGCCAGCCGGGGTGGCAGCTCCTGCGGCTCGGCGTCCACCACTTCCACCCCGCAGCGCCGGAGTTCGGCGGTGACCGCTGCCCGCTGAAGGAGAGCCCGTTCCGCGGCAGCAGCCCGGAACACCCCGGTGGCGTCGCTTCGCTCCCGGAGCATGGTTCCCAGCTGAGGGTCACGGACGGCCGCCACCACAACGACGTGCTGGGTGGCCAGCCGTTCCGCCACCGGCAGCAGGCCCTCCTCCGGGGCTCCGCCGTCCAACGACGTCAGCAGCACCACGAGTGACCGGTGCACCGAGACCGCGCGCACCTGCGCCGGAACTGCAGGCCAGTCCATTTCGATGAGCTCCGCGTTGAGGGGAGCCATGGCCTGGACCAGCCGGGCCAGGATGCTGCCCTGCCCGGCCGAGCCGGCACGTGCCCGGGTCCTGCGGTCAAAGGCCACGAAGTCCACACGGTCGCCGCCCCGTTCTGCCAGGACGGCCAAAAGGAGCGCAGCCTCGAGCCCGGTGTCAAGGCGCGTTTCGTCACCGATCCTCGCCGCGGACGTGCGGGAGGTATCCAGGACCAGTACCACCCGCCGGTCCCGTTCGGGGCGCCATGTGCGCACTACGGTGGCGGAGCGCCGGGCCGTGGCCCGCCAGTCGATGGACCTGACGTCGTCGCCGCGGACGTAGTCGCGCAGGGAATCGAACTCGGTACCGGCCCCGCGGATCTGGACCGCCGCCTTTCCATCGAGTTCGCGGAGCTTCCGCAGCTTTGAGGGCAGGTGCCGCCGGGAATGGAAGGGCGGCAGGACGCGCACCGAGCCCGGGCATTCGATGGTCCGCTGGCGGGCAGCCAGTCCCAGCGGACCAAACGAGCGAAGAGTCACGTGGTGTGCAGCAAGGTCTCCCCGCCGGACCGGCCGGAGCCTGACGGTGAACCGCCTGCGTTCGCCAGCAGGAACGTTGATGTCCTGGACCGCGTTCTGCGCCCCGGCAGAGGGCTGCCAGCCATCGCGCAACGTTCCCCGGACTGCGCGGGCGCCCCCATTGTGGAGCGTGAGCACGGCGTCCACCGTGTTGTTGAGCGTCACGTTTTCCGGTTCCGCGCGGAGGGCCCCCACCCTGCGAAGGGAACCTGCGAACAGCAGGTCTGCAGCCAGCAGGGCCACAAGCAGGGCGCCGGTGGCCAGTACGGTAGGCCACCCCGGGAGCAGCAGCACAGGCACCAGGCCAAGCAGCACCAGTGCCACGTAACGGCCCGAGATGGCCATCAGCGGGGGACGGGAACGGAGGCCAGGATGCTGGCCAGGACGTCGTCCACCCGCACCCCGTCCATCTGGGCTTCGGGCTGCAGGGCCACCCGGTGCCGGAGGCAGGGCAGCGCCAGCGCCTTGACGTCGTCCGGGGTGACAAACGCACGGCCGGAGAGCCACGCCCACGATCTTGAGGTGTTAAGCAGGGCGGTGGCGCCCCGCGGGGAGACACCAAGCTGGAATGAGGGCGCGGCGCGGGTTGCCCGCACCAGGTCCACGATGTAGCCGATGACCTCCGGCTCCACGGCCACCCGCGTCACCGCTTTCCGTGCCCGCTCCAGGTCCTCCCCGCCGGCGACCGCGGTTACTCCCGCAGCCGTAAGGTCACGGGGATCGAAGCCTGCGGCATGGCGGCGGATGACTTCAATCTCATCCCCCCGTTCCGGCAGCGGCATGGTGAGCTTGAGGAGGAACCGGTCCAGCTGGGCCTCCGGCAGGGGATAGGTCCCTTCGTATTCCACCGGATTCTGGGTGGCCGCCACCAGGAAGGGGGCCGGCAGCCGCCGCGACACTCCATCCACGGATACCTGGCGCTCTTCCATGGCTTCCAGGAGTGAAGCCTGGGTCTTTGGCGGGGTGCGGTTGATCTCGTCGGCCAGCAGGAGGTTGGTGAAGACGGGCCCCTCGCGGAAGCTGAACTCGGATGTGCGCGAGTCGTAGACCAGCGAACCGGTGACATCGCCCGGCATGAGGTCCGGGGTGAACTGCACCCTCTTCGTGTCCAGGCTCAGCGCGGCGGAGAGGGCGCGGACCAGGAGGGTCTTGGCTACGCCGGGGACGCCTTCCAGCAGCACGTGCCCCTGGGAAAGCAAGGCAATGAGGAGCCCGGTGACGGTTGCATCCTGTCCCACCACTGCCTTTGCCACCTCCCGGCGGACAGCCAGCAGCGCCTGGCGGGCGCCGTCGTCGTCCAGGGGGCTGTTGGAAGCCAATGAATTCAGGACTGCCGGCCCACTGCTCTGTTCACTCATCGGTCCATGACCTCTTTCTCCAGTTTGTCCATGGCCTGGGACCAGGCCACCAGCCGCGTTTCGGTTGTGGGGCGTTCGTTGATCAGCATGCGGACCTCCGCGCTGTCCCTGCCGAGCAGGCGGCCAGCTGCGGCGATAATGTCCTCGGCGGTGGCGCCGGGGCCAAGCCTGAGCTTCCCGGCCAGCCGCACCAGCAGCCCGGACCGCAGGTTGTCGCGCGCCTGTCCGATGGCGCGCCCGTCCTGGTAGAGCCGTGCCCGTCCCTCTGCCGTCTCGACGGCCTTGACCACAACCGGCAACGATTCAAAGACCAGGGGGCCGTTTCGCCGTCCCCTCCACACGATGGCCGCCAGAGCCACCACCAGCAGCCAGGGACCCAGGAACCGGGCCCAGCCAGGCGCCAGGTCATCGAGGGTTTTCGGGGAGCCGCCCACGGCGACGTCCTCCAGTGAGGGCAGGTACCAGACGAGGTCCGGCGACGCACCGAGCATCCGGATTCCCAGCGCGGCGTTCCCCAGTTCGTCCAGCTTGTCGTTGCCCAGGACCTCGGTGCTGCCCAGCACAGCCAGGCGTCCGTCGCTGCTGACGGCGAGCATTCCGGCGGTTCCTGCAGCGCGGTAGCAGGATATGCCGCCGTCGTAGACGTATCCGCCCTGGGCGGTGACTTGCCCCGCTGCCTCCGCGTCCGGCAGGGCGCATCCGGGGTCCAGGACTGGGAAGGCATCGGGGACCACGCCGGCCTGGCGAATGCCGATGTCAAGGCCGGTGAGGGTCTCCAGCCGGGGGGAGACCACCACCACGCGGTGCGCGGCCGCCGTCAGGGCTGCCAGTTGCGGCTTACCCAGGATGCCGTTGCGGTCGTACAGCAGCAGGGTAGGCGAGGAACTGGCCCGCAGGTCCTCCAGCGCTGTGTCAAAGCGATTGGGGGTGTGCACCGAGACACCATGCCGGCCGAGGATTTCGGCAACGGCCTTCGCCCCACCCGGGCCCGCGTTGTGGACGGAAAGGGGAACCGTGTCACCTTTCGGCGCGAGCTGCGTGCCCACGATGAGGGCCAGCGCGGCGGCCACGGCAGCACATGCCGCGGCCGCGGCTCGGTGTTGCCGTAGCCAGGCTGCGAAGGTTCGTCGCTTGGCGAGCGGCCCGGCGGACCGCTCATCTTCCTCAACAGGGTGCGTGCCGGCCCCGGCAGTGCCCGTCATGGCACCGGCATCCCGCTGCCGGTGGAGGCGGGCCTCATCGCACCCAGTGTTGCGTCAAGCGCCACCATCTCCTGGTAATCGGGGCTGTCCGCTGCCCTGTTTCCGTAACGGATGCCGTCAAACGTTGCGGCTGCCCGGGCCAGCCGCAGGGCCTCGGCGCCGAAAGGAACGGACAGTGCCCGTGCCGCCTCATCAGCAGTCCGCCCCGCCTGGGGGTCCAGGATGGCGCGGTCCTCAGCGCTGCGGACCACGGCGCGGAAACGGTCGACGACGGCGTCCCCCCACCTCCCTGCCGAGGCCGCGGCCTCGGCACGGTTCCGGTAGTCCACCGCAGTCAGTGCCGTTTCCCTTGCGAAGACGTCCTGGACCTTTCGTGCACGTGCATTCAGGCGGGGACGGGCCAGGAGGACGGCGGCTGCGATGATCACGGCAATGACGAGGGCGATGACGGGGCTGGGGACCGTTGCAGCGTCGCCTTCGGAGCCGTCCAGTGACCGCAGCCAGTCCAGGAAGTTCCGCCACAGAGTGTCCAGCCAGGACGGGGCCGCCTCACGGTACTCGGGTTTGGCCAGTTCTTCTGCTGCCCAGCGCCTGGCCTCCGCGGCACCGGGAAGTACCGGAGGTTCAGCGGCCATGTGGCCATGCCCCTGGTGGCGTTACGTACCCGGAGTACGGCGTGCTGCCGGTGGCGTGGGGTCCCCGGCCGGGGATCCCGTCAGGATCCGCGCCGGTCTCCATTTCGCGCAGCAGTTCAATGTCCAGTCCGTCCTTGCGCATCCGCAGGTCCATGTAGAGGAGTGCCATGACGGACGTCTGGAACGCATAGCCCACAGCACCCAGCAGGGCACCGAGGACCGCGGTGATGATCCCCATCGCCACAGCCATCCCGGCATCCTGTCCCCTGCCCCCGTGCGGCGAGACCACCCCGGAGAGGATTGCAGGCAGGATGCTTGCCGGGATCAGGACGACCTGGGTGACCACACCGACCAGGATGGCAACCACCAGGCTGATGCCGAAAATCCGCCACCAGTTGGCCCGGGTCAGCTCCCAGGAGCGCCGGACCGCGGCAAATGCACCCAGTTCTTCGATCACGACGGCGGCGGGCGCCACCACCACCTTGATGGCCACCCAGAGGAACACGGCAAAGAAGCCCAGCATGAGGGGAACGACCAGCAGGGTGGCCACACCGCGGACGTTGGAGAACACGAGGACGATGGCCAGGAAAAACAGCATGACCGCGGCCAGTGCCGCCGCGGCCAGCAGGGCCGCCAGCCCGATCAGCGCGCCGATCCTCGGGCGCGCCAATGACAGCATGCGCCGGAAACCGGTAGGCCTGTTCAGCACGGACCGGGCCACGGGGACCACCATGGCGCCCTGGAGGACAGCGGAAATGAGTACGGACAGTATGGACAGGAGGGCCAGGCCGGCCATCAGCCCGATTCCGAGGGACCCTATTCCAGGGGAAGCGGGGCCGGTTCTGCCGGCCGTCGCCGCCCACGACTCCACGGACCCCGACGATGTTGCGATGAATCCTGTCAGCACCGCTGCGAGGATGGCTGACAGGGCCTGGGCCAGCAGGCCCGCGCCGAGAATGGCCTTGGCGTTGCGCCTGATCGCCTGGAAAGAACCGTCCAGGACTTCCCCGAAAAGCAGGGGCCGCAACGGGATGATCCCTGGCTTTGGCGGAGCGACGTAGCGGGGCTGGGCCCGATATGGTGCGCCATACTGTGGGCCGGGATACGGTGACCCGTTATTGGGAGGGCCTCCGTAGGGGGCTCCGTTGTATTGGTGTGCCCCGTAGCTCTGGCCGCCGTAGGGCGTCCCCGGATATGGAGGCCCGGGGTACGGGCTGTTTGAGGGCGGAGGCTGCGGGGGCTGTTGGCCTTGGGCCGGCCACGGCGGCTGCTGCCACGCTTGCTGCTCCGAGGGGCCCTGCCGCGACGCGTTCCCGCCGGGCGGCATCCACGGCACTTCCCGCGCGGGGGGTGGGGGAGGCGGCACGTCCGGGCCACCTCCGGCACCATAGGCGGAGCGGGCGTCTTGGGCGCCTTCCGGCCGTTCCTGGATGGGCTCCTCGGCCCCCGGCTGCTCTTGTGACACTGTTTCCTCCCCCAATATCTGTCCGCTTGCCCCGGCCGCCGAAAGGCGCCACCGGCACATCGGAACATGACCCCAAGACTATAGTTTCGGCGTCGGACGGCCTAGTACCGCGCCATGCCAGAGCCCGCTCAACAGGACAAACCCATCCCGATAAGGGAATATATAGCTATGAAGGCACGCATTCTGGTGGTAGATGATGACGAAGCGCTGGCCGAGATGATTGGAATTGTCCTCCGTAATGACGGCTTCGAGCCGGTCTTTTGCGCCGACGGCGCCCAGGCCCTGGACGTTTTCCGCTCGTCGCGGCCGGACCTGGTCCTGCTCGACCTCATGCTTCCGGGTATGGACGGCATCGAGGTATGCCGGCAGATCCGCGGGGAGTCCGATGTGCCCATCGTCATGCTGACCGCCAAGTCCGATACCTCGGACGTCGTCCGCGGCCTGGAATCCGGTGCCGACGACTACGTGCCGAAACCTTTCAAGCCCGCCGAACTGGTGGCACGCGTCCGGGCCCGCCTCCGTCCCGGCGACCAGAAGGCACCCGAAACGCTCAAGATCGCAGACATCACCATCGACGTCGCCGGGCATACCGTCAGCCGGGGGAATGACCGCATCTCCCTGACGCCACTGGAATTCGACCTCCTCGTGGCGCTCGCCCGCAAGCCCTGGCAGGTCTTCACCCGCGAACTGCTGCTGGAGCAGGTGTGGGGCTACCGCCATGCTGCCGATACGCGGCTGGTCAACGTCCATGTCCAGCGCCTGCGGTCCAAGATTGAGCAGGACCCGGAAGCCCCGGAAGTTGTATTGACGGTGCGTGGTGTCGGCTACAAAGCAGGGGTCTGACTCCGCTGCGCAGGACGGGGAACCGGTCCAGCGCGCAACCCCGCATCCAGCGGATACCGGCCTGAACCCGGATAGCGGCGGACTGGATGAGGCCGTGGAGGACAGCAACGCACAGGACGGCGCGGGGCACGGTACGGGCGGTCGCGGTGACGGCTTGGCCCACGGACTGAGGCATGTGGCCTTCCGGGCAGGAATCTGGCGGCGGCGCGCCCTTATCGTGACCCTGCGCGTCGTCAGATTGGTGCGCACGGGTGTCGTGCGGTTCCTCCCGGGGCTTCGATACCTCGGCCGGGCCCTGCAAAAGCGCTGGCGCCGTTCCCTGCAGTTCAGGACGGTCCTGACCACCCTGATGCTCGCAGTGACGTCATTCGCCGTCGTCGGCGCCTACCTGTCCAACCAAATTGCCAACAACCTGTTCCAGGAGCGGCTCAGCCAGGCGGAGTCGGAAACCCGTTACTACGTCAAGCAAGTGCAGGACACGTTTGACGGCGCGCAGGTCACCGACCAGTCCAGCGTCATTACCCTGGTTTCGGACACACTCAGCGCAGTGGAAGGCAGGGGCTCCGTAATCCAGAGACGCTATGTCTTCGAAGCGATGCCCAACCAGACCAAGCCGCGAAACCGCTGGGTGGAGTCCCGCGCCTCCGACCAACTCACCGTAAGCGTCATCCCGGCCGACCTGCGGAAGGCGGTCCAGGAATCGGGCAAGGACCAGTACTGGGCATCCACTGTCATTCCGGTGGGAACAGAGGACCGGCCGGGAATCGCGGTGGGGAACAAGGTGACCTTCAACGGCACCGTTTACGAGCTTTACCTGATCTACGATCTCAACACCGCACAGCAGACCCTCAACGAAATCCAAAGTGTCCTCTGGGCCGGTGGTGCCGTGCTGGTCCTCCTGATCGGTGCCGTAGCCTGGTACGTCACCCGTAACGTGGTCAGTCCGGTCAGCCACGCCGCTATGGTGTCCGAGAAGCTGGCAGCCGGGCAGCTTCAGGAGCGCATGGTGGTTCGGGGCGAGGACGAAGTGGCCCGCCTGGGAGCTTCCTTCAACCACATGGCGGCCAGCCTGCAGGAACAGATTACCCAGCTGGCAACGCTCTCGCAGATGCAGCAGCGCTTCGTCTCCGATGTCTCGCACGAGCTGCGGACACCGCTCACCACAGTCCGCATGGCCGCGGAAGTCCTGTACGACGCGCGTGACGATTTCGACCCGATCAACAAGCGGTCCGCCGAGCTGCTATACAACCAGGTGGAGCGGTTCCAGTCATTGCTCTCCGACCTCCTGGAGATCAGCCGCTTCGATGCCGGGGTTGCGGAGTTGGACGCTGAGCCCGAGGACCTGCTCCAGGTGATCGCACATGTCATAGAGGGCGCGGCACCCGTGGCTGCTGAGTATGGTTCGGACATCCTTTACACCGCTCCCGAGGGTGCCATGATCGTTGAAATGGACGCCCGGCGGATTGACAGGATTCTGCGGAACCTGATCCTGAACGCTGTGGAGCACGGTGAGGGCAGGCCGGTGACCGTCACGGTCGCCGCCAATGAGACTGCCGTGGCCGTCGCGGTCCGGGACCATGGTATCGGGCTGGACCAGGCCCAGGCCGCCCGCGTTTTCGACAGGTTCTGGCGGGCAGATCCTGCTC
The DNA here is from genome assembly GCF_036455295.1 of Pseudarthrobacter phenanthrenivorans. Classification (GTDB taxonomy): domain Bacteria; phylum Actinomycetota; class Actinomycetes; order Actinomycetales; family Micrococcaceae; genus Arthrobacter; species Arthrobacter phenanthrenivorans_C. The sequence continues at coordinate 47,165 of NZ_JAYXNX010000007.1, read as the reverse complement.
GGGCCCGTACGACTGGCGGGAGCGGCCTGGGTCTGTCGATTGCAATGGAAGACACCAAGCTGCACCACGGCTGGCTGCAGGCCTGGGGAAGGAAAGGCGACGGCGCCAACTTCCGCCTGACGCTCCCGCTGCGACAGGAGGACGGGATCACCGAGTCGCCCCTGCAACTGGAACCCAAAGACGTCACCACCCCGGGAGCTCCGGGCAGTATCCCCGCGGAAGAGGGCAACACAAACATGCTGGTGCTGCAGGCCGGGGGCGCCGCTCCCGCTTCGCCGCGGGTGCCCGAGGAGACACAATGAGGGCCACACGGCGCCGCGCCAAGTTTCTTGCGGGACTCCTCGCGCTGCTGGCCGTCCTTCTCTCTGGCTGTGCCCGCATTCCCACTTCCGGGCCGGTGGGGAAAAGCAGCGAAAGCAGCGCCGGCAACGTCAGTGCACCGGTGTTCCTTCCGGCAGCGCCGCAGCCGGGCGCGTCACCTGAGACCATCATCGACTACTTTTACCGCGCGGGCAGCGGCTACGAAGACGACTACGCGGTGGCCCGTCAGTACCTAACGCAGGCGTCCGCCGTGTCCTGGAAGCCTGACAAGCGCGCCCTTGTATACCGCGAGGCCCGCGTCGTGCCCACGAGCACGGAAAACGTCTTCAATTATGAGCTGGACGTCTCCTACACCGTGGACGCCGACGGCATCGCCACCCAGTCGCCCCCGGGAACCATCGAACGAATTCCCGTGACTGTGACCCAGGTCGACGGGGAGTGGCGGATATCCGCCATCCCGGACGGAACCGCGATCGCTGAGGAAACATTCAAGGTCATCTACGGTGCCTATCCCATCTACTTTTACGATCCCACGTTCACCTACGCCATACCCGATGTCCGGTGGTTCCTCAAGAACAAGACCGTCAAAGCCATGACCAGCGCGCTGCTGGCCGGCCCGGCCCCCTACCTCCGCGGCGCCGTCGCCAGTGCCTTTCCCTCCGGGATCAAACTGGCCAGGGAATCCGTGCCCGTTGTCTCCGGCGCGGCCCAGGTGGACCTGACGGCCAAGGAACTGACGGAGACCTCTGCCGAGGACCGGCTGCGCATGCAGATGCAGCTGACCCTGACGTTCCGCAGCCAGCCCGACGTCGTCAACGTGGAGCTGCGGGCGAACCAGGACCTTGTCAGGGTCGAGGACAACGGATCTGTTCTTCCCCCCGTCCTGGACAAAACGGTGCCGTCGCGCCAAATAGCCATCAGCGGCAACGAACTGGTGCGCTACGAAAACAACCGTGTCTCGCCGCTGCCGGACATGCAGTCGGTGTCCGCGCTTAATCCCCGATACCCGGCGGAATCGCCCGTGTCGCAGACCGCAGCTTTCCTCAATGACGGCAGGACCACCCTGTACAGCATCAGCCCGGGCCAGCCAGCCCGGGCCCTGACCACCCGCAGTACTCTTAGCCGGCCCTCCTTCAGCGTCAACGACTGGGTGTGGACGGCCGGCCCCGGCGCTACCGGTGCCACCGAAGTGGTGGCGTTCCATCCCACCGGGGTGGCGGAGGGCGCACCCGTTCCGTCCGTCACCCTGGCACCTTCCTGGCTTGCGGGCCGCACGGTGAAGGAGTTCCGCGTGTCACGTGACGGCGTGCGCGCCCTGGTGATTTCGGAACAGGACGGAAAGTCCAAAGTGCAGGTGACGGGCGTAATCCGGGCCGGAGACGGCACACCGCGTGAGCTGACCGCTCCCATCACCCTGGTGGCGGACGGCGATCCTGACCAGGGGGTCTGGGTGAACGGCACTACTGTTGCCGTGATGAAGGCCGCGGCGGGTTCCAACGTCACGCCGGAGCTGTTGTCCTTCACCTCAGGGCAGCCGCAACAGCTCGCGCCCTGGCCCGGCCTGGTTGCCATCAGCGGCGGAAACGGCACCGACGACATCTATGTGCAGTCCGGGGAGGGGATCTTCCAACGCCTCGGCAACGGCTGGTCGCCGCAGATCAAGGGCCCGATCGACCCGGCGTTCCCAGGCTGAGGTTCCGGGGAGCTGGAGCAGCCTGCGGGCGTTGCAATTTGCCATCGTCCTGCCGTGCGAGGGTTTTCCACATGGCCGCTTCCGGGCAGACCGGTAGCTTGGTGTCTGCTCCATAGTGGGACCATGAAGGCCCTGTTGCGCAGACGCGGATCCGCCCGTGGCGGGCACCAAGGGATCCGTTAGTGGATCCGGACCTTGCCCCGGCACCCCCGGTGGCACTGCACCGGGCTGAACAGACGGCGGCAGCACTGCGCATTTTCGAGTGGCTGTCCGGCGCCGCGGGCGACCTCCTTGCCTTGGCGGTCCCGGTGGACTGCGTCTGCTGCGGGGCGGAAGACCGCACCCTTTGCCCGTCCTGCGCCAGCCGCATCCGGCAGCTGACAAGACAGCCGTTCCGAGCGGAAGGCGGGTCCCCTGCCCTCATGGACGTTGCCGGGGAAGTGCTGCTGCCCGTGGTGGCCGCGGGTGTCTACCGAGACGAGCTGGCACAGGGACTGCTGTCGTTCAAACGGCACGGGCAACATCAGCTTGGCTCAAGCCTTGGCCGGGTGTTGGCATCAGCAGTCAGGTCCGCTGCTCCCGCTGGAAACGGAGTATTGCTGGTCCCCGTCCCCACCAGCACGGCGGCCTACGTCAGCAGGGGCTTCAGCCCCGTCCACCTGCTTTTGAAGGTGGCCGCGAGGCAGCTCCCGGGTTTCGATGTTGCAGATGCACTCGGCAAGATTCCTGTTTCCGGTCACGGGCTGCCCGGCGGGTACAACGGGCTGGCCGGCCAAAAGGGCCTGGGCAGGGGAGCGCGCTCGCAACGCGTCCGGGGGTCCATGAAGGTCAAACCCAGGGCCCGGACAAAGGTCGCGGGACGGCCCTGCCTCATCATCGACGACGTCCTGACCACCGGTGCGACTCTTGGCGAAGCCGCCCGCGCACTGCACCGCGAAGGCGCACAGGTGAGGGGCGCCGTCGTACTTGCGGCGACACGCCCGACCGATGCCACCGCCCGTGACGCCCCAGACGCCGGAGTGCGCGGTGACCGCCACGTCTTAGAAAAAAATAAACCGGGAAAGGATGAATAACGGGTGGCTATGAACTAACGTCTGAGGTGGGTACCAAGAACAGAATGTACCTTTCGATGGCGGCTCGGAGAGGGGCTCGACTGTCAGGCAGCCCGGCCCAAGGAAGCGCCGCCGTCGTGTCACCGAAGTCATTTGGAGGGCACCATGGAGTTTATGATCAGCGGACGAAATCTGACCGTTTCAGACCGGTTCCGCGAGTACGCCGGGGAAAAGATTGCAAAAATCGAATCCCTGGGTGACAAGATCCAGCGCGTGGACGCAAAAGTTTCCAAGGAGACCAATACCCGGCAAACCGGCGACCAGTTGACCGTTGAGGTTACGGTCCTGGGCCGTGGTCCCGTAATCCGTGCCGAAGCGAGCGCCGCAGATAAGTTTGCCGCCTTTGACCTCGCCTACAACAAACTGCTTGAGCGGCTCCGCCGGGCCAAGGACCGCAAGAAGGTCCACCACGGGCGTCACACCCCAAAGGCTGTCCGCGAAGCAACCGCTTCCCTTGAACCAGCCAGCGCCCACGAGCCGCTGTACCTTGAGGCCAACCGGTGGAGTGAAACCGGACAGACTCCAGAGGAAAAATCCCCTTACGACGTCGAAAACGACATCCCGGCAGGGAACTCACCGGTACTGATCCGCCGCAAGGTTTTTCCCGCTGCTTCCATGACACTCGACGATGCTGTGGACAACATGGAACTCGTCGGCCATGACTTCTATCTCTTCGTGGACAAGGCAACCAACACTCCGTCGGTGGTGTACCGTCGCCGCGGCTGGACCTACGGCGTCATCACCCTGGACCACGAATGCGAGCCCGGAGACACCGTCGTTGAGGAAAAGGTCTTGGCCTACCGCTCCGATGACGCTCCCGCCAACGCTTAGAGTGGACCCGGCCACCGCCAGAGAGGTCTGAATGCCGGCAACGCTAAGCCTTGACCAGGCACGGCGAATCGCGCTGGCGGCGCAGGGACTCCACAAAGAACGGCCCACCGGCCCCGTCACAGCACGGGCGGTGGGCCGTACTTTTGCCCGTCTGCAACTCGTCCAGATCGATTCCGTCAACGTTTTGGTCCGCAGCCATTTCCTGCCCTTCTACTCACGTTTGGGCGATTACGACCGCGACATCCTGCACCGCATGTCCGGGCGGCCTCCCCGCCGCATGCTTGAGTACTGGGCGCACGAAGCGAGCTATATCCGGCCGGAGCACTACCAGGACCTGCTTCTGTGGCAGAAGAGAGCGTGGGTGGGCGCCTCCCGGATGGACCCCGGGCTCCGGGACGATGTGGCGGCCAGGATCCTGACGGTCCTCGCCCGTTCCCGGCCCATGACTGCTTCGGAACTCACCGCAAGTATCGGCCACATCGAGGATAAACAGGTAGCCAACTGGGGATGGAACTGGAACGCCGTTAAGCGGGTGCTGGAACACCTCTTTGAAGAAGGAGTGGTCTCCGCCGCATCCAGGACCGGGCAGTTCGAACGCAGGTACACCCTGGCCCCCAAAGTCCTTCCAGCCCAGGCTCTTCCGGGGGAGGAAACGGACCCCACGGCAGCGCTCCAACGGTTGACCGATGCTGCGGCCCGCGCGCACGGGATCGGAAGCATCCGCTGTTTCGCCGACTATTTCCGGACGCCCGTCAAGGCAACCGCACTGGCCGTTGAGCACCTGGTGAGGCTGGGAAGGCTCGAACCTGTCGAGGTCGCGGGCTGGAGCCGCCCTCTTTTCCGGCACACGGATGCGGTAATGCCGAGGCGCGCCACCGGACGCGCCCTGCTAAGCCCGTTCGACTCCCTGGTCTTTGAGCGCCGTCGGCTGTGGGAACTGTTCGGCTTCCATTACCGGATCGAGATTTACACACCGGAGCCCAAACGGCGCTTTGGGTACTACGTCCTGCCCTTTCTGCTGCGCGACAGGATCGTGGCCAGGGTGGATCTCAAGGCGGACCGGGCAGGGGGACGGCTGCTGGTCAGGTCAGCCTTTGCCGAGCCGGATGCGCCGGCGGATACCGCCGTCGAACTCGCCGCCGAGCTGAAGCTGATGGCGCGATGGCTTGGACTGCCCGGGGTGGACGTGGGCCACGCAGGGGATCTCGCAGCGGCGCTGGCGCATGAGGTGGCACGTTTGTAGGGAGGATCCGCTCTCAGGGAAAAGGGGCCCGGCCTCGGTGTCTCTCCCGTAGACTGAACACGCCAGAATTCGGCGGCATCAGACTGGGAGCATCTTCACGTGGCATCACTTATCGAAAAAATTCTCCGCACGGGTGACAAGAAGACACTCCGGCAGCTGAGAAACTATGCCGACTCCATCAATGCCCTCGAGGACTCGTTTAAGACATTCACCGACGCCGAGCTTCGTGAGGAAACCGACCGCCTGCGTGCCCGCCACCAGGACGGCGAGAAACTTGATGACCTGCTGCCGGAGGCGTTTGCCGCCGTGCGTGAAGCGTCCTCACGGACCCTTGGCATGCGCCACTTCGACGTCCAGCTGATGGGTGGCGCTGCCCTGCACCTGGGCAACATCGCCGAAATGAAAACCGGTGAAGGCAAGACCCTGGTGGCGACCGCTCCCGCCTACCTGAACGCCCTCACCGGCAAAGGTGTCCATGTCGTCACGGTCAATGACTACCTTGCCGAATACCAGTCTGAGCTCATGGGCCGGGTCTACCGTTTCCTTGGCCTGACCAGTGGCGTCATCCTCTCAAACCAGGATCCGGCCGTTCGCCGCCAGCAATACGCCGCCGACATCACGTACGGCACCAACAACGAGTTCGGCTTCGACTACCTGCGCGACAACATGGCCTGGGACCGGACTGAACTCGTCCAGCGCGGCCACAACTTCGCCATCGTCGACGAAGTTGACTCCATCCTTATCGATGAGGCCCGCACGCCGCTGATCATCTCCGGACCGGCGCAGGGGGACACCAACCGCTGGTACAGCGAGTTTGCCAAAGTGGTCCTGCGGCTGCAGCCGGAGAAGGACTACGAGGTGGACGAGAAGAAGCGCACCGTCGGAGTCCTGGAGAGCGGGATCGAAAAAGTTGAGGATTACCTCGGTATCTCCAACCTCTACGAGTCCGCGAACACCCCCCTGATCGGATTCCTCAATAACGCCATCAAGGCCAAAGAACTTTTCAAGCGGGACAAAGACTACGTCATCCTGGACGGCGAGGTCCTGATTGTCGATGAGCACACCGGCCGCATCCTGGCCGGACGGCGCTACAACGAAGGCATGCACCAGGCGATCGAGGCCAAGGAAGGCGTCGAGATCAAAGCGGAAAACCAGACCCTGGCTACCGTGACCCTGCAGAACTACTTCCGTATGTACAGCAAGCTTTCGGGCATGACGGGTACCGCCGAGACTGAGGCGGCCGAGTTCATGAGCACCTACAAGCTGGGCGTGGTGGCCATCCCCACCAACCGTGACATGCAGCGGATCGACCAGCCGGACCTTGTCTTCAAGAACGAAGTCGTGAAGTTCGACGCCGTGGTGCGGGACATCGCCGAACGGCATGAAAATGGCCAGCCCGTCCTAGTGGGCACCACCAGCGTGGAGAAGAGCGAGTACCTCTCCAAGCTGCTCGCCAAGGAAGGCATCCGGCACGAGGTCCTGAACGCCAAGAACCATGCCCGGGAAGCTGCCATCGTGGCGCAGGCCGGCCGGAAGGGCGCTGTCACCGTGGCCACCAACATGGCCGGCCGCGGCACCGACATCATGCTGGGCGGCAACGCCGAATTCACGGCTGTCGCCGAACTGGCCAAGCGCGGGCTGGACCCGGAAGAAAACTCCGACGAATACGAAGCCGCGTGGCCGGCCGCCCTCGAGGCAGCCAAGCAGTCGGTGAAGGATGAACACGAGGAAGTCCTGGATCTCGGAGGTCTTTACGTCCTGGGCACCGAGCGCCACGAGTCCCGCCGCATTGACAACCAGCTCCGCGGCCGCTCCGGCCGCCAGGGTGACCCCGGCGAGTCAAGGTTTTACCTCTCCCTGACCGATGACCTCATGCGGCTTTTCAACTCCGGAGCGGCGGAACGGCTGATGAACAGCTCGGTCCCGGACGACGTGGCGCTGGAATCAAAACTCGTATCCCGGGCCATTGCCTCCGCACAGGGACAGGTGGAGGGCCGCAACGCCGAGCAGCGCAAGAATGTGCTGAAGTACGACGACGTCCTCAACCGCCAGCGCGAAGCCATCTACAGTGACCGGCGGCGCATCCTGGAGGGCGATGATCTTCACGAAAAGGTGCAGTTCTTCGTGGAGGACACCATTACTGCCCTTATCGACGCGGCCACCGCGGAAGGAAACGGCGATGACTGGGACTTCCACCAGCTTTGGACGAACCTCAAGACGCTTTACCCGGTCAGCGTTACAGCCGAAGACATCATCGAAGAGGCCGGAGGCAAATCCAGGGTCACCGTGGAGTTGCTGAAGGAAGAGATCCTCTCCGATGCCCGCCTGCAGTACCAGGCACGGGAGGAGGCAATTGGCTCCGAGAGCATGCGGGAGCTTGAGCGCCGCGTGGTCCTTTCCGTCATTGGACGTAAGTGGCAGGAACATCTTTACGAGATGGATTACCTCAAGGAGGGCATCGGGCTGCGCGCCATGGCCCAACGCGATCCCTTGGTGGAGTACCAGCGCGAAGGTTTCGCCATGTTCCAGAGCATGATGGAAGCGATACGGGAGGAAAGCGTCGGATTCCTCTTCAACCTTGAGGTGGAAGTAACTCCCGCCCAGGACGTCGTGGTGCCGGATGCTGCAGGCGGCCACACCGAGCACGTGGACCCCCAGGTTCACGCCGCCGGTCTTGAGGCGCCCGAGAAACCCGCGCAGCTGCAGTACACGGCTCCCAGCGAGAACGGCGAAACCCAGACCCGTGTGGAGACCCGGGCCGGGGGCGGACGCTCAGGCAACCCGGCCAAGGCAGCTGCCCAGGATGCCGCCAAGCGCCCGGCGAAGAAAAAGAAACGCTAGCACCGCAGCCGGAGGCTGCCGCTCCGTGGCGGGCAAAGACAGGCAGGGACGAACGCGTCCCTGCCTGTTTTTTGCCCTCTTGCCGATGCCTTTCGTCCCTTTGGCTGCCCTCGCCATCTTCCATGGCTCAGCCGATGACGAGTTCGACTACCCGCCACACCTGCTTACTCCGCTCGAGCCGGAGCGCAACGGCCCGGGCGCGCACATCGTCCACCACTACGGCACTTGCCTCGTAAATTCCCTGGGCCACTTCGCACACCCGCACGGAGCGCACTGTCGAATTGCGGTGGAGCCTGACCAACGCAGGATTGCCTGTCCTGGTGATTTCCCGCCTTATCAATGCGGCGCGGTGTTGCAGCGATGCCATGCACTGTGGGTCGAGGCGCCGTGCCAGCTGGTGGGCGGGACGTATCCCGGCCAGCACCTCCATGGAGGCCTGGACAGTGCCCCGCGCTATCGCCCGCACCTCAGCGGCCTCACTTACCGGCTTCAGCGACGGATGCCCGGCGGGGGACTGTCCTGCTGGTTTCGCCGTAGATGTCCCCGTCCCTGCGATGTCCTTCCTGCCGTCCCGGGTGGTGTTGGCCGGCCCCGGAACCGGACGGACAGGTGTAACTGCGGTCATTGTTTCCCCCTGGTTTGTTTGGTAGATGGACGGCCTGGATCGAGACCGGCTATGAACTTTCGGGCGCGTGAAGAACTTGGCCGGGGAGCAGGACATCCGGGCTCCCGCCTATCAGCCCGCGGTTCGCGTCGTACCATCGCGGCCATTCCAGAGCGATTTCCACGTCCGAGGCCTCTGGTCCGAGGTAACAGGCTGCGATGTCCCACAGAGTGTCGCCTGCCAACACAGTCACAAGCTTTGCCTTGCCTCCCGCGTCGGTCGCGGCCATGCTTCTGCTTTCAGGTCCCGCCAACAGTCCCTGCTCCACCAACGGGGGAGCCGGCTGCCAACCGGGATCGACTGTGGATATGGGCAAGGGGCCGCCCTGCCTCACCACCGGCCCAGCTGCTGCTTGGCTTGTGAATGCTTTCTGGGCCGGCTCGAACGGGGCTGGCAGGGCAGCAGCGCTCAGGTTGTCGTTCACTGTGGGGGAGGGGTCGGCTGGGGCGGGCGCAGAGGTGGCGGAAGCCGGGAGCGATTGCGCCTGCGTTGGCGTCCACTGGGGCCCTGGTGCCGTGGCCGAGGCATTCGCCGCCACGCCCGTCACGAGCTGGACAGAGAGTGCAGCAACTACAGCCCGCTGCATGAAAGCGGGAGAGAACCTGCGTGCAGCCGCAGCGGCCTGCCGCCGTCCCACGTGATCAAGCACAACGGCTGCTCCAGCACCGAGGACCGAAACCGTCCACCAAAGGAGGATGCCGATGCCGGCTGCTGCCGCTGCCGTTGCGAGGAGGACATCCGTTGACATGTCGTGATGACGGGCAGCGGAGTCCTGCCATTGAGCGAGGAGGGCGGCTCCGAGTGTGCACAGCACAAGGCCGAGCATCAGAAGGGCCAGCGCCATCGCGATATCAGGTCCTTTCCCTGCCGTAGAACGCGCCACGTCTTCTCCTTTGGTGCGTTTTGATGTCATTTGACCCTGTTAGCAATAGTTTGGTTCGTCTCACGGAGATTTGTCCATACGTTGGACTGAAAAAGTTCCGCGCGTTGACGGACAGTTCAGGGCGCCCTACGCTGGCGGGATGCGCTGGGATGCTCTCTTTGATGACATGGAAGGCCAGCTTGCGGAGGCCGACCGGCTGGCGCTCGACAGCGAGATTAACGAGCGGGCCAGGGCAGAGATGGTGGGTCTGCCGCTCGAAGACAGACTGCGCGCGGCTGTCGGTTTTCGGATCACCGTCCATCTCCTCTGCGGAGAGTCGGCTCATGGGGAACTGACGCATGCGGGCGCCGATGCGCTGGTCCTTGACGAGGGGCCGCACCAAGTGCTTATTCCTTACGCTGCCGCGGCGCGGTATGTGGGCCTCGGCCGATATACCGTGCAGGAAGACTCCCCGGTGCGCCAAGCCATCGGGCTGGCCCACTCACTGAGGACGCTCGCCCGGGACAGGGCGGAGCTCTCAGTCACAACAGCCGGAAGCGGGGGCCCGGTGCGTCTGGCCGGTGTCATAGACCGTGTGGGGAAGGACTATATTGACCTCGCGTCGGTGATTCCAGGGGAAGACCGCCGGAGGGACGGCGTGAGCCAGGTCTCGGCAATTCCATTCGCCGCCCTGGCGATGATCAGGTCCCGCTACAGCTGATAGCTGTTGAAGGCGGTGGCTACCGGGCCCGGAAAGCAGATCCCGCTAACCGGACTTGGATCGCGATTCCTGAATCATGCGGCTGGCCTCGGCATAGCGCTCCTCGATGTACTGCTCGAGCATTTTTTCCTCAACGCGCCATTGCCCGCGGCCACCCACCTGGATGGCTTTCAGCTCGCCGCTGCGGACCAAGGCGTACGCCGCAGGAGAGTTGATCTGGAGTTGCTCAGCGACGTCCGCGAGCGTGAGAAACCGTGGCATGAACCCATTTTGCCATCAAGTGGCAGAGTTTGCGGCTGTTATCCACAGTTTGGCGGCATTTCGGAAAATGACTTTTGTTCCAGGGGCCTTGCGGTGAGAATGAGGAGTCCGGCCAGACCGGACAGGTCCGGCGTACCCAGGGGGAGAACGGTATGGTTCCTGATTCAAGTGCCACTGCACCACGGCTAAAGCGGCCATCGTGGAAGGATCCGCGGCTGTTGGTGGGCGTTCTCCTGGTCCTGGTGTCCATTGCGGGCGTCATTCTTCTGGTCAACAATGCAGACCGGACCACAGAGGTTTACGCGGCACGCGACGGTATTGCCGTGGGTGAACGCCTGACGCCGGAGAACGTGGTCCGTGCCAAGGTCCGGCTCGGCGACACGGAGCAGCATTACATCACCGTTGAGTCGGGCATTCCCCAGGACGTCGTCGCCATGCAGAGGATTGGAAAGGACCAGTTGGTCCCAAGGGCAAGCCTCGGTGCGGCCGACCGGCTGGACCGGAAGCCCGTTGCCCTGAGTATTGAGCAGACGTTGCCTTCCCAGGCAGTGGCCGGCGCCAGGGTGGATGTCTGGGTAGCGCAGCCGGACGCCAGGAACGGGTTCAGCGAGCCGAAGCTAGTCCTTCCCGGAGCTGAGATCGCAGAGATCACTACCGGGCCCACGGCGCTCGGCTCGTCGAAAACTACCGTACTGATGGTCCTGGTGGAGGACAAGCAGATGCCCGCGTTGCTCGGCGCACAGGCAAACGAGGCCAAAATATCGGTTGTCTGGAATCCGGGCGGCCGCCGGTGAGTATTCCCGTCGTTACCGTAGGTCAAAGCCGTGAGGATCTGGTGGGCGGTCTTGAACGGCTGCACGGCCCGGTTACGGTCGTCAGAAGGTGCAACGAGCTTCCCGAACTTTTGGCGGCCTGCCAGAGCGGACTTGCCCGGGCTGCAGTGGTAGCGGAGGGAACCGAGGCGTTGACCGCTTCCTTGGTGGACCGGCTCGGAGCTGTTGGCGTCGCAATCGTCGCATTGACAGATAACGACGAGGAAGCAGAAAGGCTTCGCAAAATCGGTGTAGCGTCGGCGCTGACGGGCGTGGACTCCGCGGAACTTTCGGACCGGATTGCCGACGCCGTCGCGAAACTGGGCGGTTCGGGCCGTCCGGCCCTTCGCAGCTCGCCTGCTGACACCGGCGTTGCCCTGGCGTGCGACCCGGTCGAACCACAACCCGACCCGGAGGGGCAGGGAACCGGAAAACTCATCGCCGTCTGGGGGCCCGCGGGATCCCCGGGAAGGACCACCGTTGCCGTAAACATTGCCGGGGAGCTGTCGGCTGACGGCAGCAACGTCCTGCTGATTGATGCCGACACTTACGGCGCAAGCGTAGCGGCGGTGCTGGGTTTGCTTGACGAGTCAGCGGGGCTCGCCCAGGCGTGCAGGCTCGCGGACCAGGGCCGGCTGGACGCGCATGCCCTCCGAAGGGTGGCAGTCACCGTAGCAACGGCATCCGGTACATTCCGGGTCCTGACCGGAATTACCCGGGCCGACCGCTGGACCGAGCTCCGCGCTGCGGCCCTTGCGATTGTCCTTGAGCGGGCCCGGCAGATTGCCGACATTGTGGTGGTGGACACGGGCTTTTGCCTGGAAGCGGATGAGGAACTCAGCTTTGACACGATGGCGCCGCGGCGCAACGCCGCCACCCTGCGTCCGTTGGAGCTTGCCGACACGGTCTACGCCATAGGCGCGGCAGACCCTGTGGGCGTACCCAGGATGGTCCGTGCACTCGCGGAGCTGGAGGTTGCGGTCCCGCAGGCGTCTCCCACGGTGATCATGAACAAGGTGCGTTCCTCTTCGGTTGGGCGGGCACCGGAGCGCCAACTCCGGGACGCCTGGGAAAGGTACGGGCCGGCTTTTGGACTCACGGCCTTTCTGCCGCATGACCCCAGTGCCGCCGATGCTGCCCTGTTGGCAGGGTCCCTGCTTTTGGAAGCCGCCCCGAACTCGGTGCTGCGGCATGCCATCCGCGGGCTGGTATGTGCACCCGTCCAGCAAAAACCCAAATCGTCTGTATTTTCTTCCACACCACGGCGCAGATCAAACGGATAGGCTCGCCATAAGAGCTGCAATGGTGCGGCGGATAACTCATATGGAGGCGTTGTCGAATGTCGTCTGGATCCAGCGTGGAGGACCAGCCCCTGTCAATTGAAGGCCTCGAGGGCTTCATGGGGGACTACTACCAGCACCTGGCCGAGGAGGATGCCCGAACCTACCCACGGGATGTCCTGGAGGCCCGCGCGCTGGAGCACCGCCGTCTGGCGTCTCTTCGGCAACCGGGACAGGAGAAAGTCTCGATCGTTGATGAAGAGGACAGCAGCGTCATTTTCGTCGTGACTGATGACATGCCGTTCCTTGTCGACTCAGTGAACGCCGAGCTTGTCCGCCAGCACGCGGCAATCAAGCTTGTGGTCCACCCGCTTTTCGTGGCCGCCCGGAACCGGGAAACCGGGGAACTGGTCAAGGTCAACCGGGTTCCGGCGCACCTGGGGATCTCCAGTGGGGACACGGCCGCGATGCCCAGCCTTTCCCACCTCATTGCGCAGGGCGAAAATGCCTCACACATGGAGTCCTGGATCGCCGTCGAGATCCAGCGGGTCCCCGAAGAGACCAAGGCATCACTGCTCGAAGGCTTGACCCGCGTGCTTCAGGACGTCCGCGCCGCGGTGGAGGACTGGCACAAGATGCGTCAAAAAGCGCTGGAGATCGCCGAAAGCCTGGACCGGGTGGCCAATTCCGGGCAGATTGCGGAACTGCGGCAGGCCAAAGACCTTCTCCGGTGGCTGGACGAGGGGAACTTTACATTCCTTGGGTACCGTGAATACGACCTGCTCAACGTGGATGGCGAGGACGTCCTGGAACTGCGTGAGGACAGTGGTCTGGGGCTTCTCCGCGCTGCCGCCGACTCCCCGCACATCCAGCATCTCACCGACACGGGCCGCAAAAAGGCCCGGGAAAAGCGTGCGCTGGTCATCACCAAGGCAAATTCACGGTCTACGGTCCACCGCTCGGCCTATTTGGACTACATCGGCATCAAAAGCTTTGACGCCGCAGGCAACGTCAACGGTGAACGCCGCTTCATCGGTCTGTTCGCCACCAGTGCCTATGCAGGTTCCGTCCGGGACATTCCCATTGTCCGCGAGAAGGTGGACGCAGTGCTGCAGAACGCGGGCTTCCCGCCGGACTCGCACTCCGGCAAGGACCTGCTGGGAATTCTGGAGACCTACCCCCGCGATGAGCTGTTCCAGATCGAGGTTCCCGACCTCGCCGCAACCGCGCTGGGGATCCAGAAACTGCAGGAGCGGCGGCGCACCCGGCTGTTCCTGAGGCCCGACATCTATGGACGGTTCATGTCGGCGGTGGTCTACCTGCCCAGGGACCGGTATACCACCAACGTCCGGCTCCGCATTGAGCAGGAACTGAAGGAAACGTTCCAGGCGGTCTCGATCGACTACGAAGCGCGGATGACCGAATCAGCGCTGGCGCGCCTGTTTTTCCGCATCCGCCTGCCAAAGGATGCCGACGTCAGCCACGTCAACACCGACGAGCTGGAGAAGCGGCTGGTCCGTGCAGCCAGGTCCTGGAGTGAAGGAATCAGCGAAGTCCTGCGCGAGGGACGGGATTCTGCTGAAGCCAAGCAGCTGGCTGCGATCTGGGCCGAGGCCTTCCCGGCCAGCTATCGCGTGGACTACGAAGTAGAGGACGCGCTTGAAGACATTGCCCGTTTCGAAAAGTACGGTGCGGCCGCCGAACGGGACTCCGGGGCGATGCAGGACCGGCCCGGTGTCCACGTGTACCTTCCTGAAGGTGCAGGCGCCACGCTTGAGGAGGACGCCCGGGTCAAGCTCTACATGCTGGAGCCCAAGAGCCTGAGCCAGATCCTGCCCTATTTCCACAATCTCGGCCTTGAGGTCCTGGATGAGCGTCCGTTCGAGATCGAAACAGCGGACCGCCGCGACTTCTTCCTTTACGACCTCGGCCTGAAATACCCGGCCGGAGTTGACCCACTATCAACCGGTGGTCTCCTCGCGGATTCCTTTGGCGCAGCCGTCACGGGAGCCGCGGAGTCGGACAGTTTCGACAGGCTGGTGCTGCGCGAGGGGCTGCACTGGCGACAGATAACAGTGCTCCGGGCCTACGCCCGGTACATGCGGCAGATGGGCAACAGCAGCTCTTTCGGCTTCATGGCGGACACGCTGCTGGCCAACCCGGACGTCACCAGGGGGCTGAGCGCACTCTTCGCTGCCCGCTTTGACCCATCCGTCAGCGACGAGGAACGAGCCGAAGCCCAGGCGTCCGTGGGGGCGAAGTTGGCGGCTTCGATCGAGAAGGTTGCAACGCTCGACGCCGACCGCGTGCTGCGCACCTTCGTTAACCTCATTGAGGCCACCCTCCGCACCAACTTCTACCAGGACAAGCCCCACCTGAGCTTCAAGCTGGATCCGGCGCAGATCGAAGGGCTGCCGTTCCCGAGGCCCATGTTCGAAATCTGGGTTTACTCCCCGCGGGTGGAAGGCGTGCACCTGCGGTTCGGCAAGGTGGCCCGGGGCGGCCTCCGCTGGTCCGACCGGCGGGAGGATTTCCGCACCGAAGTCCTCGGCCTGGTGAAGGCACAGACAGTGAAGAATGCGGTCATCGTGCCCACCGGGGCCAAGGGCGGATTCTTCGCCAAACAGCTTCCGGATCCCTCCACGGACCGCGCTGCCTGGATGGCGGAGGGCGTCGAAAGCTACAAGACCTTCATCCGGGGGTTGCTGGACCTCACCGACAACCTGCTCACCGAAGGCGACCGCGAACGGCTCGTGCCGCCGTCGAACGTTGTCAGGCACGACGACGACGATTCCTACCTCGTGGTTGCGGCGGACAAGGGCACGGCTACTTTCTCGGACATCGCCAACGGCCTTTCTGCTGAGTACGGGTTCTGGCTGGGCGATGCCTTCGCCTCCGGTGGTTCAGTCGGCTACGACCACAAGGCCATGGGCATCACCGCCCGGGGTGCCTGGGAATCAGTGAAGAGGCACTTCAGTGAGCTCGATTTGGATACCCAGACGGAACCTTTCACCGTGGTCGGTGTGGGGGACATGTCCGGGGACGTGTTCGGCAACGGGATGCTTCTGTCCCGGCATATCCGCCTGCTGGCGGCATTTGACCACAGGCACATCTTCCTCGACCCCAATCCGGACGAAGAATCTTCGTTTGCGGAACGGCAGAGGCTCTTCAACCTCCCCAGATCTTCCTGGGACGACTATGACAAGTCCCTGATCAGCGAGGGCGGCGGCGTGTTCGCCCGGCAGGCGAAATCCATACCGGTTTCCAACCAGGTGCGGGCCGCGCTTGGGCTTCCGGCGGACACCACAGAGCTCAGCCCACCGGAGCTGCTGCGTGCCATCCTGCTTGCCCCTGCAGATTTGCTCTACAACGGCGGGATTGGAACTTATGTGAAGGCGAGTTCCGAATCCAACGCGTCCGTCGGTGACAAAGCCAACGATGCGATCCGTGTCAATGGCCGGGACCTGCGGGTCAAGGTGGTGGGCGAAGGCGGAAACCTGGGCATGACGCAGCGCGGCCGCATCGAAGCAGCGCTGCAGGGCGTCATCCTCAACAGCGACGCGATCGACAACTCGGCCGGCGTGGACTGCTCCGACCACGAAGTCAACATCAAGATCTTCGTTGACCGCATGGTGGCCGCAGGCAAGTTGCCCGCGGAGGAGCGTGCCGACTTCCTGGCCTCCATGACGGACGAAGTGGCGAGGCTGGTCCTCGAGGACAACATCGACCAGAACATCCTGCTCCTGAACGACCGCACGCGGGTGGCGGAGTGGAGCCCCAGCTACGAGCGGCTCATGGACTGGCTCGAAAAGAGCGCCGACCTGAAGCGGGACCTGGAGGCGCTCCCCACGACGGAGACCTTGCGGGAACGCCTCCAGCAAGGGCAGGGCCTGACGTCCCCGGAGCTGTCGGTGCTGGCCGCCTACGCCAAGATCGAACTGGCCTCGGCACTGCGGGACAGCGATCTCGCGGACGATCCCTGGTTCCGGGGGACCCTCCGCGCGTACTTCCCGCACCAACTGCGCGAACGCTTCGACGCGGAACTGGATACCCACCCGCTGCGCCGCGAGATCATCGCCACGGTGGTTGCCAATGACATGATCAACCTGGGCGGCATCACTTTCGCTTTCCGGGTCATGGAAGAGACATCGGCCAGCGAAGTGGCCGTCGCAAAGGCCTTCGTGGCGCTGCGCGAGGTGTACGAGCTGGATTCGATGGTGGCGGAGCTCAACAGCCTGCCGGCTTCATTCCCCACAGAACACTGGAGCACCGTCCACCTGGACATCCGCCGACTCCTTGACCGCGCCGTACGGTGGCTGCTCAGCCAGGAAAGCGTTTCGCGACCCATCGCCGACGTCATCGCGGAGTTCAAGCCGCTGATGGACCCGATGCGAGCCCGGCTGCTGGATTACCTGCGCGGGGACGACCGGGAACGGGTGGCCGCATGGCTGGCGAAGGGCCGTGAATGGAAACTTCCCGAAAACCTGGCCCTGCGTTGGGCGGAGCTCTTCGAGAGCTTTGTACTCCTGGATATCGCCAGGATCGCCCGGTCCCGGGAGGACCGGGTGGAGGATATCGCCGCCGCGTACTACACCGTCTTCAACCGGTTCCACGCGGACTCGCTGCTGGAGCGGATCAGCAACCTGCCCAGGCAGGACCGGTGGCAGGCCCTGGCGCGCGCTGCCCTGCGGGATGATCTGTATTCCACGGTGTCCGACATGACCACCGCGGTGCTGGATGCCACGCCTGCAGGCGGGGAACCAGAGGCGCGACTCAAGGACTGGGAGGCGCAGAACGCCGAGCAACTGGGCAGGGCGAGGAGCATGTTCGACGAGGTGAACGCGCTTGAGGCCGACGACATGGCCTCACTGTCGGTAGCATTGAGGCTCTTGAGGTCAATCGTCCGACGCTAGCAAGACGGCGTCGCAAATGGAGGTGCAGTGGCAATCTTTACGGACCCCATCAGGGAGCATGCTGATTTCGGGCCGGGCGATGCCGAATGGCTGCACCTCCTGGTGGGGGACTGGCAGATGGTTGCGGACCTGGCGTTCGCTGACCTTGCGCTTTGGTTCCCCCACCCGGAGCTTGGGTACATTGCCTTGGCACATGTGCGCCCTTCCACCACCCACACGGCGTTCCACAGTGACTTCGTGGGCGAGGGAATCCGTTCGGACCTTCAGCCGCTGGTGGACAAGGCGTGGAACAGCAAGACCATCGAGCGCTCCAGCGAGACGAACTGGAACAGCGAAATGGCGCTTCGTGTGGAGGCCGTCCCCATGGTGCGCAACGGGCGGACACTGGCGGTGGTCACCACCCACATGGACTTGTCCAGTTCCCGGATGCCCTCACGGCTGGAGCTGACCTACCGCCAGTGTGCCTACGACCTCCTGCGGATGGGCACATTGGGGCTGTGGCCGGACTTTGCCTCGCCCACGGGTTCGCGCCGTGGCGCTCCCCGCGTGGGGGACGGGCTGATTAGGCTCGACGCCGACGGCGTGGTGCAGTACGCCAGTCCAAACGGTGTTTCAGCCTTCCGCCGGTTGGGGGACGGTGAATCGCTGGAAGGACGCTCCCTCGCCGAAGTCACCGCCGGCCTGCTGAAGGACCGCCGCATGGTCGACGAAACCCTGCCGCTGGTGGTCACGGGCCGCATGCCGTGGCGCAGCGAGATCGAGTCACGGGGGGTCAGCCTGTCGCTGCGGGCCATTCCGCTCCGGGATGAGCAGCAGCGGTTCGGCGCACTCGTGCTGTGCCGCGACGTCTCTGAACTGCGCCGGCGTGAGATGGAGCTGGTCACCAAGGACGCGACTATCCGGGAGATCCACCACCGGGTCAAAAACAACCTGCAGACGGTCGCAGCTCTTTTGCGGATGCAGTCCCGGCGTATGGTGAGCGATGAGGCAAAGCAGGGCTTGGAGCAGGCGATGCGCCGTGTCGCCACGATTGCTCTTGTCCACGAGACGTTGTCACAGGGCCTGACGCAGAGCGTAGATTTTGATGAACTGATCGGACGGCAGTTCCGTCTGTCAGCTGAGGTGGCGTCCCCCTCGCAGCAGGTCCGGACGGAGCGTGCCGGTACCTTCGGTGAGCTTCCCAGTGACCTTGCCACTCCTCTCGCGTTGGTCATCAACGAGTTGGTGACCAACGCCGTTGAGCACGGCCTGGAGGGCAGGGCAGGAACAGTGTGGCTGGTTGCCGACCGGTCGGACGGGGATGACGGCGAAGAGCTGACGGTTACCATCGCCGACGACGGCGTGGGACTTCCCGAGACACCGCACGTCGAGGGGCTGGGGCTTCAGATTGTGAGGACTTTGGTCACAAGTGAACTGGGCGGGACCATCAGCTGGCAGCGCCGCGAGGGCGGTGGCACCGAAGTGAAAATCCGGCTCAGCCTCGCACGTAAATAGACCGGCAGCCTCCGGCAACGGGCAAAACGACTGAGGCCCCGGGACAATCCAGATCTGGATTATCCCGGGGCCTCAGTCGTTAAAGCTGATGCTGTCGATGCGCCCTGCCGGCCTGGGTGTCCTAGGAGGCGCGGCGTGCGCGGGCTGCACGACGCTTGAGGGCGCGGCGTTCGTCTTCGCTCATGCCGCCCCAGACCCCGGCGTCCTGGCCTGACTCGAGTGCCCACTGGAGGCACGTGTCCACGACAGGGCACCGGCGGCAGACGCTCTTGGCTTCCTCGATCTGCAGGAGGGCCGGTCCTGTGTTTCCGACGGGAAAGAACAGTTCCGGGTCCTTGTCGAGGCACGCTGCGCGGTTACGCCAATCCATGCTGATCAGTTGCTCCATTTCTGGGAATTGCCTTTGTGAAATTATTCACTAGTGGCTACAAAGGAAAAGGGCCCTCTGGGCCCCCTTGGTCATCTGCATCAAGCCTGTCATGTTAACGCTGTGTAAACAAGGGGTAGGAACGCACGATATTCCTCGAAACCTGAGCGATGCATCACAGTGGCGGCCCCGGCCCTCACCAGTGTCCGACTATGTCCGGTATGGTGCGAGTGTGTCAAGACCCCCCATAGACCCAGCAGCGGCCTCGCCGACTCCCGATGACCGCCGCGGCGGCCGCGCTCGTAGGGACGATGGAGGGCCTGGGGCTATCCCGGGCGGAGCCAAAGTAGTCGCGTTCGTTGCAGCTGCGGAAGCAACGGCCCTGCTGGCCGCGGCCGGCTGGTATGCCTACGAGTTGCTCAGCGGAAGTCCGGTCCTTTCTTTCTGGGGCGCCGTCTTCACGCTGGGTCTGCTCCTGGCTTTCTCCGCGTGGTTGTTTACCGTCGGTGTCTTCCTCTACCGCGGTTACAGGTGGACCAGGGCGGCCGCGCTCGTGGCCCAGTTGTTCGCGCTGACCATCGGAGTGCCGGCCCTGACCAGTGGCCTCCTCCTGCCCGGAATCGCCATGGTGGTTCCCGCGATCATCGCCATCATTCTGCTGTTTTCCACAAGGGTGATCAACTACGCGTCCCGCACGGGCAGCCCTCCACCGGCCCTCTGACTTGCTTCCCCTGATCTGAGGCGGGCGGGTGCAAACCCCGTGGGGACGGCATCAACCGTCCGCTCCGGCCCATGCCACCTGGACGGGACAGGAACGGCCACCGGAGATTAAGACACCACGTCCGGGCGGGGGAGCTGGCTCAGTTTCAACCCGGATCCCAAACAGGTCGCCGTCCGCGGCTGAACGCGGTGCCAACAATAGGCCGACGCCTGCCAGACGGGCATTCATGATGAGCGGAACGCGCTGGAGGAGCACTGGACTGTACGCGGCGGAAACCACCAGGGAACACCCCAGGGCATTCAGCCGCTCCAGGTCCCGCAGGGCAGGCGGGGAAAGCAGGTCGACATCGTCAACGAGCAGCACGCCCTCACGGGAAAGCGCTCCTGCCTCCGCCCGGATCAGCAGGTGTTTCAGGAAGTCGCCGGCAGCCTCTGCCTGTCCGGCAGGCCCGGACGGTGAGGGGCAAGCGTGCCAGAGCTTCGTTGGGTTGAGTGCCTTCAACGCGTGCAGCGTATTGCTCCTGCCGCTGCCCGGATTGCCAAGAACAGCAAAGAGTCCACCGCCAGGCATGCGGAAGGATGCCGGAGCGGGCTCATCGCCGGCAACGCCAAAAGTGACATCCAGTTGCCCTCCGCTGGTTGCTCCCTGACACGATAATGAGCGCTCCCGGTCGGCAGTCTTTTCCGAGCCCGGGTGGGAGGACCCCGACCCCGGCGGTGGCAGGGCCGCACTGGACAGCGCCACGACCTGGGGTGCCGAGATCTTCAGGGGAAGGGGTTCCACCCGGAAAGGCGGTGGTGAGGCAGGTGGGTACCCCGTACGGATCCTGCCATAAGGCTTCATGGCAGGTCTGCGATGGAACTGGCTGATGGCAGGACCGCCGCCGGCCACTGGGCCGAAGGCTACCGCCCGCCCTGCAACGGCAGGGACGGCAGGCATCCGGGGCCAGAGGGCACGGCTCTCCTCGGTGGAACCGGCCGGAAAATAGAAGCGGTTGGGAAGGGTACCAAAGAACCTGGCAGTCACAAGTTCCCGTTCGCCCGAGATCAACAGGGTGATCTGGGCCCGGGCGCCGTCACGGACCAGGTCATGAACCAGATCCTCCGCCCAGGCCAGGGGTCCCGAACGGAAAGCCGACACCCAGGACCCCCACCCGGTGATTGCGAGGATGAGCGGTAGGCGACTGGAGGTGGGGCTGGCCAGCCGATCCCCAAGTTCACGGACGAGCCGCTCCAGAATTCTTACTCCCCGGCGAATGTCATGCAGTCCGGCGTGCGCGCCCGTTCCAGGTGCTCGAGCAAGCGGCAGAAGGCTCCCCGGGGCATCCAGGAAATAGAAATGAGCATCGGCTGCTCCGTTCATGACTTGGTGAACCGTTAATTCCAAAGCATCTTCGGCCCCGGAGGCAGCACTGCCGATGAACGCTGCATGGCCGTGATGGGCAGGGCCCCACCCCAGGGGTTCCACCTGTTGCCTGGCAGGCAGATCCATCAAGCCGAGCCGAACCTGGCCGGCCGGTGGTTCCTCCTGTTCTCCCCGGGATGAGCCGCCGGGAGCCGGTGCGGGGCTTGGACCATCACAAGCAGGTTCTCCCAGTTCTTCCGGAAGTGGAGGCGCGACGGGTCTTCTCGGGCTCTGCCTCCCTTGCGCAGAGCAGAGGGTCCGCACCATAGTTGCCAGCGGCTCGGCCGCCTGAACGGGAGTAAGCGCAGAAGCTGGACCACCCCGCCGGTCAGTCTCCCTGCAGAGGTAATCAGTTGTCCGGTGCACCGTCACGGGGGTATGTCCGCCGCCCCCAGGGGTGGAAGTCGATGATGCCGCTTGGAATTCCTCGGCCGGCTCGGTGCCGCGGGCAAGAAACGCGCGGCCGGGAGCATCAACCCCGATCGCTGCCGCTTCTTTGGTGTGGATGATATCCACCGACTCCATGTCTGACTGCACACGAAGGGCGATGCTGGAGGTGACGTTCGCGCGGATGTCCGCCGTGAGTGCCCCCTGCGGCCTTTGGGTTGCCATCACCAGGTGTATGCCCAGCGAGCGCCCTGTTGCAGCTATCCGCAGCAGTTCGCGGAGCACTTCGGGCGCATCGTCGACCAGCATCCGGAACTCGTCGATGACGATTACCAGATTGGGGAGGACAAACTCCTTGGCCGCCGCTGTAAGGCGGTAAGCGGAGATGTCCGGAACGCGGGCGGCCGAAAGGCGCATCTCCCGAAGTCGCACCTCAGCGCGAAGGGACGTCAGCGTTCGATCGATATCTGCGGCTGAAAGGTCCGTCTGAACCCCCACACAATGGACAAGGCCACTTAACGGGACCAATCCTGAACCGCCTTTGAAATCGATGAAGAAGAAATTGACCCGCTCCGGCGGATAGCTCAATGCCAGTGCCAGGGTGAGGCTCCGGAGCAATTCCGATTTCCCTGAGCCGGTGGTGCCTGCAACCAGGAGATGCGGTCCGTCTGCCTGAAGATCCAGTAGTTTCGGTCCAGATGCACCCAGGCCCAGGGGTACAGCAAGTCCATCGGATAGTTCGTTGGCCTCCCACCGTTTAGCGGTGGGGCCAGCTGCTAGAGGCAGGACTTCAGCCAGGCTGCACGCAGCGGGAACGGAGTTGACCTGCTCCTTGTCTGGAGGGTGGCCGCCGGCCAGGCGCCGGCAGTAAGCGGCGAACACTTCCTCGGGCACCAGGTCGGGTACGAATGCGGTCGCCCCACCGTTGAGCATCACGGCCGGAGTGCCCCCGGACAGATGAACATCGGACGACGGGTCTTTGCCCCGGTCCTGAAGGAAATGGAGGACCTGCCAGCCGTGCCGAAGTGCGGCGTCGCGGATTACACAATCCGCCTCCGCTGCAAGGGCTTCGCCCCTGATCAGCAGGACCGCGTGCCCCCAACCTGGAGGACGGCTGCTCCGCACTGCGCAGAGCGCTGCGTCTATAGTCGCAGTGAGCGTTACTCCCGGAAGATAGCGGGCAGTGAGAGGCAGAGTTCCGGGCTGTCCTTGGATGACGACGCGGGTACCTGCGGCCTGCGGATACCCAGCAAGTTGCATGAGGAGGGAGCGGAGGACCCCGTCGGTGGCGGCCCGGGAGCCGGACAGTGTGGTGAGAGGGCGGCCCGGGTCGAGCAGGACAGGAAGGTGTCCTGCCGGCGGAATTGCGCTGGGATTGGGTGCCGGTTCAATCCGGATGTTGGGTGCTTGTTCTGCCTCGCCCAGGCGCAGCCAAACGCCGCCGTCCTCGGAGCTCTTGGCTGGTGTCTCTTTCCTTTGGTGTGCTGCCAAGGCAACCATGGACAGGGGAGGACCGCACCGCCGTCGGCGCGTTTTGTCTTCTTCGACTGCGGCCCGCACCGCTGCAGACAAAGCCCGCCTCTGCCGGCGATTGCCAAGCGCCGGCACCACAAGTGAGACCGCAGAAGCAGCGGAAAAGGCAAGGAACATCCACATTCCTGTGAAGACGGCCAACAGCACCCCAATCGCCAGCGGCAGAACCGCCGTCACAAGGAACACCGCACGGTTTGGCGCGTCGATGCGGCCGGACACCACAATTGGCTCCGCCACGGACCTTCCGGCTTCTGCAAGGACCTGCCCGGGCAGGTCAGAAAACGTCAGTGAAAAGTTGGACTCCCCGCACTTGATCCTCGATGCGGTGGAGACTTTCGCGCTCCGGATCCTTTCACCGTTAACAAACGTGCCATTGGCGCTTTCCAGGTCGATCAACACGATGTCGGTCTCTCCGACAACCAGACGGGCGTGTTCACGGGACAGCTCCGGGTCCGGAATGGCAATCGAAGTGCCGCTGCGGCCTATGGTGTAGCTGCCCCGGCGCAAGGGTACGGATGTTCCCGCTGCTGCTCCGGTATCGACGGTCAGGACCAGATGGCTTCCAGAACCCCCACCGGGCTGACGACGCGGCCTCAAAGGCGCAGGGCCGCCGTCGACAAGTATTGCCGCTTCCACCAGCGGTGAAACTCCTACGACGAGGCCACAAAGATCCTTCCCGCCCACGGTGACTGTGCCCGCGCCGAACTTCCGCACCAACTGCTCGTGAATAGCGGAGCCCACAGTGCCGGCCGCTGCATCAATGGACAGTTCCAGGGGTGGGCCGCCACGCAGTGAAGCCGGGCCACCAACAAGCGTGCAATTGAGAGTCATTGGCTGTGGATCCTTCATGTAGGTACCCACACGCTAGCCAGGGTGCGGGGCCGGCCGCAGTCGCTTCGGGAGCTATGTGGATAAAGCTGCCGGGTGGGGTGCCGTGAAGGGGAGCGCACCGCTAGGATCTGTAGAGCCAGGAGGTCCTGCAGCGGTGAAGGAGACCCATTGAGCATGATTGCCGACAGCGCGGATGTTGATGCCCGGGCGCGGATAGGGGCAGGCAGCAAGGTGTGGCATCTTGCCCAAATCAGGGAGGCGGCCCAACTCGGGGAGAACTGCGTGATTGGCCGGGGAGCCTACATCGGGCCCGGAGTTGTACTGGGGGAGAACTGTAAGGTCCAGAATGACGCCCTTGTTTACGAACCTGCAGTTCTGGAGGCGGGGGTCTTCATTGGTCCGGCGGTGGTCCTGACCAATGACGTGTTTCCAGGGCAGTGACTCCCCCGGGCGTCCTGAAGACAGAGGAAGACTGGAACAAGGTCGGCGTGACCCTCCGGCAAGGAGCCGCCGCCGGGGCCCGGTCCGTCTGCATAGCGCCGGTGACCATCGGCGCCTGGGCCATGGTCGCTGCAGGTGCGGTCGTGACCAAGGACGTGCCAGACTTTGCCCTCGTTGCAGGGGTGCCCGCCCGCCGCATCGGCTGGGTAGGCAAAGCGGGGCGGCCCCTCCAGGAGGAGGGAGGACACTGGGTTTGCCTCGTCCTCGGGGAGGTGTACATCGAAAACGAAGGGAAGCTGCGCGCTGTATGACAGCCGCCTGTGGTGCGGCTCACGCGCGGATGCCGATTCGACTGGTCCTGCGGTCCCTCGGGTAGGCTAGAGCAGCAGACAATGCGCACCATTGCGCTGCCCGCATTCGAACCAGGAGATTTTGTGACCGCTGACCTCGTCATCGTAGGGTCCGGCTTTTTTGGCCTGACAATCGCAGAACAGGCCGCCACCGAGCTCGGCTTGAAGGTCGTCGTCATCGACCGCCGCCACCACATCGGCGGGAACGCGTACAGCGAAAAGGAAGAGCAGACCGGGATTGAAATCCACCGGTACGGCGCCCACCTTTTCCACACGTCGAATGAGCGCGTGTGGGAGTACGTTAACAGGTTCACCACCTTCACCGACTACGTTCACAAGGTTTACGGCGTCCACAAGGGCGAGGTGTACTCCCTGCCCATCAACCTGGCAACCATCAACCAGTTTTTCCGGGCAAACCTCACTCCTGGCCAGGCGAAGGAGCTCATCCAGGAACAGGCTGGTGAACTGGCCGGCACGGACCCCCAGAACCTGAACGACAAGGGCATCCAGCTCATTGGCCGCCCTCTTTATGAGGCGTTCATCAAGCACTACACGGGCAAGCAGTGGCAGACGGACCCCAAGGACCTGCCCGCGGGTATCATTTCGCGGCTGCCCGTGCGCTACAACTACGACAACCGGTACTTCAACGACAAGTATGAAGGCCTGCCGACCAATGGCTACACGGCGTGGATCGAAAAGATGGCCGAGCACCCCAACATCGAAGTAAGGCTCAACACCGATTTCTTCGATGAGTCGCACGAATACAGCAAAAACAAGGTTGTGGGCAACATCCCCGTCATCTACACCGGCCCGGTTGACCGGTACTTTGACTACGCCGAGGGTGACCTTTCCTGGCGCACCATCGACTTTGAAGAAGAAGTGCTTGAGGTGGGTGACTTCCAAGGCACTTCCGTAGTGAACTACAACGATGCCGACGTTCCCTACACCCGCATCATCGAACCCCGCCACTTCCACCCGGAGCGCGATTACCAGACCGAAAAAACGGTAATTATGCGCGAGTTTTCCCGGTTCGCCGAGAAGGGTGACGAACCCTACTACCCGGTCAACACCTCAGCCGACAGGGAGCGCCTCCTCAAGTACCGCGACCTTGCCGCGGCCGAAAAGGACGTCCTGTTCGGTGGCCGGCTGGGCACCTACAAATACCTTGACATGCACATGGCCATCGGTTCTGCGCTGAGCATGTTTGACAACAAGATCCGGCCGCACTTCGAAAGCGGCGTCAAGCTGGAAAGCGGAGGCGTGGACGCATGACGGCACCTGAAGAGTCATCCTCATGGAGCGCTCTTCAGAGAGTGATCCTCCCGTCCCCCGACCAAACAGACACCATCCCGCTGTATGTCGATGCAGGTCCTGCCAGCGGTATCCGTCTTCGGGAGAACGACGAACTTGCCCGCACGCCCAAGTTGCCTGAAGAAAAGCTGCAGATGTTCAGCTCAGGCAGTCGCGCGGCGCGCTTCGAAGATCTGCTTTCGAGGCAGTCCATGCGTGTCCGGTCCGGTGAGCAGATTTCCTTCGGGACGTACTTCAACGCCTTTCCGGCCAGCTATTGGCGGCGTTGGACCTCAGTGCGGGACATCCGCCTCGTAGTGGAGACCTCCGGGACCGGCGCTGTCACCGTCTATAAGTCGAACGCCCGTGGCTCCGTTCAGCGGGTAGATGGGCGGCATGTGGATGGAGACGCAACCTCTGTTTTCGAACTCTCGCTCAAGCCCTTTGGCGACGGTGGCTGGTACTGGTTCGATCTTGCGGCCAGTTCCACGGACCTGGTCCTGCAGAGCGGTAGGTGGGAGACCTTTGAGGTTCCTCGCGCCAGCGGTCAGGCGACGCTGGAAATAACCACCATGAACAAGCCTGATTTTTGCCTCAATAATGCCCGGATCCTGGCAGACAATCCGGAGGCTCTGGCAAACGTCAAGGAAGTCCTGATCGTGGATCAGGGCACCCAGAAGGTGGAGGACCAGGACGGGTTCGCTGAGGTCGAAAAGTCCCTGGGCGGCAAGCTGCGCATCATCAACCAGCCGAACCTCGGCGGTTCAGGCGGTTTCGCCCGGGGCATGTACGAGTCCGTTGAGAACGGCAGCGACTACGTCCTGCTCCTTGACGACGACATCGTCATGGAGCCCGAGAGCATAGGCCGCATGCTGATCTTCGCCGATCGGTGCCGCACCCCCGCCATCATCGGCGGCCATATGTTCGATTTGTACAACCGCAGCGTGCTGCACACCTTTGGGGAGGTCGTGGACCCGTTCCGCATCGTGCCGGCGCAGCCGCACGCGGACATGGAGCTTCGACACGACTTCGGGGTCGCCAATCTCCGGCAGACGGCGTGGCTGCACCGCCGGGTGGACGTTGATTACAACGGCTGGTGGATGTGCCTGATCCCCACAAAGGTCATCAGGGAAATCGGTCTCTCGCTGCCGCTCTTCATCAAATGGGATGACGCCGAATACGGCCTTCGCGCCAAGGAAGCAGGCTACCCAACCGTCTCCCTTCCCGGCGCTGCCGTGTGGCACGTCTCCTGGGCGGATAAAGACGACATGGTCGGCTGGCAGGCTTACTTCCACGAACGCAACCGGCTGGTCACCACCCTGATCCACAGTCCGTACCCCAAGGGCGGCCGCGTTCTGCGCGAATCAGTGCAAGCCGACGTGAAGCACCTCGTGTCCATGCAGTACTTCACCCAGCACGGCAGACTTGAAGCGCTCCAGGATATTTTCAAGGGACCGGCGGAACTCCACAAGGTTTTGGCTTCGAAGCTGCCGGAAATCAACGCGCTGAAAGACCAGTACTCCGACGCCCAACTCAAGGAAAACGTCGACGATTTCCCGGCGCCCAAGTTGGGCCGGGGCCCTGTAAGCGGAGCCCCTATCGGCATGCCTGCCAAGAAGGACCTGGTGCAGTGGGGGATAAAGACCGTGTCACGGCAATTGGTCAAGAACCCGGCACCCGAGAGCGCTGAGCGCCCCCAGGGTTTCCTGGCGCACCGGGACAATCGCTGGTTCAGGCTTGCCCATTACGACAGCGTGATCGTGTCCAATGCTGAGGGTACCGGTGCCTCCTGGTACAAACGTGATCCGAAGAAGCTCAAGTCCATGCTGGCTGAAGCCAGCCGGTTGCATTTGCGGCTGTTCCGCGATTGGGACAAGTTGGCTGAGCAGTACCGGGCGGCGGTCCCTGAAATCACATCCCTCGCAGCCTGGAAGAAGACCTTTGGGCTCGATGGCAGGAACGGAAACTAGATGGCCGGGAAAGTTGACGGATTCGTCAGGCCCGGGAGCGGACGCGGCCTGCTCGATGTATACGGTGACCGCTTCCTCCTGAAGTTGCTGGTGCGCAAGGAGATCAAGATCCGCTACCGCGGCTCTGTGCTCGGGTTGCTGTGGTCATATGTAAAGCCGCTCATGCAGTTTTTGATCTACTTCATCGCGCTTGGCATCTTCCTTAACCTCGAGCACGGCACGCCCAATTATGCGATCTACCTGTTCGCCGGAATAGTCCTCGTAAATTTCTTCACCGAAGCCCTGTCCAACTCGACGCGGTCCATCGTGGATAACCGGGACTTGATCAGGAAGATCTATCTGCCGAGGGAGCTTTTCCCTGTGGCCACCGTTTGGGTCTCTGCAGCCCACTTCCTGCCACAAATGATCGTTCTAATTGGCGCGTGTCTCCTCGTGGGCTGGGCTCCGTCGGTACTGCAGCTGGCTGCAGTTGTCCTGATCTTCATCATGGTTTCGGTGCTGGCGACAGGGCTCGGCCTGATGTTCGGGGCCGTCAACGTGTACTTCCGCGACTCTGAGAACATCGTCGACATGATTGTCATGGTGGTCACCTGGGCGTCACCGGTGTTGTACGTCTGGTCCATGGTGCAACGCGCGATGGGCCCATGGTATTGGCTCTACCAGCTGAACCCCATGACAACTGCCGTCGAAATATTCCACTGGGCCTTTTGGGAGCCCACGCTCAAGGCCGACCAGGTTGTTCCCGGCACGGTTCCGCCCGACCTGTTTACCCTCTGGCTGCCGGTGTCGATGGTGGTGACCCTTGTGGTGCTTTTCCTTGGGCAGCTGACGTTCCGCCGGCTCTCCGTACATTTCGCCCAGGAGCTCTGAAATGACTTCGCTCGGCCCCGTCGCCATCAGTTGTGTTGGCGTCCGAAAACAATTTGTTCTGCGGCATACACGCTCCCTGAAAGAAGCTTTGGTCTGGCTTGTCAAGGGCCGCAAGGGCGACCTGTCCAAGAAATTCCTGGCATTGAATGACGTGTCCCTTGAAGTTCGCAGAGGTGAAACCGTCGCACTCCTGGGACTCAATGGTTCAGGCAAGTCCACCTTGCTTAAACTGATTTCCGGAGTGCTGCAGCCCGACGGCGGAAGCGTTCGAACACGTGGAAGGGTAGCCGGACTGATTGAAGTGGGAGCCGGTTTCCACCACGACCTCAGCGGCCGGGACAACGTTTACCTCAATGGGGCCATCCTAGGCATGTCGGAAAAGCAAATAGACGACATGTTTGACTCAATTGTCGAATTCTCAGAGATCGGAGAATTCATTGATACCGAGGTTAAATTCTACTCGTCGGGCATGTACCTGAGGCTGGCCTTCTCCATCGCCGTCCATACCGATCCCGAGGTCTTCCTGATCGACGAGATTCTTGCCGTGGGCGACGAGCCCTTTCAGCGCAAGTGCATCGCCAAGATCAAAGAATTGGCTGAGAAGGGCAAAACGCTCTTTGTGGTGAGCCATGATCTTGATCTGGTGTCGACGATATGTGAACGTGGGGTCCTCCTTGAGCACGGCAAGGTGATCATGGACGGCGAAGTGCACGAGGTTGTCGGCGAACTCCGCAGCCGGAGCCTGGAAGCATGACCGCAGGTTGGTGTGGGGGAGCCGCATGTTGACGTGGTTACCCGCAGTACCGTCGCTCCTGGTTGCCTTCGCCGTTGTTTTCGTCCCAGGTGTTCTGGTCGGGTTGGGATTACGGCTTCGGGGGATTACGCTCTATGCTCTCGCGCCCCTGTTCACCACCGCGGTGGTGGCCGTCGGCCCTATCCTTTTCCAATTGCTTGGCCTTCGCTGGGACAAAACAGGCTTCATCATCGCCGCACTGGTCTTCGCTGCTGCGTCTGCCGTGATAGGCAGGCTCACAGGGCGTACATCATCTGACTTTCGAAGGGGCTACCCCGGGCGGATAAGGTCGGACATTTTCGGCCTTGGTTTGGGAGCCCTTGTGGCGTCGATCCAATTCATGCGGATGTTTGGACAACCACAACATATTTCCCAAACTGCCGACAATATCTTCCACCTGAACGCCATCCGCTACATAGTGGAGACGGGGTTCGCCTCGTCCCTGCAGCTGGGCAGCATGACGGGAATTCCTTTCTACCCCGCGGCCTGGCACACACTCGGCGCCTTGATTGTTGAATTTGCGGGTGTCTCCGTACCGGTTGCAGTATCTTCTCTGTGCATTGTCACGGCGGCAGCCGTCTGGCCCGCGGCCGTGCTCCTGCTCGCAAGGCAGGTGTGCCCCCGATCGCCACGGGTGGGAATCCTCGCCGGGCTGGTCGCTGCGTCCTTCCCCGCTCAGCCAATTCTTCTGGCGATGTGGGGGGTCTTGTATCCCAATCTCTACTCGACAGCGCTGTTGCCGCTCGCGCTTGCCTTGGTGGTGAGGATGCTTGGCTTCTCGTCTGACCTCAAGGGTCAATTTGAGGGGCTCGCTCTCCTCTGCCTCATAATCGGTGCTCCAGGTCTGGCTCTGGCTCATCCAGGTGCCGTTATGGCTCTGATCGCCATGGGTTGGCCGCTGGTGATCATGGCTCACCGACGGGCTGCCCGCCGCTTTCTTGCAGGGATGCCCGAGAATCGTGCGAGGACCATCGCCGTCGTCGTTCTCGTCCTGGCCGCCGCGGCTACCGTTGCCTTATGGGGCGCGCTTCGGCCGGAAGCTGTGGACTCCATCGGGCCCCCTGTCCAATCCCTGGCACAGGCTTTAGGGCAAATATTCCTCGCGGCACCCATGGGAGGTGCGGTCGGATTGTTCATAGCGGCCGGCCTTCTCGGTGGTCTTGTTCTCGTGACAAGGGTTGCGCCACTCCGCTGGCTGTTGGCCCTGTTTGTCGTGACTGCCTTCCTGTTCATCGCCGTTTCGTCCTTTGACCGCGTACCCTTCCGTGAATACATCACGGGCGTGTGGTACAATGACGCCTTCCGCGTGGCCGCTCTCTTGCCGGTCGTTATGGCACCGATCGTTCTCGTCGGATTCGACTGGTTCCTGGTCCGTGCTGTGAGGGTGGTTGATACTTTCCTGCACAGCGGGCACGTCGAACGTCGATTCGCCCGCCTTGCCGCGCTTGCGCGCCCGATTCAGTCATCCCGCATGTCCGTTCAGTCTGTCGTTTTGATCGTTTTCGTTTTCCTTTTCGCCGCCGAGGGCCAACTGGGGAACATGAGGGCGGCAGTGTGGGACGCGCAGAACGGTTATAACCAGACCAACCAATCGCAGCTCCTGAGCACCGATGAAGAGCATCTGCTCATGCGCGTCGCAGAGCACGTTCCCAAGGATGCGGTTATCGCCGGGAATCCATGGACAGGAGCCTCACTCGTTTACGCCTACACAGGTCGCCGCACCCCGGAGCTGCACACACTCTCGACGGTAAGCGACGACATGAGGACGGTCGACGGAAAGCTGCGCGACGCCCGAAGGGATCCACAGGTCTGCCCAGCCGTGGGCCGCCTCAAAGTGGGGTACGTGCTCGACTTCGGAACCAGGGAGTTCCGCAATTTCAGGCACGAAGCCTATGACGGGCTGCTGGGGCTGGATACGGCCGGTGTTGCGCACGTCATCGACCAAGAGGGCAGCGCCCGTCTACTGAAGCTCGACGTGTGCGGCGTTACCGAAGCGGCAACGGCCAATAAAGAACAGGGGCAATGAGAAGGTGGAGTGGTTGTCCGCTTTGGTGGCTGCGTTAGCGGCTCTTGCCGTGTTGTTCCTTCCCGGGCTCGTGATGGGCTGGATATGGAAGCTGCGAGGATTGGGTCTGCTGGTTGCGGCTCCTTTGCTGAGCGTGTCCGTCGTCGCGGTTTCTGCGGTGGTTCTCGCGCTCTGTGGGATCCCGTGGGGCGGCCTGCAATTCTTCGCCTCTGCGTTGATTGCCTGCGTCCTCCTGAGTGTTTTGCGGGTTTTCATGCCGCCCGGCTCACTCCGGGTCCAGGGAGGCTGGCCTCGGCTTTCAGCCGCTGGTATCGGTTTGGGCGCTGCCCTTGTGGGCGGCACACTGCTGGTTTCATGGGGACATCCAGGAGCCTTCTCACAGACAATTGATGACGTTTTTCACTTGAACGCCCTGACGTGGATAAAGGAAACACGTTCAGCGTCAAGCCTCACGCTGGGACAACTGAACGGCTCCGCCTTTTACCCCGCTGCCTGGCACGGCGTCGTCAGTCTCACCATGGCCCTCAGTGGCCAGACGGCGCCTATTGCCATCTTCGCGGTGTCGGCCATAGTTGCCATGGCGGTCTGGGTCCCCGGTTGTGTCTATCTCTGTCGGCAACTGCTCGGGGAATCCAGTCTCCTCACCGTGGTCTCCGGAGTGGCCTCCGGAGCTTTCGCAGCCTTCCCGCTGCTCCTTCTGGATTTTGGCGTGCTGTATCCGAACCATCTGGCCGTCGCCCTCCTGCCAGCTGCCCTCGCCCTTATGGTCCAGCTGTTGCGGGTTTCTGCATCTCCTGAGCTGGTACCCTCGTCAGCAGCGCTTTTGCTTTGCCTTGGGCTACCTGGCCTTGCTCTCGCCCACCCAAGCGCCCTGCATTCCCTTGTGGCCTTCACGTGGCCGATGTTCCTGGTATTCCTGTGGCGGAGGTGGCAGACGGCCGGGCGGCGCCAGCGAACTTACCTGGTTGTTGCTGCCGTGGCTGCGTTGGCGTTCACGCTTTTGCTCTGGAGATTTATACGGCCGGATCCTTCCTCCTACTGGAACCCGGTCGAAATGCGCGCCCAAGCCATCGGGGAGGCCATCATGGTGGCACCCCTTGGGCAGGCGTCCACGCCCATCATCGCGGTGTTTATTTTGCTGGGCCTTTTCTACCTGCTGAGGTCACCCGAAAGGCGTTGGGTGGCAGGCCTGTTCGCGGTTGGGGCATACCTGTTTGTGAACGTGGCTGCAATCGATGCTCTTCCCTTCCGGCGAACAGTTGCCGGCCCTTGGTATGCCGACCCGTACAGGCTGGCAGCCCTGCTCCCCATAGCAGGAATACCTGTAGTGTCCTGGGCCATAGTCTCGTTGACTCACAAACTGCAGCCCTTGCTCGTATGGAAGGGACGGCGCTTCTCCAGCCCACAGGTCGCAGGGCTGCTTGTGCTCGTTTTTCTGATTGGGCAGGCAACAAACGTCGTCCATCAGGTCTACTCGGCCCAGGGCAAGTACTCGCTTTCGGATACGTCGCCCCTTCTGAACCGGGATGAAAAGGAGCTTCTGGACGAGTTGCCTTCCCTCGTTCCTGACGGCGAGGTCCTGGCCGGGAATCCCTGGACGGGGACTGCGCTGGCCTACACATTTGGCCAGCGAAAGACTCTGCAACTCCATATGTTGGCGGCTACCCCTCCCGATGTGGATCTCGTCAACAGAAAGCTTGACGATGCACGGTGGGACCCAAGGGTGTGCGGAGCTGTCAACAGACTTGGACTCCGGTACGTGCTCGATTTCGGCAGGGATGAGATCGGCGGGGGAAACCACCCCTACGACGGCCTCTTGGGGCTGGACACAAAGGGCGTTGCGGAAGTGGTACGGCAGCACGGCGGCGCACGCCTGCTGCGGATCACGGCCTGTGCTGCTTCGTAGTCTCTGACTACTGGTACCTCCCGGCCAACTTGTGCGGACAGCCCGAAAGAAACCACCCATCATCCTCTGATGGCGGAGAAGGCACACCGCTGCCGGCTTGAAGCACCAGTCCCAGGAGAAGCTGCTGGAGGTCCCGTTGTCCCCGCGCAGCGTGGGGTGGGCCACCAGCAGTACCCTGGACCCTGAATTACGGCGCAAACAAGCTCACGGGGGTCTGCCGGTCTCCGACGCAGTGCCACTGTGGACCCGCTGTCGGATTCACGCCCTGCTCACACCACGCTTGGCGCCGTGACCTTCTGCCGGCTCAGCTGCCGGCGGAGCGCATACGCCTGGTAGGCCAGGACAACGAGTTCCGATACGACGACTGCCCACGCCACGATCCAAGCGTCGAGGAAGTAGGCGGCGCCGAGAATGAGGGGAACTCCTGCTATTGCACCGAGCACTGTGGAACTGGCCAGGGCCTTTGACTGATTCATCGCAACCAGGCATGCCAGGCCGATAATCTGCGTGCAGGCAACGACGGTGAACATGAGGCCAAAAGGAAGCGCCTGGGCCATTGTGAGCCTGAGTTCGCCGTGGGAGAGCATGCTCGCGATGGTGGGGGTGGCGAGTGTTATGACTGCCCCGCCCAGCAGGCCGAACAACGGGCCAATTATGGCTGCCCGCCGGGCACGATGGGCGACGGTTACGGGTCCTCCCTCCGGCACCCAGCCCTGAATGACCTGCAGTACCGGTGAGAAGGCCACCAAGCCGAACCTGAAAAGTTTGTCGCCCATGGCGTACAGAGGGGTGGCGGCCGGGGCAAGCGCGGAGACGGCGAGGAGGGGCAAAGTCACGTAGAGACTTGTGGTCCCGGCCGTAATTACGCCGTGGCGCTGCGGAGCAAGGCGGGCCATCGCCGGCCTCAGCCCCAAATCAACTCTCGTATTGGCAGGAAGGCCCCGGAGGATTACCGCGCTGGACAGGAACACCCCCACAGCCGTGAGAACGGCCAGCGCGATAAGGAAATGAGCAAGTTCCCCGGTCACGCTGAGGATAAGGAAGCCAACCATGACCCCCACCATCTGGGGGAGGGCATCGAGCAGGAAGAGCCGGAGGGGACGCGCCTCCCCTATGAAATACCATGTCGCCCCAAGGAAGGGCAGCAGATACGCAACCGATCCGGCAATCACCACGCCGACGCCTGCGGGTGAGATCAAGAGCATCACCACGATCATGATCGGAAGCGTGAAGATGAAGAGATAGGCCCGTGACACGAGTGATTCCAGGTACAGTGCGGGCCGCGCCTCCCGGGGCATGCTGGCCACAGTGGCCGCACCGGTCGTTCCCCACCCGAAGGCAACGAGAACGCCGAAGAGGATGGCTCCTGTCTGGATTACAGCCAGACTGCCCCAAGCCGCAGCGCTTGTCCGGCCGATGATCAGGGGAACTGTGACCAGACTCACGACTGTCGACGCCCCAACCGTAGCGGCGAAGCTAATCAGGCGGCGAATGTGGGCAGATCCTGCTCTGATGGACACGGGACTCCTGTTCGAGGGGGACCCTTCGATTCTAGGCGACCGGCTGAAGGGGTCCGTCCTATAGACTGCTTGGACTGGCCCCGCACTTAGGAGATGCATTGACGTTTGCGGCCGTTGTCGTTTCATACAACCGAATAAAGCTTTTAGAAAAGTGCCTTGTCGCGCTGGAGTCCCAGAGCGAACCGCTGGACGAGATCATCGTGGTCGAGAACGGTTCAACGGACGGCAGCGCGGACTACGTGCGAAAGAACCATCCAAATGTGACCCTGTTCGAAACGGGCAAGAACCTTGGCGGCGCCGGCGGTTTCGCTTGGGGACTGGACATTGCCATGGCTAAAGGCCACGAGGCTGCCTGGCTGATGGATGACGACGCCGAACCGGAGTTGGATGCCTTCGCGCCACTGAAAGAAGCGTTCCAGGGAATGGAGCCACGCCCCTCCGTTCTCGCTTCCCTGGTTACGCACGGACGCGACGTTTTCAACACTCGTAACCCTCCGGTCATTACGACAGATGCCAAGCGGCACATGGATGCGAATGCCGCCGGCGGCGTGGCGATCGATACCGCTACCTTTGTTGGCGTGCTGGTCAACCTGGACTTCGCAAGGGAGACCCATCTTCCGTTCGTCGACTTCTTTATCTGGATCGACGACTCTGAATACACGCACAGGCTGTCCCGCATGGGGCTCGCAATGACCGTTCCTTCGAGCATGGTCAACCATCCCGTTGCCAAGGGGACGACGGCCGACATGGGGCCGCGCCTTTACTACCACATTCGAAACACCCTGTGGTACGTGCGGGAAAAGGACACTGATCGGAACTCAAAGATCATTAACCTGGGCGGCCTGGCCATCCAGACCCTCGAGCAGGCTGTCAAGGCCGAGAACAAGATGGGGTGGGTTTCGGCTGCGGCCCGAGGATGGTTCCACGGAGTCTCCCGTCGGCCGCAGCGTATTGCGCCCGGCGGCTTGGTAGCGACCCTTCCCCTTGAGGACCGCCAGGCTCTGGGAATCAACGCGCTCAAGTAGCTGTCGTCCCTGGTGCTGCCAGCGCTGGCGCATCAATGCCAGCTGAGCCCGGACTGTGTCGAACAAGGCGGCAACTGCCTCACACGTCCGGGCCAGCAGGCCACGCTTTCCCGCCTCCGGCGCGCAGCCTCAGAGAGTCGTAAGCTTGTCCTGGACCTCCTGGGGGATTCGTCCTTGACGCCCCCGAAGTCCATCGCGTGTCCCGAGGACAATAGCCTTGAGCAGCGCCATCCGGTTTGGTCCGTAGGTCACGCGTATCAGGTGGAAGATGGTTTCAAGTGCCACCCTCTTGAAAATCCAAGCAGGCTGGCCAAGAAGGTATTTGCGGGTCAATTGGATGCTGTTCCGCGCCATGTAGTAGACGCGGAATGGGGCATGGTAATAAACGTTCAGCCCGCGTCCGGCGATCTTCACGCGAAGACCCAGGAACTTCATCGGACGTGCTTGCCCCAGGGTGTGGGAGAGGTCGCAACCATCGCCTGTGATGAGGCGGTAGCCGTGCTGTCGCAGCCGCGCGGTGTATTCCGAATCAACAGCATCGATAAAGAGCGACTCATCGAGGAGGCCCACGTGGTCCAGCGCGGTGGCAGAAATAAGCGTGCCGGACTGCATCGGGTCGAAGCCTTCCCGGAATTCGTCCTTTCCGGGAAGCATGTCGATACGCGTTCCGTTGTGTGTCTCCGGGGTGACTGCACCCACTCTAATCCCAGCGCGCGCGGCGCGTTGCGCCGTCTCCAGCGCGCGCTCGATGAAATGCGGGCCAATCTCGGAGTCCTGATCGAGCGTTAGAACCCACGCCGGATCCCAGGCGGTCCGCGCCTGCTGTATTCCAGCGTTAAGGGCGGCCCCGATGCCTTTGTTCTCGCCGAGCCTTATGACCTGGGCAATATCCGCCAGTTGCTCAAAGGTGCACGCATCGGGTGAGGGTGAGCCGTCGTCGACAACCACCACGTTGTCCACCTGGCGCTGTAGCCTACGGATCCGGTCAACGACTTCAGCAGGAGGGTTGAAAAGTGACAGTACGGCGACGATGGAGTCCTGCTGCGGCAATGGGGGTCCTTCCAGGAGCCGGGATCTCGGGCTGTTCGTTCCAGTCTATCGGCGGATGCGAACGCGCTCGGTCCGGTAGCATGGTCAGGCGCCGTCTGGCGCAACAACGATGGTGGGAGGATCTCTCTATGGCCGTAGTCGACGTCATGCTGCCCTATTACGGGGACGTGGGACTTATGAAGAAGGCTGCCAACAGCGTCATGGCTCAACATTTCCATGATTGGCGGCTGCGGGTCTTCGATGACGGCTACCCGAGCAAGGAGCCTGAAGAGTTTTTTGCCGCCATTGATGATCCGCGGGTTTCCTACCAAAAGAATGCCGAGAATTTGGGAGCCAACGGAAACTACCGCAAGGCGCTCTCGCAGGCGGAAGCTCCTATTGTGGTCATCATGGGTGCCGACGACATCATGCTGCCCAACTATCTCGACGTCGTTGTTCGCTCCTTTGAGGCCCACCCGGAAGCTGCAATCGTGCAGCCGGGAGTCCAGGTAATTGACGAGAACGGCATCGCGGTCAATCCGCTCGTGGATCGTGTCAAGAAGGCTTGCGCACCGCAGACATCAGCGCCGCTGGTGCTCGCCAACGAGGACCTGGCTGCAAGTCTCCTGCGTGCGAACTGGACCTACTTCCCGTCGCTTGCATGGCGAGCGGAGGTAGTGCAGGGGATCGGATTCACAGAGGGACTGGATGTCGTGCAGGACCTGGCCATGCTCCTCGACGTCGCGGACCGAGGCGGTGCTCTGGTCGTGGATCCCGAGCTCGCCTTCCTGTACCGTCGACATTCGGCATCCGACTCCTCGGTCCGCGCCCTTGACGGGCGTCGATTTGAAGAGGAGCGGCGATTCTTCCAGGACCAGGCGGAACGGTTCAGAGCCCGCGGCTGGACGAAGGCCGCACGCGCCGCAACCACCCACCTTATGAGCAGGCTCAACGCTGCCTCCCTCGTGGGCAAGGGCCTCGCGGCCGGCAACAGCGCTGCGGTGCAGAAGCTTCTCAAGCACGTAGTGGCCTAAGCTTCCAGCAACTCAGCAATGTAGAGGGGCGGCGCCGCGAAGGCGCCGCCCCTCTACGTTTTTTTGTTCCTATCGACCTTGAAGGAAATGGGGGCCGCTGGTCCCGAGCTGTTGCCGACGCCGGTAGCTCCGCGACCACCCTGGTGGCCGCTGCGAATACGTCAGGCAGCGCCAGACGCTAAACGGGCCGCGGGCCTTTGCTCCGCTTCACTGCCTCAACGAAGGCCTTGCTGAGCATCCAGCGTGATTTCAGAATGGTTGGGATGCCTCTGAAGGTTTTGGGTGTTGTGTTGTTTGCATGAAGCCGTCGGCTGAGGGTTTCGATTTCGAGGTGGGCCATGGTTCCTCGGACGTTGGCGAGCATAGCCAGCCACTGGTCGTGAGTTTCGTAGAGGAACGGGGGAAAGGGCAGGCTGCTTTGGATGAAGCTCCGGCGGAAGGCCATGGCGCAACCGTAATAGGGAATGATGCCGATCCAGAGCCGGATAAGGTTCCGGACCCTGTGACCACCGGTGCCTTGTTTGAGGCGCAGTTGCTCGAGCTTCCGCGGAGTGCCTTCGAAGTAGCTGAAATTTGAGGCGACGGCTTCTGCGCTATCAAGTGCCCGTACCAGGGCGTCCACCCGTCCGGGCAGCCAGAGGTCGTCTTGGTCCGAGAGCATGACAATCTCTCCGGTGCTGAGCCCGAGTGCCTTCTCGAAGTTGCGAACATATCCGAGATTGGATTCGTTGAAGTGGACTTTCACCCTGGGGTCGCGCATGTTGGTGAGCCATTCGCGGGTGCCGTCAGTGGAACCATCGTCGACAATGACCACTTCGTCGTGTTCGGTCAGTTGCGCGAGGATGGAATCGAGCTGCTCGTGGATGTGCTGGGCGCCGTTATAAGCCGCCATGCAGACGGATACGACCGGTCGTGTGGGCATGCATATTCTCCGGCGGGTTGGGTGTGGGGCGTCCCCCATCATAGCAATGGGCAGGTCCGTGTTCGTGCCCGATTGAACGTGGGCGGCTGTGTGCCGATAGCCTGAAGGCATGAAGATTATGGTTACCGGCGGGGCTGGCTTTATTGGCTCCCACACTGTCTTGCAGTTACTTGAGCACGGGCACGAGGTCATGGTTTATGACAACTTGCGCAACGCCAGCCCGGTGTCGCTTGAACGGGTGGAAGAGCTTGCCGGCGTACCCGTGAAGACGCGCTGGGCCGATCTGCTGGACACAAATGCGCTCGAAGCAGCGGTGGGGGAGTTCCAGCCGGACGCGGTGATCCATTTCGCTGGATTGAAGGCCGTGGGGGAGTCGGCCCAAATCCCTTACGAGTACTACATGAACAACGTAGTGGGCACACTGAACCTGATTGCGGCCCTTAAAAAGCATGGTGTCACCCGACTCGTGTTCAGTTCGTCGGCCACCGTCTACGACCCCCAAAATCCGCTTCCCTTGCTCGAGGGGATGCGGCGCAACGCCACGAACCCGTATGGCCGCACCAAGCAGCAGATCGAAGAGATTCTGGAGGACGTGGCAGCAGCGGACCCCACGTTGCGGATCGCGGTCCTGCGCTACTTTAATCCCGCCGGCGCACATGATTCAGGTCGTATCGGTGAAGACCCGGTGGGCACGCCAAACAATTTGCTGCCTTTTGTGGCGCAGGTCGCGGTTGGTATGCGCCCCGTGGTGCGGGTGTTCGGCGACGACTAC
Source organism: Pseudarthrobacter phenanthrenivorans (assembly GCF_036455295.1). Classification (GTDB taxonomy): domain Bacteria; phylum Actinomycetota; class Actinomycetes; order Actinomycetales; family Micrococcaceae; genus Arthrobacter; species Arthrobacter phenanthrenivorans_C. The sequence continues at coordinate 6,926 of NZ_JAYXNX010000007.1, read as the reverse complement.
GACACCCCGGATGGAACTGGGGTAAGGGACTATATCCATGTGGTGGATCTTGCCGCCGGGCACTTGGCCGCGCTGCAGTACCTGGAAAGCAATTCAGGACTGTTCACATGGAATCTGGGCACGGGGCGGGGGACGTCCGTGCTAGAGGTCATTGATGCTTTTGCCAAGGTCACGGGCCGCCCGGTGCCGTATGAAATCGTGGACCGCCGGCCCGGTGATGTCGCTGTTAGCCTCGCCGACCCGTCCAAAGCCTCGCGAGAGTTGGGGTGGAAGGCTGAACGGTCGTTCGAGGCCATGTGTGCGGACCATTGGCGGTGGCAGGAATCCAATCCGACCGGCTACACGGCGCCGTCGTCCCAGCCAGTCTGACGGGCGCAAGCTTCTTCGGCCCCAGGTCAGGTATATCGGGGACCTGCGGGTCGGCGAGCATTTGCGGGATGCACCCGGCCGAGCGGCTGCCGCTAAACCCGTGCCTTGGAGCTGCACCGTTGGTGGAAGACGAAAAGAACCGCAATAACGCCGAAGGGCCTGAGCCGGCCTAAACCGTGCTCAGGCCCTTGGCGTCTGGCGTTACAGCTGACGCGTGTCAGCCTTCCAAGAACGTTCCGACGGCGGGACGGCCAAACGCCGCACACCTGCCGGTGAAATTCCGTGTCAGCGTTCAGACCCGGATGCTGCGGTGGGCTGCTGTTTGACTGGAGCCTGCAGGCGTGGACGGTCGTCCTCCAGCCACGGGCGGGGGGCCTCGTCAAGGGCCATGCGCCTCGCCAGGAGCGTCAGCGCGAACTCTGAATGCCGGAACCGCTGGTACGTCGTTGACATGAAGACGAAGAAACAGAAGATCAGGGCATAGAGGACCAGGTCCGTGCCACGCCCGATGCCCAGGAACTGCGCCACGCGAGTCAGCAGGTCGGGGAGGAAGATAGAGATTGCGGCGGCGAAGGCAAAAACCATCAGCAGCAACCGCCGGATCGCCAGGTGCCGCGTATTTGACCCACCGCGCATCAGGGCCAGCGACACAAAGATTACTGCGATGACCAGAACAAGCTGGACTATGAAGATCAAGGGTTGGCCCTCCTATTTGAAGAACAGGTCGGCAACGATGTTCACCGAATTGAGCAGGGACTGGCCTTTGGCCTTCGAATAGTCCGTATAGATGATGTGCACCGGGTGCTCCACGTACCTCACCTTGAAGGCCGCCAACTGGTGGACCAGTTCCGACGCGTGCGCCATGCGGTTCTGTCTAAGCTGAATGCGGCTGGCAACATCCCTGCCCAGGACACGCAGCCCGTTGTGGGCATCGGTCAGGTCCAGTCCTGTGGACAACTTCATCTGCAGTGCAGCGACCTTCAGTACAAGCCGCTTCATGGCCGTCAGTTTTGTCCGGGAGTCCAGGAACCTCGAACCGAGCACCACATCCAGCGATTCCGTTCGCAAGCGCTCCACCATGGCCACCGCGTCTTCCACGCGGTGCTGCCCATCGGCGTCAAAGGTAACAATGGAGTCGGTTTGGGGGTCCTGCAGCGCATACTCGATCCCGGTCTGCAGCGACGCACCCTGGCCAAGGTTCACAGGATGCTCTACCACCACGGCGCCCGCGTTGCGGGCTACAACTACGGAACCATCACGGCTGCCGTCGTCAACACACACTACGTTTGGAAAGGTCCCCAACAGGCCTTCGATGACCTTGCCAACAACGGTTGCCTCGTTGTACATCGGAATGACAACCCACGTCTTACTCACCGCACTATCCTCTCACACAACCACAAACACCCCGACGCGCAGCACTCACCGAACACTCGATGAAATGAGCGGCAGCTCGCGAAGACGCTGGAGCTGATCCACGGGAGAGAATCCTGTTGACTTGATCCTTGACAGGTCGAGGACGCTGTTGAGCGGACGGGGGGCCGCAGCTTTCCCCGCAAAGTACTCCTCGGTGCTCACGCCGGTTATGGCGTCCGGGGAAGCGCCGCACGATTCGTACACCTGGGCGGCGATGGCCGCCCAGGACAACGGCTCGCCGTCGTTGGAAAGGTTGTAGGTGCCGTACTCCGCTTCAGTGTCCAGCAGGTGCTTAATGCCTGCAGCAATGTCCGCGGTGAAACTCAGGCGGCCGATTTGATCGTTTACGACGGAAGGCTTGATGCCCCTTCCGGCAAGTGCGGCCATTGTCCGAACGAAATTATTCCCGTCTCCGATTACCCAGCTGGTGCGGACTATGTAGTGCCGGGGCACCAGGCTCACGGCAGCGTCGCCGGCTGCCTTCGTTTGGCCATACACCCCGAGCGGGCAGACCGGATCATCCTCCACGTACGCGGATGACTTTGTCCCGTCGAAGACGTAGTCCGAGGAGACATGGACCAGGGTCAGGTTGTTTTCGATGGCGATGCGGGCCAGGTTGGCCACGCCCTTGACGTTCACATTCCAGGCGGCTTCCCGGCCTTCCGCGGTTTCCGCGTTGTCCACGGCCGTGTACGCGGCAGCGTTGATGATTGTGGAGTAGTTCTTCCAGTTCAGGCCTGACCCGGCATCAGGCGAGGCCAGATCAAATTCGTTCCGGCCTGCGAATTCCACTGATGGATCGCCATCGTAGGCGTCCTGCAGTGCCTTGCCGAGTTGACCGTTCGCGCCCAGCACGAGGGTTTTCTTAGCCCGCATCGGAGCAACGTCCTGAAGGCGGGGATGCGCCTTATCCTTGTCGGAAAGTTCGGCCTGCCCAAGGGGCACCGGCCACGGAATGGACACCGTCTCGTCGGCAAGGTTCAGAAAGGTGTACTGGCCCTGCGCGTCAGATGACCAGTGGTCATTGACGAGGTACGTATAGGCGGTGTTGTCTTCGAGGGTCTGGAAAGCGTTGCCGACCCCCCGGGGGATGAAAATGGCCTGGCTGGCATCGAGTTCGGCCGTGAAAACCGCACCGAACGACGGCCCTTCCCTGAGATCCACCCAAGCGCCAAAGATCCGCCCGGTGGCTACCGAAATGAATTTGTCCCATGGCTCGGCGTGGATGCCGCGCGTGGTGCCCGCTTTCTCGTTGAACGAGATGTTGTTCTGAACTGGACGGAAGTCGGGCAGCCCAAGGGCCACCATCTTTTCCCGCTGCCAGTTTTCCTTGAACCAGCCCCGGTTGTCACCGTGCACTGGCAGGTCGTAAAGGACAACGCCCGGTATTGGTGTCTCGTGGGCAACCAGCTTCTTTGAAAACTCAATGGACATGTCTTACTGGCCCTGTTCCTTGTACTTTGCTTCGGTGAGGGCTTTCTGGGGTCGCCACCAGTCTTCGTTGTCGCGGTACCAGGCGATTGTGGCCTCAATGCCGGCGTCAAAGTTGGAGAATTGCGGTTCCCAGCCAAGTTCCGTGCGGAGCTTAGTGGAATCGATGGCGTAGCGGAGGTCATGGCCGGGCCGGTCCACCACATGGTCATAGGCGTCCGGTGATTGGCCCATGTGCTTGAGGATCAGCTCGACTACGTCTTTGTTATTCTTCTCACCGTCGGCGCCGATGAGGTACGTCTCGCCAATTTTGCCTTTGGCAATGATGGCCAGGACGGCAGACGAGTGGTCGTTGGCGTGAATCCAGTCACGAACGTTCTCGCCCTTGCCGTAAAGCTTTGGCCGGATACCGTCGATGATGTTGGTGATCTGCCGTGGAATGAACTTCTCCACGTGCTGGTATGGACCGTAGTTGTTGGAACAGTTGCTGATCGTCGCCTGCAGGCCGAAGGAACGCACCCAGGCGCGGACCAGCAGGTCCGAGCCGGCCTTGGTTGAAGAATAGGGGCTGGACGGGTTGTACGGCGTTTGCTCCGTGAATCGTTCAGGATCATCCAACTCGAGGTCGCCGTAGACTTCGTCGGTTGAGATGTGGTGGAAGCGCTTGTTGTGCTTCCGGGCAGCCTCGATCAGCGTGTAGGTCCCGATGATGTTTGTATCAAGGAAGGGCCGCGGGTCATGCAGGGAATTGTCATTGTGCGATTCGGCTGCATAGTGCACCACGACATCGGTCTCGGCAACCAGCTGATCCACGAGGGCAGCATCGGCGATATCGCCGTGAACGAACGTAAAACGGTCCTCGGGCAGACCCTTAAGCGATTCCACGTTGCCGGCGTACGTTAACTTGTCCAGAACGGTGACCTGCTGGTCGGTGTTTTCAAGAACGTAGTGGACGAAATTGGAACCAATGAAGCCGGCGCCGCCGGTGACGAGGAGTCGTTGCATGATTCAAGATCGTAGCCGATAGGCTTTGAACATTGTTTGAATGAAGGGACGTCCGACTTGAACTTGCCGGCTGGCCAGCTGCGTCAACCGCGGCTTGTCGATGATCCCGGAACGCCCCGTCTGCCGTGGGCGTTCCGCGGGACTCTCGCTGTGTCGAGGAACGGATTCGGGGCCTTCGCCGCAGCCGTTCTGGGTGCTGCAGCCCTTACACTCCTGGCTTGGATCAGACTTCCTGGATTGACCAGGGAGACGCTCTGGGCGGAGGATGGCGGCATCTTCCTTCGTCAGGCGATGGACAGCCGGTTCCTGAGCGGCCTTATGGACCCCTATGACGGATATCTCCATCTACTTCCGCGGCTTCTGGCTCACTTATCCCTTCGTATGGGTCCGCTCGAAGGATACGCCGAGCGGATCTCGTGGCTGTCCTGCGCGTCCGTCGGGCTTGTCGGCGTGGCTGTCTTCTTCCTTAGCAGACCGTATATGCCGCGTGTAATGGGGAGCGTGCTGCTGGCCGTAATCCCGGCGCTCCTGCCTGTTGGAACGCTGGAGGTGCTCGGCAACACCGCCAACCTGCATTGGTTCATGCTTTGGCTGGTGCCGTGGCTTCTGATCTACCCCACGCGCACCGTCGGCTTCAACGTATGCCTTGCAGCTACTGCCTTCGTGGCCGCATCGACCGAGATACAAACCGTCCTTTTCGTCCCGCTGATTGTTCTTGCGGTTCGAACTCGTCGCCAATGGGGCGCCTCCATTGGTTTACTGCTGGGTCTGGCCATGCAATTCATCACTTATGCCAGTTTCCCTCGATCGGTCTCAAAGGATGCGGTGCCGTGGGACCTCGGCATGGTCCTCATCGGCTGGCTTACTCAGGGAGGCATGTCAAATGTTGAGAGTTCTGCGGCCAGCATAGGCGTTGCGTGGACTTACTTCGGCGGTGCCCTGCTGGTGGTTCCGATCGCGCTCGTACTCATACCCTTGGTCGCCGGAGCCATGAAAGGTCGTGCCACCCTGCTGGTTGCCGCCGCGTTTGTCGTGGTTTCCGCCGCTCTCTGGTTTGCCGCTCAAGTTTTCAACAACCGGCCTTTCATGGCTTATTCATCTTTTACCAATGATGAGTGGCTGAAGTTTGACTTCCTGCGCTACGCGGCCGCCCCGGCAATGTTTGCCCTTGGGGCTCTTGCCATAGTTGTGGGAGGGTTCCGCTGGAGGCAAGGAGTCCAGGGCATTACAGGTTCTGAGGCGCCGGCCCGCAGCGGAGTCCAGTGGGAGACCATCTGCTCAACGGTCCTTCTCACGATTCTTGCTTTCGGATTCTTCCCGCCCACCAGCCTTCGCGCCGACGGCCCCTCCTGGCAGACACAAGTTGCCGCCGGACGGACGGCGTGCGAAGCCGACCCTCAACTCGTTGAGGTACCGGCTTTTGTGGCACCCCGTGGCTGGGGATTGGAGCGAGTAGCGATATCGTGTAACCGATTGCGAACCAACGACAATGAAAGAAGGTGAGCGTGCGAGGAATCATTCTCGCCGGCGGAACGGGATCGAGGCTCCACCCGATCACGCTTGGTGTCAGCAAACAGCTCGTTCCGGTTTACGACAAGCCGATGATCTACTATCCGCTCTCAACGCTGATTCTGGCGGGCATCCGCGACATCCTGATCATCACCACTCCCCACGACGCCGAACAGTTCCAGCGGCTCCTGGGGGATGGTTCGCAATTCGGCGTGAGCCTGACCTACATGCAGCAGCCCTCTCCCGACGGATTGGCGCAGGCATTCATTCTGGGTGCCGAACATATCGGAAACGAGCCGGTGGCGTTGGTCCTCGGGGACAACATCTTCTACGGTCCTGGCATGGGCACGCAGCTCCGCCGTTTCGAGAATATCGACGGCGGCGCTGTGTTTGGCTACTGGGTAGCGGACCCCACGTCGTACGGCGTGGTCGAATTTGGCCCTGATGGAAAGGCGATCTCCCTTGAGGAGAAGCCGGCAAAACCCAAGAGCCACTATGCAGTGCCCGGCCTTTATTTCTACGACAACGATGTGGTTGATATCGCGAAGAACCTTAAGCCCTCGCCGCGCGGCGAACTTGAGATAACCGACGTCAACCGCACCTACCTGGAACGCGAAAAGTTGCAGGTCGAGATTCTGCCCCGCGGCACTGCTTGGCTGGATACCGGAACCTTCAACGACCTCAACGACGCCTCGAACTTCGTCCGCACCACGGAAAACCGCCAGGGCTTAAAGATCGGCGCCCCCGAGGAGATCGCGTGGAGGCTTGGTTTCCTCACCGATGAAGAACTGCGCGAGCGCGCCACGCCGCTCATCAAGAGTGGTTACGGCCGATACCTGATTGACCTGCTGGAGCACGGCGCATAGGTATCCAGCTAAAGACGTCGATGGCGGGCCCGCACGCGGACCCGCCATCGGCGTTTTATTCGCTGTTCCTTACTGCCGTGTGATCTTGGCGCCGGCAGTTGCAGTCCAGTCGATCCGACCTCCCTGGAAGAACTGGGTGCAGCTTTGCCCGTCAGCAGAGCAGGTGACGGGTCCGGTGGGGTAGCCGAGGGGACCGCCCTCGAAGCCGCTGATTCGCCAGGCGTCGCGGATAGGGCCGTTGGGGGAGACCTGGGCTCCTGTTGCCGCGGACCAGATGATGGCTCCGTTTTGGAAGTTCTGGTAGCAGCCGCCGTTTTTCAGTCCGCAGGTGAC
>NZ_JAYXNX010000006.1:245926-268413 GCF_036455295.1 Pseudarthrobacter phenanthrenivorans | reverse complement strand
GGCCTTACGGAGGATCTCCGCCCGGGTCCTGGGCGCGGTCCGCGCCCAGGACGCCTGCGCGGCATCTGCCGCGTCCAGCGCGGCGACCGCGTCCGCACTCGTGGCGGAGGCGAGGGTGGCGAGGACCTCCCCGGTGGCCGGATCGTGCACATCGAACGTGCCGCCGTCGGACGCGCCCACCCACTCACCATCGATCAACAAGCCGGTAGGCACCGACGCCAGCAGGCTGGATTCACGGTCAGCGGAAACGGCAGGGGGCAGCTCGGAAATGGTCATGGGGAAGTCCTTTGGATCAGTAGCTGGCGGGGGTGTCGCCTTGGGAGGGCTGGATGTATTTGGCGGCGAGGGCTTCGGAGCCGCGGGCCAGGATGGCGACGTCTGCGCCGACCAGGATGAAGTTGGCGCCGCTGTCGAGGTAGTGCCGGGCGGTGGCGGGGTTGAAGGCGTTGACGCCGGCTGGTTTCCCGGCTGCCTTGGCGGCGGCCAGGCAGTGGTCGACGGCGGCGCGCACCTCGGGGTGTTCCTGCTGTCCCAGCAGGCCCATGGAGGCGGCGAGGTCTGACGGGCCGATGAAGACAGCGTCCACGCCGTCGACTTTGAGGATATCCTCCACGGCCTCGACGGCGGCGGTGGATTCGATCTGGACGGTGACGCTGATGGTCTCATTGGCGCGGGCCAGGTAGTCCGGGACCCGGTTCCAGCGTGCGGCGCGGGCCAGGGCGGACCCCACCCCACGCACGCCCTGCGGCGGGTAGCGGGTGGCAGCCACCGCGGCTTCGGCTTCGGCCACCGAGTTGACCATGGGAATCAGCAGGTTCTGTACACCCAGGTCCAGGTATTGCTTGATCACCACGGTGTCGTTGACCGGCGGCCGGACCATGGCGTGGACCGGGTAGCCGTGGACGGCCTGCAGCTGGGCGAGGATGGATTCGAGCCCGTTGGGGCTGTGCTCGGCATCCACCAGGAGCCAGTCCAGTCCGGATCCGGCGCAGAGTTCGGCGACCAGGGGGCTGCCGGAGCACACCCACATCCCGGCGAGTGGCCGGTCCGCCTCAGCGAGGGCGTCCCGGAAGGTGTCCGTTATTCGAAGCGGCATGTCACAACTCCCAGGGGGCCGTAGTCGGCGTGGACGGTGTCGCCCTTGTAGACCCAGAGGGGGCGGGTGAAGGACCCGGCCAGGATGATGTCGCCGGCCTTCAACGCGTCGCCGTGGGCGGCGATCTTGTTGGCCAGCCAGTGCACTCCGTTGGCGGGGTGGTCCAGGACGCCGGCGGCCACGCCGGTTTCCTCCACGGTCTGGTTCTTGTAAAGAATTGCCGAGACCCAACGCAGGTCCACGGCGTCCGGCTTGACCGGGTTGCCGCCGATGACCATGGCGCCCATGGCGGCGTTGTCCGAGATGGTGTCCACGATGGTCCGGCCCTCCATCTCGATCCTGGAGTCCAGGATCTCGAGGGCCGGAACCACGTAGTCGGTGGCCTTCAGGACATCGAAGATGGTCACCCCGGGGCCTTTCAGCCCGTCCTTCAACACGAACGCGAGTTCCACCTCCACCCGCGGATGGGTGTACTTGTCCCATTCCACGGAGCAACCGGTCTCCAGGACCATGTCATCGAAGATGGCGCCGTAGTCCGGTTCGGTGATGCCGGTGGCGGCCTGCATGGCCTTGGACGTGAGGCCGATCTTGCGCCCCACCAGGGTCCGGCCGGCGTCCTCGTTACGGCGGCGCCACAACTGCTGCACCGCGTAGGAGTCCTCCACCGTCATCTCCGGGTAGCGGGCGGTCAGGCGGGGAACAGGCGTGCGGGTCCGGCCGGCTTCCACCAGCTCATCCGCGATGGCCTCAATCGTCGTCGGCTCCAGCATGGTTAGACCTGGACTCCCAGCTTGAAACCGGTCCGGTCGCCTTCCGGGGCGCCGTCCTTGCGGGTGTAGGAGAAGCCGTCGGCGCCCACTGTCACGGCCATCTCGGACTTTTCCTCGCGGACGATGACCGGCTGCGGGTTGCCGTCCAGGTCCAGGACCAGGGAGGCTTCGGTGTACCAGGACGGGACCACGGGGTTGCCCCACCAGTCGCGGCGCTGGTTGTCGTGGACGTCCCAGGTGATGGTGGGGTTGTCGGGGTCTCCGGTGTAGTAGTCCTGGGTGTAGATCTCGATGCGGTGGCCGTCCGGGTCCAGGATATAGAGGTAGAAGGCGTTGGAAACGCCGTGCCGGCCGGGGCCGCGTTCGATCCGGTCGCTGATGCGCAGGGCGCCCATCTTGTCGCAGATCTGGATGATGTTGTGCTTCTCGTGCGTGGCGAACGCGACGTGGTGCATGCGCGGGCCGTTGCCGCCGGTCAGGGCAGTATCGTGCACGGTCTGCTTGCGGTGCATCCACGCGGCGTAGGTGACGCCGTCGGAGTCCTTGATGTCCTCGGAGACGCGGAAGCCCAGGTCCTCCAGGTACTTGCGGCCCTTGGGGACGTCCGGGGTCACCTGGTTGAAGTGGTCCAGGCGGACCAGTTCGCCGGCCGAGTAGAGGTCGTAGCGCTGGGTGAGGCGCTCCACGTGCTCCACGTTGTAGAAGAACTCGTAAGGGAAGCCCAGCGGGTCCTCTACGCGAACGGAGTCGCCGATGCCCTTGGTGAAGCCTTCCTTGCGGCGCTCCACCCGGCAGCCGAGTTCCTTGTAGTAGGCCTCCGCGGCGTCCACCTCAGCGGGGGACTTCACGCGGTAAGCGAAGGCGGCGACGGCGGCGACGGGGCCTTTGCGCAGCACGAGGTTGTGGTGGATGAACTCCTCCAGGGAGCGCAGGTAGATCGCGTTCTCGTCCTCTTCGGTGACGTGCAGGCCCAGGACGTCCACGTAGAACTCACGGGACTTGGCGAGGTCGGTGACCACGATTTCCATGTAGGCGCAGCGGACGATGTCCGGAGCCGGGACGGTGGGGGTGGGAACGAAGTTGGTCATTGGAATCTCTCTTCTTTGAAAGGTGGATAGGAGCGCTTAGGCGCCGAATTTGGGGGTGTGGACGGAGCCGAGCGTGATGTGCACGGCCTGCTGGTCGGTGTAGAAGTCGATGGAGCGGTAGCCGCCCTCGTGGCCCAGGCCGGAGGCCTTGACGCCGCCGAACGGGGTGCGCAGGTCACGGACGTTGTGGCTGTTCAGCCACACCATGCCGGCTTCGACGTTCTGCGAGAAGTTGTGGGCGCGGGTGAGGTTCTGGGTCCAGATGTAGGCGGCCAGGCCGTACTTGGTGTTGTTGGCCAGGGCGAGGGCTTCGTCGTCGTTCTCGAACGGGGTGATGGCCACGACCGGTCCGAAGATCTCCTCCTGGAAGATCCGGGCGTCAGGGGCGACGTCGGCAAACACCGTGGGTGCGATGTAGTTGCCTTCGGTCAGGTGGTCCGGGCGGCCGCCGCCGGCCAGGAGCCGGCCTTCGGACTTGCCGATTTCCACGTAGGAGGCCACCTTTTCGTAGTGCTCGGGGTGGACCAGGGCACCCACCTGGGTCTTGGGATCGTGGGGATCTCCCACCACGATGTTCTTGGCCCGGGCGGCGTACTTTTCGCAGAATTCGTCGTAGATGGCGCGTTCGACGAGGATGCGGGAGCCGGCCGTGCAGCGTTCACCGTTGAGGGAGAAGACACCGAACAGGGCCGAATCGATGGCGGCGTCCAGGTCTGCGTCCGCGAACACGACGCATGGGGACTTGCCGCCGAGCTCCATGGACAGGCCCTTGAGGTTGGCCGCGGCGTTCCGGAAGATCGTCTGGCCGGTGGTGGTCTCGCCGGTGAAGGAGATCAGCGGGACGTCCGGGTGCTTGACCAGCGCGTCGCCGGCTTCCTCGCCCAGGCCGTTGACCAGGTTGAACACGCCGTCCGGCAGTCCGGCTTCCTTGAAGATGGTGGCCCAGAGGGAGGCGGAGAGCGGGGTGAACTCGGCCGGCTTGAGGACCACGGTGTTTCCGGTGGCCAGCGCCGGGGCGAGCTTCCAGGACTCGAGCATGAACGGGGTGTTCCACGGGGTGATCAGGCCCGCGACGCCGATCGGCTTGCGGTTCACGTAGTTGATCTGCGAGCCGGGGACCTTCATGGCGTCGTCGAACTGGGCCACGATCAGGTCCGCGAAGAAGCGGAAGTTCTCTGCGGCGCGGAGGGCCTGGCCCTTGGCCTGGGTGATGGGCAGGCCGGTGTCGAAGGTCTCCAGTTCTGCCAGGCGTGCTTCCTGGGCCTCCACGGCGTCGGCGATCCTGTTCAGGATGCGGGCGCGTTCGCGGGGCTTCATCTTCGGCCAGGGGCCGTTGATGAATGCTTCGCGGGCGGCGGCGACGGCGAGGTCGATGTCTTCTTTCTGGCCGGCGGCGGCGGTGGCGTAGTTCCGGTTGGATACCGGGTCCAGGACGTCGAAGGTCTTTCCGCCCACGGAGTCGACGAACTGGCCGTTGATGTAGTGCTGGATGTGGGTGGGCAGGTCCTCGGGCACGTAGTGCTTGCTGGTTTCTACTGAGGTCGTCATCGTTGAAGTCCTAACTGGTGTCAGTGGTTGGTCTGGGCCAGGTACGCGTCCAGGGTGGCGGAGCGGTGGAGCCTGGCGGCTTTTTCGATCTGTTCCGCGTCGGCTCCGGTTTCGATGAGCTTCAGCAGGTTTTCGTGTTCCTCGACGGAGTCGCGGGCGCGGCCCGGGACGAAGCGGAAAGTGGAGGACCGGATGGCTGCGAGCCGGTTCCAGCCGCGGTGCACCAGGTCCAGGATGTGCGGGTTGGGGCAGTGCTCGAACAGGACGGAATGGAAGTCCTGGTTCAGCTGGGTGAACCGGACGGGGTCGAAGTGGTCCAGGCATTCGCGCATCTGTTCGTTCACGGCGCGGGCCCGGGCGATCGCCGCCGGGTCGATCAGCGGTGCGGACAGGGCGGTGGCGGCGCCTTCCACGATGCTGAGGGTCTGCATGGTGTAGAGGTACTCGGTGGGATCGATGCCCGCGACGGTGGCGCCGACGTTGCGTTCGAACGTCACCAGGCCCTCGGCCTCGAGCCGCCGGATAGCTTCACGGACCGGGACCACGCTGAAGCCCAGGTCCTTGGCGATCGAGCCCAGCACCAGCCGGTAGCCGGGGGTGTAGGTGCCTTCGACAATCCGTGCCTTGACGGTCTGGTACGCCTGTTCCGACTTGCTTCCAGGAGCGGCTACCCCAGGCAGATCAGTCAGCGCTGTCTCAGTCATTGGTGTTGCCTTCCCATTCCTTGTACCGGTTCTGCCACTCCGCGTTCATGGGGTAGAGGCCGTCAACGCTGTTACCCTGCCTGACCATCTCGAAGATGAAGGTCTCTTCCTTTTCCTGCTGGATGCAGTCCGCCACCAGTTCTTCGGCGATGGCGGGCGGGATGACCAGGATGCCGTCGGAATCGGCCACGATGATGTCACCGGGCTGCACGGTGGCTCCGCCGCACGCGATGGTGATGTCCGTGTCCCACGGAATATGCCGCCGGCCCAGGACAGCGGGGTGCGGGTTGGCGAAGTACGTGGGCATCTCCAGGTCCGCCACGGCGGAGTAGTCGCGGACACCGCCATCGGTGATGATCGCCGCGGCGCCGCGGACCTGGGCGCGGAGGGCCAGGATGTCACCAACAGTGCCGGTGCCCTTTTCACCGCGGGCTTCCATCACCAGGATTTCGCCCTCATTCACCGAGTCGATGGCACGCTTTTGGGCGTTGAAGCCGCCGCCGTGGGTCTTGAAAAGGTCCTCGCGGTTGGGGACGTAGCGCAGGGTCCGGGCCACGCCCACTACGCGGCGGTCCGGGCGGGTGGCCTGCAGCCCGTCGATGCTGACGTTATTAAGGCCGCGCTTGCGCATCTGGGAAGACAACGTGGCGGTGGCGACGGACTCGAGCTTGGCCTTCAGCTCCGGGGTCAGGACGGGCCCCACGGGGGCCAGTCCGGCAGCTTCGCGGGAACCGTAGGCTTCCTCCCGCTGCAGGTCATCCACCTTGGGGCCGGCACCAAAGTCAGCGAACGCCGTCGTGCCCTCCTCCACCGTGGTGACCAGCCGCCCGGTGGACAGGTCGCCGTCGATCGTCTCCACTTCCACTTCCAGGACGTCGCCCGGCATCGCGACCGAAGCGCCGGCCGGCGTGCCGGTGAGGATAATGTCGCCCTCTTCAAGGGTGAGCAGCTGGGACAGGTCCGCCACCAGCCGGGCGAACGGGAAGAGCAGGTCTTCGGTGGTGTCGTCCTGGACCAGCTCGCCGTTGTGCCAGGTACGGATCCGCAGTTGTGAAGGGTCGACGGCGTCTGCCGGAATCAGTGCCGGGCCCACCGGGGTGAACCCGTCCCCGCCCTTGGACCGGAGGTTGGAGCCCTTGTCCGCCCAGCGCAGGTCGTACACGCCGAGATCATTGCTGGCGGTAATGGCCGCAACGTGGCTCCACGCGTCCTCCAGCGAAACGCGGCGGGCGGCCTTGCCGATGACCAGGGCGATCTCGCCCTCGTACCCGAGCAGTTCGCAACCGGCCGGACGCTCCACGGGGCTTCCGCCAAGGGCCAGGGAGCTGGAAGGCTTGAGGAAGTAGGACGGCTGGGCCGGCGTGCGGCCACGCTGGGCCGCCCGGCTGGGGTAGTTGATGTGCACCGCGATGACCTTGCGTGCTGCTGCCAGGGTGTCGCCGTTGACCTGCTCCAAAGCCTTCTCCTCATCAGGTACGAAATCGTATACGATCACTATCACCCATCTCGGCCGCTTCGTCAACCCCTTGATTTGAGCCGATTTTGAGGGCTGGAGAAGCGGTACTTGTCGCCCGGATCACATCGGGCGTACAGTGGAAGCCAGATTTAAAGTTTCGATTATAGAATTGCGTGTTCTGATATAGAACGAAAGCTCAATTCATGATCATCCACAACGAAGTGAGGAAAGCCCGTGCAGTTCCACCACCACGGATACGTATCCGGTGACCCCCGTGTCCAGCCGGCAGCCGGCGTCGGCCTTAATCGCCCCGAGGAACTTCCCGACGAAGTGGACGTGCTCATCGTGGGCACCGGTCCTGCCGGAATGCTCGCCGCCGCGCAGTTGTCCATGTTCCCCAACGTGACCACCCGCATCATCGAACGTCGCCCCGGGAGGCTGGCCATCGGCCAGGCGGACGGCATCCAGGCCCGCAGCGTGGAGACCTTCCAGGCTTTTGGGTTCGCGGAGCGGATCATCGCCGAGGCGTACCGCATCACCGAAATGGCCTTCTGGAAGCCGGATCCCGCCAACCACGCGAACATCATCCGGACTGCCCGGGCCGTTGACGACGAAATGGGCATCAGCGAGTTCCCCCACCTGATCGTCAACCAGGCCCGGGTGCTGGACTACTTCGCGGAATTTGCCGCCAACTCGCCCACCCGGATGAAGCCCGATTACGGCTACGACTTCCAGGGACTGGAGGTGACCGGCAACGGTGACTACCCGGTGACCGTCACGCTCCGCCACACCGCCGGACCCAACGAAGGCCAGGAGCGGATTGTCCGCGCCAAGTACGTGGTGGGCGCGGACGGCGCGCGCAGCAAAGTTCGCCAGGCCATCGGCTGCACGCTCGCCGGCGACCAGGCCAACCACGCCTGGGGCGTCATGGACGCGCTCGCCGTCACCGACTTCCCGGACATCCGCACCAAGTGCGCCATCCAGGGCGAAAAGGGCAGCATCCTGCTCATTCCCCGTGAAGGCGGCCACCTGTTCCGCATGTACGTGGACCTGGGCGAGGTTGACCCCAACAGCCACCACTCGGTCCGCGACACCTCCATCGAGGAGATCATCGCCAAGGCCAACGAGATCCTCCACCCCTACACCCTGGACGTGCGGAACATCGCCTGGCACAGCGTGTACGAGGTGGGCCACCGGTTGACGGACCGGTTCGACGACGTCCTCCCGGAGGAGCGCGGCACCCGCACCCCGCGGGTCTTCATCACCGGCGATGCGTGCCACACGCACAGTGCAAAGGCCGGCCAGGGGATGAACGTCTCCATGCAGGACGGCTTCAACATCGCCTGGAAGCTGGGGCATGTGCTGGAAGGCCGCAGCCCGGAGAGCCTGCTGACCACCTACTCGGAGGAGCGGCAGGTGGTGGCCAAGAACCTGATCGACTTCGACAAGGAGTGGTCAACCATGATGGCCAAGAAGCCGGAGGAGTTCGAGCACCCCTCCGACCTTGAGGACTTCTACGTGCAGACCGCCGAATTCCCGGCCGGCTTCATGACCCAGTACACGCCGTCCCTGATCGTTGGCAGCACCGACCACCAGGGCCTGGCCGCCGGCTTCCCTGTTGGGAAGCGCTTCAAGTCAGCCCCGGTGGTTCGGGTAGGGGACACCAACCCCATCCACCTGGGCCACCACGCCACCGCCGACGGCCGCTGGCGGATCTACGTCTTCGCCGATGCCGCGCTGCCAGGCACCAACTCCGCCACTGACATGCTTGCTGAATGGTTTGCTAGTTCGTCCGAGTCCCCGCTGGCCGCCACCCCTGCCGGCGCCGACCCGGACGCGTGGTTCGACCTGAAGGTTATCTACCAGCAGCCGCACACCGCCGTCGACATCAGCGCTGTGCCAGCCGTCTTCAAGCCCCAGGTGGGCCCCTTCAAGCTGACCGACTACGAAAAGGTCTACGCCACCGATCCCAAGGCGGACATCTTCGACCTGCGCGGCCTGGACCGCAACGGCGTAGTGGTGGTGGTCCGGCCGGACCAGTACGTGGCCAATGTCCTGCCCCTGACCGCGACGGCGGCACTGGGTGCGTTCTTCACCCCGCTGCTGCAGGCCGCCCCCGCGAAGCCGCGTCAGGTGGTGGCTGCCGCCGCCCGGTAGTCCGCTGCCGGGTACACGCCGAGGATCCGCACCTCGGTGGTGAAGAAGTCCAGTTCCTCGAGGGCCAGCTTCAACGGCAGGTCCTCGGGGTGGCCTTCGACGTCCGCCATGAACATGGTGGCCGCGAACTCGTTGCCCACCATGTAGCTCTCCAGCCGGGTCATGTTCACGCCGTTGGTGGCGAAACCGCCCAGCGCCTTATAGAGGGCTGATGGGACGTTGCGGACGCGGAACAGGAAGCTCGTCACTGCCGGGCCGGGAAGTTCGTCCCGGGCCGGCAGTGCCGTTTCCCGGGCCAGCACCACGAAGCGGGTGGTGTTGGAGGGATCGTCCTCCACGCGCGACGCCAGGACATCAAGTCCGTAGATCTGTGCGGCCAGCGGGGGAGCGAGGGAGAGCTTGCGGGGATCGTTCCACTCCGCCACCTCCCGGGCGGATCCGGCGGTGTCACCGGCGATGACCGGCTTGAGGCCATGTTCGCGGATCAGCTTCCGGCACTGGCCCAGCGCATGGATGTGGCTGTGCACCTCGGTTGCGGCCTCGATGGTGCTGCCCGGGATGCCCAGCAGGTCGAAGTGGATGGGCAGGAAGTATTCGCCCACGATCTGCAGGTTGGACTGTGGGAGCAGGATATGGATATCCGCCACGCGGCCGGCGATCGAGTTCTCGATGGGGATCATGGCCAGCTCCGCCTCACCGCTGCTTACCAGCTCAAAGGCATCCTCGAAGCTGGCGCGCGGGACGCTTTCCATGTCCGGGAACATTTGCTGACACGCGATATTGGAGTTGGCGCCGGGCTCACCCTGGTACGCAATCTTGGAGGCCATGATCCGTATGCTTTCACGGCCCGGCGCCAGCTCCCAATTACTGCGGCGTAACGCGCAGCCAGAGATACTGCCGGGGCAGGAGGGTGACGCCGCCGTCCAGCCGCAGGGCCGCTTCGGAGAGAAGGTCGACGGCGGCAGGGAGGTACCCGCCGAAGGTCTCAGCAGCCAGGGTCTGGGGTGAGTCGCTGAAATTGGCGAGCGCCAGGATGGTGCTGGCGCCTTCCGCGTCTCCCGGCCGCTGGTACCCGAGCACGGAGCGGTTGTTGGTGCCGAAGTCGATGAGCGTGGTCCCGGCAAATTCGGGGGTGCCGGCGCGCACCTCGATCATCCTCTTCAATCCCGCGTACACCGCTCCTTCCGGTGTGGCCGGGTCAAGCCGGCGCGCGTACTGCTCCTTGGGGAAATGCGGCCGGTGCACCCAGCGGCTGTCCTCCCCGTGGCCCGGTTCGGACGCATACGCGTAGTCGTTGACCTGGCCCACCTCGTCGCCGAGGTACAGCAGGGGGACGCCGCCGGTGCTGAACGGCACGGAATGGGCCAGGAGGATCCGTTCCACCGCCTCCGCCGGGTTCACCTCCATGCCGCACAGGGACGCCGTCGTGCCTGAAATCCGGCAGTCACCGGTCTTGGGGTTGTCCTGGAACGGGACGCCGCGGGCGAAGCTGCCGGGGAACCTGTTGACGTAGAAGGAGTTCAGGAAGCGGCGGTGGTAGAAGCCGTTGATGCCCAGCTCGGCGGCGTCCTCGTCGGCGAAGGTCCAGCCGATGTCGTCATGGCTGCGGACGTAGTTCACCCAGGCCGTGCCGTCGGGGATGTTGTGCCTCCGCTCCAGGGCCTGGGCCAGGAGCGAGGCATCCCGGGTGGCCAAGGACTCCCAGATCAGCGCCATCTGCAGCGGGTTGTAGGAAAGCTGGCATTCCTTCGGGTCGATGTAGAGCGCCACCTCGTCCGGGTGCACGATCGCCTCGGACTTGAACAGCAGCGACGGCGCCGCCAGGCGGCACACCGCGTTGAAGGCCCGCAGCAGAGTGTGTGCCTGCGGCAGGTTCTCGCACGGTGTTCCCAGCTGCTTCCAGATGAAGGCCACCGCATCCATGCGCAGGATGTCCACGCCCTGGTTGGCCAGGAACAGCATCTCGCCCGCCATGGCCCGGAAGACGTCGGGGTTGGAGTAGTTCAGGTCCCACTGGTACGTGTGGAAGGTGGCCCACACCCACCGGCCGTCCTCCATCCGGATGAAGGACCCGGGGTGGTTCTCCGGGAAGATCTCGCGGACGTTCGCCTCGAACGCGTCCGGGATGGTCCGGTCCGGGAAGATCCAGTAGTAGTCGCTGAATTCCGGATCCCCTGCGGCTGCCTTGCGGGCCCACTCGTGCTCGTCGGAGGTGTGGTTGAAAATGAAGTCCACCACCAGGCTGATGCCGTTGTCCTTCAGTTCGGCTGCCAGGGAGCGCAGCTGCTCCATGGTGCCCAGCTTGGGATTGACCTCCCGGTAGCTGGACACCGCGTACCCGCCGTCAGAGTGCGGCACAGGTGCCAGGAACAGCGGCATGAGGTGCAGGTAGGTCAGGCCCAGTTCCTTGAAGTAGGGGATCCGGGCGCGGACTCCTTCCAGGCTTTCGGCGTAGCGGTCCACGTAGCAGACGCCGCCCAGCATCCGGTTGGACTGGAACCAGTCCGGGGCGCCTTCGCGCTCCGCGTCCGTTGCCTTCAGCTCCGGTGGCCGCTCCTGCCAGGACCGGGCGCATTGGAGGACCAGGTCCGTCAGCTGGTCCAGCCAGTCATTCCTGTCGCCGTACAGGGAATGGAACAGGCTGCGCAGCGTAGGGAAGTGCTCCTCGAAGCGCCGGTCAAAATCCTGGTCCCCGCGCAGCCCAAGCTGCCGCTCCCGGGACAATGCAGACAGCACATGCCGGCGCGCTTCCTGGTCCTCGTTTACCGTTTCCTGCATCTTGACCGGCCTTTCGCGCTTCCGCCGGCCCTCCCGGCCGGGCACCTCTAGGGAAGTATGCCACGTCACACCTTGGAGCCCTGGCTGCTGCCTTTACGATTTAGGCACACAGGAATGAACGAGCGATTGGAACAACATGACCCGCAGCTACACCATCGATTCCATTCCCGGTGACGGCATCGGCGTTGATGTCACGGACGTGGCCATGGAGTGCGTGGACGCGGTGGCCGGGCTGCATGATTTCACCGTGTCGTGGCGGGTCCGCGACTGGAACAGCGATCTTTACGTCAAAACCGGCCGGATGATGCCCGTTGACGGTATCGAGCAACTCAGCAGCGGCGACGGGATCTATTTGGGAGCAGTGGGCACGCCTGACGTTCCGGATGACGTAACCCTGTGGGGGCTGCTGATTCCCATCCGGCGGGAGTTCGACCAGTACGTCAACCTTCGGCCCATGAAGCTGCTGCCCGGCGTCAAGGGGGCGATGCCGGGGATCGAGGACCTGGACATCGTGGTGGTGCGGGAGAACGTTGAGGGCGAGTACTCGCAGATCGGCGGCCGCTTCGGCGCCGGGACGGACGCGGAATTTGCCGTCCAGGAAAGCGTGTTCACCAAGGCGGGCATTACCCGCGTGGCGCGCTACGCGGCGGAGGCCGCTGCCGGGCGGGGCGGCACGCTGGTCTCCGCCACCAAATCCAACGGCATCATCCACACCATGCCGTTCTGGGACGAGGTGGTGGCCCGGACGGTGGCAGAGTTCCCGGACGTCACGGTGGACAAGGTGCTCATCGATGCGCTCGCGGCACGATTGGTCATGAAGCCCACCAGTGTCCGCACGATTGTGGCGTCGAACCTCTTCGGCGACATCCTGTCCGACCTGGTGGCCGGAGTTGCCGGCTCCATCGGCATCGCTCCGAGCGCCAACCTGAACCCCGAACGCCGCTACCCGTCAATGTTCGAGCCGGTCCACGGTTCTGCCCCGGACATTGCGGGCAAGGGCATCGCGAATCCCGTGGGCGCGCTGTGGGCTGCGGCCATGATGCTCGACCACCTGGGGGAGGAGGCGGCGGCCCGATCCCTGACCGCCGCGTTCGAGTCCACGCTCGCGGAAGGAATTGCGACGCCGGATCTTGGCGGCTCAGCCACCACGCTGGAGTTCGCCAAGGAAGTGCGCAGCCGGCTGCGGTAACAGCGCGTGAAGCACCACCGCTAAAGTACGTTGCGGATGGCCTGTTCGAAACTGGTGACGTGCTCCAGGGCGAGCTTGCCCGCCCGCTCCGCGTCGCCGTCGGCCACTGCCTCCAGCAGTTCCACGTGCTCGGCGATGTGGGACGCGACGGAGGGCACCTTTTCCAGCACCATGCACCAGATGCGCGTAGCCAGGTTGTCGTAGCGGATCAACACGTCCTCGAGGTGCGCGTTGGCTGCGGCCCGGTAGATCAGCCGGTGGACTTTGATGTCGTACCGCATGAGGTCGTAGGGGTCGTCGTCATCGCCCATGGTGGAGATTGCCGCTGCAGTCTCCCTGATTTCCGCCCGCAGCGCCGGCGTTGCCAGCTTGGCGGCCCGGCGCGCCGCCAGGGGCTCCAGGGATTCGCGCAGCTCGGAGACATCGGCGAGTTCGGTGATGTCGACGATGGTGGCGAACGTTCCGCGGCGGGGGTAGGAGACCACGAGGTGGTCGCTCTCCAGGCGTTTGAGTGCTTCCCGGACTGGCGTCCGGCCTATCCCGAGTTCGGCCGCCAGCTTGCCGTCGTTGATCGCCTCGCCCGGCCGGATGTCCAGCATGATGAGCCGGTCGCGGAGGTGCCGGTAGGCCTGTTCGGAGAGCGAGAGGTCTCCCTCCCCAGCGAGGTGGTTCTCTAATGTGACGCTCATCTCGAGCCTTCCCAGGAGTGCTATTGACGTCCAAGTGATTTGGAACATACTATTACGACAGTTCTAATATATCAGTTACAGATCAGTTATAGGTCAGTAACTCCGAAGGGCCTAGAAGGAGAACCATGCAGGACGTACTGAACGCCTCGCTCGCCACGGTAGACGCCGATGTCGCCGCCGCTGTGGCACGGGAACTGCACCGCCAGCAGTCCACCCTCGAAATGATCGCCTCGGAGAACTTCGCTCCGTCCGCCGTGATGGAGGCCCAGGGCTCGGTCCTCACCAACAAGTACGCCGAGGGCTACCCGGGCAAGCGCTACTACGGCGGCTGCGAGCACGTCGACGTCATCGAGCAACTGGCCATCGACCGCGTGAAGGCCCTCTTTGGCGCAGAGTTCGCCAACGTCCAGCCGCACTCCGGTGCGCAGGCCAATGCCGCCGCCATGTTCGCCCTGCTGAACCCGGGCGACACCATCCTTGGCCTGTCCCTGGCCCACGGCGGCCACCTGACCCACGGCATGAAGATCAACTTCTCCGGCAAGCTGTACAACGTGGTTCCGTACCATGTCCGCGAAGATGACCTCCGGATCGACATGGCCGAGGTGGAAGCCCTGGCCCTGGAGCACAAGCCCAAGCTGATCGTTGCCGGCTGGTCCGCCTACTCCCGCCAGCTGGACTTCGCCGAGTTCCGCCGCATCGCCGACCTGGTGGGCGCCTACCTGATGGTGGACATGGCCCACTTCGCCGGCCTCGTCGCCGCAGGCCTGCACCCCAACCCCGTGCCGTACGCGGACGTGGTCACCACTACCACCCACAAGACCCTGGGCGGACCCCGCGGCGGCGTCATCCTGGCCAAGGAGGAGTACGCCAAGAAGATCAACAGCGCGGTGTTCCCCGGCCAGCAGGGTGGACCGCTGGAGCACGTGGTCGCTGCCAAGGCCGTGGCCTTCAAGCTCGCCGCAGCCCCCGAATTCAAGGAACGCCAGGAACGCGTCCTGCAGGGAGCCAAGCTCCTGGCCGAACGCCTCCTCAAGGACGACGTGGCAGCAGCCGGCATCTCCGTGGTCAACGGCGGCACCGACGTCCACCTGGTCCTGGTGGACCTGCGCAACTCGGAGCTCGACGGGCAGCAGGGCGAGGACGCCCTCCACCAGATCGGCATCACCGTCAACCGCAACGCCGTCCCCTTCGACCCCCGCCCGCCGATGGTCTCCTCCGGACTCCGGATCGGCACCCCGGCCCTGGCCGCCCGCGGCTTCGGCGCCGCGGAATTCACCGAGGTTGCGGACATCATCGCCACGGCGCTGATTGCCTCCGCCGGCACGGGCAGCCTCCCCGGGGACACCGCCGTCGAACTCCGGGAACGCGTGACGGCACTTGCCGCCAAGTTCCCCCTCTACCCGCACCTCTCCGCCGACGCCAATCTGGCCGGCATCGAGGCAGACCTGATTGGAGCCGCCCAGTGAGCACCCAGCACCTTCCGGAGCACCCGGACTTCCTCTGGCGGAACCCGGAACCCAAGTCCTCTTACGACGCCGTGGTTGTCGGCGGCGGCGGGCACGGCCTGGCCACCGCGTACTTCCTGGCGAAGAACCACGGCATGACCAACATTGCCGTCCTGGAAAAGGGCTGGCTGGCCGGCGGCAACATGGCCCGCAACACCACCATCATCCGCTCCAACTACCTCTGGGACGAGAGCGCCGCCATCTACGAGCACGCGCTCAAGCTCTGGGAAATCCTGCCCGAGGAACTCGAGTACGACTTCCTGTTCAGCCAGCGCGGCGTGATGAACCTGGCCCACACCCTGGGCGACGTCCGCGAAAGCATCCGCCGCGTGGGCGCCAACAAGCTCAACGGTGTGGACGCCGAGTGGCTGGACCCGCAGCAGGTCAAGGAACTCTGCCCCATCCTGAACATCCGGGACAACATCCGCTACCCCGTCATGGGCGCCACCTACCAGCCCCGCGCCGGCATCGCCAAGCACGACCACGTGGCCTGGGCCTTCGCCCGCAAGTGCGACGAAATGGGCGTGGACATCATCCAGAACTGCGAAGTCACCGGCTTCCTCAAGGACGGCGACCGCGTGGTGGGCGTCAAGACCAACCGCGGCACCATCAACACCGAAAAGGTGGGCCTCTGCGCCGCCGGCCACAGCTCGGTCCTGGCAGAGATGGCCGGTTTCCAGCTGCCCATCCAGTCCCACCCGCTGCAGGCACTGGTTTCCGAGCTGCACGAGCCCGTCCACCCCACGGTGGTCATGTCCAACCACGTCCACGTCTACGTCTCGCAGGCACACAAGGGCGAACTGGTCATGGGCGCCGGCGTTGACTCCTACAACGGCTACGGCCAGCGCGGCTCTTTCCACGTGATCGAGCAGCAGATGGCGGCCGCCGTCGAGCTCTTCCCCATCTTTGCCCGGGCGCACGTACTCCGGACCTGGGGCGGCATCGTGGACACCACCATGGACGCCTCGCCGATCGTGGGCACCACCCCGGTGGAGAACATGTTCGTGAACTGCGGCTGGGGAACCGGCGGATTCAAGGGCACGCCCGCCGCGGGCATGACCTTCGCGCACACCATCGCCACCGGCGCACCGCACGCGCTGAACAAGCCGTTCTCGCTGGAACGCTTCGAAACCGGCGCCCTCATCGACGAACACGGCGCCGCCGCCGTGGCCCACTAGCCCCGCCACCAGAAAGGACCAACGCACATGCTGCTGATCCCATGCCCCAACTGCGGCCCGCGGGACGAAACCGAATTCCACTACGGCGGACAGGCCCACGTCCCGTACCCGGAGAACCCGAACGAGCTGACCGACACGGAGTGGTCCCGCTACCTCTTCTACCGGGAGAACCCCAAAGGCATCTTCGCCGAGCGCTGGGTCCACAGCACCGGCTGCCGCCAGTGGTTCAACATGCTCCGCGACACCGTGAGCTACGACATCAAGGCCGTCTACAAGATGGGCACGCCGCGGCCCGACAGTTCCTCGAGGGCCACGCCCGAGACCGGGACCGCCAGCACCGGCCCTGACAGCACCACCACGGGAAGTGCCGCACCCAGCACCTCCACCACGAGCATCCTCAGCACCACCGCCCCGGAAGGAGCGACCAAGTGACTTCCCAGAACGCCCGCCTGGCTACCGGCGGCCGCATCGACCGCACCATCTCCTGGCGCTTCACCGTGGACGGCGAGGAGTTCAGCGGCCACCCGGGTGACACCCTGGCCTCGGCCCTGCTGGCCAACGGCCGCATCGCTGCCGGGAACTCGCTCTACGAGGACCGGCCCCGCGGCATCATGTCCGCAGGCGTGGAAGAAGCCAACGCCCTGGTCCGCGTGGAAGCCCGCTTCCCCGGCCACGTCGCCGAATCCATGCTCCCCGCCACCACCGTCACCCTGGTTGACGGGCTCCAGGCCACGCTGCTGAACGGCTTGGGCAAGCTGGACCCGGAGGACGACCGCGCCGAATACGACAAGAAGTACGTCCACACTGACGTCCTGGTGGTCGGCGGCGGCCCCGCCGGACTCGCCGCAGCCCGCGAGGCCGTCCGCACCGGAGCCCGCGTCATGCTGCTGGACGACCAGCCCGAACTTGGCGGCTCCCTGCTCTCCGGCTCCACCGCCCAGGGACTGGCCGAGACCATCGAAGGCAAGCCGGCCCTGGAATGGGTTGCCGACGTCGAAGCCGAGCTGGTTTCCGGTGCGGAATCCACCGTCCTGAACCGCACCACCGCGTTCGGCGCCTACGACGCCAACTACGTCATCGCCGTCCAGAACCGCACCGACCACCTCTCCAGCCCCGCTGCACCCGGCGTCTCCCGCCAGCGGATTTGGCACATCCGTGCCAACCAGGTGGTGCTGGCCCCCGGCGCCCACGAGCGTCCCCTGGTGTTCGAGAACAACGACCGTCCAGGCATCATGCTGGCCTCTGCCGCCCGCAGCTACCTCAACCGGTACGGCGTTGCCGCCGGCAAGCGCGTGGTCATCGGCACCACCAATGACAGCGCCTACGCCGTCGCCGCCGACCTCACCGCTGCCGGCGTCAAGGTCGCAGCCGTTGTGGACGCCCGTCCCAAGCTCACCGCCGTGGCGACTGCCGCCGTCGAATCCGGCATCCGGGTGCTGATCGGCAGCGCGGTAGCAAACACCTCCGCAGGCGCCGACGGCCGGCTGGACGGGGTCACCGTCCGCAGCATCAACGACGACGGCGAACTCACCTCGGGCGTCGAACAGATCTCCGCAGACCTGCTGGCAGTGTCCGGCGGCTGGAGCCCGCTGGTCCACCTGCACTCGCAGCGGCAGGGCAAGCTGCGCTGGGACGAGGACCTTGCCGCGTTCGTGCCCAGCACCGAGGTCCCCGCCCAGCAGACCATCGGCTCCGGCCGCGGGTCCTTCGCCACCGAAGACTGCCTCGCCGAGGGTATCTCCGCCGGCGCCAAGGCGGCCATCGCCGCCGGGTTCGCGTCCGCCGTCGAGCCTGCCGTGTTTGGAGAGCCGAAGGCCTCCGCCCCCACCCGCCAGCTCTGGCTGGTGCCTGGCGAGAGCGGCACCCCGGATGACTGGCACCACCACTTCGTGGACTTCCAGCGCGACCAGTCGGTGGCGGACGTGCTCCGCTCCACCGGCGCCGGCATGCGCTCCGTGGAGCACATCAAGCGGTACACCTCCATCAGCACCGCCAACGACCAGGGCAAGACCTCCGGCGTCAACGCCATCGGCGTCATCGCCGCTGCCCTGCGCACGGCCGGCGAAGCCTCGCGCGGCATCGGCGACATTGGCACCACCACCTACCGTGCGCCGTTCACCCCGGTGGCTTTTGCTGCACTGGCCGGACGCCAGCGCGGTGAGCTGTTCGATCCCGCCCGCGTCACTTCCATCCACCCCTGGCATGTCGCCAAGGGCGCGCTGTTCGAGGACGTTGGACAGTGGAAGCGCCCCTGGTACTACCCGCAGGACGGGGAGGACATGGACGCCGCCGTGCTGCGCGAATGCGCCGCCGTCCGCGAGTCCGTGGGCTTCATGGACGCCACCACCCTGGGCAAGATCGAGATCCGCGGCAAGGATGCGGGGGAGTTCCTGAACCGGATCTACACCAACGCATTCAAGAAGCTCGCCCCCGGCTCCGCACGCTACGGCGTCATGTGCACCCCGGACGGCATGATTTTCGACGACGGCGTGACCCTCCGCGTCGACGACGAAACCTACTTCATGACCACCACCACCGGCGGTGCCGCCAAGGTGCTGGACTGGCTGGAGGAATGGCTGCAGACCGAATGGCCTGAGCTGGACGTCAAGTGCACCTCGGTAACCGAGCAGTGGAGCACCATTGCCGTCGTCGGGCCCAAGTCCCGTGAAGTCATCGCCAAGGTGGCACCGGAACTGGCTGCCAAGGGCGGCCTGGACGCCGAGGCCTTCCCGTTCATGACCTTCCGCGAAACCACCCTCGCCTCGGGCGTCCGCGCCCGGATCTGCCGCATCTCGTTCTCCGGCGAACTGGCCTACGAGATCAACGTCCCGGCCTGGTACGGGCTGAACACCTGGGAAGCCGTGGCAGCCGCCGGTGCCGAGTTCAACATCACTCCGTACGGCACCGAAACCATGCACGTGCTCCGGGCCGAAAAGGGCTACCCGATCGTCGGGCAGGACACTGACGGCACCGTCACCCCGCAGGACGCCGGCATGGAGTGGATTGTCTCCAAGGCCAAGGACTTCATTGGCAAGCGCTCCTACGCCCGGCTGGATTCGCAGCGCGAGGACCGCAAGCACCTGGTCAGCGTCCTGCCCGTGGACGGCACGCTCCGGCTGCCGGAAGGCACCCAGCTCGTGGAAAAGGGCCGCTCCACCAATCCGGCCTACGGACCGGTGCCAATGGAAGGCTTCGTCACCTCCAGCTACCACAGCGCCGCGCTTGGCCGCTCATTCGGCCTGGCCCTCATCAAGAACGGACGCAACCGCATCGGCGAAACGCTGGTGGCAGCCGCCGGCGACCAGCTGGTGGACGTGGTTGTGGCAGAGACAGTGCTTTTTGACCCCGAAGGGACCCGTAAAGATGGCTGAAACAGCAGCATCCCCGACCTCAGCAGACAAGAACCTCGCCGCCCGCGTCAGCCCGGCCAAGCAGCTGGCTGAAGCGTTCGCCGCAGGTTCCCTGGCCGGCACCGTTGAGCTGTCCGAAGTGCCCTTCCTGACCATGGTGGGGCTCCGGGCGGACGCCGGCTCGGAGCCGGCAGCCCGGCTGGCCGCCGTCACCGGCGGCCTCCCGGCCGGTTCCGGATCGGTGGCCACCAACGGTGACACGTCCGTGCTGTGGCTGGGTCCCTCCGAGTTCCTGGTGGTGGCACCCACCGAGGCCCACGAGTCCCTGGGCGGGGACCTGATCCCCGCTCTCCGCGAGGCCCTTGGCGGCGACGCGGGCCAGGTGGTGGACCTGTCCGCCAACCGCACCACCTACGAACTGACAGGCCCCCGCGCCCGCGCCGTCCTGGAAAAGGGCTGCTCGCTGGACCTGCACCCGCGGGTGTTCAAGGCCGGCACCGCCTTCTCCACGGAGATCGCGAACATCCCCGCCATCCTGTGGAAGACCGGTGAGGAATCCTTCCGGATCTTCCCCCGCGCCTCTTTCGCCGAGTTCCTGGGCCGGTGGCTCCTGGACGCCATGCGGGAGTACGCCTCGCCCGAGGTCCCCTGATGGCGCTCAGCGTCCTGGACCTCTTCTCTGTCGGCATCGGGCCCTCGTCGTCACACACGGTGGGCCCGATGCGGGCGGCCAAGCTCTTCGCTGACGGGCTGAAGGGCGACGGGCAGCTGGCCTCCACCGTGCGCGTCCAGTCGGAACTCTTCGGTTCCCTGGGCGCCACGGGGCGCGGCCACGGCTCGGACAAAGCCGTAGTCCTGGGACTGCAGGGCCTGGAACCCGAAACCGTCAACACGTTCACGGCGGATGACCAGGTGGCCGCCGCCGCGCTCAACGCAGAGCTGCAGATCGCGGGCACCCACCGGGTGGACTTCAACTGGGAAGAGGACGTGGTGCTCCACCGCCGCAAATCCCTTCCCGCCCACCCCAACGGGATGACCTTCCGGGCCTTCGACCACACCGGAGCAGTGCTGAGCGAACGGAGCTTCTACTCAATCGGCGGCGGCTTCGTGGTGGACGGCGACGCACGGGGCGCGGACAAGGTGGTGGCGGATGACACCGTGCTGCCCTATCCGTTCTCCACGGCGGATGAACTCCTGCAGATCTGCAGCCGGGAAGGCATGTCCATTTCCGATGTCATGCTGGCCAATGAGCTGACCTGGCGCAGCGAAGCTGAACTCCGGGAGCAGCTCCTGGGGCTGTGGGCAGTGATGAAGGAATGCGTGCAGAACGGCTGCAACGCCGAAGGCATCCTGCCCGGCGGCCTGAAGGTAACCCGGCGGGCGCCCGCGCTCCACAAGACGCTTTCAGCAGACTCCGCCAGCACGGACGCGCTCCACGCCATGGAATGGGTCAACCTGTTCGCCCTCGCCGTGAACGAGGAGAATGCCGCCGGCGGCCGGATCGTCACCGCCCCCACCAACGGGGCCGCGGGAATCGTGCCTGCCGTCCTGCACTACTACATGAAGTTTGTTCCAGGAGCTGACGACGACGGCGTGGTCCGCTTCCTGCTGGCGGCGGCCGCCGTCGGAATCCTGTTCAAAACGAATGCCTCCATCTCAGGTGCCGAAGTGGGCTGCCAGGGTGAGGTGGGCTCCGCCTGCTCGATGGCCGCCGCAGGGCTCTGTGAAGTGCTCGGCGGCACCCCGGCGCAGGTGGAAAACGCCGCCGAGGTGGGGATCGAGCACAACCTGGGCCTGACCTGCGACCCCGTGGGCGGCCTGGTGCAGATCCCCTGCATCGAACGGAACGCGATCGCCAGCGTCAAGGCGATCAACGCCGCCCGGCTGGCCCTGCACGGGGACGGGAGCCACAAAGTCTCGCTGGACAAGGCCATCAAGACCATGCGCGACACCGGAGCCGACATGAAAACCAAGTACAAGGAAACCTCCCGAGGAGGACTCGCCGTGAACGTGATCGAGTGCTGAGCCATGACCGTTACTGAAACCCAGATCCCCGCACCGAAGGTGCCCACCACCGTCGAACACGTCCTGACCCTCGACTGTCCGGAAGGCCCCGGGATTGTCCACGCCGTCTCCGGGTTCCTGCTGGAGCACGGCTGCGACATCATCGACAACAAGCAGTTTGGTGAGCGCACCGAGGGCCATTTCTTCATGCGCGTGCACTTTGTCTCCGAAGGGGACGAATCCACGCTGGACACCCTGCGGTCCTCCTTCGCCCCTGTCGCGGAAAAGTTCGGCATGCGCTGGCAGCTGGAACGCCAGGGCTCCAAGCGCAAGGTGCTGATCATGGTCTCCAAGTTCGGCCACTGCCTCAACGACCTGCTCTTCCGCGCCAGGATCGGCGAACTGCCGGTGGATGTGGTGGCGGTGGTGTCGAACCACCGGGACCACCAGGCGCTGGTGGAGTGGCATGGCATCCCGTTCCACCACGTCCCCGTCACCGCCGAGACCAAACCTGCCGCCGAGGCTGCGCTGATGGCACTGGTGGATGGGCTGGATGTGGAGCTGGTGGTGCTGGCCCGCTACATGCAGGTACTCAGCGATGACCTCACCCGCAAGCTGGACGGCAGGGCCATCAACATCCACCACTCGTTCCTGCCCAGCTTCAAGGGTGCCAAGCCGTACCACCAGGCGTACGCCCGGGGTGTGAAGACCGTTGGGGCCACCGCCCACTACGTCAATGCCGAACTGGACGAGGGGCCCATCATCTCCCAGCAGGTGGTGGACGTTGACCACACCTACGGGCCCGAGGACCTGGTGGCGGCCGGCCGGGACACGGAATGCAAGGCCCTCTCCAACGCGGTGAAGTGGCACTGTGAGGGCCGGGTCATCCTGCAGGGCAACCGCACCGTGGTGCTCCGGTAACAAACAACAACTTCATATCGAAAAGCGCGGCCGGCTGCCTTGGGCGCCGGCCGC
>NZ_JAYXNX010000006.1:39378-245799 GCF_036455295.1 Pseudarthrobacter phenanthrenivorans | reverse complement strand
CCCCCCCCCCGCTTTTCTGCGCCCGGATGTCTTTGCCGCTCAGGACCCGTCCCGCCGCAGGAGAACCGCATGGTGCACTTCCTCCAGGGCGGCGGCGATCTCGTCCCGCCCTACGCCGGCGATGTACTGCAGGACCAGTCCGTCCAGTGCAGCGAACAGGGAACGGGCAACCACGCGGACGTCACCCTGGATACCGAACGCCTGCAAGCCCTCGGACAAGGCGTCCACGTAACTCTCATACAGCTTGGCCACCGGTCCTGCCAGTTCCGGGCGGCGCCGGGCCTCAAGGATCATCTCGTACTGGAAGACCTGCAGGCCCGGGTCTTCCAGCAGCAGGTCCAGCAGCGCCTCCGTGAACGAGGCCTCGGTTTCCGCCGCTTCCCGGAGCCGGGAGGCGGCAATGGACTGCTCGGAGGACCACTCCAGTGCTGCGGCGATCAGGGAGTCCCGCGTCCCGAAATGATGGGCCACCAGGCTGTTGTTGACGCCCGCTGCTTCAGCAACGGCACGGTAGGTGAGCCCGCGCAGACCTTTTGCCGCAACCACATTGACGGCAGCCCGGAGCAATGCCTCCCTGCCTTTGCCGTATGCGGGCGTGGCGGAGCGGGCTGCGGAAGCGGTCATAGCGTCGATTCTAGCGAGCGCCGGTTCCCGCAGGGCCCGCCGATTGACTTAAAACTAAGCAATTGCTTAGATTGCTTTCACGCGGTGACGCTCATCGCAGGAGCGGCCGTCCCATCACCACCACGGCAACGCCTTTGCGACGAGCCGCCCAGCCCTTGGAGTAACCATGACAACAACCCCTGCCTTCACCACGTCCTCTTCCCTTGACCCCGCCAAGAACGAACCCTTCGAACTGGGGCAGGTCCAGTGGGTCCGCCGGTTTGGCGAGGGCGGCCGGGACGCCCTCGCCTGCGGTTACTGGCACGTCAACCCCGCAGAGGCCCCCGAGCCCTTCGATCTCCTCATCGAAGCCGACGAGACCATCCACATCATCGACGGCCACCTTCGGATCGAGGTGGAGGGCGGCGATACGTACGACCTCACCGCCGGCTGCGCGGCGTCCTTCAACAAGGGAGCGCAGACCAAGTGGGCCGTATTGGCTCCCACCGTCGAGTTCTTCGTCTACTCGTAGGACGCTGCGCCATGAAACAGGACAACAGCGCGGACCCGCAGGATCTGGATGTCATCGTCGTGGGTGCCGGGTTCGCCGGCCTCACCGCCGCCCGTGAGCTCACCCGACAGGGCCTTAGAGTCCGCATTGTCGAGGCCCGGGACCGCATCGGCGGCAGGACCTGGCTGGAGCACCGGCTGGGCCGCGACCTGGAGATCGGCGGCACGTGGGTCCACTGGACCCAGCCGTACGTCTGGGCGGAGTTGAAGCGGTACGGCATCGGCACTGTCGCCAGCCCGGAACCGCAGCGAGCATTCTGGTGGGCCGACGGCGGCCGCCGGGAAGGTGACCCCGGAACCTTGCTTGACCTGATCGGCCGGCACAACGGCCAATTCATCAAGGAGTCCCGAACCTACTTCCCCGAGCCCTTCAGTCCGCTGGCCTCAGATGCCTACAAGGAGATTGACCACGTCTCGGTCCAGGACCGGATCCGTGAGCAGTTCCCGCCGGGAGCGGCCCGGGGCATCCTCGAATCCTTCTGGGCCCTGAACTTCAACGGCCCCCTCCAGGATGCCGCGCTGACGCAGGCCATGCGCTGGGTGGCCCTCACCAACGGTGACTGGGCCGTCAACTTCGAAGCCTGCGCCACGTACAAGATCCAGGGTGGAACCGCCGCGCTCGCCGAGGCCATCGTCAAGGACTCCGGCGCCGCCGTCACCTTCGGTTTCACCGTGGAAGGCATCACGGACGACGGCGGCTCCGTCACCGTCCGCGGCAGCGGCGGGCGGAGCTTCAGCGCGAAGGCCGCCGTCGTCACCGTTCCGCTTCCTGTCCTGGGGACCATCGACTTCCAGCCGCCGCTGCCGCCGGCCAAGGAAGAAGGGGCACGGCTGGGACAGGTGTCCAAGAGTGTCAAGGTGTGGATCCGGCTGCGGGGTGAGCATGCTCCCTTCGTGGCGCTGGGAGAGGCGGACTGGCCCTTGAACTTCTTCCAGGCGGAGTACACGCTCGACGGCGACACGATCGTCGTCGGCTTTGGCCCGGACGGCTCGAAGATCGACGCTGCAGACCCCGCGGCGGTCCAGGCCGAACTCGCCCGGCTGGTGCCCGGCGTCGACGTGCTGTCCACCGCCACCCATGATTGGGTGTCTGATCCGCTGGCGGGGGAGACCTGGCCGATGCACCGGACAGGCTTCCTCGGGAACCATCTGGCCGCCATGCAATCCGGGCACGGCCACGTACTTTTTGCCGGGTCGGACATTGCCAACGGCTGGGGCGGCTTCATCGACGGCGCCATTGAAAGCGGCATGGAAGCGGCCCTGGCCGCCGCATCACTTCTCGCCGGCCGCCCCGCCGTCCAGGAACCCGCACGCCAGTAATCCGCACTGCGCTGACAAACAACAACTGGGCGCTGGCGGACAAAGCCCTTTGGTGCCCCGGTGCCAAGCTGGATTCCACAGCAATTTTCCCGAACTCATGACCGTTAAGAAGGATCAAATGAGTATTTCGAATTCCGAGCCCCGGACCACTGACGCTCCGGCCAAGGAGCATTCAACGGCACTGCGCGCCGGCAGCATCGGCGTCCTGGGCATCCTCTTCTTCGTCCTGTCGGCACAGGCGCCCCTCACGGGGATCGTGGGCGCCTCGCCGCTGGCAGCAGGGCTGGGCAACGGCGCCGGCGCGCCGGGCGCCTACCTCATCGTGGGCATCGTCATCGTGATCTTCGCCGTGGGCTTCGTGGCCATGAGCCGCAGGATCCAGGCCAACGGGGCGTTTTACGCCTACGTCACCGCGGCCTTTGGCAGGAAGACCGGCGCCGGGGCTGCGTGGCTGGCCCTGCTTGCGTACAACACTGTCCAGGCCGCGATGTACGGCCTGTACGGTGCGGCGTTCTCCGGGCTGCTGGCCTCGATCGGGCTTGAAGTCCCGTGGTGGCTGCTGGCGCTGGCCACCATGGCCGGCGTCCAGGTGCTCGGCTCGCTGAACATCGAACTCGGCGCCCGGGTCCTGGCCCTGCTGGTAGGGCTCGAGGTGGCCATCCTCCTGCTGTTCGGCTTCACGGTCCTGTTCAATGGCGGGGGTCCCGAGGGCATCAGCGTGGCCGCGTCCTTCTCACCCGAGGCCATTGGCGCCGGGGCGCCCGGCGTGGCCATCATGTTCGCCGTGGCCTCCATGTTCGGCTTTGAATCCACCGCCATCTACTCGGCGGAGGCCAAGGACGCGCACCGCACCGTTGCCCGGGCCACCTACCTGTCCGTCGGCGTCATCTCCATTTTCTTCTCCTTCATCTCCTGGATGCTGGTCAGCTACTACGGCCCGTCCCGGGTGATGGATGCCGCCGGCGCTGCCCTCCAGTCAGGGGACGCCACATCCTTCGTCCTGGGACCCCTGGTTGAACTCTTCGGCCCCTGGGCGGGCATCGTGGCGGGCATCCTGCTGGTCACGTCACTGCTGGCCGGGATCATCGCGTTCCACAACGGCATTAACCGCTACCTGCACTCCCTGGCCCTGCGGGGTTCCATGCCCGCAGTCCTGGCCCGGACCAACCGGCACCGCGCACCTGCCCTTGCCGCCTGGGTCCAGTCCGCAACCGCCGTCGTCCTGGTGCTTCCGTTCGCCATCCTTGCCATGGACCCGGTCCTGACCCTTTTCTCCTGGTTCAGCGGCCTGGCCGTGGCCGCCCTGCTGGTGCTGTACATGCTGTGCTCGGTGGCCGTGGTCAGCTTCTTCCGCCGCGAACGGGAAGGGGCCAAGCTGTGGCAGACGCGCATTGCACCTGTCCTTGCCACAGTGCTGCTCGCCTGGGTCCTGTCCCTGGTGCTCAGCAACTTCACGGCCCTGATCGGAGGCAGTGCCGAGACAGCCATCGCACTCCTGGCGGCCGTTCCGGTGGTCTTCCTGGCCGGGCTGCTGGTGGAGTCGGGGATCGAGCGCCGGCACCACGTCGCCGCCGGCAGTCCTGTGCTCAGCCAGCCGTAAGGCGCTCCGGCCCTACTTCCTGCCCCTCACCGCTTATACCGGCCCGGCGCGGACCATCATGTCCGCGCCGGGCCAGCGCGCGTGCTGCCACGAAGAGTCCTGCCAGGAGCGCAGCCGCCACCAGCGCTGCCCAGGAGTTGCGGGGCCACAGGCCGGCCAGGCCCAGGAAGGCCGGGACCGTGGCGGTCACCTGGCTGGCAAGGACAAGGGCCCAACCCGTGAACGGTTCCAGCCGCGCGGCACCCATAACGTTGGACGCAAACAAAAGCCCCCACAGGACCGCCCAGCAGACCCAAAGGACGGCGAGCAGCGGGTCGACGGCGAGCCACGCCGCGGCCAGCAGAAGGCCAACGAACGCCACCATGCCGCAGAACCACCCGAGCCCCCTGGAGCCCAGCCCCAGCAGGACGTCCATTCCGCCATACACGTATGTCAGCCCGAACAGGAACATGCCCGCGGCGGTCATCAGCGCTTCCGCACCATTCCCGGCTGCGTAGAGATGCACGACGCCGAGCACCAGCTGGGTGCCGCCCAGCACCAGGCTGAAGGCGGCAGCGTCACGGCGGGGGAGATGCCCCAGGCCGGCCAGGCCGTTGACCAGCAGTGCGGCGCCCGAGAGGAGCAGGCAGACGTAGGGCATCAGGACGCCCGCCGGCTACTGAAAAGAACCACCGGGGTTATCGATTGGTGGAATATCGCTATCACAATACGGATGTTAGCCGGGAGTGCCCCCGGCGCCTACTGCCCCTCAGTCGCAATCCGACAGGTTGTGCGAGGTTCTGCGCTAGCTGCCCCTTGCGCCACTCGGTGGGTGAGATGCCGAAAGCGTCCCGGAAGGTCCGGCTGAAATGCGCCGCATCCAGGAATCCCCAGCGGGCAGCCACCGTACCGACGGACTGCCCGGCGTGCAGCGGGTCACGAAGGTCGCGGCGGGCACCCTCGAGCCGCTGGGTCCGGATCCAGCTGGCCACGGTGCTGCCCGACTCGTGGAAGACATTGTGCAGGTGCCGGGTGGAGATGAAGTGGGCGGCGGCGATGGTGGCGGGGGACAGCAGCGGATCGGCGAGGTTTGCCTCAATGTACTCGCGGATCGAGACTGCCAGCAGCGCCTGCGGCTTCATCCGGTCCGGGGCGATGTCCATTTCCGCGTGCAGCATGGTGGACACCAGGTCCAGGGCATTGGTGGCAAGCCTGGCGCCGCTGGGTCCGTTCAGGACTTCCAGGTTTGACGAGAGCTGCCGGATGAACTGCCCTACAATCCCGCTGAGGCCTCCGCTTCCCATGCGTACCGCTGCGAGCTGTCCCACGAAATCCGGCGGCAGGGACAGGGTGTCGCAGGGGAACATCAGGACCATGATCCTGGTGTTCTCTTCAAAGGCGAGGGTGTAGGGCCGGTTGGTGTCGTAGATGGCCAGGTCACCGGGCTGCAGGACCACTTCGCGGTTGTCCTGGATCAGCAGGCCGGTGCCCTCCAGCTGCAGGTTCAATTTGAAGTAGCGCTCGTGGGCCTGGACGATCAGGGCGGGGGTGCGGTGGACCTCGTGCGAGCTCGCGGTCACTTCCGCGATGGACATCCGGTCCAGGACGCGGGAGCGAATCCGGCCCTGGAAGCCGTCGACATCTGCCGTCCGGGCGGTGAGGGGTACAAATGATTCCGCCACCAGGTGCTTCCAATGCTCAAACGACGTGGCAACGCTGGAGGTGACGTCCTGGCGCTGGGCGTGGGCGGTTGTAGCTGATGGCATGGTGTTCCTCGCGACGGATGGCCACTCGACGACTTTCCCCCGGGTCTGTGCCCTGCGACACATGCATTCAGGTTAACGCTCGCGTAATCTTTTTTCAACGGTTGGCGAAAATAAAAATTCCTTTTCCATTCAGCGAAGTCCAAGTCTGCCGTGGCAAGATCTGCCAATGAACTCCATGCCGGCCGCCGTGGACCACCATCGGAACTTCAACTCCCGCGCGCACCACTCGCGGCTACGGATGATCGTGATGCTTGCGGTCGGCCTCCTCGCCGCCCTGGCCACCGGCTCGCTGGGAAACTGGACCTACGCCCCGGCCCTCGGCTGGGCCGCCGCCTCGGCCACGTACCTCATCTGGGTGTGGAGCGTCATCGGCCGCCTGGGCCCTGCAGCAACGGCTGCCCACGCCAGAAGGGAAGACCCCGGCCGGGTGTTCTCGGACGCCCTGGTCCTCACCGCCACGATGGCCAGTTTCGCGGGCGTAGCCCTTATCCTGCTTGACGCCTCCAGCGAGCAGGGCGGTGCCAAGGACGCCACTGTGGCCATGGCCCTGGGCAGCATCGCCCTCTCCTGGTTCCTGGTGCATACCCTGTTCACCCTCCGGTACGCCGCCATTTACTACCGCGACGGAACCGGCGTCGACTTCAATGAGGAGGGCCAGCCCCGGTACTCGGACTTCGCCTACCTGGCCTTCACCGTCGGCATGACTTTCCAGGTCTCGGATACCAACCTCAAGACCAACGCCATCCGGTCCACGGTGCTGCGGCAGGCACTCCTCTCCTACCTCCTGGGCGCCATCGTCCTGGCCACCACCATCAACCTGGTGTCCGGGCTCATCCACTAGGCGTGCCGTTCCGCCGGCGGGGCCGGTGCACGTGCGGTCTGCCGGAAGCCTATTCTGGGCGCATGGTTGAGTTGAGAGTTAATTGGCACCGGCGGCACAAAGAGGGCCTGACCGCGGGCGACAGGGCCGCGGACACCCTGCGCAACGGCATGGGCAGCTGGCCGTTCGTGGGCTTCTTCATCGGGTTCATGGCACTGTGGGCCGCGGTGAATTCCTTCCTCCTGGCGAACAACGCCTGGGACCCCTACCCCTATATCCTGCTGAATCTGTTCCTGTCCATGCTGGCCGGCCTGCAGGGTGCCATCCTGCTGATCGCAGCCAAGCGCCAGGACGCCATTGCCTCGGCAATGGCCCAGCACGACTACGAAACGGATGTCCGGGCCGCGGCGCAGGTCGAAATGCTGATGAACATGAACGCCGAGCAGCTGAAGCTGCTGCAGGAACTGCGGGACATGAGGGATAAGTCCTAGGAAACGCCAATGGGTGCAACTCCTTGCGGAGTCGCACCCATTCTTGGGGCGTCGATTAATCCTTCTTGAAGGCGTCCTTGACGTTTTCGCCCGCCTGCTTCAGGTCCGATTTGGCCTGGTCGGCCTGGCCCTCGGCCTTCAGGCTCTCATCGCCGGTAGCGCTGCCCGCAGCTTCCTTGCCCTTGCCGCCCAGCTTCTCTGCTGCATTGCCGATCTTGTCGTCCAAACCCATGGAGCTGCTCCTTACAGTTGGTGCTCTCCCTGGCCAAAGCCAGAGCCTGACCCCTCCATACTAAGCATGCTTTCCAGTTCGGCGCCCATCCGCCGTCGTATTTTTGCCCAGCAGGGCCAAGTAGCCCTCCAGTTGTTCCGCGTGGCCAAAATCCGTGTGGCCCTCCGCCGCAAGGGCTGCCTCAATCTGGGCTCCGAGCATCATGTTCAGCAGCTGGCCGGCGAGGGTTGAATCGTCGACGGCGGCATGGATGTCGCCGCTGTCCCTCGCCTCTGCGAGGAAGCGGCGGATGGCCGCCAGCCACTCATCCATGGACTGCCGGTGGATGGCGGCCTTCTGCGGATCGTTAACTGCCTTCTGCCAGAAGGGGATGACGATCCGCGCCTCGTTGATGCGTTCCTCGTCCAGGGGAAGGACCTCCAGGCAGAAGGCCCGCAGGGCGTCGAGCCCGGACTTGCCCTCGGTAACCTGCGCAATCCGCTGGTTGGTCCGGTTGAACACGTGGCCAAAGGCGAATTCCAGCAGGGTGTCCTTGGTGGGGAAGTAGGGTTTGAGGGCGCCGTTGGCAAAGCCGGCCTCCGTGGCAATCTCCCGCATGGTGGCACCTTCCATGCCGTGCCGGGCGATGATCCGCCACGTCGCGTCCACGAGTTCCATGCGGCGCTCGTCATGGTCAACAATCTTCGGCACCGCGGCCACTCCCCGGAAATATTTGCTCAAACCCTTGTGGGCCATCTTACTTAAAGCTTATTCTCTACAACTATAGAAAATAAACCAGTGGCCGGACACGGCCCGGACAAAGGTTCTCCCATGACTCTTGCACCCACCGAAACCGCCTCAGCCTTCCGTCTGGCCTCAGCGGAGGAAATCCTGGACGTCCGCTCCATCCTGGAGTCGGCAGGCCACCTGGACTCCGGGCACCGGATCGCCTATCTCGGCCTGCTGGACCCGGCGCGGGAAACGGACCCGAAGCCAGCGGACCGCCGGTTCCGGGCCTTCATCCACGATGTCTCCGGGGCTGCGCCGCGGGACGTGGTGGTCTCCACCACGCAGCAGAAGGTGCTCTCCGCCGCCGAACTCGACACCGCCGTGACCGGTGAACTCCCGGTGCTGGAGGAGGAGTTCGAGGTGGTGGAGTCGCTCCTCGCCACGGATGAACGCTGGCTCGCGGCGCTGGCTGCCCGGGGCCTCCAAGTCGAAAAGGTCCGGGTGGCCCCGCTCTCGGCAGGCGTCTTCGAGTACACGGAGGAGAAGGGCCGCCGCATCCTGCGTGGCCTGGCCTTCGTCCAGGACTTTCCGGAGGACAGTGCGTGGGCGCATCCGGTGGACGGCCTGGTGGCCTATGTGGATGTGGTCAGCAAGGAAGTCACCCAGGTGATCGACCTCGGCGCCGTGCCCATTCCGGCCGAGCACGGCAACTACACGGACCCGGAACTGACCGGCCCCATCCGCGAAACCCAGAAACCCATCAGCATCACCCAGCCGGAGGGGCCCAGCTTCACCGTCACCGGCGGCAACCATGTGGAGTGGGAAAAGTGGAGCGTCGACGTGGGCTTCGACGTCCGCGAAGGGGTGGTCCTGCACAACCTGGCCTTCCAGGACGGCGGCCGGAAGCGGCCCATCATCAACCGCGCGTCCATCGCGGAAATGGTGGTTCCCTACGGCGACCCGTCGCCCGTCCGGTCCTGGCAGAACTATTTCGACACCGGCGAATACCTGGTGGGCCAGTACGCCAACTCGCTGGAGCTCGGGTGCGATTGCCTGGGTGAGATCACCTACCTCAGCCCGGTCATCTCCGACGCGTTCGGCAACCCGCGGGAGATCCGCAACGGTATCTGCATGCACGAGGAGGACTGGAGCATCCTCTCCAAGCATTCCGACCTGTGGAGCGGAGTCACGTACACCCGCCGCAACCGCCGCCTGGTGATCTCCTTCTTCACCACCATCGGCAATTACGACTACGGCTTCTACTGGTACCTCTACCTGGACGGCACCATCGAATTCGAAGCCAAGGCCACCGGCATTGTCTTCACCTCGGCGTTCCCCGCGGGCGGATCGGACAACATCTCCCAGCTCGCCCCGGGACTGGGCGCGCCCTTCCACCAGCACCTCTTCAGCGCCCGGCTGGACATGGCCATTGACGGCTTCACCAACCGCGTGGAGGAGGAGGACGTGGTGCGCCAGGCCATGGGTCCCGGCAACGAACGGGGCAACGCCTTCTCCCGCAAGCGCACCCTGCTGGCCCGGGAATCGGAGGCCGTCCGTGAAGCCGACGCCCGCGCGGGCAGGACCTGGATCATCTCCAACCCGGAATCCAGGAACCGGCTGGGCGAGCCCGTGGGGTACAAGCTGCACTCCCACAACCAGCCCACGCTGCTGGCGGATCCGGATTCCTCCATCGCGCGGCGTGCCGCCTTTGCCACCAAGGACCTGTGGGTCACCCGCTACGCCGAGGATGAGCGCTACCCCACAGGCGACTTCGTCAACCAGCACGCCGGCGGCGCGGGCCTTCCCGCCTACGTGGCACAGGACCGGGACATCGACGGCCAGGACATCGTCGTATGGCACACCTTCGGCCTGACCCACTTCCCCCGGGTGGAGGACTGGCCCATCATGCCCGTGGACACCGTGGGCTTCAAACTGCGGCCCGAGGGCTTCTTCGACCGCAGCCCCGTCCTGGACGTCCCAGCCAACCCCAACCAGCAGGCGTCCGCCTGCCACAACGAGGGCAACAGCGGTGGCTGCCACTAGCCTCGCTGCAGCCACGGCAGGGAGCACGACGGCGGCGGGGCGGGTCCGTGCCAGCGGGCCCGTCCTGCATCCCCGGCTCGTCGCCCTGGTCACCGCGGTGTCGTGTGGGGCGCACCTCTGGCTGGCCCTGTCCGGTCACCACACAGTATGGCTGGGCGTCCTGATGGTGGCACTCGCCGCCGTCTGCGTGCCCTGCACCGTCCATATCTGGCGGCACTGCAGGCCGGGCGCCCTGCACCAGGTCACGGCTGCCGCCGTGGCCATGGCCGCGCTGCACGCCATACTGCTGCTCGGCGGTGGTGCCGGGCATGGCCATGGCGGGGCGCCGCCGTCGTCCGCTGCTGCTGACTCAGGCGGCACCCAACTGTTGCTGGTGATCGGCCTGGAACTGGCGACCGCGCTGCTCGCCGCCACGCTGGTGGCCCGGCTCAGGCGGCTGGCTGTGTAGATGGGCCGGATCACCCGGCCGGGACTCCCAAGGCGCGGGCGACGTGCAGCTGTTCGTGCTCGACAAGCCATTGGATGGATTCAAGGATGGCTTGCTCCGGCTCGTACCGCGGCGCATAGCCGAGCGCCGTGGCGGCCTTGTCGATGCTGAAGCACTGGCTTCGGTAAAGGTGGCCCCAGCTCGATTCCGCGTACTCCCGGGAGGTGTCCTCGCGGAACCGCTCCCAGGAGACAGTCTCCAGCACGGCGGCATGCCCAAACCATGCCGCCGCAATGTCGGCGTAGCCGCGGACCGTGAGTGCCGTGGGCGCCACGATGTTGAAGTCCTCTCCAGTCGCCCCGTCCCGCCGGGCGATGGCCTTTTCGAAGGCCTGGGCAACGTCATCGGCATGCACGTGGTGCATCAGCTCGGCGCCGCTGCCGGGGACCCGGAGCGGCTGCCCTGCGGAAATGGTCTGCCAGACGTGGGGATCGAGGTTTCCCAGCGGGCCGATGGGGTGCCATCCCCGGCCCACGATATGGCCCGGGTGCAGGGAGGTGGTGGCCAGGCCGCCCCGCGCCGTTTCCTCCTTCAGCATCAGGGCGATCCTGTTCTTCTGGATCCCATACTCGCCAAAGGGCGCGGCAGCTGAGTCCGAACCTTCCCTGATGGGCAGCTTGAGGCTTTGCCCGTAGCGCCAGACGGAGCCGCAGTGCAGCAGGTGGCCCACCTCGCCGCGCAGCCGCTGCACCAGCGATATTGCCGAGTCCAGGGTGAAGCAGACCAGGTCCACCACGGCGTCCGGCTTCAGCGCCGCGACCCGGTCGCCAAACGTCCCGTCCCCGTCTTCCGCCTGCCGGTCCGCCATGACCTGGTGCACCTGCTGCCACTCCTCCGGTGACTCGGTGTAGGGCTTGCTGGTGCCGCGGCTGATGTTGGTGACGTCGTGGCCCGCGCGGACCAGCCGGGGGACCAGGAACGAACCGATGTGGCCGCTGCCGCCGATGACGGTGACTTTCATTGCTCTCCGATCGTTGCGTTCCCTCCACGGTAGGGCCGCGGCAGCAGGAAAGGGAGGCCCTGCCGGACCTCCCTTTCCTGGCGATAGGTGTGGAACCTAAGGGTCAGGCGGGCTTGGCGTACTCTGCCGCGCTTATGACCTCGTAGCCAACAAACGTCTCATCGCCCTCCACCCAGGCGTCGTGGCCTGCCGGAATGGAGTATGCGTCGCCGGCCTGGATGGTTATGCCGGTTCCGTTGTCCAGCTGGACTGTCAGGGTGCCGGAGGTGCAAAAACCAAGGTGATTGTTCTGGCAGCTGTCTGTATGAACAACCGTCTTGACGGTTTCCGACCACCGCCAGCCGGGCTCAAACGTGAACCGGCCCAGGGTGGCGCCACCAATGGCGACAACGTCTACTTGGGTCCTGGGTGGCCGGCGTTTTTCGTCGGGTTCATTGAAGGATTTGGATTCGAGGTTGGTGACCGTTACTGCGGGCATTGCTGGCTCCTGAAAAGGAGTAATTAATGAGTTCGTCCGGGGTGGGGACCCCCGGGAGGATAGGGCCGGCAGGGTGGGTGGTGCCCGTACAGAACCTGCCGGACCCCGCATGCGACGATCTCAATCTGCTCCCCGCCGCAGTGCATGTCAATGATGCTTTTCTTCCTGGAACCATTCCCGCGGAGGGTTGCTGACGCCTGGGGCGGAGCGGTCCAGGCCGGGCTGCGCGGCCCAGCGCACCCCGTTGGCCAGGACCCGCTGGATCTGCGGGTGGTGGTACACGGGGTACTCCTGGTCGCCGGGGCTGAAGTAGAAGATGCGGCCCTTGCCGCGGGTGAACGTGACGCCGGACCGGAACACCTCGCCGCCGGCGAAGGAGCTGATGAAGATCAGGTCGTCAGGGTCAGGAATGTCGAAGAGCTCCCCGTACATCTCCTGTTCCGGGATGACGATGGGGCTGTCCACGCCTTCTGCGATGGGGTGCGAGGGTTTCACGGTCCACACCAGCTCCCGCTGGCCGTCGTTCCGCCACGCCAGCGAGCAGCTGGTGCCCAGCAGCTTGGTGAAGATCTTCGAAAAGTGCCCCGAGTGGAGCACCATCAGCCCCATCCCGCCCAGCACGTGCCGGTAAACGCGTTCGACGACGGCGTCGCCCACCTCGGCGTGCGCCACGTGGCCCCACCAGAGCAGGACGTCCGTCTCCGCGAGCACCTCCTCACCCAGGCCATGCTCGTCGTCCGTGGCGAGGAGCGCCGTCGTGATGTCCGCGTCCGGAAGGTGGGAGCGAAGCCCTGCAGCGATGGCTCCATGGATGCCGTCCGGGTACATGTCCCCGATGTGGGGCGGCTGCTTGTTCGCCTCATGGACGCCCTCATTCCAGACCAGGATCCTGAGTTTGCCGTTTGTCACAGCCGAACCTCCCTTTGCTCCAGCGCCGACTGGTAGCACGCGTCGATGATCTGTGCCCGGTAGAGCGCCAGGGATCCGTCATGCCTGGCCCATTCCGCTGGGCCGCCGCGTACTGCGGTGACAAAGTCCTCCA
The DNA here is from genome assembly GCF_036455295.1 of Pseudarthrobacter phenanthrenivorans. Classification (GTDB taxonomy): domain Bacteria; phylum Actinomycetota; class Actinomycetes; order Actinomycetales; family Micrococcaceae; genus Arthrobacter; species Arthrobacter phenanthrenivorans_C. The sequence goes on along the minus strand of NZ_JAYXNX010000006.1, from coordinate 232,699 downwards.
CCACCTCATCATGCGCGCGGCCCGGCAGGACAGGGGGCAGGTAGTCCGCGGACGCCCCATCCCGGTCGGTGAACACCCGCAGTTGACCCACCGGGGGGAATGGTGCCCCGTGCGCCCTGAGTTCGGCTCCGCCATCGGTCCCGTACACCGTGAAGTCCAGCTGGTCGTCCGTTTCCCGGTAGGCCGCCCAGCTCGCCTCGATCAGCAGCGTCCGGCCGCCCTCGAGACGCAGGAACGCCGAGGCAAAGTCTTCCACTTCGAACGCGTGGCTGGACGCCTGGGCCGTGAACCGGCTTCCGCCGCCCCGCCCGCGCGGCCCCAGCTCTGAATGGGTGGCCGCGGAAACAGCCACCACCTTGGGCTCGCCCAGAAGGTACAGGGCAAAGTCGATCACGTGGACGCCGATGTCAGCGAGCGGGCCGCCGCCCGCGAGCTCCGGGTTGGTGAACCAACTGCCCAGCGTGGGAATGCCCGAACGCCGCAGCCACGAGGCCTTCGCATAGTAGGGGCGGCCCAGCCCGCCGCCGTCGATCACTTCCTTGAGCGCCTTGATATCACCCCGGCGGCGATGGTTGAAGGCAACGTCCAGGACGCGGCCGGCCTTGCGGGCAGCGTCCACCATGGCCCGGCCCTCCACGGCGTTGCGGGCAATGGGCTTCTCGCTGAGGACGTGGATTCCCCGTTCCAGGGCGGCGATGGCGATGGGCGCGTGCAGGAAGGTGGGCACCGCCACGCTGACTGCGTCCAGGCCGCCGTGGTCCAGCATCTCCTGCCAGCCGGCAAAGGCGTCCGGGATGGAATACTCGGCCTGCAGGGAGTCCCGGAGGTCCGGCTCCATTCCTGCCACTGAGGCAATCCGGACGCCGGGAAGGCCGGAGTAGGCCTTCAGGTGCTGCTGGCCGGCCCACCCGATGCCCACTACACCCACCCGCAACTCCTGGGTAAGGGCCTCTCCTGGCATGGGCGGCTGCTGGCTTGGGGACTGATCGCTGGTCAAAGGGCTGCCTCTTTCCTTGCCGGCTGGTCCGCTGCCGCCGTCGTCACTGTCACGTGGAGCATTCTTTCCGCCAAGCCTCTGCACCCCGCCCCGCGCAAAGCCGCGGTTCCGTCCCGGGCGCCCCGTCAAAAGCATGCCTGGCGTGACGGATCCGTACCCGGCATTCCACGAAACATGCAATTAACCTGGGCGCCGGACAACGGAAATGTGCTTTTGGCTAATCTGATGCAACAAGGTTTACTCTTAGCTAACACCAACCCGGACAGGAATGTTTCGATGACCAGTGTCGCAACCCCTGCTGTAACCCCCGCCCCCGGCCTTGCCGGGCAGGCGCCGTCATCGCTGGCGGAAAGCATCACCCTGGCGGACATCGCCCGGGCCCACGACGTCCGCTTCCTGCTGGCCACCTTCGTGGACATGACCGGCAAGCCCTGCGCCAAGCTGGTCCCCGTCGAAGCCGCCGGCGAACTCGAAGCAGGCGCCATGGGCTTCGCCGGCTACGCCGCCGGCCTCATCGGCCAGAAGCCCCAGGACGGGGACCTCATCGCCATCCCGGACCTCGCCTCCTTCACCCCGGTCCCCTTCATCAGGGAGGGCCTGGCCATCATCCACTGCGACCCGCACGTGGACGGCAGGCCCTGGCCCTACGCCCCGCGCGTCATCCTCAAGAACGCGCTGGCCCGCCTGGCGGACAAGGGCATGCAGGCCAAGGTGGGCGCCGAGGTGGAGTACTTCCTGGTGAAGAAGAACGACGACGGGACGCTGAGTACCGCCGATGCCCGCGACGATTCGCCCCGCCCCTGCTACGACGCCCGGAGCGTCACCCGGATGTACGAACACCTCACCTCCATCAGCGATGCGATGAACTCGCTGGGATGGGGCAACTACGCCAACGACCACGAGGACGCCGCCGGCCAGTTCGAGCAGAACTTCAACTACGCGGACGCGCTCACCACCGCGGACCGGGTTGTCTCCCTCCGCTACATCCTGAACATCCTGGCGGAGCAGCGCGGCATGACCGCCACCTTCATGCCCAAGCCGTTCACGGACCGCACCGGCACCGGGCTGCACTTCCACCTCTCGCTGTGGTCGGGCGCGGAAGCGCTGTTCCCGGCGGGGGAGGAAACGGACGGCGACGGCCGCGGCCTTGGGCTCTCCGGCCTCGCCTATTCCTTCATCGGCGGCATCCTGGACCACGCCCCGGCGCTCCAAGCCTTCCTCGCCCCGACGGTCAACTCCTACAAGCGCTCCGGCGCCACCACCAGCTCCTCCGGCGCCACCTGGTCGCCGCGGAAGGCATCCTTCGGCGGCAACGACCGCACCCATATGATCCGGGTGCCGGACGACAAGCGGATCGAGCTGCGCTCCGGCGACGGCTCAGCCAACCCCTACCTGGCCATTGCCACCGCCATCGCTGCCGGCCTGGATGGGGTGGGGAAATCCCTTGACCCGGGGACGCCGTCCGGGCCGGGGGAGTCCAGGCCGGATGCGCACCTGCTGCCCGCCACCCTCCTGCATGCGGTGGAGGCGCTCCGCGGCGACCCGGTGATCCTGGCCAGCCTCAGCGGCGACCCTGACATCGGTGCCTACTACGCGGATGCCAAGGAAGAGGAATTCCTCAGCTGGCACAACCAGGTCAGCGACTGGGAAATCCGCACGTATTTGACCTCCATCTGATCCCTACGAAGTAAAGGACTCCCACCATGTGCGGAATCGCCGCGCTGCAGCTGCGCAATCCCTCGCTGCACCCCCAGATGGGCAGCCTGCTGTCCTCAATGCTCTGCCAGATCGTGGACCGGGGACCGGACTCCGCCGGCCTCGCCGTCTACAACACCCCCGGCCTGGTCGCCCCCGGCGCGTCCACCCTGAGCCTGCTCGGCAGGAACCAGGGCATGGCGACGGCGGACATCACCGCAGGCGTCGCGGCGCTCCTGCCGTCCGATGCGGCACCCTCAGTGCAGGTGGTGGGCGACACCACCCTGGTAAGCGCCGCCGTCGGCACGGACCTCCTGGTGAAGGCCGTGACCGAAACCCTGCCGGACGCCACCATCATCGGCCGCGGCGAGCATGTGGCCGTGATGAAGAGCGTGGGCCACCCGATGGAGATCGCCGCCGAGCACGGGCTGGAAGCGATGGCCGGAAGCCAGGGCCTCTCCCACACCCGGATGGCCACCGAATCCGCCGTCACCGCGGGCGGCTCGCACCCCTTCTCCGTCGCCGACGACCTCTGCCTGGTGCACAACGGCTCCTTCTCAAACCACGCCACCGTCCGCCGTGAGCTCAAGCGCGAAGGCGTGGTGTTCGATTCCGAGAACGACACCGAAGTGGGCGCCCGCTATGTGGCCTCCCGGCTGCAGCAGGGCGACACCCTCGAGGAAGCCCTGGTGAACCTGGGCAAGGTCCTGGACGGCTTCTACACCTTGGTGGTCACCACCGCGGACAGCATGGCCGTGGTCCGCGACCCCATCGCCTGCAAGCCCGCCATCATCGCTGAAACCGGCGACTACGTGGCCATGGCCTCCGAATACCGTGCCCTGGCGGCCCTGCCCGGCATCGACAACGCCCGCATCTTTGAACCGGAACCCGGAAAGGTTTACACATGGTCACTCTGACAGCCCCCGAAGCCACTGCCCCCGCACTGGACGGCCCCACCGTCGTGGACCTCGCCGGAGCCCCGGTCCGCGACCTGAACCAGGCCCTGCACCAGGCCGCCGACGGCCAGTCCTGGAGCATCACCAACCCCGGCGGAAAGCACAGCCTGGCCGTCGGCATCAACGCCGACGTCTCGGTCACCATCGAAGGCCACGCCGGCTATTACGCAGCCGGGATGCACCAAAAGGGGACAGTGAAGATCACCGGCAACGCCGGCGTCGGGCTCGCCGAGAACATCATGTCCGGCACCGTCCACGTCAAGGGCGACGCCTCCCAGTCCGCGGCCGCCACCGGCCACGGCGGCCTGGTGGTCATCGACGGCAACGCCGGCGCCCGCTGCGGGATCTCCATGAAGGGAGTGGACATCGTGGTGGGCGGCAACATCGGCCACATGTCAGCGTTCATGGCCCAGGCCGGGCGGCTGGTGGTCTGCGGCGATGCCGGGGATGCCCTGGGCGACTCCATCTACGAGGCCCGGATCTATGTCAAGGGCACCGTGGCCTCGCTCGGTGCGGACTGCATCGAAAAGCCGCTGAGGGCCGAGCACCTCGAAGAGCTCGAGGACCTGCTGGCCGCCGCCGGCCGCACCGACAACCCGGCCGATTTCAAGCGCTACGGCTCCGCCCGGAACCTCTACCACTTCCACGTCGACAACTCGACTGCCTACTAGGAGGCCCCCAATGACCATTACCTCCGTCCCCACTCCCGCCGCAGCACCCGTCCAGGACATCGCTGAGCTGGGCCTCCGCGAGTCCGCCACGTTCGACCGCGCCACCATCGCCGACATCCAGCGCGCCGCGGCCACCGGCGTCTACGACATCCGCGGCTGGGGCGCAAAGCGCAAAGTCCCGCACTTCGACGACCTGCTCTTCCTCGGCGCCTCCATGTCCCGCTACCCGCTGGAGGGCTACCGCGAAAAGTGCGATACCGACGTGGTCCTCGGCGACCGGTACGCCAGCAGGCCGCTGCACCTGGCCACCCCGGTGACCATCGCGGGCATGAGTTTCGGCGCCCTGTCCGCCAACGCCAAGGAGGCGCTGGGCCGCGGTGCCAGCGAGGTGGGCACCTCCACCACCACGGGCGACGGCGGCATGACCCCTGAGGAGCGCGGCCAGTCCAAGCACCTGGTGTACCAGTATCTGCCCTCCCGCTATGGCATGAACCCGGACGACCTCCGCAAGGCCGACGCCATTGAGATCGTGCTGGGCCAGGGCGCCAAGCCCGGTGGTGGCGGCATGCTGCTCGGCCAGAAAATCACCGAACGGGTGGCCGGGATGCGCACCCTGCCGGTGGGCATCGACCAGCGCTCCGCCAGCCGGCACCCGGACTGGACCGGCCCGGACGACCTGGAGATCAAGATCGGCGAACTGCGCGAAATCACCGACTGGAAGACCCCCATCTACGTCAAGATCGGTGCCTCACGCCCGTACTACGACACCGCGCTGGCCGTGAAGTCCGGCGCCGACGTGGTGGTGCTGGACGGCATGCAGGGCGGCACCGCGGCCACCCAGCAGGTGTTCATCGAGAACGTCGGCATCCCCACCCTCGCCGCCATCCCGCAGGCGGTCCAGGCTCTGCAGGAACTCGGAATGCACCGCAAGGTCCAGCTGATCGTCTCCGGCGGCATCCGCACCGGCGCCGACGTCGCCAAGGCCATGGCCCTGGGCGCCGACGCCGTCGCCATCGGAACCGCTGCGCTGATCGCCCTCGGCGACAACGACCCCCGCTACGCCGCCGAATACTCGGCCCTGGGCTCCGCCGCCGGGTTCTACGACGACTTCCAGGACGGCCGCGACCCTGCCGGCATCACCACCCAGGACCCGGAGCTGTCCTCCCGCCTGGACCCGGTGGCCGCCGGCCGCCGCCTGGCCAACTACCTCCGCGTCCTCACCATGGAAGCCCAGACCATCGCCCGCGCCTGCGGAAAGTCGCACCTGCACAACCTGGAGCCGGAGGACCTGGTGGCGCTGACCATCGAAGCCTCCGCCATGGCCCGGGTGCCGCTGGCCGGGACCAGCTGGATCCCCGGCGTGCAGGGAAGCTTCTGATGGCGGAGTCCTCGGACTATGTGGTGGTGGGCGCCGGCCTGGCCGGTGCCGCCACCGCCTGGCAGCTCGCCGCCCGCGGCCACCAGGTCACCCTCCTGGAACGCGACATCCCGGCGGCGCACGACGGCAGCTCGCACGGCTCCGCCCGGATCTTCCGCTACGCCTACCCGGACCCCTTCTACACGCAGGCGGTCCAGGATTCGAAGGTGCTCTGGGACGGGCTCGCCCTGGAGGCCGGCACCGAACTGATCACCCCCTTCGGCGCCGTGGACTACGGCCCCAAGCGTAACCCGGCGCAGCTCGCTGACGTGTTGGCCGGCGCCGGCGTGGACCACGAGCTGCTGTCCGCCGCGGAAGCCCGGTCCCGCTGGCCGCAGATCGTCTTCGACACCGAGGTCCTCTGGCACCCCGGCGCCGGCGTGATCGACGCCGAAACGTCCGTCCATGCCATGGTGGCGCTCACAGTCCGGCACGGGGCGAAGGTCCTGACGGGCTGGGAGCTGCACAGCGTGGAATCACGGGACGCCGGCTACCGGCTGCACTCCTCCACCGGGGAAACGCTCGACGCCGGCAACCTGGTGGTCAGCGCCGGCGGCTGGCTGCCGCGGCTGCTGGAGTCCCTGCCGCTCCCGGCAGGGTTCGTTGGAGGCCTGCCGGAGTTCAGCGTCCGGCAGGAGCAGGCCTTCCACTTCCGCTACCGGGAGGACTCCGGCTCTTCCGGCGCCAGCTGGCCCACCTTCATCCACAAAGCCGCTGATATCCAGGCCTACGGGCTTCCCGGCGGCCGCGACGCGGGCTTCGCCGGCCAGAAGGTGGCCGAATACAACGGCGGACCGCGGATCCGTTCAGCAGCTGACCAGACGGGTGAAGTGGACCCGGCCAACCGCGCCCGCGTGGTGGACTACGTCCGCCGCTACCTGCCAGGCCTGGACCCGGAACCCTACGCCGAAACCACGTGCCTGTTTACCAACACCCCCAACGAGGACTTCCTCATCGACCGCGCGAACAACCTGACCATCGTCTCGCCGTGCTCCGGGCACGGGGCCAAGTTCGCGCCCCTGATCGGGCAGTGGGCCGCGGACCTGGCCACCGGTACCGGCACTGTTCCTGCCCGGTTCCGCAGCGCATCGACCACAGCATTGACCTCGTAGAACGGATCCCCGTGAGCCTTTCCCAGACAGCACCCGTGCTTCCCGCGGTACCCGCCGAAACTGCCGGCGCACCAACTGTGGCCGGCCTCCTTAAGGACATTTCCGGCGTCGGACGCGACACCACCCGCGGCGGCTACTCCCGCCCGGTGTTCTCCACGGCCGAAACCGACCTTCGCGCCTGGTTCATCGAACAGGCCGGCCGGCGCGGGCTGGACGTGCACACGGACGCCAACGGGATCATCTGGGCCTGGTGGGACACCGCAGGGGGTGTCCGGACTGACGCCGTGGCCACCGGCAGCCACCTCGACTCCGTCCCCGGCGGCGGCGAGTACGACGGTCCGCTCGGTGTCGCGTCGGCGCTGGTCGCCGTCGACCTCCTCAAGGCCCGGAACTTCCGGCCCCGGCGCCCGCTGGCGCTTGCTGTGTTCCCGGAGGAGGAGGGTTCGCGGTTCGGTGTCGCCTGCCTCGGCTCCAGGCTCCTGACCGGGGAATTGGACGCTAACAAGGCCCGCAACCTCAAGGATCCGGACGGCAACACCTATGCGGACGTCGCCGCCGGGAACGGCCAGGACCCGCGGTTCATCGGCCCCGACTATATGGCCCTGCAGCAGCTGGGGATGTTCGTTGAGCTGCACGTGGAGCAGGGAAGGGGGCTGATTGACCTCAACCAGCCGGTGGCCATCGGCTCGTCCATCCTGGGCCACGGCCGCTGGAAGCTGAGCATCGCGGGGGAGGGGAACCACGCTGGCACCACCCTCATGAAGGACCGAAAGGACCCCATGATCGCTGCAGCCAACATCATGGTGTCCATCCGGGATACGGCCCGAAAGTACAAGGACGCGCGGGCCACTGTGGGCCGCGTGCAGCCTGTTCCCGGGGGCACGAATGTCATCGCCTCCCGGGTGGACCTGTGGATCGATGTCCGGCACCCGGAAGACTCGGTGACGGCGGCTCTCGTGGAGGCCATCGGGTTGGACGCCCAGGTCCTCGCTGCCGAGGAAGGCTGCACGGCGGTCCTGGGCACGGAGTCGCTCAGCCCCACCGTGCATTTCGACGGCGTACTGCGGGACCGGCTGCGGGAACTGCTGCCTTCCGCCCCCGTACTCGACACAGGGGCAGGACACGACGCCGGGGTGCTGGCGGCGCAGCTGCCCACTGCCATGCTGTTCGTCCGGAACCCCACCGGCATCTCGCACTCGCCGGACGAACTGGTGGAGGACCAGGACGCCGAAGCCGGCGCACTCGCCCTGGCGGACTCCCTTGCGGGGTTGCTCGGTGAGGCGCGGACCATTGCCTAGCGCCGGCGTCGTACACGGCACCTCCCGCGGCCCGCCTAAGATGGCTGACATGACCGAACAGGCCGGAGAGCGCGGCGACGACGTGAGCCGCGACCAGGAAACCGGCCAGCCAGCCGGCCGGCTGGAGCAGGTCATCGCGGCGCAGGTGCGGCACTACCGCACCACGCAGGGTCTTTCCTCGGCCGAACTCGCGGCACGCACCGGCATCTCCAAGGCGATGATTTCCCGCGTCGAAACCGCCACCACCTCCTGTTCCCTGACTACGCTGCAGCGGCTGGCGGACGGCCTGAAGGTTCCCGTCACGGCGCTGTTCCGCGGCGCGGACACCGACCGGGACGCCACCTTCACCAAAAGCGGGCAGGGCAGCCTCACCGTACGCAGCGGCACCCAGCACGGCCACGAATACCGCGTCCTGGGCACGCTCAAAGGCCGCACGGATGCGCTGGAACCCACGCTGGTGACCCTCACGGACGCCAGCGACGTGTTTCCGCTCTTCCAGCACCCCGGCACCGAATTCATCTACATGCTCGCCGGGAAGATGGTCTACGGCCACGGCTCCTACGAGTACGCCATGGAGCCGGGCGACTCACTGTTGCTCGACGGAGAAGGCCCACACGGCCCGCTGGAGCTGCTGGACCTGCCCATCCGGTTCCTGGCCATCTCCGCTAAATAAGGCCGCCCGTTACGGCTGGCTCCTCCAGTAACTTCCTCCGGTAACTCCTGCGCTCTGCGGGACAGCTGAAACCGGCGTGCAGATGACTGAAACGATCATTTAACACACCGGAAACCCACCCAAAAATCACCGCCATACATTGGTATCAGACGGCAACAGCCGCCCCTCCGCTGAACGTGGTTTCTCCGGCCACGTCCGTCCGCAGAGCGGCTCTGACGGCACTCGGCCGTTATCTCTTCGCATCACGAAAGGGGTTTCCCATGGATTCGGGAAATGTCGCTTGGATTTTGGCCAGCTCGGCGCTGGTGTGCATGATGATCCCCGCCCTGGCCCTGTTTTACGGGGGCATGGTGGGGTCCCGCCGCATTCTCAACATGATGATGATGTGCTTCGGCGGCGCCAGCCTGGTGGCCGTCCTCTGGGCACTGTTCGGATACTCCATGGCCTTCGGCAACTCGGTGGGCGGCCTTGGCCTGATCGGTGACGTCACCGAATTCCCCGGCATGGGGCAACTGCTGGCCAAGGATGATTCGGCGTCCATCCCGGTCATCCTGTTTGCCGCATTCCAGCTCTTCTTCGCCTGCGTCACCACCGCACTGGTTGCCGGGGCCGCCGCCGGGCGCATGAAGTTCGGCGCCTGGATGGTCTTCGCAGGTATCTGGGCCACCGTGGTCTACTTCCCCATCGCGCACTGGGTGTTCGCGTTCGACTCTGCGGACGGCAGCACGGTGGGCGGCTGGATCGCCAACGGCATCAAAGCCATCGACTTCGCCGGCGGCACCGCGGTGCACATGAACGCCGGCGCCGCCGCACTGGCCCTGGCCCTGGTCCTGGGCAAGAGCTCCGGCTGGCCCAAGGTTGAACATGCCAAGCCGCACAGCCGGCCGCTGGTCCTGGTGGGTGCAGGCCTCCTGTGGGTGGGCTGGTTCGGCTTCAACGCCGGCTCCGCGCTCGCCGCCGGCCAGTCCGCGGCCGTGGTCTTCCTCAACACTGCCGTCGCCGCCTCGGCCGGCCTGCTCGCCTGGGCCCTCGTGGAACGGTTCCGCCACGGCGCAGCAACCAGCATGGGTGCCGCCTCCGGCCTGATCGCCGCCCTGGTGGCCATCACTCCGGCCTGTGGCGCGGTCAGCCCCCTGGGTGCACTGGCCATCGGTGCCATCGCGGGCGCCGTCTGCTCCCTGGCCATCGAATGGAAGTTCCGCCTGGGCTTCGACGATTCGCTTGATGTCGTGGGCGTCCACCTCGTCGGCGGCATCCTTGGCACCCTTCTGATCGGCCTCTTTGCCACGGACAAGGCTCCGAACGGCGTCAGCGGCCTGTTCTACGGCGGCGGCTTCAACCTGCTCGGCGTCCAGGCACTGGCCACCGTCACGGTGCTGGTCTACTCCTTCGGTGTCACCTGGATCCTTGCGAAGGTCCTGGACAAGGCCATGGGCGGCCTGCGCATCAAGCCGGAGGACGAACTGCGCGGCATCGACCTCGCGGCCCACTCCGAGCTGGCCTACCTGATGGACGAGGATCCGGTGGAACTGGGCTCGCCCCAGCGGGTCTAGCTCCGGCAGGACCACCACACACTGCCGGGCGCCCGCCTGCTGGGGGCGGCGCACGGCACCTGCTTCACCAGTCCCAGCGCACGAACAGGGCCAAACCCTGGACCGGTGCCGGCAGCAGCCGGCTTATAGTTCCAGGGTTTGGCCCTTCGTTGTGCCCTGGCCCCCGTATCGCCGCCGCGAACATCGATGCGCATATGAGGCGCCGCGGCGCAGATTACCTGGCGCTGCGCAGATGTGGGCCGCGGAGCGGAAGGTGCGCGTCGAAACTGTCGGTGCGCGTCGAAGCTGCGGCCCTACTCCTTGAAAAGCCCGGCCAGGTCCTCCGCCGTGATGGCCCCGCCGGCCAGGGCGTCGCCTTCCATCACGTCCGCGAACAGCTGCGACTTCCGGGTCTTCAGCGCCATGACCTTTTCCTCGATGGTGTCCTTGGCCACCAGTCGGTAGACCATCACGTTCCGGGCCTGGCCGATCCGGTGGGTCCGGTCCACTGCCTGCGCCTCGGAGGCCGGGTTCCACCAGGGATCCAGCAGGAAGACGTAGTCCGCCTCGGTGAGGTTAAGCCCAAAGCCGCCGGCCTTCAGCGAGATCAGGAACACCGGCGCCGTGCCGTTCTTGAACTCGCTGACCACGTCCGCGCGGTTGCGGGTACCGCCGTCGAGGTAGCAGTACTCGATCTCCTCCTCGTCCAGCCGCTCCCGGACCTTGCCCAAAAAGCCCGTGAACTGGCTGAAGATCAGTGCCCGGTGCCCCTCAGCCACCAGGTCCTCGAGCTGCTCGAACAGGACATCCAGCTTGCTGGAGCGAACAGCCGAGAGCGAAGGATCCACCAGCGAAACATCCAGGCTCAGCTGCCGCAGCAGGGTCAGCGACTGGAAGATGGTGAACCGGTTCTTGTTGACGTCCTCGATCAGACCCAGGATCTTCTGCCGCTCACGCTGCAGGTGGGTCTGGTACACCTTCTGGTGCCGCGGATTGAGCACCACTTCCAGGACCTGCTCCTGCTTGGGCGGCAGGTCCTTGATCACCTGGTCCTTGGTGCGGCGCATCATCAGCGGCCGCACCCGGCGGCGGAGCTTCTCCAGCTGCCCCTTGTCCCCATTCTTCTCCACGGGCTTCTGGTAGTACTCGGCGAAGCGCTTGGGGCTGGAGAAAAGGCCGGGCGCCACGATTGACGTCAGCGCCCAGAACTCCATCAGGTTGTTCTCCAGCGGCGTGCCGGTGATGGCCAGCTTGAACGCGGCCGGCAGCTTCCGGGCGCACTGGTAGGCCTTGGACTGGTGGTTCTTCACGAACTGCGCCTCGTCCAGCACCAGCCCGTTCCACGAACGGGAAGCGTAGGACTCGTAATCGATCCGGAACAGCGCATAGGAGGTAATCACGACGTCGGCCCCGCCGAGAACGGCCGCCACGTCCAGGCCGTTCTTGGCGAAGGTTTCCCCTACCGTCTGCACCGTGAGTCCAGGCGCAAAGCGGGCGGCTTCGGCGGCCCAGTTGCCCACCACGCTGGTGGGCGCCACCACCAGGAAGGGCGCGACGGCGGCGGCCCGGCCTTCGCCGCCGGCCTCAGCACCGGCGTCGGGCGTTTCCAGGGACGAGGCTGCCGCGACTGCCAGCTCCTTCGCCGCGCACATCAAGGCCAGCGCCTGGACGGTCTTGCCGAGGCCCATGTCGTCGGCCAGGATGCCGCCCAGCCCGTGCTTATAAAGGAAGCTGAGCCAGTTGAAGCCCTCGAGCTGGTACGGGCGCAGCTCGGCATTCAGCGTAGGCGGCAGCGGCAGGCCGTCCGTGCCGCCTTCCAGGAGGCCCCCCACCGCGGACCGCCATGCAGCGGCCTGTTCGTCCACCACCCCCAGTTGCGCCAGTTCGTCCCACAGCCCGGCCTGGAACCGGCTGATCTGCAGCGGTGCGTCCTTGTTGTCCTGCAGCGACCGCGCTTCCTCTATCAGGGCCCGCAGCTGGTGCAGCTCGGGCAGGTCCAGGGAGAAGTACGCGCCGCTGGGCAGCAGCATCTTGGTCTGGCCGGCAGCCAAGGCGGAGAATACGGCAGCGAAGGACACCGGCTGGCCCTCCAGCGAAATCTGGATGCCCAGGTCGAACCAGTCGCGCTGCTCCGTTGCCTTGGTTGAGATCGAGACCACCGGTGCTTCCCCGGCTTCGCGGTAGTCCGCGATGTCGCCGGCCGTCTCCACCTCCACGTCCGGGGCTTCGCGGAGCCGGGGCAGCACTTCCTCGGTGAAGGCCAGGGTGTCCAGGCCGGCCAGTTCGGCGGAGGCGGCCAGGCGGGGAGTGCCCCAGCCGCCCGTAGCGGATTCACCCAGTGCCGGAACCACGTCCCACGGGCGGCCGATGCCTTCCAGGATCCGCGACTCGGCGGTGTCGTCGCGGTAGCCCTGGTCGCCCGGATGCCGCCACAGCGGCTGCGCCGTGACCAGCTTCCCGGTCCGGTAGTGCCACTCCCAGTGCAGCCGCACCCGGTGGTCCGCCCCATAGTTGGCCAGCGATGACAAGGTGGGGACGGCCAGTTCGGGCAGTTCCACGGACTCGTCGCGCGCCGTGACCCGGGCTGTCTGCTTGAGCTTGGGGTAGAAGCCGGTCAGGAACCGGGATTCGTCCCTGGCCGGGATGTGCAGGGTGCTGCCGGCGGTGACGAACGCCAGCAGTTCCTCGCTCAGCCCGTTCTCCAGCGGTGCCAGCGTGATGGCCCCGTTGGGGTCGGGGACTCCGGGCAGCGCCGCCTCGCCTGAGGTGAGGAAGATTCCGTGCGCGGGCCGCCCAATCGTGCCCACCGCAGCCGGATCAACCTCCTCCCCCTCCACGGTGATGGCGGGGGAAAGTTCCAGGCCGCCGTCGGAGGTCGCCGCACCGTCTCCCGCGCCGCCGGGTTCAGCCACGGGAGCGCCGTACCGTCGCAGGGACAGCCCGACGGCGGCCGGGGACCCGGCAACCCGGACCGGGTCGGTGCCCCGCGAGTGGACCAGGGCGAGGCCGATCTTCCGGGCATCGGAGAGCAGGCTCCACAGGTTCCTGCCGGCGTAGGAGTTCAGGCTCAGCCACAACCCCGCGGAGTTGTGCATCCGGCTGGCGGAGGGGGAATGGCCGGCCAGGAACTCCTGCAGCCATTCCACATGGGCCTGGTTCGATTCGCGCCGGAAATTCACGTAGCTGAGGGTGTTCCACGAAACATCGCCGCGGATCCACTTACCTTTGGCACCCATGATGACGGGCCGGACCTTGAGCTGGCGGACCCCGCGGACAGGGTCCCGGCGTCCCGTATAGGAGAAGTGGGGTGGCGGTTCCTCAATCTCGAACTGCAGCGCCAGGGGAACGCCGCTGGTCGAGGAGGCGGAGCCGGGCTGGGAGATCAGCGGACCCAGGGCCTGCTCCCAGTCGGAAAGGGCGGTCGCGGGGGCACGGGAAACCTGGGTTGCGGTGGACGGTGCCAACAGTTGCACCCTTACTGACGGGCTGTCCTCGGCCGCGAAGAGCAGGGCGGCCACATGCTTGCAGTCCTTGCGCACAGGGCAGCTGCACACGCCCACGGTGCAGCTCCAGCCGGCACCCTTCCGGACCAGCTTGGCCGTGGTGGAGTACGGCAGCTCCGCCCCGCCCCGGACTTTTCCCAGCAGGAGTCCGGTGCCGCCGTCGAACGATATGCCCGAGACCCTGCCCGCCATGGCATACGCCAGCCCGGCCGCCAGGGAGCGGTCGTTGATGGCGGGTGTCTGAATTGCCAGGTCCGCACTTTCGTCCGGTTGGGATGGCATGGTGAGCGCTACTTTCGGCAGGCCACGGCGGAGCCGGGTCCGGTGGGTGGTTATCTGATCCATCTTAGTTCTCCGCAGGGGACGCCCCTGCCGGCACCCTTCCAGGGCAGCCCCGAAAACTTCGCTTGCCGTTCATGTCCTCCACGCTGCCTGCGTGAAGCTGTGCCCGTAGCGTGAAAGCGTCCCGCGCACCACCACCCGGCAAGGATTCCCATGAACCCCATCAACCAGCCCGTCATCCTCACCAGCAGCAGCATCGAAGGCAGGGACGAGGAGGTGGTGGAGGTGAATGCGGCCATCGTCGACGCCCTCCACCATGCCCTCCCGGGCGCGGATCTGTCGCCGGTGGCTGTCCGCAGCTACTTCGTGGATTACTACCTTTCGCAGGCGCTTGAGGGTGGATTTGAGCAGTACGCCGCGATGGCCGGCGGCCGGCTGGGCACTGACAGGCTGGTCCGCGAAGGGATGGCGGCCATGGGCGCCATGGCACACCTGGAACTTTTCGAGCGCGCCGTGGGCGCGTGCGACCCACCGAAAGATTCCCTGCGCATCGGGGAGCTTGACCGTGAATTCGAGGAGCTGCTGGAACGCGAAAACATTACCGCCCTCAATGCCCGCTGGCTGCGCGGCCAGCCCGACCTGCTGGTGCTGGACGACGAGGAGGTCGGCCCGTACATCCAGCGGCTGGCGGTCCTTTTCCCGCACCCGGCGGACCGCAGCGCCACCCGGGACAAGCCGGCGGAAAAAAATACTTTGGGGCGTCCGTAACTTTTCCGGGACCGCGGGCGATGTAGTGCGTGATGGGCCCGCCCGGCGGGCCCAATCCGATGTGTTGTCTAGGTTTGGAGAAGTCTTATGTCTGTGTTCACCGTTCTCGCCACCAGCAAAGTCGCCGCCGGAGTCCTGGCCGCCGGAACCCTGGCCGTAGGAGGCACCGGCGCCGCCGCCATCTCGGGCGTCCTCCCCACCCAGGCCCAGCAGACCGCCCACGAAATCTTCGGTGCACCTGCCCCCAAGCTTGCAGCCGACGCAGCTTCCGACGCCCAGGCCACCCCGGCCCCCACCGCAACCGCAGCGGTCACCGATGCTGCAAAGGCAGACGCTACGGCCAAGGCTTCCGCCACGGCTGAGGCCTCGGACGACAAGGCCAGCGCAGAGGCAACCGAATCGGCAAAGGCCGGCACCGCCGTTGACGCCGCAGGTCCGGCAGCCTTTGGCCTGTGCACCGCCTTCACCCACGGTGGCCTGGACGCTTCCTCCAAGGCGTTCTCCTCGCTGTCCATCGCGGCCCACGGTGATGCCAACATCAAGAGCTACTGCACCGACGTCGTGGCCAAGGCCGATGCCGCAGCGAAGGCCGGCGCCGAAGCCAAGGGCTCCGCTTCCGTCCAGGCGGAAAAGCCGGCTGTTCCTTCCGCTCCGGCAGTGCCCGCAGTCCCGGCCGTTCCGGGTGTCGGCGGCGAGACCGCTGTTCCCGCCGTTCCGGCTGTTCCCGCCGTGGGCGGCGGCACTGTCCACGCGCCGTCGGTTTCCACCCGCTAAGACCCATTGGCTAGTCTGGACTGCGGCTGCGGCCGCAGTCCGGGCAGCCGGGTGGTCCGCCCCTTGGGGGAGATACCCCTGGAAGGCCCGTAAGGGCAGCCGGAAGACCGGGGGACTGGCAGTCCGTACCGGAAACCGGGGAACGGCGTAAGCCGCATCCCGGGATGGAGGAGCCGCAGGTGCCGGACACTTTGGCCCATAAAGAGATGGACATATTCGACAACGCAGCCGGAACAGATCCGGCCGCGTTGTTTGGCGCTGCTTATCGAACCTTCGCGGGTCCGGTGCAGGGATATCTCAAAGCGCGCGGGCTTGATGATCCGGAGGCTGTCACCCAGGACGTCTTCATGGCCTTTTACGGCAGGATCGGCACCCTCACTGGCGGAATCCAGGGGGCCAAGTCGCTGATCTTCTCCATCGCCCACGCCCGCATGGTGGACCACTACCGGCGGCTGGAACGCAGGCCTCAGCTGACACCGTACGATCCCCAGTTCGACGGCCGGACCACACCCTCCGCCGAGGACCATGCAGTGGAACTCTCAGACGGAGCCGCGGCCATGCTGGAAGGGCTCAGCGACGAACACCAGGAAGTCCTGGCCCTCCGCGTCGTGGCGGACCTGTCCATAGAACAGGTCGCCGCCATCATGGGCAAGAGCGCCGGAGCCATCAAACAGCTCCAGCGACGGGCCCTGCAGAACCTGAAAGCACAAACGCTCAAGAGAAACCAGGCGAATCATGAGTGACACCGCAGGATCCCGCACCGAAGGGGCCGTTGACCGGCTCCTGCTGGAGGCTGGCATGGGCGGGGACGGGCAGCTCCGCGACGCCCTGCTCGACCTGCGCGCCCTTGCAGCCGATGCCCCGGCGCCCTCCGCCGAAATCGCCGCTTTGATGGCCGGCCCGCACGGTGCGGCCACGCCTGGTGCCGGCGCTCCCACCACGGCGCTTCCCGCCGTAGCGTCGACCGTTACGTCTGCGGTTCCGGCAACCCGGCCGGCCGACGAACTTGCCGCCCGCCGCAAGGCCAAGCGCCGCATCACGCTCACCACGCTCTCGGTTGCCGCGTCCCTCGCGGCCGGGGGGGCCGTTGCCGCCGCTTCCGACCAGGGCTTCCGCGATTCCTTTGCCCAGCTGAACCATGCCGTCACCGCTTTCGTGACGGGCTCCGCTGCAACGCCGGGAGGCAACACCGGCGGCCAGGCCCCTGCTCCCCAGCCCGGAACCACCCGACCGCCGGCAACCAGCAGCGCGGATGCCGTCCCGCATGCATCCGCGCCCGCTTCGGCACCCTCCGCTGTGGCGCCGTCGGAAGTTCCTGCGCGGCCCGACAACGTCCCCACCCATGGCGCTGCCGCCCAGAAGCCGGCCGAAGCCTCCACCGGCCCGTCACTGCCTGCCAACGTCCAAGAGGATGTCAGGAAGGGCCTGGAACAGTCGCCCAAGCTGCCGGTTCCCGTGCCCACGGAAATCCCGCTGCCAGGCAAGTCCCCCGGGATAGCCCTGAAGTAGCCGCGCCCGGGGCAGCTGCCCTAGTACGCCTGGTTGGCCGCCTTGATCATTGCTCCGGACGGATCCGACAGGTACCACACGCCGCCCACGCCCTGGCCCAGGATGTCGCCCGGCTTCGCGTCCTTGGCGAAGTAATACAGGGGCATGCCGTTCAGGGTCACCTGCTTCTTGCCGTCAGGGGTGCTGATGGTGCCCAGCTTTCCGGTGACTCCCTCTGCGGCCGGCGAACCCGAGGCAGTGGTCAGTGGCGGCCACTGGACCAGGCAGGAACCCGTGCAGGCGCTGGTCCCGGAGTCCTTGGTGTCCTTGGTGAAGAAGTACAGGCTCATTCCCTTCGCATCCACCACAATGCTGCCGACGGATGAGGACGCCGTTTTGAGGTCGACGGCGGCACTTGCCGTCGATGACGCCGCAGCGGATGAGGCGGCGCTGGAACCCGACGTGCCCGCGGCGCCCGGACTGGTGGCTGCCGGCGTGGTGCCGGTGCTGCTGCCGCAACCGGAAAGGGCTGCTGCCAGGGCCAGGATGGCAAGGCCTGCCCCGAGATGATGCTTCATGGTGTACTCCTTGGCTGTGCGACTCTGTGGCTGGTTGATTCCCGGGACGCGTCGGGCATCGGAACACCGGACGCTATTCCGTACCACGCCGTCCGGGGAAGAATGGTTCACAGGCGCGGTCGGATCCGGCCATTGAACCGTTCCGCGTCTCCGTACGTGGTTACAGCCAGGAGCACGGGCAGCAGGAACCGCGGCGCTCGGCAGGTTCGGGACAGTGCAGTGAGTGCGAAACAGAGTGACGGGAGGGGTGGGATGCCGCTCGACGACAGCGTGGTGGAGGCCATCTACCGTGAACACGGCACGGCCCTGCGCCGGTTCGTGCTCAGTGCCACCCGGGATCCCCAGCTTGCCGAGGACGTGGTGCAGGAAACCGTGCTGCGCGTCTGGCAGCATGCGCCGGACGTCAACGGAAGCGTCCGCAGCTACTTGTACCGCACAGCCAGGAACATCATGATTGACAACTACCGCCGGAGCCAGCGCCGGCCGCCGGAGGCCCTTGAGGGCAGCCCCGCAGATCCGGTCGAGGTGATGGGCCGCGTTGACGAGCTGCTGAACCGGGTGCTGATGGAGGAAGCGCTGCTGCGGCTGAGCAAGGAGCACCGGGACGTCCTGGTGGCCCTGCATTACCGCCGTTTCACGGTCAACGAGGCCGCCATCCAGCTCAACATCCCCAGCGGCACCGTGAAGTCGCGGGCCTACTACGCCCTCCGCGCACTGCGCACCATCCTCGACGAAATGGGGGTGGAACGGTGAGCACCAACCCGCACCACCTGCTGGGCGCCTACGTCCTGGGCGGCCTTGACCCCTCGGACGTCACCCTGTTCGAGAACCATCTTCACGGGTGCGCCGGCTGCCGGAAGGAGCTGGCGGTGCTGGAGAAGGTGCCGGCACTCCTGGACGCCCTCCCCGCGCCCGACGCCATGGCGCTTACCGCCGTCCCTGCCGGTGTTACGGCACAGGCCGTCCCTGCCCGCCTTTTCGATGAACTGGCGCGCCGCCGCCGGACCCTGCGACGGCGGTGGGTTGCGCTGGCAGGCGCCGTCGCTGCCGCCTGCCTGGCCGTCGGGCTGGCGGCCGGACCGCTCCTTGTCAGGCCGCCGCAGCCGGATGCCACCTACTCCGTGGCGTCCGGGGGAGGGCTGCAGGTGAACATTGACATGGCGCGGAAGGCCTGGGGGACCGAGCTTGCCGTCAGCGGCAGCAGCCTTCCTGCCGAAGGAACGTTGTCGCTGTGGGTCCGGGACCGCGCAGGCAGCGAGGACCGTGCCTGCGCCTGGACCGCAACCCCCAGCGGGAAGGTCAAGGTGACCGGGGCGACGCCCATCCAGCTGGGCAGCATCTCCAGTGTGGAGCTGCGCGACGGCGCCCAGCACGCGGTGGCGGTCATTACCGTTCCGTAGCCCCTTTCAGGGCCTTGAACTCCGCCACCAGGGATTCGTCCTCGCAGGCACGGGCGAAGGCGCCAATCCGGCGTTCGATCTCGTACCCGAGGATCCAGCCGCCGATCCGCTCCATGAGGGGCCGGAGCAGGGCCGGGCGGCACGAAAAGGTGTACTTCCAGACTGCCCGGGTGCCGCCGTCGTCAGCGGTGAAGCGCCAGCCGCCGCCGAAGTTGGTGAAGAACCAGGGACCGGACACCATGGTCATCCCCACGTTCCGGGGCGGCGCATAGGAGACGTACCGGCT
This sequence comes from Pseudarthrobacter phenanthrenivorans, assembly GCF_036455295.1. Lineage (GTDB taxonomy): Bacteria > Actinomycetota > Actinomycetes > Actinomycetales > Micrococcaceae > Arthrobacter > Arthrobacter phenanthrenivorans_C. The sequence continues at coordinate 213,269 of NZ_JAYXNX010000006.1, read as the reverse complement.
CACCATGGCCAGGCCAAACCGCGACCTCGTGCGGGTGCGGACCCCTTTTCCCGGGGCCTGTGCCCCGTCAAGGAATCCCTGGGCGGAGATGAAGGGATCCCACTTGAGCCGGAAATCACCTGTGGTCTGGGAGAAGGCGAAGGCAGTCTCCGGATCGATGCGGATGAAGCGTTCGGCGCGTACTTGGGGCATGGCCCCACCTAACCATGCTGCCGGCGGTCACCGGGTCATTTTCGCCAGCCGGGCGCGCATGATCATGTAGGCGCCGTAGCAGACAAGCCCGGCTCCCACCGCGGCCAGCAGGTAGGGCCCCATAGGCTGGTCCCGGAGGGCCCGCAGGCCGCCATCCAGGCCGGTGGAGTCCTCCGGGTGCTCCTTGATGGTGGCGATGACGATGAGCAGTCCGGTCAGCAGCAGCACCAGGCCTTTGGCCAGGTATCCGGCAATACCCAGGGACAGCACTGCCTTTTTGGCTGTATCGGTGGCCGGCATCCGCAACTGCTTCTCAAAGCTCCGCTTCGGGCCCCGCATGCCGTAGGCCACCCCCGTGACAGCGACTGCCAGGCCGATCACGATCAGCACGGCCATGCCGCCCGGTGCGGCCATCATGGAGATGGTGAAGTCACTGGTGGCCTTCCCATTGTCGTTGCCCGTGCCGGTACCGGTGGCGAAGTGCCACACTGTCAGCGCGAGCACGGCATACACGACTGCCTGCAGGGCTGCCTTGGCCTTGTTCTTGACCTTCTTCTTGGTGGCCTGGTGGTTGAAGTCGAAAATGGCGTCGCCGGCCTGCCAGAGTGACAATGCCGAGCAGGCCGCGAAGCTTCCCCACAGCAGGAACGGACCCACGGGCGTGGTGGCCAGCTCGGACACGGCGCCGCTGAAATCGGCGTGCCCGGTGCCGCCCATGGCAAGCCGGATCGCGATGGCACCCACCAGCAGGTGCAGGATGCCGCTGACCGCGAACCCGGCCCTGGCCAGGAACTCAAGGACCCGGGAATTGGTGACATCCTCGGCCTTGTCAACAACCTGCTTCAGTTCTTCTTTGATCGTCTTTCCTTTGGACAGGCGCGGTAATGCGCTGGCGTGCGTGCCCTTCCTACAAGGCCAATCGTCCCACGCCGGCCGGGCGGGGAACAGTTCGCGGGCCATCCCCGGGCCATGGGGAGGGATGCCCATCGTCCGGATACGCCACCTGTGCAACCATAAGGACCAGCGATTGACACATAAGCACATTTCCCGGGGGAACCATGACTTTTTACGGCGCAGACATCAGCCAGTTGCGGGCGCTGGCCAAAGCGGCGGACCAGGCAGCGTCCCTGCTGAGCAGCCGCGCCGGCTCCCTGCACAGCCAGATCCAGTCGGCGCCGTGGAAGGGCCGCGACGGGGAACGCTTCCGCCAGGAATGGAGCGCCAGCCACCGGCCCAGCCTGGACAAAGTGGTTGCCACCCTGCGGGAGAACTCAAAGATCCTGATGAAGCAGGCCGACGAGCAGGAGAAAGCCTCCACTGCCGGCACCGGCGGCTCCGGCACCAGCACGTGGGACCGGCTCACCTCCCTGGCCTCGCAGGCCCGTGAGTGGTTCCAGGAAAAGGCCGAAGCCGCCCGGGCTGCCGCTGAACACCGCCGGGAGCTGGAAACGGGGCTGGGCCGGATGCTCGATGCCACCCCGGTAGAACAGGCAAAGTGGTGGGCCGGATTGTCCGACGCCGACCGCGCCTACCTGATCGAGGGCGAGGGCGCCGACGGTCCCTTCGCCGATGACCTCATGCGCATGGACGGTGGTATCCCCGCAGCCGCGCAGGAACTGGCCAAGAAGCACCTGCAGGAGCTGGCCAGGGCGGATACCCCGATCTACACGGAGACGGGCAAAGCCTCCATCGAAGCCCGGGTTGCCTGGGTCCACGGCGGTGCCGAGGTGGGAACCGAAGTGGTGGAAAACGCCGACGGCTCCGCCACCGTGAAGGTGTATGGAAACCTGGGCCTGGGAGTCAACGACACCAGCGGCACCGTGGGGGCCACGATGACCGGGGAAGTCTCCCGCGAGTACACGTTCGGCAGCCTGGCGGAAGCCATGGCCGCCCGCGGGCAGATGTACCGTGACCTCCCGCCGGACACCATCGGTGAAATCAGGGATGTGGCCGGAAATCCTCCCGGGTACGTCCTGGACACCATCAACGACGCCGCCAGGGACAACGGTTCCACCGGGCAGATGGACAAGGCCAAGGGAACGTTCTCGCTGGATGCGTCGGGCGAGTCCGGCACGGCCTCCGGGGGCGCCAAGCTGGATCTGTCCTACGAGCGGAACCTGACGGACGGCACCTCCACCGCCAGTGGGGAGGTCTCCGCGCAGGGCCAGCTCAAGCTGGACGGCCGGGTCTTTGAAGCTTCCGGCAAGGCCGGCCTGCAGGTCAACATGGACAAGGCCAACAACATCGATTCAGTGTCCGTGTCGATGGACGGGACCATGGCCCAGGGCGTCACATCAGGCATGAAGTCCGAAGCCGCCAAGTTCGATTCCACCGTGACGGCAGGAACCCAGGGCACCGTCAAGATCGATGTCGACTACTCCCCGGAGAACCGGCCCGTCATCGACAGCTACCTGCGCAACGTTGCGCTGGGCAATGACGCCGGCGCCGCCCGTGACGCAGCCACGCTGTACGAGGCCGGCTCCGCCACCGTCCAGGTGAACTCCGTGGTGACCGCATCCAATGAGGCAGGGTTCGATGTCAAGGTGGGCGAGGTCAAGGTCAGCACCGAGAACCAGGCCATCACCAATGTGTCCACGTACTATAAGGTCCCCAACGACACCAAGCTCGAGAGGCTCTGAAACCTATGTCAGTGCACATCGAATCCCCGCTGGGCTTCACCGCAGACTTCCCCGAGCACACGCAGGTCCTGGATGATTCCGCCGCGGGCCCCAACACCGAGCAGTATGGCCTGGTGGGCGGCGTCCTGGTCACTGTGATCAAGGACGACACCTCCGTGCAGGACGCGCCCCAGGCCAACGGCTGGGCCCACCTGATGTCAGGGTTCTACCTCGAGGAACGGGGCGGCACCCTCCTGGCCGAAGGCGAGCTGAAGCTGCCCGGCAAGGCCGCATACGCAGTGGTGGTGGGGTATGACCACGACGGCGGAGCCGCCAAGGTGGCGGCCACGGTGGGCGTATGGGAAAACGGGCGGTTCATTGGCCTTGTGGTCATTTGGCCGTACCTGAACCCCGAGGCGGAACCCCGGGTGGACATGCTCAAGGAAATCGTGGCGTCCATCAACGTCGCCTGACCTGGACCGGACAGATTCACCGGCCCTGCACAGGGGGATGCTCAGCGGCGGCGGTAGCAGAGGTCGAAAATCATCCGGCCCGCCTCGTGGGCCTTTGCCTCGAAGCTGGTCCTGATCCTGCCTTCGAACCGCGGGGCCCAGCCACCGGTTTCGTCCACCCCTTCATTGGGGCCGGTGTGTTCCGTGCTCACCGGAGCGCGCCCCTCGCGGACGGGAGCTCCGCCCACAACGGATTCGACGCCGGACTGCCACACCTGAGTCAACGGACTTTCGGGCCCCCGGCGCTCACCGGTGTGCAGGTTCTCGAAATCCTCTGAGCCTGCCATGACGTCCCTGACGTGGACGGCATAGTTGGACCAGTCAGTGGCAATCCTGAACAGGCCGCCCGGCTTCAGCGCCCGTGCTGCCAGTTCCGCGAACCCTGGCTGGATGAGGCGGCGCTTGTGGTGCCGCGACTTGTGCCACGGATCCGGGAAGAAGACCCACAGTTCGCTGACAGAGCCCTCGGGCAGCATGGTTGCCAGCACTTCCGGAGCGTTTGCCTCCACCACGCGCACGTTGTCCAGGCCCCGGCTGTTGATCTTGATGATGGTGTTGGCCAGCCCCGGAGTGTAGACCTCCACCGCCAGGAAATTCGTGCCCGGGTTTTGCTCGGCTGCATGGCAGATGGCGTCGCCCAGGCCCGAGCCGATTTCGACGATGAGCGGGGCTTGGCGCCCGAACTCTGCCGTGGCGTCAAAAGTGTAGTCGGGGTGGACCGAGGTGTTGGCCACGTGCCGCGGAACGTTGATTGCCCACCGTTCGGCGTGCTCAGCCCAGGCAGCCTGCCGGCGGCCCTGCAGCCGGGTACCGCGGCGCACAAAGCTGACCGGGCGGCCTCCGTAGGTGCCAAAGGAGGCCTGGGTTCCAGGCGTGACAGGCCTGGGGACATGCGGCTGCTGGGGGTTTTCAGGGGATTCGCTCATCCCTTCCAGAATAGCGCCGACGGAACGGCCCGGCCTCTTGGTGTCCGGAATGCTGCGTGGGGTCAGAACACGCCTATGACGTCGAGGGCCGGACCGAGGGCCAGGGCGAAGACCAGGCCGCAGATACAGAGGGCAACTGCCGCCGCGGACCAACTCCCTGATCCCCGTGGCAACTGTTTCAGGGCTGGGAGTGCGCGGCGTAGACCGAGCGAGGCGAAGAGGAGAGGCAGGCTGAACAGCACCAGGGGAGTCGCCCACGGCCTCGGGGAGGGTCCCTGGCTGGGGTAGGTCAGCAACATGGCGAACATGGAGGCGGGGCCGGTGAGGAACATGCTGGCCGGAGCGAGGATCGCCATGACCAGGCTGTTCGTGGCCTTGCTGTTGGCTCCGGCATTGTTGGGAGGCGGGCTGGTCCGCGCTGGAGGAGGCGCGCTCTCCCCGGCTGGGTGGTGGGGGGACGGTTGCGGGGTCGGTTCCATGGTGCTCCCGTTGGTAGGTGCGGCCCGGTGCCGGGCCGCGGTTGGTTACAACCTATGAATCAGGCCACCATGGAGGAAGGTGCGCGGGTGACTATGTGGAAAACTCCCCTTCGGCGCTCGCCTGCAAGAATGGGCGCATGATGGACGCAACGAATGCCGAAGCGGGGAAGCAACGGGGCACGGCCGGCCCCGCGGCGGCCGGGGGCAGGACCCGGACGGGCAGCAGCCTGGTAAACCCCAGCACCCTGGTTGATGCGGAGATCGACGAACTGCCGGCGGCGGAGCCCACCCGGGTGGGCGGCCGGCGCGCCCTGGCCTACCTGGGCGTGTGCCTGGTCCTGATCGGCCTGAACCTTCGCAGCGTCTTCTCCAGCCTGTCCGCAGTCCTGCCGGAAGTGACATCGAAGGCCGGGCTGCCCGGCTGGTCCGTGGTGGTGCTGACTACCGTTCCCGTGACACTCCTGGGCGTGTTCGCGCCGGTGGCCCCGGTCCTTGCCCGCCGGTTTGGTGCGGAGCGGGTGCTGCTGGGCGCCATGGCATTACTGACCGCGGGCCTGCTGCTGCGGCCCGTGGATGCCGGGGCAGGCACGGGTGGGGCCGGCCACCTGCCGGCCCTCCTGGTGGGAACAGCAGCCTGCGGTGCGGCAATTGCTCTATGCAACGTCCTCCTCCCGGGCCTGGTGAAGCGCGACTTCCCGCACCGGCTCGGGCTCATGGGCGGCCTCTACACCACCGCAATCTGCGCCTCCGCGGCGCTGGGTGCCGGATTCACCTACCCGGTCTACACGGCAACGGGGGAGTGGACCAAGGCGCTGTGGGTGTGGGCGCTTCCCGCCGCCGTCGTGCTTGTCCTGTTCCTTCCCGTCGCCGTGCGGCAGGGGACTGTCCGGCACCAGGCGGTCCGGGATGGAGTCAATGTGTGGCGTTCACCGGTTGCCTGGCAGGTGACCATCTTTATGGTGCTGCAGGCCATGATGTCCTTCAGCGGTTTCGCGTGGCTGGCACCCATCCTCCGTGAACGGGGTGTTGACGGGGCCACCGCCGGACTGATCGTTGCCGTCTGCATCGTGCTGCAGATGCTGGGCTCGCTGTTCGCGCCGGCGCTGGCCGCGAGGTTCCGGGACCAGCGCGCCATCAACACCGTGGTGGCGCTGATGACCGGTGGCGGCTTCGTGCTCAGCATCCTCGGCCCGCTCAACCTGATCTGGGTGTGGGCCGGCCTGCTGGGCCTGGGCCAGGGCAGCCTCACCGCCTGCGCCCTGACCCTGATCATGCTGCGGACCCGGGACGGGCACACCGCCGCGCACCTGTCCGGCATGATGCAGGGAGTCGGCTACGGGGTGGGCTCCACGGGAACCCTTATGGTCGGCCAGCTGCACCAGGCCACGGGGTCGTTCGTTCCTGCGGGCGTCCTGTTCATGGTGGTGGGCCTGCTCGCTGCGGTCTTCGGCTACCGGTCCGGCCGGGACCGGTTCGTGGGTTAGGAAAAGCCGTGCAGGACTCCACCCTCCCGGCCGCCCACCAGGCCACCGGGATCTTCCGGCCCCCGTATTTCTGGGTGACCGTGGGGACCTGCGCCCTGGTATTCCTGGCCGCCTTCGAATCCCTTGCCGTCACCACCATCATGCCCCTGGTCAGCCGGGAACTGGACGGCGGAAGCCTCTACGCCCTGGCCTTCGCCGGGCCGATGGCAACAGGGGTCATCGGCATGGTGGGCGCCGGGAACTGGTCCGACCGGCGCGGGCCGGCGATGCCGCTGTACGCCTCGGTGGCATTGTTCGTGCTGGGCCTGCTGATCGCCGGAAGTTCGGTGTCCATGCCCATGCTCGTTTCGGGCCGCCTGGTCCAGGGGCTCGGCGGCGGCGCCCTTACCGTGGCGCTTTACGTGCTGGTGGCCCGGTTCTTTCCCGGACCGCTGCACCCCCGGATCTTTGCCGCGTTTTCCGCCGCCTGGGTGGTTCCGTCGCTGGTGGGCCCCTTCGCCGCGGGCGTGGTGGCCCAGGTCTTCAGTTGGCACTGGGTGTTCCTGGGCGTGGTGGGACTGGTCATTCCCGCGCTGGTGATGGTCGTGCCGGTCCTGCGCGGCCTGGACGAGCCTGAAGAGGTTGACGGGACACGGGTTGCTGCGCCGCCCTGGGCCATCCGCCGGCTCGGGTGGGCGGCGCTCGCCGCGCTCGCGGTGCTGGGGCTCAACCTCTCCGCGGATGTCAGCATCCCGGCGATGCCGGCCGCCACGGCGCTGCTGGCGTGCGCCGCCGTCGTGCTTGCCCTGGTGGCCGTCCGGCCGCTGGTTCCCGCCGGCACCCTCGCCGCCCGCCGCGGGCTCCCCAGCGTCATCCTGGCACGCGGGCTCGCGTCCGCGTCCTTCTTCGGTGCGGAGGTGTATCTTCCCTACCTTCTGATTGACCAGTTCGCGTTCCCGCCCACACTCGCGGGCCTGACCCTGACCGGGGGAGCGCTCGCCTGGGCCGGGGCCGCAGCGGTGCAGGGCCGGCTCGGGTCCCGGCTGCCGCATCGGAGCGCAGTCCAGGGCGGGGCGCTCATGGTCCTTGCGGCAGTGCTCCTGGCCCTTGCCACCACGGCGCTGCATTGGCCGGCAGCCGTTGCGATCGCCGGGTGGGTGCTGGCCGGCGGCGGAATGGGCCTGCTCTACCCGCGCCTGAGCGTGATGACCCTGGCCCTGTCCACCAAGGAAAACGAAGGGTTCAACAGCTCCGCCATGTCCATTTCAGATTCCCTGGGCGGGGCGCTGTCCCTGGCCACCACGGGGATTGTCTTCGCGGCATTTACGACGGCGGTCCAGTCCTTCGCCGGCGTGTTCGCCTTCACCGCGGCCATCGGGGTGGCCGCGGCACTGGTGGCGCCGAGGGTCATTGCCGGCAAGGCCTGAGGCGGTCAGGCGAGGCGGGTGGCGCGCAGGACGACGTCGGCGATGACCGCTTCCTGGCCATCCGGCCCCGTCGCCGGCCGTTCCCGGTTGGTGAGGACCTCAATCTGCCAGTCGCCGCCGTCCAGACCGAGCTCCCGCACCAGCTGCTCACCCGTGTAGAGCATGTCGCGATGCTGATGGAGGTTGGCGCCCCAGGGCGGCAGCTGGTCCGGGTGGTGACCCACCACCAGCAGGGTGCCGCCGGGCTTGACGGCTCCGGCGGCTGCCCTCAGCGGGATCCGCCAGTCGAGTTCCTGGGAGTGCAGGAACTGGGACGTGACCAGGTCGTAGGAAGCCTCCGGCTGCCACTGGGCCAGGTCCGCCAGCTGCCAGCTGATCCGGCTGCCGATGTCCGCGCTGGAGGGCTGCACGCGTTCCAGCGCCAGTTCCGCCAGTTCATGCGAACGCGCCCGTTCCAGGGCGACGGCTGACACGTCGACGGCGGTCAGCGACCAGCCCTGCCGCGCAAGCCAGATGGCATCGGCACCTTCGCCGCAGCCCAGGTCGAGCGCCCTTCCCGGACGCAGGCCACCGGCCTCACGGACCAGCTGGGGGTTGGGCTTACCGCTCCAGAGCCGGGTCTTGCTGCGGTACCGCTCGTCCCAGACTGCTGCGGCGCCCATGCTGCCGACGGCGCCCTCCCTGCCACCGCCGTCGTGCGCCTGATGCCCGTCTGGACCGTCCTGTGGCCCATGCTGCTGCGTGTCCTGTTGCTGGCCGGGGTGTTCGTTCATGCGTCAACACTGCCCCGCCCGGCCGTCGATGGCAACGCCGGAAACCGGTGCGGGCGGCGGGATGCTAGACTGGAGGAACTTGATGTGCAGTGATGCCGCCTGCTCCGGATCTGGAGTTCCTTCCAGGGAGTGGGCTTTTTTCATGTGAGAGGCACATCCTGCGTCGATGAACGCGTTCCATTTGGTCCCGGCCGGCTGTCCTATTTACAGCGCCCGGTTGATCACCTGACTTTTCTTCGGCGAAACCCCTGGTCCAACCGGCATCGGGGGCCGATATCCGCCCGGATACCGCCAGAAAGACCGTAAAAAACTACATGACTACTTTTGCTGCCCTCGGTACTCCCAAGGCCCTTGCAGACACCCTTTCCGCGCAGGGAATCGTTGAACCGTTCCCCATCCAGGTGAAGACCCTTCCGGACACGCTGTCCGGACGCGACGTCCTGGGCCGCGGCCGGACCGGATCCGGTAAAACCATCGCTTTCGCCATCCCGCTTGTAGCAAGACTCGCTGAGCGGGAAGCCAAGCACTTCCGCAAGCCCGGCCGCCCCATGGGCCTGGTCCTGGCACCCACCCGTGAACTGGCAACCCAGATCAACGCCACCATCGAGCCGCTGGCAAAGGCCGCCGGGCTGAACACCACCGTGATCTACGGCGGCATCTCGCAGGCACGCCAGGAGAAGGCGCTGCGGGCCGGCGTCGATATCGTGATCGCCTGCCCCGGCCGCCTGGAGGACCTGATCCGCCAGCGCATCCTCACCCTCGAGGCCGTGGAAATCACCGTCCTGGACGAGGCCGACCACATGGCCGACCTCGGCTTCCTGCCCGTGGTCAAGAAGCTCATGGACATGACCCCCAGCCAGGGCCAGCGGCTGCTCTTCTCCGCCACCCTGGACAACGGCGTGGACAAGATCGTCCAGCGCTACCTGTCCAACCCGCTGACCCACTCCGTGGATGACCCGCAGGCAGCGGTGACCACCATGGAGCACCACGTGCTGGTGGTCAACGACCAGACCGTCAAGAAGCAGCTGATCGTGGAGCTCGCCTCCGGCGCCGGCCGCCGCGTCCTGTTCATGCGGACCAAGCACCACGCCCGGAAGCTGGCCAAGACGCTGACCGACGCGGGCATCCCCGCCGTGGACCTGCACGGCAACCTGTCGCAGAACGCCCGCGACCGTAACCTCGCCGAGTTCTCCAACGGTGACGTCCGCGTCCTGGTGGCCACCGACGTCGCCGCCCGCGGTGTGCACGTCGACGACGTCGAACTGGTGATCCACGTGGACCCGCCCACCGAGCACAAGGCGTACCTGCACCGTTCCGGCCGTACCGCGCGTGCCGGTTCCGACGGCACCGTGGTGACCCTGACGCTCCCCGAGCAGCAGTCCGACGTCAAGAAGCTCATGAAGGCCGCCGGTGTCGACGTCAGCTTCGAGCGCGTCACCGCCACCTCACCCATCGTGGCCGAGCTCGTCGGCGACATCGCCGAGAAGGTTGACCCCCGCACCCGTGCCGCGCTGCTGGCCGCCAAGGCTCCCAAGCAGGGCGGCGGCACCTCCACCGGTGCCAACGCTGAGCGCAAGCGCGCACGCCGCCAGGCTGCCCCCACCACCGGGGGGCGTGGCGGACGTGGTGGGCGCGGCAAGGTTTCGGCCGAACCCGCCCGCAGTGACGCAACCCGCGCCGAGCGCCGCGCCGTTGCCTTCGAAGGCCGCACCGAGGCCCGCGCGGCATTCGACCGCAACGCCGAGCAGAACGAGGACCGCGCAGTAGCCGCAGCGGCTGCCCGCCGCAACGCCCGCGGCCGCGCCACGGCTGCCGGCACCCACCGCAACGACGTCCCCGCAGCAGGTGGCCGCTCATCGGCCGGCCGCGGATCCGACGGACGTGCAGCAGAGGGCCGCGGCGATTCCAGGATCACCCGCAGTGCCGCTCCGCGTGGCGGCACCGGACGTCCCGCATCTGGTGGACGGGGCGCCTCCGGCGGTGGCCAGCGCAGCGGCCGCCCGGCCACCGGGCAGCGCGCTGCAGCCACCGGCGGCAGCAAAGCTGTTTGGTCCTCCAACACGGGCGGTACGTCCGGCGGGTCCTACGGTTCCGGTAACGCCGGCTCAGGTAACGGCGGTTCAGGCCGCCCGGCCCGCAGCGGCCCCCGCCGCGCATCCGCCCCTGCGTCGAACGAGCGCCGCAGCCGCTCATAAGGCCCAGCCAATCCATCGAGTGCTCCGCAGTTGTCGTTATGACGCGTCTAAACGACAACTGCGGAGCACTCGATGCGTTTAAGGCCCTCCTACCAGCCTCGGGCCCGCCATTCGTCAAGGTGCGGCCGCTCGGCCCCCAGAGTGGTGGGCTTGCCGTGGCCGGGATGCACCACCGCGGTGTCCGGGTAAACGTCGAACAACCGCCCGGTGACGTCGGACAGGAGCTGGTTGAACCGCTCCGGATCCTTCTGCGTATTGCCCACCCCGCCGGGGAACAGCGAGTCCCCGGAGAAGATGTGCGGGGGGCCTTCCGGGTCCTCGTAGACAAAGGCGATGGAGCCGGGGGTGTGGCCGCGCAGGTGCACGGCCACCAGCTCAAAGCCGTCCACGGCTACCTTGTCCCCGTGCCCAAGCGGCCGCTCCACCGGAACAGGCAACGCATCGGCGTCGTCAGCCCCGGCGGCGGTTGGAGCGGAAGTTGCCTCCACCAGCTCCTTCAGTGCCCGCACGTGGTCCCAGTGCTGGTGCGTAGTGGCGATCAGGGCCAGGTGTGCCTTGGCACTGGTGTCCGCGGCGCCGTCGGCCAGCAGCTGCCTGATGGCGGCAGGGTCGTCGGCGGCATCGATGAGCACCTGCGCGCCGCTTTCCTTGGCGGTCAGCAGGTACACGTTGTTGTCCATCTGGCTGACGGAGATGCTGCGGACGGTGAGTGCCGGCAGGTCGTAAAGAAGTGAGTCCATGGGCTTCAGTCCCGGGAGGGCTGCAGGTCGAGCGGCATGGTGGTCGAGTACACCTGCTTGGACGGCGGGGCGGCGAGGATCTCATGGAGCCCGCTTTTGCCTTCCGGCGTCTTCCGCCACGCCGCGTAGTCGTCGTGGTCCTGCGTGGTTGCCCAGGTTTCCACCACCAGGATGTGGCAGGGGTCCGCGTCATCAACCAGCGCTTCGATGCCCTGGTTGCCGGGCCATGCCCGGGTGGCGGCAAGGGTTTCGGAGAGGTACTTGGCGGCGTCGTCGCGGCGGGCCGGATCGATCTGGACTTCGAAGTGGACGATGGCAGGCATGGTGCTCCTTGGGTTGGGGTGGAAACTGCCGGGCGTGGGGAAGGCGCTTATTCCCGTCCTTCAGACACCCACGTGGGGTTCGCGGAGCGGGATCCGACGACGGCGTCCGAGGCCGCATCCAGGACCTCCAGGTGGGCGGGGGTGAGGTCCAGGGCCAGCGCGCCGAGGTTCTCGTCGATGCGGGCGGCCTTGCGCGTGCCCGGGATGGGGACGACCGGCAGGCCGAGTCGGCTGCCCTGGGCGAACAGCCAGGCGAGGGCGACCTGCGCCGGCGTGGCGTTGAGCTGGTCCGCGACGGACCTGACGGCATCCACAACGGCCTGGTTGGCGCTGGCGGCGTCGGGGGCGAAGCGCGGGATGTTCCGGCGGAAGTCCTTGGCGCCAAGGCTTGCCGTGTCAACGGTGCCCGTGAGGAAACCGCGGCCCAGCGGGGAGTAGGGGACGAAGCCCACGCCCAGTGCGGCTGCGGCGGGTACCACGTTGCGTTCCACGTCCCGGCTCCAGATGGACCATTCGCTCTGGACGGCGGCGATCGGGTGGACCGCCGACGCGTCCTGCAGTTCCTGCGCCGTCACCTCGGACAGGCCAAGGTGCTTGACCTTTCCCTGGTTCACCAGCTCGGCCATGGCGCCCACGGTTTCCTCGATGGGCACGCGGACGTCCCGGCGGTGCATGTAGTAGAGGTCGATCACCTCGGTTCCCAGCCGCTGCAGGCTCCGTTCCACGGCCTGGCGGACGTACCCGGCGTCGCCGCGGATGTCCGTGTAACCGTCTGTTGGGGTTCCTACCAGCGCGAACTTGGTGGCGAGCTGGACCTCGTCCCGCCGTTCCTTGAGCAACTGGGAGATCAGCTCCTCATTGCTGCCGCCGCCGTAAATGTCCGCTGTGTCGATGAAGCTGACGCCGGCGTCAACCGCGTGGTGCAGTGTGCGCAGTGCTTCGGCGGGATCCACCTCGCCGTAAACGGGGGTGAGGGCCATGCCGCCGAAGCCGAGGCGGCTGACGGCGAATCCGTCGCCGAGCTGGACGGTGCTGCCGGGTCCGGTGCCGTTGCGGTCCGTGGGTGCGTTTGCCATGGGTGCTCCTGTGTCGTTTCCTGCTTTGAGAATTACAGCCAGGGGATGATGCGGTGGGCGGCCGGGCGGGTGGCCTGGATCAACCGGGCATTTGCCTCATCCGGTCCGTTCGCCCAGGCGACCGCTGCTTCCCGGTCCATCCCGAACGACACATGCCGGTCCACCAGCCTCTGCAGCCGGAGCGCAGGCGGCGTTTCCAGGAACCATACCTCGTCCAGCTGGGCCCGCACTTCCTTCCATGGCCCCTGCTCCGCCAGCAGGTAGTTGCCCTCGGTGATTACCAGCGGAACGTCGGCGGGGACGGCGATGGAGGCGGCTACGGGCTCATCAATGGTGCGGCGGAACTCCGGCGCGTACACCACGTCCTCGTCCCGGCGCACCAGGCGGCGCAGCAGCGAAAGGTAGCCACCGCCGTCGAACGTATCGATGGCTCCTTTGCGCTGCCGCAGCGGGGTGCCGTCAATTATTGCGTTGCCCAGGTGGAACCCGTCCATCGGTACCACCACGGAAATCCCGGGGCTGAACTGTTCCTGCAGCCAGGCGGCGAAGGTGGACTTTCCGGACCCCGGCGCGCCGGCAATGCCAATGATCACGCGCGTCCCGGGCGCCAACCGGTGGCGCAGGGCATCCACTGCCTGCGTGATCTCGGGGGAGTCCATGGCAAAAGCCTAGTCACTGCTGCGCGCAGCCGGAGCGTTATCTCCGGCCGGCAGTGCCTTGAGTCCCGCCGCGCAGCCCACTATGCCCGCGATGAACAACAGTTTGACGGTGCTGAAAGGTTCCACCCCGGTGGCCATGGCCCAGCCCACGGTCAGCGCGGCGCCGACGCCCACCCAGATGGCGTAGGCGGTGCCCAGGGGAATCCTGCGGATGGCCATGCCCAGCCCCAGCATGCTGAGGGTGGCGGTGACGGCGAAGACGGCGGTGGGCAGCGGCCTGCTCAAACCGTCGGACAGGCCCAGGGCCGTGGCCCAGACGGCCTCCAGGACAGCGGATGCCAACAGCACCAGCCACGGAAGGGTGCGCGGTGCCATCACGCCACCACCTTCAGGCCCACCACGCACGCGGCGATGCCGGACAACAGGAACAGCCGCGCCGCCGTCGGGCGTTCCACCCTGGTGGCCATGGCGTAGGCCGAGGTGAGCACAACGCCCACGCCCACCCACACCGCGTATGCGGTCCCTGTGGGAATTGACCGCATTGCGACGGCAAGGCCGCCCGTGCTTGCCGCAACGGCGGCGAGGAACAGGGCGGCAGGAGCGAGGCGCTGGCGTCCGGAGGCCTGGAAGGCCCGGTGCAGGGCGGCTGCCCACACGGCCTCGAGGGCTCCCGAAAGAATGAGGATTAACCACGACATGACCGGTTCCTTTGGCCAGTCTTGTCGCGTGCCGGGTACTGAACCGTCGTCCGGAGGCTCGGGTGCGGAGCCTTGGATTCCAAAATAGCAAGGCGCGGCGGCGGGCTGCCAGCGTTGGTGCCGAACCTCACCACCCGCTGAGGGCTAGGGCGCGGATTGGACCGGATCGACCGACACGACGGCCAGGAAGCCGCGGCCCAGGATCTCGGGGGAGTCCTCGTCCGAGCCGGTCACTGCGTCATACCGGCCCAGATCCACCGGCTCCGCGCCGGCTTCGCTGACCACGGCCTGCCCCTGCAGCAGCACCCCCAGCTGCCCTTCGAAAAGCGGGTGGGCGCGCTTTTTGGACAGCTCGATGATGGAGGTGAAGCCCTTGCAGGCGGCCGCGCGGGTAATGACGTTGAGGTCCCTGATGTCCCCGGTAGGCAGCTCCGCCGAAGTGGCAGCGCCGCCATCAAACCGGAACGGGCGGTACTTTTCCATCGCGTGCCCGGCGCCGTCCACGGTGAGGACCAGCAGTTCCCCTTCGATGACCGTCAGCACGCGTTCCATGCCGGGGAAGACGGAGAAGTCACCCGCCTTCGCCACGTCCGCGATGCTCACCCGCCAGTCCCAGCCACCGTCTTCGGATTCCTGGCGTGCGATTTCCCGGGTCACGCCGCCGCCGTTGCGCCACGGTTCGGCCTTGAGCTCTGCGAAGCGGATGATCTGCATCAGCCCAGCCTAGTTCCCCATGTGGCCGGCGTCGCAGTTGGGCCGAGTCCCTGCTACTCTCCTGCGGGGGGTCAACGCGAAAACAGCCTGAAGGAGCCGGGAATGTTCGTCAAAGTGTGTGGTCTCAGCACGCCCGAGTCGGTGCGCGAAGCCGTGGATGCCGGGGCGGACGCCGTGGGGTTTGTCCTCACCGCCAGCCCCCGCGTTGTCTCGCCGTCGCAGGCGGCCTCCCTGCTGGCGGCAGTCCCCGGGGACGTCTCCCGGATCGGGGTGTTCCGCGACGAGCCCGTGGCTGACGCCATCGCCATTGCCCGCGCTGCGGGGCTGCACTGGATCCAGCTGCATGGCACGCGGTCCCGGGGTGACGTGGCAACAGTGCACGACGCCGGCATGAAGCTGGTCAGGGCCATCACCATGGGTGCCGCCCAGGATGAGTTCGAGGACTGGGGCGAGGACATGCTCCTGATTGATGCCGCGGTGCCGGGCTCGGGGGAGTCCTGGGATTACGCCTCCGTTGCGGCCCTGCCCGTGCTCCAGGGGCGGCATTGGCTGCTCGCCGGCGGCCTGGACGCCGCAAACGTGGGCCACGCGTCGATGGCCGCGCACGCCTGGGGAGTGGATGTTTCCTCCGGCGTTGAAGCGTCCCGCGGCGTGAAGGACCCGGCAAAGATCCGTGCCTTCGTGAACGCCGCCAAAGCGGCCGCCACAGTCTAGGGGCGCCTGCCGCCCCTACGCAGTGCAGGGGAGCAGTTTCAGGGCAGGATCAGGGGAGTCCCCCACCTTTTTGTCGGAGGGGTAGGGGCAGAATGGGTGCATGAAGACACTCCTGAACATCATCTGGCTGGTTTTCGGCGGCCTGTGGCTCGCACTGGGCTATTTCCTGGCGGGCGTGGTGTGCTGCCTGCTGATCGTCACCTTTCCGTGGGGCATCGCCTCGTTCCGCATCGCCGCCTACACCCTGTGGCCGTTCGGCCGGATGGTGGTGGACAAGCCCGGCGGCACGGGGGTCTTTTCGCTGCTGGGCAACGTGATCTGGCTGCTGGTGGCCGGGATCTGGATCGCGATCGGGCACGTGGTGACAGCGTTCGCCATGGCTGTGACGATCGTTGGCATCCCGTTGGCCATCGCCAACCTCAAGCTCATCCCGGTGTCCCTGATGCCGCTCGGCAAGCAGATCGTGCCCAGCAATACGCCGTTTGCCAGGACCTACCCCGTCAGGACGTACCGCTAGGCACGTCGGCCACGCAGCCGCAGGCGTTCAGGCAAGCTCGCCGTTTAGGTTGCGCTGCGCGGCGTCCAGCCACAGTTCCCGGGCGCGCCGGTGGTGGAACAGCGGGTCCAGTTCCAGCAGGTGGCAAACGACGGCGGTGCGGCCGGCTGCGAAGTCGGCGTCACCGATGTGGGCGTAGTCTTTCCGCACGGCGGCTACGTAGCGGGCGTACTCGTCCGGCCCGGTGCCAAGGATTGAAAGGTCCGCGTCGCACAGGAGCGCGCCGTCGTGGTCGCCCGGTGCGGGGCGGTGGTCCGAGGTGAGACGCACCAGCCGCGCCGTTTCCGCCACTTCTGCCTCCGGCAGGCCGGCGTCGGTGAGGCGTACTTCTGCAAGCCGGGCCGATTCCTCCTCGTCGCGGCCGGCTGCGCCGCGGTACACGGCGTCGTGGAACCAGGCCGCCAGCAGGACGGTGCGCGGTGGCTCATTTGGCTCGGCCAGCAGGTCCAGCGCCTCCAGCACGGAGAGCAGGTGGGTGCTCCCGTGGTAGTGGCGGTGGGGTTCGCTCCACCGGTCCAGCAGGTCCAGGAAGAGCGCGTCGTGGCCGGGCATGATGGCCTCCCAGCGGTTCAGCAGGGGCACCTTCAGTGACTTGTTCCGCCGGCGGGCCGGGATCCGCAGGCCACTGGCAATGAGCTTGCGGACCAGCACCCGTGCCTCCACGGAGACCGCGCCGGCGGCCACGAGATCGTCAAAGCGGCGTTCCGGCACATCGTAATGGTCGCCGTCGAACGCCCTTTCGGGGATCCCCGCTGCGGCGGCGAACATGTGCAGCTCGTCCAGCGACGCATCCGAGACGAGGTGCGAAAAGTGCGTTCCGTGTGCAGGCCACAGTGGCGGGTCGATGTAGATGGCCATGGAAGGAGTCTAGTGCCGTCGGTCTTTTCGCCGGGCGGCTATCCGCAGGCGTGGCCCACCTCCATGTGCGTCTCAATGCAGTTCCCGCTGCCGCATCTGCGGACTAGGATCAGCTCATGGCCCTTATCCGCGTTTCCGAAGCCGCCCGGTTCCTGGGTGTCAGCGACGATACGGTGCGCCGCTGGACAGAGCACGGAACGCTCACACCGCTCCGTGACCCCAGCGGGCGGCTCGCCGTCGACGGCCTGGAGCTTGCCGCCCACGCACAGAAACTGGCCCAGCTTCCCGATGATCCGAAAAGCGGCGGCAGTTCCGCCCGGAACAGGTTCGTGGGGCTGGTAACCAATGTCATCACGGACAAAGTCATGGCGCAGGTGGAACTGCAGTGCGGGCCCTTCCGGGTGGTTTCGCTGATGAGCAGCGAGGCTGTGCGCGAGCTGGGCCTTGAGCCGGGCTCCGTGGCCACCGCCGTAGTCAAGGCAACCACCGTCATCATCGAGTCCCCGAAGGGCAGGGCTACCGCATGAGCCGGCATGTTTCCATCCTGAAGCCGCGGTTTGCCGCCGCCATGCTTGCCTTGGGCCTCGTCCTTCCGGCGGCACTCAGCGGGTGTGCCGCGGACGCCGGCTCCCCGAATACGGGCGCCCCGAATGCCGGCGCCGGCTCCACGCCGGGCGGCACCATCACCGTCTTCGCTGCCGCCTCCCTCAAAGCAACCTTCACCCAGCTTGCCCGGAGCTTCGAAGCCGAGAATCCGGGAACCACTGTCACGTTGAGCTTCGCGGGGTCCTCGGACCTTGCCGGCCAGATCAGCCAGGGCGCCCCTGCGGACGTTTTTGCCTCGGCAGACGCCGCCAACATGCAGAAGGTGGAAGACGCGCGCCTCGCGGACGGCGCGCCGAAAGACTTCGCCACCAACACCCTGGCCATCGCAGTACCGCCTGGCAACCCGTCCGGTATCCAATCGCTGAAGGACCTGGCCCGGCCGGGCACCAGGCTGGTCATCTGCGCCAGGCAGGTCCCCTGCGGGGCCGCCGCAGCCAAGGCGGCCGGCGCGGCGGGTGTCACGCTGAATCCCGTCAGCGAGGAAAACGCGGTCACCGACGTCCTGGGCAAGGTCATCTCCGGGGAGGCCGACGCCGGGCTGGTCTATGGCACGGACATCAAGGGCGCCGGGTCCAGGGTTGCAGGCATCCAGTTCCCCGAAGCGGGCAGCGCGGTCAACACCTATCCGATTGTTGGCGTGGCCGACGGCCGGAACCGGGCCACGGCACAGGCCTTCATCAACATGGTCACGGGCCCGGAGGGCCAGAAGGTCCTCGCCGCAGCAGGATTCGGGCCGCCCGCCACCGCCGGCGGAAGCGGCAAATGACAGGGAAAGGGGTGGCCGCGCAGCGGGCGGTACAGACACGCACCCCGGCACCGGCGTACTCCGGCATCCCCGGCTGGGTCCGCGTCCTTGCCGTCCTGGCGGCCGTCGTCGTCGTGCTTCCGCTGCTGGCCATGGTGCTGAAGGTGGATTGGGGGCACTTCGTTCCGCTGGTGACGTCGGAGCCGTCGCTGACGGCGCTCGGCCTGAGCCTGCGGACCGCGGCGGCCAGCACCCTGCTGTGCGTGGTGCTGGGCGTCCCGCTGGCGCTGGTCCTGGCCCGGGATACGTTCCGCCTGCAGGGCCTGCTGCGGTCCCTGGTGCTCCTGCCCCTGGTTCTTCCCCCGGTCGTGGGCGGGATCGCACTGCTGTACACGTTCGGCCGGCAGGGTCTGCTGGGGAAGACGCTGGATGTACTTGGCCTGCAGATCGCTTTCTCCACCACGGCGGTTGTCCTTGCGCAGACATTCGTGGCGCTGCCCTTCCTGGTGGTGAGCCTCGAAGGCGCGCTGCGGACCTCAGGCTCGCGGTACGAGGCAGTGGCAGCCACCCTGGGTGCCCGTCCGGGCACCGTCTTCCGGCGCGTCACGCTGCCGCTCGTCCTGCCGGGCCTTGCGTCGGGCGCCGTCCTGTCGTTCGCCCGGAGCCTGGGCGAGTTCGGTGCCACGCTGACGTTCGCCGGGAGCCTGCAGGGGGTCACCCGGACCCTGCCGCTGGAGATCTACCTCCAGCGGGAGACGGACCCTGATGCCGCCGTCGCCCTGTCCCTGGTGCTGGTGGCCGTGGCCGTCGCAGTGGTGGCCCTCGCGTACCGGCGCCCCGCCCTGGTCCGTCCTGCCCCGGCATCACGGACGACGGCGGCCGCACCGGCAGGAGCGGACGTCCCGTGACGCTTTCGTTCCACGCAGCCGTGCCCGCGCGTGGTTTCGACGTGGCACTGACCGTCCGGCCGGGCGAAACCGTGGCCGTGATGGGCCCCAACGGTGCCGGGAAGTCCACGCTCTTGTCCGGCATCTCCGGCCTGCTGCGTCCGGACGGCGGCCGCGCCGAACTCAACGGCAAAACCCTGTTCGACCTCGACGGCGGAAAGTGCACCTGGACGCCGCCCCATGCCCGGGGCACCGCCCTTCTCGCCCAGGAACCCCTGCTTTTTCCGCACCTCAGCGCCGAGGACAACGTCGCCTTTGGCCCCCGCAGCGCGGGAGTGCCTAAACGGGAGGCGAAGCAGCAGGCCCTGCGCTGGCTCCGCGAGGTGGAGGCCGAAGACCTCGCCCTCCGCCGCCCTGCCGAGCTCTCCGGCGGCCAGGCCCAGCGCGTTGCCGTGGCCCGGGCGCTTGCTGCCGATCCCGCTCTGCTGCTGCTCGATGAACCGCTGGCCGCGCTGGACATCCACTCCGCTCCGCTGCTGCGCCGCCTCTTCAAACGGATCCTTGCCGGGCGGCAGGCCATCATCGTCACGCACGACGTCCTGGACGCGCTGATCCTCGCGGACCGGGTGGTCATCCTGGAAAACGGCAGGATCGCCGAGGAAGGCCCCACCCGGGAGGTGCTGGAGCGGCCTCGCAGCTCCTTCGCCGCCGGCCTCGCCGGACTGAACTTCGTTCCCGGAACGCTGCAGGGGGCCGGCGTGCGCACCGAAGAGGGCCTGCAAATCGCCGGCCATGGAGAGGAGCCCGGTGGTTCCGGGGAACCAGCGCTGTTGTGCACGCCAGGCGGTCGAGGCGTCGCCGTCTTCCCGCCGTCGGCCGTTTCCGTGTTCCTGGATGACGCACACGGCAGTCCGCGGAACTCGTTCACCGTCACCATCACGGACCTGGAGCCGCACGGGGACCAGGTCCGCGTCCGTGCCGGCAGCCTCGCGGCAGACATCACGCCCGCTGCCTCCGCGGACCTGGGACTTGTCCCTGGCATGACGGTGCATTTCGTGGTCAAGGCCGCTGCCGTGGCCGTGTACGGGACGTAACGCCCCGCGGCGCTGCCC
Organism: Pseudarthrobacter phenanthrenivorans; assembly: GCF_036455295.1. Taxonomy (GTDB): domain Bacteria; phylum Actinomycetota; class Actinomycetes; order Actinomycetales; family Micrococcaceae; genus Arthrobacter; species Arthrobacter phenanthrenivorans_C. Next base: position 192,996 of record NZ_JAYXNX010000006.1, on the reverse strand, counting down.
TGCGCGCGGGGGACCTCCGGCTCTGGACAGCTGTTTCGCCGTGGGCAAACATGGCAAGTGGACCTCGCCGTCCAAAGTTGAGCGTAGTAGACTCAACTTAGTCAACAAGCCCCCGAAAGGAGCTCTCTTTGGACATCAAATTCACCACCAAGAGCCAGGAGGCTCTTTCGGCCGCGGCAATGAATGCCTCAACAGCCGGCAACCCCCAGGTGGAACCTGCCCACCTCCTCAAAGCGCTGATGGACCAGCGGGAGGGCGTGGCCGTTGCGCTCCTCCGCGCCGCCGGCGCGGATCCCGATTCCGTCAGCGTCCAGGCCAGCAGCGCCATCAAGGCCCTGCCCGCCACCTCGGGGGGCTCCAGCCAGCAGGCGCAGCTGTCCCGGCCCGCACTGCAGGCGATCCAGCATGCCAAGGAGGAAGCTGACCGCCTGGGTGACAGCTTTGTCTCCACCGAGGTGCTCTTGGTGGGCCTGTCCGCCGGCAATGACGCCGCGGCACGCGCGCTGCGCGACGCCGGCGCCTCCCGGGAAGCCCTCCTTGCTGCCCTTCCCGGCATCCGCAACGACCGCAAAGTGGACAGCCCGGACCCGGAAAACACCTTCCAGGCGCTGGAGAAGTACGGCACGGACCTTACTGCCATGGCCCGCGCCGGCAAGCTGGACCCCGTGATCGGCCGTGACTCGGAGATCCGGCGCGTAGTCCAGGTCCTGTCCCGGCGTACCAAGAACAACCCGGTTCTCATCGGCGAGCCCGGTGTGGGCAAGACCGCCGTCGTGGAAGGCCTGGCCCAGCGGATGGTGGCCCAGGACGTCCCGGAGAGCCTGCGCGGCAAGACCCTGATCTCCCTGGACCTGGGCTCCATGGTGGCGGGCGCCAAATACCGCGGTGAATTCGAGGAGCGCCTGAAGGCGGTCCTCGAAGAGATCAAGGGCTCCGAGGGCCAGATCGTCACCTTCATTGACGAGATCCACACGGTGGTGGGGGCCGGTGCCACCGGCGACTCCTCCATGGACGCCGGCAACATGCTCAAGCCCATGCTGGCACGCGGCGAGTTGCGGCTGATCGGTGCCACCACCCTGGACGAGTACCGCGAAAACATAGAAAAGGACGCGGCGCTGGAACGCCGCTTCCAGCAGGTTTACGTCGGCGAACCCAGCGTGGAGGACACCATCGGCATCCTCCGCGGCCTGAAGGAACGGTACGAAGCGCACCACAAGGTGTCCATCGCCGACTCAGCCCTGGTGGCGGCCGCCACCCTGTCCAACCGCTACATTTCGGGCCGCCAGCTGCCGGACAAGGCCATCGACCTTGTGGACGAGGCCGCGTCCCGCCTGCGGATGGAGATCGACTCCGCCCCGGAGGAAATCGACCAGCTGCGGCGCCAGGTGGACCGGCTCACCATGGAGGAACTGGCGCTGGCCGGCGAATCGGATCCCGCGTCCGTGGAGCGCCTCGCCGCACTGCGGGCCGACAAGGCGGACAAGGAAGAAGAGCTTTCCGCCCTGAACGCCAGGTGGGAAGCCGAGAAGGCCGGCCTCAACCGGGTGGGCGACCTGAAGGCGAAGCTCGACGAGCTCCGCTCCGCCGCTGACAAGGCCCAGCGTGAGGGTGACCTGGAAACAGCTTCCCGGATCCTTTACGGCGAAATTCCGGCCCTTGAGCGGGAGCTGAATGCCGCTGCCGAGGCCGAGGCCGCGGTGACTGATAAGTCCGCCCAGATGGTGGCCGAGGAAGTAACCGCGGAAGACATCGCCGAGGTCATCTCCGCCTGGACCGGCATCCCCGCCGGCCGCATGCTGCAGGGCGAAAGCCAGAAGCTGCTGCACATGGAAGAGGAGCTGGGAACCCGCTTGATTGGCCAGTCCAAGGCCGTGACCGCGGTGTCGGATGCCGTCCGGCGTGCCCGCGCGGGTATCAGCGACCCCAACCGCCCCACCGGATCCTTCCTGTTCCTCGGGCCCACCGGCGTCGGCAAGACCGAGCTGGCCAAGGCCCTGGCGGACTTCCTGTTCGACGACGAACGCGCCATGGTGCGCATCGACATGTCCGAGTACGGCGAGAAGCACAGCGTCGCCCGGCTGGTCGGGGCGCCTCCGGGATACGTCGGCTACGAGGAAGGCGGCCAGCTGACCGAGGCCGTCCGTCGGCGTCCGTACTCCGTGGTGCTGCTCGACGAGGTGGAAAAGGCGCACCCTGAGGTGTTCGACATCCTCCTGCAGGTGCTCGATGACGGCCGCCTCACCGACGGCCAGGGCCGCACCGTGGACTTCCGCAACGTGATCCTGGTGCTCACCTCCAACCTGGGCAGCCAGTTCCTGGTGGACCAGACCATGGATCCCGAAGCCAAGCGAAACGCCGTCATGGCAACCGTGAACGCCTCCTTCAAGCCGGAGTTCCTGAACCGGCTCGACGAGGTGGTGCTGTTCGACGCCCTCACGGTGGAGGAGCTGGCGCACATTGTGGACCTGCACGTGGCGGAACTGGGGCGGCGGCTGCATGAGCGGCGGCTCACCCTGGACGTCACCGACGGCGCCAAGGCGTGGCTGGCGCTGTCCGGCTACGACCCTGCCTACGGTGCCCGGCCGCTGCGCCGCCTGGTGCAGCGCGAGATTGGGGACCGGCTGGCCAAAGCGATCCTTGCGGGCGAGATCAGCGACGGCGACACCGTCCTGGTGGACACGGCGCCGGACTTCGGCGAACTCACCAGCGATAACGTGGACACGCTGACCGGCGCCCCGAGCTCCGGGCTGTCGGTGCGGCGGAAAGGCTAACAGGCGGGCGCAGCCTGGTGGGCGTGCTGTCCCGGCGGGTTGACCGTCAGGGCAGCACGCTCGCGTTAATGACGTTGCCGCCGTCGGCCGTGACGTAGCAGTCCACCCTGCGGTCGCCCGATTGCCAACTGGTGGAGCTGGGGTAGCTGCGCTGGTAGTTGAGTTGGAACTGCTTTGCGGCGGGTCCGAGCCTGGCCGCCTGGCATACCTCCAGGGCCTTGGCCTTGAGGGCATCGGATCCCGGGTACGCAGTGCTGTCCGGATAGCGGAGGGTGGCCACGAGCTGCGCGGAGTGGCCGGTGTCGCAGGCAACCACGGTGGAGGCCAGCGCCTGTGGATCGAAATCCTTGAAGCAGTCGCCTACAGCGTAGGCCGCCGGCGCGATCCCGTCGCGGGGGAGTGGCTGGGGGGTGGCGGGCGGCGTCGCTGCAGTCTGCAGCACGGCTGGCGCCTGGTTCTTCTCCGTGTCGCCGCCGGGAGAAGAATTCAGCCAGAGGGCAAGCCATGCCAGGGAGCCTGCAACGGCCACGATGACGACGATGAGGAACGCCCTCCACAAAGCCGGCTTCCTGTTGGCATGCTGATCCGGTGCAGGATCATGGTGCTGTTGGGACCACGTGACTGATTCAGGGGCGGGTGCCGAAAAAGGGCCGCCGGTCTGGATTCTTGGCAGGCTTCCGGTGTTGGGCGGGGAGGCGGGCTTGGGCGGGATGTCCTGGTGGTTCACTGGTGCGCATCCTCCTGGTTTTGGTTCCACGGCCCGCCGGCGGCCAGGCAAAATCTGCAGTTGTTAAGTGACTCTACCGAAGAAAAATGCCGGAATCCCGCGGGAGGAGGTGCGTCATGGTACCCCACAGGCCGCTCGTGGCCGATCGGCGGCGAGCGGGGCCCGCCGAAAGCATGTAATCTAGGTGTACGACAAATTGACCAAACATTCCGGGGCCTCACCGATCGCCAAGGTGACCACCTCCGGTCCAAGTACAAAAGGGGGTCACGCCATGGGGCGCGGCCGTCAAAAGGCAAAAGCTACCAAGCAGGCTCGGGATATTAAGTACTACTCCCCGAACACTGACTACTCGGCACTTCAGCGCGAGCTGACAGGCCCAGGCAGTCGGTCAACGAGCCATTACTCGAATGAGCCGGTTGAACCGGACTATTCGGCTTATGTGGACAAGTACGCGGATGATTTGGATGACGATGACGACGAGGTAGACAACCGTCGCATCGGCTAGTTGTCGCAAGCCTGCCGTGGTCCCAGGCCCGGCTGCTGTGGCGCCACTGCACATACTGATTCCGCCGGGAACCCTTACGCGGATGCAGGGAATGTGCGGAATCTCCTCTTGCCACCCGTTTTCGGATGACCGCTTACTTTGCGGAGCCCGCTGACGCCCGGATTACCGGTGCGGCAGCGGGCTTTCCGTGTTGGCCGGCGCATCGCGTTGGTAACCTGACCGGATGACTGTTCGCACAACCTACGCCAACGGCGAGCCCTGCTGGGCAGACCTGCAGACCCCGGATGTTGCCGCCGCCAAAGACTTCTACGGCCGGATCTTCGGCTGGACCTACCAGGACTTTCCCACCCCGGATGGCCGCAGCTACGCGCAGGCGTTTGCCCACGGGCAGCTCGTGGCCACGATTGCCCCGCAAAGCCCCCTGCAGCTGCAGGCAGGCACAGCAGCGAAATGGAATGTCTATTTCGCCGCCAAGGACGCCCGTGGCCTTCTCGAAGAGGCACGGCACGCCGGGGGAACCGCACAGTTCGGGCCGGAGCAGGTGGGCGACACCGGCGTCCTTGGCTTCCTTTCTCCGCCAGGCGGTGGGACCACGGGCATCTGGGAGGCCGGCACCCACTTCGGCAGCCACCTCTTCAACGAGCCGGGCGCGCTGGCCTGGGCGGAGCTCTTCACGCCCGAGCCGCAGGCCGCCGTCGGCTTCTTCCAGCAGCTTTTCGGGCATGAGGTCACCGAATACCCCCAGGACGACGGCGGCAGCTACAGTACCCTGCTCATCGGCGGCAACGAGGTGGCCGGCGTCGTTCCTGCGGACCCGGGCGACGAGGCGGACTGGCAGATCTACTTTGGCGTGGCAGGGGTGGGGGCGGCGGCAGCGGCCGCCCGGGAGGCAGGCGGCGAGGTCCTGGTGGAGCCGGATGAGCCAGCAGCGGAAGGTTCCCTGGCCACCATTGAGGATCCGCAGGGCGGGGTCCTGAACCTCATCCAGGTTTCTGCCTAAAGACAGGTTTTTGCTTAAAAGTGGAGGCTCCCCACCGGTGACAGTGGGGAGCCTCCAGTTGGCTGACTAGGCGTAGGCGTTGACCAGGCGGACGGCGCCGCCGTCCACACCCTTGGCGCCCTGCACGTAGTCGGGGCCGGACTTCACGATGGAGTCGGAATCTTCGGCAACCGTACCCATGATCCAGGAGGGCAGGCCGCGGTCATTCAGACGTGCCACGGCGGCATCGGCGGCTTCTGGGGACACGATGGCCACCATTCCGACGCCCAGGTTCAGCGTGCGCTCGAGGTCCGCCAGGGGAACGTTGCCCAGTTCGGATACGAGCTTGAAGATGGCGGGCAGTTCCCAGGTGGCGCGGTCAACCGTGGCCACCAGGCCCTGCGGCAGGACGCGGGCAAGGTTCGCGGCCAGGCCGCCGCCGGTGACGTGGCTGAAGCCGTGGACGGCGGCGCCGGCGCTGACCGGGAAGGTCCGGGCCAGGTCCAGGCAGTCGGCGGCGTAGACGCGGGTCGGTTCCAGGAGTTCCTCGCCCAGGGTGCGGCCGAGCTCGGAGACCTGCCGGTCCAGGGCCCAGCCGGCGTGGTTGATGACGCGGCGGACCAGCGAGTAACCGTTGGAGTGCAGACCGGACGACGCCATGCCGATCACGACGTCGCCGGCGCGGACGCGGTCCGGGCCGAGCAGGGCGTCCGCTTCCACCACGCCGGTGGCTGCGCCCGCAACGTCGTATTCGTGCTCGCCCAGCAGGCCGGGGTGCTCAGCGGTTTCGCCGCCCACCAGGGCGGTGCCCGCCACGGAGCAGGCGGAGGCGATGCCGCGGACGATTCCCGCGATGCGCTCCGGAACCACCTTGCCGCAGGCAATGTAGTCAGTCATGTAGAGCGGTTCGGCGCCAACTACCACGATGTCGTCGACAACCATGCCCACAAGGTCGAACCCGATGGTGTCGTGGATGTCCATGGCCTGTGCGATGGCAACCTTGGTGCCCACACCGTCGGTGGAAGTTGCCAGCAGGGGCTTCTTGTAGGTCAGCAGCTTTGAAACGTCGTAAAGGCCGGCGAAGCCGCCCACCCCGCCGATCACCGAGGAGTTGTGGGTTGCCTTGACGGCATCCTTCATGAGCTCGACGGCGCGGTCCCCGGCTTCAACGTCCACGCCTGCGGAGGCGTAGGTGATGCCGGAGTTCTCTGCGGCGGGGCTAGCGGAAGTCATACGGAGTCCTTCTTGTCGGCGCTGGTGGCGGCGTGTACGTCGGGCACGAGGTCGTCTTCGGTCAGCAGGTTCTCGAATTCCGAGTCCGGGCCGGGATCGCAGCCCGTGGCGCCGGCCTTCTCCGCCGGATCCACGGTGGCGTCAACGGCCAGGGCGGCCGTTTCGCCGGGAAGCGCGGACGGCGAAGGCTTCAGGCCACCAAGGTCGGTGCGCTCCAGCAGGTTCTTGCCCAGCTTGTCGGCGTCCGGAAGCTTGATGGGGTACTTGCCGGTGAAGCAGGCAGTGCAGAGGCGCTCGCGCGGCTGCCGGGTTGCCCCGATCATGCCGTCCTCGGAGATGTACGCCAGCGAGTCGGCGCCGATGGCCTGGGAGATCTCCTCGATGGTGGCGCCGTTGGCGATCAGTTCGGCGCGGGAGGCGAAGTCGATGCCGTAGAAGCACGGCCACTGGACCGGCGGGGAGGAAATCTTGACGTGGACGGCGGCGGCGCCGGCTTCCCGAAGCATGCGGACAATCGCACGCTGGGTGTTGCCGCGGACGATCGAGTCATCCACTACCACAACGCGCTTGCCGCGAATCACGGACTCAAGGGCATTCAGCTTGAGTCTGATCCCCAGCTGGCGAAGGGTCTGGGAGGGCTGGATGAAGGTGCGGCCCACATAGGAGTTCTTGACGAAGCCGTGGGCGAAGGGGATGCCGGATTCCTCGGCGTAGCCCACCGCTGCGGGGGTTCCTGATTCCGGAACCGGAATGACGATGTCTGCGGCCTGCGTGTTTTCCCGGGCCAGCTGGCGGCCCATCTCCACGCGGGACTCGTACACGGAACGGCCGGCGATGGCGGCATCAGGGCGGGCAAGGTACACGTACTCGAAGACGCAGCCGGCCGGCGTCGGCTCCGCGAACTTCTTGGACCGCACGCCTTCCTCGTCGATGGCGATGAACTCGCCGGGCTCGATCTCGCGGATGAAGCTGGCGCCCACGGTGGCCAGGGCCGATTGCTCGGAAGCAACTACCCAGCCCCGCTCCAGCCGGCCCAGGACCAACGGCCGGATTCCGAAAGTGTCACGCGCTGCGTAGAGGGTGCCTTCGTCCATGAAGACGAAGCAGAACCCGCCCTTGATCTTGGGCAACAGTTCGGTGGCGGTCTCTTCCAGGGTCTTGCCCGGCTCGCCCTCAAGCAGTGCCGTCACCAGGGCAGTGTCGGAGGTGTTGCCCTGCTTCATCTCGCCGGTCAGGTTGCCGCCGTTGCGCTCAGTGATCATGGCGTTGAGCTCGACCGTATTGGTCAGGTTGCCGTTGTGGGCCAGGGCCACGGTGCCCGTGGCGGTGGCGCCCAGGGTGGGCTGGGCATTCGCCCAGTGGCTTGCCCCCGTGGTGGAGTAGCGGCAGTGGCCAACTGCCAGGTGCCCCGTGAGGGTGTTCAGGGTGGTCTCGTCGAAGACCTGGGACACGAGCCCCATGTCTTTGTAGACGTTGATCCGTTTGCCGTCGCTGGTGGCTATGCCAGCCGACTCCTGACCACGGTGCTGCAGTGCATACAGCCCGTAATAAGTTAGTTTTGCTACTTCTTCGCCTGGGGCCCAGACGCCGAAGACGCCGCAAGCGTCCTGCGGGCCTTTTTCGCCGGGGAGAAGATCATGGGAAAGTTTTCCATCGCCGCGTGCCACTGGTTGATTATCTCACGACATGGGGTATGACTTTTGCGCCGCCCGTTTGTGACCTCCGGCCGGCAGGCCGCTAGGCCTGGGGATCAGTGTCCTGCCCGGAATCGGAAACGGCCTCCACTACGGCCCGTTCCTGCCGTTTGACGCTGCGGCGGTCCAGGACCAGCGCAAGTGCGGCACCCAAAAGGGCGCCGCCGGCGGCAAACATCACCATGAAGAAACCGAAGACTGAACCCGGGTCGAAGGTGGCGTCCCCCGGCAACGCATAGGCCACTATTGCAGCGGCCACCACACCCACCAGCGCGCCCACTATGAGGAACGGAACGTACTTGGGCGCGCGGCGGACGGTCACTTCGCGCCGCTCGGCAGGGTGTTCTTGAAAAGACATGCCATCCAGCCTACTGCCCCTGCCTGGGTGGACCCAGCGCCCCTGGCCGCCCGGTCTACCCCTTTGTCTTTCCCTGCCCGGCAACTGATATATCTATTGACACTCGGTATGCTCCCTGCCATATTCGTGGGGAAGCCTCATGTGCATCCTGTTGCGCGATACGCAATCCACTCGATGGTGCTCCGTTGGTGTGCCGACCCGGGGAGGTGGTTCCCGGGGAGGGCAGGTCAGCTAGATTGGCACTTGGTGCCGACTCCCGCGGGATCCGGCCGGATCCCGGAAAGGAACACAGACTCATGGTTCATAAAGTTCAAGCAGTAGTGGTCAAGGAGAAGAACGCTCCGGTGTCGCTGGAGACTATCCTGGTGCCGGATCCGGGCCCTGGTGAGGCGCTGGTGGACATCCTGACCTGCGGTGTCTGCCACACGGACCTGCACTATAAGCAGGGCGGCATCGGCGAGGATTTCCCGTACCTGCTGGGCCACGAGGCCACCGGGGTGGTCTCCGCTGTGGGCCCGGACGTGACCTCGGTTGCCCCTGGTGACCGGGTGATCCTGAACTGGCGCGCGGTGTGTGGCGAGTGCCGGGCCTGCGCCAAGGGCCAGCCGCAGTACTGCTTCAACACCCACAACGCCACCCAGAAGATGACCCTTGAGGACGGCACGGTCCTCTCCCCGGCTTTGGGTATCGGCGCTTTTGCGGAGAAGACGCTCGTCGCCGCCGGGCAGTGCACCAAGGTGGACCCCGAGGCTGACGCCGCCGCGGTGGGCCTGTTGGGCTGCGGCATCATGGCCGGCATCGGTGCCGCGATCAACACCGGCGAGGTCAAGCGCGGCGAGTCCGTGGCAGTGATCGGCTGCGGCGGCGTGGGCATCGCCGCGATCGCCGGTGCGAAGCTGGCGGGTGCGACGACGATCATCGCCGTGGACATCGATGACAACAAGATCGGGATGGCCACATCCCTCGGCGCCACCCACGGCGTGAACTCCCGGCAGGAGGACGCCGTCGAGGCCATCCGTGCCCTCACCGGAGGCCACGGCGCTGATGTGGTGATTGACGCCGTCGGCCGTCCTGAAACCTATAAGCAGGCGTTCTATGCCAGGGACCTTGCCGGCCGCGTGGTCCTGGTGGGTGTGCCGACGCCGGAAATGACGCTGGAGCTGCCGCTGCTGGATGTCTTTGGACGCGGCGGGTCGCTGAAGTCCTCCTGGTACGGCGACTGCCTGCCTTCCCGGGACTTCCCCATGCTCGTCTCGCACTACCAGCAGGGCAACCTGGACCTGGACGCCTTCGTCTCCGAACGCATCAGCATCGACCAGGTGGAGGAAGCCTTCGAGAGGATGCACGAGGGCAAGGTCCTGCGTTCCGTGGTGGAGATCTGATGGCGGTCAGCATCGAGAACCTGGTTACCTCGGGCACGTTCTCGCTCGACGGCGGCACCTGGGACGTGGACAACAACGTCTGGATCGTGGGCAACGACGAGGAATGCGTCATCATCGACGCGCCCCACGACGCCGCCGCGATCATCAACCAGGTCCGCAGCCGCAAGGTCAAGGCCATCCTGCTCACCCACGCACACAACGACCACATCGGCGCCGCACGCGACGTCGCCGGCGCTCTCGGCGCCCCCGTCCTCCTGAACCAGGAGGACCTGGTGTTGTGGGAGCAGGTCTACCCGGACGCCACACCCGACGGGTACCACTCCGACGGGGACGCCTTCGAGGTGGGCGGGGCAACCCTGCGGGCGATCCACACCCCGGGCCACTCGCCGGGATCCACCTGCTTCTACCTCGACAGCGAAGGAACGGTCTTCACCGGGGACACGCTGTTCAACGGCGGCCCGGGAGCGACGGGGCGGTCCTACAGCGACTACCCCACCATCCTGGCCTCCATCCGCGAACGGCTGCTGACCCTGCCGGCCGACACCGTGGTCCGTACCGGCCACGGCGATAACACCACCATCGCGGCCGAACAGGAAACCCTGGCAAAGGTCCCGCAGTAACCTGCAGCAATCATTGATGCGCCAGTGAAAAGCGCGCCGGGAAACCCGGCGCGCTTTTCACTGACCATCAAACAGCAGAGCCGTAAAGGAAGTTGGAACAATGAAGTTCGGTAAGCAGCCCGCCCCCGTCGCGGACATCAACGAGGACAACCTCGAAGTCCATAAGCCAAAGACCGAGGCCGCCGGGGTCAAAGCCGTGATGGTGGCCCTGGAGCGCGCCCTGGCGCAGGCAGGCGTGACGCGTACGGCCCAGTCCCTGCTGCGGTTGAACCAGCGCGGCGGGTTCGACTGCCCGGGCTGCGCCTGGCCCGAATCGGACAAGAAGCGCAAAGCGGCCGAGTTCTGCGAGAACGGCGCCAAAGCAGTGGCCGAAGAGAACACCCTGCGCACCGTGGGGGCCGACTTCTGGGCCGCACACTCGATTGCTGAACTTTCCACGAAGACCGAGTACTGGCTGGGCAACCAGGGGCGCCTCGCCGAACCGGTGGTCATCCGGGAAGGGGAGACGCACTATTCGCCGATCTCCTGGGCAGATGCGTTCGAGTTGATCGGGGAGCGCATCCGCGCTTCCACCCCGGACCGCTGCGTGTTCTACACCTCCGGACGCACCGCGAACGAGACCGCGTTCCTTTATCAATTGTTCGCACGGTCCATCGGGACGAACAACCTGCCGGACTGCTCCAACATGTGCCACGAATCCTCGGGGTCCGCGCTGAACCCGACCATCGGCATCGGCAAGGGCACCGTGTCGCTGGATGACATTCACGACGCCGAGCTGATCTTCGTCGTCGGGCAGAACCCCGGCACCAACCACCCGCGCATGCTCTCGGCGCTGAAGGAGTGCAAGGACAAGGGCGGCAAAGTAGTGGCCGTGAACCCGCTGCCCGAGGCCGGCCTGTTCAACTTCCGCGACCCCCAGACGCTGTCCGGTGTGGTGGGTGGGGGCACCCCGCTGGCGGACGAATACCTGCAGATCAAGGTGGGCGGCGACCTGGCATTGTTCCAGGCCCTTGGCCACCTGCTGCTGGAGGCCGAGGAGAAAAACCCGGGGACCGTCGTCGACCATTCCTTCATTGCCGCCCAGACGGACGGGTTCAACGCCTACCGTGACGCCCGCGCCACCCTGGATTGGGATGAGACGGAGCGCGCCACGGGCCTGGCCCGCGAGCAGATCGAAAAGGTTGCCGGCATGCTCATCACATCCAAGGCCTCCATCTTCTGCTGGGCGCTGGGCGTGACCCAGCAACCGCACTCGGTGGACACCATCAAGGAGATGGTCAACGTCCTGCTGCTGCAGGGCAACTTCGGCAAGCCGGGCGCGGGCGCCTGCCCTGTCCGCGGCCACTCCAACGTCCAGGGCGACCGGACCATGGGCATCTGGGAGAAACCCAGCGAAAAGCTCCTCTCCGCTATCGACGCCGAATTTGGCATCACGTCCCCGCGGCACCACGGCTATGACGCAGTCGAATCCATGGAGGCCTTCGAACGTGACGAGGTGGACGTGTTCGTGTCGATGGGCGGCAACTTCTCGCTCGCCTGCTCGGACACCGAAACCCTCGAAGCGGGCATGCAGCGGATCGGACTCACCGTGCACATTTCCACCAAGCCCAACCGCTCCCACATTGTGCACGGACGCACGTCCTTGATCCTGCCCACGCTGGGCCGCACGGACAAAGATGACAAGCACCCCAAAGGCGCCCAGTTCCTCTCCGTGGAGGACTCCATGTCCGTGGTCCACTCCACGCAGGGCCGCCTGGCCCCGGTCTCGGAGCATCTGCTGGCCGAGCCTGTGATCGTGGCCCGGATGGCGGAGGCCACGTTCGGCCCGAAGCACCCGGTGGACTGGCGGGGCATGGCGGAGGACTACGACGTGATCCGCGACCACATCGCCCGCGTCCTGCCCGGGTTTGAGGACTTCAATGCCAGGGTGCGGACCAGGAACGGCTTCGTGCTGCCCAATCCGCCGCGCGACACCCGGTCCTTCGCCACGGACATCGGAAGGGGCCGGTTCACCGTCAGCCCGCTGGAGTACCTGACACCGCCGCCGGGGCACCTGGTGCTGCAGACCATCCGCAGCCACGATCAGTACAACACCACCTTCTACGGCCTGGACGACCGCTACCGGGGGATCTCCGACGGCCGCCGCGTGATCCTGATCCATCCCGAAGACCTGGCCGAGTCCGGCTTCCAGGACCGGGAGCTGGTGGACGTGGTCAGCACCTTCCAGGGCGTGGACCGCAGGGCCGACAAGTTCCGCCTTGTGGCCTACCCCACGGCCAAGGGCTGCGCGGCCGCCTACTTCCCCGAGGCCAACGCCCTGGTCCACAAGGAGAACGTTGCGAGGGTGTCCAACACCCCCGGGTTCAAGGCCATGTTCGTCCGCTTCGAACCGCACCAGGGACAAGTGGCAGCGGCCCAGGAGTCTGCGGGGGAGCTGGCAGGTTCGCCCGCTTAGCCTGGCGACCACTTCCGCAACCTAGCCCGCGACGGCGGCACACCGGCAGCCCGGTGTGCCGCCGTTTTTGCGCTGCCTTTTCCAGACCGGAGCCCGCGTGCGAGGGCTATAACGCACGCTGTCGCGGCACCCCACGTAATGCTTTTTCGTCATATCTGAAATTGATTGACAGCGGGCGTGGCAGGAGTCACACTGTTGCATATGGTGATCGCTGTTGCGTTAGGTGCTTCCAGAATTTCGCTGGAGTCATCGCTTCTGTTCCCGATGGACCTCCCCACGTTCGGGACCCGGATGTTGTGGACATCCCCTGTTGCCCCGCCTGCTCCGTAATCACCCCAATTCGCTCACTACCCAGCCCTATTCGGGAGGAAACACATGACTACCTCAGTGAACGCGCCCCTCAGCGCACGCGGAAAACTCGCGTCAACAATGCCTGCCGACCAGCTGGCTGAGATCACCGAGCTGTTCGCCCTGCGGCGCACGGGCTACTCGCTGGACGCCCCCTTCTACACGGACCCCACGATCTTCAAGCTCGACATGGAGGCCATCTTCGGCCAGCACTGGATCTTTGCCGGCAGCGTTGCCGAGCTGCCGGAGCCGGGCGACTACATCACGGTGGACTACGGCCCCTATTCCCTGATTGTGCTGCGCACCGACGAGGGCGACGTCAACGTCCTGCACAACGTCTGCCGCCACCGTGGTGCACGCGTCCTGACCGAAGCTGCCGGCTCCACCGGAAACCTGGTCTGCGGCTACCACTCCTGGACCTACTCTCCCGAGGGCAACCTGATCCACGCCTCGGCCCCCGGCGAGGCGAAGTTCGACAAGAACTGCTTTGCCCTCAAGCGCGCCCACAGCCGCGAGGTTGCCGGGCTCATCTTTGTCTGCATCGCAGACGTTCCGCCCGCAGACTTCGACGAGACCGCCAAGATCTTCGAGCCCTACCTGGCACCCCACGACCTGTCCAAGACGAAGATTGCCTACCAGCAGAACATCATCGAAGAAGGCAACTGGAAGCTCGTCATGGAAAACAACCGTGAGTGCTACCACTGCGACGGACACCCGGAGCTGGCCTGCTCGCTCTTCCCCACGTGGGGCCTGACCGAGGGGCTGATCCCGACCCACCTCGAAGAGGTCTGGGACCGCAACAAGCAAGCACAGTCCTCCCTTGAGGAGCGCTGCCGCCGCTACGGCCTGCCCTACGAGGTGGTTGAGGAACTCGATACCCGCATTGCCGGTATCCGTATCTCCCGCGAATCCCTGGACGGCGAAGGCGAATCGTTCTCGGCCGACGGCCGCCGGCTCTCCAAGAAGCTGCTCGGCGACCTGCCAGACTTCCGCCTGGGCCGTTGCTCGATGCACCTGCAGCCCAACAGCTGGTTCCACTTCCTGGGCGACCACGTCATCACGTTCGGCGTCTTCCCCATCAACGAGCACCAGTCCCTGGTCCGCACAACCTGGCTGGTGGCTGACGACGCCGAGGAAGGCGTTGACTACGACCTCGACAAGCTCACCTACACCTGGAAGCAGACCAACCTGCAGGACAAGGCGTTCGTGGAGCTGTGCCAGCAGGGCGCCGCCAGCCCCGCCTACGAGCCCGGCCCCTACATGAAGAGCGAATACCAGGTGGAGGCCTTTATCAACTGGTACGTCCAGCGTGTGCAGGAGCACTTGGCATGATTGAGGTCCTCTCTGAGACGGCCGTCCAGGAACCACAGCGCATCCGCGGCCTTGAAATGCCGTGGAACCGGGTGATGGGCAGCCACGAAGGACCGGCCAGTGCAGCCAAGGCCCTGGGCCCGTGGCATCCGCAGGAGTTCATGGCCGAATGCGTCGAGACGGTTCCCGAAGCGGGCGGCATGATGACGTTCGTGTTCCGCCGCTGCGACGGCGCGCCCCTGGCGTTCCGCGCGGGCCAATACGTGAACATCGCCTTCCCGGTGAACGGGGACGACCAGGAGCCGGTGGACCGCAGCTACTCGCTGTCCAGTTCGCCCACGGAACCGTGGACCTTCAGCGTCACCGTCAAGCGCGACGCCGGCGGACTGGTTTCCCCCTGGGTGCACCAGAACGTCAGGCCCGGCACCGTCCTGGACATGCTGGGACCCGTGGGGGCCTTCCACCTGCCCGACGCCGACCGGCGCGCCCGGTACCTGTTCCTGGCCGCCGGCGCCGGCATCACCCCCATCATGTCGATGCTGCGGACCATCCACTCCCTGCCGGGGACCGCCGACGTCGTGGTGCTCTACCACGGCGCGGAAGCCGGCGGCTTTGCCTTCCACCGGGAGCTGGCCTACATCGCCTCCGTGGACACGCGGGTCAAGGTCTTCTACGCACTGGGCGACCGCGGCAGGCCCGAGGACTGGGAAGGCTTCAGCGGACGGCTGACCTCAGCCATGATCGATGAGGTGGCGCCCGACGCCAATGGCCGGCAGGTGTACGCCTGCGGACCCGAGGGTTACCTGAACACCGCCACTGAACTGCTCAGGAACGTGGGCGTCGACGATACGTCCATTTACATGGAGTTCTTCTCCGGCGACCGGCAGACCCTCCTTGAATACCAGGCCGAGCTCGCCCTGGCCGCGGATATCGCCGAGGAGATCGCCGAGGAAATCGCGGAGTCCGCAGAGGACTACTTCGAAGGCCAGCCGGCAGCGTTCGGGATCTACGAGCCCGGCTATGACGACGATGGGACCCTTCAGGCCAACGGACTGGCTCTGGAAGCCGCCATCCCGGAAGCCCCCGCCACCGGCACTCCGGCTGCGGGGACGGAGGCTGCGGCCCCGGAGGCGCAGGCCCCCGACGCCTCAAGCTTCAACACCGTGGGTACCGGCAGCCTCACGCTGTCCTTCATGCGCACCGGGATCAATGTTCGGATCGACCCGGAGGAGCACATCCTCGGGGTGGCGCAGCGTGCGGGTGTCCGGATCGGTGCCAACTGCAAGGAGGGCATGTGCGGCTCCTGCAAGGTGGTGAAGCTGTCCGGGGAGATCGACATGAACCACCAGGGCGGAATCCGCAAACGGGAAATTGATGCCGGCAAGTTCCTTCCCTGCTGTTCCACGGCGCGCACCGACATGGTGATCGACGCCTAGCCGTTCCCCGAAGCGGCGGCCGCCCCGCGCAGCCCCAAGATTCACGCAAGTGAAAAGTAAGAACCCACGGAAGGCCTGAGGCACCCAGCGTCAGGCCTTCCGTGGCAACCGAACGCCAACCATAGGAGCCATGCCCATGTCAGGTAACAAAGCCGTTGCGTACAAGGAGCCCGGAGTCGTCGAGGTCATCGACACCCCCTATCCCTCGTTTGAACTGAAAGCCGGCCCCGGCGTCAATCCCGCTAATGTCGGCCGGAAGGTCCCGCACGGCGTCATCCTGCGCACCGTGAGCACCAACATCTGCGGGTCCGACCAGCACATGGTCCGCGGCCGGACCACCGCCCCGGCCGGCCTCGTCCTGGGGCACGAGATCACCGGTGAAGTCATTGAGACCGGTCCCGACGTCGAGTTCATCAAGGTGGGGGACATCGTCTCGGTCCCCTTCAACATCTCCTGCGGGCGCTGCCGGAACTGCAAAGAGCGCAAGACCGGCATCTGCCTGAACGTGAACCCGGACCGTCCCGGCTCTGCCTACGGCTACGTGGACATGGGCGGCTGGGTCGGTGGGCAGGCGGAGTACGTCCTGGTTCCGTACGCCGACTGGAACCTGTTGCGGTTCCCGGACCGGGACCAGGCGCTGGAGAAGATCATGGACCTGACCATGCTGTCGGACATCCTGCCCACCGGCTTCCACGGCGCCGTGACGGCCGGCGTCGGCGTCGGGTCCACCGTGTACGTTGCCGGAGCCGGCCCCGTAGGCCTTGCCGCGGCGGCCAGCGCCCAGCTGCTGGGAGCCGCGGTGGTCATCGTGGGCGACCTCAACGAGGACCGCCTGGCCCGTGCCCGGTCCTTTGGCTGCGAAACCGTCAATGTGGCCAATGGCGACCCCGCAGACCAGATCGAGCAGATCCTCGGCGTCCGGGAGGTCGACTCCGGCATCGACGCTGTCGGCTTTGAGGCCCGCGGACACGGCCACGGCGCCCAGGAAGCGCCGGCCACGGTGCTTAACTCGCTGATGGACCTCACCACCGCCGGCGGGTCCGTCGGCATTCCCGGCCTCTACGTCACCGGCGATCCGGGGGCCGCGGACGAGGCCGCCCGGAAGGGAAGCCTGTCCCTGTCATTGGGCACCGGCTGGGCCAAGTCCCTGTCCTTCACCACGGGCCAGTGCCCGGTGATGAAGTACAACCGGCAGCTGATGATGGCGATCCTGCATGACAGGATCCAGATCGCCAAAGCGGTCAACGCTACGGCCATTTCGCTCGACGATGCCCCGCGCGGGTACGCGGAGTTCGACGCCGGAGCTGCCACGAAGTACGTCCTGGACCCGAACGGTTACCTCAGCAACTGATATCCGGAGTCCGGTTTCTGAAGAGCATGGGAGCCAGTCCCAAGGATCTACCTTGGGACTGGCTCCTTTTCCGTTGCCGCAGTGCGCGCTCCGCGGGCAACAAAAAGGTGGTTGGGCCTGCCGGTCTCGAGCAGGCCCAACCACCTGGTCTTGGTGGGGCAGATCAGCCGCGCAGGCGCTCCATCCCCGGGTCCACCAGCGGCTCGGCGGAAACCGTGGCCGCCACACGCCGCCCGAAGTACTCGATCTCCACAGAGTCACCGACCCCAACGGCGGACGGCAGCCAGGCGTAGGCGATGGGCTTGCGGACGGTGTAGCCGTAGGCCGCACTGGTGACGTACCCAACGGCTTCCCCGGCCACGAACACCGGTTCCTTGCCAAGCACCACTGACCTGCCGTCGTCGACCGTCAGGCAGCGCAGCGTCTTGGCAGCCGGCTGATCCTTGAGTCCGGCGAGTGCCTCGGCGCCTACGAACCCGGTCTTGTCCTTGGCCACGGAGAAACCCAGGCCTGCCTGGTACGGGTGGTGCTCGGACGTCATGTCCGTGCCCCACAGCCGGTAGCCCTTCTCCAGGCGCATGCTGTTGAAGGCGCCGCGGCCGGCAGCGATGATGCCGTGCTCCTGGCCGGCCTCGAACAGGAGGTCCCAAAGCTTCAGCCCGTACTCGGCGGTGGTGTAAAGTTCCCAGCCGAGTTCGCCAACGTAGGAGAGCCGCATCGCCGTGACAGGGATGCCGCCCACCGAGATCTCCTTGGTCCGGAAGTACTTCAGGCCCTCGTTGGTCAGGTCATCCGTGCAGACCTTGCCGATGACCTCGCGGGCCAGCGGGCCCCACAGGCCGATGCAGCAGGTGCTGCCGGTGATGTCGGTGACGTGCGCCCACTGGGTGGGATCGGCCGCTGACTGCCGGCGGGCCTCCACCCGGAGGTAGTCGAAGTCCACGTTGCTGTTCACGCCCAGCTGGAACTCTTCCTCCGCGAGCCTGGCCACGGTCACGTCGCTGCGGATGCCGCCGTCGTCCGCCAGCAGGAGGCAGTACGTCACGGCACCCGGCTTCCTGGCGATGTTGCCCGTGCTGAGGCGGTGCAGCAGTGCCTGGGCACCGGGCCCCGTGACGGCGAGCCGCTTCAGCGGCGTCATGTCGAAAAGTCCGACGGCGGTGCGCGTCTTCCACGCTTCGGCGGCGGAAATGGGGGAGTGGAACATGCCGGACCACCCGTCGCGCTCCGGGGCCTGCCATTCTTCCGGCAGTTCGGCAAGGAGTCCGCGGTTGGCTTCGAACCAGTGCGGGCGTTCCCAGGCGGCGGACTCCAGGAAGAAGGCGCCGAGCTCCTTCTGCCGGACGTTAAAGGGGCTGACACGCAGGTCCCGCGGGGACTCCCGGGGCTGGAGCGGGTGCATGACATCGTAGATCTCCACGAAGTTCTGCTGCGAGGTCTCGCTGACATACGCGTCGGAGGTCTGCACCTTCTCGAAGCGGGTCAGCTCGCAGCCGTGCAGGTCGGTCTGCGGCTGGCCGTCGATGATCAGCTCTGCCATGGCCTTGGCAACGCCGGCCGAGTGCGTGACCCAGACGGCCTCGGCCACGAAGAAGCCCTCGAGGTCCGGTGCCTCGCCCATGAGCGGGCCGCCGTCCGGGGTGAAGGAGAAGATGCCGTTGAAACCGTCCTGGATCTCGGTGCTGCGCAGTGCGGGCAGCAGTTCCTGGCTGTCCTCCCAGGCGGGAAGGAAGTCTTCCAGGGTGAAGTCCAGGCGGGAGGGCATGCGGTGGTCCGACATGTCCTCGGCAGGGACCTTCGGCAGTGCGGACATGTCCACGGGCATGGGACGGTGGGCGTAGCTGCCGATGCCGATCCGGTCGCCCCATTCGCGGTAGTACAAGTCCTTGTCCTGGTAGCGCAGAATGGGCTTGCCGGCGCCGTTGGGAAGCTCGTTGACGTTCTCGAGTTCGGCAAGGGGTGTGGTGACGGCGTACTGGTGGGCCAGCGGCAGCAGAGGCACCTCCAGGCCCACCATCCGGCCGAGTTCACGGCCCCAGAACCCGGCGCAGGACACCACGATGTCCGCCGGGATCACACCGGAGGAGGTCTCGACACCGGTGACCTTGCCGCCCTCCTGGGCGATGCCGGTGACGGTGGTCGAGCCGCGGTAGGTGACGCCGCGTTCGCGCGTACGCCCGATCAGCAGCTGCACGGCCCGGGCCGCCAGGGCGAGCCCGTCCGTGGGGATGAGCAGGCCGCCCAGGACCTGGCGGCCGCCGGAAAGCTTGCCGGTGTTCAACAGCGGGTAGATCTTTTCGCATTCGTCGGCATCGATGATGCGGCTTTCGACACCCCAGGAGGTCATCACGCCCATCTTGCGCTTGAGGTCGGCCAGCCGCTCCGGCGTCGTGGCCAGCTCCAGGCCGCCCACCTGGTTGAAGCAGGACTGGCCGTCCTTGCTCAGGGCGAGGAGCTTGTTCACGGTGTAGGTGGCGAACTCCGTCATGGTCCTTGACGGATTGTTCTGGAACACCAGGCCCGGGGCGTGCGACGTGGAGCCGCCTGCCAGCTCCAGCGGGCCTTGCTCGACGACGGTGATGTTGTTCCAGCCGCGGCTTGCCAGCTCGTCGGCGAGGTTGGTTCCGACAATGCCGGCTCCGATGATGACGACGCGGGGTGATGCGCTCATGATTTTGGGTTCTCCTGGTTGCTGCTGGAATCCGCCTGACCGGGTGATGGGACTTGCTTCGCTATGAGCAACGCGCATCACTATATGCAACAGGGTGGCCCAGCTCACAGGTGACGTCAAGGGTTTGCCGCTTTGTTGCGGGGGTGGCGGCATCTGTGTCGATAGGCAGCAAAGAGGCCCTCGCCGCTGGTGCGGCGAAGGCCTCTTGTAGTGACTCTGCGTCCCGGTGTCAGTGGGAGACGTTGGCTGAGATCTCCGCGAGGGTACGCCCCTTCGTCTCGGGCGCGAGCCACTGCGAGAGGACTGCACCGAGCAATGCAACGATGGCGGCCACGACCATGCTGGGGCCCAAGCCGATGTTGCTGATTGCCCACGGCAGGGCGAAGGTGCCGAGTGCGGCTCCGATGCGGCTGAAAGCCGCGGCAAAGCCCATGCCGATGCCGCGCAGGGGGGCCGGGAATACCTCGGCCGGATAGACCTGGGTCAATGTGGTGTAGCCGGCATTGAAGAAGGAGAAGGCGAGGAACAGGGCGAGCACGAGGATTGCTGGTGCGTCCGCCCAGATACCGATGACCAGCAGGATGCCTGCACAGAGCCACTGCCCGGGCACGGTGAGGATTCGGCGGCCCAGCTTGTCGATCAGGAGCACGGTGGTAACAACACCCGCGGCCGCAAGTGCGGACAGGCCGACTCCGCCGGCCCAGCCGCCGCCGAAGCCGAATTGGCTGAGTACGTCGTCGGCGAAGGTCGCGATCGCGAAGTACGGAGTGACTGCGCAGAACCAAAAACCGGCGGTGAAGAGGGTGGTGCGCCAGTGCTCCTTCGAGAATAGCATTCCAAAGGAAGCGTTCTTGATTTTGGTCCTGCCCTGCGCTGCTTGGGCCTCCTGGATCATCCGCAGGTCGATCTCCTCGGTGATGCTGTTCTGCATCTGTGGCGATTCGACGTATTTGTGGGCGATCGCGAGTGCTTCCTCACGCCGTCCCTTCGTGATGAGCCAGCTCGGCGATTCAGGGAGGCCTATGCGCGCGATGAACAGAACGAATGCCAGTACGGTGCTCGTGCCGATGACAAGGCGCCAGGGGGTGCCGGCGTCGTGCAGGAGCGTGCCAATGATGAATGCCATCATGAAACCGACGTACCAGGCGATCAGGGTCAGCCCGAGCAACCGCCCGCGGAGCTTTGGGGGGGAGAACTCTGACAGCAACGGGCCGCCGATTGAGTACTCGCCACCGATCGCGACGCCCATCATGAACCGGATGATGGCCAGCTGGATCACGGCGCCGTCTCCGGAGGTTACGAAGAACTGGGCCGCTGAGGCGACCAGGAACAGGCCCATGTCCACGAGGAACATGGGCTTGCGTCCGAACTTGTCAGTTGCCCAGCCAGCCAGTGGGGAGCCGACGAAGATACCAGCCAGGGGGCCTGCGGCGATCATGCCCAGTGAGAGTGCGTCCAGTTGGAGATCTGACCGCATGGGGCCCGTGACGGGGCCGATGATTCCGAGGATGTAACCGTCGAGGAACATCCCGCCGATGAAGACCGCGACGAGCCGCACCATGAAGCGGCGCTTGAACTTGGAGCTGGTGTCTTTTGTTGCGGAGGCCGTCGTCCCCAGTTTGCGGCGCTCCGTACTGCTTTGATCGATGGTGCTGCCACCTTTGATAGTCATAAACAGTTTCCTTTGGTGATTCAGCGCTGCCGCGAAGGTGCTGACATCGCTGTGCGGCCGATGCGAGAGCCAGGGCTCCCTTTCGGATCGGCCATCATGAATTCGTTCGTCCGTTTCCAAGGCCATCACGGTGGAGTCGGGGGACGCGAGGAGCATATCCGGGCGAGCTTCGTTCCGTGATGATCAACAACGTTCGCTCTATGCAACAAAATCGTGCGCTAGCTCACACCCAATGTCAAGAGTGTGACCTGTGAACGTCAGAGTATGTAAGCGTTCTGCTTGGTGCTTCGGGGCATGCCGAAAGCCCTACCCCCAGGATAGGGAGACCGCCCCGTCTGTCGTACCAGTGCCGGTGCAAGGGCCGGGCAAACATTTGTGTCAGGCCGGGATAATGACCTCCTGACGTAGCCGGGGAACCCGTTCCCGCCCCGTGTAGACGTTCAGGCTGGTGCCGCGGTTGAAACCCACCAGTGTCATGCCGGTTTCGGCCGCGAGGTTGGCCGCCAGGCTCGACGGAGCGCTGACTGCGGACAGGACCGGAATCCCGGCCAGCGCGGCCTTCTGGACAAGCTCGAAGGAGGCCCTGCCCGAGACCTGCAGGATCGTGCCGCGCAACGGCAGCAGGCCCTCCCGCAGGGCCCAGCCCACCACCTTGTCCACCGCGTTGTGCCGGCCCACGTCCTCGCGCAGGCACAGCAGCTCCGGTCCGTCAGCGTTCACATGGAACAGGCCGGCCGCGTGCACGCCTCCGGTCCTGTCGAATACGGCCTGGGCCTCCCGCAGCCGTTCCGGGAGCGCCGCAAGCACGTCCAGGGGTATATGGACCGGATGCAGGGATGTATCAAAGTGCTGGGTCTTCCGGACGGCGTCGATGGATTCGGTGCCGCAGATGCCACATGAACTCGAGGTATAGACGTTTCGCTTGGTGTCCGGCAGCGCCACCTCGGGGTGAAGCTGGGCATCGACGACATTGAACGTCTGCTCGCGGTCCAGGGCGCCTGCGCAGAAGCGCAGGGCGATCAACTCCGACGCGTGGTGCACCACGCCCTCCGAAACGAGGAATCCAGCAACAAGGTCGAAGTCGTCGCCGGGCGTCCGCATTGTCACGGCGAAGGAGGTGCCGTTGATGCGGATCTCGAGAGGCTCTTCAGCAGCGAGCAAGTCCTCCTTGACGCGGACGGGATGTCCGGTGCCGGTGTCGTCCAGGTGGAAGCGGTGGATCTTCCGGCGTTGGGTCATGCGTGCCACGCGGTGTTCCGTCCTTGCGCCACGGGTGTGCTTGCGGTTTCTGGTTGTGCCGCCCACGGAAGCGGGAGCACTGGAACGGGTCCGCCCGAGTCAACGCCCTGGGGAGGAACGGCCATGACGGCGTCTGCCCAGGCAAGCCCGCGCATCATACCGGGGCCGGCGTGCCCGACCGGGAATGCAAGGCCGGACAGGAACCGGCAGGGGAGGAGGCGGGTCCTTCCTGGATCACCCTCAATGTCGCTGCCGGACATCACGAGCTGCAACGGAGGCAGCTGTGTTCCCTCAAGCGAGGCGATCAGGGGTGCACCGATAGTGAGCAGGGCCATCACGGCCGCCAGGGGATTACCCGGGAGGCCGACAACGAACCGCCCGTCCGGAAGCCCTGCGAGCACGGCCGGATGGCCGGGACGCATCGCGATGCCGTCCACCAACAGCTGTCCACCCAAGGCGTCGATGGCGGCCCGGAAATGGTCCGTCCCGGATTTCCCGGTGCCGCCGGTGGTGATGATGACATCTGCGTGGCCGCCGGCGGGCAGGACCGGGCTGTCCAAGGCATCGAGCCAGCTGTCAAAGGAGTCGCCGATTCTCTGCGGACTGCCGGCGGCGCCACCCAGCAGGGAAACTACGTGCCCAAGCTGCGGGCCAAAAGTGTCCCGGACCTGACCGGGGGCGGGGACACCGTGCGTGACTACTTCGGACCCGGTCAGTACGACGGCGGCCGCGGGCCGGGCGAGGACCTCGACGGTGTCATGTCCCGCCGCTGCAGCCAGTGCCACATGTACCGGGTTAAGGACGGTGCCGGCAGGCAGGAGCACGTCGCCCGAACGGGCTTCCTGTCCGGCAGGGCGGATGTGTTGGCCCCTGCGCGGCTCGCCGGGCTTGGCGTCCGGACGGAGGCTCAGGACCTGGTTGCCGTTGGTGTCCCGGGCGGCCACGCCGCTTTCCTTCCGCAGGACGGCATCAGCGCCGTGTGGTACCAGGCCGCCAGTGGCGATCAGGGCGGCACTGTTTGCAGGTAAAAACCTGTTTCCTTCGCGGGACGGGGAGGCGTGCTGGCCGGATCCGGCAAGCAGCCACGGGCCTGGTCCGTTCACGGCCCAGCCGTCCATCGCGGACGAGGCATAATGCGGCAGGTCCTGGAGCGCGGTGACGTTCCGGCTCAAGGTCCGCCCGATGGCATCAGCGAGCGGGACGGCCACGGGTGGGAGCGGATTGGCCGAGCCGAAGGCGACGTGGCGCGCTTCGGACCAGGGTATGCGTCCCCGTTCCATGACGGCCCCGGACGCGGCTGTATTCCTGGAGACGGTGGCTGTCGGTCCGTTGGCAGGCATCGGTGTCCCCTCCTTGCTTATTTACGGGCAAATCCCGGTTGCGGGCCCCGTTTTCCGAAAACGGTGCTTCGGTGAGGAATACCTCCCCAGGTCTTAGGCCCACCGAAGCACCTTTTACGGAAAACGGGACACCGTTGCTGACGCTGTGCCTGGCCTGTCCTATCCCGCGGCTTCCAGGACCTGGGCATCCAGGCTGCGCGATCCCACATGCAGGGCCTGCGGCTGCAGGGAAGACAATTGCAGACGTGCGGCCTCCACGGTGTGGAGAAGCAGCAACGCGGTCGTCACGGACCCGACTCCCCCTGGAACCGGGGTCAGTGCTGCTGCCGTCCCCTTGACGGTCGCCTCGTCCACATCGCCCACCAGGGAGCCGTCGGGAAGGACGTTCGTGCCGACGTCGACCACCACCGTTTGGGAGGAGACGTGGCTGCCGGTCAGCAAGCCGGCGCGGCCGGCGGCCACCACCACTACGTCGGCGTCCTTGGTGTACTTCTCCAGGGGACCCGATTTCGAATGGCACAGCGTTACCGTGGCGTCGCGCCCCAGGAGCAGGAGGGACAGCGGCTTGCCCACTACGGCGGAGCGTCCAACAACCACTACATCCTTGCCCGCAACGGGAACCTGGTAGTGGTCGAGGATTTCGACGACGGAACGTGCGGTGGCCGGCGCAAAGGCCGGCTGCCCGACGGCCAGGCGTCCCAAGCTCAGCGGATTGGCACCGTCAACGTCCTTCTCCGGCGCAATGAGCCCCACGAGGCTCTCGGTCCGAACCCCCCGGGGCAGCGGGGTTTGCAGGATGATGCCGTTGACAGAGGGTTCGGCGTTGAGGTCACGCAGCACGCCGGCGAGTACGGGTTCCGTGGCCTCCTGGCCAAGATCGATGATCCGGCAGCTGACTCCCGCGCGTTCGGCGGCCCGTTCTATCGAGCGGACGTACCAACGGGTAGATTCGTCGGCGGTCGCCATGACTACCGCCAAGACCGGCAGGGTGCCGTCCAGATCCAGGGCGCGTACCTGCTCCTGCACCCTGCCCTGGATCAGTCCTGCCAAGGGCTTGCCGGAGAGTGTTTCAGTGGTCATCCAAGGATCCTTTCCCTGACGCGCGCCGACAGCGCATCTGCCGCCAGCACCGCCTTTTCTTCGATCCCGTCCGTTCGCCGGGCAAGCAGCGCACGTGCTTCCGGGTCCTTGACCGCCACGACGTTGATGTCGATGTTGACGCGCGCTGTGGTGGCAGCGGCGCGGGCGGCATCTGCTGCGGCGGCGATGTCGCTGATGACGTTGGCGTTGGCGACATCGAACAGTTCGGTGGCGAGCCCCACCACCTCGGCTGCGAGGACTACCAGGCGGGCAGGCGTTTCCGCCGCCGCCACCAGCGCTGCCTGGATCCCCGCAGCACGGGCCGCCTTGAGCTCGTCCGATCCGGAAGGGAGTTTGTAGGCGTCGATGACGCCCTGGAAGGCTTCCTCATCCGCTTCCGCCAGGTCCAATGCCTGTGCGATGAGCCGGTCGGCCTCAGCGGTGACCCGCTGCACCAGGCCGGCGTGCTCTTCGAACTTGGCACCGGTGGTGTACCGGGCCACCATCGCCACCAGCGCCGCACCCTGCGCCGCATGGAGGGCCGCCGCGGCGCCGCCGCCGGGCGTTGGCTGTTTCGATGCCAGGCGGCTGAGGTAGCTGCTGACTGTTTCTGAACTGATCATGGCACTATCCGCGGAGCCGGGACATCGTGGGGTCGTACAGCGGGTCCTGGGTGACCGTGGCCACGATCCGACGCCCAAAGTACTCGATCTCCACGGAATCGCCGATGGATACCTCGGCGGGCAGGTAGGAGTAGGCAATGGGCTTGCGGACGGAATAGCCGTAGGCGGCGCTGGTGACGTAACCCACCGCCTGGTCCTTGTAGAACACAGGTTCCTTGCCCAGTACCAGGCTGCGGCCGTCGTCGACCGTGAGGCAGCGCAGGCGCCGTGCGGAATTCTCCTCGGTGCGGCCCTCCAGGGCTGCCTTGCCCACGAAGTTGTCCTTGGCCATCTTCACCGCAAAGCCGAGGCCGGCCTCGAAGGGGTCGTGCTCGGTGGTCATGTCGGAGCCCCAGGAACGGTAGCCCTTTTCCAGGCGGAGCGAGCTGAAAGCGGCGCGGCCTGCCGCGATGATGCCGAACGGCTGGCCGGCCTTCCACAGCGCATCCCAGAGGCGCTGGCCGTTGTCCGCGCTGGTGTACAGTTCCCAGCCAAGCTCACCGACGTAGGACAACCGCATTGCGGTGACCGGGACGCCGCCGATGACAACTTTTTTGGCGCGGAAGTACTTCAGGCCGTCGTTGGAGAAGTCATCGCTGCTGACCGCGCCAACCACCTCACGGGCGAGCGGACCCCAGAGTCCGATGCAGCAGGTGCCGCCCGTGGTGTCGCGCACCTGGACCCAGTCCCCGGCACTGCCGCTTTCGGTCTGGTGGCGGGCTGCCCGCTCGAAGTAGGCGGTGTCGATGTTGCCGTTGGCGCCGAGCTGGAAGGTTTGCTCATCCAGGCGGGCCACGGTGATGTCGCTTCGGACGCCGCCCTGGTCATCCAGCAGCAGCGTGTAGGTGACGGCTCCGGGCTTCTTGTTCAGGTCCGCGGTGGTCAGTTCCTGCAGCAGCTTCAAGGCGCCGGGGCCGGAGATTTCAAGGCGCTTCAGGGGCGTCATGTCGTACATGGCGACGGCGGTACGCGTCTTCCAGGCTTCAGCCGCGGCGATGGGGGAGCTGAACATGCCGGACCAGGCGTCGCGGGCCGGTGGCTGCCAGTCGGCGGGCATCTCCTTGAGCAGGTCGGCGTTCGCCTCGAACCAGTAGGGACGTTCCCAGCCGGCACCTTCGAGGAAGTAGCCGCCCAGTTCCCTGTGCCGGGCGTGGAAGGGGGACACCCGCAGGTTGCGCGGGGAGAGCTTGGGCTGCAGCGGGTGCAGGACGTCGTAGATCTCCACGAAGTTCTGCTGCGAGGTCTCGCTGACGTACTCGGGGGTCAGCTGCACTTCCTCAAAGCGGTGGATGTCGCAGTCGCCCAGGTCGATGGAGGACTTGCCGTCCACCAGTAGTTCGGCCACGGCCCGGGCGATACCGGCGGAGTGGGTGACCCAGACGGCCTCGGCCACGAAGAAGCCGTCCAGTTCCCTGGACTCGCCCACAAGGGACCCCCCGTCGGGGGTGAAGGAGAAGATGCCGTTGAAGCCGTCCTCGATCTCGCTCTCGCGCAGGGCGGGCAGGAGCTGCTTGGTGGCTTCCCAAGCCGGAAGGAAGTCCTCGAGCGTGAAGTCCAGCCGGGACGGCATGTTGTGCTCGCTGATTTCGTTCGGCTTGAAGGTGCCCAATTCGTCCAGGTCCACGGGCATGGGCTTGTGGGCGTAGGAGCCGATGCCGTAGCGGTCGCCATGCTCACGGTAGTAGAGGTCCTGGTCCTGGTGGCGCAGGATGGGAAGCTGCGCGCCATTCGGAAGCTCGTTCTTGCCCTGCTGTGCCGGTACCGGGGTGGTCTTGACGTACTGGTGGGCCAGCGGAAGCAGCGGCACGGACATGCCGATCAGCTCGCCCACCTTTGCTCCCCAGAACCCGGCGCAGGAAACCACGATGTCAGCCGGGATCACGCCGTCGGGCGTCTGGACGCCGGTGACCCGGCGGCCTGACTGCTCGATGCCCGTCACTTCAGTGTTGCCGATGTACTTCACGCCGGCGGCCTCGGTGCGCTTGATCAGGAGCTGCACGGCGCGGGCGGCCAATGCAAGGCCGTCGCTGGGGACGTGCAGGCCGCCGAGGATGTCCTCTTCGTTAATGAGCGGGTAGAGCTCCTTGCATTCGGCCGGGGAGAGGATGGAACCCTCGATGCCCCACGCCTGTGCGTAGCCGAGCTTGCGCTTCAGGTCTGCGAGGCGGGTCTCGGTGGTGGCAACTTCCAGGCCGCCCACCTGGTTGAAGCAGCTGACGCCGTCCTCGGTGAGGGACAGGAGCTTCTCCACCGTGTACTTGGCGAACAGCGCCATGGACTTTGAGGGGTTGGTCTGGAAAACCAGGCCGGGGGCGTGGGACGTGGAACCGCCCGGCATATTAAGGGGGCCCTGGTCCAGGACCGTGATGTTGTTCCAGCCCCGGGTAACGAGTTCATCCGCCAGGTTGGTGCCGACGATTCCGGCTCCGATGATGACGATGCGTGGCGACGATTCCATAGAGGTCTCTCCTGCTGCTTTTAAGTATTGTGTCTGCGGACGGGCGTGCGGTTACCGGAACACCACGGTGCTGGTCTGGTCCAGCAGAACCCGGTGCTGGCAGTGCCAGCGGACGGCGCGGGACAGGGCGAGGGCCTCGGCATCCTGGCCCACGGTGGACAGCTGGGCCGGGCCGTAGGTGTGGTCCACCCGGATGACTTCCTGCTCGATGATGGGTCCCTCATCCAGGTCAGCGGTGACGTAGTGGGCCGTGGCACCGACCAGCTTTACGCCGCGGTCGTAGGCCTGGTGGTAGGGGCGCGCGCCCTTGAAGCCAGGGAGGAAGGAATGGTGGATATTAATGGCCCGGCCCTCCAGCGCGCGGCAGAGGTCGTCCGAAAGCACCTGCATGTAGCGGGCCAGGACCACCAGGTCGGCGTTGTACTCATCCACGAGCTCCAGGAGCCTGCGCTCGGCGTCGTCCTTGGTGTCCGGGGTGACGGGGACGTAGATGAAGGGCAGGCCGGCGGCTTCCGCCATGGCGCGGTGGGTCTCGTGGTTGGAAACGACCGCCACCAGTTCGCCACCGAGGCTGCCGCCGCGCCAGCGGAAGATGAGGTCGTTCAGGCAGTGGCCGAACTTGGAGACCATGACCAGTACGCGCTTGGGGGTCTGGTCGTGGAAGCTGAACTTCATGTCGAACCGCTGCGCGATCCCGTGGAATTCTTCTTCGAGCGTGGCAGGCGTGTAGGTGGGGGAGCCGGAGAACGCCGTGCGCAGGTGCAGCGTTTCGCGGAGGCTGTCGTCAAACTGCTGGTGCTCGTCGATGTTGAAACCGCGCTCGAAAAGGAACGTGGTCACCGCCTGCACGATCCCGGCCTGCTCGCGGCAGGACAGGGTCAGCACGAACTTCTGTGCCTGCTCGTCCTTGAGCTCCGGCCGGACGGCCGTGGCGGGTGCTGTTTCCATGAGGGTCATGTCCCTCCTCCTTCTAGATATATTCAAAAGTTGAAGACTGATATATTAGATTGATGGCCAGCGTATACTGGTCAGCAGGCGAGGTCAATAGTTTTTTTCCGGCCCGAGGGAAGGGGCTCACTGTGGTATTTGAAACCTTGGCAGTGGCAGAGGACGCCGGCAGGAAGTCCCTGGCGGATGTCGCCTACGAGAACATCCGGGACTGGCTGCTCACCTTGGAGATCAAGCCTGGTGAGCTCCTCAATGACGAACTCCTTGCCAAGAGCCTGGGTGTGGGGCGGACTCCGGTCCGTGAAGCGCTCAAGCGGCTGGAACTGGACCGGCTGGTGAAGACCTACCCCCGCCGCGGGACATTCGCCACCCGGGTGGACGTCACGGACCTGTCATTCATTTCCGAGATCAGGGCGCAGCTTGAGCCCCTCGCCGCCGCCCGTGCCGCGCGCGTGGCTTCCCCGGTGGTGCGGGATGAACTGCGCGCCACCCTGAAGCTGGTGGAGGCGTTCGACGTCGGGTCGGCTTCCGTCACCGAGACCCTCCAGTTGGATGCGCGGGTGCATCAGGGCATCTACGCTGCCGCGGCGAATCCCCACCTCGAGGACATCCTGATCCGCTATGACAACCTGGCCATCAGGATCTGGTGCATGGTCATGGATCGCCTGCCGGACCTGTCCCACCATGTGCGCGAACACCTCGATTTGCTCCGAGCGGTCATCGACGGGGACGAGGAGCGGGCGTCCGAGCTTGCCAAGGTCCATGTCAGTGGGTTTGAGAATGCCGTCCGGGAGGCGCTCTTCAACGCCTAGTTCCGCCCGCCCCTTCCGCTGCTGTTGACACTCGAGTGTGACCTGCACCATACTCAAAGTCCGCATTGATATATCAATCAGATATCAGGCTATCTGGAGTAGAGGCAACGATGCCGGGGAACGGAGAAGAGAGTGAATCCACAGGCGACCCTTGACGCCCGTACCACTGCGGACAGCCGTGGAAAGGGCGGCAATGCCGGCAAGGGAAACGAGACTGTCCAGCGGCCACTTGCCCTCCGCGTTGACTGGGCGCGGCTGCCCGGCCACGCCGTTGAGGTGTGGCTTCAGGGCGAATACATTGCCGCCGGTGTGGTGGAGCAGGCCACCGAGGACGACTCCGTACTGTGGATCGCCGGTGAAGGGATCTGCACCCGCCGGTTGTTCGACAAGTCCTCGGGCTACCAGGTCTGGGTTTAGCGGCCGGAAGCCGCGCATGTTCCGGCTCAGCGCAGCCCCTGGCTGTGCGCCAGAGCGATGGCTTCGGTGCGTGAAGCGACCCCCAGCTTCCGGAACAGGTTGCGGACATGGAACTTGACGGTGTTCTCGCTGATGTTCAGGTTCGAGGCGATGCTGCGGTTTCGCTGGCCTGAGGCCAGCAGCTGAAGGACTTCCAGCTCCCTCGCGGCCAGGTTCCAGCCGGAAACGTCGGCGGGAGCAGATGGCGGGTCGAGGGGCAGTCTGACGGAAATGTCGGCTCCCCAGCCTGGCATGAGGTCGATCTCCATTTCGCCGTCCAGTGCCTGGACCTGCCGCTGGAGGCGCCCGATGTTGGGCGCGTCGGGAGTGAGCCCGCCACGTCCGTCGTCCCGGACGTTGATCAGGAGGTTCTCGCCGTCGCAGTCCCACTGGGTGCGGACCCGACGGACCTCGGGTTGCTCCATCATGGCGAGCAGCAGGCCCCGCACGATGGCGCGGGCCGCGATGGCAACCTCGCCGGGGAGCGCCCTGCCGTTCCGGGGCGGTTCGACGAACTGCACGTCAATGCCGCTGAACCGGGTGAGGGGCCCCAGGTCTTCCCGCAGCCGCTGGAATGCTGTGGCGACGGGCTCTTTCACCAGGTCCACGGTCTGGTCATTGTGGGTCCGCAGTTCCACCAGCGCCTTCGCCGCCGCGTCACGAACGGTGGCGCGTGCGGTTGCGTCATCCATTGACCCGGAGCGGGAGGCGGCCAGGATGGTTTCCAGCGTGGTGGAATGCAGGTCCACGAGCTCGCTCGTGACCCGGATCCGCTCGGCGGATGCCGCCCGCGATTCCAGGAGGTACGACGGAGGGGCGTCAGTGACCTTTTCCTGGATCCGGCGCGCGGCCAGGTGCCAGAGGTACTGGACGAGTTCGACGTCGCTTGGCAGTTCCGGCCCGTCCTTCGAATCCGGGTAGGTGATCACCAGCAAGGCGTTGCTGGGCGGGTACCGGACGGCAAAAACATCCCTTTCCCTGCCCGCGATCAGCGCCCGTCCTTGCCAGGGCCCATCGCCGGCTACGTGGTCCCGCAGCTGCTGGAGTTCCCCGATGGATACCCGGGCCACCACTTCCTCATTGCCGGCTTTTTTCTGCGGGCGCCCCGTGCATTCCTCGGTAAAGATCACCAAGGCGTCGCCCCCGGCGGAAGGGACGACTGCGTCCCGCAAGGCCTCCGCGATGCCTGACAGGGGCGCCTCGGCGATGCGGGCGACGGCCCGGAGCAGAGGCCAGGGCGTGTCACGCTCCGGTTTAACGGCCCGCCCAATTGACGGGGTGTTCGCTGTCATTCACAAAGAGTATGCGACTAATCGCCCGGTCTCCTACCCATTCGGGTAGCTATAACCATCCGGATTTGGCGTTCTGCCTACCCGCCGGGCTCAGGAAGATGGACGTGAGGACCCGACAAGGAGGAGAAATGGAGTCAACAGTTTTGACGGCGCCCAGCATCACAGCGTCGGGTGAGGCCATCAGGGACAACGTCTCCCTGGTGCTGGGCGAGCTTGGAAACACCGCCGCCCAGGTCAGCACCGAACAACTCCACCAGGCTGCCAAGCTGCTGGCGCGCGCGGACCGTGTGTTCGTTGCGGGGGCTGGCCGCAGCGGACTTGTGCTGCGTATGGCCGCCATGCGCCTGATGCATCTGGGCCTGAATGTGCACGTGGCAGGGGACACCACCACGCCCGCCATCAGGAAGGGAGACCTGCTCCTGGTGGCATCCGGCTCGGGCAGCACCTCAGGTGTGGTCAAGGCTGCGGAGACCGCCGCGGGGGCAAACGCCCGGGTTGCCGCCTTCACCGCCAACCCCGGTTCCCCCCTCGCAGGCCTGGCGGACGTCGTCGTGGTGCTTCCTGCGCCGCAAAAGACGGACCACGGCTCCGGTGTCTCCCGCCAGTACTCCGGCAGCCTCTTCGAACAGGTCCTTTTCGTGGTGACGGAGGCGGTCTTCCAATCGCTCTGGGCCAGCGCCGATGTACCCGCCGAGCAGCTCTGGCTGCGGCACGCAAACCTCGAATAAACAAACATTCGTTTACGCCAAAACACCAAATAAAGAAAGCAGAAAAAATGAAACTCCAGGTTGCCATGGACTTGCTCACTCTCGAGGACGCCCTCGAGCTGGCCGGCAAGGTCGCCGAGTATGTCGACATCATCGAACTGGGCACCCCCCTGATCAAGGCCGAAGGGCTCTCAGCCATCACCGCCGTGAAGGAAGCCCACCCCGATAAACTCGTGTTCGCGGACATGAAGACGATGGACGCCGGCGAACTCGAAGCCGAGATCGCATTCAAGGCGGGCGCCGACCTGGTCACCGTCCTCGGAACGGCTGATGACTCCACCATCGCCGGTGCGGTGAAGGCAGCCAAGGCACACAACAAGGGCATCGTCGTCGACCTCATCGGCGTTGCAGACAAGGCCGCCCGTGCCAAGGAAGTCCGTGCCCTCGGCGCGAAGTTCGTCGAGATGCACGCAGGCCTTGACGAGCAGGCAAAGCCCGGCTTCGACCTGAACGGACTCCTGCGCGCAGGTGAAGAAGCAAAGGTGCCCTTCTCCGTGGCAGGCGGCGTAAATGCCGGCACCATTGCAGCCGTGAAAGCTGCGGGAGCCGACGTTGCCGTAGCCGGCGGCGCCATCTATGGGGCTTCCGATCCCGCACTGGCAGCCAAGGAGCTCCAGGCAGCCATCAACTAGCGCCCTGGCGAGCAGCGGCGGCTCCACCTGGACCGGGTGGGGCCGCCGCTGCGTTATGCCCCCTATCCAACCCTTCCTGAAACTACCGTCAGGCAATAGACAAGGACATGACCGTGACTGCAACAGCGTTGTTGCCCCCGCAAACCCGCAACCCGCGGCCTAATCCGTTGCGTGATCCAAGTGACCGCCGATTTAACCGGACCGCGGGTCCGTCGCCGTGTGCGTTGTTCCGGGTGGCGGGTGAGCTCGCCCGGAAGAAGTTGAGGTTCGTGGTCCATGAGCCGGCGAACCGTGGATTGTTGCCGTCGAGCTTCGCGGTGCTGGCCCGCGACGGGCGAAGCTGGAGAAGGCCGTGATCGTAAACCTGCCGGATACCACCACCTCCAAGGTGTCCAGGAAGCTCATGTCCCTGCGGGAGCAGGGCGGTGTGATCGCCCTGGGCCGGGTCCTCACCCTGCTAGTGGTTACCAAGTCCGGGCTCGAAGAGGAAGCGATCGAAGCCGCGAACGACGCCTCCCGGGAACACCCCTGCCGCATCATTGTGCTTGCCGATTCCGGGAAGGACGCCGAGGACCGGTTGGACGCCCAGATCCGTGTGGGCGGGGACGCCGGCGCCTCGGAAGTGATTGTGCTGCGCGGCTACGGCCAACTCGCGCATGAATCCGAGTTCCTGGTCGCGGCGCTGCTGCTCCCGGATGCCCCGATCGTGGCCTGGTGGCCGCACGGCGCCCCCGAGAACGCCTGCGAAACCTCCATCGGAGTGATCGCGCACCGCCGGATCACGGACTCTGCGAACGAACCCGACCCCCAGGCCGCGCTCGAACGCATCCACCGCACCTACAAAGCAGGCGACACCGACCTCGCCTGGACGCGCCTGACCTACTGGCGCATCCAGCTCGCGGCAGCATTGGACGAAGTGGACTCATCGGCGGTAATTGCCGCGGAAATCGAAGGAGCGGCTGATTCCCCCAGTCTCTTGCTGATGGCCGCGTGGCTTGCCGTAGCACTGGACGTGCCCGTGACGACCCTCGAGGACCCGGCAGGAGCAGGCATCCGTTGCGTTCGGCTCATCCTGGACGCCGGCGAAATCCGGCTTTTCCGTCCCGGGCTTTCCGCTGCGGAACTGACCCAGCCGGGCCAGCCCGCCCAGCGGGTCTCCCTCCCGCGCCGTAACCTCCGCGACTGCCTCGCCGAAGAACTCAGGCGCCTCCACCCTGATCCCGTCTTCGGGAAGGTGCTCGCCGCGGTCGGTCGTGTCCGCGTGGGGAGGCAGGAGGTGCTGCCGCCGGCGCAGGAGTCGCTGCCACCGCTCCGTGGCTCCCTGGTGGTGGTCTAGCCGGGTTGTAGCCTTAATGGTTTTGGCCCCGGCGCTTGAAGCACCGGGGCCAAAGCCTTCCCATGGTCGTGGGCCGTTAGGGACTGACCGTCAGCTGAGCCACTTGTCAACAGCCGACTGGTGGGCATCGACCCACTTCTTTGCCGCAGCTTCAGGGGTCATTCCGCCCTGGATGTCGGTGGCCACAGAGTTCTGGTCCTCGTTCGTCCAGGTGAAGCCCTTGGCCAGCTTGGCCGCGGGCGAACCGCTGTCGTCAAGCTTCTTGGAGATCACCTTGTTGAGCTTGTAGGTCGGGTAGTCGCATGCAACCGTTTCCGGGTTCGAATCGCAGCCTTCGGTCCAGGCCGGCAGATTCACTTTCTTGAGGGGCACCTCGGAAAGGAACCACTGCGGTTCGTAGAAGTAGCCGAGCAGGGGGGTCTTGTTCTGCTGCGCGGTCCGGAATGACTGGATCAGTGCCGCCTCTGAACCGGCGAAGACCACTTTGTAGTCCAGGTTCAGGTTTTTCACCAGCGCCTCGTCATTGGTGACAAAGGCGGGGTCGCCATCAAGTACCTGTCCCTTTCCACCGGACTCCGAGGTGGTGAACAGGGACGCATACTTGTTCAGGTTCTTCCCGTCGGTGATGTCCGGGTACTTTTCTGCCATCCATGGCGGAACGTACCAGCCGATGTGCCCTTCGTTGCCGGTGGGGCCGGCATCAACAGCCACCTTCTGGTCCGTTATGTACTGCTTGGTCAAGTCGGCGTGGCCCCAGTTTTCCATGATGACGTCCACTTCACCGGAAGCGAACCCCTGCCAGGAGACCTGTTCGTTAAGGTCCTTCTGGACCACCGTGCAGCCGAGCTTGTTCTTCGCCACATAGCTGTACACGGCAGCATCTGCCGTATAGCCCACCCATGCGTTCATGGCCACATTCACCGTGCCGCAGGGGGTTCCACTGGCGCCGCCGGCTGCTGCCGTCTGGTTCACCGACGCGCCACCACAGCCCGCGAGGAACAGGGCGGCGGCAGCGGCTCCAGCCATTGCCGGCAGGGTGCGTTTTATCAGCCTTTCAGCTTTCTTCATGTTGGGTCTCCTTGTTGGGGTGTAAGGGTCTTATGCCCAGGCGAAGGCCGGGCCTGCTGGGTTGAACCGGTGCCTGCAGAGTGCGGGCAGGTCAGGTGGTGGTCTTGGACGGGATGCTGCGCGCCGGCGCGGCTGCGGCTGCCTGGGTCATCCTGTCCATCATGATTCCGAGGAACACGATGGCCAGGCCTGCTGCAAGGCCCTTGCCGAATATCGAGCTTTGGACGAAGCCCGCGACGACGTCGTAGCCGAGGCCGCCGGCCCCTACCAGGGCGCCTACCACCACCATGGCCAGGACGTAGATCAGTCCCTGGTTGGCCGCGAGGGCGAGCGACTGCCGGGCCATGGGAAGCTGCACCTTGGTAATGACCTGCCAGGGCGTCGAACCGCTGGCAACAGCAGACTCGACAACTGTCGGGGAGATGCCGCTGATCCCATCGGCGGTGATCTTGATGGCTACAGGGGCGGCGTAGATGATGCCGGCGATGATCGCGGTGAAGCGGGTAGCTCCGAAGAGGCCAAGGAATGGCACCAGGTACACGAAGGAAGGCATGGTCTGGCCCGCATCAAGCAGTGGCCGCAGGAACTGGTCCACGCGGTTGGACCGGCCCATGGCGACACCAAAGACGATGCCCAGCACCATGACCACTGCCGTGGCCACGAGGGTACCGGCCAGCGTGACCATGGAGTCGCTCCAGAGGCCGAGATAGATGATGACCCCAAGGCAGGCCGTGGTCAGTGCCGCGAGCTTCCATCCACCCAGTGCAAAGGCCACGATGGCGAACACCGCGACGAGGATGTAGAAGGGGGTATCGGTGAGCAGGGACTGGAATGGGTTGAGGATGGCGTTGGTGACACCTTCCCGCAGGGAAACCGTGAAGAGGGACAGATTCGACTGCAGCCAGTGGCTGGCGGAGTTCACGGCCTGGACGATCTGCGGGCCCACGTTGAGGTCTGCCGGGAAGGCGGCGGCCCACAGCATGGTCCTGGACAACTGCACCATGGCCAGGACCACGGCAAGGGCAACACCAAGAAGGATGTAGCGGGTCCGGCGGCCCAGCCGGCGGCTGCGGGCTGCGCCTGGCTCCGCGCGGCGGCTCGCTGCCGTGGTCACCCGGTCCAGCACGATGGCCAGCAGGACGATGGAGAGGCCCGCATTGACTGCTGTGCCAACGTCCAGGGACTGCAAAGCCCTGATAACCGTCTGGCCAAGTCCCGGGGCTGCGATCAGTGCGGCGATCGTGACCATGGAGAGGGCCGCCATCGTCCCCTGGTTGATTCCCATCACAATGGTCCGGCGCGCCATGGGCAGCTGCAAGGTGAGCAGGCGCTGGAGGCCGGTGGTACCAAGGGAGTCGGATGCTTCGCGGGTGTTGTCGGGGATGCGGCGGATGCCGTGTGCCGTCAGCCGGATAACGGGTGGAGCGGCGTAGATCACCGTTGCGATCACCGCGGAGGCCGGCCCGATCAGGAAGACCAGGGCCAGCGGTGCGAGATACACAAACGTCGGCAGCGTCTGCATGAAGTCCAGTACGGGGGTTATCACCTTGGCAACCCGGCTGTAGATGCCCGCGAGGATGCCGAGGGGGATGCCCACCAGCAGCGTCAGCAGCACAGAGGTGAGGACCAGGGCGAAGGTGTACGTGGCCTCCACGAACAGGCCCTGGATGCCGAAGAAGACGAAGACTGCGGCCGTCAACAATGCCACCCGGAGGTTTCCTACGGCCAGCGCGATCCAGGTCAGCAGGCCCACCGTGCCCAGCCAGCCGATCTCCGGCAGGCGCAGGCCGGTTGCAGTGGCCGCAAATGTGGTGGTGAAAAGGTTCGCCACCGCGTCCACGGCGGACCGCAGGGGTGTGAAGACGTAAAGGAAAAGGGGGTTGTCGGCCCGGTTTGCCCCGACCCAGGCGTTGAACTGGTTGAGGGAACGGTGCAGGTCCGTCAGTTCTGACGCTGGCAACGCCAGCGTTGCCGTGCCGTTCAGGATAAGGAATCCAAGGATCCAGACGGCAGCGGCGCTGAGCAGCAGGATGGTACGCCGGCTGGGCCTGCGGCGGGGTTCGGGGACAATGGCAGGGGCAGCCTGGGCCGTTGGCCGTTCCTGGACAAGGGCCGACATCAGGCCGCCGCCTCTGCCGGCTGCAGCACCGAAAGAATGCTGTCGCGGTCGATCTGGCCGGTGATCCGGCCGCCCTCTTCGACCAGGACCGGGCAGGAAGAGTGCATTACCGCCGGGATGGCGTCCCGGATGATCATCCGGGAGTTGAGGACCGCGGCGTCCCCCGGCGTGCTGTCTGCAACAGGACGGGTAATCCACTTGAGGGTCAGGACGTCGGCGCGGGGGACTTCGGAGACAAAGTCCTCGATGTATTTGTCCGCCGGTGACCCCACGAGGTCGTCTCCAGTGCCGCACTGCACCGGCTCGCCATTGCGCATGATCAGGATGCGGTCTCCGAGCTTGAGCGCTTCCGAGAGGTCGTGCGTCACGAAGACCATGGTCTTGCCCATGTCCTTGTGCAGCCGGATGACTTCCGCCTGCATATCCCGGCGGATGAGCGGGTCCAGGGCTGAGAAGGGCTCGTCAAAGAGGATGGTGTCCGGATCCCCGGCCAGGGCACGGCCCAGGCCAACGCGCTGCTGCATACCGCCGGACAGCTGGTCCGGGTAGTGCTGTTCGTAGCCTTTGAGGCCAACAAGTTCAATGATTTCGCGGGCCTTGGCGTGGCGTTCGTTCCTGCCCGTTCCGCGTATCTGCAGGCCGTAGGACACGTTGTCCAGCACCGTGCGGTGCGGGAGCAGCCCGAAGTGCTGGAAGACCATGGATACCTTGCGCCGGCGGAGTTCCCGGAGTTCGGCTACGCCCGCCTGCAGGACGTCGTTTCCGTCAACCAGTACCTGCCCGGAAGTAGGTTCAATCAGCCTGGTGAGGCAACGTATGAGGGTGGACTTGCCTGATCCTGACAGTCCCATGACCACAAATACCTCACCCTTCGCAACGTCGAAGCTCAGGTTGCGGACGGCCGCCACGCATTTGGTGCGTTCGAGGAGTTCGGCAGAGCCAAGGGCCGCAAGTTCGCGGTTGCCGGGGATCTTCTCTCCCCCTGGTCCGAAGACCTTCCAAAGACTGCGAACTGAGATGGCGGGGTTGTTCATTGCTGTACTCCTGCTTGTGTGGAGGCTGTAACCAATGGCTGGGCCGTGGGCAGAGATGTGCCAGGTATCAATGCTTCGGGAGTCCGGTGGGGGCACTGGTACCGACATTGGGGAGGTATTCGGGCCGTGCTTGTTCGTGGGGGGATCGAGGGCCGGTAAGGCACGGCTCCTAAGTGCCTTACCTGCCATGGTGGCGAAGCGGTGGGCAAAATGCCCGGTAAACGAGGTTCTTTCTTCGGGACTGGCTTCCCAGTCAGGTAGACGCAACGGACTTCGTATTACGCAACAGAGTGATTTATGCCACTCTTCTTGTCAAGGCTTTGCCTAGGAAGTCCCGATATTACGAGCCGGCAGATAACAACTCCGGACGGGTCTTGACACGGATAGCATCCAGGCGCACTGTGTTGCATGTTGCGATTCATGTTGCGCACAAGGCGACTTCGGAAGGGGCGTTGTGCGGACGCCAGTGCTCATGGAAGCCTCGCAGGCGGTCGCCTTTCAGCCGCCAAAGCCGCCCGCTCCCCGGATCCCGGCGGACGGCTGATCATTCACCCGCAGGACTTCGATGCCTGCGAACGGTGCCGGCCCGGGATGGCTTCCAGGAGCTATGCCAGGGGGGCGGCCTCAACGTTTTCCGGCAGGATCGACCGCCGGTTTCGCGATTACCGCCGGTGGTAGCCCATATTGGCGCTGACCTGGAGCCCGGCCTCCTTGAGGGTATCGAGCAGTCCTGGAATCTTTTCCGGGTCGAACCGGAACGCCGGACCCGAGATGCTGACGGAGCCAATAACAGTGCCCTGGTGGTTGTAGACGGGCACCGCCACGGCGTTCAGGCCAATTTCAAATTCCTCCCGAACCACGGCGTACCCCTTGGCGGCCACCTCAAGCAGTTGTGCGTCCAGTTCCTCGCGGCGGGTGATGGTGCGGGCGGTGCGGGCGGCCAGGCCGGTCTCCTTCAGGATTCGGTCCCGTTCGTCTGCCTCCAGGGCGGCCAGGAGGACCTTGCCGCTGGACGTGGCGTGCAGGGGCGTCAGGCTCCCCACCCAGTCGTAGGTGGCCAGCGTGGAAGGGCCCATGGCCTGGTCCACGTTGACGGCATAGTTGGAACGCAGGACGGCGAGGTTGACCGTCTCCTTGAATTCCTCGGCCAGGCTTTCCAGCACCTGCCTTGCCTCGTGGACCAGGCTCAGCCGGCCGGGGATGGAGCTGGCCAGGCGCAGGATCCCAAAGCCGAGCTGGTACTTGCCGCGCTCACTGTTCTGGTGGACCATGTCACGGCTCACCAGCGAACCCATCAGTCGGGAGACCGTGGACTTGTGGATCCCCATCTCCTCGGCGATCTCACTGACACCGGCGTTGCCTTCCCTGGCCAGAATCTCCAGGACTGTCAGTGCACGCTCCACGGACTGGACCCCGCCGGACTGGCCGCCCTCGGCATCGGTGTCGGTATCGGATTCCGGTTCATTTTTTGAGGCCATACTTCCTGATCCTATGCCGGGAACTGTGACGCCCGTGACATTGGGGAGCAGGCGGTGATGTTCCAATGCTCCCGAAGGGCCTTAGCTGCCCCGGTAGGTGGAGTACGCGAACGGGCTGAGGAGCAGCGGCACGTGGTAGTGCTCGGGGCCGGTCACCTCGAAAACCAGGTCCACTTCGGGAAAGAAGGTGGCCGTCTCCAGTGCTGCGTAGTACTTCCCCGTGGCGAAGTTCAGTTTGTAGTGGCCCGGTTCCAGCTGCTCCGGCCCCAGGTCCTTCGCCCGGCCGTCGGCGTCGGTACTGGAGGAAGCCAGCTCACGCCAGGTGCCGCCATCGTTCTTTGAAAGGACGACGGCGACCCCCGCCGCCGGGCGCCCGGCGCCGGTGTCGAGGATGTGGGTGGTGACGTGGGAAACGCTCATTCGCTGATCAGTCCTTCGAGCCGCAGTACGGCGATTTCGCGCAGCTGCTGCGCCACGATGGTGTCTTCTTCTTCCGGCGCGTTGCCGAGCCGCTGGTTCAGTGATTCCAGGATCTCCGGTGCGGTGCGTCCGGCGGCCCGGATCAGGAAGACCCGACCGAACTTTTCCTCGTAGTCCCGGTTGCCGCGCGCCAGGGCCTCCGCGACCCCGGTGTCCGAGGGATCGACCCCCGCCTGTTCGGACCGGGACATGGACGCCTCGGTGCTTGCTGCCGTCGGGCGTTCCCCGATCCTTGGGTGGTGTGCCATGGCGGCGTCAACCTCGGCGGGAGTGAACGGGTTCGCCGCCTGGGCGGCGAACTCCAGGAGCTGGGTGCGGCCGGCAAACGGCCGTGCCCCGGCTACGGCTTCCACCCAGCGGGTGACGTCGATGCAGGGCCGGAGAGTGGCCTGGGCCGCGGCGGGGTCTGCGTTGTTGAATTCGGCAAGCTTCATGCTGGCGTAATCCTTGAGGGTCATGCTGGCATCCATGGTGACGGCTATGCGGATGCCGGACGGGCCCGGCGCCCGGGAGTGGAACACGGGCTTCCGCATCATGGAACTGTTATTTCAGCATACGTAATATTCAAGAACAGGTGGACAGCAGTGTCAAGCGGTTACGGGCTTGGCTGTTCCTGCGAGGAGGTCCGGGACAGCACCCAAGTGTTGGTCCCGTCCTGGCGCTCAAAGGTCACGGTGGTGACCAGGGCCTCGATCAGGGCCAGGCCCCGTCCGGACTCGGCGTCGTCATCCGGGGTGGAGGCCTCCATGGGGCCGAAGGGCGGCTTGGCGTAGTAAGCGCTGACCCGGGCCTGCAGCAGAGCGGGCTGCACGGTGGTTTCCACACCCAGCTCCACCTCGCGGTCGCCGGTCGGCTGCGCATGCTGGACGATGTTGGAGGCAGACTCGATGACGGCGGTGGTGAACGTCATCTGGTCGATGTCGTTCACGAACGGGACTTCCAGCCAGAGACTGTCGAGGTCGTTGTGGACGGCTTCGATGGCGTCTTCGGCAGCTGGTCCCCGGAAGCTGCGCGCGGCAAGCACCTCAGTCATTGCCGAACGCCTCCTCGGCGGTGGGGTAGGCGGTGAGGACCTTGTCCATGCTGGTCAGCTTCAGGACCATGTTCACCTGCGGCTGCACGGCGGCGATGCGGAGGTCGCCCCCGGCCTGGCGCGCCGCCTTGAGGCAGCCAATCAGTGCGCCCAGCCCCGAGGAATCCATGAACGCGGTGTTTTCCAGGTTCACCACGATCCGGTTGGACCCGCCGGCGATGACGTCCGTGACGAACTCACGGAGCTTGGGGGCCGAAACCATGTTCAGCCGCCCGTCCGCCTTGACCTCCGCGTACGAATCTTTGACCTCGTAACTGAACTCCATCAGGATTCCTCTCTGTTTGCAGGTTCTGTGGCCGGTTCGTACCCCTTGTAGAGCACGGCGCGGACAAGGATGCTCATGACCACCAGGTCAAAGACCACCCAGACAACGTTGACCAGCGTGCCCAGCGGTTCGGCCAGGCCGGTCACCAGGCGGATGATCCCGACGACGGCGGCAAGGGCCAGCAGGACGGACACCACGATCTGGGGCCGGATAAGGCTCCAACTGGGTCCGCCGCTTTGGCGGGCCTTGGGGGTGACGGCAAAGCCCAGGGGACGGCCGAACCATACGTTGCGGGCCGCCGTCGTGCAGGCCTTGATCCAGGTGGGGAACAGCGCCAGGCTGTACTGCTGGCCGCGCCAGGTGGGGATGCCGCGGCCGGCCACGGCGAACAGCAGCTGGTTGACCACCATGAACGGGATGAAGCGGATGAAGAAGTCCCAGCTCAGGCTGCTGACCGGAAGGATGCCCAGCAGCAGGTAGATGATGGGGGCCGCGAAATAGATGATGGCGGCGAACCCGCTCAGGTAGGTCCACATGGTGGCGAAGTACATCAGGCGCTGGCCCAGCTTGAGGCCCTTCTGTACCAGCGGGTTTTCGCGCAGCAGCACCTGGATGGTGCCCTGCGCCCAGCGCAGGCGCTGGGTGAGCATGGTCTTCAGGTCCTCCGGTGCCAGTCCGTATGCCAGGATCTCGTGGTGGTACACGCTCTCCCAGCCCATGGCGTGCATGCGCATGGCGGTGGCCATGTCCTCCGTGACGGAGATGGTGGCCAGCGGCATCACCGGCTGGGCCTCATTGCTGCGCTCCACGGTCAGCGCGTCCAGGACCGCCTGGACGGATTCCAGCGCACCCAGCGGCGACCAGTCACGGGCGGACATGCGCTTGACGGCGTCGTCTGCCACCACGGGAACGCCGGCCTCACCCACGTGCGCCAGTTCCATGGCCGCGATTTCCTCAAGGTCCGCCTGGAGGGCTGCGACGTCGGCCTGGACCAGGGTCTGGACCGCGGCGTCCACCCGGCGCCGGACACGGTACGTCACTTCGCTCAGTGGCCGCCCGGCGTCCACCTCCTCCTGGGCTTCGCGGGTGGCGGCCTCCACTTCGTCCAGCACCCCGGCCACCAGGGGCGACTCAACGTCGGCGGACCTCCTGGCCTGCTTGATGGCTGCGCGCGAGGCAGCCAGGGCGCGCCGGATGCTCTTCTCGGTTTCCTTGACGTATCCCACAAGTCCCAGCTGCATCAGGGCCTCGCGGCGCAGGAGGGCGTTGGAGCCGCAGAAGAAGGCGGCGTTCCAGCCGTCCTTGCCCTGCTGGATGGGGCCGTAGAACAGCGGTGCCTGGCTGCCGAGCGGATCGGAGGCGGGAACATTGCTGAAGTACTGGGGTGTCTGGACCAGGGCCACCCGGCGGTTGTTGAAGTACCCCAGGGTCTTTTCCAGGATGTCCGGCTCCGGGATCTGGTCCGCGTCCAGGATCAGCAGGAACTCGCCGTGGGTGACCATGAGGGCATTGTTGAGGTTGCCGGCCTTGGCGTGCCGCGGCAGGTCCTTGGTCCAGTCCCCACTGCGCGTGACGTACCCCAGGCCGTGCTGTTCGCACAGGGACTTGAGCTCGGGGCGGGCGCCGTCGTCCAGAATCCAGGTGCTGTGCGGGTGCCGGATCCTCTGGGCCGCCAGCGCGGTGGTCAGGACCATGTCCAGGTCCTCGTTGTACGTGGTGATGAAGACGTCCACGGTGGCGTCGTGCGGTGGCTGCGGAGCGCCTTTCCGGATCTTCAGCTTCCACACGGTCATGCCGAAAAGCATCACGTCGATGAGGCTGTACGTTTCGGCGGCCACCAGGGGGAGGGCGATCCACCAGGCGTCCCAGTTGAGGGACGCCATCCAGCGCCAGGCGATGTAGTTCAGGCCGGTCAGGACGGTCAGCACCACCACTACCCGGGTCCAGAACCGGGTCACGCGGCTGACTCCAGGGGGAGCCGGCGGACCACGACCACCGTGACGTCGTCTTCGGCGGTCTCCGCGGGGGCAAGTGCGAGGATGGCGTTGCTGGCTTCCTGGGCAGATCCTGCAGACTGGGTGGCCTGCCTGACGGCGTCCGTGAAGTCCTCCACGGACCCGAACACGTCCAGCACGCCGTCGCTGACCACCACCAGCGAATCGCCCGGGGCCAGCGCTAGCTCCGACTTGGGCCATTGCGTCCCCGGCCAGGCGCCCACAGGCGGTCCACCCGAGGGCAGGCGGTCCGCGGGCCCCTCGGGCTGGACGTGCAGCGCAAGCCCGTGGCCGGCGTCGACGTAACCCACCTTGCCGGAGGCGGCGTCCAGCCGGGCGTGGAACAGGGTCACGAAGGAATTGGACGAATCCAGGTCGCTGGCGATCGCCTTGCTCGCTGCCGCAAATCCGGCGTCCAGATCCTGCCGCAGGCCCGTGGAGCGCATGACGGCGCGGACTGTTGCCGCGATGAGCGCTGCGCCCATTCCCTTGCCCATGGCGTCGGCGAAGGTCAGGTGCAGCCCCTCGGGCGTCTGGTACCAGTCGTAGAAGTCACCGCCCACACTGCGGGACGGGCGGAAGAGGCCGGCGACGTCGTAGCCGTCCACCCTGATGTCCTCCTTGGGCAGGAGGCTTTGCTGAACTTCCGTGGCGCGTTCAAGTTCGTTGCGGGCCGCGGAAGCCGCAGCGGGGGAGGGCCG
The DNA here is from genome assembly GCF_036455295.1 of Pseudarthrobacter phenanthrenivorans. Taxonomy (GTDB): domain Bacteria; phylum Actinomycetota; class Actinomycetes; order Actinomycetales; family Micrococcaceae; genus Arthrobacter; species Arthrobacter phenanthrenivorans_C. The sequence goes on along the minus strand of NZ_JAYXNX010000006.1, from coordinate 148,229 downwards.
GCGGCGGAACAGGGCATTGATGCGTGACTGCAGTTCCCTGGGGCTGAAGGGCTTGCTGATGTATTCGTCGGCACCGTTGTCCAGGCCGGTCAGCTTGTCCAGTTCGTCCGCCCGGGCGGTGAGCATCACTATGAATGCGTCGGAAAACTCGCGCAGGAGCTTGCAGACCTCCAGCCCGTCAAGGTCCGGCAGATTAAGGTCCAGGGTCACCAGGTCCGGCTTGATCCGGCGCACCTCCTCCACTCCCGGCAGCCCGGCGCCGGCCTGGGTGACGTCAAAGCCCTGCTTCGCCAGGACACGGACCAGCAGTCCGCGAATGTCCGGGTCATCTTCGATGACCACCGCACGGCGGGATTCGGAGGGAGAGACCATAGCTCTACTTCTACAGTATTAAGCCGCACACAGCATGTCTTAGGGTTCACAGTTTCCGGTGACTTCGCTGACAGCCGGATACGTGCCCTCCTCCTGCCCCAGGAGTGGCTCAGCAGATCTTGCGGAAATCTTGGCGTCTGCTTGCCGGGACGTTGAGGTGGGGCAGCCACACTCGAAGGAAACGCAGCAGCTTCGCGGCCACGAGGTACGACGACGAACCGCACGGAAGCTGGACGGCTTGCGGAAGGCGGGGAAGCCAATGGAACAAGTAAAAAGGAGTGGAAGGGACAAAGGCAGGGCACTGCTTCGCCTCTACTTCCACTCACGAAAGGTAAGGGCGGCCGCCAGGGAGTTGGAACACGCGCTCGCGAAATCACGGGAAGTATCCAGTTGGCCGGGAGACCGGCTCCCCGTCGGCGAGGAGATGTCCCGGCACGTGGAGAAACTGACGCGGCGGCTGAAGCTGGAGACCGAGGCGCACCACAGGCTCGAAATCCTTTTTAAGACTGCGGGTGGAGGGCATTCCATAGCGGCCCTGTAGGTGCCACACTTAGCAGCAATCGATTGGCTGGGGGATAGTCAGGAGATTGCTGTGAGTTTGTTCCTCGGCTGGTCGTACCTGTTGGCGGGACTCATGACCATGGATGCGATGCTGCTTGCGTTGTGGGCCATGGAAGTCGATTGGGGCAAGTACTGGCGCCGCAAGTAGCCCTCACGGAACCCAGGGCCAGCCCCGGGCCGCGACGCACCCCGATGGCAATGCGGTCACCCTACTCTTCCGGAATCCGGCCGATGCTCCAGGCGGCAACCCGGCGGACATCAACCCTGGTTGCCTGCAGCGGCAGCTTGGTTCCGCACGAAAGCAGTACGGGTCCCAGGAAGTGGAGGTACCGTCGCCCGGCTTCTGTGCCGGCGCCAACCGCCGCCGGCTCCCAGGAATCGAGGACCCCGGCGATGGCCCAGCTGCCGATCCGCACCTGGTCGTTCTGCCGCTGCCTCCACGCCTGCTCCGACACCAACGACCCCGAGATGACGGCACCGTCAACCACCACGGTCAGTTCCAGGGTTGCGTCGGGGCCTGTCCCAAAGACCGAGTCCAATACCAGCGCCAGGCGCGGGTCCGCCCCGTACTCCGGCGCTTCCTTATCCATCCCGTCGTCCATGGCCGTCCCTTTCCTCATCATGGGTGGAGCTGAATGCCTGTTCAGCCCAGTTTTCCCCCCCATATGCGCAGGTCGCGGCAGAGACCGCCGGTTAAACGCCGGACGCCCAAGCAGTATGTGCTGGGGCGTCCGGGGGAATGCTGCAGGAAGTGATGGCGGGTCCTAGACTCCCAGGGCTTCCTTCAGGCGGCCGACGTGGCCGTCGGCCTGGACCTGGTACTGGGCCAGGGTGACGTTGCCTTGGGGGTCCACGACGACGGTGGAGCGGACAATTCCCTCATGGATCTCGCCGTTGACCAGTTTCTCGCCCCAGGCGCCGTAGGCCAGGGCGACTGCGTGGTCGGGGTCAGAGAGCAACGGGAAGGTCAGCGAGAAGTCGCCGCTGAAGCCGGCCAGGGCTTCCTGGGCGTCGGGGGAGATGCCGATAACCTCGTAGCCCTTGCCCTGCAGCGATGCAAGGCTGTCGCGGAAGTCGCAGGCCTCGGTGGTGCAGCCGGGGGTGGCGGCCTTGGGGTAGAAGTACACGATGACGTTCTTGCCACGGTAATCGGCCAGAGAGGTCTCGCGGCCCTGGGCGTCCCGGAGGGTGAAATCAGGAGCCGGGGTGCCGGGCTGAAGCTTGGTGGTCAGGGTGGGGCTCATGGCGTTCCTTTGTAAGACTCGGTCAGTGATGGCCAAACATCCAGTGAAGCGGGTCACCGCTTACTGATTCAAACCAGCGCGTCATATGCAGTATTCCGCAGGACCCCGAACGGCCGCGTGCGGACCCGGAACGAACTGGTACCCGCCGCCGCGGACGGTGGCCACGGCATGGCGGGCAGTGCCCAGTTTCTTGCGGATCCTGCCTACATAAACGTCGATGGAGCGTGCGGTGGCGCCGGGAAAATCCAGTGATTCCAGGAACTCCTGCAGTTCCTCGCGGCCCACCGTGCGGGACAGGTGCGTCACCAGGTACCGCAGCACCTTGTACTCGACACCGGTCAGGGCCACCGGCTTGCCGTCCAGCAGGACGGCGTCGGCGGCGAGGTCCACGGCGACCCGGCTGACGGGCCCGGCCGACGGCGGCAGGCGGGCGCCGCCGTCGTCCATTGAAAGAGCCGGGCTGGTTGCCTCCGCCGCGGAGGAAGCGCGGGAGGAGTCATCTTTTGCTTCCTCCGCGGCGGACGTGGGGGCTCCGGCGGCAGGCCAATGGACTTCCGCCTCCGGAGCAGTCTGGAGGGCCCTGGCAAGGACCATTTGGGCGGCGTGGTGCAGGACTTCGGGACTGGTTCCTTCGGCCGGAACCACCCAGACGGCCAGGCCATGTGCGGTGGCTCGCCTCGGCGGAACCCGGTGCGGAGCCGTGGTCCGTGGATGATGGGCTTCCACTGCCATGACGGGCCCTTATACGCCGCCGCGGCGGAGCAGCCTGCCCGTTGGGGTCTGGCCGTCCACTACGGCGCCGCGGAGAAAGGTCCTGCGCACCACACCGGACAGGGCCTTGCCGTCGTACGGGGTGATGGGGTTCTTGTGCTTGAGCTTGGACACGTCCACCACGAACGCCTCGTCCGGGGCGAAAACGGCGAAGTCGGCGTCGTAGCCCAGCGCCAGCTGCCCCTTGTTGGTGAGGCGGGCCAGGTTGGCGGGCTTCTCCGCCATCCAGGAGACGACCTGTTCCAGCGGGATGCCGCGGTGGCGTGCTTCGGTCCAGATCAGGGACAGGCCCAGCTGGAGCGAGGAGACGCCGCCCCATGCGACGGCGAAGTCGCCGTTCTCCAGGTCCTTCAGGTCCAGGGTGGAGGGGGAGTGGTCCGAGACGATGCAGTCGATGGTGCCGTCCTGCAGGCCCTGCCACAGCAGCTCACGGTTGGACGCCTCGCGGATGGGCGGGCAGCACTTGTACGCGGTGGCGCCGTCCGGGATTTCCTCCGCCATGAGCGTGAGGTAGTGCGGGCAGGTCTCCACGGTGAGCTTCACGCCGTCGCGCTTTGCGCTGGCAATCATGGGCAGTGCGTCCGACGACGACAGGTGCAGGATGTGCGCACGCGCACCGGTCCAGCGGGCCCGCTCGATGACCTCGGCGATGGCCTTGTTTTCGGCGCCGCGCGGACGGGAAGCCAGGAACGTGGAGTAGTGGTCGCCGCCCGGGTGGGGTGCGCGGTCGATGGCGTGCGAGTCCTCGGCGTGGACGATCATGAGCGAGTCGAAGGACTTCAGCTCGACCATGTCTTCTTCCATCTCGTCCGCGTCCAGGTGCGGGAACTCGTCCACGCCTGAGTGCAGGAGGAAGCACTTGAAGCCGAAGACGCCCTCGTCGTGCAGGGGGCGGAGATCGGCCTTGTTGCCGGGGATGGCGCCGCCCCAGAACCCGACGTCGATGAACGCCTGGTCCTCGGCCACCTCGCGCTTGAGCTTGAGGTTCTCCACCGTGGTGGTGGGCGGAACGGAGTTTAGCGGCATGTCGATAATGGTGGTCACGCCGCCTGCCGCTGCAGCGCGGGTGGCGGACGCGAAGCCCTCCCACTCGGTGCGGCCCGGCTCGTTGACGTGGACGTGGGTGTCCACCAGGCCGGGCAGCAGGGTCTCGTCGTCGGCAAGTTCGATCACTTCGGTGCCGGCCAGGCCGTTGCCCAGCGGCTCGATGGCCACGATCTTGCCGTTGCGCACCCCCACTTCGCGGGGGGCGATGCCGGCAGTGGTCAGGATGCGCCGGCCCCGGATGACGAGGTCAAAACGTTCTTCAGACACGGAGGTCCTCCTTGGTACTTGCGGCGGCAGGCCTGTTGGCCGCCAGCCCCGCACTGATTTGGGTGCCCAGCTGCTCGAGCAGCGGCCCTGCCTCTGCTATGCACCTGTTTACATCGGTTTCGAGCGCCGTCAAAGCATGGATGTCCTCGAATCCTGCTGCGGCCGCCTGCACCGGACCCAGGGTGGTCCGTCCGCAGACAGCGACGACCGGGACACCCTGGGCCGCCGCTGCCCGGGCAACCCCCATGGGCGTCTTGCCCAGCAGGCTTTGTTCGTCCAGGCTGCCTTCGCCGGTGATCACCAGGTCGGCGCCGGCGAGGCGGTCCGCCAGCCCCGTGAATTCGAGGACGACGTCGATGCCCGGCCGGCGCGTTGCGGCCAGCACGGCGATGGCTGCGTAGCCCACGCCGCCGGCTGCCCCGGCTCCCGGTGCTTCCGCGGCTTTAACCGCGCGAAATCCGATTTCCCTGGCCAGGACTTCGACGAACCTGGCCAGGGCGGCGTCGAGCATGCCGACGTCTTGTTGTGTGGCGCCCTTTTGCGGACCGAACACGGCTGCGGCGCCCTGTGCGCCCAGCAGCGGGTTGTCCACGTCGGACGCCAGCACAAAGCGGGTGTCCACCAGGCGGGGCTCGAAATCGGTGAAGTCGATGCTGTGCAGGTTTGCCAGCGCAGCCCCGCCCGGGGGAAGTTCGTTGTTCCTGCTGTCCAGGAACCTGGCGCCGAGCCCCTGGAGGAGCCCCGCGCCGCCGTCGGTATTGGCACTGCCGCCCACGCCGAGCACGATCCGCCGGCAGCCGGCGTCGAGGGCTGCCCGGATGAGCTGGCCGGTGCCAATGCTGGTGGCGGCGGCGGCGTCCGCCGACACCGGACGGCCACCCTTCCGCACATTAGGGACCAAGGCAAGCCCCGACGCGGTGGCCATCTCGATGACGGCCTCGTGCCCGCGGACCGCGTAGTCCGCCACCACCGGCTGCCCGGTGGGCCCGGTGACCGTTGCCGTGCGGCGGGTGAAACCGGAGCCGACGGCAGCGTCGAGGGTGCCCTCGCCGCCGTCGGCCACCGGAATCCGGACCACGTCAAGGTTGCCGCCGGCACCGCGCTGCAGACCCTTTTCCAGGTGGCTGCACACCTCCGGGGCCGACAGCGATCCCTTGAACTTGTCCGGGGCGATCACGATGCGCATGGTTAGGCCTGCAGTGCCAGGATGGCGGTGGGGGCGTCGGCTGCGGTCTCGGCCAGTTCCTCGAACTCGTTCACGGCGTTGATTTCCACGCCCATGGAGATGTTGGTGACCTTTTCCAGGATCACTTCCACCACCACGGGAACCTGGAACTCGCCCATCAGGGCCTTGGCCTTGTCGAACGCGGCAGCGAGGTCGCTGGGGTCCTCCACACGGACGGCCTTGCAGCCCAGGCCCTCGGCCACCTTCAGGTGGTCAACGCCGTAGCCGCGGGTGTCCTCTGACAGGTGCGCGCTGTTGATGTTCTCGAACGCCAGGGACACGTTCTGCTCCATGTTGAACCCGCGCTGGGACTGGCGGATCAGGCCCAGGTAGGAATTGTTCACCACCACGTGGATGTAGGGGAGGTTGAACTGCGCGCCCACGGCCAGTTCTTCGATCATGAACTGGAAGTCGTAGTCGCCGGAGAGGGCCACCACGGTCTGGTCCGGGTTGGAACGGGCGACGCCGAGCGCAGCCGGGGCGGTCCAGCCCAGCGGGCCTGCCTGGCCGGCGTTGATCCACTTGCGCGGGCCGAACACGTGCAGCATCTGCGCGCCGGCGATCTGCGACAGGCCGATGGTGGACACGTAGGTGGTGTCGCGGCCGAAGGACTTGTTCATCTCCTCGTACACGCGCTGCGGCTTGATGGGGATGTTCTCGAAGTGCGTCTTGCGGTGCAGGGAGGCTTTGCGATCCTGGCACTCGGCAACCCAGGCGCTGTAGTCCGGCAGGGACCCTGCCGCTGCCCGCTCCTTGGCGAGCTCAACCAGCCCGGCCAGCGCCGCGCCGGCGTCGGACGCGATGCCCAGGTCCGGCGAGAACACGCGGCCGATCTGCGTGGGCTCGATGTCGATGTGCACAAACTTGCGGCCGGCGGTGTAGGTTTCCAGGCCGCCCGTGTGGCGGTTGGCCCAGCGGTTGCCGATGCCGATCACGAAGTCGCTCTGCAGGTAGTTCTCGTTGCCGTAGCGGTGCGAGGTCTGCAGGCCCACCATGCCGGCCATCAGCTGGTGGTCGTCCGGGATGGTGCCCCAGCCCATCAGTGTGGGGATGACCGGAACGTTGAGGGTCTCGGCCAGTTCCACCAGCTGCGCGGAGGCGCCGGCGTTGATGATGCCGCCGCCGGCCACGATCAGCGGGTGCTTGGCGGCCAGGAGCATGTCCAGGGCCTTTTCCAGCTGCTTCCGGGAGGCCTTGGGCTTTTCAACGGGCAGCGGCTCGTACGTGTCGATGTCGAATTCGATTTCGGCCATCTGCACGTCGATGGGCAGGTCCAGCAGCACGGGGCCGGGGCGGCCGGAACGCATCAGCTGGAAGGCCTTCTGGAAGGCGCCGGGAACCTGGCCGGGTTCCAGGATGGTCATGGCCATCTTGGTGACGGGCTTGGCGATGGACTCGATGTCCACGGCCTGGAAGTCTTCCTTGTGCAGCTTGGCCACGGGGGCCTGGCCGGTGATGCAGAGCATTGGGATGGAGTCTGCCCAGGCGGCGTAGAGGCCGGTGACCATGTCGGTGCCGGCAGGGCCGGAGGTACCGATGCAGATGCCGATGTTGCCGTCCTTGGCGCGGCTGAAGCCGTCGGCCATGTGGCTGGCGCCTTCAACGTGGCGGGCCAGCGTGTGGCGGATGCCGCCGTGGGCGCGCATTGCGGAGTAGAAGGGGTTGATGGCGGCGCCTGGCAGGCCGAACGCCTCGATGGCGCCTTCCTTTTCCAGGATGGCCACCGCTGCATCAACGGTACGCATCTTGCTCATGGGGTGCTCCTTGAAAGCTTGAAAGTCTGTTTTTGGGTGTGCTGAAGTACCCCCACGAGCCGTCGTGGGGCACTTTGGGGGTGGCCGCCGTCGTAATGGACGACGGCGGCCGGAGTGTCCGTGTCGAAGTGCCCCGTTTGGGCGGGGCTGCTCCTACTTCCTGCCGCTGAGCTGCAGGACCTGCTTGAAGAGTCCGGAGTGGTCCAGGCCGCCGTCGCCCTGGTTGACGGTGGCGGCGACGAGCTGGGCGGCGACGGCACCGAGCGGGATGGCGACGTTGGCTTCGCGGGCCGCGGCGGTGACGATGCCCAGGTCCTTGTGGTGAAGGGCAAGGCGGAAGCCGGGGTCGAAGTTGCGGTCCAGCATCTTCTGGCCCTTCTGGTCCAGGACCTTGGAGCCGGCCAGGCCGCCGCCGAGGACCTTGAGGGCGGCGTCGGTGTCCACGCCGTAGGCCTCAAGGAAGGCGATGGCCTCGCCGAGGACCTCGATGTTGACGGCGACGATCAGCTGGTTGGCAGCCTTGACGGTCTGGCCAGAGCCGGAGGGACCGACGTGGACAATGGTCTTGCCCACCGCGTTCAGGACATCCTGGGCGTCGTCGAAGTCTGCCTTGTCGCCGCCCACCATGATGGAGAGGACGGCGTCGATGGCGCCCTGTTCGCCGCCGGAGACCGGGGCGTCGAGCGGGCGGATGCCGGCTTCGCGGGCTTCGTCGGACAGGCGCTTGGCGACGTCGGGGCGGATGCTGGAAGCATCAATCCACAGCGTGCCCTTTTTGGCGTTGGCGAAGACGCCGTCCTTGCCGCTGACCACGCCTTCAACGTCGGGGGAGTCCGGCACCATGGTGATGACGACGTCGGCTTCCTTGACGGCGTCAGCGATGCTCGAGGCGCCCTTGCCGCCTTCGGAGACCAGCTTGTCGATCTTGTCCTGGCTGCGGTTGAAACCGGTGACGGTGTGGCCGGCCTTGACCAGGTTGATGGCCATGGGCAGGCCCATGATTCCGAGTCCGATGACTGCAACGTTGCTCATGATGGTTCTCTTTCTGAAGTCTGTATGGTCTTGGCGGTGGTCAGCGTGCGGCGTGCTGGCGGATGGCCCAGCTGAAGGCCGTCTCCTGCGGTTCCTTGTACTCCAGGCCGATGTAGCCTTCGTAGCCAAGTTCGCGGCTCCGGGCGATCCATTCGCCGAGCGGCAGGGTGCCGGTGCCGGGGGCGCCACGGCCGGGGTTGTCGGCGATCTGGATGTGGCCGAAGTCCTTGGCATGGTTTTCGATGACGGATTCGACGTCGTCGCCGTTGACGGCCAGGTGGTAGAAATCGGCGAGGAGCTTGACGTTGCCGACGCCGGTTTCCTCCTTGACGCGGGCGATGACCTTGAGTGCGTCGTCGGCGGTGAGGAGCGGGTACCTGGGTGCGCCGCTGACGGGTTCGAGGAGGACGGTACCGCCAATGCGGGCAACGCCTTCGGCTGCTGCCGCCAGGTTCTTGACGGCCAGCTCATCCTGCTCTTCCGGGGTGAATTCGTCCTGCCGGTTGCCGTAGAGGGCGTTGAAGGCCTTGCAGCCCAGGCGCTCGCCGATGCCTGCAACGACGTCGATGTTGTCCTTGAACTCCGAGCAGCGTCCCTTCCAGGAAACAAGGCCGCGGTCGCCGCCCGGCATGTTGCCGGCGTTGAAGTTCAGCCCGGTGAGCTGGACCCCGGCGTCCTTGATGGCGTTCTCGAACCGGGTGACCTCGCTGTCCGCCGGGACGGAGGTCTCGAAGGGCCACCAGAACTCGACGGCGTCGAAGCCTGCTGCCTTGGCGGCGGCCGGGCGCTCGAGCAGGGGAAGCTCCGTGAGGAGGATGGAGCAGTTCACTGTGTACGTCATCGTAGGTCCTTCCGGGGAGGGGCTTTGATCTATCTTCCATCGCTTCCGGCATCCTTGCTGTTTCCGCTTTGTGGAATTTAGATTCTGCTTTATGAAAAGTGTAGGGAACTTCTGGTGGGGTAGTCAAGGGGAGGCGCGGGCGGGAGACTGGTAATGGAGTAAGTCCGCTCTACTGGAATGGATGGGAGCGATGATGGCCGGCGCCCGCCTGCGTCTCCTGGCCTGGTTCATGGCCCTGGCCGCAATCCTTGCGGGCTGTACCCCAGGAGGGAGCCTCCAGCTGTCCGTGACGGCTCCAGCGCAGGATGCTGCCACGGCTGCCCCGACGGCAGCTGCGGCCCCCGCGCGGGCGCCCATCCCCGCGCCGGCACCCGCCACGTCACAGGCTCCGTCACCAGCGCCGGCGCCCGTTGCCGCGCCCCAGCCGTTCGCCCTGGACCTGTACCGGGAAGGCGACTTTGTTCCGCAGTACACCTTCGACTGGTGTGTGGCCGCGAGCGTCCAGATGGCCCACAACCTCATCGACGCCACCGGGGGTGGAACCTGGGCGGACCGGGCCCAGCAGAATGAACTGTGGGAGATGGCCCGTGCCCACTCGTCCGATTCGTTCAACGGCGCGAACCCCTTCGGCTGGGCGCAGGTGCTGACCGACGCCGGGATGGGGCCGTACCGCGTGGTGAGCATTCCCGGCTATGAGGAAGCGCTGCGCACCGCGGCAAACGCCCTGACGGATACAGGGAGGCCGGTGGGTCTGGTCATGTGGAGCGGGCGGCACGCGTGGGTGATGAGCGGATTCGAGTCCTCCGGTGATCCGCACCAGTTTCCGGCGTTTGCGGTGACCGGCATCCGCGTACTGGATCCGCTGTACCCCTACGGCAGCGGGCAGTGGGGGCCTTCGCCCGCGCCCGACGCCCTGCTCAGCCCGGAACAGTTGGCCACGCAGTTCGTGGTCCGCGAGCCGCGCCGCTGGAGCAGCGCGCTGCCGGCGGGGTATCTGCTGGTGTTGCCCGTCGCCGCCTGACCAGGTTCCTTGCGTGCCGCGGCGCGGGGTTCCCCAGGGTGATCCGGGCCTTGCCGCTGCCTCCGGGCCATTGCTTGCGGATCACCGGCAGCGAGTAGCCTACTGGTAACCCAAGGGGTATTGCCGACCATGAGGAATTTGTACACAGATGAGTAACAAGAACGTCGGCATCAGGGACGTGGCAGTGGCCGCCGGTGTCTCGGTGACGACCGTTTCCCACGTCCTCAATGATGTGTCCTATGCCAGGGTGAGCGCGGAGACGCGTACCAAGGTGCGGTCCGCCGCGGAGCAGCTGGGGTACGGCCCAAACCGCCTGGCCCAGGCCCTGCGTACCCAGCGGACAGGCATGCTGGGCCTGGTCAGCGAGGATATCGCCACCACGCCGCACGCCGGGCGCATCATCCTGGGTGCCGACGAGGCCGCCAAGGCCCGCGGCTACAACCTCATGATCATCAACACCTCCGGCTCCGCCAGCCTCGAATCCCGGCGGGCAGACGTGGCGGCCCTCCTGGACCGCCGCGTGGACGGAATCCTCTACGCCACGATGTACCACCGGAACGCGGAACTGCCGGACAACCTCGGGAACGTGCCCTCCGTCCTGGTCGACTCTGTGGCCGCAGGCGGCAACATCACGGCCGTCATTCCGGATGAGGAAGGTGGAGCCCGGGCGGCTGTTCGCGCGCTCCTTGATGCGGGCCACACCCGGGTGGGCTTCATCAACAACACCGTCGATGTACCGTCTACACGCCAGCGGCTCCGGGCTTTCCGTGCGACCCTCACGGAAGCAGGGCTCGACGGCGCCGCGGCACCTGTCGAGACGGAAACCGCCGGAGTGCCGGGCGGCTACGAGGCAGCCCGCCGCATGCTGGCCCGGGAGGGACGGCCTACAGGCCTGTTCTGCTATAACGACGAGATGGCCATGGGCGCATACCGTGCTGCTGCTGAGCTGGGCCTTGCCATTCCAGCGGACCTGTCGATTGTCGGTTTTGATGACCAGGAACTGATCGCCGCCAACCTCCATCCCGGCCTCACTACGGTGGCGCTTCCCCATTACGGCATGGGTGCCTGGGCAGCCGAACAACTCATTGACGGCATCGAGGGCAAAGTGGACCTTTCACGGACCGCACTTTCCCCCACCATTCTGGGCTGCCCGCTGGTGGCCCGGGACTCCGTGGCGGCGCCGCAGCACTGAGCGGCCCCCAGATTCGGGCACAGCCCGGCAGTGGCCATGCTCCAGCAACCGGCAAAGGTTCCCCCGGTGCCGGTGAGCGCGCCGGGGGACCCTTTGACGGGCAGGGGCCTAGTGGGTGAGGTCCTTGCCCTTGGTTTCAGGGATGGTGAATACGAATGCCGCGCTGATCACCAGCAGCAGCACCGCGTACACGTTGAACACCTGCGGTGCGCCCAGCGAGGTGCCCAACCACTGCTGCAGGTACGGCGCGGTGCCGCCGAAGACTGCCACGCAGATGGAATAGGGGACGCCTACTCCCACGGTGCGGATGGATGTGGGGAACAGTTCGGCGTACACGGCCGGAACAATGGCAGCGCTCGCGGCGACGAAGACCAGCATGACGGACATGCTCACTGCCAGCTGCCAGGCCGAATCCTTGAGCAGCCAGGTCATGGGGAAATGCAGCACCGCGGAACCGATGGCGCCGGCCCAGAGAACCTTCTTGCGGCCAATGCGATCGGAGAGCTTGCCCCAGACCGGGAGGGCCGCGATGAAGACAATGTTGGCCACCACACCTGCCCACAGCGCTTCGCCGCGGTCGATCTTCAGGGCGGTGGTGGCGTAACTGGGGGCCACCACTCCCCAGATGTAGTAGATGACGGTGAGGCCAACGGTCAGTCCGATCACCTGGAGCGCCTGCTTGCGGTAGCGGACGATCTGCGGCCAGATCGGGGCGCGCTTTGCGGTGGCGGCCTCGCCCTGGAACGCTTCGGTTTCGTGCAGCCGCGACCGCATGATCAGCGCATACAGGCCCATGGCGGCGCCGATCAGGAACGGCACGCGCCAGCCCCAGGCGTTCATCGCCTCGGTGCTGAGCGCCATGTTGAGCACGGCGCCCAGGAGGGTGCCGAACAGGATGCCCACGGTCCCGGATGTGTAGATGAGGGTGGCCCAGAAGCCGCGGTGTTCCCTGGGGGCCATTTCGGACAGGTACGTCTGCGACGACGGCAGCTCACCGCCGTGCGCCAGGCCCTGCACCAGCCGGGCCGCCAGGAGCATCATCGAAGCGAAGGCTCCGACGCTGGCGAAGGTGGGTGCGATGCCAATCATCAGGCTGCCCAGCGAGGCGAGGCCAACGGCGAGGGTCATGGAGGACTTGCGGCCAATGCGGTCGCCAATCCACCCGAAGAGGAAGCCGCCGAAGGGCCGTGCCACGAAGCCGACCGCGAAGATCGCCAGGGTGGACAGCACGGCCGACGCCGGGTCCTCCTTGCTGAACAGCTGGCTGGCGATGAACGGGGTGAAGGTGGCGTAGATGGCCCAGTCGTACCACTCGACGGCGTTGCCGATGCCGGTGCCAACGATGGTCTTGGCGGTGGACATGCGTCCAGTCTGGGGCTTGCTTACTGCAACGGACATGGTCTTCTTCCTGCTCGGTTGGTTTGCTGGCCCGGCAGCGGCGCTGCTGCCGGGAACTGCATGGTTTCGGTGGTTAGGAGGCTGTGGCGAGTGCGGCCAGCCGCGAGATGGCGAGTTCCGTATAGAGCGCGGCCCCGTCAGCCAGCACGGCGTCGTCGAACGTTGCGTACGGTGAGTGGTTGAACGGCGAGGCGTCGTGGTCGCCGTCCGGGGCCACGGCGCTGAGCCCGATGAAGGTTCCGGGCACCTCTTCCAGTACGCGGGAGAAGTCCTCCGAGCCGCTCAGCGGGGTGGCCCAGCGTGAAAGGCGGCGCTCGCCGAACAGCACCGTGATCACCTTTTCGGCCGTGTGTGTTTCATCCTCGCTGGTGATGGTGAGCGGATACTCCTGCAGGTAGTCGACGGCGACCTCCACGCCGTGCGCAGCCGCGATCCCCTTGAGCAGGCGCGGTACCGTGTCCATCATTTTCAGCCGCGACGCTTCCGAGAATGTCCGGATGGTGGCCTCGATCCTGGCGGTTTCGGGAATGACGTTGCGTTTGGTCCCGGCGTGAAGCACGCCGACGGACAGGACCACGGGATCGAACATGTTGAACTGCCGGGTCACCATCACCTGAAGTGCCGTCACCATCTCCGCGGCCACCGTGACGGGGTCCTTCGCCGAGTGCGGGGCGGAGCCGTGACCGCCGGCGCCGAGCACCGTGACCTCCAGGCCGTCAGAGGCACTGAGCATGACGCCCGGCTTGGTGCAGAAGGTGCCGTGCGGTTCCAGTGACGAAAACACATGCATGCCGTAGGCCGCGCTGACCCGGGTGCCGGCGGCGTCCAGGACGCCTTCACGGAGCATGTAGCTGGCGCCGTCGAAGCCCTCCTCGCCGGGCTGGAACATCAGGACGACGTCGCCCTGGAGCTGGTGCCGCTTCTCCGCCAGGAGCGTGGCGGCTCCGGCGAGCATGGACGTGTGCAGGTCGTGGCCGCAGGCGTGCATGGCTCCGTCGACCTGGGAGGTGAAATCCAGTCCGGTTTTCTCCTGCACAGGCAGTCCGTCCATGTCCGCCCGGAGGAGGACCGCGGGGCTCCGTCCGCCGGCATTCCCACCCCGAAGGACCGCCGTGACGGAGGTCGTTTCCTTGCCCAGCGTGATCTCGTAGGGCAGACCGTCCAGCGCCTCAAGGACCCGTTCCTGCGTTCGGGGGAGATGGAGGCCTACTTCCGGCTGCCGGTGCAGGTCGTGGCGGAGTCGGACCAGGTCTTGCTGCAGGTCTTGGGCGTCGTCGGTAATGGGCACGTGGCTACTCCTTGGAATCAGGCATCAGGACTTGGGGACTATTCTGAAGTGGCGTGGTTCACATCCGTGGAAAGCGCTGGAATTATTTACTCGGCATCTGTTTCGGGCAGGATTCGCGCAGTGGGAGAAAGTGGTGCCAGATGGAGCTCAGTGAGGATGACCTGGCGCTCATCCAGGTCCTGCAGGCCTGGCCGAGGCTTGGCTGGTCGGATGCCGCGAAGGTGCTCGACGTGCACGCCACCACGCTGGCGGCCCGCTGGGAGCGGCTCACCTCGAGCGGGGCCGCATGGGTCACGGCGCATCTCGCCGGCGATCCCAAACAGATGCTCCTTGCCTATGTGGCCGTGGACTGCGAGATGCACCGGCGGGACAGTGTCACGGCGGAGCTTGCCGCTGTTCCGGAGATCGTTACCGTGGAAGAGGCAGCCAGCAACCGGGACCTGATGCTGACAGTGATCACGCGCTCGCTGGAGGAGTTCAGCGAGAAGATCATCTCCCGGCTCAAAACCGTAGAGGGGCTGACCAAATACCAGGTGGCGCTGTGCACCCGGCTGCACAGCAGCGGCGACGACTGGCGGCTGAACGTCCTGAGCCGGTCCCAGCTGGCAATGCTCCGGACGCTTGCGTCCCCCGCGGGACCGGAATCCGCCCAGGCATCCCAGCTCCCGGAGAGCCACCTGGACCTGCTGCCGTTCCTGGCCCGTGACGGCCGGGCCACCGCCGCGGACATTGCCCGCTCCCTTGGCCGGCATCCTGCCACCGTCCAACGCCAGCTGAACCGGGTACTGGCCAGCGGCATCCTGTCATTCCGTTGCGAAATTGCCCAGCGGTACTCGTCGTTCCCCGTGACCTGCCAGTGGTTCGTCAATGTTCCGGCCGGGCAGCATGAGGCGGCAGCCGCGGAAATCCGCACCATCAGCAATGTCCGCCTCAGTGCCTCCACCACCGGGCCCACAAACTTCGTGATCATCATGTGGCTGCACACGCTGGCCGATGTCATGTCAGCCGAGCTTGCGCTGCAGCAGAAGGTCCCCGGCATCGAGATCGTGGAAAGTGCCGTGATGCTGCGGACCGTCAAGCGGGTGGGCTGGATGCTGAAGCAGGATACGACGGCGAGTGGCGCCGTCGTGCACGCCGGAAGCCTTGGCGCCGCAGACTGAAGCGGCAGGGCGGCGCAGGTACTTCCCGGCGCGAGCTTAATACTTCCGCATTACGGATTTATCTTTCCGGAAACATGGGTTTTTTAGTTTGGGATGACCAGCGGCGTTCATTGCGCCGCCTCCCCAGGCAGTTCCCGCCCAGGCGGCCTGCCTCATGACGAACAGGCACAGAGCATGAAGACCTTCCCGCCCGCTACCCTGACGCCACCGACCGCCAATGCCCGCAGAAAGCCCTTGTACGCCTCTCTCTTCGTCCAGATCCTGGTGGCGGTAGTGGCGGGCGTGTTGATCGGGCACTTCTGGCCGGACCTCGGCGCGGGCCTCCGCCCGCTCGGCGACGGGTTCATCCAGCTGATCAAAATGATCATCGCGCCATTGATCTTCCTGGTGATCGTGACCGGCATCGCCGCGGTCAGCGACGTTAAGGCAGTGGGCCGGGTCGGTATCAAGGCGCTGGCCTACTTCACCGGCGCCACCCTGTTCGCCCTTGTCTTCGGCCTGCTGGTGGCCAACCTTGTCCAGCCGGGAGCGGGGCTCAACATCGACCCTGCCACCCTGTCCCAGGACGCCCTCAACGCCAAGACCGCCACCGCCCCGCCCAAGGATGCCGGCGCCTTCGTGCTCGGCATCATCCCTACCAGCGTTGTGGGCGCCTTCGCCAGCAACAACCTCCTCCAGGTCCTCTGTTTCGCCGTGTTCTTCGGGGCGGCGATCGTCGTCGTCGGCCGCGAGCGCTGCCAGCCGGTGATCACCCTGATGGAAACCGTGCTGGAACTGTTCTTCAAGATCATGGGCTGGGTAATGCGCGTGGCTCCGATCGGGGCGTTCGGGGCCATGGCCTTCATCATCGGCCAGTACGGCCTCGACTCCCTCGGAACGTACGCGGTGCTGATCGGCGCCTGCTACGGCGCCGCGGTGGTGTTCATCGGGCTGCTGTTCGTGGTGGCGTGGGTTTACCCCCGTGTGCCGCTGTGGCAGTTCCTCAAGTACACCCGCGAGGAGTTCCTCCTGGCGCTGGGCACGGCATCCACCGAGTCTGTCCTGCCGCGGATCATGACCAAACTGACCAACGCCGGCTGCTCCCGCGCCACCACCGGACTGGTGGTCCCCACCGGCTACTCCTTCAACCTGGACGGCGCAGCGATCTACCTGTCCATCTCCTTGCTCTTCCTGGCGCAGGCTTTCGGCTACAACCTTGACCTGGGACAGCAGCTCGCGGCCCTGGGAATCCTGATGCTGACATCCAAGGGCATGGCAGGAGTTCCGGGATCCGCCTTCCTTGCCCTGTCCGCCACGGCAGGGGCACTGGGGATCTTCCCAGTGGCCGGAGTGGCCCTGCTCCTGGGCGCCGACCGGCTGATGGACTCCATGCGTGTGGTGGTGAACCTGCTGGGCAACTGCGTAGCCACGTTCGTGGTGGCCAAATGGGAAGGCCAGTTCGACCGCGAGGCGATGCTGCGGGCATTTGCCGGTGGCGATGCAGCTGCCGACGAGGCAGACCAGCCAACCGTTGCCCCGCTGCCCACCGCTGTCACTCCCTCTGCCCCCGCCGCCCCCGCCGCGGTGCGCTAGGTGCATCACGCCGTCGTCCGGTCCGTGCTGGTATCTGGTCCGTGCTGCACACTGTCCCTATGACTTTTGCGAACGTGGGAATGCTCGGAACCAAGCCCGGCCAGCGCGACGCCCTCGTGGCCATCCTGCTTCGGCCCAAGCCAGGGCTGAGGGAAGCAGGGTGCCTGCTCTACGAAGTGGGGGTCAATGAGGACGTTCCGGACACCGTGTTCGTCTCCGAACTGTGGGAGTCGGCGGAGGCGCACCAGGCGTCGCTGCAGCTGGGCAGTACCCGCGCTGCCATCGCCGAGGCCATGCCGTTGCTGTCAGGGGAAACAGCGGCGCACCGGTTCACGGTTCTGGGGTCGCCACTGCGGTGACCCCGGACCCGGCGTATCCTCGCCCCCTGGTACTGCCTCGAAACATGGGGGTTCCGTGATGAGTGTTCGACCTCATTCGGGGTAAGGGGGACACATGAAACCGTTGCCCGCACTTGAGCTTGTCACCCGCCTTGAGGACGCCGAATGGCTTGACCCGCTGGCCAAGAGGGTCCGGAAAGCCGTCAAAAAGGTCATCAAGCCCCAATGGGCCCGGGATATCCTGCACGGCGTCCCCATCGGCCACCCGGTGCATCCCCTCGCGGTCCAGGTTCCCATCGGTGCGTGGCTTTCGGCCGGCGTGCTCGATGCCGTCCCAGGGGGCGAGAAGGCTGCGAGGCTGCTGATTGGCGTGGGCGCTGCCAGCGTGCTCCCGTCCGCGCTCGCCGGGTTCACCGACTGGTCCCAACTCCACCCGCAGCAGCAGCGGGTTGGCCTGGTGCATGCAGCGGCCAACGTCACGGCGACGGGCCTCTACGTCGCGTCGCTGGTCCAGCGGGCCAGGGGCAGCCAGGGCAGCGGCAAGGTGCTCGGATACCTGGGGCTTGCCACGGTCAGTGCCGGCGGCTTCCTCGGCGGCCACCTCTCCTACCGGCAGGCGGCAGGGGTCAACCACAGCGAGGAAATCCCGCACCGCTTCCCGTCGGGTTGGCACCCGCTCATCCCGCTGGCGGAGCTGCCGGAGGGAGGACTTCACAAGCAGACCGTGGCAGGCATTCCGCTGCTGGTTCACCGCGACGGCGACACCGTCAACGTGCTCTCCGACGTCTGCAGCCACCTTTCCGGACCGCTGCACGAAGGCAAGATCAAGGACGACGGCGGCGACCCGTGCGTCGTGTGCCCCTGGCACCGGAGCACCTTCTCGCTGCGCACCGGCGAGGTGAAAGCCGGGCCCGCCACCTCCCGGCAGCCCGTCTTCCAGACACGCGTCACCGGCGGACTCGTGGAAGTCTGCCTGCCCGGGGCGGACGGGTAGAGGCCGTTCGGCCCTACCGGGGGCGGCCGGGCGGCGGAAGACTGGGTCCGTGACGGGGTCCAGGGGAGTGGATGCCAGGTGAGCGATCTTCGCGAGGACGTGTCGGTCCTCTACAAGGGGCGGAAAGGGTCGGTCGACTTCATTGACGTTCCCTTGCTGCTCTTCGCCCTCATACCGGGCCAGGGTGACCCGGAGGGACCGGAATTCGCCGACGCGCTCCAGGCGCTCTTCACGCTGAGCTACGCTGCGCATTTCGGGCTCAAGAAGCAGACCGGCGAGCTCACGAAAGTGATGCCGCTGGAAGCGTTGTGGTGGTTCGATGGGGCCGGGGATGAGGACTCCCCGGAGGCAGTGCCAGCGGGCTTCGGCGGCCTCCCGGGAACCGGACGCGGGTCATGGCGCTGGCAGGCCATGATGGTGCAGCCCGAACCCCTCGATGAAGCCTTGCTGGAGCAGGCCCGGGAGCAGTCCCGCGGCAAAGAACTCCCTGCACTGGACCGCCTGCGCTTCGAACGGTGGGAAGAGGGCCGTTGCGCGCAGACGCTCCACGTGGGTCCTTATGCTGACGAAGCTGGCACCATCGCCGTGCTGGACGCCGCCATAACGGCCGCCGGGTTGAAGGTCCATGGCAAACACCACGAAATCTACTTGGGCGACCCCCGCCGCAGTGCGCCTGAAAAACTGCGCACACTGATTCGCCATCCCGTGGCGTGAAGGCCCCATCATGCGCCTGACCGAACCACGGGAGATTGCCTCCGGCGTGCTGATGATGACCGCAGGGTCCGGTCCCTTGGCCGTGAACCTGTACCTCGTCAGGTCCGGCCCCAGTTGGGCCCTTGTTGATTGCGGCTGGGCCCACAGCGCGGACCCGGTTCATCGGGCGGTGGAACGGGTGCTCGGCCCTGGGAATGCCCCCAGTGCCATCTTCCTGACGCACATCCATCCCGACCATTCCGGTGCTGCCGGTGCCCTTGCCCGGCTGTGGGACGTGCCGGTGTACGTCCACAAAGCCGAGTTGCCCATGGCGGCCGGCAGATACGTCCCTGAATTCTCAATGCCGTTGGACCGCTGGATCGTTGCGCCGTTCCTGTGGTCGCTCCCGGCGCGTGCCCGTCGTCGGCTTGAAGCGGCGGGAGATATCAGCGACGTAGTCCACGGCCTGCCGGGGGACCGGGAGCTGCCGGGTCTGCCTGGCTGGACTGCCGTTCCTACCCCGGGCCACACCCCAGGTCACGTGGCCTACTGGCGATCAAGCGATGCTGTCCTGATCACCGGTGATGCAGTGGTGACCGTGAACTTAAACTCGGCAGGCGGACTCCTGCTGGGAGTACCGGATCTGTCCGGGCCGCCGCGCTACACGACGTGGAACTGGAAGCAATCCATGGACTCGGTTTCGCAGCTTGCCGGCCTGGGACCACGAGTGCTGGCGCCCGGCCATGGCCGGCCACTGGCCCTTGGCACGGTCTCCCGGTTGAGGGCCCTCACCCAGAAGGAACGCGCGCGACGGCTGGCATTTCGTCGACGGCTCGCTGGAGCGCCCAGGCCGATCTAGCCTGGCGCGCCCAATCCGAAACAGCACAGCCCTTGAGTCCGTTGTACTGTCCCCCTTTCTCCTCCGCCCGTTTAGAGCGCGAGGCGCTGCAGCAGCACGACCTCCAAGGGACTTTGCACGGAAGGCAGGAGCCATTGCGGCCAGTGGGGTGGTTGGGGGTCCGGGTGTTCGGGTTGGTAGTGGCGTCCGGTGGGTGAGGTCCAGCCCGGTGGGTGTTTCGTGGTGGCTGGATCCGGTGTCCAGGTGCTGTGGTGTTTGAGCCGGTGGTGCTTCGGGCAGACCTGGGCGAGGTTGCTGACGTTCGTGCTGCCGCCGTGGTCCCAGGCCTGCAGGTGGTCGGAGTCGTTGTCGGGGGTGTGGTTGCTGCAGCCGGGGAAGGTGCATTTGGCGTCCCGCATCCTGATCCAGCGTTTGATGGTCTCGGTGAGCCGGTAGTTTGTCCGTCCGATCTCCAGGGGTGCCCCGTCGCGCGGGTCGATCAGGACCCGGTAGAACGATTCCGCCGCGTCCGCGACGAGTCTGCGGGCCATGGCGGCCGGGATCGGTCCGAAACCGTCGAGCGTGGCGGGTTCGTCGGTGAGGCCGAGGAGGGAGAACACCGGCACGGTGACCAGGACATCGGCACGCGGGGCGGGGACTTTCCCGGGCCTGGTGCTGGTTTCGGCAGCCTCGTGTGGAGTTTCGCTGGCAGAGGCGGCAGTTCCTGTGCCCGTGGCGGTGTCCTCGGCCTGTTGGGTCATGCCGGCGCCGAGCAGGAGGGATGCGGCGATGTCGGGCCGGAGCTGGGTCAGTGTTCTGTCCTCCGCCGGGTTTTGGAGGCCCCGGGCTGTGGCGGTGGTGCGGTTCCAGATGGCGCAGGCTGTGTCCCCGGGGAGGTAGAGGGAGAGCCAGGCCATGCCGTCCCTGTCGGGGGTGTATTCCATCCGCCGGTCAGCGGCACCTTTGGCGTGGCGTTTCCCGATGGACTCGGGGTGGTGGCGTTCCCGCCAACTGCGGACTTTCGCCCGGAACCGTGAGGGGACAAGTTCGCCGGGGGCTGCGCCCCGGGAGGGGTTGGGCGCGTCGGGGTCGAAGAAATGCTCCACCAACGCAGCCGCGTCGATCGGGTCGAGGCCCTCGGTTTCGTCCGCCACGATGCGGGCGTGCTGCCAGGACACGGCCCCGGCGGACAGGGCCTCGAGCACCGGCGGCAGGGAACAGACCCGTCGTGACTGCTCCACCAACGCCCCGGCGGCCGCAGAGCTGACGGTCAGGACCCCGGCGATCTCCTCCACGGTGGACATCTCCGCGTAAGTGCGGTCCTGCACGGAGGCATCCGGCGGAGACATGGCCTGCTGCAACCCCATGCAGTCCGCCGCATCCCGCGCTTTCACTGCCGCGAGCTGCGCCTCCAGCCGGGCAACAACCTCCAACCGTCCCAGGCACAACTCATACCGCCGCTGCAGGACGTCACTATCTCCAGAGGGCAGCACTCAGCGCAGGATGTTCGAGATTCCGGTCCTCAAGAACCAGCGCGTCAAGGGCAGCCACAGAGGCACGAACACCCTCCAACACCGCCCCACAACCACCGCTGATTCCCATACCCACATCATCCTGCGGGGGTCTGACAATTAGCTTTGGCCAGGGCCACGCAGCTCAGCCGGGCTCGCTGACCCACTCGCCACGGCGCAGCACCTTGGCCAGGTCCAGGTCCTGGCCAAGGACCACGACGTCGGCCTGCATCCCGGGGCGCAGGTCGCCCACATACGCAGAGAGGCCCAACAAGGATGCCGGGACGGCCGAGGCTGAGGTCACCGCATCCCGCAAAGGGACGCCGGCAGCCACGCAGGAGCGGACAACGTCCAGCAGCGTGCTGGTACCCCCGGCAATGGCCCCGGTGGCGTCAACGCGGGCCACGCCGCCGGCCACCGTGACGGAGAGTGACCCCAGCCGGTACTGTCCGTCCGCCAGGCCGGTAGCGGCCATGGAATCCGTCACCAAAGTAATGTTCCGGGGCCCCACCAGGTCAAATACCAGCTTCACCGTTTCGGGTGCCAGGTGCACGCCGTCGGCAATCAGCTCCACCGCTGCCTTGCCGGCCCGGGCCGCGCTGAGGCTCGCCGATACGGGGCCGGGGGACCGGTGGTGCAGTGGAGGCATGGCATTGAACAGATGGGTCACCGTTGGGCGCTTTCCGCCGTCGGGGTGGCCCGCCACATCCAGGGCCGCTGCGGCGCGCGCCAGGAAACCCCCAGCGGTCGCATGGTCCGCTGCGGTGTGTCCCAGGGACGGGATGATGCCGCGGGCCCCAATCCGGCCGGCGAGTTCGGCGGCGCCGGGCAGTTCGGCAGCGAGGGTCATGGACGCCAAGGTTGGCCCGGCCGCGGCCAGCATGCGGTCCACCAAATCCGGGTCGGGTCCCAGGAGCAGGCCGGGATCGTGTGCGCCGCACTGCTGGCCCGAGAGGAACGGACCCTCCAGATGCGAGCCTGCAATCAGCCCGAGGCCCGCCAGCTCCCGCAGCATTCCAAGGTTCCGGACCAGGTCCTCCGGCTCTCCGGTAACCAGGCTGGCCAGCAGTGTGGTGGTTCCACGGCTGTGCAGGTAGCGTGCCGCCCGCCCGGCGCCGTCCGGATCGCCCTCGGAGAAATCCGAACCATAGGCACCATGGCAATGCATGTCCACCAGGCCGGGGACCAGGACCTGGGCCGCGGGTGCGTCCGGCGGAAGTTCTCCGGGGAAGTCCTGAGCGGGCCCCGCGAAGGTGACCAGGCCGCCGTCGGCCGCCACTACCCCGTCGGCAATATCCAGCGACGCGGTGACGATGCGGCCGCGGAGGACAACGTCATCGCCCATCATTGAAGGTCCTTCGTTCGTCGGTTGCGTCAGCGGCCACTGCGGCAGCCATGCGTGCGGCCAGGTCCGGATCCGCGCCGCCGCCGGCCCTCTCCCCGCCGCCCTCAGCGCGCCAGCGCCGGGGCCGCGCCGAGGTGTGTACGGCGTGGACTCCCGCTTCAATGAGTGACGGTACCAGCGCCAGGGTGACACCGCCGCCGGCCATGATCCGGACCGAGGGTGCGCTCCGGCGTCCCTCCTGCACCATCCTGCCCAGCATCGCCAACCCCGCGGCGCAGTCGGCGCCGCCACCGCTGGTGAGGACCCGGTCCACCCCGGCGTGCTCCAGCCGGGAGAGCGCTTCCGCCGGGTCCATCCCGGCGGCCAGGGCTGCATCGAATGCACGGTGGAACGTGACCTCGGCGTCCGGCTTCACGGCCCTTGCTGCCGCCACAATACGGTTGATCGCGGGAACGTCCGGGCCGCCGTCGGACGCCAGCACACCCACCACCACTCCGGCGGCTCCGGCTGCCAGGGCCATGACGGCATCGCGCTCAACGACATCCAGTTCGTCCCGGGCGTAGGTGAAGTTGCCCGGCCGGGGACGCACCAGGACGTGGACGGGAAAGCCAAGGCCGCATGCCTGCTCAATGGTGCCGGTGCTCGGCGTGATGCCCTCTGTTTCCGCCAGGGCTGCGCACAGTTCAACGCGGGCCGCGCCCACCCTGGCGGCCAGCCGGACGCCGTCGGCATTCTCCACAGCCAACTCCAGCTGTGGCACGGTCCGGGCGGCGGGAACCCGCCGGGAGCTCAGAGTCCCTGCCATGCCGGCTTCCGGCTGAAGGTGTCCTGGTAGTACCCGCGGTGAGCGAGCCGTGAGGCTGCGGCCTCGTCCAGCAGTACCGATACGTGCGGGTGCAGTTGGAGGGCCGAGGCCGGGCAAAACGCCCCGACGGGACCTTCGACGGCGGCAGCAACAGCCTCTGCCTTGGCCTCGCCCATGGCAAGCAGCAGCAGATGCCGGGCCTCCCTGATGGTTCCCAGGCCCTGGGTGAGAACATGGTCCGGCACGTCCTCCGCGGCGTCAAAGAAGCGTGCATTGTCCAGGCGGGTTTGCCGGGTAAGCGTCTTGATGCGGGTGCGGGAGGCGAGCGAGGACATGGGCTCGTTGAAGCCCACATGGCCATCCGTCCCGATGCCCAGGAGCTGGATATCCACCCCTCCCGCGGCGGCGATCCGGTCCTCATAGGCGGCAGCCTCCGCCTGGGGATCCAGGGCCATGCCATCCAGCCCGTGGACCGCACCCGCACCGAAGTCCACGCTCGCCGTGAATTCCGCCCGGATGACGGAATGGTAGGACTGCGGATGCCCGGCAGGCAGGCCCACGTACTCGTCCAGCAGGAACGCCTGGGCTGCTGCAAAGCTCAACCCGCCATTGCGGTGCCGGTCGATGAGTTCCCGGTACGTGCCCAGGGGAGTGGAGCCTGTGGCCAGTCCAAGGACGGACGGCCCGCGGCGGACCTGGTCCTCGATGGCGTCCGCGGCCGTCCGGGCAACGTCGTCAGGGGTGGGAAGAATGATGATTTCCATGCGGTCTGATGCTTTCGGCTGGAGCTGGTGTTGGCGGACTACTTTGCGGCTTCGGTTTCCACCGTTACTTCGTCGTCTTCGCGGCCCGGCGTGCGCAGGTTCCAGCGCTTGATGACGAAGGAGAAGAGGAAGTAGTAGATCGCCGCGTACCCCAGGCCGATCGGGATCAGCAGCCACGCGTTCTGCGCCTTGCCGAAGTTGAGGACGAAGTCGATCAGGCCGGCTGAGAAGGTGAAGCCGTCGTGGATTCCCAGCGCGTTGACCAGGGCCATGGAGGTTCCGGTCAGGGCTGCGTGGACGATGTAGAGCGGGAAGGCGACGAACATGAACGAGTACTCGAGTGGTTCGGTGATGCCGGTGAAGAACGCCGTGAGCGCGGTGGAGAGCATGATGCCGCCCACGATCTTCTTCTGCGAGGGCTTGGCGTGGCGCCAGATGGCGAGGGCCGCGGCGGGGAGGCCGAACATCATGATGGGGAAGAAACCGGTCATGAAGGTGCCCGCGGCGGGGTCTCCGGCGAAGAAGCGGTTGAGGTCGCCGCGGACCAGGTGGCCGGATGCGTCGGTGTAGTCGCCGATGAGGAACCAGACACCGGAATTCAGGATGTGGTGGAGCCCGGCCGGGATCAGCATGCGGTTGGCGAAGCCGTAGATGCCGCCGCCGAGTACCGCGTTGCCTGCCACGGCCTGGCCCACTGCGGTGAGGCCTGCGTTGAAGAGCGGGTACAGGAGGGCGAGGACGACGCCGGCCACCAGGCTGGTGACGGACGTCAGGATGGGCACCAGGCGACGGCCGCTGAAGAAGCCGAGGAAGTCAGGCAGCTTGGTGCGGTAAAACCGCTGCCAAAGCCCGGCGGACAAGAGGCCCACCACGATTCCGGCGAGGACACCGTAATTGATCATGGCCTGCTTTCCCGCGGGGTCCAGCTGCCCGTCGAGGACGAGGGGGGACATGGCCTTGAAAACGCCGTCGATCACCATGTAGCCAACCACTGCTGCGAGGGCGGTGGAGCCGTCTGCCTTCTTGGCCCAGCCGACAGCAATGCCGACGGCGAAGATGAGTGGCAGCCAGGTAAAGACTGCGTTGCCGGCGGCGGAGATGACCGCGGCTCCGCCCTCGAAACCGGGGATGGCACCGAGCAGGTCGGCCTGGCCGATACGCAGCAGGATGCCCGCTGCGGGCAGGACTGCGATGGGGAGCATCAGGCAGCGGCCCAGCCGCTGAAGGGTGGCGAAGGCCCTGTTCGGCTTCTTCTCTGGGGCCAGGGCGGTGGTCTCGGACGTTGACATGGTTGCACCTCTGCGGGGTTCGGATGGGGGCTTGTGGAGAAACGGTTCCAGCCGGTACTGTCTGGTTATGACCAGTTCAGTGTGATTCATCCCACGGTCGGTGTCAAGGAAGGAAATTTCCTCCAGGACAAGCCGCCCGTGGCAAAAGAAGCCATCATTGGTCGTACCCGGGCCGCCGGCCCAGGTTTGAAGGATGTGCTCCGCGCGGGCACCGTCAGAAAGGGCAGCCATGTCCAAAGCAGAAAAAATCATTGAAGGCCTGGGCGGAGCCGGCAACATCGTGGAAGTGGAAGCGTGCATCACGCGGCTGCGCACCGAGGTCAAGGATTCCTCGCTTGTGAACGAGGCCTCCCTCAAGGCTGCAGGAGCCCATGGTGTCCTGGCCGCCGGCACCGCGGTCCAGGTGATTGTGGGCCCCGAGGCGGACACGCTCGCCGAAGACATCGAGGACCTCCTCTAGTGGCGGCGTCCTTGCCCGTCCTTGCCCCGATCGGCGGCGTGGTCGTTCCGCTGGCCGACGTCCCGGACCCTGTCTTCGCTGGACAGATGGTGGGTTCCGGCGCGGCGGTGGAACCACCTGCGGGGGTAGCGTTCGACGTCGTGTCCCCGGTTGCGGGGAAAGTGGTCAAGATGCTGCCGCACGCCTTCGTGGTGGTTGAGGCGTCCGGCCGCGGCGTCCTCACGCACGTGGGAATCGACACCGTAAAGCTCAAGGGCGAAGGATTCAAGGTGCTGGTCAGCCAGGGCGACACGGTTGAAGCCGGCGAGACGGTCATGCACGTGGATCCCACTTCAGCCCTGGCCGCGGGTTACTCGATGGTGAGCCCCGTCGTCGTACTGGATACCAAGCCCGACACCGCGACCGTCAGCGCCGGCGGCTCGGTAGCCGCCGGCGAACTGCTGTTTACGCTCGGCTGAAGCGCCTTCTAGAGGCGGACCTCCATGGTGAGGGAGTAGCGGTCCGAACGGTACCAGGAGCGGGAATGTTCGATGGCCAGCGCGCCGGAATAGGACACCCGGTCAAAGGCAAGCACCGGCGCGCCCGTTCCCGTTCCGAGGAGCGCCCCGACGTCGGCCGGGGCGCCCTCGGACCGGACGCTCTGGCGTGCCCTGTCAATCTGGTGCCCGAACTGCGCAGCCAGGGCTTTGTACACCGAGCCGGTGAGGTCGATGCCCAGCAGTCCGGGCGCGTGCTGGGGGTTGTACCAGGCGTCGTCCACGCTCACCGGCCGGCCGTCCGCCAGGCGGAGCCGCTTGAGGTGGAAGGCCTCCGTGCCCGGGGCGAGGCTCAGGGCGTTTGCAGTGTCTTCCCGCGCTGGGACTTGTTCCGCCACCAGCACCACCGTGCTGGGAACATGGCCCATCGCTTCCATCTCCTGCGTGAACGAGGCCAGGTGCAGCGTGGACTGGACGGGTGAGTCCGCCACGAATGTGCCCTTGGCCGGAACCCGCACCAGGTGACCTTCGTTGACCAGACGGCCGATCGCAGCGCGCACGGTGATGCGGCTGACGCCGTAGGAATCCATGAGGGAGCGCTCGCTGGGCAGCCGGGCGCCGGGCTCCAGCTCCTCCTTGGCAAGCTTGAGGATAATGAGCCGGAGCTGCTCATGCTTGGGCACCTGCGAGTTGTTGATGGCCGCGTTGGCCACCTGCGCGGTGCTGCCTGGTGTGGCCGACATCCAGCCCCTCCTCATTCTGGAGCGGTCCGGTTAGGACCACTTCCTCGGATTATTCCACACCAAACCTGCGGTTATTTTGTGTTCACAGTGGGAACCTTTGAAATACAGGTACTAAGCATGCTGTCTATTTGGAGGGTCACCTGATGCGAAAAGTTTCTGCGCTTGGAGTTGTAGCTGCGGCGATGCTGGCGCTGGCCGGCTGCTCGGGAGGAGGCGGCGGTACTGCCAGCCCGTCGGGCACTGCCACCACGTCCGCCTCTGCCAGTGCGACTGCGGAGGCCAAGGTGTATTCGGAGGACGAGTTGCGCAACCTCATCTCCGGGATGAAGGACGATGACGGCAACGAGCTCAAGTTGTACTCCAAGGACCAGGTCGCCCAGGGCGGCAACATTGCCAACCTGCTCATGAGCACGGCCACCATCGATCCCAAGGACTGCAAGGACATCGCAACCGCCGGCCTGCTGGACAAGGTGGAGAACGGTAACGTTGCCGTCGCGCTTTCTGAAGGTAACCAGCCGCGCACGCTGTCCGCACAGTCCGGCAGCGACGGTCCGGATGCAGTCAAGACCCTGAATGACATCAGCGGCAAGATGGACCAGTGCGCCAAATTCTCCGTTTCCGCACTGGGACAGAAGTACGACGTCTCCAGTCAGGAACTCCAGGCGAAGACCGACGCTGACAAGACCTTCGCCACCGTCAGCACCCGCAGCGGCGATAACCAGCAGAAACTGATGCAGGTTTCCGCCGCCCAGGGACGCCTGCTGGTGGTTGCCACCAAGAGCGGCACCGACCTGGGAGACAAGGACCAGAAGGAGCTTGAGGGCCTCATCAACGATGTCCTGAAGAAGGCTGAGGGCGGCGCAACCTCAAGCCCCGGCTCCACCAGTTCGTCCGGTTCGGCAGGCATGTCTTCGCCGGACAGCTCGGCGTCCTCCACTGCCTCGTCCACCTCGTCCTCCACCTCTTCGGCGACGATGTCCTCGGGCAGCGACGCGTCGTCGTCGGCTTCCCCAAC
The DNA here is from genome assembly GCF_036455295.1 of Pseudarthrobacter phenanthrenivorans. Lineage (GTDB taxonomy): Bacteria > Actinomycetota > Actinomycetes > Actinomycetales > Micrococcaceae > Arthrobacter > Arthrobacter phenanthrenivorans_C. Next base: position 120,213 of record NZ_JAYXNX010000006.1, on the reverse strand, counting down.
GTCCTCGCGGTAGGCGCAGCACGGCAAAAAGCAGCACGGCAAAAAGCAGCGCGGCAAAAAGAGGGTGCCGCCCGGGACCTGAAGTCCCGGGCGGCACCCTCTTCTCTGTGACTGTTTACTTCGCTTTGCCACCCAGGTGGACGCCGGCGCCAGTGTCCACGGGAAGTTCGGAAACCAGGTCACGGGTGGGCGCGCCGCGGAACTTGGGTGAGGGTTCCTGCCCTTCCGTGAGGCGCTGCAGTTCCTGCCCCTCGAAATCCTCCTCCTTGCCGAGCAGGATTGCCGAGTCATGGTTGGTGATCTCGCCCCTGAAGGCCCGGACCATGACGCTGCGGTCGAACTGGCCTTCCCATTTGGACACCACAAACGTGGCGACGCAGTTGCCCAGGAGGTTGACCACCACGCGCATTGAGTCCATGAGCCGGTCTGCGCCCAGGAGGAGCGCGACGCCGGCCACCGGGAAGATGCCGAGCGCTGCGGCGGTTGCCGAGAGGGCAAGGAATGACGAGCCGGGGACGCCTGCCATGCCTTTGGATGTCAGCAGCAGCACCCCAAGTGCTGCCAGCTGCTGGCCGAGGTCAAGGTGGTGGCCAAAAGCCTGGGCCAGGAAGAGCAGCGAGATCGAAAGATAGATCGCTGCCCCGTCCAGGTTGAAGGAGTAGCCGGTGGGAACCACCAGGCCCGTGGTGGCGCGGGAGCAGCCGGCGTTGGTCAGTTTGGTCATGATCCGGGGCATCACTGCTTCGGTGGATGCCGTGCCCAGGGCCAGGAGGAATTCCTCCCGGGTGTACTTCAGGAACTGCCAGAGCGGCACCCGGGCAAAACTCCACGCCACAACGAAGAGCAGGCCGATGAAGATTACTGCGGCGCCGTAGCAGGCCGCGATCAGGACCGCGTAGGTGCTTAGGGTATCCAGCCCGTACTGGCCGATGATGAACGCCATGGCTCCGAATGCGCCAAGCGGTGCCACCTTCATGATCCAGGCCATGATCTTGAAGATCAGTTCCAGGACCGTTTCCATCAGGTTGATGACCGGCAGGCATTTCTCCCGGCCGATGACGACGATTGCAGCGCCGAAGAAGACGGAGAAGAACAGGACCTGCAGGAGGCTGTTGCTGGCAAATGCGCCGATGACGCTGGCCGGAATGATGTCAAGGATGAATGAAGCGGCATCCTTGGGCGGCGCCGTGCCGGTCTTCGCATCCAGGTCCGCCTGGGACAGTGTTGAGGGGTCGATGTTCAGGCCGGCGCCCGGCTGGACGATGTTTCCGACGATCAGTCCAAAGACCAGGGCGAACAGCGTGGCTGCCGTGAAGTAGAGCAGGGCCTTGACCCCAACCCTTCCAACCGCCTTGACGTCGCCTACGGCTGAAATTCCGGTAACAATCACCAGGAAGATCAGCGGCGCGATGATCATCTTGATGAGTTTGATGAAGCCATCTCCAAGCGGCCTCAGTTGGGAACCGAGGTCGGGCCAGAAATGCCCGATGAGTACACCTGCCACGACGGCGATCAGAATCTGGAAGAAGAGCGACTTGTATAGTGGCTTCCTCTTCGCGGGCACCGAACTCGCCTTCAGTGCCTCAGGGTTTGGGATCTTCATTGACCTTTGCCTATCAATTGGGAACAACCCGTTTGCGGGGCTGTTTCCAAAGTAATCCTCATCACACTTATTCCGCAAGAGGAAAACGAATTTCCGCATTATGGAACACTAATCGCGCTTTGTGACCGCTGACCCGTGGGCTCCCGGGCATCGAGCCCTAGATGATGCCGGTCGGCACCAAAAGCGCCCAGGCAAGGGCGGGAGCCACCAGCACCACGCCGCCCGCGTAGAACATGAGCTGCCGGTAGACCCGCTGCCTGTCGTCCTCGCGGGCATTGGCCACCACCAGGGCGCCGTCCGTGGAGAAAGGGGAGACGTCGACGACGGTGGCTGCGATCGACAGCGCGGCCACCGTCCCGGAGGCGCTGAGCGAGCTTGTGGCGAGCAGGGGGCCGGCCATGGGGATGAACGCGGTCAGCAGCGCGGTGGAGGAGGCGAAGGCCGAGCCAACGCCGATGACGTAGCAGAGGACCAGTGCGATCAGCAGCGGAGCGCCCAGGGCCAGGGCCTGGTTGGCCACGGTGTCGATGACGCCTACGTGCTGCAGCAGGGAGACGTAGGTGATCATGCCGGCCACCAGCAGGACCGTGGACCAGGAGATACCGCTGATGAAGGTCCTGTGCTCCTTGATATTGATGAAGGCGAGCAGGAGGCCTGCGGAGAGGGCCACGAAACCGATGGGCATGTGGAAGCCGAGGGTGCACACGAGCATCGCGGCGATCAGTGCCAGCGTCAGGACCTGCTCACCGTGGGGCCGGTCGGTGACCGGCGTATCGATGTGCGCGTGCTGGCCGCCGGTGCCGTCCCGGAGCCTGCCGGTGAGGGCGAACAGGATGATGGTCAGCACCGAGAGGATCAGGTTCAGGACGAAGCTCGCGGCGAACAGGCCGCCCTGGGAGATGGGGAAATGGTTCCGCAGGGCGATGTCATGGACCAGTACCCCGGCGACCGAGAGCGGGGAGAAGCCGCCTGCGTGTGCGCCGTTGATAATAAACGCGCCCATGGCCACGGGGTGGAGCCGGGATTCGTAAGCGAACCCAAGGGCCGCGGGAGCCAGCAGCGCGATCGCGGCGGGGGAGAACGTGCCCAGCGAGGTCAGCGCTGCAGCGGCCAGGAAGAAGACCCAAGGCAGCAGCAGCGTCCTTCCGCGGACCATTCGCACGCAGGCCCTAACCAGGATGTCGATGGTGCCGTTCCGCTGCGCCATGCTGAAGAAGTAGGTCACGCCGATGATGGTCAGCACGATGCTGGCCGGAAACTCCTCCAATATCTGCTGGTCGGACATCCCCAGCATGAAATAGCCGACGCCGAAGGAGGCCACCAGCGCCATCACGCCGATGTTGAGGGGCCACCTGGTGGCGATGACGAACATCGCCACGAGGATTACCAGTGGGATGATCTGCACAACGGTCATGATCGGCTCCGGGCTCGGGCGGCCGCCTGGTTTAACACGCCGCGGAGAACGAGGGCAAGTGTACCCGGGATGGCCACGCCGGCCACCGTCCAAGCAGGATACGACGCCGGGTGGGAGTGTGCGCGTGCGCCTCCGGAGTTTCCGGGGCACCGGAGGGACAAAACTGCCTGTGGTTTTCATGGCCGGGTCCTGGAAAGCCCTTAGGCTGGAGGCCGGGCAGGAGCTTCCCCGCCCGGCAAAGCAGTCCCAGGTGAAAGGCAGGACCATGACCGTTTCCAGCGACGATCCCCAGAACACCACCGACCTTCGGGGGCCGGGCGACCCCGACGAGGCCAAGGACCAGGCCGCGAAGGCGCCCCAGTCCGGCCAGCATCCGGAACAGCCGGGCGCAGCGAACATCCGTGAGGAACAGCAGGCCCATGCAGCCGGAACCGTGCCGGCGTCGTATTTGGGAGGCGAAGAGGCGGCCGGGGAGTCCAAGCCGGAAGAGGCTCTGGAGGAACCAGGCAGCTGGGACGACGAAGTCTGAGATGATCTTCCGCGCCGATATTGATCAGGCCGCGCGCCGCACCGCAGGCCTCATCCGCAGGACGCCCGTCATGGCGGCGGATACGGATGGCTTTCCCGGCTCCGTGTGGTTCAAATGCGAGTTCATGCAGCACACCGGGACCTTCAAGGCACGTGGCGCCCTGAACCGCATCCTGGCCAGCAAGGAGCGCGGGGAACTGCAGGCCGGCGTCGGCATCGTGGTGGCGTCCGGCGGGAACGCCGGGCTGGCCAACGCCTATGCGGCCAGGCAGCTTGGCGTGCCGGCCACAGTGTTCGTCCCCGAGGCCGCGCCTGCCGTGAAAGTGGCCAAGCTGAAGGCCATCGGCGCCACGGTGGTCCAGGGCGGGGCGGAGTATGCGGCAGCCTATGAGGCCGCGGTGGCGCATGCGGAAGAAACCGGCGCCGTTTACTGCCACGCCTATGACCAGCCGGAAATCGCCGCCGGCGCCGGAACCGTTGGGACCGAGCTGCTGGAACAGGTGCCGGACGTGGATACCGTCCTGGTGGCCGTGGGTGGAGGCGGGCTGATGGCGGGAGTGGCTGCCGGCGTCGAAGGATCAGCGAAAGTAGTGGCCGTGGAACCTTCAACAGCACCCACCCTGCACGCCGCACTGGCCGCCGGGAAACCCGTGGACGTGGCGGTGTCGGGCGTTGCAGCAGACTCCCTGGGTGCCCGCCGCGTGGGCGATATCGGCTTCTCAGTGGCGGTCCGCTGCGGCGTCGAAAGCGTCCTGGTCAGCGACGCGGACATCATTGCCGCACGCTCGGCACTCTGGAACGACTACAGGATGGTGGTGGAGCACGGCGCTGCAGCGGCCTACGCTGCGTTGACCTCCGGCGCATATGTGCCGGGGACGAACGAGCGCGTTGCCGTCATTCTCTGCGGTGCCAACACGGATCCGGCCACGCTTTGATCCAGCCCGGGCAGGCAGGCCGCCCGGACTGGACCAGCTGACTACTGGCCGCCGGCCTGGCCGCAGAACTTCGTGTAGGTGCTGCCGGCTTCCTGGTAGCCGGCCTGGAGATCGGCCAGCTTGCCCTTGTCAGGGTCTTCCTTGGCCTGCTCGTCCGTGTACGCCAGGATCTGGGCAAGGGCGGGCTTGAGGTCGTCCGAGGCCACCGCGTGGATGGGGCGGATCTGGTTGGCGAGGTTGTTCATGCCAGTCTTGCCGGCGTTGTTTGCGGGGTTCGACACGACGGCCTGGATCCGCTCGCACGTTTCGGCGGTGGTCAGTTGGTGTGTGGCTGTGCAGGCCGTGGCAGAGGCAACGAGGCCGGCGGCAAACAGGGCTGTGGCGAATTTCTTCATGGGTCCCTCGGTAGTGGTCAGAGGTTTCGATTGTAAGCAGATTGGGTGCCCCCATGCCTTCGCAGGTCCTCCACCTGCCTGAAAGTAACGCCTGGAAGTAGTTCCCTAACACGGAACCGGCCGGCAGTTCCAAACTGCCGGCCGGTTCCGCGGGATGCCCGCGTTGGAGATGGCGGGGTACTGGATGGTGCTTCCAATATGTCCTGCGCCCATGATTCCGATTGTTGTCACACGGGCGGCAACACCCGCCCTTGACAGATATTTCACGTGGCTGCGGGGAATAAAAGGCAGGGTGCGTGCCTACTTTCCCAGGTATCGGCCGGGCCGGTGGTTCAGGGCAAGGACCAGGTTCAGGAGGGTGGCGCCGGCAGCGGACAGCAAAACCATCAAAGGAGACACGAGGACCAGTGACGCCAGGACAATGGCAACGTCAAGGACCATCTGCACATACCCTGCCCGCCATCCCAGCTTCTCCTGCAGCAGCAGGGCCAGGATGTTGAAACCGCCCAGGCTGGATTTGTGCCGGAACAGGATCAGGAGTCCGACGCCGGCCAGCAGGTTTCCGGCGAGCACGCCATACAGCGGATCGAGATGAAGCGACCCCAGCGCTGCCGGGTGCAGGCTGGCCATCAGCGAGACAAGGGCAATGGCGCCGCCCGTGCGGAGGGCGAAGTTCCAGCCCTTCTTCCAGACCGCCAGGCCGAAGAACGGCAGGTTCACAGCGAAAAAGATGATGCCGAATGGGAGTGCCACGGAATAGCTGAGCAGCAGGGCCAGGCCGGCGGTCCCGCCCGTCACCGCTCCGCTCGACTTGAGCAGGAACAGCCCCAGCGACGCCGCAAAGGTGCCGGTGAGGATGCCCAGGACGTCCTCAACCACGGAATGGCGGACGGCCGACGGCGGCGCGGGAGGTCCCGCCGTCGGCTCTTCCACGTGCGCGGCAGGCGCAGCAGTGGAAACTTCGGAAGTTTCCGCGAAGGTGCTCACTCAGCGGCACCCCCTTCAGGCACGAACCGGCCGCGGTCGGCCAGCACGGCAAGGACCCGGTCGTTGGTAGCGGCGTCAGCGAGGGTGATGCGGACGCCGTCCACGGCGTAGCCGCGCGCCAGGATATCGGCCCCGGACAGTGCGTCCAGGAGCTGCATGCGCAGCTCGTCGGAGGCCCGGATCCAGTAGAAGTTGGCCTGGCTGTCAGGGACGTCCCAGCCGTAGCCGCGGAGGGCCTGGATAACCCGGCGGCGTTCCCGGGCCACCGCCTCGGTCCGCTCGATGATTTCCTCGCCGGCGGCCAGTGAGGCAACCGCGGCTGCCTGTGCCATCCGGTTTACACCGAAAGGGATGGCGGTCCGGCGCAGGCCTTCGGCAATATCGGGGTGCGCGATGGCGTAGCCGATCCGCAGCCCCGCGAGCCCGTAGGCCTTGGAGAAGGTCCTCAGGATGCAGAGGTTGGAGTACCGGCGGTAGAAGTCCAAGGAGTCGACGCCGGGGCCGCGCTGGAATTCGATGTAGGCCTCATCCAGCACCACCAGCACGCGCGGTGGCACTGAGCGCAGGAACTCCTCCAGTGCTTCCGGGCTGATGGAGACGCCCGTGGGGTTGTTGGGCGAGCAGAGGATCACAACGCGGGTTCGGCCGGTGATGGCTGCTGCCATGGCATCCAGGTCATGGTGCTCGCTGGCAAGCAGTGGCACGGGCACGGACACGGCCCCTGCCACGGCCACCAGGATGGGGTAGGCCTCGAAGGACCGCCAGGCGTACACCACTTCATCGCCATGCCCGCAGACGGCGGAAATGATCTGCTGCAGTACGCCGGAGCTTCCCGGCCCGCAGGCTACTTCGTCGGCAGTGAGATCGAAGTGGCGGGCAATGGCATCACGGGCCTCCACGGCGCCCATGCTGGGGTACCGGTGGATCCGGTCTGCCTCGGCAGACATCGCTTCAAGGACCGAGGGCAGGGGAGGGAAGTGGCTTTCGTTCGAGGCAAGGGCGGCCGTCAGGTCAGACTGGGCGCTCTTGCCGGCCACGTAGGCGGGGAGTTGGGACACGGCGGTGCGGACCTCGGGGGCCGTGGCTTCCGGAAGGGTGCTTGTCATGGACAGCATGGTGCGGGAGTGCAGTGCAGTTGCGCAACAGAGCTGTATCCGGCAGGACAGATCCCCTTCCTCGAAGCGTGGATGGTGGCAAAATGCTCACTATGCACCTCATTGATGCTCTTGACGCAGAGATCCTCCTCACACTGGACCGGGACCCGCAGGCAACGGTCCTGTCCCTCTCGAGGACGCTGGGAGTTGCCCGCAATACCGTCCACGCCCGGCTCCGCCGCCTGGCCAATGATGGCAGCCTGGCTCCTTTCAGCCAGCGCGTGCGGACGGAGGCGCTGGGCCTGCCCCTCATCGCCTTCATCTCGATTTCCATCAGCCAGTCGGTCAGCGACAAGGCCGTTGCCGCGCTGCAGAACATCCCGGAGATCATCGAGATGCACGCCACCACGGGAGACGCCGACCTGCTCGCCAAGGTGGCCGCGAAGGACCCCGCCGACCTCCACCGCGTCACCAACGCGATGCTGGCGATTGACGGCGTCGTCCGCACCAGCACAGCCATGTCGCTGGTGGAAGTGATGCCCACCCGGACGCTGCCGCTGCTCCAGGCGGCGGCGCGCAAGTAGCGGATGCGGTTCAGGCGAACAATTCCAAAGCGTCGATGCGGGCGCCCACGAAGGCGGTAAGGATGGCAGGCTGGATGCCTCCGGTCATGGTCTGGATCTGGCCCTGTTCTGCCCCTGACAGCAAAGCGCCGCCCGCCTTGGGGGAAGGCGGGCGGCGCTTTGCTCATGGTTCAGGCGCTTTGTTTCCTGACCGGGACCTAGTGGCCGCCGAGGTTACCGCCAACAGGCGGCAGGCCGCCGTCGGCATTGCGGTCGTCTTCGCGGCGTTCGCCGGCGCTCAGGTTTTCGCCCGCCACGGTGTCGTCGGACTCGCCCGTCGTGTCCACCAGGCCGTTGGTCTGGTCGAAGGCGTGCCCGATCCTGTCATCACCAAGGTCTGCGACCGAGCCGGTTGAGCCGGCTGCCGCCGTCGTGCCCGCTGCAGGCACCGTGCCCGCGTCCGCCGCACCGGCTGTGGAGCCTGTGGTGAGCGGTTCTGCTGGAACCGCCGGCTCTGCCGGAACCACCGGAGTGGTGTCCGCAACCGTCACGTCTGCCGTCTCGGTCTTGTCCTTGTTGCCACCGGCCGCCATGGCAGCTGCTGCGCCCGCAACCGCTGCAATGCCCACACCGGCAGCTACCTTCCCGGAAACCCCGGCCTTCCCGGAATCGCCGCGGGACGCGCCTGCATGCTCAACCCCCGGGGTGCCTACCGTTGTGCCGGGGTTGACCGCACCGCGCCAGGCGCCGCTTGCATAGCCCTCGTCTTCGATGAATTCCTTGAACCGCTGCAGGTCGGCTTCGGCCTGCCGGTCAACAACGTTGAGCTTGTCGCCCACCTTCTCGATCAGGCCTTCGGGCTCGTATTCAAGCGTCAGCTGCAGCGATGTCTGGCCGCCGCCCACGTCCTCGAACTCCACGGCGCCAGCGTTGGTGGCGCCGTCCGTTGCTGCCCAGGCAACCTTGCGGTCCGGGACTTGCTCAAGGATTTTGGCCTCCCACTGCCGGCGGACGCCGCCGATTTCGGCCACCCACTCCAGCCGGTCATCGCTGAGCTGCGTCACGCTCTTGACGCCGCCCATGAAGTGCGGGAAGTCCTCGAACTGGGTCCACTGGTTATAAGCCGTGCTCACCGGTACGTTCACCAGAATGCGTTTTTCCACCTTCGTGCTCATAACGTCTCCTTTGCTGTGTCACCGGGAGCTGATGACTCGGTAATAATCATCAGCATGCTTACCAATGTACCTTCTGGTCCGGCATGTTTCCAGAGTCGTCCCGGTCCGTTCCTTTGGCTGGGTGGAGAGTGTCCCCACACCCTGGCCGGAGCTCGCCCGCGTGTGCTGGACTGGTGGAGCAATGAGCACCACCCGCCGTTTCCAACCGAACCCAGCCAGCCGGCGCAGGCCGGCTGTTGGAAAGGACCACTCATGGCAACGTACAAGATCGGCTACTTCGTGGGCAGCCTGGCCACCGGCTCCATCAACCGGGTCCTGGCCCAGGCCCTGATCAAACTGGCACCCGAAGAACTCGAATTCAAGGAGATCCCCATCAGGGACCTCCCGCTCTACAGCTACGACTACGACTACGACTTCCCACCGGAAGGCCGCGCCCTCAAGGACGCCATCGAGGCCGCTGACGGGATCCTGTTTGTGTCGCCCGAATACAACCGGTCCATTCCCGGCGCCTTGAAGAACGCCATCGACTGGGGCTCCCGTCCGTGGGGAACCAACTCCTTTGCGCGCAAGCCCACGGGGATCATCGGCGCGTCCCCTGGCAGCATCGGCACCGCGGTCATGCAGTCCTCCATGCGCGCAGTCCTCAGCTTCCTGGACGCCCCGCAGCTGAATGCTCCCGAGGCGTACGTCAAGTACGACCCCGCTGTGTTCGGCGCCGAGGGCGAAGTGAAGGATGAGTCCACAACCAAATTCCTGCGCCACTATATGGATGAGTACGCCGCGTTCGTGGCCAGGGTCCTGGCCGCCAACGCCCCCGGCCACATCGGTGACCTGGAGCCGGACTCCGCCAAGCTCTCCCGGTAGGTCGCCGGCGGAGGTTTCCCGAAAGTGGCATACGGATGCCCGCCGTCCCAGCGACGGCGGGCATCCGAGTCTGGTAATCCGGTTCTGTCAGTCCAGTGGCAGTGTCACAGTGACGCTGGTGCCTTGGCCGGGGGTGGAGCTGACATTGACTGAGCCGCCCGCTTCATGCACCGCCACTGTCATCAACCGCAACCCATATCCGTGGTGCCGCCCGGAGGTGGCGAGGTTGCTGTCGAAGCCCGTGCCGTCGTCGGACACTACCAATCGGATACCGTGGTCAACCGCCGCCAGCTGAAGGGTGAGCGTGTGTGCGGCAGAGTACTTGTAGGCGTTGCTGAGTGCCTCCCGGGCCGACTGGTACAGAAGGGATGCAGCGTCCGAGGGGATCTCAAGTCCCCAGTGCGGGGTGTCCCAGAGGACCGCGGTCCCTCGCTGGCGGAGCGGCGCGGTGAGCCGGTCGATGCACCCGGCGAGCCCCAACGACTGGAAATCCAAGGGGTGCTGGTCTGTCAGCACACCGCCTACGGCGGTAACTTCGTTGTCTGCTGTCTTGCTTCCCATGACTTCCTGCTCCCCACAAGCTGGTTTGGTCTATGGCTCCAGCGTGGACCCGCATCGTCTAGGGACGGCAAGGTTTGCCTCAAGATCCCATCAATTCTCCGTGTGATGGCCATAAGCAGGGACCACCGGCGTGCTGAGCCTGCCGTCGCGCATGATGGCCACCACGTCCGTCAGCGGCACGAATTCGGTGTCATGGGTAACCATCACCGTTGCCACCCCGAACTCCGAGGTCACCTGCCGCAGGAGGCCGATGATCGAGGCGCTGCGCTCGTGGTCCAGCGCCGCCGTCGGCTCATCCACCAGCAGCACCTTGGGACTTCCCATCAGTGCGCGGGCGATGTTCACACGCTGCCGCTGGCCCCCGGAGAGCTGGTGCGGGAGCTTGCCCGCGCTTGCGGACAGCCCCACCACGTCCAGCAGTTCGGCTGCCCCGGCCTTGGCCGTTTTGGCGGATCGGCCGCGCAGGTGGTGGCTGATGATGAGTTGCTCGGCGGCAGTGAGGGACGGAAGCAGATTGGGCTGCTGGAAGATGATGCCCACCTTCTCCCGGCGCAGAGCGGTGAGTTCCTTGTCCTTCATGCCCGCGGTGTCGGCGCCGTCAATGACGACCTGGCCGCTGGTGGGGCGGACCAGGGTGGCGGCAGTGGCCAGGAGGCTGGACTTACCGGAACCCGACGGCCCCACAAGGGAGACCAGCTGTCCCGCGTGGGCCGTGAGGCTGACCCCGTCCAGGGCAGTGGTGGTTCCGCCGCCGTCGGGGTATTCGAGGGTGACATTGACCAGGCTAAGGGGAGCGGTGGTGGTCATAGTGGTTCCTTTCAGGAGGATGGATTAGTTGCCGCCGAGTGCCAGGAGTGCATCGACCTTGGTGACGCGGCGGACGGCCAGTGCCGCACCGGCCAGGCCCAGGGCAACAATCCCGACGACGGGAAGCACCGTGGTGCCCACGTTCAGCTGGAACGGGGCAGCCTGGGCGGCGAAGGTGCCGGCGGCAACGCCCGCTGCCCCGCCGGCACCAGCACCTGCCAGCAGGACGATGGCCGCCTGGGTCATGGCATCCCGGAGGATGTAGGAACCGGGGGCGCCCATGGCCTTCAATACAGCGATGTCGCGGGTCCGCTGGATGGTCCAGACGGTCAGGAAAGCCACGATCACCAGGGCGGAGATTCCGTACAGGAACGCCTGCATCAGGGTCAGGGACCCGTTCTCGCTCTTGAAGGAGCCCAAGGCCTGGAAGGATCCGGTGCGGGACGCACTGACGGTGTGGGCTGCAGCGTTCGCCGCGGCCTCATCCGCAGACGCCCCGGGCCCATAGGTGACGGCCACGACGGTGGCCAGTTGGGCGCCGGTCACGTGCGCCGTCCTTGCCCACGCGGGCAGCGCGGTCCACACCACGCTGGTGTGGGCGTACCACTGGTCCGGCACCACGGCGGCGACGGAAAGCTCCGTGCCGCCCAGGGACACCTTGTCTCCCTGGCCCACGGACAGCGCCTCCGCCGTCGACGAGCCGAGCACCGCCGTTCCGGTGGACACCTCAACCGGCGCCAGGTCGCTTCCCGGCCGGATACCGAACACGGCGACGTTCGCCGTTCCGGGGCCATCCGCCGCCTGCGCGCGGGTCTGCGTGATGCCCAGCGGCTCGGCCGACTGGACGCCCAGCTGGCTCTTCCAGCTGTCCACCTGCGCGGCCGTCACGGAGCTTTCCGTGTACGAGCCCTTCGGGGTGCCGGCGCCGGGGGCGCCGAAGACGATGGTGTCCACCGGCTTCGCGGCGGCCACGCCGAGTTTGCCGATGGCGGATGTGGATTGTTCGGCGAGGCCCGCGGTCAAGCCGGACAGCATCACCAGCAGGAGGGTGATCAGGGCTACGACGCCGCCCATCATGGCGAACCGGCCTTTGGCGAAGCGGATATCGCGGATTGCCAGGAACACGTTGATTCTTCTCTCAGCAGGGGTGGATTCTTCTGTCCTTCCACTCTCCCGGGGGCCGGCCGCGCGGGCATCGCGGGGACGGTTGATCCGCAGGAATGAAAGGGTTGAGCTGCGGGTCAACCTTTTGGTTGATCCGTCCTGGGCCCCCCGCGCATAAGCTGATGGAATGCCTGCCACGTCCCTGCCGCAAACACCGGAGAGGCCCGGCGGCGTCCCTGCGCGGGGGCCGTTGAATGCCCTGGAGAATGCATCCTCGGCTGCCATCCTGAGGGTCCTGCGGGTCACCCTGCACGCAGGTTTTGCCGTGCTGCTGGCCGTCGGCCTGGTGCGGATGCTGACGGCCGGTGGGCCCCTGCGATGGGTGTGGGCGGGCGCCGGAGTAGTCCTCGCCACCGTCTACCTGGCCGGCACCGTGCTGGAAAAGCGCCACGCCGAAGGCCGGACGGGATTGGATCCGCGCCGCTACGGCCTGCTGTGGCTGGGATTGGTCACCGGGCTGTGGGTGGTCCTGCTGGCCGGAAGCGCCGACTTCGCCTGGCTGGCCTTCCCTATATTCTTCCTTCACTTGCACCTGCTGCCCCGTCGCGCCGCGCTGCTGGCCATCACCCTGATGACCTTGGCGGTGATCGCATCCCAATGGGCTGCCAGCGGTGCCCCCGTGCCGCACGTGGCCGCCGTCGTCGGCCCGGTCCTCGGGGCGATCTTCTCGGTGATCACGGGCCTGGCCTATGCCGCCCTGTACCGCGAGGCCGAAAACCAGCGGCGTGCGGCGGACGAGCTGCGCCGCACGCGGGAGGAACTGGCGCTATCCCAGCACGGGGCCGGCGTGCTGGCAGAGCGGGAGCGGCTGGCCCGGGAGATCCACGACACCTTGGCGCAGGGCCTGTCCAGCATTGTGCTGCTGGGGCGGGCCGCGGAGAAGTCCCTCGCCGAGGGCGATGCCGCCACTGCGTCCGGCCGCCTGGCATTGGTGCAGCAGACGGCGGCGGACAACCTTGCCGAGGCACGCAGCTTTGTCCGCGGCCTGTCCTCGCCACAGCTTGAAGGGACCACGCTGGTGGAAGCCCTGGACCGGCTCTGCGGGGCCACGGAGACCGGCGCCGCGGCCGCCGGACTTGCGCTGCGCTGCCGGCTGGAGGTGGACGGCCAGCCGCAGGACCTGCCCCAGCCCGTTCGCGTGGCCCTGCTGCGTGCGGCGCAGGCGAGCCTCGCCAACGTCCGCAAACACGCCGGGGCCGCGAACGCCGTCGTCACCCTTGCCTTCCTGGACACTGAGGTGACCATGGACGTGTACGACGACGGCACGGGCTTTGACCCGGCGGCTGCGGCAGGTGCTGCGTACCCGGCGGACGGCAGCGGGTTCGGGCTGCGCTCGCTGGAGGAGCGGGTCGCCGCGTTGAACGGCTCCCTGGCGGTGGAATCGGCGCCCGGCGAGGGCACGGTGGTGGCCATCCGGTTGCCCCTGGAGGAGCGGTGAGCGAAGTACGGGTCCTGCTGGTGGACGACCACCCGGTGGTGCGTGCCGGGTTGCGGGCCATGCTCACCGGCTTTGAGGGTATTGCGATCGCCGCTGAAGCCGCCGACGGCAGGGCGGCCCTGGAGGAACTGGCACGGTTGAAGGCCTTGGGCGACGTGCCGGATGTTGTGCTCATGGACCTGCAAATGGGGGCGGGGATGGACGGCGTCACGGCCACCGCCGAGATCCGGAAGCTTCAGCCGGCTCCGCCGGTGCTCATCCTCACCACCTATGACACGGATGCTGACATCCTGGCCGCGGTGGAAGCAGGGGCCAGCGGCTACATGCTCAAGGACGCGCCACCGGAACAGCTGCAGCAGGCGGTCCTGCAGGCTGCCGCCGGCGGTACAGTCCTTGCGCCCCGGGCTGCCGCCCTGCTGATGGACCGGGTCAGCAACCCGGGCACCTCGCTGACCCCCAGGGAGGTACAACTGCTGGAACTGCTGGCGACCGGCCTGTCCAACCGGGCCATCGCCAAGCAGGTCTTCATTTCCGAGGCCACGGTCAAAACCCACCTGGTGCATATCTACGGCAAACTCGGTGTGGATAACCGCACTGCCGCGATCGCCGCCGCCACGCAGCGGCGCATCATCCGGCCGCCTGGCGCCAAGGGGTGACCTGTGGGCGCATGGCGGCAGGACGTGTCATGTGACGGCCACTCCAGTGCAGTAGGTTGATTCCACTGCGTTTACACATGCCGGTGTTCCAAGGTGCCGTTGTTCAAAGGAGAATGAATGTCCCATCCGGTTCCAGCCGTCGATGCCCTTCTCGCCGCTTATGGTGCGCCGGACGCCTGCGCGGCCGAGCTCCTGTGCGACAGCCACAATCCCAACGCTGTTGCCTTCACCGTGGTTGAATCAGACCTCTCCGCGGAGGACATCACCTACGGCGAGCTCCGGGAGCGCTCCGAACGCGGTGCTGCCGCCCTGGCGGAGCTTGGCGTCGGCCCCGGGGACGCCGTGGCCACCCTGATGGGAAAGTCGGCAGATCTTGTCGTGATGCTCCTTGCCATTTGGCGGCGGGGGGCCGTCCACGTGCCGCTGTTCACGGCCTTTGCGTGGCCGGCCATCGAACTCCGCCTTACAGCGTCCCGCGCCAAGGTGGTGATCACTGACGCCAACCAGCGGGAGAAGATCCAGGAAACCGGGGCAGCTGTGGTGGTTGCCGGTGACGAAGCCTCCCCGCCGGACCTTGCGCTCACGCCGCTCCTGGCCAGCCAGCAACCCGGTATCGCGGCCGAGGCCGTGGGAGGTGACGGTCCCCTGGTCCTGATCTTTACGTCGGGAACCACGGGCGCCCCCAAGGGTGTGCCGGTGCCGGTCAGGGCGTTGGCCGCCTTCCGTCAGTACGTCGGGCTGGGCCTGGACGTCAGTGAAGAGGACGTCTTCTGGAATGCCGCTGACCCCGGCTGGGCGTACGGCCTGTACTACGGGATCCTTGGGCCCATGGCGGCGGGACGGCGCAACCTCCTCCTGCGCCCCGGGTTTTCCCCGGAACTCAGCTTCAAGGTGCTGGAGGCATTTTCCGTCACCAACTTCGCGGCGGCTCCGACGGTGTACCGCACCATGCGCGCCAAAGCCGACGCCGGAACGGGCCCTTTCCACCTTCGCCGTGCATCGTCCGCAGGCGAGCCCCTGACCCCGGAGGTGATCGGCTGGGCCCGGGAAGTGCTGGGTGTTCCGGTGCGGGACCACTACGGACAGACCGAACACGGGATGATGATCATCAATGCCTGGCACGATGACGTGCGGACGGAGCTGAGGCCAGGTTCCATGGGCCGCCCCCTGCCGGGATGGAGTTGCGCGGTCCTCAAGGACAACGCCGACGAGCCGGCCGCGCCGGGTGAACTGGGCCGCGTCGCCGTCAACGTGGCGGGGAGCCCCATGATGTGGTTCACAGGGTATCAGGATGCGCCGCAGAAGACCGCCGAAAGGTTCAGTGCGGACGGCAAGTGGTACCTGACCGGTGACGCGGGCATGGTGGACGCGGACGGCTACTACTTCTTCTCCTCCCGCGACGATGACGTGATCATCATGGCCGGATACCGGATTGGCCCCTTCGATGTGGAAAGTGTTTTGTCCACCCATCCGGCGGTCCTGGAAAGCGCCGTTGTGGGCGCTCCCGACGAACTGCGCGGGGAAGTCCTCGAAGCCTATGTCGTGCTGGCCGACGGGACCACGGGCAATGATGCCCTGGTGGCCGAACTCCAGGCCATGGTCAAGACGCAGTTCGCCGCACACGCCTATCCGCGCCGCATCCACTTCGTGCAGGACCTTCCCAAGACGCCGTCAGGAAAGCTGCAGCGCTACATCCTGAGGCAGCAGCGGGCCGCGGCATCCGGCAGCTAGCAGGCGACCCCCATTCTGCGGGGCAAAAATGTCTGGGTGTCCCAGAGCCTTTTCCATTCGAGGCTGTTAGCGTGGAGGGCCCAGCCACAGAAGGAGGAGCGATGTCCATCAATTCACCTGATTCACTGCCTGAGGACGATCCGCAGGAGGGCACGGCAGCCAGCAAGGGCAACGCCGACGGCGGGATCCCCGGCGGGAAGGACGGCGTCGGGATTTCTGATGGCGCCGCACCCAACACCTTTGAACCCGAAGAGGACCCGGACGCCGCCGCAGGAGCCGACGACGACTGACGCCGGTCAAGTGACGGGCCCACTGCTCAAGGTTGGCTCAAGATTGCCCCAAGAGGCTGGTTTTGGGTGTAGCCGCCTACCTACCGGCCGGTAATTTCTTAGTAGCTTCCACGTCAGTTCCCCGGCAGGAAGCGTTGGAAGTCCCCGCGCTGGAGCCTGACTCGCGCGGGGACTTCTCCCAATCCCAATTCACGGTCTCCCGGCAAGTACCGGCTCGAAGTGCCCAACCACGGGAAAGGGCTCGTAGAACCGGTGGAGAAGGGCCCGCCATTGCTGATATTCCGCGGAGCCGCGGAAACCGACGGTGTGGTCCTCCAGTGTCTCCCACTCCACCAACAGCAGGTAGGTGTTGGGGCTTTCGATTGAGCGGGACAAAGACAGCGCCATGAAGCCGGGCATCGAAGCAATAATCGTCCGGGCTTGCTGGAAGGCTGCCTCGAACTCCTCTTCCTGGCCCGGGATGACCGGTAGCAGGGCATGTTCAGTAATCACTTCGCCAAAGTATCAATCCAGTAGTGCCTTCGCGGCCTGGCTCCGACGCCGCGCGGCCGGCAGGTGGGAATCGGTTCCCGGGATATCGTTGCCGGGTTGTACCATCACCCGGTGACCCTTTTGCGGTCTGGAAAGGGACGAACAGTGGCGGCCACTCACTCGATAACGGCAGCTCCCGGGGATTCAGCCGCCCGGGATGACCTATTGCAGGAATACGGTCTGGCCCTTCCCGCCAGCGAGGGGCGGCAGTCCGGCGTTGACGTGGCGCTGTCGATGGAGCCACTCCAGAACCTGGTCCAGCTGGCCGCCAAGCTCTGTCGAGTCCCCTTCGGCGTGATCAACGTCGTCACCAGCGACGAGCAACAGCAGGTGGCCGCCGTCGGCTTTGAAGCCACGGTCTGCGCCCGAAAAGACTCGATGTGCTCAAAGGTCTTCCTGTCCGGGAAGACAACTGTTGTCCCGGACGCATCGCTGGACCCCCGGCTCGCATCGAACCCGTTCGTGACAGGGGAAATCGCCTCCGTCCGGTTCTACGCGTCGGTGCCGCTGGAGACGTCGTCGGGGTTTGTGTTGGGGTCCCTGTGCGTCTTTTCGAACTCGCCGGGGACGCCTGCGAAGGACCAGCTGGACATGCTGGAGATCCTGGCCCGCCAGGCAGTCCAGCTCCTGGAACTTCAGCGGCGTACCCTGCAGCTGAAGCGCGCCCTTACTGAAGTCAGGGAAAGCAACGCGAAGCTTGCAGAGTTTGCCGGCCGTGTCAGCCACGACCTGCGCGGGCCCCTCACCACCATGCTGGGCTACGTGGAGATGGCCGGGGACGAGGTTGAAGGAGGCCACCCCGCAGCGGAATACCTCCAGATCATCGGCGCCAGCGGCCAGCGGATGCTCGCGATGCTCGAGGACGTCCTGACCTACTCCCGAATGGGCGGCAGCATCCAGCGGCAGCGGGTTTCCCTCCACGCCGTGGCGGCAGAGGTTGCCAGAGATCTTGGCCTGTCCTTCGGTCCCGGCGCCGTCCTGGACAGCGAAGACATGACGCTCCACGTGGACCGCGGCCAGCTGCGCACCCTGCTGCAGAACTTGGTGGCCAATGCGGTGAATTACCGGAGCCCGGACCGGGACCTCAAGGTGCGCATCAGCGGCATCGCCAACTATCAGGGAACCACGCTGCTGGTGGCAGACAACGGCAAGGGAATTGCCCCGCAGGACCGGCAGCGGGTGCTGGAACCGCTGGTCCGGCTGCACCGGAAGGGCGACGGATCCGGCTCCGGCCTGGGGCTGGCCATCTCGCGGCGGATCGTCGAAGCCCACGGCGGAGAGCTGGCCCTGAAGGAGACGCCGGGAGGCGGCACTACCGCTGCGATCAGTCTGCCGGCCGAACAGTAAGCGGGGCCCGGACTGGCTGCGCGTGCGCCAGTCCGGACCCCCGTCAGTCAGTTGACCGGCCTCAGTTCAGGTCGAAGCGGTCCAGTTCCATGACCTTGGTCCAGGCGGCCACGAAGTCGTTGACGAACTTCTCCCTGGCGTCCTCGCTGGCATAGACCTCGGCCAGCGCCCGCAGCTGTGAATTGGAACCGAAGACCAGGTCCACCGGCGTGGCCGTCCACTTCAGTTCACCGGTGGCAACATCGGTGATCTCGTAGACGTTCTCCTCGGACGCGGAGGCCTTCCATTTGGTGCCTGGCGAGAGCAGGTTGACGAAGAAGTCGTTCGTCAGGGCCTGCGGCTTGTCCGTCAGCACACCATGGTTGGAGCCGCCCACGTTGGTGCCCAAGGCACGCATGCCGCCCACCAGCGCCGTCATCTCCGGTGCAGAAAGGTCCAGCATGTATGCCTTGTCCAGCAGCAGGGTTTCGGGCTGGAGCTTCAGGCCGGGGCGCAGGTAGTTGCGGAACCCGTCGGCGCGCGGCTGCAGGTAGCCGAAGGACTCCACATCGGTCTGCTCCTGAGAGGCGTCCGTGCGGCCCGGGCGGAAGGGCGCGGTGACGGGGAATCCGGCGTCGGCCGCTGCCTTCTCCACGGCAGCCGCGCCGCCAAGGACAATCAGGTCCGCCAGCGAGACCTTCTTGCCGCCGGGCTGCGCCGAGTTGAACTCTTCCTGGATGCGCTCCAGCACCGGAAGGACTGTGTCCAGCTGCTCCGGTTCGTGGGCCTCCCAGCTGCGCTGCGGCTCCAACCGGATCCGGGCACCGTTGGCGCCGCCGCGGCGGTCCGTCTTCCGGTATGTGGCCGCCGAGGCCCAGGCCGTGCCCGCGAGCTGCGGGATGGTCAGGCCGGAGTCGAGAAGCTTGGCCTTCAGGGATGCGATGTCCTGGTCGTCGATCAGTTCATGGTCGACGGCGGGAACCGGATCCTGCCACAGCTGCGCCTCCGGGACCCACGGGCCCAGCATGTGCGGACCCACGGGGCCCATGTCACGGTGCAGCAGCTTGTACCAGGCCTTGGCGAACGCCAGGGCGAACTCGTCCGGGTTCTCCAGGAACCGGCGTCCGATCTTCTCGTAGGTGGGGTCGAACCGCAGCGACAGGTCCGTGGTGAGCATGGTGGGGCGGTGCTTTTTGTTGGGGTCGTGCGCGTCCGGGATGATCTCGGGAGCGTCCTTGGCAACCCACTGGTGGGCGCCGCCGGGGCTCTGGACCAGTTCCCATTCGTATTCGAAGAGGATCTCCAGGAAACGGTTGCTCCACTGCGTCGGCTTGTCCGTCCAGGTGACCTCAAGGCCTGACGTGATGGTGTCGCCGCCCTTGCCGGAGCCGTACGTGCTCAGCCAGCCCAGGCCCTGCGCCTCAAGGTCCGCGGCCTCCGGCTCGGGGCCCACGTGTGCGTCTGCGGGGCCGGCGCCGTGGGTCTTGCCGAAGGTGTGGCCGCCGGCAATCAGTGCGAAGGTCTCCTCATCGTTCATCGCCATCCGCTTGAAGGTTTCGCGGATGAACGCCGCTGCGGCAACGGGGTCCGGGTTGCCCTTGGGGCCTTCGGGGTTGACGTAAATGAGGCCCATCTCGGTGGAGCCGACCTTGTCCGCCATGGTGCCCTCACCGGTGTATCGCTCATCGCCGAGCCAGGCGTCCTCGGGGCCCCAGAAGATCTGCTCGGGCTCCCACACATCCTCGCGGCCAAACGCGAAGCCGAACGTCTTGAAGCCCATGGACTCAAGGGCAACGTT
Organism: Pseudarthrobacter phenanthrenivorans; assembly: GCF_036455295.1. Lineage (GTDB taxonomy): Bacteria > Actinomycetota > Actinomycetes > Actinomycetales > Micrococcaceae > Arthrobacter > Arthrobacter phenanthrenivorans_C. Next base: position 100,353 of record NZ_JAYXNX010000006.1, on the reverse strand, counting down.
GCCGGCGAGGACCAGGAGGTCCGCCCAGGAAAGCTTCTGGCCGTACTTCTGTTTGACGGGCCACAGCAGGCGCCGGGCCTTGTCGAGGTTGGCATTGTCCGGCCAGCTGTTCAGCGGTGCGAAGCGCTGGCTGCCGTCGCCTGCGCCGCCACGGCCGTCAAAGACGCGGTAAGTGCCCGCAGCGTGCCAGCTCAGGCGGATCATCAGGCCGCCGTAATGGCCGAAGTCCGCCGGCCACCAGTCCTGGGAGGTGGTCAGGACTTGGCTGATGTCCTGCTTGAGGGCATCGACGTCGAGCTTCTGGAATTCCTCGCGGTAGCTGAAGGACGGGCCAAGCGGGTTGCTTGCCTGGCCCTGCGTGTGCAGCACGGACAGGTCCAGCTGGTTGGGCCACCAGTCCTGGTTGGTCCGGGGGCGTGTGCCCTTGGGCTGCGGGGTATCAATGGCAGGATTTTCACTTTCACTGCCGTTGGCGGTGGCACTGCCATGGGCCACCGGGCACCCGCCCTCAACCTTCTGGTCCAGGCCCTGCGCGCTCCCGGGGGTGGGGACCGGGGGATGGTCTTGGGGTTCGGTCATGTGCTTATTCCTTCCGTTGGGCCGAGGCCGCGGTTGGACTCGGGCAGCCGGTGCAACTCTCCTATTTGAACATGGACGCGGGGGAGGGCAAGACCCCTCCTTCGATGCCGGGTCCGTTCGTTTGGGTTAGTGGTCCGTAACAGTCGGTAAACGGTTGTGGGACATTCCGGGTGCCATCCCATAATCAAAATGCGGCTCTTCCCTGTGCCAGCCTCCCGTGATCGACGATCGGCCGGACAGGCTCCAGATCCGCGCCCAAAACACTCCCGTTCCACCTTTGCGTGGAGACCACCAAAATTTCAGGAACAACTTCATGGACGGTTCAAGCCTTGTCGCTCTCTTCCTCGCAAGGTGTGACGATACTGCCACGAGCGCGCTGCCCCGTGCGCCTAGGAGGGTCCGGGCAGCGAAGCTTGGCCTTTCCCGGCGGGAAGCCTTCAGGGGCCGGCTGGCAAGTGCGCTGCACCGACTTGCATGGGCGATTGAACCTGAGCCGACGGGCACGTACTAGCGCCGTCAGTGCGCTGCACCCAGCTCGATCAGCAGGACGCCTCCGATGATGAGGCCGAGCCCCAGCATCATGACAAGGGTGATGGTTTCCCGGAAGAAGATGCGACTGGCCACGGCGGTCAGAGCCACGCCTGCTGCTGCCCAGATGCCGTAGGCCACCCCAAGGGGCATCCCCTGGTCCAGGGTCAGCGTCAGGAATGTGAAGGCCACGGCGTAGCCGACGCCGACTGGTACATACCAGCGCCGCTTTCCACCGGAGGCCACGCGCAGGAACATTGTGGCGGTCACCTCCGTCAGGATCGCGCCCGCCAGCAACAGCCACATCATTGACTGGCCATTTCCGCCGCAGGTTCCTCGGCGGGCGCCTTGTGCGAGCCGAGTTCGACGCACAGGACCCCGCCGATGACCAGGGCAACGCCGATCAGCATCACCGGACTCAGTGCCTCGCCAAAAATGAGGGCCGCCAGCAGCACGGTGAGGGTGACGCCCAGGGCAGCCCAGATGCCGTAGGCAACTCCAAGGCCCAAACCGTGGCGGAGGACTCCCGCGAGAAGGGCGAAGGAGGCAGCGTACCCGAGGACAACCACGACGAAGAGGCCGGGATTGTCCAAGGCGGCCTTCAAGGAGAGGGACGCTGTCACCTCACTGAGAATCGCCCCGGCGAGAAAGATCCATTTCATCCAGCAGTCCTTGCACGTCGTTTGGGTGGGTTCCCGTGGGTGCAACACCGCGATTGCTCCGGGTGTTCCCGGTTTTCCGCGAAGGGTGTTGCTGGTCATGCAGCCCACCAGGGTGGCGAATGTCCATGGCATTCTTCCGATGCCATTCTGCCGCCGCCGTACGCCCTGAGAGAACCACACAAGTTCTTCGGAGAACGCCCGATTAAGTCTGAGGTTCCGGACGTACACTGACCTTCGCACCACGTTTGTGGACATTCCGTCAGGTGAGGGCTTTTGCGTATGCTCTGGAAGTTGCTCGTCGAATACCTGCGGCCGCACCGGCCGCTGCTGGCCGCCGTCGTGGTCTTCCAGCTGGCGCAGTCCATCGCGTCGCTGTACCTGCCCACGATGAACGCCGACATCATTGACCAGGGCGTGGCCCGGGGCGATACCGGCTACATCCTGTCCACCGGCAGTGTCATGCTGCTCATTACGCTGGCGCAGATCGCGTGCGCAGTGGTTGCCGTGTACTTCGGTGCCAAGGCCGCCATGGGGTTGGGCCGGGACCTGCGCGGGGCCATCTTCGAGCGGGTGGGGCAGTTCTCCGAACAGGAGGTCAGCCGGTTCGGTGCCCCCAGCCTCATCACCCGCTCCACCAACGATGTGCAGCAGGTGCAGCAGCTGGTGCTGATGTCGGCCACGCTGATGGTTGCGGCACCCATGCTCAGCATCGGCGGGGTGATCATGGCCATCCGGCAGGACGCCCAGCTGTCCTGGCTCATTGCCGTGTGCGTCCCGGTGCTGCTCATCGCCGTCGGCCTGATTGTCACGCGGATGGTGCCGCTGTTCCGCAAAATGCAGGCCCGGATCGACACCGTGAACCGCGTGCTGCGCGAGCAGCTCACCGGCATCCGCGTGGTGCGGGCGTTCGTGCGCGAGGACATGGAAACGGAACGGTTCGCCGGCGCCAACACGGACGTCACCGACGTTGCCCTCCGCGCAGGGCGCCTGATGGCCCTCATGTTCCCCACGGTCATGCTGATCCTGAACGTCTCCAGCGTGGCGGTGATCTGGTTCGGTGCCTTCCGGATCGAGGACGGCTCCATGCAGGTGGGCACCCTGATCGCCTTCCTGAGCTACCTGATGCAGATCCTGATGTCGGTCATGATGGCCACGTTCATGGCGGTGATGATTCCGCGTGCGTCGGTATCGGCGGACCGGATCGGCGAGGTGCTGGGGACCAGTTCCAGCGTGGTGCCGCCCGAGCGGCCGGTCACCAGTGCGGTCCGGCGCGGCGAGCTGGAAATGCGCGACGTCGGATTCGCCTACCCGGGTGCCGACCAGCCCGTCCTTTCCGGGATCAGCTTCACCGCCCGTGCGGGGCAGACCACGGCGATCATCGGCAGCACCGGTTCCGGCAAGACCACACTGGTGAACCTGATGCCGCGGCTCTTCGACGTCACCTCCGGCGCCGTGCTGATGGACGGCGTGGATGTCAGGGACCTGGACCCGGACCTGCTGTGGGGACACATCGGCCTGGTCCCGCAGAAGCCCTACCTGTTTTCCGGGACCGTCCGCAGCAACCTTCTGTACGGAAACCCGGACGCCACCGAGGACGAACTGTGGGACGCCCTGCACATTGCCCAGGCCAGGGACTTCGTCGAACGGATGGAGGAGGGACTGGATGCGCCCATCTCGCAGGGCGGCACCAACGTCTCCGGCGGGCAGCGGCAGCGGCTTGCCATCGCCCGGGCCCTGGTGAAGCGGCCCGAGCTCTACATCTTTGACGATTCGTTTTCATCCCTGGATACGGGCACCGACGCCCGGCTGCGCCAGGCGCTCAAACGCAACATCGCGGGAGCCACCATGGTGATCATCGCCCAGCGCGTGTCCAGCATCGTTGATGCGGACCAGATCCTGGTGCTCGACGACGGCAGGATCGCTGCCCAGGGAACGCACCACGAGTTGCTGGAGACGTCCGGGACTTACCGCGAGATTGTCTCGTCCCAGCTGGCAGCGGAGGAGACGGTATGAGCCACGGACCCACTCCGGCGCGCGGCACCAAAGCCACGGCCGCCCCCGGACCCGGCCAGGCCGCCGTCGTACGCATCCCCAGGCCGCGCGGCGGCCCCGGCCACGGCGGACCGTTTGCCGGGATGAATGTGCCCGCGGAAAAGGCGATGAACTTCAGCGGCTCCGCCAAACGCCTGCTGGACACACTGCGGCCGGAACGGTTCTGGTTGATGCTGGTGCTGCTCATGGCCGTGGCGGGCGTGGTGCTGCAGGTGATTGGGCCGCGGCTCCTGGGCGAGGGCACCAACCTGATCTTCTCCGGCGTGGTGTCCAAGCAGCTGCCGCCGGGGATGACGCAGGCGCAGCTGGTTGCGATGCTGCGGGCGTCGGGGGACAACCAGAAGGCAGACATGCTCAGCGCCATGACGCTGACGCCGGGCGCGGGGATCAATTTTGCTGCGCTGGCGAGCGTTTTGACGTGGGCTCTGGTGCTGTATGTGCTGGGCTCGGCGTTCATGTGGGGGACGGCGTATGTGCTCAATGGCGTGGTGCAGCGGACAGTGTTCGGGCTGCGCGAGCAGATTGAGGCGAAGATCAACCGCCTGCCGCTGCGGTATTTCGATTCGATCCAGCGCGGTGAGCTGCTCAGCCGGGTGACCAACGATGTGGATAACATCTCGCAGAGCCTGCAGCAGTCCATCAGCCAGGCGGTGACGTCGGTGCTGACGGTGGTGGGCGTGCTGGTGATGATGTTCATCCTGTCGCCCACGCTGGCGCTGATCGCGCTGGTGACCATTCCGCTGACGCTGGGGATCACCGCGCTGATCGCCAAGCGCTCGCAGAAACTGTTCGTGCAGCAGTGGACCAACACGGGCGAGCTGAACGGGCAGATCGAGGAGACCTACACCGGGCACGCGCTGGTGAAGGTGTTCGGCCGGCAGCGCGAGGTGGGGGAGCGGTTCCGGCAGAAGAACGCGGAGCTGTATGAGGCGAGCTTCGGGGCGCAGTTCATTTCCGGGCTGATCATGCCTGCCATGACGTTCATCGGGAACCTGGTGTACGTGGGGATCGCCGTGGTGGGTGGCCTGCAGGTGGCGTCCGGGGCGATGCAGTTGGGCGATGTGCAGGCGTTCATCCAGTACTCCCGGCAGTTCACCCAGCCGCTGGCGCAGCTGGGGTCCATGGCAAATCTGCTGCAGTCCGGGGTGGCCTCTGCCGAGCGCGTGTTCGAGCTGCTGGACACGGAGGAGCAGTCCGCGGATCCTGTGGGTGCTGCCTTGCAGAGCCCTGATGGTGCAGGGCGGGGGCGGCTGGTGTTCGAGGATGTGTCCTTCTCATACTCGCCGGACAAGCCGCTGATCGGCGGGTTGTCCCTGGTGGCGGAGCCGGGGCAGACAGTTGCCATTGTCGGGCCCACCGGGGCGGGAAAGACCACGCTGGTGAACCTGATGATGCGGTTCTATGAGCTGGACGGCGGGCGGATCACGCTGGACGGCGTGGACATCACCACCATGACCCGGCACGACCTGCGCTCGCGGATGGGCATGGTGCTGCAGGATACGTGGCTGTTCGGCGGCACCATCCGGGACAACGTTGCATACGGGCGGCCCTCTGCTTCTACCGGAGAGGTCCTGGAAGCGGCACGGGCGACGTACGTGGACCGGTTCGTGAAATCCCTCCCCGAGGGTTACGACACCGTGCTGGACGATGAGGGGTCCAACGTGTCCGCTGGCGAGAAGCAGCTGCTGACGATTGCGCGCGCGTTCCTGGCGCAGCCGTCTGTGCTGATCCTGGACGAGGCGACGTCATCGGTGGACACCCGGACCGAGGTGCTGGTGCAGAAGGCCATGAGCGCCCTGCGGTCGGACCGGACGTCCTTTGTCATTGCGCACCGCCTGTCCACGATCCGCGACGCTGACCTCATCCTGGTGATGGAAAACGGGCAGATCGTGGAGCAGGGGAACCACGCGTCCCTGCTGGCTGCCGGCGGGGCTTACGCGCGGCTGTACGAGGCCCAGTTCGCGGCGCCGGTGGCGGAGGTTTAAGGGCTGCTATGCTCCCCGTGCTTCGTTCTGCCGGCACGCATAAATTCCAGCGGGGTTTTTATTAGCGTAGAACCACGCCTGGGCCCCAGACCAAGAACTGTCGCTGCGTTCACGGCTTCAGCGGAAACATATCGTCATGACAGCGTCGATCATAGCTAAGTCCAGCCCGATGGGGTGGCCCCCGGCCATTTTTTTGCACGGCGTGGGAATCGGCGATTCCAGTAAGGAGCGGGTCGAAGGCGGTTACGGACGCGTTCACAGGTAGCTCTTCACGGTGGCGCGCAGCGCTTCGGTGTGCTCGTAGATTTCCTCGAGGGAATCAATGGGGACCCGGGTTTCTTCCTTGCTGTCGTTGAAGATACCGATGTACTTCTGCGTCCGGTTGAAGTGAAGACGGGCAATGGGCTTGCGGTTGTTATTGTCCAGAAGAACTGCAAAATAGGACTTCGCGTCCCGTTGAGCGACTCGAACTGGCTTCACCTCGCTACAGACGATTGCGCGCACAATTTGGTAGCCCTCGATCTCCTCAAGAGTCGTCTCCAAACCATCAGCCTCAGCGAGATCCGCTTCTGCAACCGGAGCGCTAGTGACGGCAGCGGGTACTGCCGCTTCATCAGTCTGGGGAAATCCGGGGTTTCCGAGGGCCTTCTTCAGTCGTTCGTTGACTTGGTCATTGAGGAACTGCTTGGTGGCCTTCGCAACCAGCGTCGTAAACTGCTCCCGCACCTTTTGTGTGTAAGGCCCGGAATAGACGCGCGCCGTCAGGAACTTGACCCAATCATCTTCTGGTTCCTTGAACTGGGCTGCCAGCGTCCTTTTGAGTTCGCCGATGTATTTCAATTCGCCGGCTGCGCTGATGATCGAATCCAAATCGAAGACGTCCTTGGAGAGCTTTTGGAGCTCGGGGATCAGAGACTGGTCGATATCGTTCAGGTCCAGCACAAGAAAGGGCTTGGCATCCATGCGGTTCGGTGCGTCCAGATCGGTGAAGAACTGATAGACCTCACCGTTGGTCAGGATGGCGATACGAGCATTGGTGACGGCGAAGTACCGGAAAAGCTGTGAGGCATGCTCGATCTTTACGGGTTCCGTTGACTTCTTGCACTCGATCAAGATTTGGACTTCGCCGTCCTTGACGACCGCGTAGTCGATCTTCTCGCCTTTTTTGAGTCCCACATCGGCGATGAATTCCGGGACGACCTCCAATGGATTGAAGACATCGTAGCCAAGAATTGTCGAAATGAACGGCATAACGAACGCGTTCTTTGTTGCCTCCTCCGTCTGAATAACACCCCGCTGCTGACGCACCTTTGCCGCCAGCGCTGAAAGTTTTTCTGCAAACTCCATGACTTACCCCCAATTAGGCCGCTATTGATGGACGCATCTATGTGTCCATTAAGTTCAAGCTGATGAAGCAAAAACTTACATCCGAACAGCGACATTTACACGCATTGGCCGTTCAATTCCCCCCGGTCCGCGCCCATCCTGGAAGATGAAGGCGCACGACGACGGGTGGCCACCTGCCGTCGCCGGCCCAGCACAAGCCGGGCGGGGCTTGTGCGGGGGCCATAGGCGGCGAACTCAAAATGTCAGACCCTGGTGGCAGGCTGTGGTTATGGAAACCAGGGCGGTTGTGGATGCGAAGGGCGGGGCCGGTCTGGCTGATGCCGTCACGTCCCTGACCGCGATGGTGGACGAACTGACCGGAGCCCTGGGCGGATCTTCGGAAGCTGCGGATAATGCTTACGGCGTTGACAGTCATGATCCGCTTCGGGAGCTTGCCGTGTCCTGCCTGGACGGCCTGGGCGCCGTGGCCCGGATCGAGGCTGCCACTGCCGCGGTGAAAGTGCGGTTGCTGGCGCAGTATGCAGAGGCAACTGCCGCGATGGAAGCGCCGGCCGAAAGCGCCTACGAGTCGTCGGCGCGCGAAGTGAGCTTGGTCGCGGAAATCGCGTGCGTGCTGACTGTTGGGGAACGCGCCGCAGCAGCACTGCTGGGGGAGGCCCACGCGCTGACCCGGACCTTGCCGGCGGCACTGGCTGCCTTGCAGGCCGGGGAGATTTCATGGCAGCACGCCCGGATCCTCGTCGACGAAACCAGCGGTCTCGGCACTCCCGCTGCTGCTGCACTGGAGGCGCACTTCCTGGACCCGGGCGCACCGAATGCGGCCAGGGGCGCCCCCGCGGGGGAGCTGGCACCGGCCCGCTTCCGCCGGAAGGTGCGTGCCTGGCGGGAGCGCCATCATCCGGAATCCCTCCAAAGCAGGCCCGCGAAGTCGGTTGAAGACCGGCGGATGGAGTATTCGCCGGACCGCGATGGCATGGCATGGATCTCGCTCTGGGTGGCTGCGGGCACGGCGTCTGCCATTTGGAACAAAACGTCTGCCTTGGCGCGTGGACTGCAGGGACCTGATGAACCGCGCACGCTGACCCAGCTCAGGGCTGATGTGGCCGACGGTTTGCTGCTGGGAAAACCGGGTGAGCTGGCCGGGTCTGTGCCGTCTCTCAAGGCGGATGTGCTGGTCACGGTTCCGGTCTTTTCCCTCCTCGGTGCCACGGACGAACCCGCCGAACTCGACAACTACGGACCCATCCCGGCATCGATGGCGCGTGCACTCGTTTCGGAAGGCGCCAGCTCGTTTTACCGCGTACTGGTGGACCCCCGCGACGGAACGCCGCTTGAAATTGGCCGGACCAGCTACCGGCTCCCGGAGGCACTCAAGCGGTGGTTGAGGATGCGGGACGGAAAGTGCACCTTCCCAGGCTGCAGCAACCCCAGCCAGGACAACGAAGCGGACCACCTCGTAGCCTGGGAGCGCGGAGGCGCCACCGGCATCAGCAACCTCGGGCAGTTGTGCCCCAAACATCATCGACTCAAGCATCGAAGCGGCTGGAGCCCCGGTCCGGCTGCCATGAATGAGCCACCCGGTTGGATCTCGCCAGCCGGCCGTCACTACAACGCCGAACAACCGGACCGGGAACCAACACTTTGGCCCCCGGGCTGCCTGCCGGAAACCGGCTGCCTGCCAAAGGAAGGCAGCCCACTGGAGGCAGTGATCGTCGACTTCCTCATGGCCTCGTAGCCGCTGGATCAAACCCGCGCGTGGCAAATTGACGCCCGTAAGCAGCCAGTAGCTGTGTTGCCGGCGGCATGGGGGCGGTCCTGCGTGTCCTGCCGACGTACCGGCGCTGTAGGCCCGCCGGTTGACGTTCGCGAACCGGCGGGCCCCGGAAGACGCACGAGCACTTCGCAGCTGACGCGCGAGCACGTTGTCCCTTCCCGTTCACCCGCCAGCCACCGTGGCGCCGCAAACCGTTACGGCAGGCAGAGCAGTCTTTTCACGCACCCTTCCGCCCTCCAACAGTTCCTTACCGCCCGCGACTCCTCAGCCCGCTGCGCCTAAACCCCGGTCCTGCCGGGAACAGTCCAGCCCGGCACAGACGGGTCCGGCCCAGCCCAGTTCACCGCCAACCCAGAGCCCACGAGAAACAGGACCATCCCATGCCCTCAAAGACAATGAAAACCGCGACGGCGGCACTCACCCTGGCGTTCGGCCTCCTCGCGTCCCAGCCCGCCTTCGCCGGATCAGCCCACGCGGCGGATAACAGCAACGACAGCAACCAGGCTTTCACCTTCGCCGCCATCGGTGACATCCCGTACGGCGCCACCGAGATCGCCAAGTTCCCCTCGCACATCCAGGATCTCAATGCGGACAAGGAGCTCAAGTTTGTAGCACACGTGGGCGATATCAAGAACGGCTCTTCCGTCTGCTCTGACGAGTACTTCTCCTACATCCGCGCCCAGTTCGACACTTTCACCCACCCGCTGGTCTACACGCCCGGGGACAACGAGTGGGTGGACTGCCACCGCACCAACAACGGCGCCTACAACCCCTTGGAACGCCTGGCCAAGATCCGGGAGGTCTTCTTCAACCAACCCGGCAAGACCCTCGGCGCCACCATGCCGGTGAAGTCGCAGGAGAACCTGGAGCTACCCGAGGATGTCCGCTTCGAGAAGAACCGGGTGGCCTTCTCTGCTCTGAATGTCCAGGGCAGCAACAATTCGCTCCTGCCGTGGACCGGGCTGGGCAAGACCACCCCGACGCCGGAACAGTTGGCCGAGGTGCAGCACCGGACTGACGCCGTCATCGCGCAGATCCACCAGACGTTCGACGACGCCAGGCGCAGCAACGACCGCGCTGTGGTGCTCATGCAGCAGGCCGACATGTTCGATCCGTCGCTCCTGGCCGACGCCACCGCCAATCCAGACACCGTCTCCGGCTTCCGGGAAGTCGTGCAGGCCATCGTCGAAGAAACCAATAGCTTCGACGCTCCCGTCTACCTCATCAACGGCGACAGCCACATCTTCACGGCGAACCAGCCCCTCGCCGCCGGTTCGCCCTGGCTGGACGTCTACGGCGCACCCGCCGCTGACAACCTGCAGCGCATCACCGTGGACGGCGCCAACAATGCCGTGGACTACGTCCGCTTCACAGTGGCCGGCAACAATGCCAAGGGAGACGACGTCCTTAGCTGGGAAAAGGTCCCCTTCAGCCAGTAGGCACCAGCGGGAAGGGGACGATGGCGGGTACCCACCCGCCGTCGTCCCCTTCCCGCTTTTAGGTCTGGACACTGATGATGGGCGGACTTATCGTGCAAGGGTGGCGGCTGCCTGACCGGCAGGATGGCAAGCCTTGCCGGTCCGCTGTTGCGGCCGTCCAATAGAAGGAGGCAGCAGATGGCACACGTTCAAGAGGTTGAAGAGACCGTTGAAGTCGCCGTCCCGGTGCGGACCGCGTACAACCAGTGGACCCAGTTCGAATCCTTTCCGAAATTCATGTCCGGCGTGGAGTCGATTACGCAACTGACGGACACCACCAACCACTGGATCACCAACGTGGGTGGCGTCAGGCGGGAGTTCGATACGGAAATCGTCGACCAGGAGCCAGACGACCGGATCGCCTGGCGCAGCATTGACGGCAAGTCGCACGCCGGCATCATCAGGTTCACGCCGCTGGACGCCAACCACACGAAGGTCAAGGTCCACTTCGAATGGGCACCGGAAACCGTTACTGAAAAGGCCGGCGCCGCACTCAAGATCGACGAGATGCAGGTGAAGGCCGACATGCGGAAGTTCAAGGATTTCCTTGAGTCCCGCGGCACTGAAACGGGCGGCTGGCGCGGCGAAGTCTAGGAAAGAAGCCAGGGTGGGCGGACGACGGCGGGCGCCCACCCGCCGTCGTCCGGTTCCTGTACCTGTTGTGTACCGCGGGGTCGGTGTGTCAGGATTCCCCTGATCGTGACCCGTCCCAGGAGGTGAGACCCATGAATGCTGTATCCGTAATGGGCGCTCCCCTGAAGCCAACGATCTCGCGGTTGAACTAGCCGCCACCGGGAGCGCCGAACACGCTATTCGCGAAAGGCGACTCCCATGAACTCAACACCATCCTCACAGGCCTCCTCCCAACGCGCCCTCGTCCTTGGCGGCGGCGGATCAACAGGCAACGCATGGCTGGTCGGCGTCCTCGCCGGCCTGGCCGATGCGGGCCTGGACATCACCGGCGCCGATCGCGTCATCGGAACCTCCGCCGGATCCACCGCCGCCGCCCAGATCGCTGGTACCACTCCGGCCGAACTCTATGCCGCCATTCTTGACGCACCGCTCCCGCAACGGCCCCGCCCGGCGGCAGCCGCAGCGTCGACCAATCCCGTGCCAAACCACCTTGCGCGGACCGGCAGGATCATCGCCGCCTCCAAGGACGCGTCCGACATGCGGCGGAGGATGGGTGCGGCCGCCCTGGACCTGGCCGAAGGCTTTGACGCCTCCGAGCGCTGGCGTGCAACCGTCGCCGCACGGTTGCCGAAACCCGAATGGCCGGACCACGAACTGCTCATCACTGCGGTCGACGCAGAGACCGGTGAACCGGTGGTCTTTGACCGCCACAGCGGCGTGGACCTGGTGGACGCGGTGGCCGCGAGCTGTTCCAGCGCCTCCGCGTACAGGATTGGCAACCACAGCTATATCGACGGCGGCTACCGGCGCAACGAGAACGCCGACCTGGCCGCCGGCTGCGGGCGCGTACTGGTGTTGTCACCCTTCGGCGGGAGGACGAGGATGCCGCTGGAATGGGGCATGCAGCTGCCAGCGCAAGTGGCGGAGCTGCAGGCGGCCGGCAGCACGGTGGAAACGGTTTTCCCGGACGGCGAATCAGAGCACATGTTTGGGCCCAACGCGATGAACCTGTCCCTGCGCCCGGCAGCCGCAGAAGCCGGCTACAACCAAGGAAAGGCACTGGCCGAACGGCTCTCGCAATTCTGGTGCTGACAACAAGGGGCAACCAGGCAAAGCTGACGACGGCGGGCGCCCACCCGCCGTCGTCAGTGCTCCTTCGGGTGTACCACTGGAAGTCCGGCCTTCTCCGCACGGTTGAAGTTCCCGTCAATGTGCACCACGTCGCGGCCGGCGCGCTGCAGGAGGCTCGCCGCCACGGCCGAGCGGTATCCCGAGCCGCAGTGTACCCAGAGCCGCCCAGGGGGGACTTCGTCCATTCGGCGGAGCAGCTCGTGGACAGGGATGTTCACGGCGTCCCGGATGTGGGAGTCCCGGAACTCATCGGTGCGCCGGACGTCCAGGACGGTGTCATCCCCGGGCTTCTGCAGGACTTCCTTCCAGCCCACGCTCCCGTACCGGGAGGTGGCCGCCCCCGGTGCCACTTCCGCGGGTCCAGTGCCGATGGCTGCATCCGGGTTGTCGATGCCAATGCGGGACAGATCCCGGATAGCGTCCTCCACGTCCTGCCGCCCGCCGACGAGGGTCAGCTTTTCGTTCCAGGGGAGCACCCAGCCCAGGAACGCGGTGAACTGCGTGCCGTCGCCGTATTCAAAGCTGACGCTCCCGCTGAGGTGGTTGCCGGCAAACGCAACGCGGTTCCGCAGGTCCACCACCCACTCGCCGCGCCCCAGCCGGGATACCAGCTCATTCCCGTCCAGGGAGTCCGGCAAGTCCAGGGCCGGCGCGGTGGGCCCGGCCATGTTGATGGGAGCCATGTGCGCGTAGTAGGAGGGGTAGGCCGTGAGGTTATGGATGAGCTCGCGGACAAAATGCTCTTCGTCGGCGTCGGTGAGGGCATGGTTTTCCGCCAGCTGCTCGCCGATGGTGGAGGATTCCGCTCCGCTGGCCGGCCCTGATGAACAGAAGGAACCGAAGCCATGGGTGGGGTAGAGGCCAGCGTCCTTGCCGGCTTTCGCCACCAGGCGGCGTACCGAGGCGTACTGGTGGTGGGTCAGCGGCTCGGTGTCTTCCGCGCTCACCAGGTCGGTGCGTCCCACGGAGCCGTAGAGCAGGCTGCCGCCGGAAAACACGGCCTGCCGGTCACCGTCGGTGATGATGTAGGAGAGGTGGTGGTGGGTGTGCCCGGGCGTCGCAACCGCTTTGAGGACCAGCCTCCCGATGTGGACGGTGTCACCGTCCGAAACCGGCTGCCGTTGGTACGGGACGTCATCCTCCGCGCTGACCAGGTAGGCAGCGTTGTGCGCCTTGGCCAGCTGCAGGCCACCTGTTACGTAGTCATTGTGGATATGGGTTTCCGCCACGTGCGTGATTCGCACGCCGGCATCGGCCACAGCCTTGTCTACACGGTCGGTGTCGCGCTGGGGATCGATGACCACACCCACCTCCCCGTCGTGGACCAGGTACGTGCGGTCGCCGAGTTGGGGCGTTTCGATCGTGACGACTTCCATGTCCCAATTCCTCCTCGAATGGGTGCTCACCTGATCGTCACGTTACCCCGCGTCCAATGCGGCCGGTACCCCCGCAAACGGAAGCGGACGACGCCGGGTCCCCCCGGCGTCGTCCGCTTCAGTCCCTGCTATTCCTCGATGGTGACGCCGCGCCAGAATGCGATCCGGTCCTCGATGTGCCTGGCGCGCGCCTTGGGCTCCGGGTAGTACCAGGCCGCGGCATCGTTCAGCTCGCCGTCCACTTCCAGCGTGTGGTAGCTGGCCGTCCCATTCCAGGGACAAAAGGTGTTCTTGGTGCTCTCCCGAAGGTAGGCCGCGTTGACGGCGTCGCGCGGAAAGTAATGGTTCCCTTCCACCACCACGGTGTCCGCGGACTCGGCAATGACTTTCCCGTTCCAGATAGCCCTGACCATGAGGTTCCTTCCGTCGCTGCCGCCACAGAATCGTGACGGTACGGATGCCAACGGCCGGGCCGGCGGACTTGTTCCCGGGGCCCTACTCCGGGCTCTTGTCGATCACACAGAACCGGTTTCCGTCCGGATCCTCGAGGACTACGAAGTCGGGATCTTCGGGGTACATGTCCCAGTCGACGCGCTTGGCCCCGAGCGAGACCAGCCGTTCCACCTCCGACTCCTTGTCATCCGCATACAGGTCCAGGTGGATCCGCGGGTGCTCCTGCACGTGGGTTTCGCTGAGCATCAGGGACAGTAACGCGCCAGGGCCCGACGCCGGCGCAAGGGTCACCCACGTATCGTCACCTTCTTCCCGCGGGACATAGCCCAGGGCGTCATGCCAGAAGCTGGTGGCGGCGGCGATGTCGTTGACGCCGAGGACAATGGTTCCGATAGTCAACATCGGGCCAGCCTAAACCTGGCAGATGCAGTCCCGCTAGACTCGCCAGCATGGGGGAGAACAACACGCCTGATAAGGGCCGACCGCCCAAACGCGCCTAGGTTCCGGCCGCAGATCGGCCTGGCCCTCATGGTCGCGGGGCTGCTGGTGCCCGCCTTCCGGGCGGGATACAGGATGGGCCGGCGGGGGACATCCCTGGGCGGCGGTAACGCCTGAACAGCCACGGCGGTTGATATGTCGGAAATTTCCGACGTATACTTCCGGGGTGCTTCCCGATGTCTTCGCTGCCGTGTCCAACCCGGCCCGGCGCGTCATCCTGGACGAGCTCAGGCACGGCCCAAGGACGGCCGGCGCACTCACCGGGATGCTGGACCTCAGCCGGCCGGCAGCGTCCGAACACCTCGCAGTGCTCCGCGAAGCAGGACTGGTCCGGGAAGAGCGGCAGGGCAGGAACAGGGTGTACCACCTCCAGCCTGCGGCTCTGGCCGAGATCGGCGGCTGGGTAAAGCACTTCGAGCACTACTGGAACCAGCGGCTGGATGCCCTGGCAGACCTTCTGGACGAGGAGAAACCGTCATGACCGAGAACGCCATCCGACTGGAACGCCGCTACGCCCACCCCAGGGAAGCAGTGTGGGCCGCGCTGACCACCCCCGAGCTGCTGGCCCGCTGGTGGGCGCCGGGCAACATTGCCCCCGTAGAGGGCCACCGCTTCACCATGGACATGGACGCCTGGGGCCAGCAGCAGTGCGAAGTCCTCACCGTGGACCCCGGCACCTCCATCAGCTTCCTTTTCTCCGAAGGCCAGCTGCACACCACCATCACCTGGCGCCTGGAACCGGTGGACGGCGGCACCATCCTCCACTTCGAGCACGCAGGCTTCCAGCTGGACACCCCCATGGGCCGCCATGCGATCGAGGGCATGGGCAACGGCTGGCCGGGACTCCTCGGCCGCCTCGACGGCATCCTCGCCCACGTCTCCTGACGCAGTTGGTGGGCGTACGACGGGGGGAAGCGCCCGCCGTCGAACGCCACCCGGTGCTCCTTCCGGCCGTTTACTGATGGAAGGAGAGGGGTAACCATGAAGTATGACTGACTCCGGACCCGGCGGCGCCAACGACCCCTTTGACGGCAATGACGAGATCGTTGCCGGAACCGATCACGCGGAGACGCCTGAGACCATCGCCGAGGATGTCCGGCACGACATCCAGCTGGGCCACGTCCAGGACGACGTCAGCCATGTCCTTGAGGAACGCTTCGAGGAAGCAGGCATCCAGGCCCGGCCCGAAGAAGTGGACGACCTCGCCGAAGAAATCGAGCGGGAAGCCTCCAGCTGACCCCTGGACCGGGCGGGCCTGAAACGGCGGGTAACGACCTGGACCAGTGCGCTGGCCGTGTTGGGCGCATGGCCCCCAGGGGTCATACCGGTGGTCCAGGTGGCCCGCCCCTTGCAGCCGGAATGATGACGCCGGGCGGGGGCAACCGCTGACCAGGGCCGCGTCCGGCAGAATGGCCTTATGTGCGGCAGATACGTAATGTCCAAGGCCACCGGCGACCTTCTGAGCTACTTTGACGCCAAGGAAGTCGAGGGTACCCCGCCCCCGCCCAGTTGGAATGTGGCACCCACGGAGCCGGTTCCGATAGTGGCCGAGCGGCTGGACGAAGGCAGCATCGAGCGGCACCTGCTCGTGGCCCACTGGGGACTGGTCCCGTCCTGGGCCAAGGACATCAAGATCGGCAACAAACTGATCAACGCCCGCAGCGAAAGCATCCTGGAGAAGCCCTCGTTCCGCAAGGCGGCAGTGAAAAGGCGCGCCATCCTTCCCGCTGACGGCTACTACGAATGGCAGAAGACGGAGGACGGCAAGAAGATCCCCAACTACCTGTACTCCGGGAAGGAACCGGTGCTGGGCTTCGCGGGCCTGTACGAGTGGTGGGCCGACCCGTCCGTGCCCGAGGATGACCCGGGCAGGTGGCTTCTCAGCTGCACCATCCTGACCACCACCGCGCAGGACGCGCTGGGGCACGTCCACGACAGGTCGCCGGTGATCATTCCCCGCGACCGCTTTGCTGACTGGCTGAACCCGGACCTGACGGACAAGAACGACATCCAGCACCTGCTGGACTCGTTGCCCGAGCCGGTCCTGACGCCCCGGGTGGTCAGCACCAGGGTCAACAGCGTACGGAACGACGGGCCGGAGTTGATCGAACCGGCCGAGTGACAATGTTGTCTCCGGGGCCGTCCGCCTGCCAGCCGTGGCTTTAGGGCCAGTCGGCCCGGGTGAAGCGGATGGGACTTCGCAGCGTCAGAAGGCAGTCCGACGTCCACTCCGCCGCCCTGCGGCCGTCCAGCGGATCAGGCGCAGCAACCTGCCCAGCATCCTGGTTCGCGGTGTCCTGAAGACCTTCGGCTGAGCTTTTCATATGTCCCCCTTGGCAAAACCTGTGTGCCAACCCTAGGGACCGCCGGAGGCGCAGGGAAGAGGGTTAATCCACTGGCGGGATAAACTTCGCAAATCTTGAGGATGACTGCCCATATGCCGGTGGCAGCCAGCACCGTTCACCCATCGCCGGCCTCCTTCGCCAGCTCAAACGCTAGGCGGCGCTGCGTTGCCCAGCTAGGGGCGTAGGACCCGGCCAGGTGCCGCGCTGCCGCTGACCGCAGCGCTGCCGGCGGCCGCCAGGGGAATGACCTCCACCGGGGAACCAGGTCCCGCGAGTACCAGCACATATTGCGCTGCGACCCCCTCCAAGGCAGCCGCAACCTGCGCGACGGCCTCCGCAACCCCCGGCAACGGGGCGGACGACGGCGGAAGTCCGGGGCCCCCGTCGTCCGCCCTCAGCCAGGTGGTCACCTTGGCGCCCCCGGTGGCTTCCGTGATCCCGCGGGCGAAGGCCTCGGGGTTCACGGCGCCGGCCGCGTAACCACTGACCAGGGTGATCCGCTCAATCACCCTTCTAGGGGCGGGGGCAGCGGCCGCGAGCAGGGCGCGGTCGTGGCGCCACAGGGCAAAGTGGTAGCCCGCCACCAGCCCCGCCGCCACCAGGAGGCCGAGCGGCGCGCGGATGCGGTCCAGCAGGCTGCCGCCGGAAACGTCACCCAGCAGGTACTCGAAGAGCCGGTAGCCGATGACGAGCAGGGTAATGAGCGCCACCACGGCGCTGACGCCAAAGAATGCCACCAGGTAGAGGCGGCGGCCCGGCGGAATGTCCCCGGCGGTCCGGGGTTGGTGGCGGGGTTTCCACGCCAGCTACCAGACCGGTGCTCCCACCGCCAGTGAGCTGAGGCCGCCAAGGAGCAGGGTCCGGGTGGCACCTCCGGCGAGCGGAGAGACGGCGGCAGCCAACAGGGCATTCACCACTACCCCTACACCCGAGGCAGCTGCGGCAAGTGCCGCCGCGGACGTGACCAGGAGGCTGGCACGCCGGGTCCGGGTGGAGCGGTGGACGGAGGCGGTGCGGTGGAAGCGCCACACCAGCGCCCCGATGGCCGCGGCGGCGATTGCCGGGGCGAGTGGCTCCAGCAGGTCGTTGATGGGGCCGCTGCGGTCGAACGCCAGCCGCAGGAGGACAAACAGGATGACACCCAGCCCTCCCAGGGCGGTGATGCCGGCCATGAAGACGCCCACGCCAATGATCGTGACGTCCACCAGCCCGGTCTGGAACCTGCGGCCGCCCTCCCGGAACCAGTGCCACCACCACACCGCCGCTCCGCCGGCCGCCCAGATGAGGGACCTGATTACATCGAACCACCAGGGTTCAAAGCCGGCCGTTGCCGTGAAACCCCGGATCGCAACGTCCAGGAGGACGCTCAGTGCGGCGATGGCAGCACCGGCGCCCATCAGCAGTCCGAAGACCGAGCCGACGACGGCCCTCACGTCCTCGAGGTGCGATGACGGCTTGCGGGGGTGCTTCCACATCCACCGGTGCCACCCCCAGATCGCGGCCCAGACTATTCCGTTGGCCAGTGGGGACGGCCACTGGCTTTCCTGCGTGCCAATAAAGGATGAGGCGAGATCCAGCAGCGACGTGGTGGCGATGATGAGCGAGACCGCGTACATCCCGGTCAGGTAGAGGCCCCAGCCGGGCGCCCTGCGCTCTGCCTCGTCGTCAAGCCGCCGCCAAACGAACCACCACAGCAGCAAGGCCAGTGGGCCGCCGATCAGGGTGAAGGCCAGCGACAGGGCCAGCCCGGCGACGTCGCCGGAGACCAGCGTGGACGCGGTACGGAAGAGGCGCTCCAGCAGGCCGCTGAGTCCGGAGGCTGCGATCACCACCAGGGCAAACAACAGGACATACAGGATCAGGCGGCGAAGGGTTGCCAGTCCGCCGGCCGGGGCGGAGGCTGTGGCGGCTGCAGGGGAGCTCATTGCTTCACCGGCGCTACGGTGCAGGCCATCAGCGGATACGGCGGCTGGTCAATCATCCATTTCCCATTCACTTTAAGGAGCGAGAAGGCGTCTTCCGTCTCGTACTCGGACGGGCCGAACGGTCCGCCCTGGGACGAGTGCACGATCGAAACCCTCACGGTGGCTGTATCGGTGCGTTCCGTCGTCGAAACCAGGACCACGCGGGCCGGACTTGGCTCGCCCGTATACGCGCCGCTGCACCGGCTCCTGGCACCCTCGGTGAGGTAGGACCCGGCGGCGGGGAGGTCGCCGTCGATTACTGCTTTGCTGTACCGCTGGACCACGCCGGCGGGGCTTGCCTCATCCAGCGGGGCAGGCTCGCCCCGGGTGAAGACCACTGCCAGGGCCACCACCACCAGCACCACCACCACACCCACCAGAGCGAGCAGGATCCTGTCGGGTCTTCGGGCCGAACGGTCCGCCGCCGTGGTGTCGTCCATGGGGGAAGTATGGGGCATGCAGGGGGTGTTCGCCCGTGTCTTTTGGCCCGTATGTGGGAAGGCCCGGGACCGCACACGGAATTTGCAAGGGGCAGTGCCCCCGCAGCGACGACACGCGTTGCTTCATAGAGACAACTATGTTGCTTTGAACGCAACTATTTTTGTGCAGCTCAATGGAGCCTGTCTGATCGCCGCCACGAGCTCTTCTGTTGGCAAAGCCTAAGCATGGCTTTGGGAAAACTCTTGACTGTGTTGCGCGTCACGGCCTATCTTGAAACAACCACGTTGCAAGCAATGCAACTCCAACTTTTATTGGTGGTTTCATGAGTACCGAACAAAACTCACCCGGGGCAGGAGTGGTTGCCGCTGACGCCAACCTTTCGGCCCGGGCAGGCCAGGGAGTGGAAAACGCTGTGGCCAGCAAGGACGTACGACGCCGGGTGGTCACCGCCAGCTTCATCGGCAACTTCGTCGAATGGTTCGATTACGCGGTGTACGGCTACCTGGCCGCAGTCATTTCCTCAGTCTTCTTTCCAGAAGCGGACCGGCAGACCGCGCTGCTGGCTACCTTCGCCGTCTTTGCCATCTCGTTCTTCGTCCGTCCCCTGGGCGGCTTCTTCTGGGGTCACATCGGCGACAAGCTGGGCCGGCGCAAGGCCCTGTCCCTGTCCATCGTCATCATGTCCGTCTCCACGTTCTGCATCGCCCTCATCCCCGGCTACGGAACCATCGGCATGCTGGCCCCGCTCCTGCTGCTTCTGGTCCGCGTGGTCCAGGGCTTCTCCGCGGCGGGGGAGTACGCCGGGGCTTCAGCCTTCCTGGTGGAATACGCGCCGGCCAACCGCCGGGGACTCTATGCCGCCGTCGTCCCTGCCAGCACCGCTGCGGGCCTGCTCCTTGGCTCGCTGATCGCGGCACTTCTCAGCTCGGTGCTCAGCACCGACCAGCTGCACGAGTGGGGCTGGCGGCTGCCGTTCCTGCTGGCGGCTCCCATGGGCCTGATTGGCCGCTACATCCGCACCAAGCTGGAGGACACCCCGGCCTTCCGCGCACTGGCTGACCAGGAAGAATCCGCTCCCAAGGCGCCCGCGCTGGACATGTTCCGCACCTACCGCAAGCAGCTGGTGATCGCGTGCGGCGCGGTGCTGCTCAACGCCGTCGGCTTCTACGTCATCCTCAGCTACATGCCCACGTACCTGTCGGAGGAACTGGGCTTCGGCCCCACCGAGTCCTTCCTCGCCACCACCATCGCGCTGGCCAGCTACATCGGCTTCATCTTCCTCACCGGCATCGCCTCGGACCGCTTTGGCCGCAAGCGCATGCTGATCACCGCATCCGTGCTGTTCATGCTGCTGACCGTTCCCGCCTTCATGCTGCTGGATACCGGCAACTTCCTGGTGATCGTCCTGGTCCAGATCCTCCTGGGCGGCATGCTCACCCTGAACGACGGAACGCTGCCCAGCTTCCTGGCCGAGCTGTTCCCCACCAAGGTCCGGTACAGCGGCTTCGCCGTCAGCTTCAACCTTTCCAACGCCCTCTTCGGCGGCACGGCCCCGTTCATGGCCACCCTGCTGATCGGCATGACCCAGAGCAAGCTGGCCCCCGGCTGGTACCTCGTCGCCGCCTCCGCCGTCTCCCTGATGGCCGTGCTGTTTGCCGCCGAAACCTCCCGGAAGCCACTCAAGCACCTCTGACCAAGAGGTCTCCACAAGCCAACCTCACTACGCAAACCAACACCGGCTGCACAACGGCAGCCGGCACCCATTAGAAAGGCACACCCGTGACCATCACCGCTGACAACGCGTCCTCCATCGCCGAACTGGAGCGCCTCAAGGTCCTCCACATCGGCTCAAAGGGCAAGCTCACGTTCTCCGACGCTGAGTTCGAGCGCCGGCTGGGCGGCCTGCGCCGGATCATGGCCGCCAAGGACCTGGATGCCGTCATCCTCACCAGCTACCACGGCATCAAGTACTACTCCGACTTCCTGTACACCACGTTCGGCCGCAACTACGCCCTCGTCGTCACCGCAGACGACTCGGTCACCGTCACCGCCAACATCGACGCCGGCATGCCGTGGCGCACCTCCTACGGCGAGAACATCGTCTACACCGACTGGCGCCGTGACAACTTCTACTTCGGCCTGCAGGAGGCCCTGCGCCAGCGCGGCGTGAAGGCCAACCGGATCGGCGTCGAGGACGACTTCCTCCCGGGCCTGACCCGCGAGAAGATCTCCGCTGCCTTCCCCGGCGCCCAACTGCTGGACGTCTCCCAGGACGCCATGCGCCAGCGCATGATCAAGTCCGCCGAGGAAATCGAGGTCATCAAGCACGGCGCCCGCATCGGCGACCTGGGCGGCGAAGCCATCCGTAACGCCATCCGCGAAGGCATCAGCGAGTACGAGGTTGCCCTGGTCGGCACCGAGGCGATGGTGCACGAGATCGCCAGGACGTTCCCCCACCGCGAAGTCCGGGACACCTGGGTGTGGTTCCAGTCGGGCATCAACACCGACGGTGCCCACAACTGGGCCACCACCCGCAAGCTGCAGCAGGGCGACATCCTCTCGCTCAACTGCTTCCCCATGACCTCCGGCTACTACACGGCCCTGGAGCGCACCCTCTTCCTGGGCCAGCCGGACGAGCGGTCGCTGGAACTGTGGAACATCAACGTCGAGGTGCACCGCCGCGGCCTGGAACTCATCAAGCCCGGTGCCGTCTGCAAGGACATCGCCGCCGAGCTCAACGAGATCTACATCAGCCACGGCCTGTTGGCGAACCGCACCTTCGGTTACGGCCACTCCTTCGGCGTCCTCAGCCACTACTACGGCCGCGAAGCTGGGCTGGAGCTGCGCGAGGACATCGACACCGTCCTTGAACCCGGCATGGTGGTCTCCATGGAGCCCATGATCACGGTTGCGGACGGCCTGCCCGGCGCCGGCGGCTACCGCGAGCACGACATCCTGGTCATCGGCGAGGACAACTCGGTGGAGAACATCACCAAGTTCCCGTTCGGGCCCGAGCACAACATCATCGAGGCGTAAGCAACTGAACAGCCGGGGCGGTGCCGTGGACCACGGCGCCGCCTTCGGCGTCTACCGCAGACGATAGGGAAAGATGGTGTCCACCATGACTCCTGCAAAGACCTCCGACAGCAACGGCAACGGATCCGGCACCAACGGCGGGCAGGACGCGAAAGGCGCCTCCGTCGTCGTCAACGCCATCGCCGTCCTGCGCACCTTCACCGCGGACGAGCCGCTGCTGGGGGTCACCGAAATTGCCAACCGCGTGGGCATGCACAAGAGCAGCGTCTCCCGGATCCTGGCAACCTTCGAGCAGGAAAACCTTGTGGAGCGGGACCCGGAAACCAAGCGGTTCCGCCTGGGCCTGGGGCTTATCGCCGTCGCTGGACCGCTGCTGGCGGAAATGGAGGAACGCCGGGTGGCGTACCCGGTGCTGCGGCAGCTGACCGAGCAGACGGGGGAAACCAGCGCCCTCATGCTGTGGAACGGGGACGAGGCCATCTGCGTGGAGCAGATCGCCAGCCACCACCAGATCAAGCACACCACGCCCCTCGGTGCCCGTTACCGGGACGCGATGAGCGCTTCCGTCCAGGTGTTCCTGTCCACGCTGCCGGCCGAGCGGGTGCGGGAGCTGCTGCGCAGCGGGACCATCACCTTTCCAGGATTGGACGACGACGGACTGGCGGCTTATGAGGCCCGGCTCCAGGGTGTTGCGCAGCGGGGATGGGCGGGGAACTACGGCGAATCGTCCATGGACGAGGTGGGCGTGGCCGCACCCGTCCGCGACCACCGCGGTGACGTTGTGGCCGCGGTCCTCATTCCGGCGCCCCGCTTCCGGGTGTCCAGGGAACAGTTCGAGAGCCTGGGCGACGCCTGCGTGGCGGCAGCCGCCAAGGTGACCACCCGCCTGGGCGGCAGACCGGCAAGGTGAGCCTGGAAAGGCAGGCCTTTCCAGGCTCCACGGGGGCTCGTCAGCGTAACGCTTGTTCAATCATGAGCACCGAGAGGAAACCGATGTAGAAGGCGCTTGAGCCGATGGCGGTCTCACCCTGGGCGTGCGCCTCGACGAGGAGCTCTTCCGTGGCCAGATACATGAACGCCACGGCCCCAAAGGCAAGCACTGCGGCCAGTACCACCGGCGTGGCCCCGGCGAGCAGCCACAGGCCAAGGAATGTACCGGCGACGGTGAGGAGCGACAGGAGTACGGGGACCGCAATAACCACTGCGCTCCGGACTTCCGTACCGAGGGCCCCTGCCAACGACAGGCCGACAAAGAGGTACTCGATGGCCAGGGCAATCGACAGCAGCACCCCGGTATGGCCGCCGGCGGTGAAGCCGGCCCCGAGGATGAGCCCGTCGATAAAGAAGTCAACGGCTGTCGCGCCGATCATCCCCCATGGGAGGCCGGAGGTCTGCAGGGCGCCGGTCCCTTTTTCAAGACGTCCCGTGAGGGCGCGCATGCCGAACATCACTGCAATACCGGCGGCGAAACCGACAATTGCGACCAGTCCGCTTTCGCGCACCACGTCCGGCAGTAGTTCCAGGGCTGCGGCCGCGATGACCACACCGGCCGCGAAGTGCTGCAGTCCGCTGGTGGCCCGCGGCCCCGGAGTGCGCAGGGTGGCTGAGATGCCGGCCCCGCCGGCTGCAAGTACCGGGACAAGGGTTAGAACCAGTTCCGCAGACTGCACAAATCCCACCCGCCCCGTTCCGTCCCTTCGCATCCACGCCCATCGTAGGACGTGCAGCGGTTTCAGGCGCCCGGGCCGGCAGGGACCGTAGTCCCGACGGAGCCAACTGTCCCTTGCGATAATGTTCGGGTGCATGCAGATAAGGCCCGTGGCTTGAATCCGGAGGACCCTGGCCTCTCCACCCTCTCCACCGTCCAGATCCCGGGGCACGGCCGCTTCCACGTGACTGGCTCAGCCCTGGAAATGGTGCGCGTGTTCGGTGGGGTACTTCATTGCTACCTGGGCAATGGCGGCTGCAGGAAGCAGGGCCTCTACTTTTCCCGGACCCTGCCCCGTAAGCCACTGCGCTGCCGCATCATGCCAGAACAGCGGGACCAAACCCATCTAGGGACCGGGGAGCCCGACATGGAGATCAGCGTTGGCCACGACCTCGCTCCCAAGCTGGATGGAGCAGTCCTGGACTTCGGTCTCTACAACAAAATGCAGCGCTTCGTCTGGCGGTCCCTCCCCGGTGTGAAAGGGCCCCAATGCACCTGCCTCCGTTCAACCGGAGTCCCGGCCGGCAAACGGTCCCCCTGCCTCGATGATGCCGGGATCGGCCTGACTGACCTGCCTTAGCCACTGCTTTCCGGACTGTCCCGCACCCACCCACCCCAGAAAGGAACACCAACCATGTCTGTCGTAAAGATCAACGCAATCCACGTCCCGGAGGGAAAGGGTCCCGAACTTGAACAGCGTTTTGCGGCCCGTGCGCACGCTGCCGACGGCCAGCCGGGATTCGAGGGCTTTCAGTTGCTCCGGCCAGTCAAGGGCGAGAGCCGCTACTTTGTTGTGACCACCTGGTCCACGGAAGAGGATTACCAGAACTGGCGCAACGGCCAATCCGGCGAACAGCACGGTGGCGACCGCAAACCGGTGGCCACCGGCGCCGACCTGCTTGAGTTCGAAACCGTCGAATTCTGATTTACCCTCCATCCCCGGCTGGCGGTTCCCGGTGGGGAATAGCCCGATCCACGGCCTTTTGTCCCCCCCTTCCCGCAGGTTGGAGGTCAGGGCAGCCCTGCCATCCGGGCCGCCAAGTGCAGCGCCGCGAGCCGGCCGGTGCCGCGAGGGTCTCCTCCGCACAACTCGAAAATCCGTTGTAGCCGGTGATGCATGGACTGCCGCTCCAGGTGCAGTTCGCGGGCTGACTGCGCCGTGTTGCAGCCCGAGTCCAGCCACACCTGAAGGGTCTCCAGGAGTTGGGACTGGCGCTGCGCGTCATGCTCCAGCACTGCCCTCAGCTGCCGGTTGACGAACGCATCGCGTGCCGAGGCGTCCAGGCAGGTCAGGGCGAGGCTTTCCACCGCGGCGTCCCCCGCATCAATGACCACCAGCCCGCGGGCGGGATACCGCCTGCGGGCCGAGGCGTTCCGGCGCCGGATCTGGCGAATCTCCAGGGCACGGCGGGCTTCCGCCAGCGACCAGGCGGCTTCCGCCACTCCGCCGGCCAGCGGCCCCACGGCGATCACGGCATCCGGGTCCCCCTCCAGCGCCTGCAGCGCCTCCAACAGCCGGCGCCTTTCCCCGGCGGGATCGGCGCGGGGCAGGCCAATCATCACCACCAGTTCGGCGTCGTCGAGGTAGGCGGCGCAGGGAATCCGCCGCGAACTCAGGAAATTTTCGACGGCGCCACGCAGCTCTTGCGGCGACGCCGCGTGGATTGCCGCCACCACCACGGGGGAATCCGTGGGGAAGCCGGCGCCCGGCGCCAGCTGCTCGAGCCGCCACTCCGGTGCCGCGTTGAGTACGGCGCGCATCAGTTCAGCCCCTGCCAGGGCGTGCAGCCCGGGGGGCGTGTGCTGCAGCAGTGCCAGCCCAAGGATGTCCACGGCCCGTTCCCCGGCCACCCGCGCCAGCGCCGTGTCGGCGTCCTCCGGTACCTGAACCTCCAAGCGGCCCATCAGGACGCCGCGCACGGGGATGTCCACGCTGATCACCGCTCCGGCGGCTGCCGGAAAAAGGCTGCCGTGCCCGCCCTGGCCCGGGCCGGCGTCGTGGGCTGCTCCTTCGTCCGGCTGCGCCTCCTCCGCCTTCGCCCCTTGCGTCCCAAGCCAGCCCTCGGGGACGGCGCTGCCCAGGGTGACTCCCCATGGGGAGGTGAGCTTCACGCCGGATCCGGTGATGCCCGCAAGGACGCCCAGGATCTTGTCCAGCGAGGCGCCGTGGGCCAGCTCCGCGGCCATGGCCCGCGTGGCGGCGTCGGCCTGCTGCAGGTGCCCCACCGACTCGCTCACCAGCATGGAGTTGATGGCCTGCATGACGCCCACGAACGGAACCACCTTGCGCAGTTCCACAACGGGCAGGCCGAACTCCTCCGCCGTCTGCAGCATGTCGGCAGGAATCTCCGGCAGGGCGCCCCCGGTTTCAATCGCGAGCGCAGCAATGCCGCGCTGGGCCAGTTCGCGCACATAGTCTTCGCGTTTGGCCGGCGTGGCCGTGGCCAGGGTGATGCCGCCGCACAGAAGCAACTCCCCGCCCCGGAGCAGGGGAGCGATGTCCAGGACTTCGCTGGAGTGGACCCAGCGGACGGGCTGCGCATCTGCCACCGCGCCCAGCGGGTGGACCACTGGGTCTGCGGCGGCGAGGGCGGGATGGGCGAGTATTTCGCCAAGAAACACTGACACGACGTTCCGTAACGTAGTAGGAGGATCTGTTCGACAGATCGTATCTTGTTCCTTGTGATGAGGGCCACATAGCCTTTTGGTACTTATCCACCTCACGGAGGCCCCCATGCAAGAAAAGCTTTCTTCAGCCGCGCACGGCCAACCAGGCGAGGCCGCGCAGGACCACAGCGTTGTGGACCACGAAGCCTGGCTGCAGCCCATTCCTGAATCAGCACGCACACGCAAGGTATCCGGCCAGTTCTGGATCTGGGCGGGAGCCAACCTGGCCCCCATCAACTGGGTGCTGGGGGCACTCGGCATCCAGTTGGGACTCGGGCTCGCGGACACCATCACGGTCCTGGTGCTGGGCAACCTGATCGGCATGCTGCTCTTTGGCTGCTTCGTCCTCCTTGGCCAGAAAACCGGAGCCACCGGCATGGTCCTGGCCCGGGCAGCCTTCGGACGCCGAGGCAACTACCTGCCGGCCGCCATCCAGGCCCTGCTGGTCATCGGCTGGTGCGCGGTCAACACCTGGATCATCCTGGACCTGGTCATGGCGCTCTTCGGAACCCTCGGCTGGGTAGACCCCGAAGCCCCCAACTACGGCTGGAAGATCGGCGTTGCCACGTTCATCATGGCCCTCCAGGTGGCCATTGCCTGGTTCGGGTACAAGGCCATCGCGGCCTTCGAGAAATGGACCGTGCCGCCCACCATCCTCATCCTCGCCGTCATGTCCGCCGTCGCCTGGTTCGGCATGGACATCAACTGGGGCTACGCCGGACCTGCCGGCGCCATCCTGGAAGGCTCCGAGCGGATCGCGGCCATGAGCGCCGTCATGACCGCCATCGGCATCGGCTGGGGCATCACCTGGTTCACCTACGCCGCTGACTACTCCCGGTTCGTCAGCACCAGCGTCCCCAAGAAAAAGGTGTACCTGGCCTCCGTGCTGGGCCAGTTCATCCCCGTGGTGTGGCTCGGCGTCCTGGGCGCCAGCCTGGCCACCAACAGCGGCCAGATCGATCCCGGCAAGCTGATCGTGCTCAACTTCGGCGCCATGGCCCTGCCTGTGCTGCTGATGGTGCTCCACGGCCCCATCGCCACCAACATCCTGAACATCTACACCTTCTCCGTTGCCACGCAGGCCCTGGACATCTCCATCAGCCGGCGCAAGCTCAACCTGTTCGTCGGCGTCTTCTCGCTGGGCGCCGTCGTCTTCTTCATCTTCCAGGAGGACTTCGCCGCGGTGCTCGACGCCTGGCTGATCGGCCTGGTGGCCTGGGTGGCCGCCTGGGGCGGGATCATGCTGGTGCACTACTTCTGGCTGGAGAAGCGCTGGCCCGCTGGCACGGACCGCCTGTTCGACGGCGTCGGCACCAAGCGGCTGCCAGGCGTGAACTGGGCGGGCGTCGTCTCCCTCGTGGCCGGCATCGTCGCCACCTGGCTGTTCATGTACGGCCTGATCCCCATCATGCAGGGACCCATCGCGGTAGCCCTGGGCGGCTGGGACCTCTCCTGGCTGGCCGGCGGCCTGACCAGCGCCGGCGTGTACGCCATCCTCGGGCCGCGGCAGCACATCCGCTACCTCGCCCTCGAGCCCCGGGCGGCAGCTGAAACCGAGGGCCAGCCGGCCGGCACCACGCCCGCCCTTCCCGCCCTCTAAGCGGCACAACTCCTCTTCCCCGCAGAACCTGGCGGGCGCCCTGCGCCCGCCGAAAGGATTTCCCGTGAACCAGCCCGCCATCGCGGACCCCCTGCACCCCATCATCTGGCCCGACGGCGCCAAAGCCGCCGCCTCCTTCACCTTCGACGTGGACGCCGAGTCCTGCACCATCGCCCACGACCCCACCAGCACGCGGCGCATGTCCCTGATGACCCACCAGTCCTACGGCCCCAAGATCGCCGTACCACGGCTCCTGAAGATCCTGGAGCGCCAGGACATCAAGGCCACTTTCTTCATCCCCGGCTTTACCGCCGAGTCCTACCCGGACATCGTGCGGCGGATCGTGGATGGCGGCCACGAGGTAGCCCACCACGGCTACCTGCACGAACCCATGCAGGGCATCGACGCAGCCACCGAGGCCCGCTACATTGACCGCGGCCTGGAGGCGCTGGCCAAAGTGGCCGGTATCCGTCCCGTGGGCTACCGGGCACCCTGGTGGGAACTGAACTGGCACTCCCCGGGCCTGCTGGCGGACCGCGGCTTCCTCTACGATTCAAGCCTGCTCGACGGCGACGCCCCCTACCGCTTCGCCGTCGCCGTCGATGATCCCCGGGACATCGTGGAGATCCCCGTGGACTGGACCCTGGACGACTGGGAGCAGTACGCCTTCTACCCGGGAGTGACGGGCAGCGGCGTGATCGAGAGCCCGGCCAAGGTCCTGGAAATGTGGACCCTCGAGGCCGAGGCACACCACTCCCAGGGCAGCTGCTTCGTCCTGACCAACCACCCGTTCATCTCCGGCCGGCCGTCCAAAGCCGTGGCCCTGGAGCAGCTGATCGAGCGGGTGAAGGGCATGGACGGCATCTGGGTCACCACCATGGAGCAGATTGCCCGCCACACCAAGGCCACGGTGTCCGAGGTCCACACCCACGCGCGGATCGACGTGCCGGTATTCCCGGGCGCGGGTGCGCAGTTTGAGCCGGCCGTGGTGCGGCAGGGGGCGCTGGCCTAGAGTTGGCCCCAAGGGGCCGGCGCTGCCGGCCGGGAGGAGCGCCCGCATGGACATCATGTACAGCCTTCAGGACGGCATCGGGCAGGAGTTGTCCTGGCAGATCCCGCTCTACGAGCAGCTCCACCGGAACCCGGAACTGGGGCTTGCCGAACACGAAACGTCCGCCGCGGCAGCGGACAACCTGGCCCGCTGGGGCTTTGACGTCCGACACTTCGGCGGCACCGGCGTCGTTGGCGTTCTTGCCAACGGCGCCGGTCCCTGCGTGCTGGCGCGGGCCGACATGGATGCGCTTCCGGTCGCTGAGGCGACGGGGGCACGCTACGCCTCCGCCACACCCGGCGTGATGCACGCCTGCGCGCACGACATGCACGTGGTGGCCCTGCTTGGCGCGGCAAAATACCTTGCCGAGCACCGGGACACCTGACAGGGCACCTACATTGCCCTGTTCCAGCCCGCTGAGGAGACGGCGGCGGGCTCGCAGGCAA
The DNA here is from genome assembly GCF_036455295.1 of Pseudarthrobacter phenanthrenivorans. Classification (GTDB taxonomy): domain Bacteria; phylum Actinomycetota; class Actinomycetes; order Actinomycetales; family Micrococcaceae; genus Arthrobacter; species Arthrobacter phenanthrenivorans_C. Next base: position 70,599 of record NZ_JAYXNX010000006.1, on the reverse strand, counting down.
TGCTCGACGACGGCCTGGCCGCCGGAATCCCGCGGCCGCACATCGCGCTGGCCCAGCACGTCATGCCCACCGAGGCGGGAACCATCGGCACCACGCCGGGCCCGGTCCTGTCGGCCGGTGACTCGATCCGGATCACCGTCCACGGCCGGGGCGCCCACGGATCAATGCCGCACAAGTCGGTCGATCCGGTGGTCCTGGCTGCCTCGATCGTCCTGCGCCTGCAGACGGTGGTGTCCCGTGAAACGACGCCGGGGGAGTTCGCGGTGCTGACCGTTGGCTCCGTGAACGCCGGTGCCACCGCCAACATCATCCCGGACCGGGCGGAACTGCTGCTCAACCTGCGGACCTACAGCATGGAAACCCGCAGCCAGATGATCGCCGCCATCGAGCGGATCGTGCGGGGCGAGTGCGCTGCGGCGGGCTCCCCGCAGGAACCGGAGTTCGAGTACTACGACCAATACCCGCTGACCAGCAACGATCCGGAGGCCAACGCACGGGTCACGGCGGCCTTCACCAGGTCCTTCGGGGCGGACGCCGTCTACCCCACGGCCCCGCAGACGGCGTCAGAGGATTTCAGCCGCATTCCCGACGCCTTCGGCATCCCGTACGTGTACTGGATTGTCGGCTCCGTGCCCCCTGAAACCTACCGCCGGTCCGTGGCTGCGGGGACTGTGGACACGGACATCCCCGCCAACCACTCCCCGTTCTTCCTGCCGGCCGTGGATCCCACCCTTCGCACGGCCACCCAGGCGCAGGCCGCCGCCGCCCTGGCTTATCTGGGCACTGACGCCGCTTAGCCCTTCGCCGCCATCAGCGACTGCATCTGCGCGGCGGCGTCGCTGCCCGGGGCCGGGGTGTACACCACGATGTGCAGGTCCGGCCGGTCGGAAGGGGACACCTGGTGGTGTTCCAGCTGCAGCACTCCCACCGCCGGGTGGTGGAACAGGCGCTCACGGGACTCAAAGCCCAGGATGTCGTAGAGGTCCCAGCCGTGCCGGAATTCGGGGCTTGCTTCCTTAAGCCGCTCCACCTGGTACTGGATGTCCGGGTCACCCAGGCGCTGTCCGGTTTCGGCCCGGAACTCGGCAAGGAACCTCTTGCTGGTGGTTTCCCAGTCCGGCAGCAGGTTGCGGACGTAGGGGTCGGTGAACACCAGCCACAGCAGGTTCCGGTCCGCGGGTGCCACGGTGGCGATGTTGGGGTAGAGCGCCGCATAGGACTTGTTCCAGCCCGCCACCCGCCAGTCCGGGAACAGTGCGAAGGAGGGGTTGGGGTCCAGTGCGTCCATCAGCCGCTGAATGTGCGGCGGGGCGGCATCGGCGGCCGGTCCCGCAGGGGCCGCGGAGGCGTACCCGCCGAGGGACAGCACATAGCCCAGGCCCGTCCCCGACAAATGCAGGGCGCGGCTTACGGCCTCCAGGACCTGCCGGGACGGGCTGATGTCCCGTCCCTGTTCAAGCCAGGTGTACCAGGTGACGCTGACGCCGGAGAGGAAAGCCACCTCCTCGCGGCGCAGCCCGCGGTCCCTCGCACGCCCGATCGGCGGCAGCCCATAGTCGGCCCGGAGCGCCTGGTCGCGCCGGGCCCTCAGGAAAAGGCCGAGTTCTTTGCGGCGGCCGGGATCACTCACCGGAAAATACTATTACTCTGGTACTCCCACTACTAGTAGCAGCGCTGTCTTCCGTCCGCGTCGCCAAGGCAAGAGGATGGTAAGCATGCCTGCACTCCGCTCTAAAACAGTCACCCATGGCCGCAACATGGCCGGGGCCCGCGCACTGCTGCGCGCCTCCGGCGTCGCCAACTCCGATATCGGCAAGCCGATCATCGCCGTGGCCAACTCCTTCACGGAATTCGTTCCCGGCCACACCCACCTCGCCCCTGTGGGCCGGATCGTCTCCGAGGCCATCCTTGCCGCCGGTGCCGTGCCGCGCGAGTTCAACACCATCGCCGTTGACGATGGCATTGCCATGGGCCACTCCGGCATGCTCTACTCGCTGCCGTCCCGCGACCTGATCGCCGACTCCGTGGAATACATGGTCAACGCGCACTGCGCCGACGCCCTGGTCTGCATCTCCAACTGCGACAAGATCACCCCTGGGATGCTCATGGCCGCCCTGCGCCTGAACATCCCGGTGGTCTTCGTCTCCGGCGGCCCCATGGAGGCTGGCCGTGTGACGCTGACTGACGGCTCCGTGCGCTCCCTGGACCTGGTGAACGCCATCGCCGACGCCGTGGACGAGTCCATCTCCGACGCCGACATCAACCTCATCGAAGAGAACGCCTGCCCCACCTGCGGTTCCTGCTCCGGCATGTTCACCGCCAACTCGATGAACTGCCTCACGGAGGCCATCGGCCTGTCCCTGCCGGGCAACGGCTCCGTGCTGGCTACCCACACCGCACGCAAGGCACTGTACGAGAAGGCCGGCGCCACCGTCGTCGAGCTGGTGAAGCGCTACTACGACGGCGGCGACGACTCCGTGCTGCCGCGCTCCATCGCCACCGCGAAGGCCTTCGACAACGCCATGGCCCTGGACATTTCCATGGGCGGCTCCACCAACACCATCCTGCACCTGCTCGCCGCAGCCCAGGAGGCCGGGGTTGACTACGGCCTTGCCGAGATGGACGCCAAGTCCCGCCAGGTGCCCTGCCTGGCCAAGGTGGCCCCGAACGTCGCCAAGGACAAGACCTACTACATGGAGGACGTGCACCGCGCCGGCGGCATCCCGGCCCTGCTGGGCGAGCTGAACCGCGGCGGCCTCCTGCACAAGGACGTCCACTCCGTGCACTCCAACGACCTGGACGGCTGGCTGGACGACTGGGACATCCGCGGCGGCAAGGCCACCGAGGAAGCCAAGGCCCTGTGGCACGCCGCCCCCGGCGGCGTCCGCTCCTCCACCGCCTTCTCCCAGTCGAACGAGTGGACCTCGCTCGACACCGACGCCGCGGAAGGCTGCATCCGCGCCGTGGAGCACGCCTACTCCAAGGACGGCGGCCTGGCCGTGCTCCGAGGCAATGTGGCCGTCGACGGCGCAGTGGTGAAGACCGCGGGCGTGGACGAATCCATCTGGACCTTCTCCGGACCTGCCGTGGTCTGCGAGTCCCAGGACGAGGCCGTGGAGAAGATCCTGAACAAGCAGGTCAAGGAGGGTGACGTGGTGGTGATCCGCTACGAAGGCCCCAAGGGTGGTCCGGGCATGCAGGAAATGCTGTACCCCACGTCCTTCCTCAAGGGCCGCGGCCTGGGCAAGAAGTGCGCGCTCATCACGGACGGCCGCTTCTCCGGCGGCACCTCGGGCCTGTCGATCGGCCACATCTCCCCGGAGGCTGCCTCCGGTGGTGCCATCGCCCTGGTGGAGGACGGCGACATCATCAGCATCAACATCAGCCAGCGTTCAATGCAGCTGGAGGTCTCCGACGAGGTCCTCGCCGAACGCCGCGAGAAACTGCTGGTCAACGGCGGGTACAAGCCCAAGGACCGGGACCGCCAGGTGTCCGCAGCCCTGCGCGCCTACGCCGCCATGGCCACCTCGGCGGACAAGGGCGCCGTCCGGGACGTGTCCCTGCTGGAGCGCTAGGCCGGGTCCCCGGGCGGGGGGAGGGCAGGTCAGGTCCTCCGGCCCTCCTCCGCCCGGGCAAGCCGCCCCCACACTGGAAGGGTGCGCAGGTTCCTCAAAGCACTTTTGGCAGCCTCACTGACCGCCCTCGCCCTCTCCGCGTGTTCGCCGCAGCCGGGAACCCCACAGCCGGCACAGTCCTCATCCACCAGTGCCTCTGCACCGGCAAACAGCCTGCCCGCTGCGCCAACGCCGTCGGGCACTCTCTCCCCATCACAGTCGGCCGGGCCGGGCGGCACCACGCCCGCCGCAACGAAGTGGACCACGTTCCAGACGGCGGACCACACCATGGCGTTCGATCTTCCCGCTGCCTGGAGCGTCAGGGACCCGGCGGGGGAACTGGCCGAAGGGGGAGGGACCTACGCGGAAGTCAGGAACCAGGCCGGGAAGGTCATGGCAACGCTGCGGACCAACATGGCCATTGGATCGTCCTGCACGCAGAAGTACCCGTATGAGGTGCTGGACAGTGCGGATGTCCCGGAACTGTCCCGTGACGGCGTGGTGCCGCAGTTCGTCTTCGAGACCAGGGGAAACGCTGTGACGCCGGGACCGCCGGGCGTCCAGGCGGCCGGTTACGGCATCACTTCCGGGCCGCCACCCACCGGACCTTCCGCGTGCCCCATCATCCATTTCTTCCGGTGGCCGCCCAACAGTGCCATGTTCGGCGCGTTCTACGATCCCGAAAACAACGCGACCCCCGGCGACCCGTCACTGCCGTACCAGGAACTGGCGAAGAAGTACCGGGAAACGGCCGAGTACGCGGACATCAAACAGATGATCACGTCGCTGCGGCCCGTTCAGGGTGATGGGTACTAGGCGCGACGGGACGAAAGGCCCCATCTGCTGCCACACCCCCTCCGGTAGCCTTTTCACATGGTTCAGGGCGATGCCGATTTCCGGGCCGAAGGCATCCTGCTTGCCGGGGCGGGACGGGCTATCCTGCTGCAGCTTGCCCAACCCGCAATCGGCCGCGGGGTGGCTGCCCACAGTACCTTCACCCAGCGCCCTGTAGACCGGCTCAAGGGCACACTCACCTACGTCTATGGCATCGTTTATGGAACCGAGGAGCAGGTCAGGGAAGTCCGCCGCAGGGTCAACCAGGCGCATGTGCCGGTACGCCGTCCCGCGGACGAGTCCTCTGCCGGCTACAGCGCCTACGACCCCGCGCTGCAGCTCTGGGTGGCGGCAACGCTCTATGACACGGCGCTGACCATCGTTGAGAAGATCCGCGGCCCGCTGGACGACGACGCAGCCGACGCCATGTACCGCGACTATGCGCGGATCGGCACCGCTTTGCAGCTGCCACCTGAGATGTGGCCGAAGGACCGGGCGGCGTTCCGCCGCTACTGGGAGGAGCAGCTTTCAACCCTCCGGGCGGAGGAAGAAGGCGTGCGCGTGGGACGCGGCCTGCTGTTTCCCACGCACACCGCACTCTGGTACCGCGCCATCATGCCCGCTGCCAGGTTCCTCACCGCAGGGCTCCTGCCGGGGCAGCTGCGGCAGGACTTCGGCCTTGCGTGGAGCGACCGGCACCAGCGCAGGTTCGACCGCACGTGGCGCGTCCTTGCCGTGGCCTATCCGGTTCTCCCGCTGCGCATCAGGCACTGGTTCAAGGACTACTGCCTGGCCGAACTTGAAAAGGACCTCCGAAAAAGCCCGCAGAACATGCAGCAGCAGGGGACCACTGCCTAGGTCCGCGGCCCCGTCGCTTTAAGTCGTCCCTAAAGGGGTTCTGCCAAGACCGGTTTCAGCAGGGCCCTCGCTAGGTACCTGCGTTCATGTGTTTCATGGAGGCATGGCCCCCGAAGCAACAGTCACCAACGCCAGCGCGCCCCCAAAACCAGACGCGCAGCACCCTGCGCATTGGGGAGGGGTCTTCGCGATGTCCCTGTGCGTGTTCGCCTTGATCGCGTCCGAATTCATGCCCGTCAGCCTGCTCACGCCCATGGCCGCCGAGCTGCAGGTTTCAGAGGGGATGGTGGGGCAGGGCATAGCGATTTCCGGGCTGTTCGCCGTGGTGACCAGCCTGTCGGTGTCCACCGTGGCCGGCAGTATGAACCGCAAGACGCTCCTGCTGGGACTCACCACGCTCATGGCAGTTTCCGGAGTCCTGGTTGCGCTGGCACCGGGATACCTGGTCTTCATGATTGGCCGCGCACTGATCGGGGTGGTCATTGGCGGGTTCTGGTCCATGTCCGCCGCCACCGCCATGCGCCTGGTACCGGCCCGCCAGGTGCCGCGCGCCCTGGCCATCTTCAACGGGGGCAATGCCCTGGCCACGGTGGTGGCTGCACCGCTGGGCAGCTACCTGGGCTCGGTCATCGGATGGCGCGGTGCGTTCTTCTGCCTGGTGCCCGTGGCATTGCTGGCCCTTGCCTGGCAGTGGGGCAGCCTGCCGGCCATGAAAGCGGAACGGCCCACCGGGGAGCCCCGAAACGTCTTCACCATTTTCGCCGCCTTCAGGAGCGCCCCTGTCGCCTGGGGCATGGCTGCCTGCGGCTCCTTCTTCATGGGACAGTTCGTGCTGTTCACCTACATCCGTCCATTCCTGGAGACCGTGACAGGCGCCGGTGCGGCCCCGGTGTCCCTGGTCCTCCTGGTCATCGGGGTGGCCGGATTCGTGGGTACCCTGCTGATCGGCCGCTTCATCGGGAAAGGCCTCTACCGGACGCTGGTAGTCATCCCGGCGCTCATGGCGGCCATCGCGGCAGCCCTCGTGCCCTCCGGCGGCTGGTTCGCCGCCGTCGTGGTTCTCTTGGGGATGTGGGGCCTGCTGGGCACGTCCGCGCCCGTGGGCTGGTGGAGCTGGATCGCGAAGGCCATGCCCCATGACGCCGAGTCCGGTGGCGGCCTGATGGTGGCCGTGGTCCAGACGTCAATCGCCGCCGGATCAACCGTGGGCGGGGTGCTGTACGACTCCGCCGGCTACCGCGGGACCTTCCTCGCCGGCGCCGGCATCCTTGCCGTCGCTGCGGTCCTGGCGTTCCAGACCGCCCGGGCCACGCTTGCCCGGACGGGACAAACCCAATGACCATCCGGCCCATCAGACCCTGACCCACCCAACAGGAGGAGAACATGAAATACATCAAAAGCGGCGGCCAAACGGGCGCCGGGCCCAAGGAATGGTTCACCGGGACAGTGCAGATCGATGGAATCCGGAACCCTGACGGGCAGTCGGCCATCGGCTGCGCGCACGTCCGCTTCGCTCCCGGCGCCCGCACCGCCTGGCACCACCACCCCAAGGGCCAGACCCTCTACGTGACCGATGGGATCGGCCTGGTGGCCCGCCGCGGCGGCGAAGTCCAGGAGATCCGCCCGGGCGACGTGGTGTACATCGAACCCGGGGAAGAGCACTGGCACGGTGCCACGGCGGACCGCTTCATGGCGCACGTGGCCATGCAGGAAGCCGACAGCAACGGCCAGGTGGTCACGTGGCTCGGCCATGTCACCGACGAGGAATACGGGGCCTGAACAACCCTTCAGCAAAAAGGTGGGCGGACGACGGCGGGAGGTCCCGCCGTCGTCCGCCCACCATTAAGGGGGAGGGTCAGTCCTCGTAAGTGTTTGCGATGTAGACATCGCACGGGGCGTTGTGCGCCACGCTGTTGGCCACGCTGCCCAGCAGCCGGCCGATGCCGCGCATCCTCCGGTTGCCCACCACGATCAGCCGGGCGTTCAGGCGGATGGCTTCCTTGATCAGGGAGTCTGCCGGCTTGCCGCGGGCGGCGAAGTGGGTGACTTCCACCCCGGGCCTGGAGCTGGCCAGATCCTTGGCCACGATCTCCGAGCTGTCAGCGTTCGAGATCCTCACCTTGTCCGAGCCCACACCGTAAGTTTCGGAGTTTTCGCTCTCAAACGCGGTGACCACATGGAGTGACGCGCCCAGGGATTCCGCCAGGCCCAACGCCACCTCCGCAGCTTTCCGTGCCGACGGGCTGGCATCCACACCTACAACAACTACTCCACTCATCTTTTCGCTCCTTCGCATAGTCCTGGCATCAACGTCCATCTGCCAGTCTAGGGACTACCCGCCAGGAGCCCCGGTATCACAGCCGTGTGGAGCCGGCACGGGCAGGCCCAGGTGTGCAGCCTCAGGTGCGGACCTGGCCCTGCGCCGACTCCGCGATGTTCCCGGTCACCGCCCACGAGGCGAGGAGCTTGAGTGCCTCCGCGGAGGAGCTGCCGGGAGTGGCGGGGTAGACGGTGAGGGTATGGCCGGGATCCTCTTCCAGTCCCAGCACCTGGTAGTTCAGTTCCAGGAGGCCCACCACCGGGTGTTGGAAGAACTTGGTGCCCGCATAGTGGCGGCGGACGTTGTGGGCCGCCCACAGAGTCCGGAACTCGTCACTGCGCATCGACAGCTCGCCAATCAGCTCTGCGATGCCCTTGTCATGGGGGTTGCGCCCGGCTTCGCGGCGGAGGATGGCCACATTGGTGTTGGCCGCCCGGTCCCAGTCCGTGTAGAAGTTCTGCGCGCGCGGGTCCAGGAAAATGAAACGGGAGTGGTTGGCCGGCCGTGACGGGTTGCGGTACATGTCCGAGTACAGGGCGTAGCCCAGGGTGTTGGCGGCCACGATGTCCATCCGGTTGTTGCCGATGAACGCCGGGGCGTCCGTGATGGCATCCAGGAGGTACTGCAGCTCCGGCCGGACCTTGGAGGGTGCCGAAGCACCGGCGCCGGCGGCGCGTTGGCGTCCGGACGTATTCGCAGCCCTGGCCAGATCGTACAGGTGGTCGTGCTCGGCCCGGTCAAGTTCCAGGGCTCCTGCGATGGCGTCCAGGACGCTGTCCGAGACGCCGCTGAGGTTTCCCCGTTCCAGCCGGGTGTAGTAGTCCACGCTGACCCCGGCCAGCCGCGCCACTTCCTCGCGCCGAAGCCCCGGGACGCGCCGGCGGCCCCCATAGGGTTCGATGCCTGCCTGCTCCGGGGTTATGCGCCCGCGGCGGGAGGACAGGAACTGCCGGACCTCGGCTCGGTTATCCATAGGGAACACGTTACGACGAACGGCCCAACGCTAAGGAGGTTCTGCCAAAACCAGTTACAGCAAGGCCCTCGCCAAGGGTTCCCGGAGCGGGTTTGATGGGATTGTCCGCTTTCAGCCTTTCACCATTTGGAGGACCACCATGCGCGCAACCATCATGCATGCCCCCGGGGACGTCCGGGTCGAGGACCGTGACAAACCCGCCATCCAGCAACCCACGGATGCGATCATCAAGGTTGTTGCCGCCTGCGTGTGCGGCTCGGACCTGTGGCCCTACCGTGGCGCCGACACCCTTCACGAGCCCAGGCCCATGGGCCACGAGTACGTGGGGATCGTGGAGGAAGTGGGCGCTGACGTGAAAAATGTGCAGCGTGGCCAATTCGTGGTGGGGTCCTTCTTTGCCTCTGACAACACCTGCGAAATCTGCCGCTCCGGCTACCAGACCGGCTGCGTGCACCGGCAGGGCGTAGGCGGTTCCCAGGCCGAGTACCTGCGCGTACCGCTGGCAGACGGCACCTTGGTGGCCACCCCGGGCGCGCCCGAAGGCGGCAAGATCCCTTCACTGCTTGCGGCCTCGGACGTCCTGGGCACCGGGTGGTTCGCGGCCAAGGCCGCAGAGGTGGGCCCCGGCAAGACGGTGGCGGTGGTGGGCGACGGCGCCGTTGGGCTTTTGGGGATCCTGGCGGCACAGCAGATGGGCGCCGCGCGGATCATCGCCATGTCCCGGCACGCGGACCGGCAGGCGCTGGCCCGGGAGTTCGGGGCCACCGACGTCGTGGAGGAGCGCGGCGAAGCGGGCGTGCAGAAGATCAAGGAGCTCACCGACGGGCTGGGGGCGCACTCTGTCATCGAAGCCGTGGGCACGCAGGAATCGATGATGCAGGCCATCCAGGCCACCCGTGCCGGCGGCCACGTCGGTTTCGTGGGCGTATCCCATGACGTGGCCCTGCCCGGCCGCGAGCTGTTCTCCTCGCTCGTGCACCTGCACGGCGGTCCCGCTCCGGTCCGGCAGTACCTGCCGGAACTGATCGACCTCATCCTGGCCGGTGACATCGAGCCCGGAAAAGTCTTCGACCTCGAACTCCCGCTGGACCAGGCCGCCGAGGCATACAAGGCCATGGATGAACGCCGGGCCATCAAGGTCCTGCTCCGGCCGTAGCCGCTTTCTGCCACGATGCGCCTTGTGGCATCTGGGTCTGCGGAGGGTAGGACTCGCAAGACCAGTCACAACAGGGCCACCTTGGAACAAGCATTTCCCGGATCTGTTCCGAACAACCCCGGTAGCATTAAGAAGTCCCCCCAACAGATCACAGGAGAACCATGACTACCGTCAAGGCTTATGCATCCCCGTCCGCCACGGAGGACCTGGTGGCTACCACCATCGAGCGCCGCGAAGTGGGTCCCCACGACGTCATGATCGACATCAAGTTCGCCGGCATCTGCCACTCGGACATCCACACCGTCCGCGGTGACTGGGGCCCGCAGCAGTACCCGCTGGTGCCCGGCCACGAGATCGCCGGCATCGTCACCGAGGTCGGCGCAGAAGTAACCAAGCACAAAGTTGGCGACCGCGTCGGTGTTGGCTGCATGGTCAATTCCTGCAAGGAGTGCGCAAACTGCCAGAAGGGCGAGGAACAGTACTGCCTCAAGGGCAACATTGGCACCTACGGCGCCGTTGACGGCGATGGCACCATCACCCAGGGCGGCTACTCCACCCACGTAGTGGTCACCGAGGACTTCGTCGTGACCATCCCCGAGGGCATCGAACTCGACGTCGCCGCACCCTTGCTGTGCGCCGGCATCACCACCTACTCACCGCTGCGCCACTGGGGTGCCGGCCCCGGCAAGAACGTTGCCGTCGTCGGCCTCGGCGGACTGGGCCACATGGCCGTCAAGCTGGCCCACGCCATGGGCGCTGAGGTGACCGTGCTGTCCCAGTCGCTGAAGAAGCAGGAAGACGGCCTGAAGCTGGGCGCCGACCACTACTACGCGACCAGTGACGAGAACACTTTCTCCGAGCTCGCCGGCTCCTTCGACCTGATCATCAACACGGTCAGCGCCTCGATCGACATCAGCTCCTACCTCGGCCTGCTCAAGCTCGACGGCGCCCTGGTCAACGTCGGCGCGCCCGCTGAGCCGCTTCCGGTCAACGCCTTCGCGCTGATTGGCGGACGCCGTTCCTTCGCCGGCTCCATGATCGGCGGCATCCGCGAAACCCAGGAGATGCTCAACTTCTGCGCCGAGCACCACCTGGGCGCCGAAATCGAGGTCATCCCGGCCGAGAAGATCAACGAAGCCTACGAACGCGTCCTTGCCTCGGACGTCCGCTACCGGTTCGTGATCGACACCGCCACCCTCTAAGGCACCACCAGCGCTTCCAACTCACGACGGCGGGCCGGCTCCCACAAGGGGCCGGGCCGCCGTCGGGCTTTAAGGAACCGACCGACGGCGGGACAAGCCATTGCGGCCAGGCCTTAGGGCGCGAGGCATTTCAGGATTGAAACCGCGGAGCCCTCCATGGTTTGCCGGTAATTGATGCCGGCCCACAGGTTCAGCCACTCAGGCTCTCCTGCTGCCGCGGCCGCGGCACGCAGGGGAGTGGTGAGGTGGTGGATTTCCGGATAGCCGTAAGGGGCGTCGCCGTCATGGCGGCGCATGAATTCGTTGTGCAGGCCGCGGGCGTTGCGGCCGGAGAAGACGCGGGTGACGTCGGTAGTGGTGAAGTGATCCGGCGCCGCCAGGGCAGCCCGGTGCACCGGCTTGGTTCCCGCTTCGTCGGCGCGCAGGAATGCCGTCCCGGCCTGGACAGCCACGGCGCCGACGGCGAGCGCGGCCTGGGTGTGGTCCGCAGTGGCAATGCCCCCGGCCCCGATGAGGGGTACCTCGAGGTCGGTAAGGTCGCCGAGAATTCCGTGGAGGGGCACCAGCGGGGGAGGCCCGTCCGGCTTGAACGTTCCCCGGTGGCCGCCGGCTTCGGGGCCCTGCACGCACAGGGCATCCGCTCCGGCGGCGAGTGCCCGGAGCGCTTCTTCGCGGTCCGTGACAGTGGCTATCACGTAGACGCCCCGCTGTTTCAGCGATTCCACCACGCCGGACTCGGGGAAGTCGAAGGTGAACGAAACCACCGGGGGTGCCAGGTCCAGCAATGCTTCGAGCTTCGCGTCCCAGTCGTCATCATCATGCTTTGGCTCTCCCAGCGTGACACCGAACCGCTCAGCGTCCGGAGCCAGTGACGCGGCATAACGCTGCAGGTCCTCGTGGCTGATAACCGGGGGCTGCGGTACAAACAGGTTGACGCCGAACGGGTGCTTGGTCTGCGCCCTGACAGCCTCGATGTCTGTCCGCATCGCTGCAGCTGTCCGGTACCCGGCCGCAAGGAAGCCGAGGCCCCCGGCGGCGCTGACTGCCGCGGCCAATTGCGGGGTGGAGGGGCCGCCGGCCATGGGCGCCTGGATCACCGGCAGGGCCAGCGCCTCGAAACGGAACCTGGTGGCCTTCTGCTGGGTACCCATCTGCCCTCCGCTGTTCGGTACGTACCTGACGAATGCTACGCCGGTCCACGCTCCCGTTCGAGGCGGCAGGTGAGGGCCGCCACGGTCAGCGTGGTCCGGCTTCCACCAGGAGCTTGAGGTTCTCCAGGGTCTGTTGGCGTGCCCTTTCCTGCATCCGCTCGATGATGAGTTCATCCGCGAAGCGTCCGATGGCGCTTCCGGGAACGTTGTAGTCAAACTCGGCGGTCACCTGGGTGGTGGCCTCGCCGTCCGGTTCGTAGTCCCATGTCTGCCACCCCTTGAGGGGCCCGTCGAATTCGATTCTCACCCGCTGCCCGCCGGCCGTGGTTTGCTCCCGTGCTGCCACCCTTGTGGTGACATGGAACGGAACCCCCGCCATGAGGTATTTATGCTCGACGACGGTTCCCGTGCCGCCGTCGCCCTCGATTTTCTCTGCCTCGCCCAGGTTGACCCACCACGAAGCCCAGCGCTTCGGGTCTGACGCCACCTCGACGACGCGTTCCACTGGTGCGTTGATCGTCGTGTCCACCTTGATATGGCCCATTGAATCCTCCTCGTGCTCCGGCCGGACAAGTGGTGATGACCAGACGCTACATACACCGTGCCGGGAGAAACAGGGGCAAAGGGTCCATGAGGCGGTCAAGCCCTTCAACCCGGCGAGGGCAGCAAAAAGGGCGCGTACGACGGCGGAACAGTCCATTCCCGCCGTCGTACGCGCCCTTTGTTGGGGCTGCCTAGAACGCCAGTGCCGGCTCGTCGCCGCGGACGCTCAGGGTGAAGGTGTTGGGTCCGCTGCAGGTGACGGCGATGCGGCAGCTGGTGGTGTTGTGGCGCGAGGAGAGATCGGAGACCGCGGAATCGAGGGTCTCGTGGAGGGAAGCACGGTCCCAGATCTTCAGCGTCACGGATTCGGCAGTGTTAAACGTCATTGTTCAGTACTTTCCTGTATCAAGCCGGCAACATGTCCGGCGGTGGCCTGTCCGCTCCGGGGGTCGGTGGCCTGCGCTCACCGGTGGGCCTCGTTGCGTCACCAGGATGTCAAGGGCGGGTATTGCCCTGCCCATCCATAGTGCCCGTGCCGACTGATGGGACTCAACCAAATCGCGCGTTTATTGCGAGTGAATCTCATCACGTGTGACCGGAGTCACGAACTCCCGTCCCCATCCGCCGATAGTTCCCGCAGGGCGGTGGCAATCAGCCCTGCTTGGGCGACTGGAAGGTGCAGTGCCTCGTTGAGGTAGGCATCCAGGGACATTTCGTCAGCGTCACCGCCAAGGCCGTAGTAGTACGTCCACAGCCTGATCATGGGGACTTGGGCGGCACGGAAACGCCGGGCCACGTCCTTCCGTTGCTCGTCGGCACCCAGTGGCTGGTCCCGACCGCCGGGGCAACAGGCATTCATTGCCGGTTTCCAAGCCATGGGGCGGGGCCGGGGACAGGCGAGGGGAGCAACGCGGAGCCGGGAGGGGCGGAGGGGCGCTTAGGTGGACTTTGGCTGTCCATAAGGCCTCGATCCTTCGTTGCGCCCGGAGTTGAGTTCCCGGCTGGCGGCCACCGCTCTTGGCGCGGATGGCCTGTGCATTCAACCCCGGGCCTGTCGCAATCCCGAAATTTCCTGTCTTTGACACTACGCTCCCGCGCGCGTTGGCGGAACGGGTGCGGTGTTAATCCCAGTGCTACCTGGCCCCGGGATCTGCATGGCATGGTGACCGATGACCAGAAGTCGGGAGGGGGTTTTGGCGGGTTTGAGCCAGCGTGCTCGCTGGCGCTTCACGATTTGACCGCTTCCCGCGCCAGTTCCCCCGTTTCGTTCCCCGGTGGGGGTATTTCCAGGTCGGCCGTAGACCAAGGTGGTCCTCGTCGCTGAGCCTGACCACGTCAGCCAGCGCGGCGAGGCGTTTTTAAAGCGGCGGCCACCGCCGCCCGTTCCCGGCAGGGACGACCTCGTCGGCCCTGCCGGGAAGCGGGGTGAACTCAGTGAAGAGCAGCGGCTGTCCTGCCGGCCGGGGTGTCGGTCATGCTGCCTTCGCCCCGGTCATGATCGCTACGGCGTCGGTCATGGAGTGGGTCTCGGGTGTGATGGTGGCGGCGCGCTTGCCGAGCCGCTGAATGTGGATCCTGTCGGCGACGTCGAACACGTGCGGCATGTTGTGGCTGATCAGGATCACGGGGATGCCACGGTCGCGCAGGCGCAGGATGAGCTCAAGCACCTGATTGGACTCCCGGACACCAAGCGCAGCCGTGGGCTCGTCCAGGACGACGACCTTGGATCCGAAGGCCGCGGCACGGGCGACGGCGACGGCCTGGCGCTGTCCGCCGGAGAGGTTCTCGATGGGCACGGTGACATCCTGCAGGGTCGAGATCCCAAGCCCGGCCAGCTCGGCCTTCGCGTTCTCCCGCATGGCCTTGGTGTCCATTAGGCGCATCAGGCTCCCGAGGGGGCCCTGGCGGCGCAGCTCCCGGCCGAGATACATGTTCGCGGCCACGTCGAGCGCCGGGGAGACTGCGAGGGATTGGTAGACGGTTTCGATGCCGGCGTCCCTGGCGTCCTGGGGGCGGCGGAAGTGGACGGGTTTGCCGTCCAGTCTGATGTCGCCCTCGTCGGGGATCTCTGCGCCGGTGAGGCACTTGATGAGGGTGGTCTTGCCGGCCCCGTTGTCGCCGATGATAGCCAGGACCTCGCCGGCGTGGAGATCGAGGCTGACGCCGTCGAGGCCCACGACGTGGCCGTAGGTCTTCACGAGGCCCCGGGCCGACAGTACGGGCACGCTCTGGCTCTTCGAGCCGTGTTCGATGGAGTTCACTTACGGACCTTCCTGATCCACTGGTCGATGGCGACGGCCCCGATGACGAGGATGCCGACGGCGAGGGTCTGATAGAGGACGTCGAGACCGACGAGCGCGAGCCCGTTGCGGAAGACCCCGACGATGAGGGCACCCAGGAGTGTGCCCCAGATGGTTCCGCGGCCGCCGAACAGGCTCGTGCCGCCGATGACGACGGCGGTGATGGCGTTGAGGTTGGCGTCGGTGGCGGCGTTGGGGCTGGAGCCGAAGTCACGCCCGATCTGGGTCCAGGCGGCGATCACCACGATCGCGCCGGCCAGCATGTAGACGCTCAGCTGCACCCTGCTGACGCGGATGCCGCTCAGGCGCGCAGCCTCCTTGTCGTCTCCCACGGCGTAGACGTGGCGTCCCCACGCGGTTCGGCCGAGGGCGTAGGCGACGACGAGGTAGAGCAATGCCATGAGCACGACGCCGAAGCTGATGTCGATCCCGGCGAGCTTGAAGGTCCCCCCTGTCCACGTGGCCAGGTCCGGAAGCTGGGTGCCCTGGACAGTGGCACCCTTGGAAACCAGCAGCAGCAAAGCGGTGAAGATGCTCAGGGTCCCCAGAGTGACGATGAATGGGGGAAGGGTTAGCCGGGTGACCAGGATGCCGTTCAGGGCGCCTGCAGCCAGGCCGGTGGCCAGTCCGGCGAGAAGGGCGATGGGGGCTGGTAGACCGAGTCCCGCAGCGGTGTTGCCCACGACCACTGAACTGAGCACCATCGCGGCCCCAACCGAGAGGTCGATCCCGGCTGTGAGGATGACCAGGGTCTCGGCGATGCCGAGGATGCCGATGACGGCGACCTGCTGGGTGATCAGGGACAGGTTGGATGGGGCCAGGAAGTGCGGGTTCAGCATGCCGAAGACCAGGATTGCGATCACGAGCACGACGCCGGGGCTGATCGCGGGGTAGCGGTGCAGGGTGCCACGGACTCGGGAAAGGGGTGTCCGACGGTCGATGAATTCAAGAGCGGGGTCGGGCGCCGGGGGTTTGGGCTCGGCGGAGGCCCGTGCTGGTGCGTGGGTTGCCATGATGGTGTCTCCTCGGGAGGGGAATCGCATTGGTTTCGGGCAGGGCCGGGGCGGCTCAGAAGGCGCCCCGGCCGTGTCGGATCGGATTACTTGGTGCCCCAGCAGATGCTCGAGGCTGAATCGGTAGTGATGCTGTCGAGCCCGCTGGCGGCCTTGTCAGTAACCAGCTTCGAGCCGGTGTTGTAGAAGTCGAGGCCGCTGCTGACCTCGGGCTTGGCGCCCCCGCGCGCGATCTTGGCGATTGCCTCCATGCCCAGCTGTGCCATCTTCGACGGGTACTGCTGCGCGGTCGCGCCGATGATCCCTTGCTTGACATACCCAACTCCGGCGCACCCGCCGTCGACGCTGACGATGGTGACGTCCTTGTCCCTCCCGGCGGCCTTGAGGGCTTGGTAGGCGCCGTAGGCCGCGGGCTCATTGATCGTGTAGACGACGTTGATGTTCGGGTTCTTCGACAGAAGCGTCTCCATCGCGTTGCGTCCACCGTCCTCGGCGCCCTGGGTCGCCTGGTGCCCGACGATCTCGTAGTCCCCGCCCTGGCCTCCGGTGTAATGGCCGGAAGCGGCCTCGCCGGCGTTCTTGGTCTTATCGCCGAAGTCGATGCCCATACCGTTGAGGAAGCCGTGGTCCCGGTTCACATCGACCGAGACGATCTGGTCGTTGAACAGGTCGAGCATCGCGACGACGGCTTTCTTCCCGCCGAGGGTGGCCGCCGTCCACTTCCCTATCGACTGTCCGGCAGCGTAGTTGTCCGTGGCGAAGGTGATGTCCACAGTGTTGGCGGGGTCCGGCGGGGTATCGAGGGCGATCACGTAAAGACCGGCCTTGCGGGCCTTGGTGATCTCGTTGTTCACGGCTGGGCCGTTCGGGGTGATCAGGATGCCCTTGTCGCCGCGGGAGATGGCATTCTCGATGGCCTGGATCTGCGAATCGGTGTCGCCGTCCTTCTTGCCGGCGGCAAGGGTGAGCTTGATGTTCGACTTCTGGGCATCGGCCTGCGCGGCGTCCTCCATGGCGACGAAGAACGGGTTGGTCGTGGTTTTAACGATCAGGCTTACCCCAACGGTCTCGTCCTGCGCGGCGGTCGCACCCGAGCTGGCTCCCGCAGATGAGCCGCAGGCGCTCAGACCCAATACTGCGGCGGCCGCGACGGCGGTCACGATGAAGGCCCGGTTACGTCCGGTGCCGGGGATGAAGTGCGTCATTGCATGTCCTTTCAAAGGGGGTGGCCTAAGCCGTTGACAACGATGTCATCGCTTATTTGTAGACTCGACCCCAAGGTTTGGCAAGATAGTGTTGGCGAGAGAAAGTGGGCTGTTATGACATCGTTATCTTCCGGTTCGGCCGATGCCGAGGTGCGCCGCGCGACGATCCGCGATGTCGCCCGTCTCGCTGGCGTGGGCACCAAGACCGTCTCCCGAGTGGCCAACGATGAGCCCAACGTGGCCGCGCCGACCGCTGAGCGCGTAAGGCAGGCAATGGCGCAGCTGCGCTGGGAGCCTGACCTGGGTGCGCGGAATTTGCGGAGGTCAGACGGGCGCACCCATACGATCGGGCTGCTCGTGGGCAGCGTGACCAACCCGTTCGCGGCCGAAATAAGCCGGGCGATCGGAGACGTCGCCGCGCGCCGTGGCTCCGCCGTCTTCACCTCGAGCCTCGACGAGGATCCGGACCGCGAGTTCGCATCGGTTGCCGCACTGATGAGACGCCGTGTCGACGGCATCGTGATCATGCCGATCGCCCCCAGCCAGGCCTACCTGCAGTCGGAGATCGACCGGGGGCTCGCAGTGGTCTGCGTGGACCGGGAACCGAGCGGGATCGCGGTCGACGCAGTGCGCTCCGACAGTCGGACCGCAGCCACAATCGCGGCCCGGCACTTGATAAAGCGCGGCCACCGCCGTATCGCCCTCCTGCTCGACCGTGAAGACCTGTGGACCGCCCAGCAGCGCCGGCTGGGGTTCCTCGATGCGATCCGCGGGGCGGGCCTCGAAGCCGCCGACTGCCCGATCCTGCCCGGACTGCGCGATTCGGAGTCCAGCAGCCTGGCCGTCGCCCGGCTCATGAAATCCGACGCCCCGCCCACTGCCCTCTTCGCCGGCAAGAACCTCATCACCTTCGGCGCGGTCCGGGCGCTGCAGCGCCTCGGACTGCAGCACCGCATCGCGCTCGTCGGCTTCGACGACTTCGAGTTCGCCGACCTCCTCGACCCGGGCGTGACTGTCATTGCCCAACGCCCCAGCCAAATCGGCCGGTTGGCCGCGGACCAGCTGTTCTCGCGGATCGAACGGCCTGGACCCAGGCCCTCCGAAGTGATCGACGTGCCCACGGACCTCATCGAACGCGGCTCCGGAGAGATCACGGCCTTCAGCTAGGGCCCATGCTACTGACTGCGCAACCGGCTCGGCCTCCTTAAAAGCAGCCGCAGGCGGTGGCCTGGTTCCCTTCCGGTTGACACACCACGTCCGCCGTATCTGGTGTGGTCACCGTTTCGGGCTCTCGAAAAATTCATCTCCCGCCCCGCGACGCTGACTCGGACGGCCGGTGGTACGTATAGTGAACCCCATGCTGAATCCTGCCAACAATGAGACCGTCCAGCACCTCCAGGAGGTTCTGGTGGGCGCTGAGGATGCCGTCCAGTTCCTGTCGGGTCTCTCGGGGCTTGCGGCAGCAGCAGTTTCTGAATGCGCGGGGGATGACATCGAATGCGCGGTAACGTTGAAACTCCGGCGCCGACCCGCTACTGCAGCCGGCAGCAGTGCCAGGGCCGTGGAACTGGACCTTGTTGAGCAGGCCCTGGGTGACGGCCCCTGCATCCGGTCCCTTCGTGAGATGACCCCTGTGATGATCGACGATGTCTCCACGGATCCACGGTGGACCACGTACAACCGGAAACTGATGGAAAGCAACGTCCACAGTACGTTGGGCGTGCCGCTGGAAATCACGTCGGAAGCCAGCGCCGCTTTGAACTTTTTCGCCACCAGGCCCCACGCGTTCACGGCAGACGTCTACGACAAAGCGGTGGGGTTCGCTGCCGCCGCCCACAACACGCTTCACCTCTCCGTGCGTATCAACACTGCGCAAAACCGCGCCGATGACCTGGAAGCCGCCCTCGAAAGCAGGACCGCGATCAACCTTGCCTGCGGCGTGATCATGGCGCAGAACCGGTGCTCCCAGGAAGAGGCCATGGAAATCCTCACCAAGGTGTCCAGCAACCGCAACCGGAAGCTGCGGGACGTGGCCAAGGAGCTGATCGAGCAGTTGTCAGGCACACCCGTCCAGACGCACTTCGACTCGTAGCCCCGGGCGGCAACGACGGCGGCGCCGGACCTGCGAATGTCCCGGCTGTTCCCCCTTGACACAGACCCAGCCGCGGAATAACGTGCAACCAAATGGTTGTAGAAAAGCTTAGCGAGGCCCAACTGGACCGCCTTTTCCAGGCCTTCGCCGACTCCACGCGGCGGGACATCGTCCGCCGGGTCACTGTAGGTGAGTACTCCGTCTCAGGTCTTGCAGCCCTTTACGCCATGAGTTTCGCCGCCGTCCAAAAGCACGTGGCGGTGTTGGAGCGCGCATCCCTGGTCACCAAGGAAAAGCGCGGAAGGGAGCAGATTGTGCGCGGCAACCACGAAGGACTGCAGACAGCCCGCCGCCTGCTCGATGAATACGAACACATCTGGCGGCAGCGCGCCGCCCGGATGGCCCACATTCTCGCTGAAGATTAGGAAGGCATTGCCATGGCAGTCATCAGTACGGAGAAGAATCCGGAAGCGCTGACCCTCACGCTCATTGCTGAATTCGACGCCGGGGTGGACCGCGTCTGGCAACTCTTCGAAGACCCGCGGCAGCTGGAGCGCTGGTGGGGCCCGCCCACCTGGCCCGCCACCTTCTACAAGCACGACTTCGTCCCGGGCGGCCGCGCCGGCTATTACATGACCGGCCCCGACGGGGAGAAGGCGCATGGCTGGTGGGAATTTACCTCCCTGGAGCCCCCGCGGGAGCTGCAGTTCAATGACGGCTTCGCGGACAGCGATGGCAACCCCACCGGGGAACTCGGCGTCAGCCACGCCACCGTCACCCTCGAGCCCGTAGGCGGGCGGACCCGGATGACGATCCTGTCCACCTTCGAGTCGGAGGAGCAACTGGAACAGATGATGCAGATGGGCATGGAGGAAGGCCTTAAGGAAGCGGTCGGCCAGATCGACGGCATCCTCGCCGGGCACGCCAACGCCTGACGGCGCAACATCCACTAACCTTTGCCACGGCGCCAGGGGGCGGACGACGGCGGGACGTCCCGCCGTCGTCCCCCACCTTGGGCGTTGAACGCGCCGGGGCGCCGCTGAATACTGGAAGGTGGGTTCAAGCGAGGAAAGGCGGTGGTGGATATGGGTACCGGCGCTGGGGATTTCCGAAAGCGTCTCGAACGGGCGGCGGAGCGGCGGTCATACCGCGGTGCCGGCATCAGCGCTGAGGAGGAAGCGGCGCTGGACGCCCTGGACGCGCAGGAGCGGGAGAAGCGCCGGAAGGTCAGCGACGCCGCCCGTGCCGAATACCTGGTCCGGGATGCCATGGCCCAGGGCAAGTTCGACAACCTCAAATACGCCGGCAAACCGATTCCAGGCCTCGGTGAGAGCTACGATCCGGACTGGTGGGTCAAGGGGCTGATCCAGCGGGAGAACATCAGCGGGCTCGGGCCTGCCGCCATCCTGCTCCGTGGCGAGGACGCCGAACTCGACGCAAAGCTGGACGCGCAGTACACGGAACAGCAGGTTCGCGACATCCTGCAGGACTTCAACCGACGCGTTATCGATGCCCGGCGGCAGCTTCAGGGCGGGCCGCCTGTCATCACCAAAACCCGTGACGTGGAAGAGGAAGTGGAACGTTGGCGCACCCGGAGGGCTGGCCGCGTCGAGGAGGTTCCTCCTGAACCGGAGCCCCGGCGCACCTGGTGGAAGCGGCTGTGGAGGGGTGCCGGCTAAGTTCCGGCGCGGGCCAGGCGTGCGCGGGGCACAGACGCAGGGACTATGGCCTGTAATTGGGGTTTGGACCAATCATCGAAGCGGGAGGTGGCGCGAACGGGGACGCGGGATAAAGCGGTGCCACCTTCAGCATGTAGTTGGCCCACTGCGGGCCCGCAATCATGTATCCGTCCAGGCTCGGGTAGAAGGTGCCGTTGATGGTCACGTTCTGTCCGGCCCGTTTTTGGCCTTCCAGCGCGTCTCCAAAGAAGGAAGCGGTGACCAGGCCGGTGGTGTATCCCACCACCCAGGTGGAACCGTTGTTATTGGAGGTACCGGTCTTGGCTGCGGTGGGAAGCTTGTCCTGCACCTTTGGATTGATCCAGACGCCCGAGCCCTTCTTCAGGACGTCCTGCAGCACCGAGTTGACGCCACGGGCCACATCCGGTTTGACGGCGTCGTGGCAGTCGGAAGCCTGGGCCGGCAGCTTGGCCCCGGCTGCATCCGTAATGCTCACCAACGCGATGGGAGCGCAGTAGCGGCCTTCGGTGGCGAAGGTGGCAAAGGCATTGGCCAGGGTGAGGGGAGCGACGCCCGTGCCGCCCAGCAGGTTGCCAAGCTGGTGCATGTTGACCGGGCTGCTGTCCAGGCCGCTGTGCAGGCCAACAGCGTCCACCATCTTTTGGATGCCACAGAAGTCCAGTTGTGAGGCGGACGCGAAAGTGGCGGTGTTGATCGAGTTGTACAGGCCGTAGTTGACGGGCATGGGCCGATAGAAGCCGTCCTCCGCATTCTGCAGGTCGTCGGCGGCACCAAGGGCAGGGTTAGCCTGCGCGGTGCTGTAGGCGCCCAGTACCTTTCCGCAGCTGTCCTTCCAGGGGAACCCCAACGGGTAGACCCGGCGGGAGGCGTCCACTTCAGCGGTGAGGGTCTTGCCCTCGTTCAGCCATTCCGCGAATGTGAAGGGCTTCATGGTGGACCCCGGCTGGAACCCGCCCGCGCCGTTCAGGTCATTGCCTTGGGCGTCTTTCGCATCCACGTTGAAGTTCAGGTTGGTATCGAACTTTCCCGGTTGCGGAAGGAACGCCGTGTTCTGGGCCATCGCCAGGATCTTGCCGCTGCCTGGCTGGATGCTTAGCAAGGAGGCCGCCCACCGGTCCGGGTTTGCGCCTGCGGTCCCGTCCACCTGGGCCTGGGCAGCGGCCTGCAGCCGGCTGTCCAGGGTGGTGGCGATGGTCAGGCCCCCACGGTACAGCAGCCGCTCCCGATCCGTTTCCGTAGGCCCGTAAGCGGGGTTGTTCAGGATCAGGTGCGAGATGTAGTCACAGAAGTAGGGTGCCATGGACGCGTAGGCGCAGCCCTGCTGCTGGGGCGTGATCTTCAGCTGGATGGGGGTGGCAACAGCCTGATCGTGCTGGGCCTGAGTGATCTTTCCCAGGCGCAGCATCTCCGACAGGACCAGGTTGCGCCGCCCGATGGACTTGTCAGGATTCGTGACCGGGTTGTACAGGGTGGGGCTGTTGACCACACCTGCCAGCAGGGCCGCCTGCGGAAGGGTAAGGTCTTTCGCGCTGATGCTGAAGAAGTAGCGGGCAGCGGATTCAATCCCATAGGCGTTGTTGCTGAAGAACACAATGTTGAGATAGCCCTCGAGGATCTGGTCCTTGGTGTACTTCTTCTCCAAGGTGATGGCCAGCTTCATCTCGCGGATCTTGTCGCCAATGTTCTTCTGCCCGTTCAGGACCACCGCATCCGGCCGGTCCTGCGAGAGTTGGGCCTCGTTCAGGACATTCGTGACGTACTGCTGGGTGATGGTGGATGCGCCCTGCTCGCCGCCCTTGGTCAGATTGGACACCAGTGCCCGCAGTATCCCTTGCGGGTCCACGCCGGCGTGTTCATAGAACCTGCTGTCCTCGATGGCAACGATGGCGTCCTTGATAAACGGCGACATCTGGTCCAGCGGCACTTTTATGCGGTTCTCCGCGTAAAAGGTGGCAATTTGCTGTCCGTCGGAGGTGAGTACCTTCGTCGCCTGCGACGGCGGCTGGACCGTCAGGTCCCCCGGCAGGCTCTCAAAGAAACCAATGGACGAACTCACGCCCATCCCCGCGGCCGCTACGGCCGGAACCACCAGGCTGGCGGCCAGGACCCCGCACATCACACTGGCCGCCAGGAACCCCAGGATCCTGCCCAGGGCCGCGCTGAAGCCATGCCTGCGCTTCCGCTTCTTCGCCATCCCTCAGCCCTCGTCCTCGAAGGTGCGATCAGAATACGCTCCTGCCGAGGGGGTAGCCAGATGTGGAAAGGTCAGGATTTGGTCACGGGAAGGCGTAGACAAGCGATAGTTAACGACATATCGTTAACTATCGCTGAAGAAGCGTCGACTAGGTGACGAATGAAAGGACGATGCCACCATGAAAGGCATGTTTGAAGACAAGAGCCAGGGCCCGGAATTCGGCAAGGGCCGCTTTGAACGGGGCAGGGGCCATAGGGGCCCGCACGGACACAGGGGCCCCGGTTTCGGCCCAGGGTTCGGGCCCGGGTTCGGGCCCGGGTTTGGTCCGGGGTTCGGTCCCGGGTTTGGTCCCGGCTTCGGCAGGGGTGGCCGGCGTGCTGGCCGGGGGGATGTCCGCGCCGCCATCCTCTCCCTCCTGGCGGAGGCGCCATCCAATGGTTACGGACTAATCAAGACCATTGCAGCTAAGACCGGCGGAATGTGGCGTCCCAGTCCCGGGTCCATTTACCCCACCCTGCAGCAGTTGGTGGACGAGGGGCTGATTGAGGCGCTCAGTGAAGGCCGGGGGACGGAGTTCGCCCTGACGGACGCCGGCAAAGCCTACGTGGCGGAACACGGCGAGGAGATGGAGAACGCCTGGAATGCTGAACCGGACAGTGCCGACAGGGACTTCCACCAGAGCATAGTCAAGCTGATGGGCGCCATCCATCAGTTCCGTGCGGGTGTTACGGAGGAGCAGCGTGCCGCTGCCATGGAGAAAATGGACGAAACGCGCCGCGCGCTCTACAAGATCCTCGCGGACTAGTGTCTGCGTGGACACCGGTTGGACGGGCCTTGCTGTCCGGCGCCGTCCAACCGGAACCTAAAGGGCCGTGACTTACGCGAAGGAGTCTTCCTTGGCGTGCTGTTCGGCACGGACCGCAGCGGCGGGGACGGGGGCTGCAGCGTGGTGGGTCAGCATGTGGCCCAGGGTGCTGAAACCGGACCCCATCTCGCCGAACGCGTAGGCTGTTTCGGCGTGCTCGGACAGGTCCACACCTGCGGTTTCCGCCTCGCGGCTGACACGGAACCCCACGGTCTTGTGGATGATTCCGGCAATGACAGCCGTGCCGAGGCCGGACAGCAGCAGGGTGATGACGACGGCGGCTGCCTGGGCGATGAGCTGCTGGACGCCGCCGCCGTAGAAGAGGCCGCCGCCCTGGCCGTTGACAGGAAGGGCGATCAGGCCCAGCGACAGGGTGCCGATAAGGCCGGCGCCCAGGTGGACGCCCACTACGTCAAGAGAGTCGTCGAGACCAAAGCGGTACTTGAGGTCGACGAAGATGCAGCATGCGGCGCCAGCCACCAGGCCCAGGCCGACGGCGGCCAGGGGGCTGATGTTTGCGCACGACGGGGTGATGGCCACCAGGCCGGCGACGACGCCGGAGGCAGCTCCGAGGGACGTGGGGTGGCCGTGGCGGATCTTCTCGGTGATCAGCCAGGTCAGCATGGCTCCGGCAGGGGCAACCAGGGTGTTGATCCAGATCAGTCCGGCCTGCTCCACGCTTGTTGCGGCACCGCCGTTGAACCCGAACCAGCCGAACCAGAGGATCGCCGCGCCGAGCATGATGAACGGGATGTTGTGGGGGCGGTGGTTTGGGTCCTTGGCAAAGCCATGACGCTGCCCGACGATGACCGCGAGTACCAGCGCCGCGGTGCCTGAGCTGATTTCCACCACTGCGCCACCGGCGAAATCGATGACCTGTCCGAACATTGCCGTGACGGCGCCGCCGGCGCTCATAAGGCCGCCACCCCAGATCATGAAAGCCAGGGGGCAGTAAATAACGGTGATCCAGACGGGAACGAAGAGGGCCCAGGCGCTGAATTTGGCGCGGTCGGCAATGGCTCCGCTGATCAGGGCGACCGTGATGATGGCGAAGGTGGCGCTGTAACCGGCCTTGAGAAGATCCGGGGAGCCGATCAGGTTCTGCAGGCCGAAGCTGGTGAAGGGATTGCCGAAGAGTCCCATGATGCCGTTGCCGGTTGTCATCGAGTAGCCCCAGAGGACCCAGACGACGCCGACGATCCCTGCTGAGATGAAGCTCATCATGATCATGTTGAGCGCAGCTTTGGCGCGGGTCATACCGCCGTAAAAGAGACCGAGCCCGGGGGTCATCAGCAATACCATGGCGGCCGAAATCATCAGCCAGACGTGTTGGGCAGTGATTTCCACCGGTGGGTCCCTTCGCAACGTGAACTAGGTGCGGGACCGCTAAGGCCCCTTGGCATTTCCCCCGGGTTCCATTTTTGGCGCCATGTGTTTCAGCCAGTGCCGCTTAAAGTTGCGCGCACGTTACACAAATCGCTCCTGCGTGAAGATCACGTATCGCGTATGTTTCAGGAATGTAAACGCCGCTTTCCCTCCCGCCCTGTCCAGGGCACGCCACCCCCTTGGGTTCCCAAGGAAAACAAGGCTCCGCAGCAGGCCCAAGGTGAGATCCGCCGTCGTGCGCCTTTTTGCCTTCTGTTTCAACGCCGTGAACGGCGCCTCACCGGTTTAAAACCGGCGGGCGTTGGCCAGCACCGGCAGCTTGGCCCGCACGTCATCCACGGCCGAGGGATCAATGTCGACGACGGCGAGCTCGGGCTTGCCGCCAAGCGCTACCACCGTCTTCCCCAGGGGTGTGACAACGGCGCTGTGGCCGATGCCGGTAGGTGCTGTTCCCGCAGGACCTGCACCCGTGGTCTCGGGATCGCCCTGCCCGCAGGCGACCACGAACGTGGTGCTGTCCAGCGCCCGGGCGCGGACCAGCAGATCCCACTGCTCGGCTTTGCCTTCGCCGGCTCCCCACGACGCACACACGATGTTCACCTGCGCGCCGGCATTGGCGTTCGCCGTGAACAGTGCCGGAAAACGCACGTCGTAGCAGGTGGCCAGGCCGAACACGGTGCCGTCAAGCTCGAACGTCACCGGTGCTTCCCCCGCGTCGACCGTCCTGGATTCGGTAAAGCCGAAGGCGTCAAAAAGGTGGACCTTGTCGTAAGAAGTGTCCACGCCGGGGCCGGTGACCAGCAGCGTGTTGCGGACGCGGCCGTCTTTCCCGGGGGTGAACATGCCCGCCACGATGGTGATCTCCAGCTCCCTGGCAATCCTGCGGACCTCGCCGGCCCAGGGCCCATCAAGTGGCTCGGCAATGTCCTTGAGCGGGTGGCCGAAGGCGCGCATCGTCGCCTCGGGGAACACCACCAGCTGCGCCCCGGCATTCTTGGCCTGGGCTGCGTAGTCCCACACCAGTTCGAGGTTGGCGGCGGTGTCGGCGCTGCTGATGATCTGGGCTACTGCGATGCGCATGGAAGAACTCAATCTGTTTGGAGAATAGAAACAGATGCCCGGGTCAAGCTGACCCGGGCACCAGGGGGCAGTCAGGCGGAGCCTACTGCCGGTAGCCCTCAACCTCGCTGATGGGGCGGGCTTCGGCGTCGTTCGGGTTTTCGCCTGAATCTTTCTTCGCCCGGCGTTGGCGCAACAGGTCCCAGCACTGGTCCAGGCTTTCCTCAACGTACTTGAGCCGTGCCTGGTCCGGCGCCTCCCCGTGGCCCGAGCCCTCGCGCAGCGAGTGCTCCTCTTCAACAAGGGCCTGGATGTGCGTCAAAATATCCTGGTCATTCATGGCTTCCCCTTACTCCGGTCCGGTCTCCTTCAGCGTACGTAGTAGGTGCTGAAGCCACCAGTCCCGGGCTGTACCATCAACTTCATGCCCACTGCGCTCGATATGGCAGGTCCCATCCTGGAAGTGCTCACGTGGTTATGCCTGCCTGCGGGGCTCGGGCTGCTGTTCTACACCGGGTTCCTCCGCCGCTTCGTGCACCCCTGGGATGTGGCTGAGGCCGTGGTGTACTCCGATTCCACCGGGGTGGGGTTCCGCTGGTTCGACCGGAAGCACCAGGTCCACAACGCTCCCATGTCCCCTTATGACATCAGAGACATGGCCGTAGGGGACACACTGCCCGTCTACTACCACCCCAAGCGCCCAACGCAATGGCAGACCACCGTCCCGGAGGAAGCCGGCAGGACGGCCTCGGTCCTGGGCCGTTGCCTGACCGCGATCGGGGCGGTGGCGCTGCTGGGAGGCTTCGTCCTGCCGATGTTCTAGGAGGACGGCCGGCTAACTGCCACTTCGGGGCGCGAACATGATCACGGCGACGCCCAGCAGGCAGACCAGGGACCCCGCGATATCCCACCTGTCCGGCCGGAAACCGTCAAAAACCACGCCCCACGCCAAGGAACCGGCCACAAACACCCCGCCGTACGCGGCGAGGATCCGGCCGAAATGGGCGTCGGGCTGGAAGGTGGCGACGAACCCGTAGGCCCCAAGGGCAACCACGCCGAGTCCTGCCCACCACCACTCCTTCCCTTCACGGACGGCCTGCCACACAAGCCACGCGCCACCGATTTCGGCTGCAGCGGCCAGCACGAACAGCACAATGGTCTTGAAAACACTGACCGTTTCACCCGGAATACCCACGCAGCCATCATGCCAGCCGGGAATGCAGCCGGTTGCCGGACGGTTGGGGGAGGTATGGAGCGCATCGGATTTCTTTCCTTCGGCCACTGGGGACCCGGCCAGGGTTCCCGCACCAGGACAGCGGCCGATGCCCTGCTCCAGGGGATCGAACTTGCGGTAGCGGCTGAAGAGCTGGGCGTGGACGGTGCGTTCTTCCGCGTCCACCATTTCGCCCGCCAGCAGGCATCCCCGTTCCCCCTCCTCTCCGCCATTGCCGCCCGGACCAGCCGCATCGAAATCGGCACGGGCGTGATCGACATGCGCTACGAAAACCCGCTGTATATGGCCGAGGAAGCTGCGGCGGCGGACCTCATCAGCGGCGGCAGGCTGCAGCTTGGCATCAGCCGCGGCTCACCGGAACCTGCCCGCGAAGGCGCGTCAGCATTTGGCTACAGCCCGCAACCCGGGGAAACGGATGCGGACATGGCGCGGCGCCATACCGCCGCCTTCCGCCAAGCCATCACTGGAGCCGGCGTTGCCCAGGCAGACCCCCGGTACGCCGGCGGCGCCACCGGACTCCTGCCCGTCCAGCCCCAGTCCCCGGGACTGGCGGAACGGATCTGGTGGGGCGCCGGAACCAGGAAGACGGCAGTCTGGGCGGCAGAACTGGGCATGAACCTCATGAGTTCCACCCTGCTCACGGAGGACACCGGCGTTCCGTTCCACGAGCTCCAGGCTGAACAGATCCAGCTGTTCAGGGAAGCCTGGGCGGCGGCAGGACACGCACATGTCCCGCGCGTTTCGGTCAGCCGGAGCGTCCTGCCCATCGTGGACGAAGAAGACAACTACTACTTTGCCGGGAGCGCCCTGCGGGACGGCCGCGACCAGGTGGGCGTCATCGACGGGCTCACCGCCAGGTTCGGCAAGAGCTACGTGGGCGCACCGGACCTCCTGGCGGAGCAGCTTGCAGCCGATACCGCTGTGCAGGCGGCCGACACCCTGCTGTTGACCGTTCCCAACCAGCTGGGCGTGGACTTCAACGCCAAGCTCCTGGGCAATATCGTGCAGTTCGTGGCCCCGGCCCTGGGATGGAGCCGATAGGACCCTGGGAACCTTTTGCGATACCGAACCGTTACTCTTAAAGTGCGGTGTGGGGGCTTCGCGCCCCAACTACACTGTGACTGCTGAACGGTCATATGACGGAGAGAGAGAAATATGGCTCGCGCCGCCCTAGGCTTTGACGCATGATCCGGCTACGACAGCTGGCCCAAGCGGCTTCGGTACTCACCACCCCCCTATCGCCAGAGGACGTCCTCTCGCTT
Source organism: Pseudarthrobacter phenanthrenivorans (assembly GCF_036455295.1). Taxonomy (GTDB): domain Bacteria; phylum Actinomycetota; class Actinomycetes; order Actinomycetales; family Micrococcaceae; genus Arthrobacter; species Arthrobacter phenanthrenivorans_C. The sequence continues at coordinate 41,638 of NZ_JAYXNX010000006.1, read as the reverse complement.
TTCAACCCTGTCTACTCTGCACGGCAACTGCGCGGTGTGGTCACACGGGTAGTCCAGGAGACTGCCCAGTCCGCCACTATCTTCTTCCGGCCCGGCCGCGGCTGGAAAGCGCACCTGGCCGGGCAATGGGCGCGGATCGGCGTCGAACTCGACGGCGTCCGCCACTGGCGCTCCTACTCGCTCAGCGCCCCCGCCGGCAAGGACCCTGCCATTACAGTGACCGACGTCGGCGCCGTCTCCGGCACCCTGGTGCGCACCACCAAGCCCGGCGACGTCCTGTTCCTGGCCCCGCCGCAGGGTGACTTCGTGCTCCCAGAGCACCCCCGCCCCCTCCTGATGATCACCGCGGGCAGCGGCATCACTCCGGTGATGTCCATGATCCGCACGCTTGTTCCGCGGCGTCCTGATGCCGACGTCGTGCTGGTGCATTCCGCGCGCACGGCCGCCGACAGCCTGTTCAGGGAGGAACTGGCGGAACTCGCTGACCAGTTCCCGAATTTCCGGCTGGCGCACTGGTACACCGGCGAACAGGGCCGGATGGACTTCTCCAGCACCAAGGAGCTGGACGAGATCTGCCCGGACTGGAAGGACCGTGCGGCCTACGCCTGCGGCCCGGACAGCTTCCTGGACGACGCTGAAGCCTTGTGGAAGCGGGCCGCGCTGACCACCCGTGCCCCCGGCACGGATGTGGCGGTGGCCGGAGATGCCGGCAACCTGATGATCGAACGCTTCAACACCACGTTCAACGCCGGAGTAGGGCACGACGGCGGACTCGTCACCTTCGAAGCCTCCGACCGGGAGGTGGAAGCCGACGGCGACACCCCCATCCTGGACATCGGCGAGGACGCCGGGGTGCTGATGCCCAGCGGCTGCCGCATGGGCATCTGCCACAGCTGCCTTACGCCATTGCTCGCAGGGCAGGTCCGCGACCTCCGCACCGGGGAAATCCATGGCGAACCCGGCCAACTGATCCAAACGTGTGTTTCGGCAGCCGCCGGACCCGTCAACCTCGAACTCTGAGGAGCAGTACCGTATGTCTGTCATCTCACCCACCAAATCCAGCGCCGCAGGTGCCAACGCCGGCTCCTCACGCACTCGTCCCGGCAAGCTGGCCGAATCGGGCAGCCCGACCGTCAGGCCGCCGGCAGCCGCGCACCTTTCCGATGAACAGGTGGCGGAACTGGGCCGTGAACTCGACGCCATCCGGGATGAGATCCTGGCCAAGCGGGGTGCGGAGGACGCCGCCTACATCCGCCGCATGATCAAGATCCAGCGCGGCCTGGAACTCTCCGGCCGGGCCGCCCTGCTGGTGGGCAAGAACAAGGCCGCCTGGGTTACGGGTACCTCCCTGCTGAGCCTGGCCAAGATCCTGGAAAACATGGAACTGGGCCACAACATCCTGCACGGACAATGGGACTGGATGCGCGACCCGGACATCCACTCCACCACCTGGGAATGGGACTTCGTCACGCCGTCGCGGTCCTGGCAGCACACGCACAACGACCTCCACCACCGCTGGACCAACGTCGTGGGCAAGGACAACGACGTCGGATACAACCTCCTGCGCATGGACGAGCAGCAGCCGTGGAAGCCCATCAACCTGGCCAACCCGCTGTTCAATGCCATCCTGGCGCCGGTCTTCGAGTGGGGCATTGCCATCTACGACCTCGAACTGACCGAGTACAAGGAAGGCACCAAGTCCAAGGAAGCCCTGCTCAAGGACCTCAAGGCCCTGGGCAAGAAGGTCATCACCCAGTTCACCAAGGACTACGCCGCCACCCCTGCCCTGGCCATGCTGACAGGTTCTGCCAAGCAGGCCCTGTTCGGCACCATCGCCGCCAACGCCATCCGCAACGTCTGGGCCCACGCGGTGATCTTCTGCGGCCACTTCCCGGAAGGCACGGACACCTTCACGGAGGAGATGGTTGACGGGGAGACCCGCGGTGACTGGTACGTGCGCCAGATGATCGGGTCGGCCAATATCTCCGGCTCCAGGTTCATGCACCTCATGACCGGAAACCTCTCACACCAGATCGAGCACCACCTCTTCCCGGACCTGCCCTCCAACCGGTATGCAGAGGTGGCGCCCAGGGTGCGCGAGATCTGCCAGCGCTACGGCCTGAAGTACACCACCGGTCCGCTGCTGAAGCAGGTGGGTTCGTCCTGGGCCAAGGTCTTCAAGTTGGCGCTGCCCGGAAAAACTGCCCGGGCCTAGCCCGGAAGCCTGAACCGCGCAGGCTACCTCCATGGCGGGAAGTGG
>NZ_JAYXNX010000006.1:0-39276 GCF_036455295.1 Pseudarthrobacter phenanthrenivorans | reverse complement strand
CCATGGCGGGAAGTAGCCCGCCGGTCCTGGACGGGCGGCCCACTTCCTGCTTTAACGCCTGGTGACGACGGGAGCCAGGAGGATGTGGTCCAGCTTGGGCAGTGCGCGCCGGAGTCCGTGTTCGGCGCGGTGGAGCACCTCTTCCGCCTGCGACAATCCGGTGTCAGCGAGTTCAATGCGGGCGGAACCCTGCAGCCGGTGGCCGGACCACCGCAGCTGCAGGTGCTGGACCGCAAGCACGCCCGGGGTCTGCTCAAGCGCGGCTTCGGCCCGGGCCACGAGGTCCGGTTCGATTCCGTCCATGAGCCGCCGCCCGATGCTGCGCACTGTGCCCCACAGCAGAACCATGATGGCCGCGGAAATGACCAGACCCACGATTGGGTCTGCCAGGGGAAAGCCGAGCATGACGCCCACGGCGCCGACCACCACGGCCAGCGACGTGAAGCCGTCCGTCCGGGCGTGCACGCCGTCCGCCACGAGGGCTGCCGAACCGATCCTGCGGCCCACCCGGATGCGGTAGATGGCCACGGCCTCGTTTCCGGCGAAGCCGATCAGGCCCGCGGCCATCACCCAGCCCAGGTTCTGCAGCGGCTGGGGATTGAGCAGCCGGTCCATTGACTGCCAGCCCGCCACGATGGCGGACAGGGCCACTACGGCCACAATGAACAGGCCTGCCAGGTCCTCCGCCCTTCCGTAGCCATATGTGTAGCGGCGGGTGGCCTGCCGGCGCCCCAGGATGAAGGCAACCCACAGCGGCACCGCGGTCAGGGCATCCGAGAAGTTATGGATGGTGTCCGCGAGCAGGGCCACGGAACTGCTGAACAGGACCACCAGGAACTGCAGCACCGTGGTGGCCAGCAGGACGAACATGCTGACCTTCAGCGCCCGGACGCCCTCGGTACTGGCTTCCATGGCATCGTCGATGGAATCGGCGGCGTCGTGGGTATGCGGAACGAACAGCTCGAACAGCCAGCCCTTGAAGCCTGAGTGGTGATGGTGGTCGTGGTCGTGCTCATGGCCGTGGCCGTGGCCGTGTCCGTGGTCGTGGTCGTGGTCGTGGTCGTGCGCGTGGCCGTGCCCGTGGTCCTCTCCATGGGGATGGCTGTGCGTGTGCGTTGCGTCCTGGTGTGACCCGGTCATGAAGCGCTCCGCTGGGCAGGCTGGGCAGGCTGTGCTGCGTGGACGGGAAGGCGGTGGTGGGCGGGTTCCCCGCCCAGGGCGTGTTCTGCCTGGAATATGGCGTCTGCCACCAATTGCCGGGCGTGCTCATTTTCCAGCCGGTACAGCACCCGCGTTCCCTCCTGCCGGGGGGACACCATACGGGCCAGCCGCATCTTCGCCAGGTGCTGCGAGACGGCGGCGGGGGACTTGCCCACCACATCCGCGAGGGCGCCTACTGCCATCTCCCCGTCACGAAGCGCCAGGATGATGCGCACCCTGGTGGCGTCCGCCAGCATGGCGAAGACCTCCACGGCCAGCTCCACATACTGGCTGTCCGTATCAAGGGAGCAAGCATTCTTATCTGCATACATGCGCATATAGTGTCATATTTGCCGCGGCGACGCACTTTGGCGGGCTCCGCCGTCGTCGCACAAAGGGCTGCTCCCATGAAGCGGCGCGCCTAGAGTAGGAGGTGCACGGGCAGGGCGCCCTGCCTGCCGGATTGGTCAGTCTCGAAAGGAATTTGCCCCCGATGGCTTTCATCACCGTAGGTACTGAGAACAGCACTGATATCGAGCTCTACTATGAGGACCACGGCTCGGGCCAGCCCGTCGTTCTGATCCACGGTTACCCCCTGGATGGATCGTCCTGGGAAAAGCAGACCGCGGCCCTTCTGGGCGCCGGCTACCGCGTTATCACCTATGACCGGCGTGGCTTCGGCAAATCAAGCAAGCCCGCCGAAGGCTACGACTACGACACCTTTGCCGCAGACCTCAACTCCCTGCTCACCACACTGGACCTGAATGACGTGGTGCTGGTCGGCTTCTCCATGGGTACCGGCGAGGTAGGCCGCTACCTTGGCACCTACGGCTCCGCCCGGGTGGCGCGGGCGGCTTTCCTCGGCTCGCTGGAACCCTACCTGTTGAAGGCCGACGACAATCCCGACGGCGTCCCGCAGGACGTGTTCGACGGCCTCATGGAAGCTGTCACGGCGGACCGCTACGCCTTCTTCACCGAGTTCTTCAAGAACTTCTACAACTCCGATACCTTCCTTGGCACTCCCCGCCTGAGCCAGGAAGTGATGAGTGCGGGCTGGAACCTGGCCGTCAGTTCGTCACCCACTGCCTCTGTTGCCGCCCAGCCCACCTGGCTGACGGATTTCCGGCAGGACATCCCCAAGATCGACGTGCCGGCCCTGATCGTGCACGGCACCGCGGACAACATCCTGCCCATCGATTCCACCGGCCGGCTGTTCGCCAAGGCGCTGCCCAGCGCTGAATACGTGGAAATCGAGGGTGCCCCGCACGGCCTGTTGTGGACCCACGCGGCAGAGGTCAACGAAGCGCTGCTCGGCTTCCTGGCCAAGTAGGACAGCAAGACGTCCGACGGCGGGGCGCGCCGCCGTCGGACACTAGCGGGGGGAATTCCGCGTTGTCTGCTGCGCCTGGGAAGCCGGGACAGGTTCCACAAGCTGTTCCGCGAGCTCTGTGAGTTCGCGCGGGTGGAAGGGCTTGGTGAGGTAGCCGGCGGCCCCGGAGGCCATCCCGGCCAGGACGTCGTCGTCCTCCGAACGGGCCGTCAGGAAGAGCAGCGGTGCTGCGCTGAGGGCGCGGATGGCGCGGGCCACTACGTGCCCGTCCATGTCCGGCAGCCCAAGGTCCAGCGTTACCAGTGAAATGGCGGGGTCAGCGGCGGCGGCAATGCCCTCCGCCCCCGTGCCCACTGCCCGCACCGCGAACCCGGCACGCGAGAGGACCACTGCGATCAGTCCGCGGATATCGTCGTTATCCTCCACGACAAGGCAAACACGCTGCTGTTCCATCAGGCCCCCCGGCGAAAGTTGGCCCCAGTCTACCGGCGGCGTGGCACCCTGCCGGAGACCGCCACTCCTAGCCGTCGTAGTGTGTCCGGGCGGGCCCCTGGCCCAGCGCGTTCACCACAGCGGCCGCCACTTCGTGCAGTTTGGTGTTGCGGGTGCTCGACGCCGTACGAAGGATGCCGAACGCATCCTGCTGGCTGCACCGGTTCTGGGCCATGATGATTCCGACCGCCATGTCGATGACTGTGCGGGACTCCAACGTGGCGCGGAGGTTTGCGGCCGTCTCGCTGTAGTGCGCAAACCGGACCGCAAGTCGGAGCGCCAGGGACGTCTGGCTGACGAAATCCTCCGCGAACTTCAACAGGCGTCCTTCGAAGCGGTGGGCGCGGCGCGAATACAGAAGCAGGGCAGCCTTGGTTTCCCCTTCGAGCCGGAACGGAAGGGCCGCCACCGAGCGAATGCCTTGGGCAACGACGGCTGTTGCATAGTCGGGCCAGCGGCCGTCTTCCGCAAGGTCCGGGGCGTGGACGGTCTCCTGGTCAATGGAGGCCGACAGGCCGGGGGTTTGGGTGAACCTGTGCTCCAGCTGCCCCAGGGACTTGGCTTCCTGGCTGCTGCTGGCGATTGTGGCTGGTTTCCGCTGCCTCTGCAGGGTGATGGCGCACAGCATTTCGTCGCCGGGCTCGGAGAGGTTGCGCGCGGACACCTGCGCCAGCTCGGTGAGGAAGTCCTCCACGTCGGAGCTGTTGAGCACCAACTCATGCAAGTGCTCGGTAACGGATGTATCGGTTTTTGCTGTTGACTCGCTGGCCACGGTTTCTTGGTGCCATTCGTTCAGGTCAAAACGAGCCTGCAACACACAAACGCCCCGCAACTGGGCGGGGAGTGATGGTCGCTGGATCGACGAACTTTCCAACGGCCTGCTGCTAAACCGATAACCAGAGTATATACATTCCAGGCGGGGGCACGGCGTCATATCCGCCGCTGCCAGCACTGCTGCATGCTGGCGCCGCGAAGGGCTAAGCGGCACAATGAAGCGGGACCGCCTTGGGAAGGACGCGAACATGACCAGGCTTCTCATCATCGGGCCGCCGGGCTCCGGCAAGGGGACCCAGGCCGGACAACTGGCCCGGCACTTCGGGGTCCCCGCAGTTTCCACCGGGGACATCTTCCGGAGCAACGTCGACCGGCAGACGGAACTGGGAAACCAGGCTGCCAGGTACCTCGACGGCGGCCGGTTCGTCCCGGACCACCTCACCAATGCACTGGTAAAAGACCGGCTCCTCGAAAGCGACGCCCGGCACGGCTTTCTGCTGGACGGCTATCCGCGCACGCCAACGCAGGCCACTGAACTTGACGCCATGCTGGCAGAGCAGGGGCACGCACTGGACGCAGTCATCGAACTGCGGGCGCCGGATGCGGAACTGGAGGAGCGGATGCACCAGCGTGCCCGCGAGCAGGGACGCACGGATGACACCATCGACGTCTTCCGCCGCCGCCTGGACCTCTACCACCGACAGACGCATGAAGTAGTCTCGGTGTACGCGGGCCGGGGCATCCTGGTGTCCGTCAACGGCAGCGGTGACCCGGCGGGAATTACTGCACTGGCGATCGCCGCCGTCGAACAGTTCCTGGCAGCCCCGCGTCCCCCGTCCTGACCGAAACATCCCAGCGTGAACGCACTCCAACAGAAGGAAACACTGATGAGAATTGCCGTTACAGGTGGAAACGGAAAACTGGGGCGGCACGTGGTGCGCCGGCTCACGGACGACGGCCACCAGGTCCTCACCCTGGACCGCGAGGGAACCCGCAGCCCCGAACTGCTGCTGGTGGACCTGCGCAACTACGGACAGGTAGTGGACGCGCTGCTGGGCGTTGATGACCGGCATGACGGGTTCGACGCCGTAGTGCACCTGGGTGCCATCCCCGCCCCGGGCATCCTTCCGGACGCGGCCACCTTCGAGAACAACATGCTCTCCACATACAACGTGTTCCAGGCAGCCCGCCGCGCCGGCATCAAGAAAGTGGTGTACGCGTCCAGCGAGACCGTGCTGGGGCTGCCGTTCGACATCGACCCGCCCTACATCCCCGTGGACGAGGAATATCCGCCGCGGCCGGAGAGCACCTACTCCCTGGTGAAGCGGCTCGAAGAGCAAATGGCCGTGGAGATGACGCGGTGGGACCCTGAACTGAGCATTACCGGCCTGCGGTTCTCCAACGTCATGGACGAGGCCGACTACGGGAAATTCCCCTCCTTCGACGCGGACGCAATGCTGCGCAAGTGGAACCTGTGGGGCTACATCGACGGCAGGGACGGGGCCCAGGCCGTGGCCCGGGCGCTGGAGAACGCCAGGCCGGGATTCGAAGCCTTCATCATCGCCAATGCCGATACCGTCATGAGCCGCTCGAGCGCCGAGCTGGCGGCCGAGGTCTTCCCTGGCGTCAAGGTGACCAAGGACCTGGGCGAGCACGAAACGATGCTGTCCATTGACAAGGCGCGGCGCCTGCTGGGCTTTGAACCCGAACACAGCTGGCGGAACCACGTGGCCGCTGCCTCCGGCAACGGGGCAAACCAAGGATAAAGCGGGTGGCGCAGTAGCCGCCAAGGATCATCCGAGGAGCCGGGAGCAGTGCGCTTCCGGCTCCTGTCCTTTTGCTGCAAGCCTGGGCCGGTTGCCCGGCGGATTCGCCGTCCCGCAGTTTCCCGCCGCCCGATGGAGCGATTGGCCCGTGGCCGGGATAATCTTCAGCCTAAGCATTTACCATGGCACGCATACACTGCATGCCGACAACGTGGCGCAGGGACGGGCAGTACATTGGCACAGAAATCAGCAGGGTCCGCAGTCGCCGGGCGTGGTACCGGCAGGTGGCATACCTTCCACGAAAAGTTCGTGGTGGAGGAGCGCTACGTAGATCCGACGGACCGGCGCCGTCTCTACCGCGCGTCAATCATCCTGGCCGTGGTGGGACTGGCACTCTTTGTCGCCACACTGGTGAGCGTGGTCCAGGGCGGCGGCCTGTCCGCCGCAGACGGCCCCATACACAGCTGGCTGATGACCACGCGTTCAGCGGCAGCTACCGCCTTCATGATCTTCCTGGCGGTGTTCTTTGGTCCCATCGCCCTGCCCATCATCGTGCTGGTGGTGATCCTCATCTGGGGATTCGCGGCGAAGCACGCCTGGCGCCCCATCCTGCTGGCCGCCGCGATGCTGACAGGCGTGATTGTCTCGCAGATCATCCTCCATATCGTCCAGCGTTCCCGGCCCCCCGTGGACCAGATGCTGTTCGGCGCGGACCAGACCTTTTCGTTCCCGTCCGGCCACGTGCTGGGCGCCTGCGACTTCCTGCTGGTGGGCGCCTACCTCATCTTCTCGCGCCGCCGGAACCCGCGCGCGGCCGTCTTCGGATTCATCGGAGCCGGCGTCGGGATCATCCTTGCCATCACAAGCCGCCTTTACCTGGGCTACCACTGGCCCACCGATACCCTTGCCTCGTTCTCCCTGTCGCTGCTCATCCTGGGCGGAGTCATCGCGCTGGACACCTGGCGGACGGCGAGGATTCCCGGGGAGCAGGTCACAGGAGAGCTGTCCAGGGAAGAAGCTCCGCAGGACTAAGGCCTGCCGTGACCCGGGTTGTGGCAGCCACCCGGGTTACTCGGGACGGGACCTGGCGCGTTTCAGGGCCCGGTGCAGTTTCACGTTCGCTTCCTCCAGTTCCAGGACCTTGGCAACGCCGGCCAGGTTCAGCCCCTCCTCAAGGAGTTCGCCGATCCTTTGCAGCACGGCGATGTCGTCGTCGCTGTACTGCCGCGTGCCGCCCGCCGTCCGGGACGGGGTGAGCAGTCCCTTGGTTTCGTACAGCCTGATGTTTTGCTGGCCCGTCCCGGTAAGCTCCGCCGCCACTGAGATGGCGTAAAGGGCCCGTGAACCGGGAGAGCGGGGCGCCCGTCCTGCAGCGGGGTCTGCCATGTCTGCTCCCAAAAAAATCGTTCCGGCCGGTGTCTTGTTTCAGTTTTCCACGGGTGCTATAAAAAATCTATATCCACCGCTATAGATTAAGTGGCGGTGGGTAGCGCAGATCCAACACCTGGAAGCTGAAGGAGTGGGAAATGATGTTAATGCGTACTGACCCGTTCCGTGACCTGGACCGGCTCACGCAGCAGGTCTTTGGAACCGCTGCCCGCCCGGCAGCGATGGCCATGGACGCCTGGCAGGAGGACGGCGAATTCGTGGTGGCCTTCGACCTCCCCGGCGTGAAGGTGGACTCCCTCGACCTGAACGTCGAACGGAACGTCCTGACCGTACGGGCTGAGCGCCAGGACCCCACCCAGCCCAACGTCGAGCTGGTGGCCTCGGAGCGTCCCCGTGGCGTGTTCAGCCGTCAACTGATCCTGGGTGACACCCTGGACACCGAAAGGATCAAGGCCAGCTATGACCAGGGCGTTCTAACCCTGAGGATTCCCGTGGCCGAGCAGGCCAAGCCGCGCAAGATCGAGATCCGGACCCAGCAGGCCGAAAAGCACCAGATCAGCACCTAGGACCATGCTTCCCGTCCGCGCCCCTGCCCCTTTCGGCGGGGGTGCCGGCGGAAGAGGAGGCCGGTATGACGGACGTTCCCGATTACTACGACATCCTGGGCGTTGGCAGGGACGCCACCCGCCAGGACATCTCGCACGCATACCGTGCCCTCATGCGAAGCCACCACCCTGACATGGACGGCGGCGCGGCGCACGGGGACGGGGCATCAAAGCGGGACGACCCGGCGGAAGGCGGCAAGCCCGGGCAGGGGGAGGAACTCCTCCGGATCATGCAGGCGTTCAACGTGCTGCGAGACCCCCAGCAGCGGGCCGCATACGACCGCAGGCTCGCGGCCGCAACGCCCTCCATCATTCCTGTCCGGAAAGTCCGCGGCACCGGCGGCCTGTCCGGGCACACAATTCGAGTCACTCCGGTGCGGTGGGAAAGCGGCCCCTGGTCCTGAACGGGCCAGGACCGCTCCACCAGGCAAGGGCCAAACCACGGCCATTCATCCAAGGAGGCGGAAAACTGCATGAGCGACTGGCGGCGCTACGATTCACACTTGATTCCGGCATTCCATGAGCGTTTTGAGCAGCGGTGGGGTGCTGGAACTGCGCCCTTCCTGGACCCGGAAGCCCATGAACAGCCGCTGCCGCGGGCACAGTGGATCAACCCGGCCACGGGTGCGGCCCTGGCGGTGGTCCCGGTGTGGACGGCAGATGAGCGGCAGCAGCGTTCCTTTGGCGTGTTCTACCTGCCGCCGGCAGGGGACATCTGGGTCCTGCGGCCCGGGTTCACGGGTTACCTGGAGCCATCCGACGGTGACAGCGAACACTTGGTGACGTTACGCAATGACGCCTTTCGCAAGGCAGTGGGGCACGCAAAGGAGTTCCTTTTCGGGACCCAGTAGGGCGCGGCATTCCGGGCGGGGGGCGGCTGCTCGTCAGCAGTGCTCCGCTGTGACATTCTGGGACGTACCCTAACCACCGTGACCAAAGGCTGACCCCAATGCACATCACCGCCAAGGACCTCGCAGCGCTCATCCCCGCGGGGTTCACTCTTGGTGTCGCAACCGCAGCATTCCAGATCGAAGGAGCACTGGACGAGGACGGCCGCGGGCCCGCGGGGTGGGACAAATTCGCTGCCCGGCCAGGTGCAATCGTGGAAGGCCACAGTCCGGTGGTGGCAACGGACCACTACCACCGGATGCCGCAGGACGTGGCGCTCCTGAAACAACTCGGCGTGGACTCCTACCGGTTCTCCTTTGCCTGGCCGCGCATCCAGCCTGGCGGCACGGGACCGGCCAACCGCGCCGGCCTGGCCTTCTATGACCGGCTCCTGGATGAGCTCCTGGCGAACGGAATCTCGCCCATGGCCACCATCTACCACTGGGACACGCCCCTGGAACTCGATGAGGCCGGCGGCTGGATGAACCGCGATACGGCATATCGGCTGGGCGACTTCGCCGCGCTGGTGGCTGAGGCCTTTGGGGACAGGGTGGCCCGCTGGGTCACCATCAACGAACCGGCAACCGTGAGCGCGAACGGCTACGCGTTTGGCCTGCATTCGCCCGGCAAGGAGCTGGCCTTGGGTGCATTTCCCACGGTCCACCACCAGCTTTTGGGCCACGGCCTCGCCGTCCAGGCCCTGCGCGCCGCGAAGGTGCCGGGCGAGATCGGCATGACCAACGTCTATTCACCCATGGTGCCGAATTCGATCAACCCCCTGGACAAGATCAGCGCCGGAATCATGGATCTTGGCCAGAACCGGCTCTACGCGGACCCCGTCCTCACGGGCAAATACCCCGACCTCATCCGTGCCGCAAAATTCTTCAGTTCCTTCGAACACCCCGAAGAGGACATGGAGATCATCTCCCAGCCCCTGGATTTCTACGGCCTCAACTATTACATGCCCACCAAGGTGGCGGCGGGACCGGGCGGCGGTACCGTACCGTCGAGCATGGCGGAGGCCATGGGCAGCGACCTCAGCGCCACGGGCAGCGGTACAACGCCGTTCCATGTGGAGACCTGGCCGGAGGCGGACATCACCGCCTATGGCTGGCCGGTCAAACCTGAATACATGGCCGTGGCCCTGAAGGAGATGGCGGAGCGGTATCCCAACCTGCCTCCCGTGATCATCACCGAGGGCGGGGCAAGTTTCGAGGACATCATCGTCCGCGACAAGTCCACCAATACCCGCTTCATCCCCGACGAGCGCCGCCTGAAGTATCTTTCCGACCACCTCGAAACAGCACTTCGCGCTACGGCGCCCGGCGGGGCGGCGGAGTCCGTGGAGCTGCTCGGATACTACGTCTGGTCCTTCCTGGACAACTTCGAGTGGTCCGCCGGCTACAACCAGCCGTTCGGCCTCCTGCACGTGGACTTCGAAACGCTGGAGCGCACGCCCAAGGCGTCCTACTTCTGGTTCCAGGAGCTCATCGAGGAACGCGACCTCGCCGCAGCGGCTGACCTGGCCATCGCCCAGGCTGTGGTCCCGGAGGTTCCGGTCGAAGATGGTGCAGAGGGCACTGAAGCGCCCGACGACGGCGCGGCGCTGGGTGCCAGCGCCTAGGCCCAAGGGCTGTGGGCGTCCGGCGGGCTGGCAGAGTACCGCAATCAGCGCGGCCGGGTCAGCCCCGAAGCAGGTCCAGCATGGCGAGCTGCCGGGCTATTCCAGCGCCGTCGGGGGAGTAGATCCAGGGCACCCGGGACGTGGTGTGGTCGCCGTCCTCTGAGTGGCCGCCGGCGAAAACCGACTCGCTGACGGACAGTTGCCTGATGGCGATCGCCGCGACCTTGTCCGGGTTTTCGGCCGCGAAGGCGGAGTAGATTGCCTCGTCATGCTGGCCGTTGTCGCCAATCAGGAGCCAGCGCATGTCAGGGAATTCCTGGGCCAGCCGTTCCAGGTTGCGGTGCTTGTGGTCCTGGCCGCTGCGGAACCAGCGGTCCTGGGTGAGCCCCCAGTCGGTCAGCAGCAGGGCGCCCTTCGGGTACATGTTCCGCGTCAGGAAGCGTGCCAGGGTGGGGGCGGCGTTCCAGGGCCCGGTGGACAGGTAGATCACCGGCGCGTCAGGGTGTTCAATGGTCAGGCGGTCCAGCAGCACTGCCATACCCGGGGTGGCCATGCGGGCCCGCTCGCTGAGCACAAACGTGTTCCACAGTGCCAGGAAGGGCCGCGGCAGGGCGGTGACCATCACCGTGTCGTCAATGTCGGAGACGATGCCGAATTCCACGCCGGGGGCGATCACCTGGATGAGTGCCTCGGCCGGCTCGGTCCCCTCGGCGCGCAGGACCGCGGTGTGCCAGCCGGGGGTCAGCTTTACCTCCACCTCGGTATCGATCAGGCCACCCCGGTCCGCCGTGACATGGGTGACGACGTCGCCGATGGTGATTTCGACGTCGGAATACTGCAGCGGCACGCCGGTGAAGGCGCGCCAGCCCCGGATGTTCTGGTTGCCGTTCTTCGCTTCGTGCTCTGCCTTGCTGCCGGGCAGCGGCGTCTGCGTCAGCAGCACCCTCCCCAGCACCCGCACCCGGGTGGTGGAACCGTAGCCTTGGTAGGCGATGGTCTGCGGTGTGAATTTCCACCGCTTGGCCAGCCGAATCCGGACGTCATTGAGCGCGTCGGACAGCCGGTGTGCCAGCCGGAAGAACTGGCTTCCGGAGAGGGCGTAGTGGCCCTTCATGTTCTGCCGGCCTGGAGGTGCCGTGTCCTGGGCGGGGTTCTGCGGAGCCGTGTCCATGGGACCACTCTGCCACAGGGCTGCCGCAGCGATCAGCCGGTGCCCAGGATCCCCCGCAGGCTCCGGGCATTCCGCACTGCGTTCCCGCCGCCGTCGTTGTTGAAGTAGGCGTAGACGTCGATGCCCGCCCCGTCCCACTCCCTGATCCGGTCAGCCCACCAGTGCATGTCCGCGTCCGAGTAGGAGCCGCCATACAGGTGCTGTTGGTCGGGCCCGTGCAGCCGGACGTAGGTGAAGGGGGCGGTGGTCCGCAGGATGCAGGGCAGGTTGGCGCCGCTCATGATGCAGTAGGCCGCCTGATGCCGTTCCAGGAGGGCATACACCTCGGGGCTGTCCCAGCTGGGGTGCCTGAATTCAACCGCCACCCTGATCCAGGCCGGAAGCGCTCCCAGGAAATAATCAAGCCTCGCATCATCGCGCTCAAGCTGGGGTGGAAGCTGGACAAGGAGCACGGCACGTTTGTCCCCCAGCTCATGCCAGCATCTGGTGATCCGCTCTATCCAGACTTCCGGCGAATACAGCTTGCGGGCGTGCGTCAGCCCCCGTGGAGCCTTGACGGACATACTGAAGCCGGGTGGAAGGCGCCGGTTCCAGCCGGCAAAGGTGGTATCGCGGGGCCAGCGGTAGAAGCTGGCGTTCAACTCAACAGTGCTGAACGCGGCCACGTAGGACTGCAGCCGGTCCCGGACGGGCAGGCCCGGCGGGTACAGGACGTTTTCCCAGTGGTCGTAGCTCCAACCGGAGGTGCCAATATGGATTGCCATTTTGCTCAGGCTACACCCGCACTTTTCCCCTTCCGTTCCGGGCTGCGTGTGGCAGGGTAATGTCATGGCGCGAATTGAAGATTATGCGGTGGTCGGTGACCTCCACACCGGAGGCCTGGTCAGCAAGGAAGGTTCCATCGACTGGCTCTGCCTTCCCAGGTTCGATTCCCCCGCGTGCTTCAACGCCCTGCTGGACACGCCGGACTCCGGGCGCTGGCTGCTGGCGCCGGAGGGAGGAGGCGCCTGCACGCGCCGGAGTTACCGGGACGGCACCCTGGTCCTCGACACCGAGTGGGAGACCCCGGAGGGGACGGTGCGGGTCACCGATTTCATGCCGCCCCGTGATTCGGTGGCGGACATAGTCCGGATTGTGGAAGGCATCAGCGGCAGCGTCCGGATGCACGGCGAACTGACCCTGCGGTTCGACTATGGGCACATCATCCCCTGGGTGCGCAAGGACAAACGCGGCCTCCACGCGATCGCGGGACCCGACGCCGTCTACCTGGTAACACCGGCACCGCTGCACGGCGAGAACATGCACACGGTCAGCGACTTCACCGTGAAAGCGGGCGAGAAGGTGCCGTTCGTTCTGACGTGGGCGCCCAGCCATGTAGGCCGCCCGGTCACGGTGGACGCAGAAGAAGTACTGGACAGCACCTTTGAGTTTTGGCGGGGCTGGTCCTCGCAATGCACTGTCAAAGGAAAGTACCAGGACGCGGTGGTCCGCTCCCTGGTCACCCTCAAAGCATTGACCTACGCGCCCACGGGCGGCATCGTCGCCGCCGTCACCACCTCGCTTCCTGAGGAGCCGGGCGGCCAGCGCAACTGGGACTACCGCTACTGCTGGCTCCGGGACGCCGCCATGACCCTCCAGGCGCTGCTCGCCGCAGGCTACACCGCGGAAGCGGCTGCCTGGCGCGACTGGCTGCTCCGTGCGGTTGCCGGGGACCCTGCCGACCTTCAGATCATGTATGGGATCCACGGCGAACGGCGGCTGCCGGAAATGGAACTGCCCTGGCTGAAAGGCTACGAAAACTCCGCCCCCGTGCGGATCGGCAACGCGGCGGCCGAGCAGTTCCAGCTGGATGTGTGGGGTGAGGTCCTTGATTGCCTTGCCCTGACCCGGAACTCGTTGCTGAAGCACACGGACGAGGCCTGGGATGTGCAGATCGCACTGATGGAACACCTGGAAACCATCTGGGACCAGCCGGACAACGGGCTCTGGGAAATGCGCGGCCCCCGCCGCCACTTCACCCACTCCAAGGTTATGGCCTGGGTAGCGGCGGACCGGATGGTGAAGGGCGTCCGCGAATCCGGGCTGCCGGGGCCGGTGGAGCGCTGGGAGGCGCTCCGCGACCAGATCCGTGAGGACATCATGGCAAACGGGTATGACGCCAAGCGCAACACGTTTGTGCAGTCCTACGGCCGCCCCGAGCTTGATGCCAGCCTGCTGCTGATTCCCAGGGTGGGATTCCTGCCAAACGACGACCCCAAGGTCATCGGGACCATCGAGGCAATCCAGCGGGAGCTGACCCAGGACGGGTTCGTGCTGCGGTACAAGCCGGGAGAGAGCGACGACGGCCTGCCCGGCGACGAGGGCGTCTTCCTGGCCTGTTCATTCTGGATGGTGGAGGCGCTCCTGGGCGCCGGGCGCCATGAGGAATCGCGTGAACTCTTCGAACGGCTTCTGGATCTGCGCAACGATGTGGGGCTTTTGAGTGAGGAATGGGCGGTCAAGGCAGGCCGCCAA
This sequence comes from Pseudarthrobacter phenanthrenivorans, assembly GCF_036455295.1. Taxonomy (GTDB): domain Bacteria; phylum Actinomycetota; class Actinomycetes; order Actinomycetales; family Micrococcaceae; genus Arthrobacter; species Arthrobacter phenanthrenivorans_C. Next base: position 25,523 of record NZ_JAYXNX010000006.1, on the reverse strand, counting down.
CTCGGCAACACACCCCAGGCATTCAGCCATTTCGCGCTTGTGACTAGCGCCCTGGAACTCCATCAGGATACGGTTCGGCGAAGTGACACCCCCCTTCCGTCCGCGCAGGCGGACTCGCGCTGAGGCGGCGCGGGCCAGGGGCCGAACTTCTCCTTCGCAGGATAGATAAGTATACTTACTAACACCTCATGGAGTGCTCCCAAGCACAATGCCGTGATTGATGGAGGAGTGATAGTTATGGCCGGATTTTTCGAGCTCGTGGATGCCCCTGACGGCGGTTACCGGATCAGGATGATGGACGGAAGCGGGAACCTGATGGCCATTTCGGTCACCTTCCCCACCAAGAGGGCTGCTGTGGCCGGCGTGGCGATGGCCCGCGAGATTGCCGGCACGGGCCTTATCCGGGACAAGAGCCTGGACGGCGCGGGCACGGTCATCCGTGAACGTGTGCGGCCGGTCAACTCCGCCAAGGAGGAGGCCGCCAGGCGCAAGAAGGCCCCTGACGTGCGACGGGCAGCGGTGGGCTGATGTCCGAGGCTACGACACCCCCTGGCGGTCCGCGCCGGGGGGTCCTCTTTGACGTTGACGGGACGCTGATCGACTCGTCCTACATCCACACCGTCGCCTGGTGGGGCGCGTTCCGCCAGTACGGGCATGACGTGCCCATGGCGGCCATCCATCAACTTGTCGGGATGGGCGGCGCCCGGCTTGTGGACAACCTGCTGCCGTCCGATCGTGACCGTGATGAAGACGAAGACATCATGGCCAGCCATGGTGCGCTGTATGCCTCGCGCTGGCCCTCGCTGCGCGCCCTTGACGGCGCCAAGGATCTGCTGGGCCAGTGCCACGCCGGCGGCCTTGCCGTCGCGCTTGCTTCCTCCGCAAGGGAAAGGGACCTGCAGGTCATGCGCTCTGTCCTTGAGGCGGACGCCTTCATCGCCGCCGCCACCAGCGCCAACGATGCGGAGGAAAGCAAGCCGGCGCCGGACATCCTCGAAGCTGCCCTCGAAGCCGTGGGAGTGGAGGCCGGGAATGCCGTCTACGTCGGTGACGCCGTCTGGGATATGAAGGCTGCCGCGGCGCTGGGCATCCCGGCTATCGGGGTTACCTGCGGCGGCATCCAGGCAGGGCAACTGCGTGAGGCGGGCGCCGTCGAGGTTTACGAAGGACCGCGCGATCTGCTGCAGAACCTGGCCTCAAGTGCCATTGGCCGGCTGCTGGCATTGCAGCCGAACTCCTGAGGCCCGCTTCCGCTCACAGCGGCTGGCCGCCCGGCGCTGAGTCCTCATTGCCGGCAATGGCGGGCTTGGTCCAGGACACCACCACCTTGACGGAACCGTCGTCGTTCCGTTCGACGTCGGTGGCTACCTCCGCCGCGGGCGCGCCCATTTCCTCCACCCGTGTCCGGTAGGTGCTGACCAGTTGGGCCAGGCTTTCCTCTGTCCACTCACCCGGGCGCATGCGCGTGGAGATCTCGACCGGTTCCGGCTGGTACAGCGACATGGCGTTCCTCTTTCGCGTGCTTTTCCTGATCGTCCTGGACTCTTCCTACGCTAGGAGCAGCCGGCGCGTGCCACAAGCTTTTGATCAGCATGCTTACTTTTTTCCCTTAAAACCGATAGCGTCGAAGAAAGGGTTCCCGCGGGTACCCTGCCCCGCTCCGGGAGAACCCCCGGCGCAAAGCAGACGAAAGGGAGACTGTGAAAGCACTGACGTGGCAAGGAAAACGGTCGGTAAGCGTGGAAGAAGTGCCCGATCCCGTCATCCAGGAACCGACGGACGCGATTGTCCGCATCACCTCCACCGCCATCTGCGGCTCCGACCTCCACCTTTACGAAGTCCTGGGCCCCTACATGCACAAAGGCGACGTCATCGGCCACGAGCCCATGGGCATCGTGGAGGAGGTGGGCAGCGGCGTCACCAATCTCCGCAAGGGCGACCGCGTGGTGGTCCCGTTCAACATCTCGTGCGGCTCCTGCTACATGTGCAAGCAGGGCCTGCAGTCCCAGTGTGAAACCACCCAGGTCAAGGAAAAGGGATCCGGCGCTGCCCTGTTCGGCTACTCGGAGCTGTACGGGTCCGTGCCCGGCGGCCAGGCTGAATTCCTCCGCGTTCCGCATGCCGACTACGGCCCCGTCAAGGTGGGCAGTGAACTCCCGGATGAGCGCTACCTGTTCCTCTCCGACATCCTTCCCACCGCCTGGCAGGCCGTGGAGTATGCGGACGTACCGGCCGGCGGCACTCTTGCCGTGTTCGGCCTGGGACCCGTTGGACAGTTCGCCGGCCGCATCGGCGTGCACCGCGGCTTCCGCGTGATCGGCATCGATCCCGTCCCCGAACGCCGGGAGATGGCTGCGCGGCACGGCGTGGAAACGCTGGACTACAGCAAGACCATTGGGGACGAGCTCCGGGAAATGACCGGCGGGCGCGGCCCGGACGCTGTGGTTGACGCCGTCGGCATGGAAGCACATGGCTCCCCGGTGGCAGGGTTCGCCCACCAGGCGCTGGGGCTGCTGCCGGACAAGCTCGCGCAGAAGGCCATGGAAACCGGCGGCGTGGACCGGCTGGCGGCCCTGCACGCCTCCATCGACGCGGTGCGCCGGGGCGGCACGCTGTCCCTGAGCGGCGTTTACGGTGGCACTGCCAGCCCCATGCCGATGCTCACCATGTTCGACAAGCAGTTGCAGGTACGTATGGGCCAGTGCAACGTGCGGCGCTGGACCGATGACATCCTTCCCCTCGTGGAGGACGACGCCGATCCGCTGGGTGTCATGGACCTGGTCACCCACCGTTCGGGCCTGGACGGTGCGCCAGCCCTGTACGAGAAGTTCCAAAAGAAGGAGGACGGCTGCATCAAGGTGGTCCTCAACCCCGGCGCCTAAGCCGCACCAGCAGCACAAAAAGCAGAGGCCGTTATGGATTCCATAACGGCCTCTGCCAGTCCCCGAAGGGGAGCGGGCTAGGTGAGCTTCACCTGGCGGTTCATGTCCTTGTACAGCAGGTAGCGGAACTCGCCGGGGCCGCCGGCGTAGCAGGCCTGCGGGCAGAAGGCGCGCAGCCACATGAAGTCGCCGGCCTCCACCTCCACCCAATCGTTGTTAAGCAGGTACATGGCCTTGCCCTCCAGGACGTACAGGCCGTGCTCCATCACGTGGGTCTCCGGGAACGGGATCACGCCGCCGGGCTGGAACGTCACGATGTTGACCTGCATGTCATGCGCCAGGTCATTGGAGTCCGTGAAGCGGGTGGTTTTCCAGACGTCGTTGGTGTCCGGCATGGACGTGGGCTCCACGTCCTTCTCGTTGGTGACGAAGGACTTTGCTTCATAACCCTCGAGGCGTTCATAGGCCTTGCGGATCCAATGGAAGGACACGACGTCGTCCGAGACGTTCTCCAGGCCCCACTGGGCACCGGCGGCCAGGTAGGCATAGCCGCCCTCCTCCAGCTGGTGGAGTTCGCCGTCGAGCATGAGGTTGACCTTGCCTCTGGTGACGAAGACGACGCCCTCCACCCCTGCCTCGAACTCGGCCTTCGGCACGCCGCCGCCGGGGCCGATCTCAACGATCAGCTGGGAGAACGTGGTGGCAAATCCCGAGATGGGACGGGCGATGATCCACGACCGGGTGTTGGAGAAGCCAGGCAGGTTGGAGGTGACGATGTCTGTCATCACGCCCTTGGGGATCACCGTGTACGCCTCGGTGACGATGGCCCGCTCGGTGGTGAGGTGCGTTTGCGGCGGCAGTCCGCCGGTGGGGGAGTAGTACTTGCCCATGGAAGGAATCCTTTGATTACGGGTTGGAAGTGATGGCCAGCCGCGGGTGCGCCAGTGCAGTGAGCTGCGGAATTCCGACGCCGGCAAGCGCCTGGACTTCCTCGGCACCCACAGCGCCGCACTGGACGCCGCGGAGCACGAACGCGGCCAGGGCGCGGGCGGTTGCCGGCTCGTCCATGACCCCGCCTTCGGTCCGTTCCACGTAGTTGCGCAGGCGGGCCGCGGCGGCCGGCAGGCCTTGGCGGTAGAACGCGTAGGTGGCGGTGAACCGGCTGGGCAGCTGGGCCGGGTGCAGGTCCCAGCCCTGGTAGTAGCCGCGTTCCAGCGAGCGGCGGACCAGTCGCCCGTGCAGCTGCCAGGCGTTCTCCACGTTGTCGCCCACGGGGATGATGTTGGTGGAGCCGTCGGAGAGCCGGATGCCGGTGCCGGCCACGGCCAGCTGCATGACTTCCTTGGCGAAGTCGGCCACCGGGTGCTCCATGGACTGGTACTCAGCGGAGATCTGCAGCGACGCGGAGTAGTCGTAGGTGCCGTAGTGCAGGCCGCTGATCCGACCGGGCACGGCATGCGGCAGCTGCGCCACCGGGGACGTACCGTCCGGACCGAGGATCAGCTGCGGCGTCTCCACCTGCACCTCGAAGCGGAGCCTGCCGGGGGGCAGTCCGTGGACTTCCTCCAGACGGGACACCGCGTAGTCCATGGCCTGCACCTGGGCCACGGTGGTCACCTTCGGCAGGGTCAGGACCAGGCCGTCCGGCAACTCCCCGGCGGTGGCGAGACCCGAGACGAACAGGTCCAGTGTCCGCAGCCCCCGCGCCCGGGTGGGAGCCTCGAAGCATTTGAAGCGGATGCCGATGAACGGGGGAGCGGACCCGGCAGCGACTGCCGTGGCCACCGCGGAAGCCGCGGCAACCGCGGCGGCATCCTCGGCGTCGTCGCCCCTGTCCCCGAATCCGTCCTCAAAGTCCAGGCGCAGGTCCTCGATGGGCTCGTCCGCCAGCTTTGCTGCCACCCGGCCGGCGACGGCCCCGGCGAGGGCCGCGTCCTGGCCCAGGAGCCGCCCCAGCTTTTCGAAGCCGCCGTGGGCTTCCGCCGTCGCCGTCGCCTGGGCGCCCCAGTCGGCAGCGAGCGACGGCGTGAAACGGTCTGCCGGCACGTACACAGTGTGCACGGGCTGGCGGGAGCCGTCGTCGCCCGGATAGTTCTGTTCCAGCAGCCGGTCCGTCGCGGCAAGCTGGCCGTCAATGTGCGCAAGGTCCCCGGCGGAAAGCGATGACTTGGGTCCGGCCATCTCAGTCCACCAGTTCGTAGGCCGGCGTGGTGAGGAAGTCCGTGTAGTCATCCGACAGGCAGATGTCGGCAATGAGCTCGCCGGCCGGCTGGTAGTAGCGGCGGAACGCCTCGTCACCGAATTCGGTGCGGAGCCGTTCCGTTTCCTCGCCGAGGATCCGCTCCACCAGTTCCCTGGTCACGGTGTTGCCGGTGTCGGCCAGGATGGACTTGTTGCGGATCTGCTGCCACACCTGGGAGCGGGAGATTTCGGCGGTGGCGGCATCCTCCATCAGGTTGTGGATGGCCACGGCGCCGTTCCCGGACAGCCATACCGCTGTGTAGGCGACGGCCACGTAGAGGTTCAGGCGCAGGCCGGCCTCAGTAACCTGGCCGTCGGCGGACTGGACGTCCAGCAGCTGTTCGGCAGTAACGGAAACCTCCGGACGCTGCTTGTCCACCTGGTTGGGCTTCTCGCCCAGGACCGAGTCGAAGACTTCGCGGCAGGTGGGGACCAGGTCCGGGTGGGCCACCCAGGAACCGTCGAAGCCGTCGTTCGCCTCGCGGGTCTTGTCCGCACGCACCTTTTCAAAGGCGGCTGCGGTGACTTCCGGGTGGCGGCGGTTGGGGATGACCGCAGCCATGCCGCCCATGGCGAAGGCGCCGCGCTTGTGGCAGGTCTTGACCAGGAGCTCAGTGTAGGCACGCATGAAGGGGGCGGTCATCACCACGGAGGCGCGGTCCGGCAGGACGAACTCCTCTCCCGCGTCGCGGAAGTACTTGATGATGCTGAACAGGTAGTCCCAGCGGCCGGCGTTCAGGCCTGAAGCATGGTCCCGCAGCTCATAAAGGATCTCGTCCATCTCGAAGGCGGCCGGGATGGTCTCGATCAGCACCGTGGCCCGGATGGTGCCCTGGTGCAGGCCGAGGTAGTCCTGCGCGAAGACGAAGACGTCGTTCCACAGCCGGGCCTCGAGGTGGCTTTCCATCTTGGGCAGGTAGTAGTACGGGCCCTGTCCGTTCAGCACCAGTTGCTTGGCGATGTGGAAGAAGTGCAGGCCGAAGTCCACCAGGGCGCCCACGGCGGGCTCGCCGTTGATGAGGAGGTGCTTTTCCTGCATGTGCCAGCCCCGCGGGCGGGCCACCACGACGGCGAGCGGAGCGTCGGTGCGCAGGCGGTACTCCTTGCCCTCATCGGAGGTGTAGCTGAGGGTGCCCTGGGCGGCGTCCCGCAGGTTCAGGATGGCGTCGATGACGTTGGCCCAGGTGGGTGTGCTGGCGTCCTCGAGGTCCGCCAGCCACACCTTGGCGCCGCTGTTGAGGGCGTTGATGGCCATCTTTGCCGGCGAGGCGGGCCCGGTCATCTCCACCCGGCGGTCCTGCAAAGCTGCGGGCGCCGGCGCGACTTTCCAGTCGCCGTCGCGCACGTCCTGGGTCTCCGGCAGGAAGTCCAGCTTGCCGGTCTCGGCAACCCGCTGCCGCTTGGTGGCGCGTGCCGCCAGGAGGTCATTGCGGGTGCCGGCGAACCGGGTGTGGAGTTCCTCCACGAAGGCCAGTGCCTTGGGTGTGAGGATCTCCTCCGCGCGGGGGATCGGCCGGGGATCTGTGACGGTGATGGCCATTTCTGGTCCTTTCCTTTGGCTGGAAGTCAGTCGGTCAGGCGGAGGCGAGTGCCGGCTCCGCGGCGGATTCGGCCGGTTCGGCAGCCGTTGCAACGTTTGAGGCGTGGGCTGCGGCCGCGACGGCGGCCGCGACGTCCGCGGTCACGTGCGGGTCGAAGATGCTGGGGATGATGTAGCTCGCATTGAGCTCATTATCATTCACCCGGTTTGCGATTGCCTCTGCCGCGGCCACCAGCATGTCTGGTGTGATGTCGCTGGCCCCGGCGTCCAGGAGTCCGCGGAAGAGTCCGGGGAAGGCCAGGACGTTGTTGATCTGGTTGGGGAAGTCGCTGCGCCCGGTGGCCACGACGGCGGCGTGTCGGGAGGCGATGGCCGGGTCCACTTCCGGGGTGGGGTTGGCCATGGCGAACACAATGGCGTCCTTGGCCATGGAGGCGACGTGCTCCTCGCCGAGGATGTTGGGGGCGGAGACGCCGATGAAGACGTCGGCGCCCACCAGGGCCTCGTGCAGGCTGCCGGAGAAGCCTTCCTGGTTGGTGTTCTCGGCGATCCAGGTGCGGTGCTGATCGTTGTACGCCTCGCCCTTGTGGATGGCACCGGAACGGCCAGCGGCCACGATGTGCCGGGCGCCCTGGGCCTTGAGCAGCTGGATGATGGCGGAGCCGGCAGCGCCGACGCCGGAGACCACGATCCTGACGTCCTCAATCTTTTTGTCCACCACGCGCAGCGCGTTGACCAGGGCGGCCAGGGTCACGATGGCCGTGCCGTGCTGGTCGTCGTGGAAGACCGGGATGTCCAGTTCCTCGCGCAGGCGCGCCTCGATCTCGAAGCAGCGGGGAGCGGCGATGTCCTCGAGGTTCACCCCGCCGAAAACGGGTGCCAGGAGCTTGACGGTGCGGATGATTTCCTCGGTGTCCTGGGTGTCCAGGCACACGGGCCAGGCGTCCACGTTGGCGAACTGCTTGAAGAGGGCGGCCTTGCCCTCCATGACAGGCAGGGCCGCGGCGGGACCGATGTTGCCCAGGCCCAGTACGGCGGAACCATCGGTGACCACGGCCACCGTGTTGCGCTTGACCGTCAGGTTGCGGGCTGCCGCGGGATCTTCGGCGATCGCCAGGCATACGCGGGCGACGCCGGGCGTGTAAGCGCGGGAGAGGTCGTCGCGGTTGCGCAGGGGAACCTTGGGGACGACTTCGAGCTTGCCGCCGAGGTGCATCAGGAAAGTGCGGTCCGAGACGTGCTGGACGGTCACGCCGTCGAGGGCGTTGAGGGCGTCCTTGACGCGTGCTGCGTGGGCATCGTCCGTCGTATTGCAGGTGACGTCGACTACCAGGGTCTCGTGGTGGGACTCGGTGACATCCAGTGCGGTAATGGCGGCACCGGCCGCTCCGACGGCAGCGGCAAGCTCGCTGGTGGCGCTGAAGCTTGACGGCGCTTCCACGCGCAGGGTGATCGAATTTCCGGGGCTGGGGTTCGCCATTGAATGTCCTCCTGTTTAGGCCTTGTCCGGCTTAAGCTCTGATCCGAATGTTTTCGTATTATGGATATTATTATCTACTTTATGGAAACACAACCCCTCCGAATACGACTGCCCCTCCGCGTCGCGGCGGGCAACGGTGTGCTGTATCTTGGGTGTTCTAAGCAATTCTTTTCACGATGCGGATAAGAGTTGTCGGATTCCGAGCCATAGGAGACAACGGAATGGCAGAAAAAGCCTCTGGTGGGGTGCAGTCGGTGGAGCGCGTCTTCGAACTGCTGGAGCTCATCACCGATGCCGGCGGGGACGTCACTCTCAGCGAGCTCTCCTCGTCCACCGACCTGCCGCTCCCCACGATCCACCGCCTGCTCCGCACCCTGGTATCACTGGGCTACATCCGCCAGCTCCCCAACCGGCGCTATGCGCTGGGCCCCCGCCTTATCCGGCTGGGGGAGGGCGCCAACAAGCAACTCGGCGCCCTGGCCCAGCCCCAGCTGAAGATCCTGGTGGACCGGCTGGGGGAGACCGCCAACATGGCCGTGCTGGATTCGGACATGGTCATTTATGTCTCGCAGGTGCCGTCGCTGCACTCCATGCGCATGTTTACGGAGGTTGGCCGCCGGGCCCACACCCATGCCACCGGCGTGGGCAAAGCCATCCTGGCCCAGCTGGACGACGACACTGTCCGCGGCATCGTGGCCCGCGCCGGGATGCCCACCCCCACGCCAAAGAGCATCGGCGACGTGGAGGAACTCCTGGCCGACCTCAAACTCATCCGTGAGCGTGGCTACTCCATTGACGAGGAGGAACAGGAGCTTGGCGTCCGCTGCTTCGCCATGGCAGTGCCCAATGCCCCCACGCCCGCTGCAATCTCGGTGTCCGGCCCCGTATCCCGGGTGGATGAAGACTTTGCCGACAAAGCCGTGCCCATCCTCAAGGAAGCCGCCGAGGCCATCTCCCGCGAGTTGAACCGCGCCTGACGCCACGCTGCATCGGCTGATCCAACACGCACTGCGGCGGCCCCGCCCTTTCGGGAGGGGCCGCCGCAGTTTGTTCCAGGCAGAATCAGTGTTCTGATGCCTTCTCTGATGACTGGATGGGGACTTCGTTGCCGTCACAGTCGATGAGCTTGCCGTTTTCAAACCGGTCGCCCTCGGCCAGGCAGTGGAGGTCCTCCTCCCTGACCACGCGGCCTGTTCCTGCCACGAAAACAGACTGGTTCTCGGAATTGCCGGCCTTGAGGTGGTTGAACAGCAGGTTCAGCAAAATGGCCATGAGGGCAGCAGAACTGATGCCGGAGTGGAAGATGGTGCTGAACCAGGAGGGGAACTGGTCATAGAAGGTGGGGGCCACGATCGGGATCATCCCGAAGCCCAGCGAGGCAGCCACGATGATCAGGTTCATGTTGTTGCGGTACTCCACCTTGGCCAGCGTTCGGATGCCGCTGGCAGCAACGGTTCCGAAGAGGACGATGCCGGCGCCGCCCAGGACGGCGGTGGGCACGGCGGCGACAACGCGGCCAAGGACCGGGAGCAGGCCCAGCAGGACCAGGATCACGCCGCCGGCGGCCACAACGTAGCGGCTCTTGATTTTAGTGACCGCCACCAGGCCAACATTCTGGGCGAACGCGGTTTGCGGGAAGGAGCCGAATACAGGCGCCACAAGGGTGGAAACCATGTCAGCCCGCAGCCCTGCCGCGATGCGCTTGGAGTCGACCTTGGTGCCCACAATTTCGCCCACGGCAAGGATGTCCGCCATGGTCTCGGTCATGATGACCAGGACCACGATCACCATGGAGATGATCGCTGCCAGCTCGAAGGTGGGTGCGCCCAGGTGGAAGGGGGTGGGGAATGCGGCAATAGGGCCGTCGGCGATCTTCGAGAAGTCCGCCATTCCCGTGACCACTGCCACGATGGTTCCGCCAACCATGGCGAGCAGGATGGAGAGCCGGGACAGGGTGGCGCTTCCCACCTTGCTGAGGACCAGGACCAGGACGAGGGTTACCGCTGCGAGGCCGATGTTGGCGGTGCTGCCGTAGGTAGGTGCCTTGCTGTTGCCTCCCATGGCCCAGTTTGCGGCAACGGGCAGCAATGTCAGCCCGATGGTGGTGATGACGGTTCCGGTGACCACCGGCGGGAAGAACCGGACGATCTTGGAGAAAACCGGGGCGATCAGCAGGCCGATGGCGGCAGAGGCAATAATGGCGCCAAAGACGGCGGGGAGGCCACCGCCGCTGGTGACAATCGAGAGCATGGTGGCGACGCTGGCGAAGGAAACGCCCTGGACCAGCGGCAGCTGTGAGCCGAAGAACGGGAGTCCCAGGGTCTGGATGAGCGTTGCCAACCCGCCCATGAAGAGGGCTGCCGTTACGAGGATGCCGATGTCGGCGGGGGCAAGGCCTGCTGCCTGCCCGATGATGAGCGGGACGGCGATCATTCCCCCGTACATCGTGAGGACATGCTGGAAGCCGTAGGCGAAGCTGCTGCCGATTGACAGCCGTTCGTCTTCCGGCCGTCCTGTGGTGGGGCGCTTGGTCCGTTTCTTGGTGTCCCCGGCTGTCGTGTTGGTGTCAAGGGACGGGTTGTTCCTGATGTTCATGGCAGACTTTCCTGGTTCATGGCAGACGTCATCGTCTGGCTAACTTTGTCTGGCTAACGTCGAAGTTTTGCGGTACTGCTGTCTTGCGGAACTGCGGGTGTCTTGCGGGCGGCCGGCCTGCCGAAGCCTCGATTCCGGCAGGCCGGGCGCCGGGTTGGCTTAGCAGAAGCCGGCGATGCCCGTCCACGCGTTTTCGGCGGTTACGGCATCTTCGCGAAGGACCGTGGCCTCGATCAGGCCGTAGGGGCGGTCCGCCGCGTAGAAGACCTCGTTGGGGTTGTCGAGGCCGAACGGCGAGAGGTCCACGAGGAAGTGGTGCTTGTTGGGCATGGAGAACTTGATCTCGTCGATCTCGGGGTGGGCTTCAAGGACCTTGGTACCCATGTCGAAAAGCGTCTGCTGCAGGGCGTGCGAGTAGTTTTCCGTGAACCCTTCGAGCAGCAGGCTCTTCACGTCTTCGTAGTTCTTGTTGAAATCGAAGGACGTGAAGTCGGTGCCGGCCTTGAACCGCCAGCGCGCTGAGACGTCGGTGGCAAGGATCCGGTCGGTGGTTTCGGCCAAGGTCGTGTACTTGTCCTTGGGGTAGCCAACGAAGCCGGACTGGGTGGACTTCAGGACGGTCAGGTCCTTCAGGCCGGAGATGAGGTGCTCGGCAGCGCCGTCGCGAACCAGCACTGCCGTGCGGACTTCCTGGCCGTTGCGGACGAACGAGTGGTCGTGTTCGCTGCCGTGGGCCTGGATGCGGTTCCAGCTGTAGGACTCTGCTTCCCAGCGGCCGCCATCCACCCAGCTAAAGCTTGAGGTGAAGTGCTCGCCGAGGCGAAGCAGGAAGGCTTCCGGGGAGCCGATGCCCTCACGGGCAAACGCGTAGACGGTGTTCTTCTGGGTGTCGGTGGGCACAACGTGGCTGTTGTCGCCCTCCAGGTGGGCGGCCTCGAAGTCGCCGCGCAGCTGCGAGGTGACGTTGAGGTCTTCGATCTGGTGGCGGTCCGTGTCGCGGGTGATCTTGACTACCCGGACCTCGGCCTTGCCGAACTGGTTGCTGCCGAGAATGATCTTGCTGCTCATGGTCTTTTCCCAACTTCCGGTAGGTGGAACCTAGGTTCCATCACTGAAATTAAGCGCGCGTTTCATGCGCGTTTCCGATGGAGCCGACCCAACAAAAAAGAGCCGGCATCCGTTGATGCCAGCTCATTACGACCCTGCCTGCTGCTCCCAGGTTACGTGACATACGCCACGAGTTGGATAACAGCGTACAGCCGAATGCCGGTGGTGTACATCACAGATTTAAAATCCGCTTTGTGACCGGCACGGTGAAAGATCGTTCGGTGGGAGTATTGACCCTTCCTCCCGGAGCCGCCTAGAATTTCACTAGGCAAAAATTGCTTTCCGCAATACGAAATAAGGAGGTTTCGATGTACCAGCAGGACACCCGTCCCGTTCAGGCAGCGCCGGCCGCAGGAGCCACCGCCCCGGAGTTCTACCTCCCACTTGGCGGTGGAATCGATCCGGACCTGTATGTGCCGGAGGAGCGCCAACATTCCACCGGCCGTTTCTCCCGCTGGATCCAGTCCCTTCCTGTCTTCGGGGGGCGCGCGGCCAGGCGATAGCCCCCTGTCCGCATCCCGGGGGTGCGAGTACATCCAAAGCATCCCGGGTGGCGGCAGCCGCAAAGGCGAGTAGTTGCTACTCACGACGCCACCCCAGGGTTCTCCTTACCCTTGCACGATAGGCCACAAGCCATGTCCTGGCGCTTAGTCCGGGCCGGCCGGCCTCCGCAAAGGGCAGGGAAGGAAAGCCATGCACCAAGCCAGAGACCGCTTGCTGCAGTTCCTCTGCTGTCTTTTGGTCCTCGCAGGCCTGTCAGCCAGCGCCGTCCGGAGCCAAGGTTCCGTTGATGACTCTCCTGCTGGGACCGGCAGCGGACAAAACGCTCCGGTGCCAAGTGCCGGCGCGGCGCCGTCCTCTCCGGGCTCCAGCGCGGCTGGGCCGGCGCCGGAAGTGACCGCCGGGAAGGACGGTTCGGGTGCCTCCGCTGCCCAGGATCATACGGGTGGAGCAGGCCAGTCCGACGGTCTGAAGGCCGGCGACTCGGGAAGCGACGCTTCCGTCAAGGATGCGCCGGTGGTGGCCAGCACGGAGTCGGGTCCGGCGGGACCTCCCGGCACGTGGAAGCTCGTTTTCGATGAGGAGTTCGACGTACTGAACACCGCCGTCTGGACCCCGTACTGGTTCAAGGACTGCGATTCAAACTCGATGAAGAACGGGGTCAAGACCTGCGCCAGCAACGTGAAGGTTGAAAACGGCAACGCCGTCCTTAAGCTGTCGGACGCCGAGTCCGGCGCGCTGCTGTCGACTAATCCGAAGGACGGCGTTCCGGGGCACGTCGGCTTCCAGTACACCACCGGCTATGTCGAGGCCCGGATCTTCTTCCCCGGAACCTGCTCCGGCGGCATCAATAACTGGCCTGCCTGGTGGACTGTGGGACAAAACTTCCCGGCCACCGGCGAGATCGACATTGCTGAACCGCTGGCGGGGGACATGTCGACCGTCTATCACTCGCCGGTAACCGCGATGGCAAAAGGCATCCTGGGGTGCTGGGCCGGTGGGTACCATACCTATGGCGTCCACCGAAAGGCGGGCGTAAATGATATCTATTTCGATGGCCGCCTCGTCTCGTCCTACCCCACCCAGGACAATAACGCGCCCCACTATCTGCTTCTCAACGTCGGGCTCTATCCGCAGAAGCGGATCTTTGGCGAGGCCAGTGCCGTCCGCGTGGACTGGGTGCGGGCGTGGGAGTAACGCGTCAGGAGCCGGGGCGCCCCGGCCATTGCCTGCCGGCCCAGGGGTCGTAGTCCGCTATGAGCTCCTCCTGCGGCGGCCGGCCCGCTTCGGGAATGTGCTGCAGGTTGACCCGCACGCGGTACCAGAGTGAGCTGGACCCGCGCATGCCGTCCACCAGGACATCTGCCGGACGGAGGGATGGTACGACGTCGGAGTGCCGCGACTTCCATTCATCCAGCGCCGCCAGCGCTTCCGGCTTCGTCCTGGTCCTGGCAACCTCGATCAGCGGCATCAGCGACTGCCGCCGGCCCGATCCGTTGCCGCTGCGCGGGGCCTTCTCCGCGGGCCCGAGCCTCTCGGCCAGGGCCAGGAGCCCGTCCAGCCTGCCGGCCGCACCGTCAATGCCGTCGTGGGGGTCGCCGATGTCCGCGTACCGCTGCAGCACCGTGGGCACCGTGAATTGGCCAGGCCGGGCAGTCCGCATCTCTTCCCACGTCAACGGTGTGGAAACCCGGGCGTCCGGGAGGGGCCTCACGGAATAAGCGGACGCGACCGTCCGGTCCTTGGCGTTCTGGTTGAAGTCCACGAAGACGCTCTCACCGCGTTCCTCCTTCCACCAGCGCGCCGTAGCCAGGCCGGGGGCCCGGTTTTCGACTTCCCGCGCCAGGGTTTCTGCCGCGAGCCGGACATCCCGGTAGGACCATTCCGGGGCGATGCGGACCAGGATGTGCAGGCCGCGCGAACCGCTGGTCTTGGGCCATCCCACCAGGCCCACGTCGTCCAGGACCTCCTGCGTTACGTACGCCGCGTCCACGATCTGCGGCCAGTCCACGCCGGGCATGGGGTCAAGGTCCACCCGCAGCTCGTCCGGGTGCTCAAGGTCCTCCGCCCGGACCGGATGCGGGTTCAGGTCCAGGCAGCCAAGGTTGATGACCCAGGCCAGGCCCGCGGCATCCCGGATCACGGCCTCCTCTGCCGAGGTCCCTGATGCGTAATGCAGCGTGGTGGTATCGATGAAGGGAGGGTGGTTTTCCGGCACGCGTTTTTGGAAGAACGGCTCGGCATCGATGCCTTTCGGGAAGCGCTTGAGAACCATGGGCCGACCGCCCGCGCCACGAAGCGCACCGTCGGCCACTGCCAAGTAGTACCGCACCAGATCGAGCTTGGTCAGCCCCGGCTCCGGGAACACCACTTTGTCCGGGCTGGAAATCCGGACTTCGATTCCATCAATGTCGAGAACCTCGGGCGGCGTCTTTGACGGGGTCATGCCGCCACGCTAGCAGCGGCCCGCGCGGCTGTCAGCCGTCCCGCACCTGCGTCCAGCCGTCCCGCACCTGCGTCGACGCCGCTGTGTGCGGCCGCCCGGCTTCGCAGGCCGTGAAGAACGCGAAACCTGGATTTCACATAGCGAAATTAAATTTCCAGAAAACTATGGCGCTGACCACAAAGCGGTGCTAATCTCGATTCTGCCAAAGGCGGGCACCCGAACACGGGAGGCTATCTACCAGGCGCAACTTAACCTTCACAGCACATGCTGAAGCCTGGTAACCGTTCGCACCTGGTCCTACTGGTATTGCGCGGCGTCAGGCTTCCCGGCAAAAGGAAGTCGCATCATGAGTACCACCGTCACGGCCGAACAGTTTTTGGCCCGCTCCATCCGGCTGGCAACAGCCAACGTCCTCAACAGCGGCGGCCCCTTCGGGGCCATGATCGTCACGGCGGACGGACAGACGTTCGACGGCGTCAACCGCGTCACGGCGGACAACGATCCCACCGCGCATGCCGAAGTCACGGCGATCCGCACCGCCTGCCGCGAACTGGGCACCTTCGACCTCAGCGGCGCCACCCTCTACACCAGCTGCGAGCCGTGCCCCATGTGCCTGGCTTCGGCGCTCTGGGCGCGGATCAGCCGCGTGGTGTACGCCGCCGACCGGCACGACGCCGCGTCCGTCGGCTTCGATGACGCCGTCTTCTACGAATACTTTGAAAACCAGGACAGGGATTCCCTGATGCCGGTATCCAAGCTGGTGCTGGGCGATCCCCAGTCCCCGGCCCCGCTGGAGCCGTTCAATACCTGGAACACGCTCGAATCCAGGATCGACTACTAGGCCCGGCGGCTTCGATGACCATCCTGGACCGTTCCCACGAGGAGCATGCGGCTCCACGTACGCCCGCCACCCGGCCGGCCCCCGGCGCGCCCAAGCTGCCGGCATCAAACTCCTTCCTTGACCGTTTCTTCCACATCACCCATCGCGGCTCCACCCTGGCGCGCGAATTCCGCGGTGGTTTGGTCACCTTCTTCACGATGGCGTACATCGTCATCCTGAATCCCCTCATCCTGGGCGGGTTCAGCGCTGACAACGCGCCCACCGACGTCGCCGGCGGCTGGCTGTCCGCTTCCCAGGTGGGTGCCGTCACCGGCCTCACCGCCGGCGTCATGACCATCCTCTTCGGCCTCATCGCCAACCTGCCCTTCGGGCTCGCCGCCGGGCTGGGCATCAACTCCTTCCTGGCAGTCTCCGTGATCCACGAAGTCACCTGGCCCGAGGCCATGGGGCTGGTGGTCATCAACGGCATCCTGATTGTCCTGTTCGGCGTCACCGGCGCCCGGAGCGCCATCTTCCGGGCCGTTCCCAAGGAACTCAAGGCCGCCATCACCGTGGGCATCGGCCTGTTCATCGCCTTCATCGGCTTCGTTGACTCGGGATTCGTGCGGCCCACCACCGGCGGACCGCCCGTGCAATTGGGCGACGGCGGCTCCATCACCTCCGTGCCCACGCTCGTCTTCGTCGTCGGCCTCCTTGCCATGGGCATCCTCGTGGCCCGAAAGGTCCAGGGCGGCCTGCTCATCGGCATCGTCGGCACCACCGTGCTGGCCGCCGTCGTCGAAGCCGTCATGAAACTGGGCCCGGCCAGCGCCACCAACCCAGGCGGCTGGCACCTGAACACGCCCGTCCTGTCCGGCCGGCTGGTTTCGGCGCCGGACCTGGGCCTGGTGGGCCACTTCGACCTGTTCGGCTCGTTCGGCAGGATCGGCGGGCTCGCGGCCACCATGCTGGTGTTCACTCTGGTGTTCACCAACTTCTTTGACGCCATGGGCACCATGACCGGCTTGGCCAAGAGCGCCGGCGTCGCCCACAAGGACGGCACCTTCCCGCGGCTGAAGTCGGCGTTCATCGTGGAAGGCTTCGGCGCCGTGGCGGGCGGGGCCACCTCCGGGTCCTCCAACACGGTGTACATCGACTCCGCCGCCGGGATAGGCGAAGGCGCCCGCACCGGCCTGGCGTCGGTGGTCACTGGAGTGCTGTTCCTCGGCTCGATGTTCCTCACCCCGCTCACCAGCGTGGTGCCGCTCGAGGTCGCCGCCGCCGCGCTAGTGGTGGTGGGCGCCATGATGATGGCGCAGATCCGCGAGATCAAGTTCACCAAGTTCACCGTGGCCCTGCCGGCTTTCCTCACCATCGTCACCATGCCGCTGAGCTACTCGATCGCCAACGGCATCGGCGTCGGCTTTGTGAGCTGGGCCGTGATCGGGGCGGCATCGGGCAAGGCGAAGAAGATCCATCCGCTCATGTGGGTGGTCAGCGCAGGATTCCTGGTGTACTTCGCCCGCGGACCCATCAACGCCCTGCTGGGCGGCTGACCGCTTATCCCAACCACCGGCAGGGGCCGGACCAACACCTGGTCCGGCCCCTGGCAGGACAGACTGGCAGGACAGACAATGGACACCACCGCTGCGGAAGAAGGAGCGCCGCCATGCTTGACCTGATCCCTTCGCTGGGCCCCTGGGTCCTCCGGCTAGAGGGCCGGCGGTTCGCCGTGGCCACCGTCGTGGGTGCATCCGGGTCGGTCCCCCGGCCGGTGGGGACCTCCATGCTGGTCACGCAGTCCGGCGATGTGCTGGGCAGCCTTTCCGGCGGTTGCGTGGAGGGGGCCGTTGTGGCGCTCGCGCAGGAGGCAATGGACGACGACGTTCCGCGCCATGGGGTCTTCGGCTTCAGTTCCGCCGATGCGTTCGCGGCGGGACTCACCTGCGGGGGAGAGCTCGCCATCCATATCCAGCCCGTCCCCGCCGAAGCCGCCCACCCCCTGCGGACGGCCCTGCTGCAACTCGCCGGACTTGGCCCGGACCAATCCGTGGCGTTGGTACGTGGGTTGGGCAGCCTGGGCGCTACCGCCGTCGTGGTTCCCCATCCGGAGGCGTTCCGTGTGGCGGCCGAGCCGACGTTGGCATCGCTGCTGGGTGGGGAACCCGCTGCCCAGGTGGAATTCCTGGTGCACCGTGGCGGCCCAGGGGTGGTGCGCGTTGCACGGGCGGGGGAGTGCCCCTCGGACCGCACCAACCAGGCCCACCGTTCCACCGGGTCCGCCGTCCTGGTGGAGTCCCGCCTTGCGCCGCCCCGCATGCTGGTTTTCGGTGCCAACGATTTCGGCGCGACACTGGTCCCGGCGGCCAAACTGCTGGGCTACCACGTGACCCTGGTGGACGCCCGCCCGGCGTTTGCGTCGCAGCCCCGGTTCGCCGCGGCGGACCAGGTGGTCACCGACTGGCCGCACCGCTACCTGGCAGCGGAAGCGGCCGGCGGACGCGTGGACAGCCGCACCGTTGCGGCCGTCCTGACCCATGATCCCAAGTTCGATGTCCCCCTGCTGGAAACCGCACTGACCCTGGACCTTGCCTATGTGGGGGCCATGGGGTCCCGCCGCAGCCACCTGCAAAGGGTCGGTGAACTCCTCAACGCAGGCGTCCCGGCGGAGCGGATTGCCCGGCTGCACTCACCGATCGGGCTGGACCTGGGAGCGGTGACCCCCGCCGAAGTGGCGGTGTCCGTCACCGCCGAACTGATCGCCGCCCGCAACCGCGCCGCCAGCTGCCTGCCGCTGCGCGACACCACCGGCACCATCCACCACAGCGCGCCGGCAACAGCGCCCACAGACCTCAAGACAACAGACTTCAGCACGCAGGAGATCGCATGGACATGAACACCATCGAGGCGGTGGTCCCCACCACCGACCCCGCAGACTGGCGCGACGGCGATGCCTGGCTTGCCGGCGGTACGGTCCTTTTCTCCTACGGCAGCTACGCCTTCGGGCCCCGGCCGCTCACACGCCTGCTGGACCTCGGTGACGCCG
Source organism: Pseudarthrobacter phenanthrenivorans (assembly GCF_036455295.1). Lineage (GTDB taxonomy): Bacteria > Actinomycetota > Actinomycetes > Actinomycetales > Micrococcaceae > Arthrobacter > Arthrobacter phenanthrenivorans_C. The sequence goes on along the minus strand of NZ_JAYXNX010000006.1, from coordinate 6,865 downwards.
GGTGGACCCCCATCACCGTTAGCGACGACGGCATCGACCTCGCCGCCACCTGCACCATCGCGCAGCTGTACAGCCTTCCCGATTCAGCGCAGGTCTCCGGCCGCACCTGGCCGGCCCTGGACTTGGTCCGGGCATGCTGCGATTCCTTTGTGGCCTCGTTCAAGATATGGAACATGTCCACCGTGGGCGGGAACCTCTGCACGTCGTTGCCCGCCGGACCTGTCATCTCCCTCTGCGCCGGGCTGGACGGGGCGGCCACCATCCTCGCTCCCGGCGGCGGCAGCCGCACGGTACCGGTGGCCGACTTCATCACCGGGGACGCGGCAAACTGCCTGGCACCCGGCGAGCTGCTCCGCAGTGTCCAGCTCCCGGCGTCGTCCCTTTCCGCCCGCGTGGCGTTCCGCCGCCTGTCGCTGAGCAACCTGGGCCGTTCCGGGGCGCTGCTCATTGGACGGCTCGACGGCGGCACCTCCCTGGTGCTGACCGTCACCGCGGCCACGAAGAGGCCCGTGCAGCTGCGCTTTGACACAGTCCCCGACGCGGCCCGGCTGGCCGCCGCGCTGGATGACGCCATCCCGGCGGCGCTCTACCACGACGACGTCCACGGACTGCCCGCGTGGCGCCGAGACATGACCTACCGGCTTGCCGAGGAAATCCGCGCCGAGCTGGAATCGCCCGAAGGGACGCCCGGCCCGGCCGTGTCCGGGGACTTCTGGCCGCCACGGAACGGCAGGATGCCGGGATCCGGGGCCACGACACTTTCGAAAGGGGCCTGAGCATGGCCATCGAGATCAACGGCGCTCCGGCTGGAGCTGCTCCGCGCCCCGGGCAGTGCCTGCGCACGTTCCTGCGCGAGCAGGGCAACACCGGTGTCAAGAAGGGCTGCGATGGCGGCGACTGCGGCGCTTGCACTGTACACGTGGACGGTGTACCGGTGCACAGCTGCATCTACCCCGCGGTCCGTGCCGAGGGGCGCGCGGTCACCACCATCGAAGGGCTGGCTGCGGCTGCCAGGGGTGATGGGGACTTGCATCCCGTGCAGCAGCAGTTCATGGAGCGGCAGGGCTTCCAGTGCGGGTTCTGCACGGCGGGCATGGTGATGACGGCGGCCACGTTCGACGACGAACAAAGGGACAACCTGCCGCGGAACCTCAAGGGCAACCTCTGCCGCTGCACCGGGTACCGCGCCATCGCCGATGCGGTCTGCGGAGACGCCGGCCACCCTGCTCCGGCTGGGCAGGGTTCCGGCATTGCGGGGGAGGGGCAGCCGGATCCTGAGCCGGGCCGGCTGGGCGACGATGTTCCCGCCCCGGCCAGCCGGGCCGTGGTGACGGGCGCGGCCCGCTACACCCTGGACCTCCCGAATGACCAGCAGCAGGCGCTGCTGCATATGAAGATCTTGCGCTCGCCGCACGCCCACGCCCGGGTGGTGTCCATCGACAAGGGTGCGGCGCTGAACGTGCCGGGCGTGGTGGCGGTCTTCACCCATGAGGATGCGCCGGAGCAGCTGTTCTCCACGGCCCAGCATGAGCTCTTCACCGACGACCCGGACGATACCCGGGTGCTTGATGACGTGGTGCGGTTCCGTGGGCAGCGGGTGGCCGCCGTCGTGGCTGAATCTGTGGCTGCCGCCGAGGCGGGGGTCCGTGTGCTGACAGTCGAGTATGAGGAGCTTCCGGCGGTCTTCTCGCCACAGGAGGCCCTCCTGCGCGGCGCACCTCTGGTCCATGGGGACAAGGAAGCGTTCGCGTCCCGCATTGCCGCTCCGGACCGGAACGTGGTGGCGGAACTGCACTCTGAGCTGGGAAGCATAGCTGACGGCTTCGCGGCCGCTGACTTTATCCACGAACAGACGTACCAAACCCAGCGGGTGCAGCACGTTGCCCTGGAGACCCATTCCGCCGTCGCCTCTGTGGATGCCCAGGGACGCCTCCAGGTCCGTACCTCCAGCCAGGTGCCGTTCCTGGTCCGCCGCACGCTGTGCCGGGTCTTCGGGCTCGACGAGGACAGTGTGCACGTGGTGGCCGGGCGCGTGGGGGGTGGGTTCGGCGGCAAGCAGGAAGTCCTCACCGAGGACCTGGTGGCGCTCGCCGCCCTGAAACTGCAGCGGCCTGTCCAGCTGGAACTGACCCGCACCGAACAGTTCACGGCCACCACCACCCGGCACCCGTTCACCATCAAGCTCAAGGCCGGAGCCAGCACTGATGGGAGGCTTACCGCGCTGGAGTTGGACGTGGTCACCAACACCGGTGCCTACGGAAACCACGGTCCCGGGGTCATGTTCCACGGCTGCGGGGAGTCGCTGGCCGTCTATAACTGCGCGAACAAGAAAGTGGACGCGCGCTCGGTATATACGAACACCGTGCCTGCCGGCGCGTTCCGCGGGTATGGGCTCAGCCAGATGATCTTCGCCATCGAGTCCGCCATGGATGAGCTGGCGGCAGGGATCGGGATGGATCCGCTGGAGTTCCGGCGACGGAACATGGTCCGGGAGGGCGATCACATGCTGTCCACCCAGCCCGACCCGGAGGAGGACGTCCATTACGGCAGCTACGGGCTGGACCAGTGCCTGGACCTGGTGCGGGACGCCTTGGACCGAGGCAAGGCCAGGTACCGGGAGGCAGGCCTGGATGATCTTGGCCCGGACTGGATGGTGGGTGAGGGCGCTGCCCTGTCCATGATCGACACCGTGCCGCCGCGTGGGCACTTTGCCCACTCCCACGTCCGGCTCCTGCCGGACGGAACGTACCAGGCCGACGTCGGAACCGCCGAGTTCGGCAATGGCACCACCACGGTGCACGCCCAGCTGGCTGCCACGGCCCTGTCCACGAAAGCATCGAAGGTGGCGGTGCGCCAATCCGACACCGACCTGGTGGAGCACGATACCGGCGCGTTCGGGTCGGCCGGCACCGTGGTGGCCGGCAAGGCCACCCTTGCGGCAGCGGAAGAGCTGGCTGTCCGGATCCGCGCCTTTGCCGCGGGCATCCGGCAGACGCAGGCCTCCGCATGTGTCCTCGACGGCGACGCCGTGGTGATCGACGGGAAGTCCGTGGCGCTGGCTGAGCTGGCGCAGGCTGCCGCGGATGCCGGCGTCGAACTTTCCGCGGAAGGGCGCTGGGGCGGCACTCCACGCTCCGTGGCGTTCAACGTTCACGGCTTCCGGGTGGCGGTGAACCGCGGCACCGGAGAACTGAAGATCCTCCAAAGCGTCCAGGCGGCGGACGCCGGCGTGGTGGTCAACCCGCGCCAGTGCCGCGGACAGATCGAGGGCGGGATCGCCCAGGCCCTGGGCGCCACACTGTATGAGGAGGTGGTGGTGGACGACGCCGGGAAGGTCACCACGGACATCCTGCGCCAGTACCACATTCCTACTTTTGCGGACGTGCCGCGCAGCGAGGTGTACTTCGCGGACACCAATGACAAGCTGGGGCCGCTGGGTGCCAAGTCAATGAGTGAAAGCCCGTTCAACCCGGTGGCGCCGGCCCTGGCCAATGCCATCCGGAACGCGACGGGCGTGCGGTTTGCATCCCTGCCCATCGCGCGGGACCGTATTTACCTGGGGCTCAAGGAAGCGGGGCTGGTGCCCAAGCTGGAGCAGGTTACTTCCTAGGGCAACCGATGGTCATACTTCCGCTTGTGCGGGAACAACGCGGGGTCGGATCTGACCCCGGGTTGCATCGTTGCATATAGTCGGGGGATGGAACAGCGGATTTTAGGCAAGACCGGACGGAACGTCTCCATCGTGGGGCTCGGTACCTGGCAGCTCGGCGCGGACTGGGGCAACGTGGACCCGGCACAGGCGCAGGCCATCCTCGCAGCCTCGGTGGAAGCGGGAGTCACCTTCTTTGACACCGCCGATGTGTACGGCGACGGCAAGAGCGAGCAGGCAATCGGGAAGTTCCTCGCGGACCAGCCTGGACTCGGCGTCACGGTTGCCACCAAGATGGGCCGGCGCATGGAGCAGCGCCCCGAAAACTACAACCTGGCCAACTTCCGCCAGTGGGTGGACCGTTCCCGGAAGAACCTGGGCACTGACACCCTGGACCTGGTCCAGCTGCACTGCCCGCCCACGCCTGTGTACAGCAGCAATGAGGTGTACGACGCTTTGGACACCCTGGTGTCCGAAGGTGCCATCCGGAACTACGGTGTCAGCGTTGAGCGGACCGACGAAGCCCTGGAGGCCATCCGGCACGAGGGAACCGCCTCCGTGCAGATCATCCTGAACGCTTTCCGGCTCAAGCCGCTGGACGAGGTGCTTCCTGCCGCCAAGGCTGCAGGCGTCGGCATCATCGCCCGCGTGCCGCTGGCGTCCGGCCTGCTGTCCGGAAAGTACTCCAAGGACACCACATTCGCGGAGAACGACCACCGGAACTACAACCGGAAGGGCGAGGCGTTCGACGTCGGAGAGACCTTCTCCGGTGTGGACTACGAGCTGGGCCTTAAGGCAGTGAAGGAGTTCGAACAGCTGGTGCCTTCCGGTGCCACCACTGCCCAGGCCGCCATCGCCTGGATCGCTGCCCAGGACGGAGTTACCAGCGTGATTCCCGGCGCCCGTAACGTGGAGCAGGCCCGCGCCAACGCCGCCGCGGCTGCCGTCAGCATCGGCAAGGAGTTCGACGACGGCGTCCGCTGGATCTATGACCACTACTTCCGTGAAGCCATCCACCCGCGCTGGTAGGAGTTTTTCCGGTTCAGCATCTGTCCGGTGGCGAGGAGGTTCCGGTGAGCAAGCGGTCGGATTACAGGGCGGTGCTGGAATCGCTGCCGCAAGGGGAATGGACCTCCTACCTGGACGCTGAGTCCGGTCTTCCCGGTCCCCGCGGCAACCTCGAACTGGCTGCGGCCTTTGCCGACGTCGCGGAGCCGCGCCTGGTGCGGCTGTGCGCTGGGAGCTCCGACGAGTACCTGGCCATGTGTGGCGCCATTGGCTTGGGCCGCCTGCTTGCGGAGGGTGACTCTGACGCAGCCACAAAGCTCCGGGCGCTGGCCGAAGACGACCGCTGGCGGGTGCGGGAAGGGGTAGCCATGGCCCTGCAGCGGCTGGGGGACGCCGACATGCCTGCGCTGTGGGCCCTGGCGGAACAATGGGTGGACGGCGACCCGCTGGTGCAGCGCGCCATTGCGGCCGGGATCTGTGAACCGCGGCTGCTGCAGGCTCCGGAGGATGCGGCCAAGGCGGTTGAGATCCTCGACAGGATTACCGGCTCGGTGAAAGGAGCGGATCCTGCATCCCGGAGGTCGGAGCAGTTCCGCGTGGTGCGCCAGGGGCTTGGATACTGCTGGAGCGTTGCCGTTGCCGCCGCGCCCGCCAGCGGCTTCGGGCACCTCGCGAAGTGGGCACGCAGCCAGGACAAGGACGTTCGCTGGATCGTGCGCGAGAACCTTCGAAAGGCGCGCCTTCACAAAGCCGATCCCTCTGCAGCAGAGCGTTTGGCTGCCGTCCTCGAGAAGTCCGGCGAATGACGGATTCAGGCATCACAGGGTTCGTTGAGCGTCTCGCGACCGTTGAGCTGGGACCTGCGTGCACCAACTTCTTCAATTATGAAGTTCCGGCAAACGCGCTGCGCAGGCACAACCTTGAGCTCTACCTGCAGGAGATGCTGGAGCGGCGGCCCAAGGTGCTGCTGGTGGGGGAGGCACCGGGCTTCAGGGGCATGCGGATCACCGGGGTGCCCTTCACCAACAGGGTCATCCTCGGCGGACCCGCCAATAGCTTTGGGCTCTTCGGCCCCGGCAAGGGCTACGTGCTGCCGCCCGACGCTGCAGGGGTGGCCGCCGAGCCCACCGCCACCGTGCTCTGGCAAGTCCTGGAAGAAGTGGAGTTCCTGCCGCTGCTGTGGAGTGCTTTTCCCTGGCACACCCACAAGCCGGGGCAGCCGATGTCCAACCGCACGCCCAGGCCGTCCGAAACCAAGCTTGGCACGGCTTTCTGGCAGGAACTGGCGGAGCTGTTCGGAGTCACCTCCATCGTGGCGGTGGGCAACGTGGCCCAGCACAGCCTGCAGCGCAGTGGTCTGTCCGCGCCAAAAATCCGGCACCCGGCCCATGGAGGGCGGTCCGGCTTCAAACAGGGGCTTGAGCAGTTGTTGGAAAGTGGGATGCAGGCCTGAGCTGACGTCTTGACGGCCAGAATGTCAGACCCCCTTGTCATGATGGGTTTATGGGGAAAGCGGCGGTGGTTAGGGCGTTAGTGGATATGCGCGCCGCCCTTGCCGTGCTCCTTTCAGAGGTGGACGGTTCTGGTCCAGAGCCGTTTTCGGTGGCGGATCCGTTGGCTGGTTTGGCGGATGGCTGCCTGGACATTCTTGCCGGTGCCCGTGAGGTGGAAGCAGGGATCGCAGCTGTGAAGGCCAAAGCGGCTGTGGCGTACGCGGAGAGCGCCCATGCTGTTGCCGGACCGGATGTGACGGTGCAGGCGCAGGAGATGGCGGTCGCGGCGGAGATCGGGTGTGTGCTGGCTTTGGGGCCGCGGGCGGCGTCATCGTTCCTTGCCACTGCTCATGCCGTTGTTACCTCGTTGCCGCGGACCCTTGCGGGGCTGCAGGCAGGGACGTTGTCGTGGCAGCACGCGGTGGTGATGGCGGACGAGGCAGCAAGCCTGGATGCTGCGGGGGCGGCGGCGTTGGAGGCGCATTTCCTGGACCCGGACGCCCCCAACCCGGCCCGGGGGTGCCCGGTGGGGCAGCTGCCGGCGCACCGGTTCAGGGCCAAGGCCCGCACGTGGCGGGAACGTCACCACTCGGAAAGCCTTGAGAAGCGCCATGCCAAGGGGGTGGCGGACCGGTGGGTGGAGTTCCGGCCGGACCAGGACGGGATGGCGTGGCTGTCGGCGTATTTGCCGGCGGATCGGGCGTTGGCCGGGTGG
>NZ_JAYXNX010000054.1:0-332 GCF_036455295.1 Pseudarthrobacter phenanthrenivorans | reverse complement strand
CCGGCGCGGACGATGTGTCCGATTTCGTAGCCGTAGGCGGGGTCGTAGGTGAGGACGGCGGGGTTGGTGGAGGCGAGCAGGGGGGAGTGGCCGTCGGCGTGCTGGAGTCCTTCGCCGGTGAGGGTGGTCCGTCCTGCGGTGGCGCCGATGATGAAGCCGCGGGTCATTTGGTCCGCGGCGGCCCAGAAGGCGTCGCCGGTGCGCTGGAAGCCGAACATGGAGTAGAACACGTAGACCGGGACCAGGGGGATGCCGTGGGTGGCGTAGGAGGTTCCGGCGGCGGTGAAGGCTGCAACGGCGCCGGCTTCGTTGATGCCGGGGTGGATCAGCTG
>NZ_JAYXNX010000053.1:0-350 GCF_036455295.1 Pseudarthrobacter phenanthrenivorans | reverse complement strand
GTACCCTGGGCCCTCGAAGCCCAGCGCGTCCTGGCCGATGACTGGAACGTCTCCGCCGACGTCTGGTCCGTAACCTCCTGGAACGAACTGCGCCGCGACGGCCTCGCCGCCGAAGAGGAAGCCTTCCTCAACCCCGGCCAGCCCGCCCGCGTCCCCTTCATCACCCAGCAACTCGAAGGCGCCACCGGCCCCATCGTCGCCGTCACCGACTACATGAAAGCCATCCCGGACCAAATCCGGCAATTCGTCCCCAACGAATTCGCCACCCTCGGCGCCGACGGCTTCGGCTTCTCCGACACCCGCGCAGCAGCCCGCCGCTACTTCAAAAACGACACCCACTCCATCGTGGT
>NZ_JAYXNX010000052.1:0-395 GCF_036455295.1 Pseudarthrobacter phenanthrenivorans | reverse complement strand
TGCGCCGCACTGGGCGGCGGCTCCGGAATCTGGCTACTCATCACAAACCACCCGTGCCGTGGCGTCCGGTGCCGTCAGTACCGAACTGCTCGTCAGCGCTGTAGACACCGTTTTCAGCCCGGTATGGGTCGTCCTCGAAGCGAAGGGGAGTTTCCTCAGCGGTACCCGAGGGCAGGGTGCTGGTGGACACCGGAGCGGCGCTGCCCACTACTGGCTCGTTGAAAAGATCATCGGTGCCGGCGGCATAAACAGTCTCCTGGTGCAGGGGTGCCACCGGTGCCGGCTGCACGGCCCGGTGCTGGGCAGAACCCTGCACCTGTCCCTGCGATTCCGGGGCGCCTGCGGTGAGTCCGCGGGTGAGGCGGCCTGCCAGGACGCCGGCGCCGGCGGCGAGG
>NZ_JAYXNX010000051.1:0-426 GCF_036455295.1 Pseudarthrobacter phenanthrenivorans | reverse complement strand
AGCCAAGGATGAGGCTTCGAACGTGGCCGGCCATGCTGCCTCCGCAGCCCAGGGCGTCGCCGAAACGGCCAAGAGCGAGGCCGCGAACGTGGCCTATGAGGCCAAGGCCAACGCGCAGGACCTGCTGCACCAGGCCAAATCGGGACTCACCACCCAGGCCGGCACCCAGCAGCAGAAGGCCGCCGAAGGCATCCGCAACATCTCCAGCCAGCTGCACAGCATGGCCACCGCCCCGGACCAGCAGGGCGTAGCCAGCGACCTGGTCCGCCAGGCAGCCGAACGCACCTCTTCCATGGCCACCTGGCTGGAAAACCGCGAGCCCGGCGACCTTCTCAATGAAGTCCAGCGCTTCGCCCGCAACCGCCCCGGAACATTCCTGCTCCTCGCCGCCGGCGCCGGCGTCCTGGCAGGCCGCCTCACCCGCGG
>NZ_JAYXNX010000050.1:0-560 GCF_036455295.1 Pseudarthrobacter phenanthrenivorans | reverse complement strand
GCGTATTTGAAGGAGCATGTGGCGCAGTTGTTGATCGGGAAGGATCCGCACCGGATTGAGGATACGTGGCAGTTCCTGTACCGGAGTGCGTATTGGCGTCGGGGTCCGGTGACGATGGCGGCGATCGCTGCGGTGGATATGGCGTTGTGGGATATCAAGGGCAAGCTCGCGGGGATGCCGGTGTACCAGTTGCTCGGTGGTGCGTCGCGGAATGGGTTGCGGGCGTACGGGCACGCGTCGGGGTCCGATATTGAGTCGTTGTTTGATTCGGTGCGGGAACATCTGGAGCTGGGCTATAAGTCGATCCGGATCCAGACCGCGGTCCCGGGGATCAAGGCCGTGTATGGGGTGGCGGCGCAGGCGCAGGCGTCGGGGGAGCGGTATGACTACGAACCGGCCGGGCGGGGTGCGTTCCCGCAGGAGGAGGACTGGGATACCAGGGCGTATTTGCGGCACCTGCCCACGGTGTTTGAGGCGGTGCGGAATGAGTTTGGTCCGGAGATCCCGTTGCTGCATGACGGGCATCACCGGATGACGCCGATCCAGGCGGCGAAGCTGGG
>NZ_JAYXNX010000005.1:51627-319778 GCF_036455295.1 Pseudarthrobacter phenanthrenivorans | reverse complement strand
GTCAACCCGCTGAGGATATGGGAGGTATCTTCTCCTGCAGCCACGTCCAACCTCTCTTTGCGCGCATGAATCGGCGCACTCAGGCCAGGCAGGGTGACTGCCCGGCGTACATACGCCGTGTGCGACGTATCGGTTACAACAGCCCGGTCATGTGTGCCGGGCAGCTTCCTAGCGCTCCTATGTCTGCACGGAGTCACAAGGTTCTCGTCCCGCAGGCATAGTTGTCACCAGCCACTCTAGCCCTGACGGGAAGACGATGCGTAGCTGCCCCCCGGGCGCTCCGGTTGTATTTCGTTCGTCATACTGGTTGTGTGACGAAAAGCCCCTGCAGTGGGGCCGCCGTAACCGCATGTGACGCAGAATATGCGCAATCCCGGGGGCGGCAGCTTGAAGCGCAGGCACAAAGGGTGTTGGCTTGGGAGTAATGGAAATCACTATGCGCACCGCATATATGAGGTATTGGAGGAACACGTGAGCGAGGCCGACGCCGCCACTTCGGTAAATGTGGCGGAAAAATTAGGTTTCAAAAACGGGGATCTGATTCAGGAGTTCGGTTACGACGACGATGTCGATTTCGACTTGCGTGACGATATTGAGGACCTCACCGGTTCCGAAATGCTGGATGAGGACGATCACGAGGTAGCGGATGCCGTCATCCTCTGGTGGCGTGACGGCGACGGTGACCTGGTGGACAGCCTGGTGGACTCGCTCACCACACTGAGCGAAAACGGCGTTGTCTGGGTCCTCACCCCCAAGTCCGGCAGGGACGGCTATGTTTCGCCTGCGGACATCCAGGAAGCCGCGCCTACTGCCGGCCTGCATGTCACCACCTCTGCCGGGGTATCGAAGGACTGGAGCGCCACCCGCCTGGTCAGCAGGAAGAACAAATGACGGCAGCGGTTGAGGCCGCTTCCGCCGAGGTCCCTGCCCTGGGGTCACTCGCTCCGGATTTCGAGCTGGCCAACCAGTACGGCGAGCCGGTCAGGCTGTCGTCATTCCGCGGGCAGAATGTGGCAGTGGTGTTCTATCCTTTCGCATTCTCGGGCATCTGCACCGGCGAGCTGTGCGAGATTCGGGACAACCTGGGCCTGTTTGAGGATTCGAACGCCGTGGTCCTGGCAGTTTCCGTGGACAGCAAGTTCAGCCTCCGCGCCTATGCCGCCCAGGAGGGCTACACCTTTGACCTCCTGGCCGATTTCTGGCCGCACGGCGGTGTCGCAGGGGCCTATGGCGTGTTTGATGCCGGCAGCGGCATGGCCAAGCGCGCAACCTTCATCATCGACGCAGAGGGCCGGGTCCGTTACAGCGTGGTGAACCCGCGTGGCCAAGCCCGCGACTTCGCCGAATACCGCAAAGTCCTCGCGGGTCTAAAGCAGGCTTGAACGGCATGGATGGGCAGCGGCGCGGCACCGGGCTTACGGGTTTCGCCAGCATGCCGCCCGTGGATCCTGAGCCGCTTTCAGGTGCTGATTTGGAAGTTCTGGCCCGGATCCGGGACCTGCTCGCCGGCGCTCCCTTCGCGCTGCTGACGGGTGCGGGTCTCAGCACCGACTCGGGAATACCGGATTACCGCGGCCCGGATTCGCCGCCGCGGTCGCCCATGACGTACCAGGAGTTCGTCCGCGACCCGGCCAACCGCCAGCGCTATTGGGCCCGGAACCATATCGGCTGGTCGCATATGAGGCACGCGGACCCCAACCGGGGACATTTTTCCGCCGCCGAGCTGGAACGCCGGGGTTACCTTACCGGCCTCATTACACAGAACGTGGACCGCCTCCACCAGGACGCGGGCAGTTCGAACGTCGTTGATCTCCATGGCCGGTATGACCAGGTCATCTGCCTTGACTGCGGACGTACCTACTCCCGGCGCCTCCTGGCCGGCGTCTTCGAGGAACTCAACCCCGGATTCCTGGAACAGGCAGCCGCGACCGGCCTCGTGGAAATGGCCCCCGACGCGGACGCAACGGTTGAGGACCAGACGCTTATCCGCAGCTTCGTGGTGGCAGTTTGTCCTGCCTGCGGCGGGACACTGAAACCTGACTTCGTCTACTTTGGCGAGAACGTGCCCAAGGACCGGGTGGAACGCTCGTATGCCGTGGTGGACGAGGCGGCGGCGCTGGTGGTGGCGGGGTCCTCCCTGACGGTCATGAGCGGCCTGCGCTTTGTGCGGCACGCCGCCAAGGAAAACAAGCCGGTGGTCATCATCAACAGGGGTGCCACCCGCGGTGATGAGAAGGCGACCATCAAACTCGAAGCGGGGGTAAGCCAGGCGCTGGGCTACCTCGCGGTTGAACTTCCTTCCCTGTAGCGGAGCGGGCACGCCCGGATTCGCGTTTCGTGCCGGGAGTCGGGTAGAGTCTATGTTCGTTGGTTACGGCGGAACGGCCGGGATCAACGCGTTTTGGGTCTTTAGCTCAGCTGGTAGAGCGCCACGTTTACACCGTGGATGTCATCGGTTCGATCCCGGTAGGACCCACCACGAAAACCCCGTTGCCTTGCCCATCGCGGCGCAGGCAGCGGGGCTTTTTCATACCTGGATGCGGCCGCCATTGTCAGACCCCTGCCTTACGTTGCAGGAATGGAAAAGGTCATCGTGCAAACAAACAGCAACGGCATTCCGACGGCGGTGCTGAGCCGGGGCAGGGAATGGGCTGTAGGTGCCGAACCCGTCAGGTGGTTTGAGCGCATCAACTGGTGGGAGACCAGCCGGCGCATGCCAAAGGGCAACAGCGGCGTCGACGTTGAGGTCCTGCAGCTGCAGGTCAGGCTGGGAAACAACAGCAGGTCCGCCTTGACCACGCTGTACCTCCAGCGTGACGGGCTCGGCGGCGGCTGGCACCTCAGGGAAACTGCGGCGGGAGCAGCCTAGGTACGGGGCGCCTTCCGGCTGTTTCCGGACATTGGAAAACCCTCCACCGCGACTATTGGGGGATGCCGCGGGGGAGGGCCTGCAATGAATATACCGTGAACTGCCGGAAACAAAAAGTCATGTTCGTTCTGTGTCGCAAACCCCGGCGTTCCGGCACACGGCAGCACGGCTCCTACTGCCGAACGGGGATGAACACCCGGGGCTGCTCCGTCCACGTATCGGCCATTTGGGACATGGTCCGCCGCATAATCCGGTCTGAGGCTTCGCGGGCCGAGGCGGCATCGCCCCTGGCGATTGCCTCCGCCACATCCTCATGCCACTGCAGGGCAGCCTGGTGCGGGTGGTCGGGCATCAGCCCATGGACCGTGCGGCCGGTCAGGGTCTCGGCAACCTGCCCCATGAGGTTCGCGAACATCTCGTTGCCGGACCCCGAGAGCAGCAGCGAGTGGAAGCGGATGTCCAGCTCCAGGAAGCGCGCAACTTCGCCGTTGTTGCCGGCCTCCCGCATGGCGCGGGCAACGTCAACGAGTTCCATCCGCAGGGGTGCGGGGGCGTTCTGCGCCGCCAGCTCGGCAGCGGCCGGTTCCACTGCTGCGCGCAGTTCGGCAAGGGAACGCAGCTGGGCGCCGCGTGCGTCGCTGGCAAGGCGCCACCTGATCACCTGCGGATCAAAGGGATTCCAACGGCTTGACGGCAAGACCCGGATGCCCACGCGCTTGGTGGTTTCCACCAGCCCCAGCGACTGCAGCACCCGCACCGCTTCCCGGATGACCGACCGGGACACCTTCAGTTCAACCTCAAGCTGCTCGGCCAGCATGACATGGCCGGCAGGAAGATCCCCTGAGATGATCCGCGTGCCCAGGTTGTCGATGGCACGGTGGTGGAGGCTGCTGGTCATGAATCCAAGCCTAGTTGTTGGCAGGCCTCCGGACTGCAGCCCGGCCCCGCCCGCCCGGGACACTGCGGCGCAGCAGCCCTAGACTGGCACCGACACAATCGGTTCCATGACGCGGACGTTACTTTCGCGTCACCGACAGAATATATATGCTTTATTCCGACCCCCTGATCTGCCCCGGCGCCTTCCCTCCTGCGGAAAGCGGCAGCCGAGGCGAACAATGAATTGGAGTTATTGATGTCTGCACACATCGGTGTCACCGGCCTCGCCGTCATGGGCGCCAACCTTGCCCGCAACCTGGCCCGGAACGGGTTCACGGTTGCCCTGCACAACAGGTCGGTGGAGAAGACCGACGCCCTGCTGGAGAAGCACGGCTCCGAAGGGGACTTCATCCGGACCGAAACCCTGCAGGAACTGGTTGATTCCCTGGAGAAGCCGCGCCGCGTGCTGATCATGGTCAAGGCCGGCAAGCCGGTGGACTCTGTGATCGAGCAGCTCGAGCCGCTGCTGGAGCCGGGGGACATCATTATCGATGCGGGCAACTCCCACTATGAGGACACCCGCCGCCGGGAAGCAGCACTGGCCAAGAAGGACCTGCACTTCGTGGGTGTCGGCGTGTCCGGTGGTGAGGAAGGCGCACTGAACGGCCCCTCCATCATGCCGGGCGGCTCCAAGGAGTCCTACAAAGCCCTCGGCCCGCTGCTGGAGAAGATCTCCGCAAAGGTCGACGGCGAGCCCTGCTGCGCCTGGATCGGCACCGACGGTGCGGGACACTTCGTCAAGATGGTCCACAACGGCATCGAGTACGCCGACATGCAGGTCATCGGTGAGGCCTTTGACCTGCTGCGCTCAGGCGCCGGCATCGAGCCTGCCGAACAGGCAAAGATTTTCACCGAGTGGAACAAGGGCGAGCTGTCCTCCTTCCTGATCGAAATCTCCGCGGAGGTCCTGGGCCACGTGGACGCCAAGACCGGAAAGCCGTTCGTCGACGTCGTGGTTGACGCCGCCGGACAGAAGGGCACGGGCCGCTGGACCGTTATCTCAGCCCTGGAACTCGGCTCCCCGGTGTCCGGGATCGCCGAGTCCGTCTTTGCCCGCGCCCTCTCCTCCCAGGCTGCCCAGCGCAAGCTGGGCCAGGAACTCCTGGCCGGCAACGAGGTTAAGGTGGAAATTCCCGAGACGTTCGTCGAGGACGTCCGCCAGGCGCTCTACGCCTCCAAGCTGGTCTCCTACGCCCAGGGCCTGGACATGCTGACCTCTGCTGCCAAGGAATACGGCTGGGACCTGAAGCTGGACGAGATCGCCTCCCTGTGGCGCGCAGGCTGCATCATCCGCGCCGAACTGCTGAAGGACATCACCAAGGCCTACGCCGCCGATGAAAAGCCGGCCAACCTGCTGTTCGCCCCGGCATTCACCAAGGCCATTGCAGACGCCCTGCCGGCCTGGCGCCGCGTGGTTGCAACGGCAGTCCAGCTGGGCATCCCGGTACCGGTGTTTTCCTCGTCGCTCGCGTACTACGACGGCCTGCGCCGCAAGCGCGTGGCCGCCGCCCTGATCCAGGGCCAGCGCGACCTGTTCGGTGCGCACACCTATGGCCGCGTTGACACCGAAGGAACCTTCCACACCCTGTGGGGCGAGGACAAGTCCGAAGTTGAAGCGGTGGACACGCACTAGTACCCCCGCTGCCGCATAACAGAGGCGGGCAGTTCCCCGGTCACCCGGTGGAACTGCCCGCCTTGTTTATGGCTGCTAATGAATCAGATCCGGTATTCGATGTCGTATTCTGCCGGGTCCACGGCGGGTTTGGTTTCCCGCTGCGCGTCGCGGTGCCGCCACTTGGCGGGAACGCCGGTGACGATGGATTCCGGTGGCGCGTCCTTGACCACTACGGCGTTGGCGCCGACGGCGCTGTCCCTGCCGATGGTGATTGGTCCCAGGATCTTCGCGCCGGCACCAATGGTGACACGGTCGCCAATGGTGGGGTGGCGCTTGATCCTGGCCAGGGACCGTCCGCCCAGCGTTACGCCGTGGTAGATCATCACGTCCTCGCCGATCTCGGCGGTCTCGCCAATGACCACGCCCATGCCGTGGTCAATGAAGAAGCGCCGGCCGATCGTGGCGCCCGGATGGATCTCGATGCCGGTCCAGGAGCGGCCCAGTTGCGACAGGAGCCGTGCCGGAAACCGCAGCGACGGGTTCTGCCACATGCGGTGGGTCAGCCGGTGGATCCAAATGGCATGGAGGCCGGAATAGGCGAAAAAGTTCTCAAAAGAACCTCGAGCCGCCGGGTCGTGGGACCGGGCGGCGTCGAGGTCTTCCTTCAGTCTTGCGAAAAAGCCCACAAAGTTCTTTCTACAGGAAACGGGCGGACAGCGGACTGATCAGCCGCGGATGTCGTCATAGAGCACGGTGGAGATGTAACGCTCACCGAAGTCGCACACGACCGCCACAATCAGCTTGCCGGCATTTTCCGGCCGCTTGGCCAGCTCCAGGGCCGCCCAGACGATGGCTCCCGAGGAGATGCCGCCCAGGATGCCTTCCTTGACACCCAGTTCGCGGGCCACCCGGACCGAATCCTCAAGGGTGGCGTCAATAACCTCGTCGTAGACGTTGGTGTCCAGCAGTTCCGGGATGAAGTTGGCGCCCAGGCCCTGGATCTTGTGCGGGCCCGGGGCGCCGCCGTTCAGGATGGGGGAGTCCTTGGGTTCCACGGCCACGATCTGGACGCCCGGCTTGCGTTCCTTCAGGACCTGGCCCACACCGGTGATGGTGCCGCCGGTGCCGATGCCTGCCACGAAAATGTCCACGGCGCCGTCGGTGTCGGCCCAGACCTCCTCAGCGGTGGTCTTGCGGTGGACTTCAGGGTTGGCTTCGTTGGCAAACTGCTGGGCCCAGATGGAGTTTTCCGTGTTGGCCACGATTTCCTGGGCCTTTTCCACGGCACCCCTCATGCCCTCGGAGCCCGGGGTAAGCACAATCTCGGCACCAAAGGCGCGCAGCATGACGCGTCGCTCAGTGGACATGGTCTCGGGCATGGTGAGGATGACCTTGTAGCCGCGGGCGGCGCCAACCATGGCAAGGGCGATGCCCGTGTTGCCCGAGGTACCTTCGACAATGGTGCCGCCGGGCTTCAGGGCCCCGGACTTTTCCGCGGCGTCGATGATGGCAACACCGATGCGGTCCTTGACGCTGTTGGCCGGGTTGTAGAACTCCAGCTTCACGGCAACGGTGGCATCCAGCCCCTCGCTGAGCCGGTTCAACCGGACCAGCGGGGTCCCGCCGACCAGTTGCGTCACATCGTCATAGATCCGTGCCATGTACATACGCCTATCTCTAAGGGGTGAATACTGAGGTCAGCCTAACGAGGCCGGGTAACGGTAGCTAAGCGTTAAGCCACGCAGAGTAATATTTCCGGGCCTTGGCCAGCTTAGGGTTGATGATCACCTGGCAGTACCCCTGCTCGGGGTGTTTGGCGTAGTAATCCTGGTGGAATTCCTCCGCCACATGGAACCGTGGCAGGCGGCTGACCTCGGTGACGATCGGATGCGGCCACAGGGCCTGGTTGCGTTCGATCGCCTCTTCAAAAAGGATCTTCTCCTCGGTGGTCTCGTAGAACATCGAGGACCGGTATTGGGTGCCCACGTCGTAGCCCTGGCGGTTCAGCGTAGTGGGATCGTGCAGGGCGAAGAACATGTCCAGGATGACCTCCGCGGGGATGATTTCCTCATCGAAGGTCACCGCCACAACTTCGGCGTGGCCCGTGGTTCCGCTGCAGACGGAGTAGTAGTCAGGGTCCGGATCGTGGCCGCCGGTGTAGCCGGACACCACCGAAGTGACGCCCCTGGTCTTCTGGTAGACGGCATCAAGGCACCAGAAGCAGCCTCCGCCAAGAACAAAAGTTTTCATGACCTCTTCAATGGTTGACGGCGCAGGATCATTCCCCGGCGGCCCGGCGCGGCCGGTGCAATCTGCGGCGGCCGGTACCCAATGGGGTAAAACTAAGACTATGGAACCTGTGGACACCGACGTTACCGGCCAGGCAGATCACGACGGCGAACCCTCCTCCGACACGCCGGCCCCGACCGGTTCCGCGGACAACCCCACGCTGGCTGAGCTGCTCTTGGCCGTCGAGGAACTGTGGCCGGAATCCCTTGCGGAGAATTGGGACGAGGTGGGCCTGGTGGCAGGGCACCCTTCGGCGTCCGTGTCCAAGGTGATGTTCGCGGTCGATCCCACGCTGGAAGTCATCGACGAGGCTGTGGAGTGGGGAGCCGAACTGCTTATTACCCACCACCCGTTGCTGCTGAAGGGCGTCACGTCGGTGGCTGCCACGTCGGCAAAGGGCCGGGCCGTCCACCGCCTGATTGAGTCCGGGACCGCGCTGCTGACGGTGCACACCAACGGGGACTCCGCCGTCGGAGGTGTCTCCGATGTCCTTGCCGACGCGCTGGGGCTTCAGGACGTCGCGCCACTCACCGTTGCCGCCAACGGACTTCCGGAGGAAGGCATCGGCCGCGTGGGAGACCTGACTGACGCCATGAGCCTGGGCGACTTTGCCGCCCGGGTTTTCGGCATCCTTCCGTCCGTGGCTGGGGGAGTGCGGGTTTCCGGTGACAAGGACGGACTGGTGCGGCGGATCGCGGTATGCGGCGGCGCCGGCGACTCCCTGTTCAATGAGGTGCGGGCCAGCAACGCCGATGTCTACGTAACGGCAGACCTTCGCCACCATCCAGCGTCGGAGGCGCGGGAGGCTGCCCTCAACGGGCGGCCCTACCTGGTGGATGTGTCCCACTTTGCCAGCGAGTGGCTGTGGCTGCCTGCGGCGGCGGCAGCCCTGGGCAACGTCCTGGCGGACCAGGGCCATGAGGTGGAGATCCGGGTCAGCACCACCAACAGTGATCCGTGGGATTTCATCCTGACCCCTGGCTAGCGTTGGGCCCCGGGGCAGGCGGGAGGCTGGGCACGCGCTAGAGTCTAGGAAGCGCCGGTACGGTGCCCGGCTGCGGCCGGAAGGGATCCAGCGGAGGTAACAGTGGCCAAGGCAGCACCGGCGGAACAGTTGAAGTTGCTCGAACTGCAGGGGCTTGACGCCAGGCTCAAGGGACTCGCCAACCGACGCCGCACGCTGGAAAATGATCCCCGTATCAAGGACCTTGAGGCCGCCCTGTCCGTGGCGAACGGCGAACTCGGCGCAGCGAAGGTGGCCGTCCACGACGCCGAGGCCGAGCTGAAAAGGGCCGAGGCCGACGTCGAGCAGGTGGCTTCGCGGATCGAACGCGACGAGGCCCGGCTCAACAGCGGCACCGGGCTCTCCAAGGATCTGGTGGCCCTGCAGAAGGACATCGCTTCACTGAACAAGCGGCGTTCGGATCTTGAAGACGCGGAACTGGAAGTCATGGAACGGCTGGACTCGCTGCGCGGGCGGCAGGCGGCCCAGCAGCAGATCGTCGATGACATCCAGGGATCTTTCGGAACCATCAGGGCCGAGCTTGATGCCGCCCTGGCGGAGGTGGACACGGAGGCAGCGGGGACCGGTGCCCAGCGCGCCGCATTCGCTGCCGGCCTGGATGCCGGAATGCTGGCGGTCTACGAGAAGACCCTGGCAAAGCGGGGAGTCGGCGCAGCGCGCCTCTTCCACGGCACCTCCGAGGCCTCGGGCATGAAGCTCAGCCCCGGCGACCTTGCCGAGATCAGGGCCGCCGCCGCCGACGACATTGTTTTCTGCCCGGACTCGGGCGCCATCCTGGTCCGCTCCGACGAATGGTCCTGAACAGCCGGCAGCGCCCCGCGGGGTAAGTCAGCCGGGCAGGATGATGTTCAGGGCGTGCGGCTTGCGGGCGGTGCCGGGCACCAGTTCGGCGTCCCACTTTTCGCGCGCAGCCTTCAGGAGGTCCGACGGCGACACGGGGGCTTTGCCCCGCCTCACCAGGAGGTGCCGCGCAAGTTCGCCCCGGGTGTGCTTGGCGAAGTGGCTCACCACCTTGCGGACGCCGCCGGTCTCCGTGAAGACGTTCACGGCGACGGTCTGTTCCGGCGGCGGAGCCCACGCGGCAGCATAGGTGCTGGAGCGGCAGTCCACCAGCAGGTGTCCCTGTGCTGCGGCTCCAAGCGCCCCGCCAAGATGCGCCTTCCAGAACGGAGCCAGCCGGCCAATATCGGGCAGTGCGGCGCCCATGGACAACCGGTAGGCCGGGACGCTGTCGCTGAAGCGGAGCGCACCCCAGAGCGCCGAAATTACCACGACCGCCTCATCCGCCTTCCTGCGCTGGGCAGGCGTGAGCGTACGGTAGCCCAGCGCGTCATACAGGACACCTGAGTAGATACTGTGTGCCGGCGCCGCAGGCTCGCCGTGCAGGCGGGTGTTGCGTTCGACGTCGTCCCGCAGCGATGCTCCAACGCCCAGCAGCGCAAGGGCGTCCTCATGCGCGCTGGCCGTACCCAGCGCTTCGAGGACCTTGGCGCGGCAGGGGTTCAGATCCGGAAAGCCCAGGGATGACCAGTCGACGGCAGGACCACTGGGCGCGGGTGTCTTGCCTTCGGAAGGGGGAAGCAGAATCAGCACCGTCCGATCCTACCGGCGGCAGCAGCAGCCGCCAGGCGCCGGTAGGATGGACGCGGATGGGACAGCCAGACGGCCGCGCGCCACGCAGGTGGCTCGAGGAACGTCCGGGCTCCGCAGGGCAGGGTGGTGGGTAACACCCACTCGGGGTAACCCGCAGGCCAGTGCCACAGAAAACAGACCGCCCGCGTTCCCGGCCCCGGCCGGGAACAGCAGGTAAGGGTGAAACGGTGGTGTAAGAGACCACCAGCTTCCCGGGTGACCGGGAAGGCTAGGTAAACCCCACCCGGAGCAAGGCCAGACAGGACACGTTCGAGGGCTGCCCGCCCGAGTGTCCGGGTAGGCCGCTGGAGGGTGCCGGCAACGGTACTCGTAGATGGATGGCCGTCGCTCCCTTGCCGGTAACGGCGGGGGAGAACAGAACCCGGCGTACCGGCTGTCCCATCCACATATCCCGTTTGACCACGGGCAATGTGTCGGGGATGCTGGACCGTGCCCGTAATTCCTGCCCCCCGCCCCGTCGCCCGGCCACCTGTTGCCGGTGCCCGGTCACAGGTGGCTGCACTCGCCGGATTCCTTGCCCTCTCCGCACTGGCCTGGGTGCTCGCCTCGGCCCCCATCATCCTGAATGCCAATGGCTGGTACGCCGGCTCGGTGAAGGCTCCCTGGATGCCGCCGACGTGGATGTTCCGGACCACGTGGATGGGCCTGTACGTCGGGGTGGCCGCAGCGGCATGGCTGGTGTGGCGCAGGGGCGGCCTGACCGGCGGCACCCGTACGGGCTATGTACTCCAACTGCTGCTCAACACTGCCTGGCCGGTGGCATTCTTCGGGCTGTATCCAATGCTTGGAGCGCCGGCCCTCTGGGCGGCATTCCTGATTATCTGCGCACTTGCGGGCACCCTTGCGTTCCTCACCCTGAGGTTCGGACCTGTCGACGCCGCCGCCGGGGTCCTGGTGCTGCCGTATTTCTCCTGGCTTGTCTTCTCCGCCAGCCTGAACCTGTATGCCGCCATGCATAACTGAGAGGGCACCGCCGCATACCGTGTGAGTGATTTCACGCAGCGCAAGCGTGTTCCGTGCGGGGCGCCAAATTAGAATGGATACCGGACGCAGGAGTTCTACCGCCGAAAGTTGCGTTCGCAGCCGGCGGTTTTTCTTTGCACGCGATCCAGGTGCCTGGGGGTCATCCCTGCAGGTGCCGGTGCCCCTGGACATCATCAGGTGGCCTACATCCGTGTACGAGGACGTACACGGCTGAACCGAGGAAGGTATTTCTGTGAGCCAGACGTCTGATTCTTGTCTTGATACGTGGATGGGCCGGGAGGCCCTGGCTGAGGCCATGATCCCGGTCATCGGCAGGCTGTACCGCGAAAACAACGTGGTGACCAGCATCCACGGCCGGAGCCTGATCAACAAGTCCACCATGAACATCCTCAAGGCACACCGTTTTGCGCGCCGGATGAGCAAGGACGAACTGCTCCTGGAGGACACCGCACCCCTGCTCAACACACTCGCCGGACTTGAGCTCGGAGCCGCTGCGATCGACATCGCCCGCCTGAACCAGAAGTTCAAGGAAGAAGGCGACGGCGCCACCCTGGAGGAGTTCCTCCGCGCCGAACTGGCAGAAATCGTGGGCAAGCGGGGCGGTGACGACCGCACCAGCACCGACGTCGTGCTGTACGGCTTCGGCCGCATTGGACGCCTCCTGGCCCGCCTCCTCATCGAAAAGGCCGGTGGCGGCCACGGGCTGCGGCTGCGCGCCATCGTGGTGCGCCGCGGCTCCGACAACGACCTGTCCAAGCGCGCCAGCCTGCTGCGCCGCGACTCCGTCCACGGTTCCTTCGAAGGCACAATCCGGATTGACGAGGCCGCCAACACCATCACGGCCAACGGCGTCCAGATCCAGGTCATCTACTCAAACGACCCCGCCACCATCGACTACACCGCGTACGGCATCAACAATGCCCTGGTGGTGGACAACACCGGCCGCTGGCGGGACGCTGAAGGACTGTCCCAGCACCTGCAGAGCAAGGGCGTGGCCCGGGTCCTCCTGACCGCTCCCGGCAAGGGCGAGCTGAAGAACATTGTCCACGGCATCAACCACCGCGACATCACAGATTCGGACAAGATCGTCTCGGCAGCGTCCTGCACCACCAACGCCATCACTCCGGTGCTGAAGGCCATCAACGACAAGTTCGGCGTGGTCCACGGTCACGTTGAGACGGTCCACTCCTTCACCAATGACCAGAACCTGATCGACAACTTCCACAAGGGCGACCGCCGTGGCCGTTCCGCGGCGCTGAACATGGTCATCACTGAGACCGGTGCCGCCAAGGCTGTGGCCAAGGCCCTGCCCGAACTCCTGGGCAAGCTCACCGGCAGCTCCATCCGCGTCCCCACCCCGGACGTATCGCTGGCCATCCTGAACCTCACCCTTGAGAACGGCACCACCAAGGACGAGGTCAACAACTACCTGCGGGAGATGTCACTGCACTCGGACCTGCGCAAGCAGATCGACTACATCGACTCCCCGGAAGTTGTCTCCACTGACTTCGTCGGCTCCCGCCGCGCAGGCATCGTGGACGGCCTCGCCACGGTATCCACGGACAAGAACCTCGTCCTGTATGTCTGGTACGACAACGAGTTCGGCTACAGCTGCCAGGTGGTTCGCGTCATGGAGGAAATGGCCGGCGTGAACCCGCCGTCGTTCCCTGCCAAGGAAAGCGCGGCAGCCCTGGCGGCCATCGCCGTCTAAGGCACCCTGCCGACACGCCCTGCGAATTCCCGGCTGGTTCTCTGGAATCAGCCGGGAAACGGGACCAGACTGGTGGCATGGACAACGAATCGACTCTTCAGCACGAAACCACCCTCGAACACGCCCTGGACGTGGCAAAAGCCAACCACAAGGAAGCTGTGCGCCTGCTTGAGCGCGCGCGTGCAGGGCAGAAGACGGGCGATGTCAGCGATGAGCGGGTACGCCAGCTCGAGGGCCTGCTGGCAATCGCCGAGGAGGACCTTCGAAGGGTTACGAAGGAGCAGTAGGGGCCGGGGGGACGTGTGACCCGTCACTCGTCCCCAACAGTGTGGATATCACTGGCCGGCCTGGCGCTTTGACCTAGGCTCTTGGGGTGCCTGACTTTCCCTTTCCGCCGTTTACGCCGTGACCGCCAGCTGGTCTGCGTACCGCCGCGCACGCCGCCGTTCCCGGCAGGCCTGGGCCATTTTGGCCGCAGCCGCGCTGGGCATCGTCACCGCCCTCGGCTGGTTCTTCACAGCCGGCCAATTCGCGGCTGGGCCAACGCAGCAGGGACCATCCGAGGCGCCCGTGTTCGACGCCGGCTGGATGAGGCCGGTGCAGGAGCCCCATCCGGTGCCGCCCGGTACGGCCCTGTCGGCGCTGGACGGCCTGGCCGTGAAAGGCCGGGCGCCGGGCGCCAACTACAGCCGGGAGGCCTTCGGCCAGGCATGGCTGGACGTCGACCGGAACGGGTGCGATACCCGCAACGACATCCTTCGCAGGGATCTGTCCGGCGTGGTGTTTTCCGAGGGCTCCACGTGCAGGGTAACGGCCGGGCACCTCCGCGAACCGTATACGGGCAGGGACGTTGACTTCCGCCGCGGCTCCGAGAGCAGCCGCGCCATCCAGATTGATCACGTGGTGGCACTTGGCGATGCCTGGCAAAAGGGAGCGCAGGGACTGGGGGCCAAGGAGCGCCAGAACCTGGCCAACGATCCGCTGAACCTCATCGCCGCGGATGGTGCAGCCAACCAGCAGAAGAGCGCCGGGGACGCCGCCACCTGGCTGCCCAAAAACACGGCCATCCGCTGCCACTATGTGGCCCGCCAGATCTCAGTGAAAGCGGCTTACGGACTGTGGGTCACTGCGGCGGAAAAGGACGCCATGAAGCAGGTCCTCGGTTCATGCCCGAAGCAGCAGACCATCACGGCCCGCTGACCCTGTTCAAAGGCTTCAGTGGCCGAACGGATCCGGATCGACTCCGGGCATCCACGTCAGCCCCGGAACGCCCCAGCCGTTCTTTTTGGCCTGCTTCATGGCCTTCCGGGAATAGCGGTCAATAAGTCGGTTGACGTACAGCTTGCCATCCAGGTGGTCGTACTCGTGCTGGATCACCCTGGCAAACCAGCCCGTGGCCTCAAACCTGACGGGATTGCCATCCCCGTCGAAACCCTCAACACGGGCCCATTCGGCGCGTTTGAGCGGGTACTGCTCACCCGGGAAAGACAGGCAGCCCTCTTCCTCCTCGTCCGGGTCCGGTGCGGCCCCGGAAACCTTGGAGACGGTAAGGACAGGATTGACCACGACGCCGGCTGGGGGAGCGCCGTCGTCATTGGCGTACTTGTAGACGAAAATGCGCTTGCCGACGCCGATCTGCGGCGCGGCAAGGCCCACACCGTTTGCGGCATCGTTGGTTTCGAACATGTCGGCGATCAAGGTCCGCAGTTCGTCGTCGAACACCTCCACCTCGGCGGCGCGGCGGTGCAGGACGGGCTCGCCCCAGATGGTGATCGGCAGAACGGTCATGTCAGTAGTCCTTTGGCTTCGCGGTGTCCCCGGCTGCAATGCACGTACCCCGGCGGGGCACAACAAAAGAGGCCGCACCGGATATCCGGTGCGGCCTCCCTTATTGACGGCTGCATGTGCCGCCCCGTGAGGGTGAGCGACGGGGGTTGAACCCGCGACCTCCTGGACCACAACCAGGCGCTCTGCCAACTGAGCTACGCCCACCATGTGCCTCAAGGGATTTCCGCCTCAGCGGCTCCCTGGAAACGCAACTCAAATAGCTTACCTGCTCGGAAGGGGTGCTTCGTCCACTTTTGCGGTTTTCAGCAAAATTTCATCCGAACGTGGCGCAGATTACTCTGCTGCCTCCACCCCGGCATCGCCATTGGTGATTGCCCGGGCAATCTTTTGCGCCGTGGCGCTGTCAGGTCCGGGAGCGGGAACGAAGACTGCTTCCCGGTAGTAGCGGAGTTCATCAATAGAGTCCTTGATGTCTCCCAGCGCGCGGTGGCCGCCCTTTTTGGCCGGTGACTGGAAGTAGGCCCTGGCATACCAGCGGCGCGAGAGTTCCTTGATGGTGCTGACATCAATGACGCGGTAGTGGAGGTGCTCAACCACGGCAGGCATGTCCCGGGACAGGAAGACGCGGTCCGTCCCCACCGAGTTGCC
This sequence comes from Pseudarthrobacter phenanthrenivorans, assembly GCF_036455295.1. Lineage (GTDB taxonomy): Bacteria > Actinomycetota > Actinomycetes > Actinomycetales > Micrococcaceae > Arthrobacter > Arthrobacter phenanthrenivorans_C. Next base: position 304,261 of record NZ_JAYXNX010000005.1, on the reverse strand, counting down.
GCCGAGCGGCGCCTTCCGCGGGTCCGGGACCCACTTGGAGATGTACTCCATGACGGCGGCTTCCGCCTCTTCCATCGTCTTGCCGTTCGGCAGTTCCGCCAACAGCCCTGACTTGGTGTGCATGTCGCGGACGAAATCGGACATTTGCGCTACGGCGGCGTCGTCGGGCTTGATGACGACGTCAACGCCGTCCCCGAGAATGTTCAGTTCCGAATCGGTGACCAGGGCAGCCACCTCGATCAGGGCATCGTTCTTGATGTCCAGACCGGTCATTTCGCAGTCGATCCAGACGATTCGTTCGTTAGATATAGGCACCGGACCAGCCTACCGTTACACTCCCTGACGCCCGGCCGATGCTAGGATTTCGGGTACACGGCGGGTCGCCCTTCCGCCCTTTAAACCTTGTCCCGGCCAGCCCGCGTGGGCCGCCGGGTGAACAGCGGAAACGCACGAAGATTGGACGATCCTGAGATGACGGCGCCCGTGCCCGCGATGGGGGAGATGGCGGCGGCCGGCATTGCCGGGGAAGGCAGTGCCGAGGTGGACAATCCCCGCTCGCCCCTGCTTGCCGGTTTCCTGGGTTCCATGTTCATGCTGATCGGATCGATCGGCGTTGGCTGGCTGGCCCCCGTTTCCGAACTGCGCCGCATGCCCCTCTTCATCTGGATGCGCACCGAGGCCCCGGGCGTGGCCCTGTCCATTGTCCTGGTGGCCGGAGGGGGCATGCTGCTGGTGCGCGCGTGGCTCCGGCTTGGGCAGAAAGTCCGCGTGTGGGGTGACCAGGCGCGGAGGGCCACCCTGAGCGCCGTGGTGGCGTGGGGACTTCCCATGGTTTTCAGCGTGCCCCTGTTCAGCCGGGATGTATACGCCTACATCGGCCAGGGGCGCCTGATGGTGGAGGGATTCAACCCCTACGAACACGGCATCTCCGCCCTGTCCAACTACTTCCAGCTCGGCGCCGACAAGATGTGGACCGAGGCGCCGGTTCCCTACGGGCAGCTTTTCCTATGGCTCGAACAGTTCATCGTATGGGTCACCGGCGTCCAGCCCGAGGCCTGCATCATGCTGTTCCGCCTGGCCTCCCTGGCCGGGGTAGCGCTGTGCGTCATTTACGTGCCCCGCCTCGCCGAACTGCACGGCGTCAACCCCCACAGGGCACTCTGGCTCACCGTGGCCAATCCGCTCTTCCTGACCAACTTCATCGCCAGTGTGCATAACGACTCACTGATGATCGGGCTGGCCCTGGCCGGGTTGTACTATTCCGCAACCCACCGGCAGATCAGCGCCATCATTCTGGTCACGCTGTCCATCGCGGTGAAGCCCATCACCATTGTCTTCCTGCCGTTCATCGGCCTGTTGTGGGCCGGCAGGAAGGCGGGATGGCTACGAAAGACGGCCTTCTGGGCGCTGACGGCCGGACTGAGCCTGGGGCTCCTGACCGCGATGAGCATGGTTAACGGATTTGGCTTTGGCTGGATCAACGGTCTTTCAGCTCCCGGCAGCATCTCCATCTGGTATGCCCCCGTGGGCCTGATCGGCATGGTGGTTGCATCCCTGGCCACGGCTTTGGGTTTCGACGGGTCGGTTCCCGCCGGCTGGGTGTTCGACGCCGGGAAGCTGCTTGCGGTGGGCATCATCGCCTGGCAGATTCTCAAGGGGGACTACGACCGCCTCATGCGCCGCCTTACGCTCTCCCTGGCAGCGGTGGTGCTGCTGGCCCCCATCATCCAGGCCTGGTACGTCGTCTGGCTGATACCCCTGTTCGCCGTGACCGGCATCCGCAACGACTGGCAGGTGAAGGCGCTGTATTTCGTAGTGTCCTTCTTCATGATCTACGCCATCTCGGACCAGCTGGACGTTTTCCCGTATCTTCAGACCCAGGACCTGGGCTTTGCCCTGGCACTGGCCAGGGTGGCCGCGGCGCTGACGGCGCTCCTCTTTGCCCTGTACCTGATCTTTTGGGATCCCGGCACCCGCCGGCTGTTCCGCAAAACGCACGAACCCGTCGTCGAACGGCCCGTGATCTAACTCCCGCCCATCGCGTCCCGGTTGCTGCCGCGCACACCCAGGCGCCGTAGGGCTTCCCTTTGCGACAGCGGGCTCAAAGCGCCCGAGTTGCGGCTGACGAACGCCTCCACCCATTCAGGTGCAGTCCTGGCATATTGCCGCAGCGCCCATCCGATCGCCTTCCGGATGAAGAACTCGGGGTCTCCGATGTTCTGTTCGATGACGTCCGCGAGCAGTTGGGGGTCGGTGGCCTTTCCGGCGCGAAGCTGGGAGGTAATGGAAGCCCTGCGGATCCACACGTCCGGATCGCGGCTCCACTGCCTGAGGACGGCGGACATGGTTTCGCCGTGCGCCAGCAGCAGGCCGCAGATCCGGCCGGACACGCCATCGGCAAAATCCCACCACGCGCCCGTCCTGATGATCTCCTCGTACACGGGAAGCATGTCCATCCAGCCGCCCAGCAGGCGGTGTGCCGTCAGGTCGATGGCGGCGTACCGCTCCTCCCGGAAGGTTGAGCTCCGCCACAGTTCCAGGACGGTGGCGCGCAGCTGCGCCGCGGACGCGGGCGGAAAGTCCCGGACGGCCTGGGCAGCCACCCGCCGAACCTCGGGAACCCTGACGCCCAGCGACGGGATCCGGGACTTCATGTAGGCCTGCGCGCCGGCAGCCCGCTCCGGGTCGGCCATCGCGCGAAGCGCCGACTTGACGGCTGCGACGAGATCCTGGTCAGCGGCGGATTCCATGCAGCAACCTTAGCCATTGCGGGGGGCCGGGTGAGGTACGCTGATGAGCGCTAACAACCAGCGACCCAAGGGGAATCCATGCCCGAAACCGATGTCCACATAGCCCACGGACCCTACTTCGCCGTCGTAACCCCCCGGGGCGGGGCGCTGCGCGAACTGCGCCACAACGGCAGGAACCTGGTGGTGGGCTTTGGCGCGGAGGGCGCCGTGCCCGACTACCGCGGAGTCATCTGCGCCCCCTGGCCCAACCGGCTCGCGGACGGCACGTACACCTATGCCGGCAAGTCATACGCCGCCGCTGTCAACGAACCCGAACGGGGTTCCGCCCTCCATGGCCTTGCGATCCACCGGGCATGGGAACTTGTTGACGCTGCGGCAGCCCAGGCAGTCTTGCGCTGCCGCATTCCGTCAGGACCCGATTACCCCGGCGACCTGGAGCTCACGGTCACGTACTCCCTTTCGGACAACGGCCTCCAGGGAACGGTGCAGGCGGTCAACGCCGGTTCGGTTTCAGTACCGTACGGAGTGTGCCCGCATCCCTATCTCGTGGCGGGGCCTTCCCCCTTGGATGACTGGTCGCTGGAACTTCCCGCCGATACCTACCTCGAGGTCACTCCGGACCGGCTGCTGCCCGTGGGTCTGCGGCCGGTTGAGGGAGGCGGCTTCGACTTCCGTTCGTCCCGTCGCCTGGGTCAGGTCAAGATTGACCACGCCTTCAAGGACATCTCCCGCGACGCTGCCGGCCTGGCGCGGGTGCGGGTGCTTGACCCGTCAGGTACAGGCGTGGAGCTGGAGTGGGGGCCGGAGTGGCCCTGGGTCCAGGTGCACACCGGGGACAAACCCGCAGGGCCGGACCGTCTTGGCTTGGCGGTCGAGCCCATGACGTGCCCGCCTGACGCACTGCATTCCGGGACGGACCTGGTGCACCTGCAGCCCGGCGGATCCCACTCGGCTGGCTGGACTATCCGCGCACTGGGCTAGCTGCTCTTGCTGCAGCGGCGTCCGTCCACCCGGCCCGCTGCAGCCATGCGGCGCACAGAGACGTCCATTGCTGCGGCCCGGGGACGTCCGTGGCAAGTCCCAGCCCGTGGCGTCCGTGCGGAAAGACGTGGAGTTCCGCGGGAACGCCTGCCGCAAGGAGGGCCCTGGCGTAGTTCAGGCTGTTGCTCACAGGTACGGCCGCGTCGTCGGCCGTGTGCCAGAGGAACGCCGGGGGCGTGCGGGGCGTGACGTTCAGTTCCGCTGACAGGGCCGTCAGAAGGTCTGACGGCGGTGCGTCGCCCAGGAGGTTCATCACAGACCCCTCATGCGTTTCGCAGGTCATGGAGGCCGCGGGGTAGCAAAGCACCGAAAGATCCGGAACGGCGGCAGGCACGTCGAGGGCCGGGTTCCCCGTGGCCGCTGCCGTGGAGAGGGTGGCGGCCAGGTGGCCGCCGGCCGAGAAGCCAAGGACGCCTGCGCGCCCAGTGTCAACAGCCAGCCCGTGCTGCCCGCTCCGGATGTAAAGCATGGCTTCCTTGGCATCCTCCAACGGAGCCGGGTGCCGGTCCGGGGCCACGCGGTACCGCAACACGAACGCATGGATGCCCAGCCCGGCCAGCCAGTCCGCTACGGGCTCCGCCTCATGGTCTGCCTGGCGGCCATAGCCGCCCCCGGGCAGTACCAGGATCGCGGGCCGGGGTCCGCCGGCTTCCGGACATGCGGGGATGGCGGAGAGCCCGCGGGGAGGTGTCACGCCGCTTCGGTGCTGCGCCGCAGCGTGACCTCGCCGGTGACGGTGCCCGGAGCGGCCTCTTCGCCCTCTTCGCCGTTCGGGCGGACGCGTGTGGCCCGGGTGGCGAGCCGCCCAATATCTTCCAGGGGCAGGCGGACGGTGGAGAGGGCAGGCCGGAAGTCCCGCAGGGTTTCGATGTCGTCGAACCCGGCGATCGCGGCGTCGCGCGGAATACGGAGCCCCTCTGCCCGGAGCGCCGCTGCCGTTCCGATGGCCATCACGTCGTTGACGGCGAAAATGCAGAGCTTCGGCGCCGCCTTTCCCGGCCCTGGCGCTTTGATCCGTCCAGCCAGTTGAAGGCCGGCGTCATATCCGCCGGACCGGTTGAACGCGGTCCTGAGGACTTCGGCCTGCGGCCGCCCGGCCCGCTCCAGTCCTTCCTGGAAGCCACGCACGCGGTCATCCGATGTGAGCAGGCCCTCTGGTCCGCCCACGATGACAAAGTCGCCGTCCCAGCCTGCTGCAAGTTCCGTGGCCAGCCGGCGGGCAAGCTCCTGGTTGGGGACTCTCACCACGTGGTAGCCCTCCTGGACAGTGGCGCCCACCACGGGATGTCCCACAACGGCCACCTGCCCGCCGTTCCGGCAGTACCGGTCAAGTTCTGCTGCGAGTTCCGCGTTGCCGTCCTGGTCCTCCGTCCGGCAGGAACGCGACCCTGCGATGACGATCGAGTCAGCGCGGCGGGCGGCGAACGCGGCCACCGCTTCCTTTTCGTCCGCCGGGCCGCCGCCGGTGGTGGCCAGCAGCACCATCTTGTGCTGTTCCCTTGCCGCTTCCTGGACACCCCTGGCAATGGCGGCGAAGTAGGGGTCGGCGATGTCATGGACGATCAAACCGATCAGTCCGGAGCTGGACTTTGCCAGCCCCTGGGCCTGGGCATTGGGGATGTAGCCAAGCGATTCAGCCGCCTGCCGGACCCGCTCGGCGATGTCCTTGCCCGGCTTGCGGGCAGAACCGTTGAGCACGCGGGAGGCCGTGGCGGGCGAGACGCCGGCAAGGCGCGCCACCTCGGTAAGGGTACTTGCAGCCACTGCATCTCCTGATTGTCGGACGGGGGCTCAAACGCTAAGCACATTATGGCAGGTCACCTTCCTTCCGGAAAGCGCTTGCCAACGACCAGCGTGGCGTGCATCATTGAACCAACGGGAACGCGCTTTCCCGGCAAGCTTCAGAACATCGCCTACTCACCGTGGAGGACCCATGGGCTTCGAAACCAAAACCATCCGCATTGCCATGAACGGCATCACCGGGCGCATGGGTTACCGTCAGCACCTGCTGCGCTCCATCCTGCCCATCCGTGATGCCGGCGGCTTAACCCTGGAGGACGGCACCCGGGTACAGGTGGAACCCATCCTGGTGGGCCGCAACGAGGCCAGGATCCGTGAACTCGCTGAGCAGCACAAGGTCTCCGAGTGGACCACCGACCTGGACGCTGTGATCAACGACCCCACGGTCGACGTCGTCTTTGATGCGTCCATGACCAGCCTGCGCGCCGCCACCCTCAGGAAGGCCATGCTGGCCGGCAAGCACATCTTCACGGAGAAGCCCACGGCCGAAACGCTGGAAGAGGCCATCGAGCTGGCGCGCATCGGCAAGGAAGCCGGCGTCACCGCGGGCGTTGTCCACGACAAGCTCTACCTCCCGGGCCTGGTCAAACTCCGCCGCCTGGTGGATGAAGGCTTCTTCGGCCGCATCCTGTCCATCCGCGGCGAGTTCGGCTACTGGGTCTTCGAAGGCGACATCCAGGCAGCCCAGCGCCCGTCCTGGAACTACCGCAAGGAAGACGGCGGCGGAATGACCACGGACATGTTCTGCCACTGGAACTATGTCCTTGAGGGCATCATCGGCAAGGTCAAGAGCGTCAACGCCAAGACCGCCACCCACATCCCCGCCCGCTGGGACGAGGCCGGCAAGGAGTACAAGGCCACCGCCGACGACGCCTCCTACGGAATCTTCGAACTCGAGACCCCCGGCGGCGACCAGGTGGTGGGCCAGATCAATTCTTCCTGGGCAGTGCGCGTCTACCGTGACGAACTGGTGGAATTCCAGGTGGACGGCACCCACGGCTCCGCGGTCGCGGGCCTGAACAAGTGCGTCGCCCAGCAGCGCGCCCACACTCCCAAGCCTGTCTGGAACCCGGACCTGCCCGTCACCGAATCCTTCCGTGACCAGTGGCAGGAAGTTCCCGCCAACGCTGAACTGGACAACGGCTTCAAGCTGCAGTGGGAAGAATTCCTGCGGGACGTCGTCGCCGGCCGCGAGCACCGGTTCGGGCTGCTCTCCGCCGCCCGCGGCGTGCAGCTCGCCGAGCTTGGTCTGCGCTCGAACGACGAACGCCGCACCATCGACATTCCGGAGATCACCCTCTCATGACGTCCCTCATCCTTCCCTCCGAAGACGGAGGCACCCGGGAATACCGCCTGCAGGGCGGCACCTCGTGGGCCAAGCCCACCGCCCCCTTGGTAGCGCGCCGCGCCTACGCAGCCGCGCACGTAATCCCCGAAGTCCTCGCCGATAACACCCCCGGCGCCCCGGCCCGGCTGGACTGGGATGCCACCATGTCCTACCGTCACGAGCTATGGTCCTACGGCCTGGGCGTCGCCGATGCCATGGACACCGCCCAGCGCGGCATGGGCCTGGACTGGGCCGCCACCCAGCAGCTCATCAAACGTACCGGCGTCGAAGCTGCCTCGGTGGTTTCCGCCAACAACCCGGCCACCGCCGGCAAGTCCGTGCGCGACCTGGTGTCCTGCGGTGCCGGCACTGACCAGTTGGACATCGACGCCCTGCCGTCCGGCAGGGCGGGCGTTGAGGCGGTCCTTGAGGCCTACCGCGAACAGATCGCCGTCGTTGCCGAGGCAGGCCCCAAGGTCATCCTCATGGCCTCCCGCGCACTGGCAAAGGTTGCTGCCGGTGCCGATGACTACCTCAGGGTCTACTCCACCCTCCTGCGGGAAGTGGACCAGCCCGTCATCCTGCACTGGCTGGGCACCATGTTCGATCCGGCGCTGGCCGGCTACTGGGGTTCCGACGACGTCGCCACCGCCACGGACACCTTCCTCAACCTCATCAGGGACAACGCTGACAAGGTGGACGGCGTCAAGGTCTCCCTGCTTGACGCCGCCCACGAAGCAGCACTCCGCGCAGTCCTGCCGGAAGGCGTCCGCCTGTACACGGGCGATGACTTCAACTACCCGGAACTGATCGACGGCGACGGCGCGCACCACTCCGACGCCCTGCTCGGCATCTTCGCGGCCATCTACCCGGCCGCATCGGCGGCGCTGCAGAACTACGACGCCGGAAATAACGCCAAGGCGCGCGGGATACTGGACTCCACCCGCGAACTGGGCAAGCACATCTTCAGCGCCCCCACCTTCTACTACAAGACCGGCATCGCCTTCATGTCCTGGCTCAACGGCAAGCAGCCAGGTTTCCAGATGGTGGGCGGCCTGCACTCCGGCCGCTCGGTGTGCCACCTGGCCAGGACCTTCGAACTGGCGGACCAGGCCGGACTCCTCAGGGACCCTGCGCTCGCCGCCTTCCGGATGTCGGATTACCTGCGGATCAACGGGGTGGGAGCATGAGCGATTTCTCCCGCCTGTCCATCAACAGCGCCACCACCAAGAAGTGGACCCTCGCCCAGGTGGTGGAGGGCTGCGTCAACGCCGGCATTCCGGCCATCGGCCCTTGGCGGGACCGGGTGGCGGAAGCGGGCCTGGACAAGGCGGCCCGGCTGATCAAGGATGCCGGCCTACGGGTCTCCTCCCTCTGCCGCGGCGGGTTCCTCACCGCCGCTGACGCCGAAGGGCAGGCTACCGCGCTGGCCGACAACCGTGCTGCCATCCTTGAGGCCGTGGCCCTGGACACCCGGGAGCTGTTCCTGGTGGTCGGCGGCCTGGCGCCGGGGGAGAAGGACGTGGTGGCAGCCCGGCAGCGCGTGGCGGACCGGCTCGCGGACCTGGTCCCGTTCGCCCGGGAGAACGGCGTCCGCCTGGTCCTGGAACCGCTGCACCCGATGTATGCGGCGGACCGTGCGCTCATCTCCACCCTGGGCCAGGCCCTGGACCTTGCGGCGCCGTTCGACGCTGCAACGGTGGGGGTCGCCGTCGACACCTTCCACGTCTGGTGGGACCCCGAACTGAAGGCGCAGATCGAACGGGCCGGGCGGGAAAGCCGCATTGCCTCTTATCAGGTGTGCGACTTCAACATGCCCATCGCCGCCGATCCGCTGCTCTCCCGCGGGTACATGGGCGACGGCGTGGTGGACTTTGCCACGATTGGCACCTGGGTGCGCGAGGCCGGGTACACCGGCGACATCGAGGTGGAAATTTTCAATCAGGAGATCTGGGACACGGACGGCAACACTGTCCTGTCCACGGTCAAGGAACGCTACGCGGAGCTCGTCCAGCCGTACGCCTGACCTGATCCAGACCGCAGGCTCCTGCTGCGTCACGGCAGGAGCCTGCGCCCCACATGAAAGGACCCGGACCAACGGTGGATGCCCCACCGTTGGTCCGGGTCCTTCTTCCTGCCTGCTGCTTGTTACTGCCCTACGCGTACAGTGAGGCGAACCGGCGGTACCGCACGAGCACGCCGGCGTCGTCCTTCCCGAGGGGAAGGTCGACGGCGTCTGCCGCCCAGGCAGGGAACCGTCCGGTGAGTGCCGCCGCAGCCTGCCGGGCCGCGCCGTCGGCAACGTATTCACCCGGCCGGGGGACAGAAATGGCTGTTCCGAGCAGGCTTGCCGCCACTTCCTGCACGGCTGCAGACTGGGCGCCCCCGCCCACTAAAAGGATCCGCCGGGCTGACACCCCGTGGTCCTGCAGTGCCGCCAGGCCGTCCGCAAGGGAGCAGACCACCCCTTCGACGGCGGCACGCGCCAGGTTGGCGGGCGTGTAGTTGGCCCTCGTGATGCCGTGCAGCGACCCTGTGGCATCCGGCAGGTTGGGCGTCCGCTCCCCATCGAAGTAGGGGACCAGGGTCAGGCCTCCGGCGCCGGCTCCGGCGGACAAGGCAAGCCTGTTGAACTCCGGCAGGTCCACGTCCAGCAAAGCCGCTGTGGCATCGAAAATCCGGGTGGCATTCAAGGTGCACACCAGCGGCAGGTAATGCCCCGCCGCGTCGGCGAACCCCGCCACGAGTCCGGAGGCGTCTGCCGCAGCCGTATCCGAGACGGCAAACACCGTGCCTGAGGTGCCCAGCGACATCACTACGTCGCCCAGGCCCGCGCCCGCCCCGAGGGCGGCGGCCGCATTGTCACCGGCACCTGCAGCCAGGATGGCACCTGATGGTGTCTTTCCCGCCGGCTCCAACGGTCCGAGGACCTTGGGCAGGGCGGGAACATGCCCGAGGGCCGCGTCCAGGACATCGGGAAGGTAGGTGCCCTCCGCCGTCGAGTAGTATCCGGTGCCTGACGCGTCCGAGCGGTCGGTAGCCAGCGCGGCCAGGCCCTCACCGCCGCTGCCGGGCCCGTAGCCTGCCAGCCGCCAGGTCAGCCAGTCATGAGGAAGGCACACGGCGGCTACTTTTGCCGCATTCTCCGGTTCGTTTTCCGCCAGCCAGCGCAGTTTCGTCACCGTCAGCGAGGCTACGGGGACGGTGCCGGTGGTGCGGGCCCAGTACTCCGCGCCGGCGGCGGGATCTCCGCCGCCGGCACGTGTGATGAGTTCCGCGGCTGCGCCGGCGCTCCGGGTATCGTTCCACAGCAGCGCCGGGCGGATCACCGCGCCCTCGCTGTCCAGGCAGACCATGCCGTGCTGCTGGCCACCGACGGATACGGCGGCGACGTCATCCAGGCCGCCGGCGTCGGCCACAGCTTTTTGCAGCGCCGTCCACCAGTGGTCCGGGTGTACCTCGGTGCCCTCCGGATGAAGTGCGCGACCCTGGCGGACCAGCGCCCCGGTGTCCGCGTCTCGGATGACTACCTTGCAGGACTGGGTGGAACTGTCGATTCCTGCGACGAGCACCATGGTTTAGCGGGCGCCCAGGAGGTGTTCGATGGCGAGCTGGTTGAGCCGGACGAACGCGAAGGAGCGCTCGGCGGCCTTGTCGGCGTCGAAGTTCTCGAACGCTGCGGCGTCGGCGAGCAGGTCTGCCGTGCTTTCACCGGCGGCGAGGGTGGTTTCGCCGAGTTCGAAGACGCCGGAGGCCTTTAGGGCTTCCTGCACCTGCGGGTCTGCCCGGAAAGCCAGGGCGCGTTCCTTCAGCAGCAGGTACATGGCCATGTTCGACTTGGCGGATTCCCAGACGCCGTCGTAACCGTCGGTGCGGGACGGCTTGTAGTCGAAGTGGCGGGGGCCGTCGTACTTCGGGCCGCCGCCAGGGAAACCGTTCTCGAGCAGGTCCACGGTGAAGAACGCACTGGTGAGGTCGCCGTGCCCGAACACCAGGTCCTGGTCGTACTTGATGCCGCGCTGGCCGTTGAGGTCGATGTGGAAGAGCTTGCCCGCCCAGAGGGCCTGGGCGATGCCGTGGGTGAAGTTCAGGCCGGCCATCTGCTCGTGGCCCGTTTCCGGGTTCAGGCCTACGATGTCGCCGTGTTCCAGCTGGGCAATGAAGGCCAGTCCATGGCCGACGGTGGGCAGGAAGATATCGCCGCGGGGCTCATTGGGCTTGGGCTCCAGTGCGATGCGGAGGTTGTAGCCCTTCTCCTTGATGTAGCCGGCGGCGGTGTCAACGCCTTCCTTCATCCGGTCCAGGGCGGCGGCCAGGTCCTTGGAACCGTCGTATTCACTGCCCTCGCGGCCACCCCACATGACGAACGTTTCGGCACCAAGCTCTGCGGCGAGGTCGATGTTCCGCAGGACCTTGGACAGGGCAAAGCGGCGGATTGAGCGGTCGTTGGAGGTGAAGCCGCCGTCCTTGAACACGGGGTGGCTGAACAGGTTGGTGGTCACCATGGGCACCTTCAGCCCGGTCTCGGCCAGGGCTGAGCGGAAGTTCTTCAGGATGAGCTCCCGCTCCGAGGCGGAGGCGTCGAACGGAACGAGGTCGTTGTCGTGGAAGGTGAGGCCGTACGCGCCGAGTTCGCTGAGCTTGTGGGCTGCCTCAATGGGGTCGAGGGCTTTGCGGGTGGCCACACCAAACGGATCGGCGCCGGTCCACCCGACGGTCCAAAGGCCAAAGGTGAACTTGTCGGCGGGGGTGGGGGAAAGAGTCATGATGCGTCCTTGCGATCGGGTGCTCCGCGGGAATGCGAAGCTTTAGTTCATTGCTTGAACTATATGAGCGGACGTAGGGTGGGGTCAAGAGTTCAGCTGGGAAAGAGCCGGGAAATCCGGCCGGTACCCAACCAGGGAGGTTTGTGATGGTGATGCCGGCGCCTGCAGTGTCAGGGACCGGAGGGGCAGCCCCCGGAACCGTGGGTGATGTGCGGCGCAGCAACCTTGCTTTGGTCCTGGGCGGCATCGCAGAGTTTCCGCCCGGTACCTGTCCAAGCCGCGCCCAGGTGGCCGCCGCCACCGGATTGACCAAAGCTTCCGTGTCCAGCCTGGTGCTGGACCTCCTGGACGCCGGAATCATCCGCGAAGTTGGCCTGAACCCCCAGGGGCGCGGCCGCCCCGGAGTTGGCCTGGAACTCAACCCCAGCCGCGCCGTCATGGGCATGGAGATTAACGTCGACTACATCTCGGCGGCGGTGGTTGACCTGTCCGGCAAGGTCCTCATCCGGGAGGTCAAGGAGCGCGACAACCGCAACAGTGCCCACGCCCCGGTGCTCGCAGCGCTCGCAGCCCTGGCCGTGCGGGTGCGGAGTTCCGCAGGGGAACGGGGAGTGGAGGTCCTGGGCGGAGGGCTGGCGGTGCCTGGACTCGTGGATCCTGCCAGGGCGCGCGTGCTCACCGCTCCCAACCTGGGCTGGGTGGACGTGGACCTTGATCTGGATGCCCTGCTTCCCGAAGCACCCCTGGGGGTTGCGCTGTTCAACGAAGCGAACGCAGCGGCCCTGGCGGAACTTCGGGACCGGCCGGACGGTGCTTCCGACTTCCTGTTTGTCTCGGGCGAGGTGGGTGTCGGTGGAGGCATCGTGCTGGGCTCGGAGCTGTTTACCGGCCCTGAGGGCCATGCCGGCGAGGTTGGACACATCGTAGTGGACCCGGAAGGCGGACATTGTTCGTGCGGGGGAACTGGCTGCCTGGAAACTGTCGCCGGGCAGGATGCCATCTTTGCGGCCGCCGGGCTGGTCCCGGACACCGGTTCGCGCTCTGCCAGCATGTCCGCGCTCCTGCAGGCGCTGAAGGCCGCCGAGCCCGGGGCGGTGACCGCCGTCGAACGTGCCGGCCGCAGCCTGGGCATAGCGCTGGCGTCCGCGGCGCGCGTGGTGGATATCCAATCTGTGGTCCTCGGCGGCCACTTTGCACTCCTTGAACCGTGGCTGCGCGGCCCGTTGCTGGAAAGCCTGGGGAAGTATGCACCGGGCAAATATGCGCCGGAGCGGGTCGCCGTATCCGCGGTAGGTGAAGCCGGAGCCCTGCTGGGCTCGGCCGGCAGCGTCATCCGCTCCCTCATGGAGGCGCCACACAGGCTGCACGCGTAGCCGAAACGCAGGACGCCCCGGTCCGAAGACCGGGGCGTCCTGCGTAAAGGTGCCCCAGGAGGGAATCGAACCCCCGACCGGCGGATTAGAAGGCCGCTGCTCTATCCCCTGAGCTACTGAGGCATCGGTTTCCGGCCTGCAGCCGGCGCCTCGAAAAGTTTACCCTGCCCGGGATGCCGGCGGTGTCATCCAGCCACTCCTCCTCCACATCTGCATCCGACGGGCTGTTGTCCACATACGGGGATCGGCCCCTCCTGTCAGGCGGGCATCCCACGCGATGCTGGTCGTGCCTCCTAAGGGCGCCACCATCCAGACAGGACATAGACATGAGCGAAACGATCACTATCCGGGGCTTCGTGGCCACCGGCATTACGAGTTTCACCACGCCGGGAGGAGTGGCAACAGCTTCCTTCCGCCTCGGTTCCACCAGCCGGCGCTTTGACCGGGAAACCAAAACCTGGGGTGACGGGCACACCAACTGGTTTACCGTCCAGGGCTACCGTGCCCTTGCCGGGACCCTGGGCTGCAGCATCAGGAAGGGGCAGCCGGTCATTGTCGTGGGCAAGCTGAAGATCCGCACCTGGGAGAAGGACGGCCGGGTGTACCACTCCACCGTCATTGATGCAGAGACCGTGGGCCACGACCTCACCTTTGGATCCGCCAACTTCATCCGCACGGCTTCCAGGCCGGTCCTGTCCCTCGTCGAACAGCCGCCGGCTTCCGATACGCCCGGGATGGATGAGGTTCAGGACGAACCGGAGGACCGCCAGGACGAACACCCTGAGGATGACGGCCACCCGGCCGTCGTCGTTGAGGACAATGACGGTGGACTCGCCTCGCTGGACCTGGAAACGGGGGAGCTGGCCGAAGTCTAAGGAAGCACCCATCAGGTATCAGCCTTTCCATCCAGTCCCGGGCGGACGGGATGGCGGCACCCCGAACCGCCTTCCGTCCGCCTGCCAATGCGGATCGCCCGCCTCCCGGCCCTGCGGGTCAGGAGCCTCCCGGTACCCGTGGCAGAATGACAGCATGCGTCTGACCCCCTCCCGCCGGTACACAACCTGTGCCGGTGCAGCACTGGCAGGCGCGGTCCTGGCCTCCGTCCTGTCAGGTTGTGGCGCCGGCCCTTCCGCCGGCCCGGCCGTGAAAGAAACAACCGGCAGCCAGCAGCTATCAGCGTCCCCGGCCGCCGGCACCACGGCACCGCCACAGCCTGGCCAGGCTGCGGATCAGGTACCGCAAAGCGCCGGAGCCTCCGCGCAACCCCTGGCAGACACGTCCGGCGGTGCGTCTGCCGCCGCAGCCGCCGCCACCGAAAAAGTAAAAGTCACCGTGACTGACGCCCTGACCAGGCTGGCTGCCGGAGCGCCAAAACCGGCCACGGCCCAGGTCAGCGACGCCCTCACAGGTGCCGGTATTGCAGCATCGCAGCTTCAGGTATCGCAGAGCCGAACACCAACCGGACTGGAGGCGGACGCCATCGAAGCAGCCGTGCTTCAGGGCCGGGACTGCGTCATCGGGCAGGTGCGTGAAGGGGCAGTGACCGTCACGGTCCTTCCCGTGCTGGCCAGCGGCAAATGCTTCGTGGGGTCCTGACCCCTCTGTCCCGTCGGCCGAAAATGTGAGATCTGCCCGCCAACCCACTAGATTTGAGACCATGGCGGAATTTATCTACACAATGACCAAGGCCCGCAAGGCCGTTGGCGAAAAGCTCATCCTTGATGACGTAAGCATGTCTTTCTTCCCGGGCGCCAAGATTGGTGTTGTGGGCCCCAACGGTGCCGGTAAGTCCACCATCCTCAAGATCATGGCCGGGCTGGACACACCCTCCAACGGTGAAGCCAGGCTCAGCCCCGGGTACAGCGTGGGCATCCTGCTCCAGGAGCCGCCGCTGAACGAGGAAAAGACCGTTCTGGGCAACGTCCAGGAAGGCGTCGGCGAGATCTACGGCAAGATCCAGCGCTTCAACGAAATCTCCGAGGAAATGGCCAGCCCTGACGCTGACTATGACACCCTCCTCGAAGAGATGGGCAAGCTGCAGGAGGCCATCGACGCCGCCGATGCCTGGGACCTCGACTCCCAGCTCGAGCAGGCCATGGACGCCCTCCGTTGCCCCCCGGCGGATGCTGACGTCACCAACCTCTCCGGTGGTGAGCGCCGCCGCGTGGCCCTCTGCAAGCTTCTCCTGCAGAAGCCGGACCTGCTGCTCCTGGACGAACCCACCAACCACCTGGACGCCGAAAGCGTGCTCTGGCTGGAACAGCACCTCTCCAGCTACCCCGGCGCAGTCCTCGCCGTGACCCACGACCGCTACTTCCTGGACCACGTGGCGGAATGGATCGCCGAAGTGGACCGCGGCCACCTCTACCCCTATGAGGGCAACTACTCCACCTACCTGGAAAAGAAGCGCGCGCGCCTCGAAATCCAGGGCAAGAAGGACGCCAAGCAGGCCAAGCGCCTCGCCGAGGAACTCGACTGGGTCCGCTCCAACGCCAAGGGCCGCCAGACCAAGTCGAAGGCCCGCCTGGCCCGCTACGAGGAAATGGCCGCCGAGGCAGACCGCACCAGGAAGCTGGACTTCGAAGAGATCCAGATCCCGCCGGGACCCCGGCTGGGCGGACTGGTGCTGGAGGCCAAGAACCTCCAGAAGGGATTCGAGGACCGCGTCCTGATCGACGGACTGACCTTCACCCTGCCCCGCAACGGCATTGTGGGCGTCATCGGGCCCAACGGCGTGGGCAAGACCACCCTGTTCAAGACCATCGTCGGCCTCGAGCCGCTCGACGGTGGCGACCTGAAGATCGGCGATTCCGTCAAGATCTCCTACGCGGACCAGAGCCGCGGCGGCATCGACCCCAACAAGACCCTGTGGGAAGTCGTCTCCGACGGGCTCGACTTCATCCAGGTGGGGAACGTTGAGATGCCGTCCCGCGCCTATGTTGCCGCTTTCGGCTTCAAGGGCCCGGACCAGCAGAAGAAGGCCGGCGTCCTCTCCGGCGGTGAGCGCAACCGCCTGAACCTGGCCCTGACCCTCAAGCAGGGCGGAAACCTGCTGCTCCTCGACGAGCCCACCAACGACCTCGACGTCGAAACCCTCAGCAGCCTGGAAAACGCGCTGCTTGAGTTCCCCGGCTGCGCCGTGGTGGTTTCGCACGACCGCTGGTTCCTTGACCGGGTGGCCACCCACATCCTGGCCTACGAAGGTGACGACGAGAACCCCTCCAAGTGGTACTGGTTCGAGGGTAACTTCGAATCCTACGAGGAGAACAAGGTCCAGCGGCTGGGCCCGGACGCCGCCAAGCCGCACCGTGTCACGCACCGGCGCCTGACCCGCGACTAACAGCGCGGACCAGCCTGACAGAACGCAGAAGGCCGGCACCCCTGACAAGTTCGGGGTCCCGGCCTTCTGCGTGCCTCCGGAGCTACGGCCCGTCCGGGGTGGTGGGAATGCGCACCATCCCCTCCTGGGCCACGGACGCCACGTGCTGGCCCTCACGGTCGAAGATCCTGCCGGTTGCCAGGCCGCGGGCGCCGTGGGCACTGGGGGACTCCTGGACGTAGAGGAGCCACTCATCCACCCGGGCCGGCCGGTGCCACCACATGGCGTGGTCCAGGCTGGCGACGTTCATCCCGGGGGTGGTCCAGCTCAGGCCATGCCTTCGGAGAATGGACTCGAGCAGCGTGTAGTCGCTCGCGTAGGCAAGGGCAGCGCGGTGCAGGTTGGAGTCGTCCGGCATTGGTCCGAAGGTCTTCATCCAGACGGCATTGCGTGCCTCCCGCGGTCCCGCCGCTGACACGTACAGCGGGGGGTCGACGTGCCGGATGTCGAAGGGCCGTTCGTAGGCCCAGTGGCGGGCTACCGGGTGGTCGAACTTACCCAGCAGGTCCGCCGTGCTGGGCAGCGATTCAGGGTCCGGAATACCGGCAGGCATGACGGAGGAGTGGTCCACTCCTTCGTCCTCACCCTGGAAGGAGGCGATCATTGACAGGATGGGCACGCCCTCCTGGTACGCGTGCACCCGCCGCGCGGAGAACGAACGGCCGTCGCGCAGCCGCTGAACTCCGAACGTGATGGGCTTGTTGGCGTCACCGGGGCGCAGGAAATATCCGTGCATGGAGTGGACAAAGCGTTCCGGGTCCACGGTCCTGGTGGCGGCTACCAGCGACTGCGCCAGCACCTGCCCGCCGAACACCCTGTGGTGCGGCTGCTGCTGCGACGGACCGAGGAAAATATCCTCATCCGTGCGGGCGCCCTCAAGCTCACCAAGGTCCAGCAATTCGATCAGTGATGAGGTTGGGTCCCCGCTTGGCGGCGCCAGCAGTCCGGCTTCGGCTTCAGTCATGGTCCGACTCTAGACGGCGCCCCGGGAACCACTCAACCGCAGCGGAGCCGGTAGTGTCATAGGTGTGTCTGAACTTCTCACCTCGTCGTTCCGTTTCGCCGATCCCCGGGATCTGGCGGACCTGAAAACGTTCGCCACCCGGGCCAAGGCCATCGACGACAGCGGTGCCATGAGGCTGCAGGCGGCCGGCCCCGTCCTGGCCGCCTACGTCTGCGTCCTGCGGCCCAGGCTCCTGGGCGAATCAACCCCCACCATCCTGGGCCTGCGCACCATGGCACTGGCGGAACCGTCCGCCACGGACGTCACCGTTGCCTTGTCATCGGTCCTGGACCGGCTGGCCCGCACGGGGGAGAACGACGTCGAATTGCCCGTTCCGCCCACCACCGTCACCGAGTCATGGACTGGGGTGGGCGCCCCGCGGAGCGGATGGGAGCTGCTGGGGGCCGTGAGCGACGCCCAATTGCGCGCGGCGGCTGAGGCAGGCATGGCCGAGGTGGCAGAAATCGTGCCGGACAAGCCCGGAGCCCTCATCGTGAACAACGCCCGGGCAGCCGTGTGGGGACGGGAGCTTGACGACGCCGGCCTGCCCGCCGGTGCAGCGTTCGCTGCCTTCGCGCTGGGGTTCCTCGCGGACGGCGACCAAAAGCTTTACCGCGCGGGCCGCTGGTTCCGCCTGTCCGGTTCCCGTGGCCACGTCCTGGCACGGACCGGAAGCGGCCTGCTGTAGCCGCAGGCAGCTGCGCCTGAGAAGGCCGGAACCGGGGTTCAGGAACCGGAGGGACTGTTCACCATGGACAGGGCTGCCCGCTCCATGTAATCCCACAGCGTTCCCTCGTACAGCGGCGGCAACTCCAGGGCGTCCACGGCGGTGCGCATGTGGAACAGCCACCGGTCCTTTGCCTCGGGAGTGACCCTGAAGGGCATGTGCCGCATCCGCAACCGGGGATGGCCGCGTTCCTCACCGTAGGTGGTGGGGCCGCCCCAGTACTGCTCCAGGAACATCAGGAACCTGCGCTTTGCCGGCGCCAGGTCCTCTTCGGGGTACATCGGGCGCAGCACCGGGTCGGTGGCCACGCCATCGTAAAAGACGTCGATGAGCTTCACGAAGGTTTCGTGACCGCCTACGGCGTCGTAGAAGCTGTCCGTGTAGTCCGGCTTGCTGAAAGGGTCGTTCTGCATCAACTGTGGCCGCTGCCCGGGGCGCGGCTCGATGGGAAGCGACATGCTAGTCCCCGGCTTTCTGGTCAGTCTTCTTGGTCTCAACGTGCGCCGAGCCCTGGTCGGTGGTTCCGTCGTCGGATTCGTGCAGCGGAACGTACCGCCCCTGGGACCGGTTGCCCACCCTCAGAATTTCGCCGTTCCGCAGGTACCAGATGGCGCCGTCGTCGGAGCGGACGCGGGTGATCCGCAGCCCCATGGACTCCACCACTCCCACCACCTCGCTCGTTTCGATCACATCGCCGATTCCGTACTGGTCTTCAATGGTAATGAAAATGCCCGCCAGGAAGTCCCGGATGAGCTGCTGGGCGCCAAAACCAATGGCCACACCCAGGATGCCCACGCTGGTCAGCAGCGGGGCGATATTGATGTCAAGGTTCTGCAGCACGTACATGCCGGTGATGATTACCACCAGGACGCCCACCACACTGTTGAGGAGCGAACCGATGGTCTCTGCGCGCTGGACGCGGCGTTCGTGGTCAAGGGCGCGAAGTGCCGGCGCCACCCATTTGAACCTGGGTTTCTTGAAGAAGTTGCTGCCCGACGCCACCCGCTTGGTGATGCGGGAAATGACGAACGTGGCCACCAGCCAGACGGCGACGCCGATGCCCAGGCTGATCACGATGCCCGGAATGCTCACGCCGCTCGGCTGGCTGGGGGCAGGAGGAAGTAGGGACAACATGGTGGTCATGGGTGGAAGAAACTCCTCGGGATATTGCATGGTGGTCCTTCAACCCTAGCGCCGCAACCTGGGCATTGCCGGGCGTGTGGAGCTGCCCGGCAGGGAAGCCCGGGGCTTAACCCACCACCGTGACAGGTTCATGCTCCACCGGGAAGTTCACGCTCCGGGCGATGAAGCAGACCTGGTTGGCCTCGTGATGCAGGGAGGCCGCCAGCTCGGCATGCCGGGCGTCGGCCACCGTTACGCGCGGGTGCAGGACCACCCGCTCGAACTGGCCGCTGCCGTCCCGGTTGAGCCGCATGAGCCCGGACGCCTCATCCCGGTAGTCCGTCACCACCACCCCGTGCTTCACCGCCACGTGCAGGTAGGACAGCATGTGGCACTGTGCCAGCGCGGCCAGGAGGAGCTGCTCCGGGTTGTAGCGTTCCCGGTCCCCGTGGAACGTGGGGTCCGCAGAGCCCTTCAGCACCGGCAGGCCGGGAACGAGCACGTCATGGTCGCGGGAGTAGCTCCGGTAGGACGAGGTGCCGTCACCCCGGTTCCCGGTCCACTGGACGGTCAGCGCGTAGTGGTGTTCATCAAGGCTCACTGCGGGCTGCCTTCCTCAACGACGTCGGCGGCACGGGCGCGCAGGGCCCGCGCAACGCCGTCGCGGTTTTCCATCATCATCCGCCGCAGCGCTGCACTTTCGGCCGGCAGCGAGGCGAGGAAGCTGTCCGTCCGGTCGATGGTCTCCTGTGTGGTCAGCAGCGCCGGGTAGAGGCCGACGACGATCTGCTGGGCCAGGGCGTGGGTGCGGGTTGCCACGATCCCCGGTACGGCAGCGAAGTACTTTTCCGCGTACGGTTCCAGCAGGCTGCGGTCCAGCACCCGCATGAAGCCGGTGACCGCCGATCCCTGCAGTGCGTTGGACAGCTCGCCCTTGACCACGATGGACTCCCACGCGGCAGCTTTCGCTTCGGGCGTGGGGATGGCGGCCTTGGCCAGCGCCGCCGCGTTCTGGCCGCTGGAGGTGTTGTCCCGTTCCAGTTCCGCGTCGATGCCTTCCTGCCCCATCCGGCCGCCGGCAACCAGGGACGCCACCAGTTCCCAGCGGAGGTCCTGGTCAACGCTCAACCCCGCCAGGGCAACGGAGCCGTCCAGCAGTCCGGCCACCCGGTCCAGCTGGGAACCGCTGCGGGCCAGGAGCGCGAAGGACTTGATGAACTGCAGCTGCGCGTCGGAGCCGCCCGCAACGCCGGAGGCCAGGTCCCACAGCCGGTCCACGGCGGCAACCGCGGTTGCTTCCCTGTGGTCCTCGGCCACATAGAAGTTCAGGGTGGTGGCCAGCTGGCGGAGCTGCACCAGGATCACGGAGGAATCCGTCTCGGCGGCGACGTTGGACAGGATCAGCTCCACGTACCTGCGCGCCGGAGCCTCGCCGTCCCGGGCTGCGTCCCAGGCGGAATTCCAGACGAGGGTCCGGGGCAGGCTCTGGGCGAAATCCTTCAGGTGGGCAGTGGCGGTGGCCAGCGACTTGGGATCGAGGCGCACCTTCGCGTACGCAAGGTCGTCATCGTTGACGAGGACCAGGTCAGGCTGTGCCAGGCCCGCAAGCCCCGGCACTTCGGTGCGTTCGCCGTCGACATCCAACTCTTCGCGGTGCACCCGCTCAAGCTTCCCGTCGGTGTTCAGGTTGTAGAAGCCCACGGCGAGGCGGTGCGGCCTGATCGTGGGCCACTCCGGAACAGCTGTCTGCACGATCGCAAAGGACTCCAGGTTCCCGTCCGCGTCCACCTCCAGTTCGGGAGCGAGGGTGTTGACGCCGGCGGTCTCCAGCCACTGCCGGCCCCAGTCGTCCAGGTCCCGGCCACTGGCTTTTTCCAGCTCCACCAGCAGGTCGCGGAGCTCGGTGTTGCGCCAGGCGTGCTTGGCGAAGTACTCCCGGACACCAGCCATGAACTGCTCAGGCCCCACCCATGCCACCAGCTGCCGGAGCACCGAGGCGCCCTTGGCGTACGTGATGCCGTCGAAGTTGACCTCCACATCCTGCAGGTCGTTGATCTCGGCGAAGATGGGGTGCGTCGTGGGCAGCTGGTCCTGGCGGTAGGCCCAGGACTTCTCCACGGAGGCGAACGTGGTCCAGGCGCTGGTGAAGGACGTGGCTTCCACCGCCGCCAGGTGGGACATGTACTCGGCGAAGGACTCGTTGAGCCAGAGGTCGTTCCACCAGCGCATGGTCACCAGGTCCCCGAACCACATGTGGGCCAGTTCGTGCAGCACGGTGATGGCGCGGCGCTCGATCTGGGCGCCGGTGACCTTGCTGCGGAAGACGTAGCCTTCCAGGATAGTCACCGCCCCGGCGTTTTCCATGGCCCCGGCGTTGAACTCCGGAACGAAGAGCTGGTCGTACTTTTCAAACGGGTAAGGGCAGCCGAACTGTGCCTCGAAGAACCCGAAACCCTGCCGGGTGAGTTCGAAGATGTTCTCCGCGTCCAGGTACTGCATCAGCGACTTCCTGGCGAAGACCCCAAGCGGGATGACCCGGCCGTCCGAACTGGTGACCTCACTGCGGACGGACTGGTACGGGCCGGCGATCAGGGCTGTGACGTAGGAGGACAGCCGGGGTGTCGGCGCGAATGTCCACGTGGACCGGGCAGTGCCGTCCCCGGCGTCCACCGGTTCCGGGGTGGGGGAGTTGGAAACCACGTCCCAGTGCGACGGCGCCGTAACCGTGAAGGCGAAGGTTGCCTTCAGGTCCGGCTGCTCGAAGACGGCGAACATCCGGCGGGAGTCGGGAACCTCGAACTGCGTGTACAGGTAGACCTCGTTGTCCACCGGGTCAACGAACCGGTGCAGGCCCTCGCCGGTGTTCATGTAGGGCATCTCTGCCACGACCGTCAGTTCATTGTGGCCGGCCAGGTCGGGGAGCTGGATACGTATTCCGTCCGAGACGGCTGCGGGGTCGAGGCTCCGGCCGTTCAGGGTCACGCTGTGAACAGTCCGGGTGACGGCATCAATGAACGTGGACGCGCCGGCTGATGCGGTGAATTTCACGGTGGTGGCACTGCCGAAGACCTCTCCGCCGCGCGTCAGGTCCAGGCTGACTTCGTAGGACTCGACCGTGATCAGTTCGGCGCGCTCACGGGCTTCGGCGCGCGTCAGGTTCATGCCTGGCAAAGGAGATCCTCCAGAGAAGTTTCGGCTGCCGGCCGGTGGTCCCGGTTCCGGCACTGTGATGCATTCTTCCATCCCCTGACTCCTTGGCAAGTTGCGCAGCTCACAGCAGGCCCTGGCGATTGGCTGAACGCCTGCAGGGGTAGCGTTAATTGCATGGGAAAGCTGCTGGATTCGGTGGATACGAAGGCCCTGCGTTTCGCTGCAGGGTTCCCGGTTGTCCTTGCCGCCGGCTTTGTCTTCTGCGCGTTGCTGCTGCGTTCCGACTTGCCGGAGCCGCTCGCCGTCCAGTGGACGGACGACGGCGGCGCCTCCTTTGCGCCTTTCGGCGCCTACGTGGGAGTCGGCGCCGCGGGGATCGTCGTTTCAGGGTGGCTGGTCCTGCTGCAGGCAGTGCCCCTTGGCCGGCCGGTGATGATGCGGCGGATCATGATGGGCGCCGGCCTCTTCGTGAGCCTCTTCGTCACCTCTGCTCTTGCCGCGGGCCTCGTCGGCCAGACCGGCCTGGCGGACGCCCGGCAGTCGCACGTGGATATGACCGTCCTTGCCCTCGGAAGCGGCGCGGCAGTATCCCTTGGGGTTGCCATGGGCATGGTGTACAAAGCGGACCGGCAGTGGTCCCCGGATGACGACCGGGCGCTGCAGATTGCCGTCGCAAAGGAGCTGGACCCTGACCTTGCCCGCGACAGCATCAGGATGTGGGTCCACGCCAGGAGCTCGGTGTTCGTCATGATCGCCATCGCCTCACTGTTCCCGGCTGCCCTCATCGCCGTCCTGGTGCCGTGGCTGGGCATCCTGCTGGTGGTCCTGGCCTTCATCGGCGCCGCGTTCCTCTTCGCGCGCATCAGGGCGGACCGGCGTGGGTTGAAAGTCCTGCTGGCCGGGGTGGTTCCCGTCATGGATGTACCCGCAGGCGCCATCTCGGACGCCAGCGCAGCAGAGGTGAAAGCCGCCGACTATGGCGGGTGGGGCTACCGCCACCACCGCGGAACCGCCGCCATGCTCGTCAGCAGCGGACCCGCCGTCGTCGTCAGCAAGACTGACGGCCAGCGGCTGGCCGTCAGCGGCGGCAGCCAGGCCTCCGCCGCGCAGCTGGCCGAAGTGCTCACCCGGGTGGCCGCCAGGGCCCGGCGGGGCGGGACCCCGCCCGCCCATGGCGAGTCCTAGTATCCTTATCGGTGTCGTTCGGCCTCCACCCGGGTGGCCAGGCTCCCCACAACCGAATGGAAATTGCACGTGACAACTTCCCCTGCCTTCCCGCGGGTCCATATCGCCACCGACCACGCAGGCATGGAGCTCAGCGCCCACCTGGTCACCCACCTGTCCGGCAAGGGGTACGAGGTGGTGGACCACGGTCCCAAGGTTTACGACCCCCAGGACGATTACCCGTCGTTCTGCATCAACGCCGCCCTCGCCGTCGTGGCAGACCGGGACGCCGGCGTCCACGCCCTGGGCATCGTGCTGGGTGGTTCGGGCAACGGAGAGCAGATCGCCGCCAACAAGGTCAAGGGCATCCGCGCGGCCCTCGCCTGGAACCTTTCCACCGCCACCCTGGCCCGCGAGCACAATGACGCTAACGTGGTTGCCCTGGGCGGCCGCCAGCACACAGTTGAAGAAGCCACCGCACTGGTTGAAGCCTTCCTTGCCGAGCCATTCAGCAACGATGAGCGCCACGTCCGCAGGATCGAAAAAATCGCTGTCTTCGAGGCCACCGGCGAGGTTGTCGAGTAGTGCCTGAAGGCCACTCCGTCCGCAGGCTTGCCCGGCAGTTCGGGGACGTCTTCGCCGGTGAAAAGCTCGCCGTGTCCAGCCCGCAGGGACGGTTCAGCGGGGGAGCGGCGCTGCTGGACGGCCACACGCTGGAGGCTGCGGAGGCGCACGGCAAGCACCTGTTCCTGCACTTCGACAACTCCCTGGTGCTGCACGTCCACCTTGGCCTGTACGGCGCCTGGAGCTTCGGCGGCGACAGCACGTTCGCCGGTGCGTCCAGCATTGGTGCCCCGCGGCGGGTAGGGGAGCAGGAAGCCTTCGGCGACGGGGACGACGACGGGTCCGCGCCGTATGCGGGACCGCCGGCTCCCGTCGGGGCAGTGCGCGTCCGGCTGGCCGGGAGCCACGGCTGGGCGGACCTGCGCGGTGCCACCACCTGCGAGACCATCACTGCCGCGGAGGTGGAGGCTGTCCTGGCGCGGCTCGGCCCTGACCCGCTGCGCAATCTCCGCGGTGACGCCGGCCGGTTCGCAGCCACCCTCCGGTCCCGGAAGACGCCCTTGGCGGCGCTGCTCATGGACCAAAAGGTGATTGCCGGCGTCGGGAATGTGTACCGTGCGGAAGTCCTCTTCCGGCGCCGGCTGGACCCGTGGCTTCCCGGCGGTGCCCTCCCGGACAACGATGCCCGCAAGCTCTGGCGCGACATCGTGGCCGTCATGGGTGACGGCGTCGCGGATGGGCGGATCATCACCACGCCGCCGAAATACTGGCGCCTCGACGGCACCAGCGCTGCCAAGGCTGCCGCGGCGGGACTGCCGGTCCCCGTCAAGAGCGCGCACTTTCCCCACCGCGAGGATGTCCACTTCGTCTACAAACGGCACGGGCTGCCCTGCCGGGTGTGCCGCACGCTCGTGCTGACCGCCGAGCTCGCCGGACGCAACCTCTACTGGTGCCCGTACTGCCAGCAGCCGCAGGACTAGCCGCTTCTTTGCTCCCGTGCGGAAGCGGGGCACTTTGGCGCGGACACGCCGTCGGCCGGCCCTGAAGGCGGCGCCGACGCCCGCAAAGTGCCCCACGACCGCCTGCCGGGTTAAACGAAAAGGACCCCTCAGCTGAGGGGTCCTTTTCCATGGAGGGGACGACGGGAATCGAACCCGCGTAATCAGTTTGGAAGACTGAGGCTTTACCATTAAGCTACGTCCCCGAAGGAAGATCCGTTTTTCGCGGAAACTCCGGGCTGGCTGTCCAAGCCGGATACAACTAAACCTAATCCATGGCCTACGTGTCAAATGTGCATTCGCGGCGCGTATCACCGTAGACTTGCCTGTGCACTTACGGGGTGTAGCTCAGCTTGGCTAGAGCGCCTGCTTTGGGAGCAGGAAGTCGCAGGTTCAAATCCTGTCACCCCGACTCTGCGGCCAGGACCAGTCGGCCTGGACATAGGACATAAACGCGTTGCAGAAACCCATCCCACAACCCAGGAGTACTTAGACCGTGAAGAGCGCTGTCGAGAACCTCACCCCCACGCGGGTCAAGCTCAATGTTGAGGTCCCCTTTGAGGAACTGAAGCCCAGCATCGACTCGGCCTACAAGACTGTTGCTGAGCAGATCCAGGTTCCCGGGTTCCGCAAGGGCAAGGTTCCCGCCAGGATCATCGACCAGCGCGTCGGCCGCGGCTACGTCCTGGAGACCGCCATCAACGACGGCCTCAACGGCTGGTACCAGGCTGCCGTGCAGGAATCCGGCATCCGCCCCCTGAGCCGTCCCGAGGTGGAAATCACCGAGGTGCCCGACCCCTCCGCAACCGACGGCGGACTGAAGTTCGCCGCCGAGGTTGACGTCCGCCCCGAAATCGAACTCCCGGACTACTCCGGCATCGAGGTCCAGGTCGCTGCTGCGGAATCCTCCGAAGCCGATGTGGACAAGGCCCTGGACGAACTGCGCGGCCGCTTCGGCACGCTCAAGTCAGTCGACCGCCCCGCTGCCGATGGTGACTTCCTCACCATCGACATCACGGCCACGATCGACGGCGAAGAGGTCGACTCCGCTGCCGGCCTGTCCTACCAGGTTGGCGCCGGCACCATGCTCGAGGGCATGGACGAGGCCGTGACCGGCCTCAGCACCGACGAAGACGCCATCTTCGACACCACCCTTGTTGGCGGCGACCACGCAGGCGAAGCCGCCCAGGTCAAGGTCGTCGTGAAGGCCGTCAAGGAACGCGAACTGCCCGAAGCGAACGATGACTTCGCCCAGCTCGCCTCCGAGTTCGACACCCTCGCCGAACTCCGCGAAGACCTGGCCAAGCAGGCTGCAGACTCCAAGATCGTCGAGCAGGGCGTCGAAGCCCGCGACAAGGTCCTGGACAAGCTGGTTGAACTGGTTGAGGTTCCCGTTCCGGACTCCGTGGTCGAAGAGCAGCTGGAAGCCCACTTCCAGGAAGGCAACGGCCACGGCGACGGCGAGCACGACACCGAAGAGCACCGCGAAGAAGTGCGCACCAACACCGCCCGCGCCTTCCAGAACGAAATCATCCTCGACGCCATCGCTGAGAAGGAAGAAGTCAACGTCAGCCAGAACGAGCTGATCGACTACATCGTCACCACCGCAAGCCAGTACGGCATGGACCCCAACCAGTTCGCGCAGATCATCGACCAGAGCGGCCAGGTCCCCATGATGGTTTCCGAGGTCCGCCGCCGCAAGGCCCTGGCAGTGGTCCTGGGCCAGGCCACGGTCACCGACACCGAGGGCAACGCTGTTGACCTGAGCGACTTCGTGCGCCCCGCCGGTGAGGAAGCCCCTGCCGCCGATGCTGCTGACGCAGACGCCACCGAGACCGCCGAGGCCGAGGTTGCCGAGGCTGAGGTTGTCGAAGCCGAGGACACCACGGCAGACGCCAAGGCATAGCCCTTACCGGCCCGACGCAGACGGCCCCTGGATCACTTCGATCCGGGGGCCGTTCGCATTGGACACGAAGGACGCGCCGCCGATTCGACGATCGTGCGCCGTCAGCGAACAGCCCTCGGTGCGCGAACAAAACGCCCGGGAAACCGGTTAGTGTCCAAGTAGTGATTTTCAGTGATGTCACCGTCACCAGTGAGAGGTAAGTAAACATGTCACAGCACTCAGAGGCCCCCCGGATGGCGACCGTCGATCCTGCAGCCCAGGACAACTACATTTACAACCGCCTTCTCAAGGAGCGGATCATCTGGCTCGGCTCGGAGGTGCGTGACGACAACGCCAATGCGATCTGCTCACAGCTGCTCCTGCTCTCGGCCGAGAACCCGGAGAAGGACATCTACCTCTACATCAACTCGCCCGGCGGTTCCGTCACGGCAGGCATGGCCATCTACGACACCATGCAGTTCATCCCCAACGACGTCGTGACCGTCGCCACCGGCCTGGCAGCGTCCATGGGCCAGTTCCTGCTCTCCTCGGGCACCAAAGGCAAGCGCTACGCCACCCCCAACGCCCGCGTGCTGATGCACCAGCCCTCCGGCGGCATCGGCGGTACCGCGTCCGACATCAAGATCCAGGCCGAACTTATCCTGCACATGAAGAAGGTCATGGCGGAGCTGACTGCGGAGCAGACCGGCCAGACCGTGGAAACCATCCTCAAGGACAACGACCGCGACAAGTGGTTCACTGCCGCTGAGGCCCTCGAATACGGCTTCTTCGACAAGATCGCCGCACACGCCGGCTCCGTGTCAGGCGGCGGCGGAACGTCCAACGGTTCCTCCGGCGATTCAGCCTCCCAGAACTAACCGGCATCAAGAACCCCTTCGATCAGGAGCAAACACAATGAACTACAACTTCGGGTGGTCAGCCGGCAATCTTCCGTCCAGCCGCTACGTCCTGCCGCAGTTCGAGGAACGCACCCCGTACGGCTTCAAGCGCCAGGACCCTTACACCAAGCTCTTCGAGGACCGCATCATCTTCCTCGGGGTGCAGGTTGATGACGCATCCGCCGATGACATCATGGCCCAGCTGCTGGTTCTGGAATCCACGGACCCGGACCGCGACATCACCCTTTACATCAACTCTCCCGGCGGCTCGTTCACGGCCATGACGGCCATCTACGACACCATGCAGTACATCCGCCCCGAGATCCAGACCGTGTGCCTGGGCCAGGCCGCCAGTGCTGCCGCCGTCCTGCTGGCCGCCGGCACCCCCGGCAAGCGGCTGGCCCTGCCCAACGCCCGCGTCCTGATCCACCAGCCGGCGCTGTCCGGCGGCCAGGGCGGACAGGCCTCCGACCTGGAAATCCAGGCGGCAGAGGTCATGCGCATGCGGTCCTGGCTTGAGGACACGCTGGCCCAGCACTCCGGACGCACGTCCGAGCAGGTCAACAACGACATCGAGCGCGACAAGATCCTCACCGCCGAAGAGGCCCAGGCCTACGGCCTCATCGACCAGGTGCTGGATTCACGCAAGATCAAGCCGCAGGCAATCACGCGGTAGCAGTGCGTAAAGCCGGTGCGGCCAGTTCATTTGGCCGCACCGGCCTTTTCTTTCCACCCTTGGGGGCGAATGTGACCTAGAGTGGATGTTGTCACACACCGGCCTGCGCTGGCCGGGTAGATTTCAGCAATGGTGCAGGGCTGCCTGGCAGCAGGATACTAAGGGGTTCACATATGGCTCGGATTGGCGAGAGCACGGATCTGCTGAAGTGCTCTTTCTGCGGAAAGAGCCAGAAGCAGGTGCGCAAGCTCATTGCCGGGCCCGGTGTCTACATCTGCGATGAATGCATCGAGTTGTGCAACGAAATCATCGAAGAGGAGCTGGCGGAGGTTGCGGACCTCGGCAGCTTCGAACTGCCCAAGCCGCGTGAGATCTTCGACTTCCTGCAGGAATACGTCATCGGCCAGGAGCCTGCCAAACGCTCCCTCGCCGTCGCGGTCTACAACCACTACAAGCGCATCCAGGCCGGCCACGCACCCAAGTCCGGGAGCCTGGGGGACGGCGGCCATCACGACGACGTCGAGATCGCCAAGTCGAATATCCTCCTCATCGGACCTACCGGCTGTGGCAAGACCTACCTGGCCCAGACCCTTGCCCGGCGCCTGAACGTCCCCTTCGCCGTGGCGGATGCCACCGCTTTGACCGAGGCCGGCTACGTGGGCGAGGACGTGGAGAACATCCTCCTCAAGCTCATCCAGGCCGCGGACTATGACGTCAAGAAGGCCGAACAGGGCATCATCTACATCGACGAGATCGACAAGATCTCCCGCAAGAGCGAGAACCCCTCCATCACCCGCGACGTGTCCGGCGAGGGTGTGCAGCAGGCACTCCTGAAGATCCTGGAGGGCACTGTTGCCTCCGTCCCGCCGCAGGGCGGACGGAAGCACCCGCACCAGGAATTCATCCAGATCGACACCACGAACGTCCTGTTCATCGTGGCCGGCGCCTTCGCGGGCCTGGAGGAGATCATCGGGTCCCGTTCCGGCCGCAAG
Organism: Pseudarthrobacter phenanthrenivorans; assembly: GCF_036455295.1. Lineage (GTDB taxonomy): Bacteria > Actinomycetota > Actinomycetes > Actinomycetales > Micrococcaceae > Arthrobacter > Arthrobacter phenanthrenivorans_C. Next base: position 274,645 of record NZ_JAYXNX010000005.1, on the reverse strand, counting down.
GGCATCGGGTTCGGCGCACCGCTCAACGAAGCCAGCAAGAAGGTTGACTCCTACGGCGAGGTCATGCCGGAGGACCTGCTGAAGTTCGGCCTGATCCCCGAATTCATCGGCCGGCTCCCCGTCATCACCACCGTGTCCAACCTGGACCGGGATGCCCTGATCCAGATCCTTTCCACCCCAAAGAACGCCCTGGTAAAGCAGTACCAGAAGATGTTCCAGATCGACGGCGTGGAACTGGTCTTTGACGACACCGCCCTTGACGCGATTGCCGACCAGGCCCTGGAACGCGGCACCGGTGCCCGCGGGCTGCGCGCCATCCTTGAAGAGGTCCTGCTTCCCGTCATGTTCGATCTTCCCAGCCGCGAGGACGTCGCCAGCGTGGTGATCACCGAGGATGTGGTCCTGCGCGGAGCCGAACCCACCATGATTCCGCACGTGGCCAAGCGCCGTAAGTCTGCCTGACCGAGAGGACCTTCGTGTCTGCACCTGCAAAGAACAAAGCCGATTTCTGGTTCGATCCCCTCTGCCCGTTCGCGTGGGTCACCTCCCGCTGGATCGGCGAGGTTGAAAGTGTCCGGGACATCGAGACGGAGTGGCACGTCATGAGCCTGGCTGTCCTGAACGAGGGACGCGACCTGGAGCCCGGCTACCGGGAGTCCATGGACAACGCCTGGGGCATGGTCCGCGTCATCATTGCTGCCCGCGAGGAGCATGGACCGCAGTTCATCAAGCCCCTGTACGATGCCATGGGCACTCTGATCCACAACCAGGGCGAGAAGGACCGGAGCGAGGTCATCACCAAGGCCCTTGCTGAGTGCGGGCTCCCTGCGTCCCTGGCTGACGCCGCCAACAGCGACGCCTATGACCAGCAGCTCAGGGCCAGCCATGAAGAAGGCATTTCGCTCGTGGGCCAGGACGTGGGCACGCCCGTGGTCGCCTTCAACGGAACCGCCTTCTTTGGGCCGGTCCTCACCAGGATTCCCCGTGGCGAGGAAGCCGGCAGGATCTGGGACGCCACCACGGTCATTGCCGCCTACCCGCACTTCTTCGAGCTGAAGCGCAGCCGCACCGAGAGCCCGGAATTCCACTGATGTCCAGGGCTGGCTGACCGGTCCCGGCCAACAAACCAGGACACAAAGGGCCCCGGGGAAACTACCAAAATGTAGTTTCCCCGGGGCCCTTGCACGTCCACCGGGGCAGGAGAACAATGGGTCTTACCCACTTCGAAAGAAGGGGGACGCAGGAGCCAAAGATTCAGTGATATGCATTGACGCAGCCATCGGCAAAGTCAGTGCAAGCTACCAGTGACGGGGTAGTAAGACCTGAAGATCAGCGGATCCTGCCAGACCATCAGAGCACGTCACCGGATGGCCGAAACAGTCGAAGCCCCACCAACGGCAAAACGCTGATGGGGCTTCCCCTGTGTCTCGAGTCAGTCGGACGGTCAGGCCTTGGCGGGCTCGTCGCTGGGTGCCAGTGCAACGTCGGACACCGTGAGGTCGCCGTCGGCCGCTACCAACGTGATCTCGCGGGCGTTCGACGCCGCCTTCAAATCGGCCAGTCCTGCCTGCAGCTGCGCCGTCAGCGCCTCAGGGGCAGTAATGGTTGCGGACAGCACCTCCGTGCGTTGCTTGACCTTCGCCTCCGACTTGGCCTTGCGGACACCACTGAGGGCCACCCCAACGGTGGCCAGCATGGTGGTGTCGCCGCCGGGGATTTCCAGGGCGGCCGGCCATGCTGCCCGGTGCACGGAGCCGGTGCGCCACCAGCTCCAGACTTCCTCCGTGGCGAAGGGCAGGAACGGGGCAAAGAGCCGCAGCAGGGTGTCCAATGTGGTGGCGAGGGCGGCCAGCACGGATGCCTGCTCAGCGTCGCCGGCGGCCCCGTAGGCGCGGTCCTTGATCAGCTCAACGTAGTCGTCCGTGAACTGCCAGAAGAACGACTCGGTCAGCTGCAGGGCGCGGGCGTAGTCATAGTTGTCGAACGCCTTGGTGGACTGGGCCACGACGTCGGCAAGCTGGGCCAGCAGCGCCCGGTCCAAGGGGTTCGTCAGGACGGACAGGTCACCCGAGAGCACGGAGTTCTCCGTGGCACCCAGGTTCAGCACGAACTTGGAGGCGTTCAGCAGCTTGATGGCCAGGCGGCGGCCGATCTTCATCTGCGCGATTTCGTAAGCGGTGTCCGCGCCCAGCCGCGCGGAAGCAGCCCAGTAGCGGACGGCGTCCGAGCCGTATTCGTTCAGCACATCTGTGGGGACCACCACGTTGCCCTTGGACTTGGACATCTTCTTGCGGTCCGGGTCCAGGATCCAGCCGGAGATGGCCGCGTGCTTCCAGGGCGCGCACTTCTGGAGGGCATCGGCGCGGACCGCGGAGGAGAACAGCCAGGTGCGGATGATGTCGTGGCCCTGCGGGCGGAGGTCGAACGGGAACACCTTGGCGAAGAGGTCCTCGTCCCGGCTCCAGCCGCCCACGATCTGAGGGGTCAGGGACGACGTGGCCCATGTGTCCAGGACGTCCGCGTCGCCAGTGAAGCCGTTGGGCTGGTCCCGCTGGGCCTCGTCGAACCCTGGGGCGGCGTCGGCTGCCGGATCCACCGGGAGCAGGTCGTCGGAGGGCAGGACGGGGTTGTCATAGTCCGGGTTGCCCTGGGCATCGAGCGGGTACCAGACAGGGATCGGCACGCCAAAGAACCGCTGGCGGGAAACCAGCCAGTCGCCGTTGAGGCCTGCGATCCAGTTCTCGTAGCGGGAGCGCATGAAGGACGGGTGGAAGTCGATTTCCTTGCCCCGGCCGATCAGGCGTTCGCGGCGGTCCTCGTCACGGCCGCCGTTGCGGACGTACCACTGCCGGGAGGTGACCACTTCCAGGGGCTTGTCGCCCTTCTCGAAGAAGTTCACCGGGTGGGTGATCTTCTTGGGTTCACCGTCCAGCAGGCCGGCTTCCTTGAGCAGTTCCACCACGGCTTCCTTGGCGGAGAAGGCGGTCTTGCCGGCTATCGCCGCGTAGGCTGCCTTGCCGGCATCGCTGGTGATCCACTCGGGGGTCTCAGCGATGATGCGGCCGTCGCGGCCCATGATGGCACGCGTCGGAAGCTGGAGTTCGCGCCACCAGGTGACGTCGGTGAGGTCGCCGAAGGTGCAGACCATGGCGATGCCGGAACCCTTGTCCGCCTTTGCCAGCGGGTGGGCCTTGACCTCCAGCTCGACGTCGAACAGCGGGGACTTCACGGTCTTGCCGAACAGCGGCTGGTACCGCTCGTCGTCGGGGTTTGCCACCAGCGCCGCGCACGCTGCCAGCAGCTCCGGGCGGGTGGTCTCGATGAAGACCTTGTCGCCGTCTTCAGTGAAGAAGGGGTAGCGGTAGTAGGCGCCGGGAACTTCCCGGTCCTCAAGCTCTGCCTGGGCCACTGCGGTGCGGAAGGTGACATCCCACAGCGTGGGTGCCTCGGCCATATAGGCATCCCCGGCAGCCAGGTTGGCCAGGAAGGCGCGCTGGGACACCGCACGGGAGGTGTCGTCGATGGTGCGGTAGGTGAGGTCCCAGTCCACGGACAGGCCCAGGGTCTGGAACAGGTTCTCGAAAACCTTTTCGTCCTCGACGGCCAGTTCCTCGCACAGTTCAATGAAGTTCTGGCGCGACACCACATCGAAATCGCGCTGGTTCTTGGCCGGCTGCGCCGGTGGTCGGTAGTCGGCGTTGTACGGGATGGCGGGATCGCAGCGGACACCGTAGTAGTTCTGGACCCGGCGCTCGGTGGGCAGGCCGTTATCGTCCCAGCCCATGGGGTAGAAAACGTTCTTGCCTGTCATGCGCATGTAGCGCGCCTGGACGTCCGTCTGGGTGAAGGAGAACATGTGCCCCACATGCAGGGAGCCCGACGCGGTGGGCGGGGGAGTGTCGATCGAGTAGACCTGCTCCCGGGTGGTGTCGGGGTTGAACTTGTAGGTTCCTTCGGACAGCCAGCGCTGGGTGAGCGCGGCTTCGAGGCCCTCGAGGGCCGGCTTGTCCGGAACATTGATGGGGGCGGTGGTGGGCGTGTCTGTACCCTGCGTGTCTTCAGCCATTGGGCAATTCTTTCATGCCCGCTTCCATCCCACCCAACCCGCGGGGTCCGGCGGGACGCGGGCACGCGTACCATGCGCTTTATGAGCGGCATTCAGGGAACCATTCACATGAAGCGCATCTACGACCCGCCGGCGGACGACGACGGCTTCCGGGTGCTGGTGGACCGGCTCTGGCCGCGGGGGATGCCCAAGGAGGGCGCCGCCGTCGACCTTTGGCTCAAGGACGTGGCACCGTCTACGGAGCTGCGCAAGGAGTTCAACCACCGCCCGGAGCGGTTTGCCGAATTCAGCGAACGGTACCGGGCGGAACTGGACTCCAATCCTGCCGTGGAGACGCTCCTGGCGTTGGCGGCCTGCCACCCCCGGGTCACCCTCCTGTACGCCGCCCGCGATACCGATGCCAACAATGCACGCGTTCTTCTCGATTACCTCGTGGGAGGCCCGCCGGCTGATCGGGCTAGGGTGGTGCCATGACTGAGGAATTGCAGAAAAAGGCAGCATTGGTAACCGGCGCGAGCAGCGGAATCGGCGAGGCTGCAGTGCGCGCACTCCGTGCCGACGGGTGGACGGTCTTCGCCGTGGCGCGCCGGGCCGAACGGCTCGCGGCCCTGGAAAGGGAGACCGGCGCCGTCGCCATTCCTGCAGACATTGCGGAGGACGACGACGTGTCCCGGCTTCTCGCGCAGGTCACCGGGGCTGGCGGCATCGATACCCTGATCAACATCGCCGGCGGCGCCCGGGGCGCTGACAAAGTGGGGGACGCCAGCACGGAGGACTGGGAATGGATGTACCGCGTCAACGTCCTGGGCACCATGAAGCTCACCCGCGCCTTCCTGCCCATGCTGCGCGCCACCGGCGAAGGCACCGTGCTGAACCTGACCTCCACGGCAGGCCTGGAAGCATACGAAGGCGGCGGCGGCTACAACGCAGCCAAGTTCGGCCAGCACGCCCTGACCAACGCCCTCCGGCTTGAGGAAGCCGATCACAACGTCCGCGTCATCGAGGTGGCGCCGGGACTGGTGCAGACGGAGGAGTTCGCCCTGAACCGCCTGGGGGACGCGCAGGCCGCCGGCAAGGTGTACCAGGGCGTTGAGAAGCCACTGACAGCGGAGGATGTGGCCGACGTGGTCCGTTACGCCGTCACACTCCCGCACCACGTCAACCTGGACCAGATCGTCATCCGGCCGGTGGCGCAGGCCGGCACCCACAAGCTGATCAGGAAGAGCTAAGGCACCTGGACATGGAGCGTTGCTATGACTGCGGCGTGGTCCGTCCCGTTTACCCTTTGGACGGTGTATTCCGATCCCTTGATGTCGGGACTGGCCACCAGGTGGTCAAGCGCAATCCCCGGCAGCCGGTAATCGCGCATGGGCCACGTGGGCACCAGCCGGTCGCCCAGCGAGGCGGCCACGTCCACCAGGGCGCGGTTGCCGCCGGTTCCGGCCAGCAGCCCACGGAACTCCCGGTGGTCGTACGTCGCGTTGAAGTCTCCCGCCAGCAGCAGGGGGCCTGAACCGTTGTCCGCCCTGGACACCGTGGCCAGGTCACGCCGCCATTGGCGGAGGCCGTCCCCCACGGGGGCCAGGGTGTGGACGGCCACAACGCGAAGGCCGGTGCCGCTACCGTCACCGAGGTCCAGGCGGGCCACTGGCATGGTGAACTGCGTCCCGGGGAGCACCCCGGTCTCCTTCATGCTCAACGACGTGTAGATGGCCGTGCCGCCTGCGCCGGCCCTGGGATGGGCGTCCCGGTGGGGGAGCAGGCCCTCAAGCCCTGCCGCCGCGAGCCGTCGGGACAATTCCGGCGTGTACTCCTCGACCGCCAACAGGTCCACGTGCCGGTCGCGGACCAGCCGCACGATGCCCTCGGCGTCTGCGCCCCCCAACTCCGCATTGATGCTCATGGCGACAAGCGTGATCTGTTTGCCGGCAGCTTCGGCAGCGGGCTCCCGGATGTCCAGCGGGAAGAGCCAGAAAGCCTGGCACGCGGCCAGGGCGGCGGCCAGCACCTGCTGCCACCGGCGCCGTCCCAGGAAGGAAAGCAGCAGTGCCGCGGCGGCGGGTACTGCGAGCCAGGGTGTGAACGCCACGAGCTGGACGCCCAGCACGGGCAGGTCGGCGGGCAGACCGCGCAGGGCTGAGACCACTGCCACCGGCAGTACAACGGGAAAGAACAGCCATCTGCCCGCGGCAGCCAGGCGCGTGGCCGCGGCCGAACGCCCAGGAGCTGTCATGAGCTGAGTCTAGGCACTGAGCGCGGGAAGCGTCAGCCCCCGGCGCCCGTCCCCCTGAATGGCACTGGGGCTGCGGCGATAGTAGACTCTGGTGTGGCTATGACCCGGCAATCACCGGTGAGCTTCCGGAAGAACGCACGGCCGCCCCGCACAGGACGGACCGCGCCAGTAGAACCGGACGGGTAAGCCCGTTACAGCAGTCAATGAGCGGCCGGTGCAGGGCGGTTCCCCAGGGGAACCGGGCAGCGCCGGTAAGTGAGGTGGTACCGCGGTGGGTGTGCAGTTTTCGGACAGCACGGCAGCCGTCCTCGCATCCTGATCGGAACGAAAGGCGCAAGCCGGCAGTTCGCCAAGCTCAACCCGGGATGTCGAGAATGACTTTTTACCCCAAGGCCTCAGCCTCCGCCAGTGGCACGCGCGGCGTTTCCGCCTCCGTGAAGTTTCCGGAGATCGAAGAGCGCATCCTGAAGTACTGGGACCAGGACGGCACCTTCCAGGCCAGCATCGACCAGCGCAGTGCCGACGTTCCCGGCGGCGAGCCGGGCAGCAACGAATTCGTGTTCTACGACGGCCCGCCCTTCGCCAACGGCCTGCCGCACTACGGCCACCTCCTCACCGGCTACGCCAAGGACCTGGTGGGCCGGTACCAGACGCAGCGCGGCAAGCGTGTGGAGCGCCGCTTCGGCTGGGACACCCACGGCCTGCCTGCCGAGCTTGAGGCCATGAAGCAGCTGGGCATGACGGACAAGACCCAGATCGAAGCCATGGGCATCGACAAGTTCAACGACGCCTGCCGCGCGTCGGTTATGAAGTACGCCGATGAATGGCGCAGCTATGTCACCCGCCAGGCCCGCTGGGTGGACTTCGACAACGACTACAAGACGCTCAACGTCGAGTACATGGAGTCAGTGCTCTGGGCGTTCAAGCAGCTGCACGACAAGGGCCTGACCTACAACGGCTACCGCGTCCTGCCCTACTGCTGGAAGGACGAAACGCCGCTGTCCAACCATGAGCTGCGCATGGACGACGACGTGTACAAGAACCGCCAGGACCAAACCGTCACGGTCACGTTCCCCATTCTCGCGGGGGAGTCGGAGCTGTCAAAGGAACTCGCCGGCGTGCAGGCCCTGGCCTGGACCACCACCCCCTGGACCCTGCCCACCAACGCCGCGCTCGCCGTCGGGCCTTCCATCACTTACGTTGTGCTGCCCGCCGGACCCAACGGCATCAAGGCAGCCTCCGCTGACGCCCCGGTCACGGGCAGCTTCCTGCTCGCAGCGGACCTGCTGGGCAGCTACGCCAAGGACCTGGGCTACGACAGCTTCGAGGACGCCGAAGCGGCCGTGGTGTCCACCCATAACGGCGCGGAGCTTGAAGGCCTGGAATACCAGCGGCTGTGGGACGACTTTGCCGACAACGAAAAGTACGGCATGGAAAACGCCTGGCGCTTCGTGGTGGCCGACTACGTGACCACCACCGACGGCACCGGCATCGTGCACCAGGCACCCGCCTACGGTGAGGATGACCAGAAGGTCTGCGAGGAGGCCGGCATCCCCGTGGTGCTCTCCGTGGACGAGGGCGCAAAGTTCCTGCCCCTGTTCAAGCACGGTGACCTCCACGACATCGTGGGCCTCCAGGTCTTCGAAGCCAACAAGCCCATCACCCAGGTGCTCCGCGCCCAGGGCCGGCTGGTGCGCCAGGCCAGCTACGAGCACAGCTACCCGCACTGCTGGCGCTGCCGCAACCCGCTGATCTACCGCGCGGTGTCCTCCTGGTACGTGGAGGTCACCAAGTTCAAGGACCGGATGTCCGAACTCAACCAGGAGATCAACTGGATCCCCGGTAACGTCAAGGACGGCCAGTTCGGCAAGTGGCTGGAAAACGCCCGGGACTGGTCCATCAGCCGGAACCGCTTCTGGGGCAGCCCCATCCCCGTCTGGCAGTCCACCGATCCGGAGTACCCGCGCACCGACGTCTACGGCTCCCTGGCGGAGATCGAAGCCGACTTCGGCCGGCTGCCGCTGAACAAGGACGGCGAGGTGGACCTGCACCGGCCGTTCATCGACGAGCTCACCCGGCCCAACCCTGACGATCCCCGCACCCCCGAAGAGGGCCAGTCCGTGATGCGCCGCGTTGAGGACGTCCTGGACGTCTGGTTCGACTCCGGGTCCATGCCCTACGGCCAGGTGCACTACCCGTTCGAGAACGAAGCCTGGTTCAACACCCACAACCCGGCGGACTTCATCGTGGAGTACATCGGGCAGACCCGCGGCTGGTTCTACATGCTGCACATCCTGTCCACGGCGCTGTTCGACCGGCCCGCGTTCCGGAACGTCATCAGCCACGGCATCGTGCTCGGCTCCGACGGCCAGAAGATGTCCAAGAGCCTGCGCAACTACCCGGATGTGTCCGAGGTCCTGGACCGGGACGGCTCCGACGCCATGCGCTGGTTCCTGATGTCCAGCCCCATCCTGCGCGGCGGCAACCTGATCGTCACCGAGCAGGGCATCCGCGACGGCGTCCGCCAAGTGATCCTGCCGCTGTGGAACGTGTACAGCTTCTTCACCCTGTACACGAACGCTGCCAACGGCGGCGCCGGCTACGACGCCAAGTTGCGCTATGAGGGCTACCGGGACACGTTGGACCAGTACCTGCTGGCCAACACCGGAGACCTGGTGCGCACCATGACCGGCCAACTGGACACCTATGACATCTCCGGCGCGTGCGATTCGCTGCGCAGCTACCTGGACATGCTCACCAACTGGTATGTCCGGCGCAGCCGGCAGCGGTTCTTCGACGAGGACCAGGATGCGTTCGATGCGCTGTTCACCGCGCTGGAGACCGTCACCCGTGCCGCGGCCCCGCTGCTGCCGCTGGTTTCCGAGGAGATCTGGCGCGGCCTGACCGGTGGCCGGTCCGTGCACCTCGCCGACTGGCCTGACGCTGACCTGTTCCCGGCCAACCCGTCCCTGGTGGAAGCCATGGACCGGGTCCAGCAGATCTGCTCCACCGGCTCGTCGCTGCGCAAGGCAGCGAACCTGCGCGTGCGCCTGCCGCTGCAGGAACTCACCGTGGTGGCACCGGGTGCGGGCGCGCTGGAAGGCTTTGCCGCCGTCGTCGCCGATGAACTCAACCTCCGTTCCGTCCGCCTGCTGGACGCCGCCACGGCATCCCCCGAGGAGTTCGGCATCCAGCAGAAGCTCGTGGTCAACGCCCGTGCCGCCGGCCCGCGCCTGGGCAAGAATGTCCAGGTGGCCATCAAGGGCTCCAAGTCCGGGGACTGGTCCGTGGACGATGCCGGTGTGGTCACCGCCGGCGGGCTCCAGCTGGAGCCGCAGGAGTACACACTGGAGACGGTGGTGGCAGAGTCCGACGGCGGATCGGCAGCTGTTGCCGTACTTCCCGGAGGTGGCTTCGTTGTGCTCAACACCGAGGTCACGCCGGAGCTGGAAGCCGAAGGCTTGGCGCGGGACATGGTCCGCGCCATCCAGCAGGCACGCAAGGACGCCGGACTCAATGTGAGCGACCGGATCCGGACCACGGTCACCGCCGCGCAGAACGTGGTGGACGCCCTGCTTGCCAACGCTGAACTGGTCAAGGGTGAGACGCTGACGGTGGACCTGGCCGCTGAACCTGCCGACGTGTCCGAGCCCGCCGTCGCCGTAGAAAAAGTGGAGGCCTAGGACATGACCGACGAATTCTCCGTTGAAAGCGTCTACGCGGAACTGCTGGGCCGGGCTCCGGAAAACAAGATGGAGCCGCGCCTGGCGCCGCTGTTCCGCGCCATGGACGTGCTGGGCGAGCCCAACAAGGCGTACCCGATCATCCACGTGACGGGCACCAACGGCAAGACCTCCACATCCCGGATGATCGAATCCGTGCTCCGCGCGCACGGCCTGAGCACCGGCCGTTACACCAGCCCGCACCTCTCCAAGGTCACCGAGCGGATCAGCATCGACGGCCACCCGGTCTCCGACGAGACGTTCGTCCGCATCTGGGACGAAATCCGGCCCTACCTGCAGATCGTCGACTCCGAGCTCGAAGCTGAGGGCCAGCCACGGCTGACCTACTTCGAGTGCCTCACCATCCTCGGCTTCGCCATCTTCGCCGACCAGCCCGTCAACGTGGCCATCATCGAGGTGGGACTGGGCGGCATCACCGATGCCACCAACGTCGGCGACGGCCAGGTCTCCGTGGTGACTCCCATCTCGCTGGACCACACGGACCTGCTGGGGGACACGACGGCGGATATCGCCCACGAAAAGGCCGGCATCATCAAGCCGGGCGGCTACCTCATCAGCGCGGCGCAGCCCCTTGACGCAGCCCAGGTGCTGCTCGAAAAAGCCAAGGAGGTGGGCGTGCCGTTCCGCTTCGAAGGCGTGGAGTTCGGCGTTGAGTCGCGCACAGTCGCCGTCGGTGGCCAGGTGGTCACCATCCAGGGCATCGCCGGCCGCTACCCGGACCTTCTGGTGCCGCTGCATGGGGCGCACCAGGCGCAAAACGCCGCCGTGGCGGTGGCCGCGCTGGAGGCGTTCTTCGGCGGTGAAAAGGAGCTCGACTTCGAGGTCCTGCAGGAAGGTTTCGCCGCCGTGACATCCCCCGGGCGCCTTGAGGTGGTGCGGACTGCCCCCACGATCATCGTCGACGCGGCGCACAACCCCGACGGCATCAAGGCCTCCGCTGCCGCGCTGCAGGAAGCATTCACCTTCACCAAGCTGGTGCCCGTCGTGGGCGTGCTCAAGGAAAAGGATGCCGAGGAAATCCTCCGGGAACTCAAGGAGTCCCTGGAAGGGGTAGCGGACGAATACTGCTTCACGCAGTCCAACTCGCCCCGGGCCGTTCCCGCCGCCGAACTGGCTGAACTGGCGATCGACCTGGGCTTCGGCGAGGACAATGTCCACATCGCCGAGAAACTGGACGACGCACTGGAATGGGCGGTGGAACGCGCCGAAGCCAACGAGGACCTTTCCGGCGGCGTGCTGGTCACCGGCTCCATCACGCTGGTGGCCGAAGCACGGATCCTGCTCGGAAAAACGGAGGCGTGACCATGGCCAGACTCACCAAAGCGCAGCGCGAGTGGCGTCCCGGAATGCCTAAGAAGCGGCGTTCCACCAAGGTCATGTTCGCCTCAACTGTGCTGCTCCTCGAAGCTTTCGTCATGTTCTTCGCCACCCTGGCGGTGTTTGGGCTCCGCCGCGGGGAGTTCCCGCCGGTACTGATCCTCGGCGTCGGCATCGGCCTCAGCGTGGTCATGGTCGCCGCCTGCGCGGTCCTCAACAAACCCTGGGGAATCGGTGTGGGCTGGGTCCTGCAGCTGGTCCTGATCCTTCTGGGCATTATCGAGCCGACCATGTACCTGGTGGGCGGGCTCTTCGCCCTCGCCTGGTGGTACGGCATCCGCACCGGCATCCGCCTGGACCGGGAGGCTGCCCAGCGCGCCCGCGAGCAGGCGGAATGGGAAGCCGCCCACCCCGACCAGGCTGCCGGTCCGGCCCAGCCCCAGTCCCCGTAGACTTGTCCCGAAACCCCACCAACCCATTGGAGCAGTTGTGACTACAGAGCGCACCCTCGTCCTGATCAAGCCCGACGGCGTCGCCCGTAACCTGACCGGCGCCATCCTGGCCCGTATTGAAGCCAAGGGCTACAGCCTTGTTGAGCTGAAGAAGGTCGACGCCACCCGTGAACTGCTGGAGCAGCACTACGAGGAACACGTGGGCAAGCCCTTCTACGAGCCGCTGGTGGAGTTCATGCTCAGCGGACCCGTGGTGGCGGCCATCTTCGAAGGCCACCGCGTCATCGAAGGTTTCCGCTCACTCGCAGGCACCACCGATCCCACGACGGCGGCCCCCGGCACCATCCGTGGCGACTTCGGCCGCGACTGGGGCCTGAAGGTCCAGCAGAACCTGGTGCATGGCTCCGACTCGACCGATTCCGCCGAGCGCGAGATCAAGATCTGGTTCCAGTAACCGGCGGCCGCGTCCCGCGCATTTGCGGGGACCAAGCGTGGCGAACTGACAGATAAGGCCAATGTTCTTCGTGAACATTGGCCTTATCTGTTATCCGGCGGGGGAGCGGGCGGGCTAGAAGCCCGAGGTCCCCACAAACACCTGGATGAACGCGAAGAAGATGGTGGCGACGACGGCCACGTAGAGCAGCGCCGTAATGATCCAGCCGGAATCACCCAGGAGCCGGGCCGCACCTGCCGGCACGGGTATGACGCCGGCTGTGATGTTCCTGATGGTGGTCCACACGAAGAGCGGGATCATGGCTGCCCAGACGATCATGCACAGCGGGCAGAGGATGTGGATGGAGTAGAGGGCCTGCGACCACAGCCAGACAACGAAGGTGAAGCCCAGCGTGACTCCGGTCTGCAGCCCCAGCCAGTACCAGCGGGCAAAGGTTGCACCGGAGAGCAGGGCCATGCCCACGGTGATGATGACGGCGAAGGCCACAATTCCAATGAACATATTGGGAAAGCCGAATACGGAACTTTGCCACGTCTGCATTACCTGGCCGCACGAAATCCAGGGATTCACGTCGCACACCGTGGCGTGGTTGGGGTCCTTCAGTACTTCGAGTTTTTCCAGGACCAGGGTTCCCGACGCAAGCCAGCCTGTGATGCCGGTGATCACCAGCAGCCAGCCGAAAGGCCGGTTCCGTGCCATGGGGGGAACGCTTCCGGCAGCACGGGCCTCTGGGCCGGCTGCCCGGTCGCGTTCCTGGGCGCTGACGGGGGAGATGCTGGGCATGGGTGTGGCGTCCTTTTCATCCGGTGCTCCTGTGCCTGATTGTAACGCCGGCGGCTGGAGCCATCACACAGCAACGGGAACAGCTGCACCTGCCTCCGCGGCGATCCTGCCGCGGTATGAGAGAATGAACGTGGCTGGAAGCCGATCCACATTCGGACTCCGGTCCGGTGGTTTGTTCCCAAGACCGCCAATGATGAGCAGGGCAGGCTTCGGATTCTTCCGGTACACCCGCGACTCCATTGGGCGGCACCTGGTTGTGGCACGTGGAACAACGGGTTTTCAGAACATCCACCGGCTCCCACGGGCTGCCGCACCCCAACGACGGTGCGAACCTGGGAGTATCCATTTGACTTCTGTCAACGCCTGCGGGTTTTGACAATATGTGCCCCAATGGGTGCCGGATGTGGCGGTACGTCAGGGGCAGGAGTGTTGCCACATATGGACAATGATCAGGAACTGGCCGTTAACGACACAGCAGCGGACGCCGATGCTGCACCCAGGAAGGCCCCGCGTACGCGCCGGAAGGCGGCTCCAAAGACCAACGAGGACGTGACGGCCGGCGCAGAGGCCCCCGAGGTCGCCGGTGCTGACGGCGCCGTGGCGGAAGAGGCGCCCAAGGCGCCGGCCCGGCGGACGCGCGCCAGGAAGAAAGTCGACGCTGCCGAACCCTTGCCCGCCTTCGCCGACGAAGCAGGCCCCGCCGTCGCCGCTGCCGTTGTTGACAGTCCCGCCGCTGAGGAGCCCGCCGCTGCTCCGGCACCTGCGGCGGACGTTGAAACCAAACCCGTTCGCCGCCGCCGGGTTGCCACCCGCAAGGTTGCATCCCCGGCCGCGGCCCCCGTGGTGGAGGGCAACGAGGCAGGGACCGTCGCTGCCGAATCGGCAGCGACGAACACCGGTGGGCAGGAGCCCGGCGCCGAGCAGGCGGCCACCGCCCCCCAGGAGGCCGCCCAGGAACCCACCGCCCAGAGTGCCGGTGAGCAGCAGGAGGAGCCAATCCAGGAGCCCGCCGCCCCGGAGGCTGCCAAGCAGGACGCGGAACCCGCGGTTGCCCCGGCCGGGGAAGCCGCAGCGCCCGCCAGCCCCTTCGGCTCGCTCTTCCTGGAACCCGCGTCCCCCACCTCAGTGCTCTTCCAGGCCCCCGACCTCAGCACGGTTGTCCGCCCCGCCGCGGCCGCCGCAGAGGAGCCTGAAGAGGAGGAGACCGAAGACACCGACGACTCCTCCAGCCGCCGCCGGCGCCGCAGCCGTGGCCGCCGGGGCCGCAGCCGCACCGGCGAGAGGACCGATGAGGACCTTGAAAGCGGTGCGGAGGCTGACGCCGAAGACGAGGCGGACGAGGATACCGCCGGACAGGTGGAGGACGGGGTGACCTCCCGCCGCCGCCGTCGCCGCCGCCGCGGTGACCAGGACCTTGAACTGACCGGCGGCGGAGATGACGATCCCCCCAACACGGTGACCAGGGTCCGTGCACCGCGACCTGTCAGCGACGTCCCGGTGAGCAACCGGGTAACCAGCGTCAAGGGCTCCACCCGGCTTGAGGCGAAGAAGCAGCGCCGCCGTGAATCCCGCGACACCGGCCGCCGCCGCACTGTCATCACCGAGGCCGAGTTCCTGGCGCGCCGGGAGTCCGTCGACCGCCAGATGATCGTCCGCCAGCGCGACGACAGGATCCAGATCGCCGTCCTCGAAGACGGCGTCCTGGCAGAACACTTCGTGTCCAAGACCCAGCAGGACTCCCTGATCGGCAACGTGTACCTGGGCAAGGTGCAGAACGTGCTGCCGTCAATGGAAGCTGCATTCGTCGACATCGGGCGCGGCCGCAACGCCGTCCTCTACGCCGGCGAGGTCAACTGGGAAGCCGTGAACCTTGAGGGCAAGCAGCGCCGCATCGAAAACGCGCTGAAGTCCGGCGACACCGTGCTGGTCCAGGTCACCAAGGACCCCGTGGGCCACAAGGGTGCCCGCCTGACCAGCCAGATCTCGCTCCCGGGACGCTACCTGGTCTACGTGCCCGGCGGCTCCATGACCGGCATCTCCCGCAAGCTGCCCGACGTCGAACGCAACCGCCTCAAGCGCATCCTCAAGGACCGCCTGCCCGAGCACGCCGGCGTCATTGTCCGTACTGCCGCCGAAGGCGCTTCAGAGGAAGAACTGACGCACGACATCAACCGGCTGCGTGCCCAGTGGGAAGGCATCGAAAGCCAGGCCGCGTCCACCAAGATCCTGGCTCCGGAACTGCTGTACGGCGAACCGGACCTGACCATCAAGGTGGTCCGTGACGTCTTCAACGAGGACTTCTCCAAGCTCATCGTTTCCGGCGAGGAGGCCTGGGACACCATCGAGGCCTACGTCACCTACGTGGCACCGGACCTGGTGGGCCGGCTCGAGAAGTGGACCAAGGACCAGGACATCTTCTCCGCCTGGCGCATCGACGAACAGATCCACAAGGCCCTGGAGCGCAAGGTCTTCCTGCCCTCCGGCGGGTCCCTGGTGATCGACCGCACCGAGGCCATGACAGTGGTGGACGTCAACACCGGCAAGTTCACCGGTAGCGGCGGCAACCTCGAGGAAACCGTCACCAAGAACAACCTCGAAGCAGCCGAAGAAGTGGTGCGCCAGCTGCGCCTCCGTGACATCGGCGGCATTATTGTCATCGACTTCATCGACATGGTCCTCGAATCCAACCGCGACCTTGTCCTGCGCCGGCTGGTGGAGTGCCTGGGCCGCGACCGGACCAAGCACCAGGTGGCCGAAGTGACGTCGCTGGGCCTGGTCCAGATGACCCGCAAGCGGATGGGCACCGGACTGCTGGAAGTCTTTGGCGAGCAGTGTGAGGCCTGTGCCGGCCGCGGCGTCGTCACCCACGACGATCCGGTGGAACACCGCCGCGCAAACATCGTGGCCGCCGAGCACCACGTCCAGCGCACCGACAGCCGGCCCGAACCGCGGGCCGAAGTGCACCGCCCCGAGGCGCAGCGGACCGACAACGCCCAGCAGGGACCCCGTTCCGAGCGCAAGCGCCGGCGCGGACGCGGCGGCCAGCAGCCCGAGGCTGCGCCCGTGCCCGCGGTGCAGGTCCACACGGTCCTGCCGGAGGCGGCAGATGCGGAGCGGCACGCCAAGGCAGAAGCCACCCGGCTTGCCCTGGCGAACATCGCGGCTGCTGCCCACGCCGCCCACCTGCACGACGATGAGGTGGCAGCTGCCCGGCAGGTGCCGCCGGTTCCGCCTGCGGCTGCACCGTCGGAGGAGAAGCACGACGCCGACGCCCCGGCCCGTCCGGCAGCTGTCCTGACCTTCGGGGGCGAGGAAGTCCCGCTTCCCTTCGTGGAGCACGCGGAGGAGCACCACCCCAAGCCGGCCCTGACCCTGGACCGGCTCGCGGAAGCGTTCGCCCACCTGGGCCAGCCCTCGTCCTCTGTCGGGGATGCACCCGGCGCGGCCGCCGCCGCCCCAACGGGCACCGGGCCGGCAGCCCAACAGCCGGCACCGGAAGCGCGGCCTGCCGGGGGCGGGGAAGCGCGCGCCACCGTTGATGCTCCGGCTGAAAAGGACTATTCGGACCACACGCTGGAGCAGTCCCGGCAGCGCAGGCCGCGCCGCCACCGGGCTGCCAGCCGTGCCCAGGGCGCCGCCAACGAGACTGCGGTCCAGCACCACGAGAATGTCCAGGCGACCGCGTCGGGCCACTCCCACGAGGCCAAGGCCCCGGAGACCGCTGTTCCGGCGGCGGAGGTTGGCAAGGCCGCCGAGGAACCGATCATCCTCGGTGTCGGTGTGCCCGCTTCCGAGCTCTAAGCCCCACGCCCGGAACGGACTGCAGCACAGAAACATCCAGGAGTCCCCGTTGTGTGGACAGTTCCCCGAAAGTACGGGGGAACTGTCCGCAGGGCGGGGATTTCTGCTGGGTGCAGGGAAGGGGCTGTCACCTTTTTCCGGATGCGCGGCAACGGCTAGGCTGGACCACGACACGGGGTGCCGAGCAGAAGGCCGGCTGAGATCCAAACCCGTTGAACCTGTCCGGCTAGCACCGGCGAAGGGATGTCTCTTGTCTTCGACCCTTTCCATAACCCTGCCGGCCGTACCGGGTGCTCCTGCGGGGCCGCCCGTGGGCCGCGACGTTCCGCGGGTGCTTTCCATTGCGGGCTCCGATCCCTCGGGTGGAGCAGGGATCCAGGCAGACCTGAAAAGCATCGCCGCCCACGGCGGATACGGCATGGCCGTGATTACGGCCCTCACCGCACAGAACACGCGCGGGGTGCAGGCCGTGCACGTTCCCCCGGTCGCCTTCCTCGCCCAGCAGCTGGACGCCGTCAGCGACGACATCAGCATCGACGCCGTCAAGATCGGCATGCTGGGAGATGACGCGGTGATCCGCACTGTCCGCGGCTGGCTGGAGAAAGTACGTCCCGCCGTCGTGGTCCTGGACCCGGTGATGGTGGCAACCAGCGGTGACCGGCTGCTGAAGGAATCCGCCGAAGCTGCCCTTCGGGAACTGCTGCCCCTTGCCCATCTCATTACCCCCAACCTGCCCGAACTTGCCATGCTGGTGGGGGCGGAGCCGGCGGAGAGCTGGGACGCGGCGCTGGACCAGGGGAGGCTGCTGGCGAAGACCACCGGAGCCACCGTGCTGGTGAAAGGCGGCCATCTGGCAGGGAGGGACTGCCCGGATGCGCTGGTCAACGCCTCGGGCCTGCTGGGGCAGGACGTGGTGGAAGTCCAGGGCAAACGGATTGCCACGCGCAACAGCCACGGCACCGGCTGCTCCCTGTCTTCCGCGATGGCCACCGTGCAGGCCCGGGTAGGCGACTGGGAAGCGGCGCTGCGGACCGTGAAGCCGTGGCTCGCCGGTGCGCTTGAGAACTCGGGCGAGCTGGAGGTGGGCCACGGAAACGGACCCGTGCACCACTTCCATCACCTGCGGCCCGCCCTTCCTGAAGGGGGCTTCGCGGCCCGGCTGTGGGACGAGGCCCAACAGGACCTCGACGACATCTACGCGCTGGACTTCATCCAGGGCCTGGCCTCGGGCGAACTTGAGGAGAAGGACTTCGCCTACTACCTGGCCCAGGACGCCCTTTACCTCAACGGCTACTCCAGGGTCCTGGCCCGGGCCAGCGCCCTCGCACCATCGGAAGCCGAGCAGCTGTTCTGGGCCGGCTCCGCACAGCAGTGCCTCGAAGTGGAATCGGAACTCCACCGCTCCTGGCTGAGCACCCGCCCGGCACAGGGCGGACTGGGCCCCGTCACCAAGGCCTACGTGGACCACCTCACCGCGGCGTCGGCGTCGGGCAGCTATGCAGTCCTGGCCGCCGCCGTGCTGCCCTGTTTCTGGCTCTACGCCGAGGTGGGGGAGAAGCTCCACGCACAGTTCCTTGCCGCCGGCCAGCCCGACGGGCATGCATACGCCGCGTGGCTCCGCACCTATGCAGACGAGGCGTTTGCCGCGGCCACCCGCCGGGCCATTTCGATCGTTGATGCCGCCGGACGGAACGCCTCCGGGCAGGAGAGGGCTGCGATGCTGACCGCGTTCAAACAGTCCTGCCGCCTGGAAGTGGCGTTCTTCGACGCGCCGAGGCTGCATTCCTGACGGTTACAGGCCGGGGCGCCGCTATTATGGAGGGGCACGGTTGCGGTGCAGTCTGCCGGCTCTGTGGTTCCTACCACAGCCGGCCCGCCGGAACCAGCCTCATTTGCGGCCGAAGACGGATTTAGCGTATTCTGGATCTTCGGTGCTTACGCCAACACTTGGGTTATGACCCCACGGCGTTGAGGCACAGCGGGAACCCAGGCTTTTAGCATGTCGGTTCCGCACGCAAATTTTGTAATAAACGTCGAGAGAAGTGAGTTCCCAAGTGGTGTACGCGATTGTCCGCGCAGGCGGCCGCCAAGAGAAGGTTTCCGTTGGAGACTTCGTTACCCTGAACCGCGTCGCCGGTGGAGCCGGCAGCACCATCGAGCTGCCCGCACTGCTCCTGGTTGACGGTGACAAGGTCACCTCCGCCGCCGCTGACCTGGCCAAGGTAACTGTTACGGCTGAAATCCTCCAGGACCTGCGTGGTCCTAAGATTGTCATCCAGAAGTACAAGAACAAGACCGGTTACAAGAAGCGCCAGGGTCACCGCCAGGAACTGACCAAGGTCAAGATCACCGGCATCAAGTAACCACCGGTTACTGTTCAGGTATTTCAACAGATTCCCCAGAATTTAAAGGCAGGCATTTCAGATGGCACATAAAAAGGGCGCGAGCTCCACTCGCAACGGCCGCGACTCCAACGCTCAGTACCTCGGCGTCAAGCGCTTCGGCGGCCAGGTAGTTTCCGCAGGCGAAATCATCGTCCGCCAGCGTGGCACCCACTTCCACCCGGGCGCCGGCGTTGGCCGTGGCGGCGACGACACCCTGTTCGCCCTGACCCCGGGCGCCGTTGAATTCGGCACCCGCCGCGGTCGTCGCGTAGTCAACATCGTTGCTGCTGCAGCCGCAGAGTAACAACCAGTTCTGAAGCGGTGGAGCGGGCCTGAGGGCCCGCTCCACTGTTCTTTTAAGCGCATTACAATCGATGTGGCGTCCGCGGACGCCCACACAGACACCACTCGAGGAGATCCACGTGGCCAGCTTTGTAGACCGGGTAGTCCTGCACGTATCCGGCGGATCCGGCGGCCACGGATGCGTCTCCGTCCACCGTGAGAAGTTCAAGCCACTGGGCGGGCCCGACGGCGGAAATGGCGGCAACGGCGGCGACGTGATCCTTCGCGTCGACCACCAGACCACCACCCTTCTTGACTACCACCACGCACCCCACCGGCACGCCAGCAACGGCGGCCCCGGCATGGGTGACTGGCGCGGCGGGAAAAACGGCGAAACCCTGGTGCTGCCCGTGCCGGACGGCACCGTGGTCAAGACCAAGGACGGTGAGGTCGTGGCTGACCTCGTGGGCGAAGGTGCCGAATTCGTGGCGGCCGCAGGCGGCCTGGGCGGCCTGGGCAACGCTGCCCTTTCCTCGCAAAAACGCCGCGCCCCCGGCTTCGCGCTGCTCGGCATCGAGGGCGACTCCCGCGACATCGTCCTCGAACTGAAGTCAATCGCGGACATCGCGCTGGTGGGCTTCCCGTCCGCCGGGAAATCCAGCCTCATCGCAGCCATGTCGGCTGCCCGACCCAAGATCGCCGACTACCCCTTCACCACGCTGGTTCCCAACCTCGGGGTAGTCCAGGCGGGAGACGTGCGTTTTACCATCGCCGACGTTCCCGGGCTCATCGAAGGCGCCAGCGAGGGACGCGGCCTGGGCCACCACTTCCTGCGCCACGTTGAACGCTGCGCCGCCCTGGTCCACGTGCTGGACTGCGGCACCCTTGAATCGGACCGCGACCCCCTCTCGGACCTCGCCATCATCGAGGCGGAGCTGGAAAAGTACGCCGTGGACATGAGCTACGCGGGCCAGGACGGCGAAGTGGTTCCCCTGAACCACCGCCCCCGCCTGGTTGCGCTGAACAAGGTGGACCTGCCGGACGGCAAGGACATGGCGGACTTCGTGCGCCCGGAACTCGAATCGCGTGGCTACCGCGTCTTCGAGGTGTCCGCCACCAGCCATGAGGGCCTGCGCCAATTGGGCTTTGCCATGGCGGAAATCGTCAAGGCCGCCCGCGACGCCGTTGCCGCCGCGCCGCCCAAGGTCCAGCCCGTCGTACTGCGGCCGCGCGCCGTCAACGAAACCGGGTTCAAGATCCGCCGCGAGGAGAAGAACCTGGAGCCGCTGTTCCGCGTCCTCGGCGAAAAGCCGGAGCGCTGGGTCAAGCAGACCGACTTCACCAATGAGGAAGCCATTGGCTACCTGGCGGACCGCCTCGCCAAGCTGGGGGTGGAAACCGAGCTGTTCAAGCAGGGAGCCAAGCCCGGCGACACCGTGGTCATCGGCGAAGACGACGGCGTCGTCTTCGACTGGGAGCCCACCATGATGGCAGGCGCCGAACTGCTGGCTTCCCCGCGCGGTACGGATCCACGCTTCGCGGACATAGGTGACCGGCCCACCCGCAGCCAGAAGCGCGAAGAGCAGCAGGAGCGCCGGGATGCCAAGGCTGCCGCCCGTGCCGAGCTTGAAGCTGAGCGGCGGGCAGGAATTTGGACTGAGTCCGTCAGCGCACGTCGGGCTGCCCAGCCGCTGAAGGAAAGCGGACTGGAAGCGGACGATGACCTCTAGGGGCATGAGCGCGGACCCGGCTGTCCGTGCTGGGGACCGAAGCGCGCTGGCCGGTGCCCGCCGCATCGTGGTGAAGGTGGGGTCATCCTCGCTCACCAGCATCAAGGGCGGTATCTCGGAAGAGTCCCTCACGGCCCTCGCTGACGCCCTGGCGGCCAAGCGCAACGCCGGCGCCGAGATCATCCTGGTTTCCTCCGGCGCCATCGCGGCCGGACTGGCGCCGCTGGGCCTGGCCAAGCGGCCCCGCGACCTTGCAACCCAGCAGGCCGCCGCCAGCGTCGGCCAAGGGTTGCTCATGGCGCGGTACACGCAGGCCTTCGGGGCGCACGGCGTCACTGTCAGCCAGGTCCTGCTCACGGCCGAGGACCTGATGCGCCGCAGCCAGCACACCAACGCACTGCGTGCCATGGACCGGTTGCTGAACCTTGGAGTGGTCCCCGTCGTCAACGAGAACGACACCGTGGCCACCCACGAAATCCGGTTCGGCGACAACGACCGGCTCGCCGCCCTCGTGGCGCATTTGGTGCGCGCGGATGCCCTCGTGCTGCTGTCCGACGTCGACTCCCTCTATGACGGGCCGCCTGCTCAGGGTGCCAAACGCATCCCCCTGGTCACCGGGCCGCACGACCTCGAGGGCGTGTCCATCGGCAAGGCGGGCAAGGCCGGGGTGGGCACCGGCGGAATGATGACCAAAGTGGAAGCGGCCAGCATGGCCGCAGGCTCCGGCATCCATGCCCTGGTGACCTCGACGCCGAACGCGGCCGCGGCCCTGAACGGCGAGGACGTTGGCACCTGGTTCGCCGTCAACGGCTCCCGCAAGCCGGTCCGCCTGCTGTGGCTTGCCCACGTAGCCTCGGTCCAGGGGCGCCTGGTCCTGGACGAAGGGGCCGTCCGCGCCGTACGCCACCACCACACGTCGCTGCTGCCTGCAGGCATTTCCGCAGTGCACGGCGACTTTGAGCCTGGGGACGCCGTTGAACTGGCCGGTGCCGACGGCACCGTTGTTGCCAGGGGACTGGTCAATTACTCCTCCCAGGAGTTGCCGCACATGCTGGGACGGTCCACCCGGGAACTCGGCGAGGAGCTGGGCAGCGGCTATGACCGCGAAGTTGTTCATGTTGATGACCTGGTGCTGGTCTGAGCTGCCCGCTCGCCTAAACTTGGAGCATGACTGAAGCCCTGATCCACGCTGCTGAAAATACCGGAACCACTGCTGCCCACGCGCAGCCGGGTACCTCAGCGGAACCGGCCTCAGCTGACGTGGCGCCTTCCGCAGCAGAGGTGGAAGCTGCCGTGCACGCCGTCGCCGACCGGTCCCGCCATGCGTCCCGCCGGATGGCCACCGCCAACCGGGCCTGGAAAGACCGCGGCCTGCGTGCGGTGGGGGCTGCCCTGCAGGAAAATGTGCAGGCGATCCTCGCCGCCAACGCCATGGACGTCCAGCGCGGCAAGGACAACGGCACCTCCAAGGCGTTGCTTGACCGGCTCACCCTCACCGAAAGCCGCGTAGCCGGCCTGGTGGCAGCCCTTGAGAACCTGGCCAACCTTCCGGACCCCGTGGGCAATGTAGTCCGCGGCCAGACGCTTCCCAATGGACTGCGCCTCCGCCAGGTCAATGTTCCCATGGGTGTGGTGGCAGCCATCTACGAGGCACGTCCCAACGTCACCGTGGACATTGCGGGCCTGGCCCTCAAGAGCGGAAACGCCGTGATCCTGCGTGGCGGCAGCGCTGCCGAAGCCACCAACCAGGTGCTGGTGCGGGTGCTTCGGGAGGCCCTGGAATCTGTGGGCCTTCCCGCCGACGCCGTGCAGACCGTGGACCAGTTCGGCCGTGCAGGCGCCAACGTCCTGATGAAGGCCCGCGGCCGGGTGGATGTCCTCATTCCCCGCGGCGGCCGGGACCTGATCCAGACCGTTGTGACCAACTCGGCCGTCCCCGTGATCGAGACAGGGGAGGGGAACGTCCACATCTTCATTGACGAATCGGCTGACGAAAACATGGCTGTCGAGATCCTGCTCAATGCCAAGACCCAGCGGCCCAGTGTCTGCAACACGGTGGAGACCCTGCTGGTGCACTCCGGCTCAACGGTGCTGCCTGCAGTTGCCGGTGCCCTGCGCAGCGCCGGCGTCCGCCTGCACGTGGACCACCGGATCAAGGCCGCGTTGCCGGCGGTTGAAACGCTCGAGGCCACGGACGTGGACTGGGGCACCGAATACATGGACCTGGATCTTGCCGTGGCCATGGTCGACAGCATGGACGAAGCCATGCAGCACATCCGGACCTGGTCCACCGGGCACACGGAAGCGATCCTCACCAATGACCTGGCCAACGCCGAGCGGTTCATTGCGGAAGTCGATTCGGCCGCCGTGATCGTCAATGCTTCCACCCGGTTCACCGACGGCGGGGAGCTGGGTCTTGGTGCCGAAGTAGGCATCTCCACGCAGAAGCTCCATGCCCGCGGTCCCATGGGCCTGACCGAGCTCACCACCACGAAGTGGATTGTCCAGGGTGAAGGCCAAGTCCGCGCATAGCAACGCGGTAACATAGACCAGAACCCGGAAAGCAGCGGAATGTTCCGCTGCCCGTAAATTCCTGAACATAGGGGAGAAAATGCTGCTCCAGCAGATTGCCATGTCCGTCGCCGCCGCAGGTGAATCCGGCCACGAGGCGCCTGCGCCGCTGTGGGCTGAGCCGTGGGTCTTCGGCGTGTCGATGTTCTCGATCCTGGTGGTGCTCATGTTCATCGCCTGGTCCTACAACAACCTGGGCAACCGCCACGCCCCCACCGACGAGCACGCGGACCCGCACCGGCAGCACCCCAACAAGCACGATCGCGGGCAGGGCCACTAAGATTTCCCACAACCTGCACCGCAATGGTGCCCGGGGGAGGCTGCGGCTGGGCGTGATGGGCGGGACCTTCGATCCCATCCACCACGGCCACCTGGTCGCGGCCAGCGAGGTCGCGGCCGAATTCGACCTTGACGAGGTGGTCTTCGTACCCACCGGGCAACCATGGCAGAAGTCCCATAAGCAGGTCAGCGAGCCTGAGCACCGCTACCTGATGACCGTCATTGCCACGGCTTCCAATCCGCGCTTCACCGTCAGCCGTGTCGACGTCGACCGTCCTGGTCCCACTTACACCATCGATACCCTCCGTGACCTCAGGGCGCAGCGGCCGGACGCAGACCTCTTCTTCATCACGGGGGCGGACGCGTTGGCCCAGATCCTCTCATGGAAGGACATCGACGAGTTGTGGTCGCTGGCCCACTTCGTGGGAGTCACCAGGCCAGGGCACGTCCTCGACGGCATGGGCCGCGACGACGTCAGCCTCCTGGAAGTCCCGGCAATGGCCATCTCTTCCACGGACTGCCGCGCCCGCGTGGCAGCGAACAACCCGGTCTGGTACCTGGTCCCGGACGGGGTAGTGCAGTACATCGCCAAATACGGCCTGTATTCCGATCCGCCCGAAGGCGCGGAGGAATCAACTTCCGAAGCACGAGAACCAGCCAGTACTGAATGAGTCCTCAATGAGTCAGGAACAGCCACAAATCCGCAGCCGCCGGGAACTCCGGAAGGCCAGGGAGGCCCAGCAGCCTGCCCTGCCCGAATCGGAGCAGATCCAGCCTGCCGCCGACCATAAGGCTGGCCGTGCTCCTGCGACGGCAGGTCCGGATGCTGCCGGTTCGGCCGGCGCCGCATCCCCGCCCCGTGCACAGCCTGCCCCGGAGCAGCCTTCCACCCAGCGCTCCTCCCAGATACGGGCCCGCGACCGTGCTGCGCTGCGGACCCTCAAGGAGCTTGAGGAGAAGGAAGGGCAGCTTTCTGCCGGCGGGCCGCCCACACGCCGCCAGTTGCGCCTGCAGCAGCTCAAAGAGCAGGCGCTCACGGCTGCGAACCCTGTTGTTCCCTCCGCCGCTCCTCCGGCGCCTGATGCCGGAAGCAGCTCGGCCGTCAAGAAGGCACCTGCGGCTCCCCATGGCGCCCCGGATGGCATGACGGTGGAGCAGGCCCTGGAGGCGCGGGCGCTCATCGCGGCCCAGCCGGGGAACCAGGCCGCCAAGGTGGAGCACAGCGCTTCCCCCGATCCCGAAGCCGTGGACCCCGAGGACCTGGCCGAGCAGATTGCCCTTGCCGAGCGGGCAGCAGTTCTGAACCGGCGCGCCATGGCACGGCAAAAGCTGGCCGAGCAGGCCGGTACTCCTGCCGCCCCCGCCAGGCCCGTCGCTCCCGCTGACAAACCCGGCCCTTCCACCGCCAACAATCTGGCCATGGTGACGCCACTCGAGTTCGTCCAGGTGCCCGGCGTCGACCGTCCCGTGATGAAGCCCCCGGCCACTTCCCATGTACCCGTCACAACGCGGCCCGGGACCAAGCTGCCGGGTGCTGGAAAACGCAAAAACCCGGCACGTCCCAAGCCTGCGGCCGACTCCGCCACAGGCCGTTCGCAGGTCATCGCCCGCGCGGAGGCTGCCGCCAAGGCTGCCACCCGGCCCAAGCCGGCCGCCCGTCCGGCGAGCCTCACGGAAGCCCCGTCCGAGGACCTCTTCGAGGATCTTCCCCGGGTGCCTGCCCGGTCCGCGTACGGCCTTGACCCACTGGATGCCGCCACCGCAGGACTCACCCGGGCCAGGCGGAACCGCGTCCTTCAGTTCTGCGTCCTCGCGTTCGGGATCCTGGCCCTCATTGCCGGCATCATCCTGATCGTCAGCGGCATGTCCCGCTGAGCCCGCATCACAGCGCGCTGCCGGCTTCAACACTTAACCCAAACAAGGAGTCCCATGACTGCAACAGAATCGTCCATTGCCATAGCCCGTACGGCCGCGAAAGCTGCCGCCGACAAGATTGCCCAGGACATTGTGGCCATGGACGTGAGTGAGCGCCTGGCACTTGCCGACGTCTTCCTCATCGCGTCTGCGCCCAGCGAACGCCAGGTCAACGCCATCGTGGACGGGATCGAGGAAGAACTCGCCAAGCGGGACCTCCGTCCCGTTCGGCGTGAGGGCCGCTCGGGCGGCAGGTGGGTCCTGCTGGATTACGCCGACGTCGTGATCCACGTCCAGCATGAGGAAGACCGTGTTTTCTATGCCCTTGAGCGCCTGTGGAAGGACTGCCCCGTCGTGGACCTGCAGCTTGGCGACGACGCATCCGCCAAAGCTGCCGCAGTTTCGGACTAGCAGGGCGCGCCCAGCGGCGAATATTCCCGATTTGGAATTTTCGGAATTGCTGTTCTAAGATATTTGAGTTGCTTCGGGGGAGACCCTGAAGGAGGCTCGGAAGGGCAGCAACAATCCGGGGCTGTGGCGCAGCTGGTAGCGCACCTGCATGGCATGCAGGGGGTCAGGGGTTCGAGTCCCCTCAGCTCCACCGGGAAAGTCCGTCGGAACCACTGGTTCCGGCGGACTTTTTGTTTCCACTACCCGTCCGGTCCGGTTGCACCCTGGTCCGGACCTTCCACCCTCGCCGGGATTTTGCACCCCCGCGTTCCCCGGTGAAGTGTCCAGTGGCGGGTGCTTCAGGGTCACGGCGCGCCGGCTGAAGCCCGATTGGCGTCCAGCGGAAAAGTGCATTACTCTGGTCAGGTTGCTCCGGGGAATTCGGCCGGAAAAAACAAAAGTACGGGGCTGTGGCGCAGCTGGTAGCGCACCTGCATGGCATGCAGGGGGTCAGGGGTTCGAGTCCCCTCAGCTCCACCGGTACACAGAAAAAGGGAACCATCACGTGCGTGATGGTTCCCTTTTTTGTTGCCATCGGCAACCGCCAGTGGCCCAAAACCCTTCCGGCGCAGGTCAAAGCGCGGTACAACTGTGAATGAGGGCACCATCGTCCCGCCTCCGGACGGCTTTCATCCAAAGCGGCGGCCGCGGGACGGGCTGACGAGGAGGTCGCAGATGTCCCACGCAGATGGTTCCGGCCACAGCCAGAACGGCGAAGCTTTTCCCGAAGACTCGCGCCTGACGCGCGATACCGCCATCCGCGGACCGGCCAGGCCCGCTCCCTATATTGGCGCCGGCATCCTGCTGGCCGCCGCCATACTGTTCCCGCTGTTGCCCCAGCTCTACGCCTTTGACGCGCCGCGGCTGGGCGGGATGCCGTTCTTCTACTGGTACCAGCTGCTCTGGGTGCCGGTTTCGGCGATATTGACCGGCTCTTCCTATTTGCTCGTCACCAAGGAAGACCGGCGACGCCGTGCCGAGGCCCGCGCCGGTGGGCCGCCCCAGGCAGGGAGTGCCTCTGCCCGAACGGGACTGGGAGGGGACCGGCCATGAACGGGCGCGAAATCAACTGGACTGCCCTGGTCATTGTTGTGCTGCTCTTCGTCGTCGTTGCCGTGATGGGCTTCCTGGCGGCAAAATGGCGCCGGGGGACGGACGTGGAGGGGCTGCACAGCCTGGACGAGTGGGGCCTCGGGGGCCGCGGCTTCGGCACCTGGATCACCTGGTTCCTGCTCGGCGGTGACCTCTACACCGCCTACACTTTCGTGGCGGTACCGGCAGCGATGTGGGCGACGGGCGCGGTGAGTGGCTTCTTTGCCGTTCCGTACACCATCGTGCTGTATCCGATTATTTTCATCATCATGAGCCGCCTGTGGTCAGTGTCCCACCGGCACGGCTACGTAACATCGGCGGACTTCGTCGGTGGCCGCTACGGCAGCCGGTGGCTTTCGCTGGCTGTTGCCGTTACGGGAATCGTTGCCACCATGCCCTACATCGCGCTGCAGCTGGTGGGCATCAAGGCAGTTCTGACCGTTCTGGGCCTGGGCAGTTCCGGCAACGTGCTGCTGACCGACCTGCCGCTGATCCTGGCCTTCGTCGTCCTTGCCGCGTACACCTACACGTCGGGCCTGCGGGCACCGGCCATGATCGCCGTCGTCAAGGACCTGTTGATCTACCTCGCCGTGATCGTGGCCGTCATTTACCTGCCCATCAAGTTCGGCGGCTGGGACACCATCTTCGGGTCGGCCCAAAGCAAACTGGCCACGGTGAACCAGGCCACGGGCAAACCGGCCGGCGTCTTCATTCCCGGCGCCGCCAACTACTCGGCGTACTGGTCGCTGGCCCTGGGTTCGGCCATGGCATTGTTCATGTACCCGCACTCGGTGACGGCGGTGCTGGCCTCTAAAGCCCGCAACACCATCCGCCGCAACGCCGCCATCCTGCCGTTGTATTCACTGATGCTGGGGTTCCTTGCGCTGCTCGGTTTCGTGGCGATCCAGGCCGGTACCAAGCCGATTGACCTGGATGGCTCAGTCAACCCGCAGCTGGTGGTTCCGCAGCTGTTCCTGGACCACTTCCCGGCCTGGTTCGCCGGGATCGCCCTGGCTGCCATCGCCATCGGCGCCCTGGTGCCTGCGGCCATCATGTCCATCGCCGCGGCCAACATGTTCACCCGCAACATCTACCGTGACTTCATCCGCCCCGACGTGGACGCGAGGACCGAGGCGAAAGTGTCCAAGATCGTCTCGCTGGTGGTCAAGGTGGGCGCCCTGGTCTTCGTGATCGCCATGGACCAGTCCGCGGCCATCAACATGCAGCTGCTGGGCGGCATCTGGATCCTGCAGACCTTCCCGGCCGTGGTGGCGGGGCTCTACACCCGGTGGTTCGACCGCTGGGCGCTGCTGGTCGGCTGGGCAGTCGGCATCATCTTCGGCACCGTTTCCGCCTACAACGTGGTCAACCCGGTGACCAAGGCCCACTTCGGCGGCTCAGTGGCCCCCATCCCCGGGACGGACATCAGCGTCTACATCGCGGTATCAGCCTTTGCCCTGAACCTGGTGGTCGCCGCCGTCCTGACCCTGGTGCTGAGGGCCCTCAAGGTCCGGACGGGCGAGGACTTGACGCGCCCCACGGACTACGCGGCCGACGAAACCGACCCGAAGGTAGTCCAGATCGAAAAGATCCAGCACTACACCCAGCCCGGCGGCCCGTCCCCGGTGGCCTAGGCCCCGGGGGATAAGCCGCCCTCCTGCCGGGTTACGTCCCGGCAGGAGGGCGCTGCCGTTACAGCCAGTCCGTGCGCCGCAGCGGCGGTTCCTCTCCGCCCGGCCGGCGGACCAGGACCTGGTTGACCCCCGTCAGTCCGTTTTCAAAACCGATGGCACTGGCGGCCATATAGAGCCGCCAGACCCGCGCGCGGCCTTCGCCGGCCAGCCGTACCGCCTGCTCCCAGTTCTGCTCGAGCCGGCTGACCCAGGCCCGGAGGGTCAGGGCGTAGTGCCGGCGCAGTGCCTCCACGTCCAGAACCTCGAACCGGGCAGTCTCCAGGGCGGACACCATCTCGCCCAGGCTGATCATCTCGCCGTCCGGGAAGACGTACCGGGGGATGAACGAATCCGGGTCCGGGCTGGTGGGTCCGGCGTTCCAGGAGATTGCGTGGTTCAGCAACCGGCCGCCGGGCCGCAGCAGCCCAAACAGCGCGGCGGCGTAGGCAGGGGTCTGCGCCCGCCCCACATGCTCCGACATGCCGATGGAACTGATCGCATCGAAGGGCCCGTCCCCAACATCCCGGTAGTCCTGCACCCTGATCTCCACGCGGTCCGTCAGGCCCGCATCCGCGGCACGCTTACGCGCCAGGACCGCCTGTTCAGTGGACAGCGTCACGCCCACCACACTGACGCCGTACCGGGCCGCAGCGTGCATGGCGAAACTGCCCCACCCACATCCAACGTCAAGGACCCGCATTCCCGGCTGCAGGCCCAGCTTGCGGCAGACCAGGTCCAGCTTGGCTTCCTGCGCGGCGTCCAGGCCGTCCTCCGGTTTTGCATTGGCAGACTGTCCTGCGCCGTCCGGGGGCCACACCGCGCAGGAATAGACCATGGAAGGCCCCAGTACCAGGGCGTAGAAATCGTTGCCGACGTCGTAGTGATGCGAGATGGCGGCCGCATCCCTGCCCTTGGAGTGCATCCTGCCTTTCCTGGCCACCCGCGACTCCTCGGGCGGGGGAGCGGGATTGGGACCGAGCGCTCCCAGCCGGACGGCGGTACGCACCAGGAGCCAAAGCTCGGCGGCCGACGGCGGACGGAACGGGCCGGGCTCGGAAAACTTACCGGCCGAGCTCAAAGCCGAGAAGGCCGCGAAGATGTCACCCGATGCATCGATGTCCCCGGCAACATAGGCCCTGCTCAAACCCAGCTGCCCTGGCGACCACAGAATGCGGCGCAGTGCCTTCCGGGACCTGAACTCCAGGATGGGTGCATCTGCCGGGCCTGCCTCGGATCCGTCCCACGCGCGCAGTCGCAGGGGTATCTGCCCGGTGCCCAGGACCACCCCCAGAGCCCTTTCCAGCCGGGCCGCATGCCCTGTGGTTCCGGTTCCCGTCCGCGGCGCTGTTCCACTGTTCATGCGCCCACCCTAAGGCCGCGCGGGCCTCCGCGACTATCATTGGGGAGTGATTCCTGACCGGACCGATGTGGTGGTCATCGGAGCGGGGCAGGCCGGCCTGTCGGCCGCGTACCACCTCCAGCGCCGGGGACTCGACTATGCCGTGCTCGACGGCGAGGAAGGTCCCGGCGGCGCCTGGCGTCACCGCTGGAAGAGCCTGCGCATGGCCACGGTGAACGGAATCAGCGACCTGCCCGGCATTCCCAAACCTGAGGTTGATCCGGCGGAGCCCAGCTCCCGTTTCCTGACTCGCTACTTTGGAGACTATGAGGCGCAGCTGGGCCTCTCCGTGCGGCGGCCCGTCAAAGTCCGGGCCGTCAGGCGGGAAGACGATGATCCGGCCGGCCGGCTGCGGATAGAAACGTCCGACGGCGAATGGAGCGCCCGGGCCGTCATCAACGCCACGGGCACGTGGACCCGTCCGTTCTGGCCCATTTATCCGGGCCGGGACCTGTTCCGGGGCAGGCAGTTGCACGTGGCCGACTATGTCTCCGCGGAAGAGTTCCGCGGCAAACACGTCATCGTGGTGGGTGGCGGCATCTCCGCCGTCGGCCTGCTGGCGGAGATCTCCCTGGTCACCTCCACCAGCTGGTTCACGCGCCGGGAACCGGTGTGGCGTGACGGGCCGTTCGACACCAGGGCCGGCCATGACGCCGTGGCGCTGGTGGAGGAGCGCGTCCGCCAGGGATTGCCGCCGCAAAGCGTGGTTTCGGTAACCGGGCTGATCTGGACCCCTGCGCTGCGGGACGCCAGGGACCGGGGCGCCCTGGACCGCCAGCCAATGTTCACATCGATTGAACCTGACGGCGTCCGCCGCGTCGACGGCAGCCTCCTGAAGGCCGACGTCATCCTCTGGGCTACGGGCTTCAGGGCGGAACTGGAACACCTCGCACCGCTGCACTTGCGTGGCCCCGGCGGCGGGATCGCCATGGACGGGACGCAGGTGGCAGCCGAGCCGCGCATCCACCTGGTGGGTTATGGGCCGTCGTCGTCCACCATTGGCGCCAACCGTGCAGGACGGGCAGCAGTGGCGGCGATCATGAGGCTGCCTGGAATGCCGGCAGGGGTGGAACCGGTAACGTGGGGGTGATGCCCCGGGAGCCGGGGCGGCCAAAGGCAACAGAAGGCGGCATGACACCGGTGGCAGCAAACACGCTGGAGGACATTTTCCGGGTCCTGCGCCGGCGCCCGGACGTCGAAGCCCCCAACCTGCAGGCCTGGGATGCCACGGACCGGCTGCTGTTGGAGACCGCCGTGCAGGTGGGCCGGGCCGGCAGCAAAATCACCGTTATCGGGGACCGCTATGGCGCCCTGACGCTGGGCGCTTCGGCGGTACTTGCCCCGGCATCGCTGCGTGTTCACCAGGACCTCATCACCGGCGAAAGGGCCCTGCGGTTGAATGCGGCTGCCCTGGCCGGCGAGGACGGCCATCCACCCCGCCCGGCAGGGCCTGATGCTGCCCACGCCGGGAATGGCTTCGTCCAGCTGCCCCTGGGTCCCGAACTGTTGGCGGGAGCAGACACTGTGCTGCTGCAGCTCCCCAAGACGCTTGCGGAACTGGAGGAAATCGCCGCTTTGGTGGCCCGGCATGCGGCACCAGGCGTCCGCCTGCTCGCAGGGGGCC
Source organism: Pseudarthrobacter phenanthrenivorans (assembly GCF_036455295.1). Lineage (GTDB taxonomy): Bacteria > Actinomycetota > Actinomycetes > Actinomycetales > Micrococcaceae > Arthrobacter > Arthrobacter phenanthrenivorans_C. Next base: position 242,398 of record NZ_JAYXNX010000005.1, on the reverse strand, counting down.
GGGTCAAACACATGTCACTGGGCATGAACGCGGTCCTTGAACGGTACTTCGTTTCCGTCCAGCCGCAGCTTGCACGGCAAAAATCCCGGATCCTCCTTGCTTGCGGCCCCAGGCAGGTTACAACGTCCCCGCGCTTTCCCGTGGTGGAGCATCTTGCGGAACTGGACCTGGACGTCGCGGCCCACGGGGCGGTTTTTGCAGGCCCCCGCCTGGACATCGGCACCCGATTCCTGCTGACATTCCTGCCCGCGATGAAACCCGCTAGCCATGCGGTGGACCTGGGATGCGGGACCGGCATCCTGGCTGCGATGTACGCCCGGCAGTTCCCGGCCGCTTCAGTGACGGCAACCGACCAGTCCGCGGCGGCCGTGCAGTCCGCCCTGGCCACCGCGCGGGCCAACGGACTCGCAGACCGGATTACCGTGCTGCAGGACGACGCGCTCAGCACCTTCCCTGACGGCACCGTGGAAACGGTGTTGCTCAACCCGCCCTTCCACGTGGGCGCCGGCGTCCATGCCGGCGCCGGCCTGAAGATGATCGGGGCGGCCGGCCGGGTACTGGCTCCCGGGGGCGAACTGTGGACGGTCTTCAACCGCCACCTGGCCTACCTGCCGGCACTGGAACGGCTTGTGGGGCCTACAGACGTGGAGGGCCGGAACGCGAAGTTCACCGTCACGCGGAGCAGACGCGCCACGCACTGACGTGGGAAGACGCACGCCGCGCCGCGCCGCCGTCCACACATATGGGCGGCGGCGCACCCTTAACGTACGATTCAAAGCATCACCATCACAGGTAGCCGAAGACGTTTAGGGGACACAGTGTCTGAGATCCGCCAATCTTCTCCGAGACGCGGAACCAACTTGCCCAGGATGGGGGACTTCAACCTCACCGTCATCCTTGACGCAATCCGCAGGACCTCTGGTGGCCTAAGCCGCGTGGAGCTGGCCCAGATTGTCGGCCTGTCGCCGCAGACCATCTCGAATATTTCCCGGCGCCTGCTGGACCAGAACCTGATCGTGGAGGCGGGCAAGGAGGGGACGGGCCCAGGCAAGCCGCGCACCATTCTCCGCCTGAACCCCGGCGGCATGTACGCCCTCGGGGTCCACCTGGACCCGGCAGTAACCACGTTCGTGGTGCTGGACCTCGTGGGTGCCGTGGTCCGGCATTCGCGGATCAAGACACCCGGCGGAAACGATCCGTCAGCCGTCATCGCCACCATCGCAGCGGAAATCGCGCAGCTCGTTGAAGACTCCGGCGTTGACCGCAGCCGCATCGCAGGGCTCGGCGTGGCTGCCCCGGGCCCCATCGACCTGGACAACGGCACCGTGGTGGACCCCCCGCTGCTCCCGGGCTGGGACCGGGTGGAACTGCGCGACGCGCTGGCAAGGGCCACCGGGTACTCGGTGCTGGTAGACAAGGACGTTACGAGCGCCGCCGTTGCCGAAACATGGGCGGGCGGCCCCAGTGGCGCCGGCAGCTTCATCTTCATGTACATGGGCACCGGCATCGGCTGCGGCATCGTCCTGAACGATGAGGTGGTCCGGGGAACCTCCGGCAATGCCGGTGAAATCGGCCATATCATCGTGGACCCGGACGGGCCGCCCTGCGACTGCGGCCAGCGCGGCTGCGTCAAATCCTCCGCCATCCCGCAGGTCCTGGTGGCGCAGGCGGAAGCGGCCGGGATCCTGGAAGGCCCCACCGCCGGGAGCGCCGCCGAAATCCAGCAGAGCTTCTCCGAGCTCTGTGCGCGTGCGTACGCGGGAGATGAAGGTGCCTCCGCCATCCTGGACAGGTCCGCCACCCTGGTTGCCAGGGCTGCCTCGGTGGTCACCAACACCCTGGACGTGGAACGCGTGGTCTTCGGCGGCCCGTTCTGGACCTGCCTGGCGCAGCGTTACCTGGAACTGGTCCCGCCGCTCCTGGACGCCAACAGCGATGCCCGCCTGATCCACCCCATCGAGGTCGTGGGCACCGGGGTGGGGGAGGATGTGGGGGCCATCGGCGCCGCCTCACTGGTCCTGGAACATACCCTGGCGCCCCGCGCCCAGCGTCTCCTGCTGGAAAGCTGACGGCAATGCTTCGCCGCGCATCCAGGACGCTGTCCCTTCTCGCTGCTGCCACCCTGGTCCTGGCAGCCTGCACGCCCGCCGATCCGGCCGGCGGAAACAAGACCATCAAGGTGGCCTACCAGAAGACAGATTCCTTCACTGCCCTGGACAGCATGCTCCAGGACGCAAAGAAGGAGTTCGAAGCCGCAAACAAGGGCGTCACGGTCGAACTTCAGCCCATCCAGGCCAACGACGACGACTACGGCACCAAGCTGGCACTCGCCCTTCGGTCACCCTCGACTGCTCCGGATGTCTTCTACGAAGACACCTTCAAGGTCCGCTCCGACGTCGACGCCGGGTACCTCCTGAACCTGGACAGCCGCCTGGCAGGGTGGGGTGACTGGGGCAAGTTCGACGCCGGCGCCAAGGAGGCAGGCAAAGCGGACGACGGCGGCACGTACGCGGTGCCGCTGGGCACGGACACGAGGGCCATCTGGTACAACAAGAAGGTTTTGGCGGCGGCAGGCATCAGCCTGCCGTGGCGGCCGGCCAGCTGGCAGGACATTCTGGACACCGCCAGAAAGGTCAAAGCCGCCGAGCCGGATGTGATCCCTTTCAACATGTACGCCGGCAAAGGCACCGGCGAGGGTACGGTCATGCAGGGCTTCTATGAGCTCCTGTACGGCACCGGCGCGGCTCTCTATGACCAGGATTCGAAAAAGTGGGTCGTCGGCTCAACCGGCTTCAAGGACTCGCTGACGTTCCTCGACACGCTCTACAAGGAACACCTGGCGGTCGCCCCGGCCGACGCGCTGGACCCGAACATCTGGAAGAAGGTGTTTGGAGAGTGGTTCCCTAAAGCAAAGCTCGGGGCAACCGTGGAAGGCTCCTACGCGCCGTCGTTCTGGCAGGCCGGCGGAAGCTACGCGTGGCCGGGCTACCCGCAGGACATGGGCGTGGCTCCATTCCCCACGGAAAGTGGCGGGGCTCCGGGGGCGGTCAGCATGTCCGGCGGCTGGACCCTGGCCGTTGGTGCGGACACCAAGCAGCCGGACCTTGCCTTCAACTTCCTCACCACGGCCCTCAACGCCAGGAACTCCCTGAAGTTCACCGTCGCCAGTTCACAGATCGCCGTCCGTTCGGACGTTGCCGCTGACGCTGGTTACCAGTCAGCGAATCCGTTCGTGAAGGACGTCTCCGGCCTGGTGTCCGTCACGAGGTTCCGCCCGGCCACGTCTGACTACCCACGGATCTCCGCTGCCGTCCAGGAAGCCACCGAGGCCGTCATCACCGGGAAGAGGACCCCGGAACAGGCGGCCGCCGACTACGACGCGGCCGTGGCCGGGATAGTCGGCGCGGACAAGACCATCCGGAAGTAGCATTGGCCGCCACCCACCGGGGGCGGCAGGTGGTCCGCTACCTGCCGGTCCTGCCCGCAGCCGTGCTGCTGCTCGTGTTCCTCGCGGGCCCCGTGCTGTGGGCCTTCCACGCCTCGATGACCAATGTTGGCCTCACGGGACGGCACGCCAGGAACCCGGAATGGGTGGGGCTGGAAAACTACCAGCGGCTGGTGCAGGACCCGGTCTTTCCACTGTCGCTGGGGCTGACGGTCCTGTTCGTCGCTGGATCGGCCGTCCTGGGCCAGAACGTGCTGGGACTGGCCCTCGCCGTACTCATGCGGCGCGCACGACCGGCTGTCTCGGCAACGGTGGGCACCGCCGTCGTTGCCGCCTGGGTCCTGCCGGAAATCGTGGCCGCGTTCGCCGCTTATGCTTTTTTCAGCCGCGACGGCACGCTCAACCAACTCCTTGGCAGGTTGGGACAGCCGGAGACCGACTGGCTCTACACGGTGCCCATGGCGGCGGTGGTACTGGCCAATGTCTGGCGGGGAACAGCCTTTTCCATGCTGGTGTACCGCGCTGCCCTGAACGGCGTCCCGGCCGAGCTGACCGAGGCGGCGCAGATGGACGGCGCCGGCGCGTGGCAGCGGCTGGCCTACATCACCCTGCCGGTGATCCGGGGAAGCATTGCCACCAACCTGATGCTGGTGACGCTGCAGACCCTGGCTGTCTTCACCCTGATCTGGGTGATGACCGCAGGCGGTCCTGCCAACGGAAGTACTACGCTGCCCGTGCTGGCCTACCAGGAGGCCTTCAAGTTCGGAGACATTGGCTACGGCACGGCCGTGGCCACTGTCCTGATTGTCATTGGCGGCGTGTTCGGCGCGGCCTACCTCCGCCTGCTCAGGGAGCAGAGACCGTGAAACGGCGTGGCAGTACCTGGGCTGACGTGGTGTTGCTGCTGGTTGGCGCCTGTTTCCTGTTGCCGTTGCTGTGGCTGGTCTTCGGCTCCCTGGACCCGGCTGCCGGCCACGCCACCCGGGTTCCGCAGCAGCCCGGCCTGGGCAATTTCGCCGCCGTCTTCACGCCCGGGCTGCTGTTCCTGCCACTGTGGAACAGCTTCCTGCTCTCCACCGGGACCGGATTGGTGACCCTCGTGGCTGCCGTGCTGGCTGCGTACCCGTTGTCCCGCTACCGGTCCCGCTTCAACACGCCCTTCATGTACGGCATCCTCTTCGGGACCTGCCTGCCGGTGACCGCCATCATGGTGCCGGTGTACGGATTGTTCGTGCAGCTGCGGCTGCTGGACTCCATGCCCGCCACGGTGCTGTTCCTGGCCGCAACCAGCCTGCCCATGGCCATCTGGATGACCAGGAACTTCATGGATGGCGTACCGCTGGCCCTGGAGGAGGCGGCCTGGGTGGACGGTGCTTCCAGGTTGGCAGCGCTGCGGGCCATTGTGCTGCCGCTTATGCGTCCGGGCCTGGGCGTTGTGTTCATTTTCGTGTTCATCCAGGCCTGGGGAAACTTCTTCGTCCCCTTCGTCCTCCTGCTGTCCGAGTCCAGCCAGCCCGCGGCAGTATCGATCTTCAGCTTTTTCGGCCAGCACGGCGCAGTGGCGTACGGCCAGCTGGCCGCATTCTCGATTCTCTATTCGGTGCCGGTCCTGGCACTTTACGTCGTCGTGGCGCGCGGGTCCGGCAACGCCCTGGCCCTTGCGGGGGCCGTCAGGGGTTAGTCGATGTCCTCGAGGACCACACCGAAGGGCAGGGTGTCATCGAGGTGCGCCTGGTGCCCGGTGGGATTGTTCACCACCCGGACCCCGTGCAGCTTTTCCGCCGCAGACTGCATCAGCACCGGCCGGACCGTGTCGACGAAGTGCTGGCTCTTGCCGGCGAGATATTCCTTGTAAGTGGCTGGAAGCTCAATCATGGCAAAAGGATAGACCTCACCCGTCCCCATGGGGAGGGGTGCCCATTGCCGGAGTTCATGGTGCCGGGCTTGGATAGGATGACGGGCGGGACACGGCCGGCCCGGCCGCGCGCCCAACACCGTCACCAGGGGGAATCCAGTGCTTTCGACCAGCGTGCCCGAAAGAATCCAGCCGGCAGAGCTGGCCAGGGCGCAACAGGTGGCCGCGAACATCTCACGCAGTTTTGATGCGAAAGTCGTGGGGCAGCCGCGGCTGCGGGAGTCGCTGCTGGTGGGTTTGCTGACCGGCGGCCACATCCTCCTTGAAAGCGTCCCGGGCCTGGCCAAGACCACGGCAGCGCAAACGCTGGCCGAAGCCGTCAGCGCGGACTTCCGGCGAATCCAGTGCACCCCCGATCTGCTGCCCAGCGACATCGTGGGGACCCAGATCTACGACGCCGCGAAGGGCAACTTCCGCACCCAGCTCGGTCCAGTGCACGCCAACATCGTCCTGCTGGATGAAATCAACCGCTCCAGCGCCAAAACCCAAAGCGCCATGCTGGAGGCGATGCAGGAGCGTCAGACCTCCATCGGCGGCCAGGACTACGCGCTGCCCTCCCCGTTCCTGGTCCTGGCCACCCAGAACCCCATCGAACAGGAGGGCACCTACCAGTTGCCCGAGGCACAGATGGACCGCTTCATGCTCAAGGACGTGCTGGACTATCCCACTCCGGCGGAAGAGGCAGAAATCATCCGCCGGATCGATGCCGGTGTCTACACCCCCGCGCAGAAGCCCGCCGCAGCCGCCTCGCTGGACGCCATCAGCGAAATGCAGGACGTGGCCCGCCGCATCTACATTGATCCCGCGGTCATCAACTACATCGTGGGGCTCGTGTACGTGACCCGGAACGCGTCGCGATACATCGACGACCGGCTGGCCGGTTTCATCGAGTTCGGCGCCAGCCCGCGGGCCAGCATCGCTTTCAGCCAGGCGGCCCGCGCGGTGGCATTGCTGAACGGCCGCGACCACGTCATCCCCGAAGACGTACGGTCGCTGGCCCACCGGGTGCTCCGGCACCGGCTGATCCTGAACTTCGATGCCGTGGCCCAGCAGGTCCCGGTGGAATCGGTGATTGACGCCGTCGTGGCCGCCGTCCAGACTCCCTGACGCCATGGCCAGCCTCCTGCAGCGGGTGAAGTCGAAGATGGCCATCTTCGCCCACCGTAAAGCACGTGGAATGCTCGACGGCGAATACGGGTCCGTGTTCCGGGGCCGCAGCCTGGACTTCGATGACCTGCGCGCCTACGTGCCCGGTGACGAGGTCCGCGATATCGACTGGAAGGCTTCGGCGCGCCATGGCTCACCCCTGATCAGGCGCTACGTGGCGGTCCGCCGCCAGACGGTGCTGCTGGTTACCGATACCGGCCGCAACATGGCGGCGGAGGCAAGGTCAGGGGAGACGAAAAAAGACATTGCGGTGCTGGCGCTGGGAGTCCTGGGCTACCTGGCCCACCGGCACGGCGACGTGGTGGGGCTGGTGTGCGGGGACTCTTCGGCCACGCACGCACTGCCGGCCAAAAACGGTGAGGCCCACCTGGAGCGGCTGCTGAGGCAGGTGGAGTCGCGCACCCGCCTGGATGCGGCTCGCAGCCGGATCCAGGACCAGCTCGGCTATGTGGCCCGCAACGTCAAAGGCCGCCACCTGCTTTTCGTGGTCGCCGATGAGGTGGCGGCGGATGACGCCACCGGGCAGCTGCTGCGCCGGCTCCGCGCGCAGCATGAGGTCCTCTGGCTCACGGTCAGGGACGCGGAGCTGGTGCCCTCCGGGCAGGCAGGCACCACGTCCGGCGCAGGGGCCGGTTCCAGGCCTCCCACCGATTCCGTCGATGTGGCGGACTCCACCCTCCTGGCGTGGCTGCCGGCGATGTCCGGCGGGGTGGAGGCAGCGTACGCGCAGGCCACCGCGGAGCGCGACGCCGGCCGCAGGGCCATGCTCCGCGCAGCCGGAATCACGGAAGGCGAAGCGGGGGCCAGCGAAGATGTCATCACCGGCCTCTTTGCCCTGTTGGAGAGGCACCGGCGTGCAGGCTGATTCCCAGTTCTATGGCCCGCTGCAGTACAGCCCGTTGTGGATGTGGTGCGGTGCGGCACTGCTGGTCCTGGTGGGAGGCTGGTACGCCTTCCTGTTTGCCACCACCCGGCCAGCCCCGAAGACCCGGACAAGCACTGGTGGCCGCGGCCGCTCCGCCCTCACCGACCTGCAGGGGCTCAAGGCAGCCTACCTTCAGCGGATCCAGGACGTGGACCAGGCGGCGGCGGCCGGCAACCTGGATGCCCGCGCAGCACACCAGGAATTGAGCCTCCTGCTGCGCGGGTTCGTGCGGGACGCCACCGGAGTTGATGCCACCAGGATGACGCACCAGGATCTTGCCCGGCACCCGCTCCCTGCCGCGGCTGACGTCATCCAGGCCCTTTACCCCGCAGAATTCGGTCCGGGTCCGCTGCCGTCCGTGGCTTCATCGGCAACCCAGGCGGCCGCGGCGGTGCGCGCATGGAACTGATGTTCTGGTGGCTGCTGCCCATCGCCGCCGCTGCCGCAGGAGCAGCCGTCTGGCTCGCCCTGCGCGGCGGGCGGCTAAAGGCAATACCGCGGCGGCCGGTGGCCCACGGGGACAGGCTCACCGCGTTGCCCGAATACCAGGCCGCCGTCCGCAGGTACCGGCGGTGGCTGGCCCTGGCGGCAACCGCCACGGCGGTGCTGCTGGTATCCACTGCGCTGGCCTCAGCCCGCCCGGTGGCCGTGGACACCGTCCGTCCGGAGCAGCACAACCGCGACATTATGCTGTGCCTGGACGCCTCCGGGTCCATGAGCAGCGCCGACGCCGCGGTAGTGGACGTCTTCTCGCGGTTGGCGCAGGAGTTCGACGGCGAACGCATCGGTTTGACGATTTTCGACAGCAGCGCCATCCAGGTGTTTCCCCTGACGGACGACTACGCCTACGCCCGGGATCAGCTCCAGGGCGCCAAGGACGCTTTCGACGGAAAACCCGGCAGCTCGGGCTTCCTGGACGGCACGTGGAGCGGCAAGGGGTCCTCGCTGATTGGGGACGGCCTGGCATCCTGCCTCAACAGCTTCCCCGCCGGCAGTCCGCCCGGGCGCTCGCGGTCAGTGGTGCTTGCCACGGACAACTTCCTTTCGGGCGATCCGGTCATGACTCTCGACCAGTCCGCCCGGCTGGCGAAGGAACGGTCAGTTCACGTCTACGCACTCAATCCGGGCGACGTGGATTACGGCGGCGGTCCGGACCAGCCTGGCGCGCAGTTGCGCGCGGCGGCGGAATTGACCGGGGGTTCCTATCATTCCCTGGACAGCCCGGAAGCAGTGCCCGGGATCGTTGAAGGCATCGAACAGACTGACACGGCCTCGATCCAGGGGGCGCCGCGTGCCGTGTTCGCGGAGGTGCCGGGGCTGCCGCTGGCTGTTGCAGTTGTTGCCGCCCTGGTGCTTTGTTCCGTGCTGTGGCGGCTCGAGCGCGTACGCCTCCGCCGCAGGGCGTGGCTGCGGAGGTGCGCCGTTGTCCTGCTGCTCCTGGCGGCGCTCCTGCGGCCCGCCCTGCCGGGCGGCACGGTCCAGGCCGCCACCGCGGACCTCAACGTTTTCTTCGTCGTGGACACCACCACCAGCATGGTGGCAGAAGACTACGCCAACGGCATGCCGCGGATGGAGGGTGTCCGGAAGGACATCATGGCGATCGCTGAACAGTTGCCCGGTGCCAGGTTTTCCCTCATCACCTTCGATACCACCGCCCACGTGCGGATGCCGCTGGGCACCGACACCCTTGCGCTGGAAACCATCACGGATGTCCTCGAACCCCCGGTCACCTCCTACGCCAAGGGCAGCAGCATCACGGCGGCCAGGCAGCTGCTTTTCGAACAGCTGGGAGCGGCCAGGGACAGCCATCCGGGCCGGCCGCAGCTGGTGTACTACCTGGGCGACGGTGAGCAGACCAGCGGCCAGGATCCGGAATCCATGAGTCCCGGCGGCGGCCTGGTGGCCGGGGGAGCAGTGCTTGGCTACGGCACGGCCGGCGGCGGCCGGATGAAGGAGAACACCGGTGATTACGACGGCGGCGGCACCGGCGGCGCGGACGCCACCCCTCCGGCGGGGAACTACGTGCAGGACAACCGACCGGGAAATTCAGGCGACGCCCTGTCCGTCATTGATGAGGGGCATCTGCGGACAATCGCCGCCCAGCTCGGCGTGCCCTACGTGCACCGCGACGCCGGTGCCCCGGTTGCGGACATGATGCGGCAGGCGCACCCCGGCACGACGGAACGCGGGGATGACGGGCAAGCCGCCGCCGGGGCAGAGGCCTACTGGATCTTTGCCGCGGGCGCCTTCCTGCTGGCTTTGCCGGAAGCTGTGGGACTCCTGCGGCAACTTCGTGGACTACCGGGCACCGGCCGGAAGGAGGCCCGGTGGTGAACCCTGCATCCAGACGCCGGCGCCTGCTGTGGTGGTCCGCCGTGCCGGTACTCCTGGCGCTCTGCCTTGCCACCAAACTCCTGAGCCTCGGTATCCTCGGTGGCCAAGCAGCGTCCGGCTTTGCCGCGGGGGATGCTGCCGGCGTGCAGGCGGCGGCCGGCGGACTTTCCATGACCAACGTCGTCGAACCGCATAAAGCGGCGTTCGCTGCCGGGGATGGGACCGTCATGTCGGGTGACTACGCGGCTGCCAGGGCCCTGTTCGAACAGGCGCTCGGCACGGTACCGGCCGGCACGGGGGACGAATGCCTGATCCGGGTCAACCTTGTCCTGGTGATCGAACGGCTGGGTGACCAGCGGCTCCAGGCCGGGGACCCGGCGTCGGCCCTTCCCCTTTACAGGGAGGCGCTGGCAGCGGCCGGCCAGGCACCGGACAGCTGTCAAGCTGCCGACGCGGCAGCAGGAACGGGCACCCGCTTGGCGGAGGCCAGGGAACGGCTGGACGCCAAGCTCGGCGCGGCGGGGCAATCCACGCAGCCCGCGCCCGCGCCGGGGGAGGAATCTCCCGGGGACACGCCGGCAGGGGCGGCGCTGGAGGACCGGCTGGAGCAGCTGCAGGAGAGGTCACGGCAGGCGGAGCGGGAGCGCAACAGCGGACGCGAACGGGAAAAGTACCTGGACAGCAACGACGGCGCTGCGCCCGAACGGCCTTGGTAGGACCGGCCCTGACGAAGGAAATTCTGTGGCCGGAAGAACCACGCTGTAAAAGTGCGTCTTAATTCGGCGAGGACTTGAACCGGCCCCGCCTGGCCGCCTAGAATCTTATACAAGTTACCGCGGTAACGTGTCAGCGATCCTCCGTTGCGGAGGGTGTGGGTGCCCCCATGTGGGCCTGACATTTGCTCACGGATTACTTCATGCAAGGCGTAACCGTCGCGGCTGCGTCCCTTGTGGAGTCCCTCCGTGTTCCCCAAACTCAATTCATTGCCGGTCCCCCTTCCGTTTAAGCCGGGGAACCCCAATGGCCCAAAGCCAAGGACGCAAATGTCACCACCAAGCCTGACTGACGCACATCCAAACCTCTCCGACACCGCCCCGGTGGCGCTGTCCTACGAGCTGTTCCCGCCGCGTTCGCCCGCGGCAGCGGAGACTCTCTGGACCACCATCCGCGAACTGGAAACAACCGAGCCGGACTATGTCTCGGTGACTTACGGCGCCAGCGGATCCAACCGGGACACCGCCGTCGAACTCATCAACCGGCTCCTGCTCGAAACCACGCTGCGGCCGCTTGCCCACCTCACCTGCGTGGGCAACAGCCCGCAGGAACTTGCCGGCATCGTCGGTGAGCTGCTGGACACCGGGGTACGCGGAATCCTTGCCCTGCGCGGCGACCTTCCCAAGGACGCAAGCGCACCGGCGGCCGGATCCCTCCGCTACGCCCAAGACCTGATCGAACTCATCCGCCGCGTGGAGCAGCGCCGTTCAGCCCTGCTCTGCGCCGGCAGGATCGCCGTGGGCGTGGCCGCATATCCCTCGCGGCACCCTGAATCGCCCAGTGAGGAGCACGACGTGGAGGTGCTGCTGGCCAAGCAGCGCTCCGGGGCGGACTTCGCCATCACCCAGGTGTTCTTCGAGACCAGGCAGTACGAGGACCTGCTCACCCGGGCCCGCCGTGCCGGCGTGACCATCCCGATCATCCCGGGAGTCATGCCGCTCACCAGCCTCCGCCGGCTGAAACGGCTGGGAGAGCTCACCGGCGTGGAGCCGGCCCCGCAGCTGATGGAGCGCCTCGCCACGGCAGGCAGTGACCTCGAACGGCTCCACATAGGCGTCGACGCCACCGTCGACCTCGCCAATGCCGCCCTTCATGCGGGTGCTCCCGGCATCCACATCTACACCTTCAACGAGCACCAGAGCGCACTGGAGGTGCTGGACAAGCTGGCCCTTCCGCGGCGCAGCCGGCGTGCCTCAGGCGCCGCGCAGCTCGCCGGCTGACCAGCACTTTCACGGCCTTCGCCGGCGGGCGCCAAACCCCGGGGCTCCACACACGTCTTCGACCCAAGGAACTTCGCCATGCCCAAAAACACCCTGCCCACCAACGCCACACCCTTCCCCTCCGCCTCCCTCCTCGGCTACCCCCGCATCGGCCGGCGCCGCGAGCTCAAAAAAGCCGTTGAGGCCTACTGGGCCGGAAAAATCGACGCCGCCGCCCTTGAGGCCGCCGCTAGGGACATCCAGCTGTCCATCGCCACGCGCCTGCAGGAACTCGGCCTCACCGAAGCCGCCGCAGTGCCGGGCACCTTTTCCTACTACGACCAGGTCCTGGACACCACCGCGCACCTGGGCGCTGTTCCGGCACGATTCGGCAAGCTCCTCAACGCTGAAGGTCAGCTGGACATCGACGGCTACTTCACGCTGGCCCGCGGCACCAAGGACCAGCAGCCGCTGGAAATGACCAAGTGGTTCGACACCAACTACCACTACCTGGTGCCGGAAATCGGCCCCGAAACCGAATTCACCCTGGCCTCCACCGCCAAGGTCGACGAGTTCGTCTTCGCCCTGGAAAACGGCATCGAAACCCGCCCCTACATCGTGGGCCCGGTCACCTACCTGCTCCTCTCCAAGGCCTCGGACGACGCGCCGGCCGGCTTCGCACCGCTGTCCCGCCTTGAGGACCTCCTCCCGGTATACGTGCAGCTGCTGGAGAAGCTGTCCGCCGCCGGAGCCGGCTGGGTCCAGCTCGACGAACCCGCCCTGGTGGTAGACCAGGACACCCCGGCCGCGGAGATCGAAGCCGCTGTTGCGCGGGCCTACGAGGTCCTGACGGCTGCAGCCAACCGCCCCCAGATCCTTGTCTCCACCCCCTACGGTTCGCTGGAGGGCCAGCTGGGCACCCTCGCAGCGACCAACATCGACGCGCTGCACATTGATGTCTTCAAGGGTGCCGTGCCCTCCGCAGCTACGCTGGCCGGGCTGGGCAACAAGACCCTGGTGGCCGGCGTCGTGGACGGCCACAACATCTGGCGCAACGACCTCGCCGCTTCAGCTGCCAAGCTGGACCAGCTGAAGGCAGCCGCCGGAAGGCTCACCGTATCCACCTCCACCTCCACCCAGCACGTCCCGCACGACGTCGACGAGGAAACCCAGCTGTCCCGCCAGCTCCGCAGCTGGCTGGCGTTCTCCGACCAAAAGGCCGTTGAAGTCAGGACCCTGGCGTCCTACCTGGCGGACCCCGCCTCCGCCCAGGCCGCCATCGACGAAGCAACCGCCGTGATCGCCTCCCGTGCCACCGCAGCAGGTGTCCGCCGCGCGGACGTCCGCGCCCGCACCGAAGCCCTGACCGCGGCCGACTTCGCCCGCTCCGACTACTCCGTCCGTGAGGCAGCCCAGGAAGAAGCACTCCACCTCCCGCCGCTGCCCACCACCACCATCGGGTCCTTCCCGCAGACGGCTGAAATCCGTTCCGCCCGGGCGCGCAACACCAAGGGCGAGCTGAGCGATGAGCAGTACGAGCAGCTCATGAAGGACGAGATCAAGCGCGTGGTGGACCTGCAGGAAGAGCTGGGCTACGACGTCCTGGTCCACGGCGAGCCCGAGCGCAACGACATGGTCCAGTACTTCGCGGAAAACCTTGAGGGTTTCGACGTCACGGTCCACGGCTGGGTCCAGTCCTACGGCTCCCGCTGCACCCGTCCCTCCATCCTCTGGGGCGACGTCACACGCAGCGCCGCCATCACGGTGAAGTGGGCAGAATATGCGCAGTCCCTGACCAGCAAGCCCATGAAGGGCATGCTCACCGGTCCGGTCACCATCTTGGCGTGGTCCTTCGTCCGCGATGACCAGCCGCTGGGGGAGACCGCCAACCAGGTTGGCCTGGCGCTGCGCGACGAAATAGCCGACCTGGAAGCCACCGGCATCAAGGTCATCCAGGTGGACGAGCCCGCCCTGCGTGAACTGCTCCCGCTGCGCAAGGCCGACCAGGCCCACTACCTGAAATGGTCGGTCGACTCGTTCCGCCTGGCCACGGCCGGAGTCGCCGACTCAACCCAGATCCACACCCACCTCTGCTACTCCGAGTTTGGCGTGATCATCGACGCGATCGACGGTCTGGACGCCGACGTGACGTCCATCGAAGCGGCCCGCTCCCGCATGGAGGTTGTCCACGACCTCGAGTCCCACGGCTTCGGCCGCGGTGTTGGCCCCGGCGTGTACGACATCCACTCGCCCCGCGTCCCGGGTGAGGCCGAGGTCACCGAGCTGCTGTCCACCGCCGTCAAGCACGTCCCCTCCCGCCAGCTTTGGGTCAACCCGGACTGCGGCCTGAAGACCCGCGGCTACGCCGAGACCGAAGAGTCCCTGCGCAACCTGGTCAAGGCCACCCAGCAGGTGCGGGCCGTGCTGCTGGAAGCGGCCAAGTAGCAACTACGCAAAAATAACGGGTTTCGACGGGCTCAACCACCGGTGGTTGAGCCCGTCGAAACCCGCCGTCATTTAATCAGGATTCCCAGACGATCTCGTCGTCCACCACGCCGTCCTGGTCCGCGGAGGCCACCAGGACCTCATCGGTGAAGTGCTCGCCGAGCGTGAAGTCCATGACGAAGTAGCGTTCGGGCTGGCCCGGGTAGATGCCCACGTGGCCAAGCTTCAGGGCCTTGAGGAAAACCTCGTTGGTGAGCTGGCTGCGGTCCTGGACGCCAAAGACCTTGTGCAGGTGTTCGTCCTTGAGCGCGTTGCAGTGGAAGTGCAGGTACTCCTGGGGACTGGTGCCCTCCTGCTCAAGTTCCTCCGCGATCATTTCCCGGACTTCATCCACGAGTTCGGGGAGGAAGCGCAACCGGTATTCCACCTTGCGGAGGGCCGCCTCGTCGAAGTGGTCGTGGGCATTGATGTTCAGGTCGAGTTCCAGCGGTTGGCCGCGCAGCTCATGCTTGGCGGCGAAGAGATGATCCATCCCGTGGTTGAGGTCAATCTCCCCAAAGTGCTGGCTCGCTACCTTGTTCATAGTCTCAACATAGACCCGAAGGGCAGACCATTCCAGCGTTCGGCCCTAATTCACCGCGGTGCGCATTCCGGCAAGGGTTTCGGCCAGCAGGTCAACAAACAGCTGTACGCGCGCGGTTTTCCGGTCGTTGATCAGCAGTGCAAACACGTTCCTGGCCAGCCGGATCTCGGGGACGTCCAGCACCACCACGCCGGCAGGTTTGTTCCGCAGCGCGAGTTCCGGAACGAGGGCGGCGCCCAGTCCTGCGGCGGCCATCTCCAAGCTTGCATGGAAGTCGTCGCTGTGCGCCACCACGCGGGGGTGCAGATTGCAGCCGGCGAACAGCCGCTCGATCACCATGGCATCGCTGGTTCCGGGATGGTGCATGATCCACGGCATTTCCGAAAGGTGGTCGGCTGCCACCTTCGCATCGGCCCGGAAGCCCCATCCGGCCGGCAGCACCACACGGAAGTCGTCGTCACCAATCCACTGGCGGTTGATGGTGTTGGGCCAGGCGAATCCGGTCTGGCCCACCTGGAAGACCACGGCGAGGTCCAGGTCGCCGCCGGTCCGCAGCCCCTGGATGGTCTGGCCAGGTTCCGCGACTGACACCCGCAGGTCGATGCCGAGTTTCTTCCACGCAGGGTTCTTCAGGATGCGGGGCAGGACGTAGGTGGCCAGGCTGGGAAAGATGCCCAGCCGCAGCTCCTGGCTTTCGGTGTCCCGGGTCCTCGAAGCGGCCGCCATCAGCGCTTCAATATCCGTCAGCACCTTGGCGGCATGGCGGGTCATGACGACGGCGGCTTCCGTGGGGATCACGGACCGCGCCGAACGCTGGAAGAGGGTGACGCCCGTTTCCCGCTCCAGGGCGGACATCTGCTGCGAGACTGCGGAGGCCGTGTAGCCGAGCGTCGCGGCTGCCGCAGCGAAGGAGCCCAGCCGCGTAACCTCCAGGAGGGTCTTCAGGTGTACGGGATTTACCACCAGTTCACAGTACTGCACCCATCCGCCGCCGGTGCTGCGCCGAATTGCCCTCTGTATAACCAGCACAGCGGCAATGTTCAGCAGAGGAGCATGAAGTGTCACTTGACCCAGCAGTAAGTGCAGGCGGCCGGCGGCGCGTAGCCGTGATCGGCAGCGGGGTAGCCGGATTGACCGCCGCCTACGTACTGAACAGGCAGGACGACGTCACCCTGTTTGAGGCCGATTCGCGGCTGGGCGGCCATGCCCACACCCACGACATGCCACAGGCGGACGGCGGCGTCATCGGCGTGGACACCGGGTTCATCGTGCACAACGAACGGACCTATCCCACCCTGCTGCGGTTGTTCGCGGAGCTGGGCGTCGAAACCCAGGACTCCGAAATGAGCATGTCCATCCGCTGTGACGGCTGCGGGCTGGAATACGCCGGCGCCCGCGACGGCGCACGCGGAATCATCGCCAGGCCTTCAAGCCTGCTGCGCGGGCGCTACCTGCTGATGCTGCTGGAGGTCACCCGCTTCTACCGCAAGGCAAGGGAACTGCTCAGGACCGCGCCGCCGTCGGCCGTCAGCGACGAAGTCGACGTCCCGGAACTGACCCTGGGAGCCTTCCTGGAGCGGGAAAAATTCAGCCCCTATTTCATTTCCCACTTCATGACCCCCGTGGTCAGCGCAGTCTGGTCCTGCGACCCCACTACCGCCCTGGCCTATCCGGCGCGCTACCTTTTCACGTTCCTGGGCCACCACGGCCTGCTGGGCATCAAGGGCTCGCCGCAGTGGCGCACGGTCACCGGCGGATCCGCCCGGTACGTGGAGAAGCTGGCCGCCACGCTGTCCGACGTCCGGCTGAACACCCCCGTCACCGCCATCCGGCGGACCACGGACGGCGTGGAGCTGGTGACTGCCGGCGGCCTCGAGGATTTCGACGCCGTCGTCATTGCCACCCACCCCGCCCAGGCGCTCGGGTTCCTGGCCGACGCCACCCCTGAGGAAAAGGAGGCGCTCAGCGGCATGCCCTATTCCGTGAACCACACCGTGTTCCACCAGGACCCCGCGGTCCTGCCCGCGGCGGACAACGCCAAAGCGTCCTGGAACTACCGGCTCCCGGCCTGCGACGCCAGGCCGGACAAGGTGCTGGTCAGCTATGACCTCACCCGGCTGCAGCGGCTTGAGCCCGCAGACGGCCGCCCCTACCTGGTGAGCCTGGGCGAGTCGGAGCTGATCTCCGACGACGCGGTGCTGGAACGGATGGTGTACGAGCATCCGCAGTACACCCCCGAGTCCTTGAAGGCGCAGCAGGCCATCGCCGCACTGGGCAACAGCCGGATCGCTTATGCGGGGGCCTACCTTGGCTGGGGCTTCCACGAGGACGGCGCGCTCTCCGGGGTGCGTGCTGCGGAGAAGCTCGGCCGGACCTGGCCGGTGGCCCGGGCCGCCGATTCCGCGGACGCCACTGGCGAAGGGGAGCGGGAACTGCTGTCCGCAGAACCTGTATGAGCATGGAAGCCTCGATCTACTGCACGTCCATTTCCCATGTGCGGCACACCCCGTTGAAGAATGCCTTCACCTACCGCAGCTACAGCTGGTTCGTGGACGTCGACGACCTTCCCCGCCTGCCCCGACTGCTCCGGCCGCTGGCAGTGTTCCGCGCCGCGGACCATCTGGGGGACCCCGGCGCCGGTATCCGCTCCAACGTGGAGCGCTACCTGCGGACCCACGGCATGGAGCCCGACGGCGGCCCCATCCACATGCTGGCCAGCGCCAGGGTTTTCGGCTACGTCTTCAACCCGCTCTCCCTGTTCTGGTGCTACGACACAAACGGGGAACTCCGGTGCGTTGTGGCGGAGGTCCACAACACCTACGGCGAACGGCACTGCTACCTGCTGCAGACAGATCCCTCCGGGCGGGCCACGGTGCCCAAGGCGTTCTACGTTTCACCTTTCAACGACGTCGACGGGCAGTACCGCATGAAGCTCCCGGCACCGGGGGAGCGGCTTGCGGTATCCATCGTGCTGGAGCGCGAAGGGCACCGGCCGTTCGTCGCCACCATGGACGGCAGGAGGAAACCGGCCAGCATCCGGAACATCCTGACCGCGGCCGTCACCGTGCCTGCCGCGCCACTGCTGGTATCCGCCCTGATCCGGCTCCAGGGCGTTAAGCTCTGGGCAAGACGCCTGCCCGTCGTCGCCAGACCACATCACCCCCAACAGGAGGCAGTTCAATGACAATGACGGACGATAACGGCACCGCTTCGGCAGAGCGGCCGGTGAACCAGACCGGTTCCGCCGCGCCGTACACCGTGCCGCAGCCCCCCGCGTCCATCGATGCGGCCATCTGGCCCGGAATTGCCGCGGTACCCTCCGGTTTCAAGGCGGACGCTGCCGCGCGGATCGCGGACGGGATCTTCAAGGCCGCCGTGCGGCGCCTGCCGCTCGAGGTCCGCTACCCGGACGGGCAGGTCCTGGGCTCAGCCCCGGCAGGCTCGCGTGTTCCGGTCATGACCATCCACCGGCCCAGGCATTTTGCCCTGCGGCTGGGTGACGGGGGCCTGATCGGCCTTGGCGAGTCCTACATGGCCGGCGATTGGGACGCAGACAACCTCACGGCAGTGCTGGAGGTCTTCGCGGCCCGGGCGGGCACCCTGATACCGGTCCCGCTGCAGAAACTGCGGTCCGTTTTCCTGCCCCGCCAACCGCGGACGGAACGGAACTCGCTGAAGAACACCCGTTCCAACATCTCCCGTCACTACGACCTCTCCAACGAACTGTTCACCACGTTCCTTGACGAGACCATGACCTACTCCAGCGCACTCTTCCCCGCGTCCGGAAGTGCCGTGAAGGACATGCCGTGGGAGGGCTTCGCCGCCGCCCAGCAGGCGAAGATCGACCGGCTGCTGGACAAGGCCGCCGTCGGACCCGGAACCCGGGTGCTGGAGATTGGCACCGGCTGGGGTGAACTGGCGCTGCGTGCAGCCGCCCGCGGTGCCACCGTCTACTCGGTCACACTGTCCAGCGAACAGCAGGCACTGGCCCGGCAGCGGGTAGCCGAGGCAGGCTATGCGGACCAGGTGACCATCGAGCTGAAGGATTACCGCGCCGTGGAGGGCGAGTATGACGCCGTGGTCTCGGTCGAGATGATCGAGGCAGTGGGCTATGAATACTGGGCAACGTACTTCCAGACCATCGAGCGGGTCCTGGCCCCGGGCGGGAAGGTGGCCATCCAGGCCATCACCATCGCGCACGACCGCCTCCTGGCTACCCGGACCGGCTACACCTGGGTGCACAAGTACATCTTCCCGGGCGGGGTGATTCCGTCGGTGCGCGCCATCGAGGAAGTCACCGAAAAGCGGACCGGACTGCAGGTCCGGGAACGCCTGGCTTTCGGTGAACACTACGCCGAGACGCTGCGGCTCTGGGAAGAACGCTTCATGGCTCGAAAGGACGAAGTGGCCGGGCTGGGCTTCGACGCCGTCTTCCAGCGGATGTGGCTGTTCTACCTGTGCTATTCGAGGGCCGGGTTCGCCTCGGGCTACCTCAACGTCCAGCAGATTGTGCTGGACCAGAGGAAGAACGCCGCCGCCAACGGGGACCGCTGATGACTGCTGTACTTGCCGAAACGATTGCAGAGGTCCTGCGGCCCGTGGTGGGCGGGGAACTGCCCGTCCGCCTGAAGGCCTGGGACGGCTCGGAGGCAGGCCCCGAAAACGCACCGGTGGTCCGGCTCAACAGCCCGGACGCGATCCGGCGGTTGCTGTGGAACCCCGGCGAGCTCGGCGCCGCACAGGCCTATGTCACCGGTGAACTGGATGTTGACGGGGACCTCAACTCCGCGCTGCAGCAATTGTGGGAGGTGGTCCGGCAACGCCGGCTGTCCGGCATCCGCCTCACGCCCGGCGTCATCGCCGGAATAGGCAGGATTGCCCGCTCGGCGGGCGCGCTGGGGACACCCCCGGCTCCGCCGGCAACTCAGGCCAAGGTCCGCGGACGGCTGCACAGCCTGCTCCGTGACCGGGCCGCGATCAGCCACCACTACGATCTCAGCAACGATTTCTACGGCCTGATCCTGGATCCGCAGATGGCCTACTCCAGCGGATACTGGACCCAGGAGCCCGGACCGGGCTACGGCGTAGAGGACGCCCAGCGCGACAAGCTGGACCTGGTGTGCCGCAAGATCGGGCTGCAGCCGGGCATGCGCCTGCTGGATGTCGGCTGCGGCTGGGGTTCCCTGAGCCTGCACGCTGCGCGTCACTACGGAGCCACGGTGGTTGGTGTCACCCTCTCCGTGGAACAGAAAGCATTCATCGACGCGCGGATCAAGGAGTACGGCCTGGAAGGCCAGGTGGAGATCCGGGTACAGGATTACCGGCAGGTTCCGGACGGCCCGTTCGACGCCGTCGCCTCCCTTGAGATGGGCGAGCACGTGGGACAGAAGAACTATCCGGTGTACGCCCGGGCGCTGTTCGACAACCTGGCACCGGGAGGGAAGGTCCTGGTCCAGCAGATGTCCCGGCGCGGCCGGCATCCTGGTGGCGGCCCGTTCATCGAATCCTTCATCGCCCCCGACATGCACATGCGCCCGGTGGGGGAGACCCTGAACTTCCTCGAGGGCGCCGGATTCGAGGTGGAGGGGGTCGAAGGCATGCGCCGGCACTACGTGCGCACCCTCGAAGCCTGGTACGCGACATTTGAGCAGAACCAGGACCGGGCCGAGGAAATGATGGGCCGGGAAGTCGTCCGTGTATGGCGCCTGTATTTGGTGGGGGCGCTCCGCAGCTTCGCTGAAGGGCGGATGGGCGTGGAACAGATGCTCTGCAGCAGGCCCGCTCCGCTTTAGCTGTTGCCACGGAGGCAGGTGCGATTGGTCACCCCAAGGGGTTCCGAAGGTCACTTCGGGACCCCTTTTCCGTGTCCGAAAGCCCTGTGGACAACGCCGCGACACGCCGTCGTTTCCGCGACACGCTGGCCGTTAATTGTGGCTAAGTACTCCACAGGGTGTGGACCGGACTGACAAAAATCCCGGGATCCCGGCCATTTTACCGGCCCGTGCCTGTGGATTAACGGTGCATTAAATGACATACTTGTAATACATCATCTTGGGGTCCAAAAGAGGCGCCTGCACTACATGTAGTATCTTCATACGGCTTGGACGGGGACACCGCACCAGCAATAGATTTCAACTAAGGGGACAGCGACAATGACCGTAACGGTTTACACGAAGCCTGCTTGTGTTCAGTGCAACGCCACCTACCGTGCGCTCGATAAAAAGGGCATCACCTACCAGAGCGTCGACATCTCCCAGGACGCCGAGGCTCTTGAGCGCCTGAAGGCACTGGGTTACATGCAGGCTCCCGTTGTGGTCACCGACCAGGACCACTGGTCAGGCTTCCGCCCGGACAAGATCGAGGAACTGGCGCTGGCCGCTGTTTCCTCCGTGGCCTAAGGTTTCCGCTTTTCCCGACAGCAACCAGCTGAGGTGACGTCCATGGTGGCACCCACAGCACAGCGTGACCACGCGGCTCAGCGCGTGGAGGCGTCCGCGACGGCCAGTGCACAGGCTGATGCGGAGCCGGTCAGCACCGGCAGCCAGCTCATCTATTTTTCCTCTGCATCCGAGAACACCAGCCGCTTCGTCAGGAAGCTGGGCCGTGAGGTTGCCCGGATCCCGCTCTACGCGAAGGACGCACCCCTACTCGCCACCCGGCCGTTCGTGCTGGTGGTGCCCACCTACGGTGGCACCGGGGGAGAAGGATCCGTTCCCAAGCAGGTCATCCGGTTTCTCAACAACCCGCAAAACAGGCAACTGCTCCGCGGCGTGATTGGTGCCGGCAACACGAACTTCGGGGACAACTACTGCATGGCCGGGGACATCATCGCCGCCAAGTGCAAAGTACCCCACCTCTATCGATTCGAACTTATGGGAACGCCGGAAGACGTCACCCGGGTCAACCAAGGATTGGACACGTTTTGGACACGACTGTCGCAGACACAGAAGTAACCAGGGCCCAGAAGCCTGAGATGCCCGCTGCCTACAAGGGGCTGGGCTACCACGAGCTGAACGCCATGCTGAACCTCTATGGTCCCAATGGCGAAATCCAGTTCGGCGCCGACCGCGAGGCTGCGCACCAGTACTTCCTGCAGCACGTGAACAACAACACCGTCTTCTTCCACGACCTGGAGGAGAAGCTCGACTACCTGGTGAAGAACCAGTACTACGAGCGCGAGACGCTGGACCAGTACACGATGAACTTCATCCGTGAACTGTTCAACCGCGCCTACAAGAAGAAGTTCCGCTTCGAAACCTTCCTGGGCGCCTTCAAGTTCTACACCTCCTACACGCTGAAGACCTTCGATGGCAAGCGTTTCCTGGAGCGCTACGAGGACCGCGTGTGCATGGTTGCACTGCACCTGGCCCGCGGCAACGAGCAGCTCGCCCTGCAGATGGTGGACGAGATCATCGAGGGCCGCTTCCAGCCGGCCACCCCCACGTTCCTGAACGCGGGCAAGAAGCAGCGCGGCGAACTGGTTTCCTGCTTCCTGCTCCGCATTGAAGACAACATGGAGTCGATCGGCCGCTCCATCAACTCCGCCCTGCAGCTGTCCAAGCGCGGCGGCGGCGTGGCGTTTGCGCTGACCAACATCCGCGAAGTCGGCGCCCCCATCAAGCAGATCGAAAACCAGTCCTCTGGTGTCATCCCCGTGATGAAGCTCCTCGAAGACAGCTTCTCCTACGCCAACCAGCTCGGTGCCCGCCAGGGCGCCGGGGCTGTGTACCTGCACGCCCACCACCCGGACATCTACCGGTTCCTGGACACCAAGCGGGAGAACGCGGACGAGAAGATCCGCATCAAGACCCTCTCGCTGGGCGTCGTCATCCCGGACATCACGTTCGAGCTGGCCAAGAAGGACGAGGACATGTACCTGTTCTCGCCGTACGACGTCGAACGCGTCTACGGCATGCCGTTCTCCGACGTCTCGGTCACCGAGAAGTACTACGAGATGGTAGACGATTCCCGGATCAAGAAGACCAAGATCAAGGCGCGCGAGTTCTTCCAGACCCTCGCCGAGATCCAGTTCGAGTCCGGCTACCCGTACATCATGTTCGAGGACACCGTGAACCGGGCCAACCCGATCGACGGCAAGATCATCATGTCCAACCTGTGCTCGGAGATCCTCCAGGTCTCCCAGCCCACCACGTACAACGATGACCTGTCCTACGCGGACACCGGCAAGGACATCTCCTGCAACCTGGGTTCGCTGAACATCGCGAAGACCATGGACTCGCCGGACTTCGGCCTCACCATTGAGACCGCCATCCGTTCGCTGTCCGCCGTTTCGGACATGTCCAACATCACTTCGGTGCCGTCCATCGCCAAGGGCAACGACCAAAGCCACGCAATCGGCCTGGGCCAGATGAACCTGCACGGCTACCTGGCCCGGGAGCGGGTCCACTACGGCTCCGAAGAGGGCCTGGACTTCACCAACATCTACTTCTACTCCGTGGTGTACCACGCTGTGCGGGCCTCCAACCTGCTGGCCATCGAAACCGGCCAGACGTTCGGCGGCTTCGAGAAGTCCAAGTACGCCTCGGGCGAGTTCTTCGACAAGTACACGGAGCAGGAATGGGTGCCGCAGACCGAGAAGGTCCGCGAGTTGTTCAAGAACGTGCACATCCCCACGCAGGCTGACTGGCAGGCGCTCAAGGCCTCCGTCATGGAGCACGGCATCTACAACCAGAACCTGCAGGCGGTGCCGCCCACCGGCTCGATCTCCTACATCAACAACTCCACCTCCTCGATCCACCCGGTGGCGTCCAAGATCGAGATCCGCAAGGAAGGCAAGCTGGGGCGTGTCTACTACCCGGCGCCGTACCTGACCAACGACAACCTGGAGTACTACCAGGACGCGTACGAAATTGGCTACGAGAAGGTTATTGACACCTACGCCGCGGCCACCCAGCACGTGGACCAGGGCTTGTCGCTGACGCTGTTCTTCAAGGACACCGCCACCACCCGCGACATCAACAAGGCCCAGATCTACGCCTGGAAGAAGGGCATCAAGACCATCTACTACATCCGTCTCCGCCAGCTCGCGCTGGAAGGGACCGAGGTAGAGGGTTGCGTCTCCTGCATGCTGTAGCCCCGGTGGTCGAGCCTGTCGAGACCAAAGGTTGAGTACGACGGCGGGCGCCCGCCCGCCGTCGTACGCTTTTACTTAGAGAAAACCCACCCAACGCATAGGGGATGACATGACCGAGAAGGTCAAGCTGCTGAGCCACGTCGAGGCCATCAACTGGAACCGCATCCAGGACGACAAGGACGTGGATGTCTGGAACCGCCTGGTGAACAACTTCTGGCTGCCGGAGAAGGTGCCGCTGTCCAATGACGTCCAGTCCTGGAACACGCTGACGCCTGCCGAGCAGCAGCTGACCATGCGCGTGTTCACCGGACTCACCCTGCTGGACACCATCCAGGGCACTGTCGGTGCGGTCTCACTGATCCCGGACGCACTCACCCCGCACGAGGAAGCCGTCTACACGAACATCGCGTTCATGGAGTCCGTGCACGCCAAGAGCTACTCCTCGATCTTCTCCACGCTGGCCTCCACTAAGGAGATCGACGAGGCGTTCCGCTGGTCCACCGAGAACGAGAACCTTCAGAAGAAGGCCCAGATCGTCATGGACTACTACCAGGGCGATGACCCGCTGAAGCGGAAGGTGGCCTCCACGCTGCTGGAGAGCTTCCTGTTCTACTCGGGCTTCTACCTGCCCATGTACTGGTCTTCCCGGGCTAAGCTGACGAACACGGCAGACCTGATCCGCCTGATCATCCGTGACGAGGCCGTGCACGGGTACTACATCGGCTACAAGTTCCAGAGGGGCCTGGAGAAGGTCTCCGAGGAGAAGCGCCAGGAGATCAAGGACTACACGTTCGAGCTGCTGTTTGAGCTGTACGAGAACGAGGTCCAGTACACCCACGACCTCTACGACGGCGTCGGCCTGGCTGAGGACGTCAAGAAGTTCCTGCATTACAACGCTAACAAGGCCCTGATGAACCTGGGCTACGAGGCGATGTTCCCGGCGTCCGTCACCGACGTGAACCCGGCCATCCTCTCGGCGCTGTCCCCGAACGCGGACGAGAACCACGACTTCTTCTCCGGCTCTGGCTCTTCCTACGTGATCGGCAAGGCCGTGAACACCGAAGACGAGGACTGGGACTTCTAGCATCACCACTTCTTTTCCAGGGACCCCGCACAACAAGCGTGTGCGGGGTCCTTTACTAGTTCAAACATCCTGGAGGGGCGACGATGGGAGCTTGGGGCTACCTGCCGTTTGAGAATGATGACGCGCTGGACTGGCTGGATGAACTCGAAGCCGGCGGGGTGGACGTTGTCCGCAAGGCACTGGCGAAGGCAGGGGACCGGTACGTCGAGGCGCCGGAGGGGGCCGTGGCCCTCGCAGCTGCAGAGGTCACGGCAGCCACCCAAGGCTATCCCCTCGGCGATCTGCCCGAAAACGTCACCGACTGGGTAACGGCCCACGGAGCCGGAATCACCGCCGAGGACGTGGAGATGGCGCTGGAAGCGGTGGAACGGATCGCGGGGGAGAGGTCCGAGCTGGGCGAGCTGTGGGACGACGCCGACGAGCCAGAATGGCGTGAATCCCTCGGAGACCTGGCAGAGCGGCTTCGCACCGCACTGACGTAGACCACGGCCGGGTATCCAGCCGCCTTCCAGTTCACGGGACTTCGGATCCCTGGGATGACTGCGGCTGCCGGGCGTTCCGGACTTCGGGGGCCTGCCGCCGTCGCGCGTTGGCGAGGGCAACCAGCAGGGTCAGGACTGTGCCCGTCCATGCCAACCCGGCCAGGAACACCAGACCGATAGCCGCTAAGGGGTGCATGGCGAAAGTCTAGGACTGGAAGGCCGCGCCGGACGGGCGAAACTCCGCGCAGCCAGTGTCGAATTTGCAGGCGCGCAAAAAAGGTGCGCCCCGTTCGCTGGGCGCACCCTTTTTGTTTCCCCTCGCAGCCGCTCTCCCAATCGACTTGCACCTATCATAAGCATGCTTAGTAGTAGGTGCGCAAGCCTCCCGCAGGCATTGGTGCGGCCGGCATGGCTGACTGGCTTACTTGGCAGCACCGCCGGCGGTCGCCGTCGTGAGGACTGGGCCTGCCGGTATATCGGTTCCGTAAGCGGCGCTGCTTGCGCTGGCCGAAGGGGCTGCCTGGGTAGGACCAACTGAAGGCTGCGATAACGCAGTGCCTGCAGGTGTTGTCTGTTTCGGGCTGGCTTTGCTCGTGGGAGTGGCTGAGGCTGTAATCTCCTGGGCCGGGCTGGTGGACTCGGGCGCCGGAGTGGTGCCGGCGTCGGCGGCCTTGGCGCTGGGTTGCGCGCTCGTCACCGGCGTGGAGGAGGTGTTGTTCGCCCCATTCGAAGCCACTTGCGAGATACCCGTTTGAAGTGCGGCGGTGCCGCTCGAGAGGCTCATGCCGGTCGCCGCCTGAACGCCGAGAACGGAACCCAGGCCCACCACGAAGATCGCTGCTGTTCCTGCGGCTGCCATTCGGGCCCGGTTCGTCACGGACCTGCGTTGCCGGGCACCCGGAGCAGCTTCAGCGCCTTCCCCGGGCAGGGGGCTGGCGGACACTTTGCTGGAGGTTGTCCGGATGATGCCGGCCGTGTCTGGGGCCATTTGCGGAGTGGCCTTGGTTTCCTCGGAGCCGCGGCGGGGCACAACGCGTTTGAGCTGCTCGTGGCTCTTCTCCAGGGAAGCGCGGAACAGGGGGACTGCAACGGCGGACACGACGCTGAGCACGAAAGCCCCAACGACCGTCCCGCCAAGCCCGAGCTGGCCGCCGATGATTGACGCTACGGCGGCCGCGCCCCCGCCCGCAATTACTTGGATGGGGCTCAAATCAAGGCTGCGTTTCGTCTTGGGGGCGTTCCCGGCTGCTGCTTCGGATGTGACGTTCTTATTCATGGTTCCCGGTTATGTCTCTGCACGGTTTCAGGCGGACGGCCGGCCTGCTGTCACGTACGCCGGCTGCGTCGCGCTTTACCTTAAGGGTTCCATGTGTACCTGGGAGTTTCGGCCCCTGCAGGGCGAACGTAACCAATGCCACACCCCGCAGGGGGCGTCCATCGCGGTCAACGCGGCATGACTGCCGCTGACGGGAGCCATGGTGTTTCCGGTGGCGTGTCGAGCGGCTGTTCACAGTGGATTCATAGCAGCCCTTGTTATCTTCTCGATCGTGAACCGTACCCGCCACAGGACGCGCTCCTACCGCCGTGCCAGAGCTCTGATCCTCGCCGCCGCCCTGGCCACTGTAGTCATTTTCCTGCTTCAACTCGTCCCTCAGACGGGGGCGGCAGACAAGGCGGGCGCGGCGGTCGGCAGCAGGAACACCGCGGGTTCGGGCGCGGGGGCATCTGCCGGTCCTGCGCCGGGCCGCAATAAAAGCATCGCCGGTTCCGGGGCCAAAGCTTCCAGCACCGCCGCACCTGTGGCGCCCGGTGAAACCCCGGACGCAAGCATCAACGCTGTAATCCAAGCCAACAGCGAGTATCAGGTCGGGGTCGCCCTCCTCGACCTGAACACCGGCGCCCTGAAGCAGTACGGCGTGGAAGCTCCCTTCGAAGCCGCAAGCACTGCCAAGGTTCTGACGGCAGTGGCCTATTACGAGATGGTTGAGGCGGGACAGGCGTCCCTGGACGATCCGATGGGTGATTTCACGTCCGGTTTCCAGCTGCGGGAGATGATCCAGGACAGCGACAATGATTCCTGGACGCTGCTGGCGAGCGCTGTGGGCAATGCCACTCTTGAAGCGGATGCAGCGGCTATCGGGGTCACCTACGACTCGGCGGGCAACACCCTTACCACCGCCGCCATGGCACAAATCCTGGGCAGCCTCTACGGCGGGAAGCTGCTCACCCCGGAACACACACAACAACTGCTTTCCTACATGCAGAACACCAACAACGAGGACCTGATCCCGGCGGCCCTGCCCGCGGGGGTGACTGTCTACCACAAATACGGGCTGCTCGACGGAGAACTGCACGATGCCGCGATCCTGGCCACTCCTACGCACAGCGTGGTCCTGGTGATCTACACCAAAAGCGCCGACCTCACGGATGTCCCGCAGCGGACCGCGATGATTCACGACATTACGTCCGCCGCCGCCAAGGTCCTGGACTGACTTCCCCGGCGGCGCCGGGGCAGGTTCCTGTTCCCCGTTGGGCCCAGGGAGGATGCCAGCGCCGCCAAGTATGGAACGCCCCGGCGCGGAAGGCGGACAGGACATAGCGGTGGGAAGGGTCGGTGCCTAGGATGGCGCCATGAGGAAGTGGGGCGGGATGCATCCTGCGCTCCGTGCCGTTTTGGTGGGCGTCCTTGCCTGCGCCGTAATTTTGGCGGCCGGTCTCTTCGCCGGGGCCAGTCCCGACGACGCAATCTCCAATGCGGTCTTCTACGCGTTGTTGATCGGTGGTGGCCTGTTTTTTATGACCAGCCAGTTTCCGGCGGCAGGCCCCACGCTGAATGGGCGCGGCAAGCCAGTCATCTTCCTGCGGTTCCGCGACGCACCGCCAGGCTCGTTGGGCAGCATCTGGCAGATGGGGATCGCCAGCGCCGGCCCGGCCCGCATCGATTTCCAGCCAACCACGGAACGTAGTTTGATACCCAGCGGCCGCAGCAGGGCTTTTACCGGGCTGGGGGCCACCGGCGTCCCTGCGCGGAAGGCCAACCGCCATGACCATCAACAGGACGTGCCGCTGGATTTCTGGATCATCATTATGGACTCGGACAGTGGCGTCATTGAAATCGCGGCACGGCGGGACACGCTCCAGCAGATCCAGCATGCCGTGGGCTCGGCTTCCCCATAGCCCTCACCATCAAAACGCAGACAAACGAGGTCCGGTACACCGATGACCTCCGAGAAACGTTCAGCCCGGCGTACCCGTCCATGCCTGGTCACCGGTTACCCGCACTCCGCCCACGGCTCCTGTCCAGGGAGTATCGCCACTGGCTGGCAAGGAGAGGTGTGCCGAAACATAGCCCTGCTGAAGCGTAATGACCTCCGATGTGGATCCTGGGCAGTCCACCGTGACCTCGACGGGCCAGAGTGTGACCTTCGGATTCTCCTGGCGTATGAAGATCGTGGCGTTGGGAGCACCGACGCAGGCGGCAGTAACCGTGTATCGACCCGCCACGGAAACCTGTTCCGTCGTGCCAAAGCCTTTGGCAGGACCGTCCAGCGGACCCTCTTGAAAGAGGAGGACCGGACCACGCACTGACATCAGTAGCTCATTCAAGTCCTGGTAGTTCCGCCGGCCGCGCTCAGGCACCGAGGGATCATCAGGTGCTGCAGCGGATACGGTGACCCGTTGCGGTTCCGGTCCGTCCGGTGTGGGCGTCGCACTTTGGTCCCCGTCAGGGTAGTCATAGGAGCAACCCGCCGTCCCCGTGAGGAGGAACAACAGGCACGAAAGAACGCCGAGGCGCCGGATGCCTTTCGTACCCACGTCTCAATGGTCGCCATGCGCGCCCTTAGAAGCAACCGGTGGCTGTGCTGGAGGCAAGGGGTGACCTGCCTGGTACAGGAGGACGGGCCGGCGGCGGTTTGGGGGGCGGCATCCGTAGTCCTCCGGATGCACTGGCCGCCGGCCCTGTCCTCATTGGTAAAGCCCCTGCCCCAGCGGCAGGTTCTTGCCTCCACGGTAGGTCCCGTTCCCAAATGCCGGCCCACGTTAGCCGCAAAATTCGATCAAGACTGGCCCGCGGCGTGGGCCCACCGGGAGTCCGGGTCCGGCGGCAGCCGGGTCGGGAGGCGGCATCACACCTCGGGAGGATTGCAGACGTGTCCGTCGGCGTCCATGGGGTATCCGCAGAGCGGGCACAGGGGCCGCCCTGCGCCCACCACCTCGCGCGTGCGCTTGGTGAACGCCCGGGCGGTGCCCACCGGCATGCGCACCAAAAGCATTTCGGGTACTTCGTCGTTGTCCGGGTCGAGGGGATCGTCGTCGGGGTCAGCCTCGACCTCGGTGAGTGGGTAAGCCTCAATGACCACTTGCGCCGTCGTCGGGTCCCAGCCCAGGCTCATTGCGCCGGTCCGGAACTGTTCCTGCACGTCCTCAAGCGGATCGTTGTCGACCAATTCGATGGGGGTACCGGTGGGAACGCTGAAGGGGTTGCCCTCGAGGGCGATGAGCTGGTCGAGAATGTCGTCTATCTTGTCGGCGAGCAGAGCCGATTGCTGCTTCTCCAGAGCTATGCTCACGAGCTGCGTCCCTGCGCGCACCTGCAAGTAGAATGTGCGCGCTCCCGGAATACCGATGGTGCCAATGACGACGCGGTCAGGCCAAGCAAACTCGTGAACAAGTGTAGGCATGTCAGTATTTTAGGCAGGACGGGCTTCGCGGCGCCGTCCGCCGTGCCCGCACCGCAAAACTCACGCAGCACGGAGGTGGGCCAGCACCAGTCCGACGGGAATGCTGACGGCCACCACCGCCACCAGGACCCGGTAACCCCAAAGAGCCCACCCGGGTTTTGGCCCCGGGCCGCCAACAGTCTGAAACATCATGACCAGCGCCGCCACCAGCAGCGCACCGCCGGCATCAACCACCCACGGATTGCCGGCCAAAGTCCCGCCGATCACAGCCGCGGATGCGCTGTTCCACGCCACCATTTCCGCAACGGCCTTCCGGCCCATGAAGCGTTGCGGGGCCAGGAAGTACTGGCTTATGCCCAGGGCGCCTTGTGCCACTCCACCGACCAACACAAGGTACGCGGCTGCCCAGGATCCATGCTCCAGATGCAGCGGGCTGGTTACAGCCGCAACGAGGCCGCCTCCCACGACACACAACAGCGCCACCGCGCCGAAAGCGGCGGCCCCCTTCTTCGAGCCTTCCGGCTCCACTCGTGACCCCTCGCTCATGCCGTCTAAGCTACTGCACTGCACTCCGCCAAAGCCCAGGGAGCCCGTTGCAGAACGAGCCCGTGGCAGCCCGAGCGGATCAACAACAGGTCAACCAGGCCCATAAGCCGGGTTCGTTCACGCTGCCGCTGGCTTTCACCCACCACAGCCAGCCTTCCGACCCGACGGGGCCAAGCGACGGTAGGCTGCGCGGTATGGATGCCGCCACTTCGGTGTCGGTGGTCATTCCCACACGGAATGACGCCGCCCAGCTGGAGACGTGCCTGGCCCTGCTGTCCGTCCAATCCAGGCCGCCAGGGGAGATCATCGTGGTGGACAACTCCAGCAGCGATGACACTGCTGCCGTCTGCGCAGCGGCCGGAGTGAGGCGTGTGCTGGTGGACCTGCCCGGCATCCCGGCGACGGCGGCTGCCGGGCTTGACGCCGCGGCCGGCTCCATCATCGCCAGGCTCGACGCCGACTCGCGGCCTCCCAGGGACTGGCTGGAGCGCATCGGACAGACCCTCGATGCCTCGCCGCCCCTGACCGCGGTCACGGGCCCAGGGGACTTCTACGGGGGCAACATCCCGGTCCGCCTGGTGGGGCTGCTGCTGCTCCGGGGCGGCTACTTCGGGGCTATCGGCCTCATGCTGGGCCACCCTCCGGTTTACGGCTCAAACTTTGCGCTCCGCCGTGAGGTCTGGGCCGCCATCCGCACTACGGTGGTCCGGGATAACGCCATGGTCCACGACGACATGGACATTTCCTACCGGCTGCCCCCGGATACGGATGTCATTTACGATCCCACACTGAAGGTGGGCGTGTCCGCCCGTCCGTTTGCCACGTGGGCTGCGTTCCGGAAACGGCTGGTCCTGACCCTCGAAACCTTCCGCGTCGAGTTCGAGTACAAGCATCCGCTGCGCCGGCGCGTCGAGCGCTCCCGATGGCGGCGTGATCACCCGCAGGCCGGTACTACCCCTCGGCCGCCCTGGCATAAAGGGCCAGCAGGTCCCGGCTGAGCTGGTGGGGGGACGTTTCGCAGGGGCTGTGGCCGCCCCTGTAGACGCCAATTTTGGCGCGGATGGATTGGGCAAACAGCCGGTGGAGCTGGAGCGGCCACAGATCGTGTTCGCCTACGGCCACGAACTTGGGGAGGGAAGCCTCCGCCAGCCGCTGCCGGACATCCGGAACGTTCTGCATGAGCACGTAGATGTCCCGGACGGAATCGCGGCGGGTGTAGCGGAACCGGTGGTTGACAAACCTCTGCCGCCCAGGGGGCACGTGGGCCACCCTGCCGCTGCGGATGCCCCAGATCAGCAGGGCGGCACCGGCCCGGCCGTTGACCCACGTGCTGAACCGGCCGATCCGGCTGACGCCCTTGAAGCTCTGGCCCGTCTCCGGGGGGCAGCTGAGCAAGGTCAGCGACCTGAAAAGTTCGGGACGCTCCACGTACGCCAGCTGGGCGACGATCCCCCCGAAGGAATAGGCCACAACGTGGACCGGGGTGTTGGTGGTCTCCAGGACTGCAATGAAGTCCGCCACGAAGAGCGGGTAGTCGTAGTGCTTGCGTGGCGGGACCAGGTTCTCGGGGCCCGCCGCCGCCGATTCGTACTGCCCTGCAATGTCGTAGGTCAGGGCAAAGAAGCCGGCGTTGGCAAGGTCCGGCATCATGAGCGAAAAGTCCTCCTTGGAGCCGGTGGCGCCGGGCACCAGGACAATGCTTGGATCGTCCGCGTTTCCCAGCGTCATGGCGGCCAGCTTGCCGCTGGGGACGTCGAGGGTTCGGCGGACAGTCCCGGCCGGGGGAACGAACCAGTCAACGTCGCCAAGGTCGGCATCCAGCAAAGCGGCGGCATCAACTCGGGCCGACCCGAACTCCTCAGGGTTGACCCCGTACGCTCTCTGGTCCGGAACCGCCATGGTCCCAAGATAGTCCAAAGCCGCCGGGCTTAGTCAGGGGCGGGGCGGGACGCCACCTCCCGGACGAAGGCGTGCAGGCGCCGATACACTTCCTGGGATTCCGGGTAATGGTAATCCTGCTGCCAGGTGTGTTCGGTGTTGGCGCTGTCCCATGGATAGATCACTGCATCCACCGGAACGTTGTGCTGTTGAAGCCGCCCGATGAAATTGACGTTCGCCTGATAGAAGTAGTCACGCTCCGAGGTGCTGAGGAACACCGGCGGATGGTTTCCGTCAAGCCACTCAATAGGGGACAGGAAGCCCGCTGCGGCCCTGAGCCGGACCGCCGTCGTGCCTGACGGGGTCCGTCTGTGGCTGCCGGATGCGGGAGTGGACGGTGCCGGAGCCGCCGCCGGCAGGAGCATCCGGACGAAATTGAGGCTGAGGACAAACCCTGCCTCGAAGAACACGGAAAAGTCCACCACGCTGCAGTGTTGAACAAGTCCTCTGAGGTGTGCTGGCGGAACAGCGGGCTCGAGCGAGTAGTGCGCCGCCAGTTCGGGACGCAGGCTGGCAGCGGTGAGCAACGCAGCAATTTGGCCGCCGGCCGAGTCCCCGCCCAGGACCAGGCGCCGGGGGTCTCCGCCGAACCTGCCGATGTTGGCGGCGACCCAGGCCAGGGCGGCGTTAGCATCTTCAAGCACGTGCCCCATGTGGAACCGGGGTGCGTGACGGTAGTTGACGTTGACCACAACCATGCCACCCAGCACTTGGCTGGCGCAGTACTTGGTCAACGCGGCCTTGTCGCCGGACGTCCAGCCCCCACCGTGGAAGTAGACGTAGACGGGAAGCGGCTCCCCGGGACCGGCCCCTCCGCCGGGGGAGTCAGGTGCCGCGTCCAGCGGCGCCAGGACGTCAAGGCGGTGGGCAGGGAGTCCGTCGCCGACGTAGTCGATGTCGTGGGTGTAGGCCACCTCGGTGATGGGATCGGTATTGAACCGCGCCTGCTCGCGTGCCCGGACAGAACGCATCAGGAGCCGCCAGGTCCAGACCGGGACGCGGCGCACTGCATTCCGGGCACTTCGTGCAAAAGGGAAGGCCCTGCCAGTACGTGCGGCCATTGTCATCCCTGCAATTTTACCGCCGGTTGCGAAACCCTACGCCTGGCCGGCTTCAAGGATCCGCCGGGCATCCTCCTGGGCCTGGAGGGCCGGCCCGGTCACCACATCGCCCCTGAGGTGGCCGGCGCCGGCAATCATGCCGCGGAGTTCGGTGAGGGTCAGAGGGGGAGTGGCGGAATGCGCCATGGCGTGGCAGTTAGGGCAGAGGGGAACCAGATCGGATATGGGATCCAAAACGTACCCGCCTTCAAGCGCCGCCGGCGGCACCACATGGTGCACAGCCACTGCTCCTGTGCCTGTTTCGCCATAGGTGGTTTCAAAGGAAAAGCCGCAGGCGGCGCACCCCGTGCCGTGGAAGGCAAGGCATGCCCGGCGGGCATCGGGGTCCCGCTCATAGCGGTTCACCTGGATACTGCTGACTGCGCCAGGGGGAAGGCTTCCGCCGACCACCTGGGCCGGATCCGGCGTCGTCGGTCCCATGTCCCGCCAGAGCCGGCGCAGGACAGGTACGGACGACGGCGGCAAGGCCACCAGGGCATGGCCGTTCGCCTGGGCCCGGAGATCACCAGGGATGGCGTCGCCAAGGGTGCCGGGACGTATTTGTTCGCCGAGCGGGAGCAGTGCGTCGAAGGCGACGGAGACGAACCAGCCGGCGGCGTCGGGATCCCCGCCCTGGTCCGCCTGGCAGGGCTTCGAGGTTACGAACCCGTGGCCAATCAAGCCGCTGGCCGCGTCGTTGCTGCCGTGCACCAGGAGCCAGGCTTCTGTCCCCTCCTCCACGTCGGGACAGGAGTAGAGGGACCAGCGCTTCAGTATCCCGCCACGTAAGGCAACCTGCCCGACGGCGGCAGGGTAGCCCCAGCGGAGCAGGGCGTTGGTATCGCAGCCAAGAATTACCGCAGTCATTGCGCAGCGTTCCGTGGAGAGTGGACAAACCGGTGTTCAGGCAGTGCGGCGCCCATGGTCCAACCTCCCTGGCAACGGATTCATGCGTCGTTCAATTCTCGCCTACGTTGTCATGGCCGTCCACGAATGCGGTTTCCGGGGCGGCCCCACCATTCCGCCCCGGAATCAGCTGCCCCTGCGGGAGACAAGCACCGGCCCTTGCGCGTGGTGCAGGACTGCGTGCGCAGTGGAACCGATGGTCTCCCTGAGGACGCCGCTGCCTTGGGAACCCACTACCACCATCCGCGCTTCCTTGGACGCTTCCAGGATGGTATGCGCAACCGAAGAGCCTGTCATTACCCTGCCCTCAAGGCGAAGCCCAGGCGACATGGTACGGGCGTCGGTGAGGGCGGCTTCAAGGACCTTTCGGGCCTCCGTCCCTGCTTCCTGTGAGTGAGGCCGGGAGTAGCCGGCAGGGAGGTGCCGGACGTGGACCACAGTGAGGGGCGCCTTCCACGCCGAAGCCAACCCGCAGGCGTCTGCCAGCACCGTAGGTGAACCTTCCGCGTCGACGGCAGCGACGACGGGTCCGTCCGGGAAGAAGTCCTGCCGGATCACGGCCACCGGGCAGGCAGCAGCCGCTGCGAGCTCCAGGCTCACCGAGCCCACCAGAAGGCCAAGGAAGCCGCCCAGGCCCCGGCTTCCCACCACCAGCAGGCTTTCCCCGGCAGAAATTTCGACCAGCAGCTTGGCGGGCAAGCCGTGGAGCAGGGTGCTTTTGACCTGAAGGCCCTCTGCTTCCGCGGCCGCATGCGCCACGCCTTCCTCAAGGACGGACTGGGCCGACTGCTCCAGCCCGCTGTTCGACACGCCCGGGACCGGACCGAGGTGCCTGGTCAGCAGCGGCCACAGGGAACAATGCACCACATTCAGGGGAGAGCCAGTGGCACGCGCATGCCGCGCCGCCCAGCGAACGGCGGCCGCAGCCTCGTCCGAGCCGTCATAGCCGGCCACAATGAACCCTGGATGCTGCCTCATATGACTGCGCTCCCGCTAGGGCCGGCTTCACCAGCGGGACCTTCGGCCCTTTGGCGTCCCGCTCCCTGGTTCCATCCTGATTCCATTCTGATTCTAAGTATTGGGGAGGGACATGGGCAGCGTGGTCAGCCGGATCGCCGCAATGATGCTTGCCGTCGCTGCCCTTCTCCTGGGGTTGGCGCCACCAGGCGCGGCAGTGGCACCTGTCGCTGTTGTAGTGGAGGACACGGCGGGGGTGCTCGACCAAAAAACCCTGGTGCCCGCCGTCGAACGCATCCAGTTCTACGAACCCACCAAGGTTGCCGTCTTCACGTACAACGGAAAGGCGGAGGACAACCTGAATGAAGAAGTCCTGAAGTTCGCACGGTCCCGGCATCCGGAGTGGATCAGCGCGGACGGTCAGAAGTGGGCAGACGGGCTGTTCATTTTCGCGCTTGACCCGGTGGGCCGGCATGTGGGGACGTACATGGGCGAGGACCGGAAAGTGTCCCTGGATCAGCGCAGCGGCATCCAGGATGCGTCCAAGGAACTGTTCCGGGATGCACAGTGGACCGACGGCACGGTGGCCGGAATCCGCCGGGCGGCGGAACTGATCAACCAGCCGTGGTACAGGTCCGCAGCGTTCCTGATCGCAGCGTGGGTTGCCGGCGGACTCGTTGTCATGGGGGCGGCCGCATGGCTGACTGTGCGCGCAGTGACCCGGGCAGCCTGCCGCAAACAGATCGAACGCGGGGACCGAAGCTACTCCAGTGTCAGCATGGACCTGGACGTGACGGAATTGAATGCCGCCACCATCCCTGAAGCATCCCGCTACGGCAGCCAGGTCCTGGAGAAGCACCGGACCTTCCTCAGCCGGTACGCCGCTGCCACCGAGCTGTCCAACCAGGTGCACGCACTGGGCAAGCGATCATTGAGCAGACGGAAGAACCTCAGGCTTGCTCGGCAGTTTGCGGACAGCGCCGCCGAACTCGACGCGCTCGATGACGTGATCGCGGACAGCAACGCGCTGCTTAACCGCGCCGCCACGTGGCCAACGGCCTGGGACCGTCAGCTCGCCCCCTTCCGGAAGGACCTGGCCGGACTGGAACAGCTTCTGGCCAAACGCCACGGGCAAGGGGACTCGGCCACGGCCACGGCGCTGCGGTCCTTCCGGGACGGAAGCCTGCGGGAAACAGAACAGTGGACGGCAGAACTCGCCGACGGTCGGATCACACCGGAAAAGGCCCTGGACCGCCTCTACGAGGCACGGACCCGGCTCTCAGGATTGCTGGAGAACCACGCTGAAACCGTGATCCAGGGCTTCGCCCGGAATGAGCGCGAAGCACGCCTGATGCGCGAACAAATGGACACCGCCCACGAGGGGCTGGAGCACCGCCGGGGACGGACCTACGAACCGAGCATCCTGGGCACCGTATATCCGTCGTACCAGTTCTTCACGGTGGCCACCTTCAACTCCGGCTTCAGCACCGGAGTGACCAGCGTCAACTCAGCCAGAGGCGGTGGCAGCACCACCGGGTACGGCAGCAGCGGCGGAAGCTTCTCCGGCTCCGGCAGCTCCTCGGGCTTTTAGCCCCTCCCCGGCAGTGCCGTGTCAGGCCACGCCAAGGGCCCCCAGCCGGCGGGAGGCGCGGCGCACCGCATACCGCGGGTGGGGTGCCGGAGCCAGGACAATTGCGGGAGGCGGCGGGGCAACGTCACGTATCAGTCCCGTTCCTGCGCACTCCCGTACTTCTGCTATGGCTGCGGCCGCTGCCTGCTTATCAGTGAACTGCCCGGAAACCGCCAGGACGTGCCCATCCGGCATGACCAGCCGGAACCGGATCTTGGATTCTTCATCAATAAACAGTTCGAACGTACCTGCCATATGCCTGTTCTCTCCTCAGCGATCCTGCCGCCGCCGACTTCATTGTGGGCGGCGGGCTGGCCGACTTCCGGTCCAGCAATCCGGGACGCACAACCCCAGCCACGGTGCATCTTCCGGCCCCACCACCCTCTCAAACCAGGCCGCCCCGCTTTTAGGGACCAAAGTCCCTGATCGTCGCCGGCCTATGAGTTCGACCGCCCTCAGGCGTCGGGGCGGCGCAGGCGGATCAGCGCGATTCCGGTGGCGGTGAACCACGCCCACAGCAGGATTCCGTAGCCCCAGCCGCCGCCATGAAGCGGTCGCTGAGGTACACCAGATTGAGCGAACCGCGGCTGCTCACCGGAACGGCAAGCAGGAGGGCCCACGGCAGGGCGCCAAAGACCAGCGCGATCATCGACAGGCTCTTCCGGAAGGGGTACAAGGCCACGAAGAGGGCGGCGAAAACAATCACCGGGAGGATGTTCGGCAGGATCCACAGGACCTGCTCTGCCACGTAGTTCGTCTTGTGTGCCGCGATGAATTCCAGCGTAGCCGCCCCGCCGTGAACCGGTGGAGGAGCAAGGAAATCGAGCACCAGGGCAGCCACGAGCAGGAGCACGAAAAGGATCGACGACGCCCCTGCGGCGCCGTAGAGGAGACTCCAGCCGTTCTGGGCCCCAGGCCGTCCGATGCCTTCCGGAGTCCCGTCAGTCTCCGGCCGATGGCTGGTCATGATGAACCCTGCCTGCACATGGCTGCAGCGTGCCACCGGCCGGATGGGAGGGACAGTGTCTTTGGGCCCGGTCAACCGGGTTTATGCCGCAAATTGTCTGTTCAAAGTGTGGGCGCCGGCCGCCGGCGTCCGGCTGCCGGTGACCAAGGACCCTGGGCCGCCGTCCCGGTCACTGGCACAATGCTGCCTTGGAAGATCGTTGCGTCCGCCCGGAGGAAGACATGTCCACAACTGGCCGCCTGCCAGGCCACGGCGCGGAGGAACGGCTCCGGATTGAGCTTGAAGATGCCGCATCGCGGAAATGGTGGGCCCGCATCTTCTACACCCTCGGCTCCCAGTACGGTCGCACGCAGCTGCAGTTCGTGGGAAGGACGGAGGACGGCACGCGACTTTACGCCAGCGACACCTTTCCCGGGCCGCCCCTCAACCGCACTCCTCCGGAAGAAGCCTGGGCTCCTGGCCTTGAGGCCAGCCTCAAGAAATTGCGGCAGGAAATTGCCCGCGACGGATGGCATGAGACAAGCCGCGGCACCCAGCCCTGGGAACTCACGTTCAGCCGCCAGAGGACGTCGTAGGCCCTCAGTCGTAGGCCCCCACCAGGGTCCCGGTCAGGCGACAGGCCAGACTACCCGGGTCTGCCATGTGGCGGGGTCAGGCTGCTGTTCGGGGTCGGTCAGGTAGTACTCCCACATGCTGTCGGCAGGCGCCGCCCCTTCAGCAGCCATGCGTTCCCGGATGGCGTCGTATGTGGTGCCCAGGGTGTCGTACGGGCCCGTGTGGACGGCTTCGAAGGCATCCGCGTCCGGAAGCGTTCCGCTGGCCACCTCGCCGGTACCGTGGAAGTTACCCGCGACGGGAAACCCTGCCTCGACGTCAACGGTTTCGCCCGGCATTCCGTGGTAGCGTGCAAACGGCGGCCCGGCCGGGCTGGCACCCTGCATCTGGACCGCGGCCATGACGGCCCCGAATGCCCGGCCGAAGAAACCCGTCAGCGCATCCATGGGAACCCGTTCACGGACCACGGCAACTGGTTGTTCGGTGATATGGATCTTCTGCGGCTGGTCATTTTCAGTCATGGCACCAGCGTGGACGTGCCGCCTGCCGCCTGACAGGGCCACAGGGCCCTGGAATGCACACGGATCAGGCAGCGGCGTCGTACGCCGCCAGCATCCGGTCGCGCACCTCGGCGTCGAGCTGTGAAGTGTCCGTGAGCTCCAGGTGGTGCATCCACGTTCCCGGCGACGGATGGACAACCTGTTTGAAGCGTGGCGAGTCAAGGTGCCGGGGCAGGGCGAGGGACAGGACCAGCGGAACAGGGAGTTTACGTACACCCCCGGCCGCCAGAGGTAGGCATATCCACGGCGCCGGCGGAAGGAAATCTGGCTCTTGCTGACCCGGACCTCATGGGCCCCAGTTCCTTATCATCCCCGGGCGGCGGCGGCTGGCGCAGGGCGGGGCCAAATGCCCTAGCCCGGCCGCCGGGATCCGGGTAGGTTCGGCTCTATGCGCCATGACCGTCGCCATCCCCCTGGACGTGGGGCTGAATGAGGAGACAAGCGGCGCCGCCCACGGCAGCGGGCCGGAGCCCGGGCACTTCTGATGCCCAGGCGCAAGCCATGTCCCCCGCGGAAAAAGGCCTGGACTTCGTCAGGCGGTATCCCGTTGTTGCTTTGACCGGCCTGATCCTGGTGGCTGCGCTGGTCCTGCTGCAATCCGGCCTGGGCGGGGAGGCCCGGGTCCTCGCCTCGGCTTACGCCGCTGTGATCGTGGTGGTCCGTGCGGCCGGCATGCTCCGCGCGTTGCGGGAGGGACGCTGGGGGATTGACCTGCTGGCCCTGATGGCCATTGCGAGCACGGTTGCCGTGGGCGAGTACCTGGCTGCCCTGGTGGTAATCCTGATGCTCACCGGCGGCGAAGCACTGGAGAACTTTGCCCAGGGCCGTGCTGCCCGGGAACTCCGGTCCCTGCTGGACCGGGCACCCCGCTTCGCGCACCGTGAAGGAGCCACCGGAGTACTCGAGGAGACGCCCATCGGTGACGTTGTTCCCGGGGACGTGCTGGTGGTCCGCCCCTCCGAACTGGTACCCGTGGATGGTGAACTCCTCTCAGACTCAGCGAGCCTGGATGAATCGTCGCTGACGGGAGAGAGCCTTCCCGTCGAGCGCACCAGGGGCCAGCAGCTGCTCAGCGGTGCGGTGAACGGTGTGGCGGCCATCCGGCTGAAGGCAGCCGCCTCCGCCGCGGACTCGCAGTACAGCCGCATCATCGCATTGGTCGAGGAGGCGTCCAACAGCCGGGCCCCGGTGGTCCGGCTGGCCGACCGCTACGCCGTTCCCTTTACGATCCTCGCCCTGGCCATGGCCGGCACCGCCTGGTTCCTGTCCGGCGAGCCGCTCCGCTTCGCCCAGGTGCTGGTGGTGGCCACCCCGTGCCCGCTCCTGATCGCCGCCCCCGTGGCGTTCCTGGCAGGTACCAGCCAGGCAGCCCACAAGGGCATCATCATCAAGAACACCAGGACTCTCGAACAGCTTGCAAAGGCGCAGTCAGCGGTCTTCGACAAAACCGGCACGCTCACCTCCGGTCACCCTGTCCTGGATGAGATCCGCCTGGCCCCGGGCCACGGCGAAACACTGGGCAGCCGGAAGGTCCTCCAGTTGGCTGCTTCGGCGGAGCAGTACTCGTCGCATGTCCTGGCAGCTTCGGTCATCGAAGCCGCTGCGGCAGCCAACCTCGATCTCCTCCCGGTGACGCACGCCACGGAGAGCGCCACGCACGGGGTGGAGGCTGTATGTGGCGGCCGCCAGGTGGTGGTGGGAAAGGCGGGCCTGGTGCGAAGCTCGTCCAGCGGATTCAGGGACGCAGCCGTCCACAGCGGCCAGCTGGCCGTCCACGTTGCGGTGGACGGCCAGTATGCGGGCGCACTGGTCATGAAGGATCCGCTGCGCGGCAATGCCGTGGACACCCTCGCCGGCCTGCGACGCCTTGGCGTGAACAACACCATGCTGCTGACTGGGGATGCGAGCGCCACGGCCGCGCACATCGCCGAAGAATCCGGCATCGGCCATGTCCAGGCTGAATGCCTTCCCGAGGACAAAGTCAACACGGTGGCCGCGATCCGGGAACGGCCGGTCCTCATGGTCGGTGACGGTGTGAACGATGCTCCCGTCCTGGCAGCGGCGGACGTGGGGATCGCGATGGGGGCCAAAGGGGCCACAGCGGCGAGCGAGTCGGCCGACGTCGTGATCATGCTCGATGATCTGTCCAAGGTGGCCCAGGCCGTGGCCATCGGCAAGCGGACCATGGCCGTGGCACTGGTGAGTATTTGGACCGGCATAGGGCTGAGCGTTGTCCTGATGGCCATAGCCATGACCGGGTACATTCCTGCCGTGGCCGGCGCCCTCCTGCAGGAGCTGGTGGACCTGGCAACGATCCTGAACGGTCTCCGGGCCCTCCACGGGGCCGACCGGAAACTGAAGCCGCGGGGGCTGCCGCCGGCATGACTTTTGGCCCTTCCCGGGCCGGCCCCCCGGCGGGATCGTGGTCTCCATGAATGCAGACACAGCGGCCAAACCTGTCATCGTGGGAGTGGACGGCTCAGAGTATTCGTCCGCCGCACTCCGGTACGCAGGCATGCTGGCATTCCGCCCGGAGACCCGGCTCGAAGTCATCTCATGCGTTGGGATGCCGGACTACCTGGTGACGTCCCGCCTTGAAGGAGCAGACCGGCAGTTCACTGCACGGCTGGAAGACGCTGCCCGGCGCCTTGTCGATGATGCGCTGGGGCGCGCCTTCTCCGGGGAACGCCCGGAAGGCATCGACGTGACCATCAAATTCGGGCCGCCGGCGAAGGTATTGGTGGATGAAAGCCGCCGTGCCCGGATGCTGGTGGTGGGCAGGCACGGCGAAGGCGGACTGCTCAAGTCCTCCATGGGCTCGGTCAGCAAAGCCTGCGCTGCCCACTCCACCTGTCCTGTGGTCCTGGTGGGCCAGGAGGCGGACGCCGTGTGAGGACTGTCGAGGGCCTGAGCTCCGAACGGGCAGCACAGCTGCTGAAGCAGGCGGGCCCCAATCAGCTTCCCGTGGAGAAACCCGTCCCGCAGTGGCGGAAGCTCTGGGGGGAGATGACGCACTTCTTCGCCCTCATGCTGTGGTGCGCCGCCGCGCTGGCCTTCATTGCAGACATGCCGCAACTTGGCGTGGCGATCGTCGTCGTCGTCATCGTCAACGGGGTCTTCGCCCACATCCAGCAAGAACGCGCCCAGCATGCCGCAGCCAGGCTGCGGGGGCTGCTGCCCGCCGATGTGATGGTCCGCCGGGACGGGACGGTCCAGAAAGTCCATGCCAGCGAACTGGTGGTTGATGACCTGGTGCTGCTGGGCGCCGGTGACCGCGTGCCGGCGGACGTGTTCCTTCTTTCGGCGTCGGCCTGCGCGGTGGATGAGTCCATGCTGACTGGTGAAAGCGATCCTGTGGCCAAAAACGCGGGGGACGGGGCGTGGGGTGGCACCTTCTTTGTTAACGGCTATGCAGAAGCCGCTGTTACCGCCACGGGGGCCAGGACCAGGCTGGCAGGGATTGCAGCACTGACCAGCGGGGCTGTTTCGCCCCCCACCCCGCTCGCACTGGAACTGCGCCGGATCGTCCGGGTCACCGCGGGTATGGCCCTGGGCATCGCTGCGGTCTTCTTCATGGCATCACTGCTGGTGGGCTTCCAGTGGCGCGATTCATTCCTGTTTTCCATCGGCGTTGCCGTCGCCCTTGTCCCGGAAGGACTCCTGCCTACCGTCACGCTGTCCCTGGCCATGGGGGCCCAGCGCATGGCGTCCCGGAATGGACTGGTACGCAACCTGGAAGCCGTGGAAACCCTGGGCTCGACCACATTCATCTGCACGGACAAAACAGGAACGCTGACGCAGAACCGGATGAACGCCGTCGAGGTCGTCACCGCCGCCGGGACAGTGGGCATCACTGGCGAGGGGTATGCGCCCACCGCTGATGTCCAGGGAACCGGTGTGGAACGTGCCGCCCAGGCGGCGCTCGCAGCGCGAACGGCTTCGCAGGGGAGGGCTGAACTGCACAACGGGCAGTGGCGCGCCCAGGGTGACCCGATGGAAGCGGCAATCGACGCCCTGGCCCGCCGGCTGGCAGGATCGGAGTCCGCTCCTGTTCCATCGCGGCGCCTGCCGTTCGATCCGGTTCGGCGCCGCGAATCCGCCCTTGTGGGGCCTGACCTGTTCTGCAAAGGCGCCCCCGAGACGGTGCTGCCGGTCTGTGAATCCGTGCCCGGACCGATCAAGGAACAGGTGGAGGAGATGGCGGCGCACGGCCTGCGCGTCATCGCCGTGGCCAGGCGGCGGCTTACGGGGAATCCGGAAGCCTGGCTCGCCGGCACGGCGGCTGAACTTGAAACAGGACTGGAGCTGTTGGGCCTGATCGGACTGCAGGACCCGCCCCGGCCCGATGTGGGAAACGTGATCCGAACGGCGCGAAAAGCGGGAGTGAAAGTCGCCATGATCACCGGCGACCACCCGGGCACGGCGGCCGCCATTGCACGGCAGATAGGGCTGATCGGCGCCCCTGAATACGTGCTGGAAGGCGCGGACCTGCCAGAGGATGAGCAGATGCTCGGCGCACTCCTGGACCGTGACGGGGTTGTGGTCAGCAGGGTCTCGCCGGAGCAGAAGCTCCGCGTCGCCAAGGCCCTCCAGTCCAGGGGGCACGTGGTGGCCATGACCGGTGACGGCGTCAACGACGGGCCGGCGCTTCGCGAGGCAGACATCGGCGTTGCCATGGGCCTGAGCGGAACCGACGTTGCCCGCGAAGCCGCGGACCTGGTCCTCCTCGATGACCATTTCGGCACCATCGTCTCCGCCATCGAACAGGGCAGGGCCACGTACGCCAACATTCACCGGTTCCTGACCTACCACCTCACCGACAACGTGG
Source organism: Pseudarthrobacter phenanthrenivorans (assembly GCF_036455295.1). Classification (GTDB taxonomy): domain Bacteria; phylum Actinomycetota; class Actinomycetes; order Actinomycetales; family Micrococcaceae; genus Arthrobacter; species Arthrobacter phenanthrenivorans_C. The sequence continues at coordinate 198,282 of NZ_JAYXNX010000005.1, read as the reverse complement.
CGGAGCTGACCCCCTTCGTCATTTGGGCGCTCTCCGGCGGCAGGTTCCCCCTCGCCCTGGGTGTCCTCCAGATCCTCGCCCTGGACATCGGTACGGACCTGCTGCCGGCGCTGGCACTTGGCGCAGAACCGCCGGGCCACCGCGTCCTCGCCCGGCCACCCGAGCGGCGGCACCTGATGGACCGGCGGCTCATCATCCGGGTTTTCTGCATCCTGGGCCCCGTGGAGGCTGCCATGGAGATGGCCGTGTTCTCCACTGTCCTGGCCGGCGGTGGCTGGGCCCGGGGAGAGCTTCCGGCCGCGGGGCTGCTGATGGCCGCCTCCGGAGCCGCCTTCACCGCCGTCGTCCTGGGCCAGCTCGCCAACGCCTTTGCCTGCCGGAGCGCCACAGTGCCGCCGTGGAAACTGGGCTGGGGAACCAACATGCTCCTGGTATGGGCCGTGCTGGGCGAACTGGCCGTCCTCGCCGTGTGCCTGTTCGTGCCCTACCTCGCTACCCTGCTGGGCCAGGCCCCGCCACCCCCACTGGGCCTCGCGCTGGCCCTCCTCGCGGCCCCCGCCGTCCTGTTGGCAGACTGGATCCATAAGGCGGTCCGCGCCCGGCTGCGCCGCGCCTGACGGGATCCGGGCGCCGGGGGGCGCCGGGACCAAAGACTCTGCTGGCCCCTTCCACCGGAGACCAGAATCAAGCCATGAGCGCCGCCGCAGAAACTTCCCTGGCCAATGCCAACGTCAAGTGGTTCGAAGACACCGGCATTTCCGACATCCCCTCAGTAGGCGGCAAGAACGCCTCCTTGGGGGAACTGAGCCGTGCGCTGCAATCCGCGGGCGTGAGGGTGCCCGAGGGGTTCGCCACCACCGCCGGCGCGTACCGCGCCTTCCTCGCTGCCAACAACCTGGAGCCACGGATCAGGGACTACATGGAGGAACAACGCTCCGGGAGGGCAACGCTCCGCCAGACGGGGGCAGCAATCCGGGAGCTGTTCCTGCAGGCGGCCTTCCCCGAGGACATCGCCGCCGACATTCAGGAGCATTACCGTGCGCTGTGCGGGCGGGCCGGCCAGGCACAAGCCTCCGTTGCGGTCCGCAGCAGCGCCACGGCAGAGGACCTCCCGGATGCAAGCTTCGCCGGCCAGCAGGAAACCTTCCTCAATGTGGCCGGGGAACGGGCCGTGCTGGATGCCTGCAGGCGCTGCTACGCCTCCCTGTTCACGGACCGGGCCATCAGCTACCGGGAAATGAAAGGCTATGACCATCTGGACGTGGCACTGTCCGTCGGCGTCCAGCGGATGGTCCGTTCAGACCTTGGCGCCGCCGGAGTGATGTTCTCGATCGACACAGAATCCGGATTCCCGGGCGTTGTGGTGATCAGCGCCGCCTGGGGGCTGGGCGAGACGGTTGTCCAGGGCACCATCAATCCTGACAAATACCAGGTATTCAAACCACTCCTGGCCGACCCGCGCTTCAGTCCGGTCATCGAACGGGAGGTGGGGGCCAAGGAACGCAAGATGGTCTACAGTCAGGGCGGCGATGCCAGGACCCGCATGGTGGAGACTACCGGGCGGGAGCAGCGCTCGCTGGTGCTCGATGACCGGGAGATCGTCCTGCTGGCCCGGTGGGCCGTCGCCGTGGAGGAGCATTACGGGCGCCCGATGGACATGGAGTGGGCCAAGGACGGCATCACCGGCGAGCTCTTCATGGTGCAGGCCAGGCCCGAGACCGTCCAGGCCCGCAGGAGCGCGTCGACTTTCCGGACGTACCATCTTGCACAGCCCGGAAGGATCCTGGCCACCGGGGCGGCCATCGGCGATGCCATCGCACGCGGTCAGGCGTGCGTGGTCAAGGACGCCAGGGACATCGAATCTTTCGTGGATGGTTCCGTGCTTGTCACCCGGATGACCGATCCGGACTGGGTGCCCGTCATGAAGCGGGCCGCGGGCATCATCACGGACCATGGCGGCCCCACCAGCCACGCGGCCATCGTCAGCCGCGAACTGGGCGTGCCCGCCGTCGTGGGTACCCGCAACGCCACGGAGACGCTGTCCAACGGCGTCCCGGTCACCCTGTCCTGCGCGGAAGGCGAAGAAGGCCGCGTCTATGAGGGGCTGCTGGACTTCTCCGTGGAAGAGGTGGACATGGAAACCCTCCCCGCCACCCGCACCGGCGTGATGATCAACATCGCCAGCCCGGCCGCCGCCTTCAAGTGGTGGCGGCTGCCGGCCGCCGGCGTGGGCCTGGCCCGGATGGAGTTCATCATCAACAACCTGATCCGCATCCACCCCATGGCCCTCGTCCACCCGGAAAAGGTTGCAGATCCGGAAGAAGCGGCACTCATCGGAGAGCTGACCAGCGGCTACGAGGACCCGCAGGAGTACTTCATTGACGTGCTGGCCACGGGCATCGCCAAGATCGCCGCTCCCTTCCACCCCAAACCGGTGATCGTCCGGCTCAGCGATTTCAAAAGCAACGAATACAGCCACCTGATAGGCGGCAGCGCCTTCGAGCGTCCCGAGGAGAATCCCATGCTGGGGTTCCGGGGTGCATCCCGCTACTACAGCAGCCATTACCGTGAGGGTTTCGCGCTGGAGTGCAAAGCCCTCAAACGCGTGCGGGAGAAGGCAGGATTCGGCAACGTAATCGTCATGGTTCCCTTCTGCCGCACCGTGGCAGAAGCCGACAAGGTCATCCAGGCGATGGAGGAGCAGGGATTGGTCCGGGGCCCCGAAGGGCTGCAGGTGTACATGATGTGCGAGGTCCCCTCCAACGTGGTTCTGGCAGAGGAGTTTGCCAAGCGCTTTGACGGGTTCTCCATTGGTTCCAACGACCTCACGCAGTTGGTGCTCGGGGTGGACCGCGACTCGGAGGAACTCGCGGGATTGTTCGATGAGCGGGACCCTGCCGTGATGGCCATGATCGCCCAGGCGATCAGCAAGGCCCATGCCGCCGGCATCAAAATCGGCATCTGCGGCCAAGGGCCCAGCAACCATCCGGACCTGGCGGAGTTCCTGGTCAGCCAGGGGATCGACTCCGTGTCCCTGAACCCCGATACCTACATCCGGACGCTGCCGGTGATAGCGGCAGCAGAGGCAAGGGCAGCTTCGGTGCAGGCGCACCAGCGGAGCTAGGACGGGCACGACCCCAGGAGCACGCAGGGAACTGTGTGGGCAAAGGCACCCCGGTGCCCACAAAAAAGTGCCCGGCTCCGAAGGGGCAATCCCCCACGGAGCCAGGCACCGGCGTCGTACCGTTGCGGCCCTCAGCCCCTGGTGATGGGGATCTTGGATCCACCGGATGCCTGCTCCTGAGCCGGCAGCGGAGCCCGGACTTCGAGGAGGCCGTCCTTGTAGAACGCGGTGATGTCGCTTTGCTGCACCCCGCCGGGCAGCGGAATCCGGCGCATGAAGGAACCGTAACGGAACTCGGACCTGTAGCTGTCCTTGTCCTTTTGCTCCGTCTTTTCCTGGCGCTCCGCCTTGATGGACAGCACGCCGTCGGCGACTGTCACATCAACATCCTTCTCGGGATCTATCCCGGGCAGCTCTGCCCGCACTACGAGCGTGTTGCCGTCCACCATCTCCTCGACCTTTATGGCCGAGCTGCCCATATCGCCCTCGAAAAGCCGCTCGATGACATCGATGGGGGAACGGCGCGTGTCGAACCATCTCATCAGGTCAGTCATTCCTGCCTCCTGCTCATGTCGAAGCCGGACCATCGCGTTGCCCGGCAGTTCCACCATCCGCTTCGGGCGGGGCTGCTTCCAGAGTCAAAGGTCCCAGCCCCTTCCGTGCGGCACTTCGGGGAGGACGGCGGGCATAACGGCCGGCCAGCTCCACCGCCAGGCACCCTGCGGCAGAAACCACAACGGCCAGGACCAGCAGGCCGGGCGGCGGCCAGTCCACCCGGAAGAAGTCCTGCGCCAACGGAACGGTGAACAGCAGGGCAAGTCCCGCATACATGCCGGCAAGGATCAGTCCCTTGGCCAGATTAAGGGGCCGTGATGCCACCACCAGGACCCACGCCGCCACCAGGCCCAGGGTGAGGGTGGCCGCGGACTGCACCGAGTCAGGGGTGTGTCCGCCCCAGGTCTGGGCGTAGCCGCTGACCACCAGGACGCACAGGGCTGTGCAGATACCCGCCGGCACGGCAAAGGCAAGTGAACGCCGGAGGAAGCCCGGCGCATACCTCTGCCCCCCGGGCTGCAGGGCCAGGAAGAACGCCGGCAAACCGATGGTCAGGCCGTCCAGGGCGGACAGCTGCCGCGGCAGGAACGGAAATGCCAACAAAAGGACGCCCATCACGACGGAGATGACGGTGGCGTATACGGTCTTGCTGAGGAAGACCAGGGAGACGCGCTCGATGTTGCTGATGGCCCGGCGTCCTTCGTCCACCACCGCAGGCAACCGCTCGAACCTGCCGTCCAGGAGGACCATGCGGGCCACGGCCTTGGTGGCAGGGGAGGCCGAATCCATGGCGATGCCCAGGTCCGCCTCCTTCAGTGCCAGGACGTCATTCACCCCGTCCCCGGTCATTGCCACGGTGTGTCCGCGCCGCTTCAGGGCCAGGACCAGGTCCCGTTTCTGTGACGGCGTCACGCTTCCAAAGAGGCTGTGGGACTCCACCGTTTCCTCCAGTTGGTGCGGATCGCCGGGAAGGGTCCGCGCGTCATAGGCCATCCCGGGGCCAAAGCCCAGGCCGCGCGCCAGTGCGGCGACAGTCCGGGGATCATCGCCCGAGATGATCTTCACGCTTACCCCCTGCTCCCGGAAGTAGTCGAGCGTGGCGGCAGCGTCCTTGCGGATCGATTCCCGGAAGGTCAGCAGGATCACCGGCACCAGGCCCGGCGGTATGCCCGGCTCTGCCGCGTCCGGCGGCAGCGGACCCGGCAGATGGGCCAGTGCCAGGGTCCGGCGGCCGCTGGCGGCAAGGGCCACGGCTTTCCCGTGCGCGTCGGCGCAGCCGGGAGCACCCAGCACGGCATCCGGTGCTCCCAGGATCCAGGTCCCCGGGGCGGCGGAATCCGCCCTGAAGGTCACCGAACTCCACTTCCGCGCGGACGAGAACGCCACCGAGCCCTGCTCGTGCAGCGGAGCCTGCACCGCAAAGGCAGCCCCGATTGCCGCCGCCGTGCTGCTGGCCTCCGCATTCGCACCGAACCACTCCAGCGCGTGCCGCCACCCGGCCGCCGGTGACCTCCCGGCGTCGTGGAGGGCGTCGAAGACCACGGTTCCGGAGGACAACGTGCCGGTCTTGTCCAGGCAGAGGACATCGACCCGTGCCAGCACTTCCACCGCGGCAAGTTCCTGGATCAGGACTTTTTGGCGGGCAAGACGCAGCCCTCCTACGGCAAAAGCCACACTGGTCATCAGCAGCAGCCCCAGGGGGATCATGGCCATGATGCCCGCAACGGCTCCCACAACCGCCGGAATCCACCGTCCTGATTCCATGGCACCGGCCCAGCCGCCCTGGTCCTGCATCTGCGCATTCGTTAGCAGCAGGGCGGTGGGAAGAAGAAGCCACGTAATAACGGTAAATACCTTTTCCAGGCCCCTGCGGATCTCGGACGTGACCAGGGAAAAGCGCCGGGCTTCGGCCGCCAGGCGGTAAGCGAACGTGTCAGGCCCCACCCGGCTTACGGTGGCCCTGCCGTGGCCTGCAAGGATGAGGGACCCTGACAGCAAAATGGCGCCGGCCTGTTTGGGGACGGGCTCGGATTCGCCGGTCAGCAGGGACTCGTCCACCTCAAGCGGGCCGCCTTCCAGGAACAGCAGGTCCGCCGTGACCTGGTCTCCCGCATTGAGCACCACAAGATCGTCGGGCACCAGTTCGTCAGAGGAAATGGTCTCCCGGGATCCGTTCCGGATCACAGTGTTGCTGGCAGCCTGGAGAATCGCCAGTTGATCCAGGGATCGCTTGGCCCGGTATTCCTGGATGATGCCAATCAGCGAATTGCTGATGGCGGACAACCCAAAGAGCGCATCCCGCCACTGCCCGAGGACCAGCAGCAGGATGAAGCACCCGCCCACCACGCTGTTGAAAAGGTTGAAGACGTTCGCCCTGACAATCTCACCGATGCTCCTGCTGGTTGCCGTGGGCACGCTGTTGACGCGGCCGGCATCCACGCGCTCCCGCACCTCGTCGGTGGAGAGCCCGTCCCGGGCATGGTTGTCGTCCAGGCCCGGGACGGAAGCCCCGTTGTCCCCGGCCAGGGTCACGGCGCGGCCTGGTTGCCGGCCCCGTCAATCGCCGTGCTGTTGCTTGTTCATGCGGGTGATGACCGTAGGGCACGGTGGCTGTGTCAGCACAGCATGCGCCGTACTGCCCAGGAAGAACCTTTCGAAGCCACCCTTGCCACGGCTGCCCAGGACCAGCAGCCGCGCGCCCGCAGCAGCACGGAGCAGGGCATCCGCCGGCTCCAGGACCGTCTCCATCACGGTACGAACCACGAGATCGGGATAGTCCTGCCGAAGGCCCGCCTCCGTTTCGGACAGCACGATCCGTTCCTCCTCCACCACGTGGGTGGCAAAACTGCTCTGTGGAAGCCCGGCCGCAATCCAGCGGTTGGGACCGGTGAAGGCGTAAAGGACCGTCAGTTCCTCCCCGAGCGCGTCTGCTTCGGCGGCCGCAAACGCCACTGCCTGCGTCGCTTCCCGTGACCCGTCCACACCTACCACGATGCCGCGGCCGTGCTCCTGGTCGGCTCCGATGACCGCTACCGGGCACTCCGCTGTGGCGGCCGCCTGGAGTGCCCGGTCGGTCAGGGCGCCGCGCGTGTGGCCGCTGGTGCCCAGCACCAGCATGGAGGCGTTTTTGGAGTAGTCGCCCAAAGCTGCGCCAACTCCTCCTTCAAGCAATTGGAGGGTGACCTGCAGGCCGGGTTCGGCTGCTGTGGCCTTCTCACCGGCTTCCTTCAACAGGCCCAGCCCCGATTCGCGAAGGACTTCAAGATAGGGAAGAACCTCCGCCGCCATCCAGCGGTCGTCCACCACATTGACGACGGCGAGGGGAAGCTTGAGCCTGTTGGCCCGGGCTGCTGCCCATAACAGGGCCGCATTGGATGCCGGCGTGTCAGTGATGCCGACGGCGATTGGCTGGGCAGGTGCCATGGTGGACCATCCTTTGTGGCTGGGGCTGAAGGTTTCGGTGTGGACGGAGGCGGACTTGCCGATGCCGGGTCAGTCCGCGGCGGGCTCCCGGGGCGGCCACCAGTGGGTTGGTGCTGCGATGACGAACCGCCGGCCGCTGATTTCCTGCGGCGTGATCCGGATCAGGACGTTCTTCTGGCCGGGTTGCCACGGGGACAGGCCCGCATCCATGGCGTCCCTGGTTTCCTCAGCATCAGTCACCACCACGGCATGCCCCTTCAGGATGACGCTCCAGGCGATGGTCCCGTACTGGTTCATCCCGTCTGTCTCCACGGCCACCGCATGCCGTCCGGCCAGGGTGGCAAGCTTGGTCCCTTCACCGGTCCGGATCAGCAATGTGCCGTTAGTGGGCACGAAGTTCACCGGATAGTTCTCAACGGACTCCCCGTCGCTGAACGCGATCCTGCAAAGGGACGTTGACCGAAGGTACCGCCAGCAATCGTGGACCCCGAGTTCCTTGATTTCCGGTTCTGCCGCTGCACTGTTCATGGCCGTAGCCTAGGGCCGCCAGCCGCCAGGGGATAGGGAAGAAGGTCCCGCGGCCCCGCAGCCCCCCTATTCCGGAAGTATTTAGGAGTATTTTTGCCCTTGCACTCCTAGACTTAGACGCAAAGCGCCTTCATTCTCTGGTGAAGGTGGATATGGGGGCGGAGGCCGGCACTTCCGTTTCGGGACTTTGATCGTGCCAGGAATCCGCAGCGCCGCAGGTTCCTGCCGCAGGAGGTGGAACGTGAGCACTGGGCGGCCCTGGCGCTCTCCGGCAACGGATGGGGTGGAAGACACGGTGGGCGGATTCACCCCCAGTGGGGACGAACCTCTGGATACGCAGGAACGGATCAACGGCTTACTGGCCGCGGTAGTGGCACTTGCCGAGGACCTGAGCCTCGAAGCCGTCCTGGACCGTCTTGTACGGTCCGCCTGCGTCCTCGTGCGCGCAGGCTACGGTGCGTTGGGGGTCATCGGCGAAGACCGGAAACTGAGCCACTTCATCACCGTGGGAATTGACGACGCGGGCATCCGTTCCATCGGTGACCTCCCCACGGGGCACGGCGTGCTGGGCCTGTTAATCCGTGAGCCAAGGCCGCTGCGCCTCCACGACCTTGGCCAGCACCCCATAGCTTCCGGTTTTCCCCCAAACCACCCGCCCATGCGGACCTTCCTGGGCGTGCCGGTCCGGGTCAGGGACGAGGTCTTTGGAAACCTCTACCTGACAGAGAAGCAGGGCGGGGAAGACTTTACCGCCGAAGACGAGGACCTTGCCGTGGCCCTGGCTGCGGCAGCGGGGGTAGCGATCCAGAACGCCCGCCTGTTTGAGGACAGCAGCCGGCGGCAGAAGTGGCTCGAGGCCGGCATGGAGCTGAGCAGCAGGTTGATCATGGCGCCCCATCCCGGCGGGGCTGACAACCTGGATATTGTCGCGGAAACGGCGTTGGAGGTGTCGGATTCGGCCCTGGCTGTGGTGGCTGTGCCGGGCAGCGACGGTGTGCTTCGCTGCCGTTCCTGCCTGGGAGTGCAGGGGCTCCAGGCGGGCCAGGAACTGATGGTGTCACCTGCTGTGTCCGGCGTCGTTGAGCGCGGGGGGTCCCTTGTGGCCAAGGACCCGCGGCAGGTCTTCGAAGATGAGGTGGCAGGCAAGCTCGGCTCGGTCCTCGTGTGCTCCCTGGGGCACGGCAACATCCACAACGGGGTCCTGCTGCTGGCGCGCCCCCATGGAACTGCCATGTTCACCCAATCCGAGGCGGACTCGGGTGCCATTTTCGGCAGCCGGATCGGGCTTGCACTGGACCTGGCGCGCGTGAATGCGCTGCGCGAACAGAACCTGCTCTTCACCGACCGGGAACGGATCGCCCGAGACCTCCATGACCTGGTTATCCAGCGCCTCTTCGCTGCCGGACTGAGCATTCAAAGCCTGCGCCGTTACACCCTGGACCCTGTGGCCAACGAACGCATCGCCGCCGTGACCGGAGAGCTCGACGACACCATCCGTGAGCTGCGGGACACGATCTACTCGCTCCGCTCGGCAGATGAGGAACACGAACCGCTGACGGGCCGGATGCTGCGGGTGGTCCGCGAAAACTCGCGCAGTTACGCCCTGACCCCCAGGGTTTCCCTGGACGGCCCCGTGGATTCGATCAGCGAGGACGTTGCGGTCCACCTGCTGTCAGTGCTCTCGGAGGGGCTCAGCAACGCGCTGCGGCACTCGGGCGCGGACGACATCGACGTCACTGTTGCCGTAGGTGCGGACGCCGGGCGGCGTGGGGACCGGGTGCAACTCCATATCAGCGACAATGGCCGGGGCTTCAGCGACCCTGCCCGGGTAAGCGGCCTCGCCAACATGCGCCACCGCGCTGAACTTCTGAAAGGCAGTTGCACGATCGACAGCGTGCCCGGCAGGGGAACGACCCTGGCCTGGTCCGTCCCGCTCCCCTAAATTCCGCGGCCCGGCTCCCTGCGCTTCCCGGGCTGTCAGGCAGTATCCGTTGAACTCTTGGTGACATAGACGGCGGCCTGGGTCCGGCGCTCGAAGCCCAGTTTGGCCAGGATGGATGACACGTAGTTCTTCACCGTCTTTTCGGCGAGGAACAATTCATCGCCGATCTGGCGATTGGTCAGCCCCTGGCCAATCAGGGCCAGGACCTTCTTCTCCTGCGCGCTCAGCCCTTCCAGCCGGGGGTCCGTTGGCGCCGTGGAGAGTCCAGTGATGATCTGCTGCTCAACCCCCGGGTCGAACAGGGATTCTCCCGCCGCCGCCCTCCGGATCCCGGCCAGGAGGTCGTCGCTCCTGATTTGTTTCAGGATGTATCCGGAGGCGCCGGCAAGCACTGCGCCGCGGAGGGCCTGCTCGTCGTCGTAGCTGGTGAGGATCAGGCAGCGAAGGCGGGGATCGAGGGAGCGTACGTCCCGGCACACCTCAATACCTGTGCCGTCAGGAAGCCGCCCGTCGAGGATGGCGATATCGGGGTGCAGGGCCGGGATGCGCCTGGTGGCTTCGGCAGCGGACCCGCTTTCGCCCACCACAAGGAAACCTTCGCCCTCGAGCAGATCCTTCAACCCTTGGCGGACCAGCTCATGATCGTCGAGGATGAATACGCGGACCGGTCCCGAAGATCCTGTTGGTTCTCCAGTCCCTGCTTCATGCTTATGCACCGAACGCTCCCACTGTCTTCAGGATCAAAAGGACCCCGCATGCTGCGGGGCCAGCCCGGGTGGGGCCTGCCCCCATTGTTCCCCGGGGAGGCGTGCGCGGGAAGGGACCAAAGTCCGCGTGCCGGCGCCAAGGGTGGACGCGCGCTGGTTGTCCGCTCCGCAATTGCCTTGATCCGGGATGACTTTCGGCCCTATGCGCGGAAAGAGGTTCTGGTCCATGGTGGGTTCGACGGCCGCATGTGGGAACGCAGCGACGATGCAGAGATTGGAGCCGGCATGAATGCCCCCGAACGGCACCCGAGGATTATCGTCGGTGTGGACGGGTCTGAATCCTCCATCTCCGCGCTCCGGGTTTCCCGGGTGATGGCTGAGCCACTCTGCGCGACAGTTGAAGCTTGGGCCTGCTGGGACGTCCCGGCCGGTTACGGGGTGTACCTGGCCGTGGGAATCGAGGGTTTCAAGTATGCGGCAGAGCAGGTGCTCCACCAGGCGCTGGCAGACGCCTTTGGGGAACTACCGTCCTTTGTTCATCCCCGGCTGGTCAGGGGAAAACCCGGTCCGGTACTGATTGACGCCAGCCGCAACGCGTCCCTGCTTATCGTGGGCAGGAGGGGCCACGGGGGTTTCGTCCCTGGTTCGGTGAGTTCAGCGTGCGTCAGCCGCGCGCATTGTCCGGTGCTGGTGGTTCATTCACCTGAGGCGGACGCCGAAGCCCCGGACCAGGGCGCCCAGGTGGGCGCCGCCGTCGCACCCTGATCCACCAACCCCGGCCCGTCGTCAGGAACGAGGCTCCATCCTCAGCACGCCCAACCCGGCCGGCCGCCGTCGTGCTGGTGCCGTTGCCGCCTAGTGCCCTTCGTGGCCCTGCCGATGGTGGCCGGACGCGCCTTCCCCGACGAGTTCGTGGAGACCTGTCACCGCCTGGGCGAGTGACAGGTCCTCGGATTCGACGACGAACGGCATGAGCAGGCGGTTCTCCTTGTCCAGGTGCAGTGCAAAGATGCGCTGGATGGCCCCCGCGGCAACGGCGGCGGAAACACCGCTGGCCGTCCTGAGCTCCTCCACGAGGTCGACGATCACCCGGTGCTCGGCCAGCATGCCGTCCACCAGCAGTCTTGCCCCGGGCATGGCGTGCGGACCGCTGTAGAGGGAACCTTCCTCGGCAAGGGCGTGTGGCACAAGGTGGGTGTCACACCAATCGAGCAGGGCAGCCTGCGTCCTTTCCTCGCTGCCGGCGTCCTGCGCCTCCACGGCCTCCGTCAACAGGCCCACCAGCCCGTTCAGTTGCCGGAGCATGTCGGCATGGTGGGTTTCAATCGCCTGCAGCGCCTGCAACTCGGCTCCGGCGTCCTTGCCGGCCCCGCTTGGCGCGTTCATTCGGTGTTGCCTTCCAGTTGGGTGGCGTGCCGGTTCATGTGCCGCAGGGACCAGCGCAGGTCCTTGACCGCCCAGTAGCCTCCGCCGTTCATGACCGCGAACCCGGCGATGCCCAGGTAGGGTGCGCGGGCTGCCAGGCCAAGGAGCAGGACACAGACGCCCGTGGCGAACAGCACGAGTCCGCGCCTGACCCGGCTCCGGAGCGAAATCCTGAAGGCGTCGCGGCTCAGGAGGGAGGCGAGCCTGGGGTCTTCATCCTCCAGGCCATGGCCGATCAGTTCGAGTTCGCGTTTCTCGAATTCAGAGAGTGGCACAGCTGCACCCCACTGTCCGTTGCCTGCGGGAGCCACGGCATCAGGTGCCCGGATGGCCGCGCAGGACGGCCAGCCTGTTCTGGTATTCGGCGGTGTCAATCTCGCCGCGGGCGAAACGCTCAGCCAGCACGTCCTCTGCCACCCGTGGCGGCGGGGGCGCGGGGTGCGGGGAGGGCGAACGCAGGGAACGGGCCAGCAGCACGATACCGGTGATGATCGCGCCCCAGACCACCACCATGCTGATGCTCATCAGGGCATAGCCCCACAGGCCCATGCCGTCATTCCAGCCGTACACTTTTACGACCTCCGCTCCAATGAAGGCGGACGCCAGCCGTCTGCTTTCCCTTTCAGTATTGGATGCGGCGTGTGCCGCCGGGAGAGTCATTGGTCCCGGATTGCGGGTCCGCAGCGGCACCCGGAATGTGCAGTTCCGGCAGTGCTGCCCGCGCTCCTCAGAAGCCCTGTCGCCGCAAACGCTTGTCCACGGCAACAACCAGCGACGCGGCCAGCGCCAGTCCAAAAATCCGCAGCCACGCGTCAGGACCGATGGGCGCTGTGTGGAAGAGATCGTTCATCAGGGGCGTGTAGGTGAGGGCCAGCTGCCCGGCCCCCTGCACCGCCACCCCGGCCAGGAGCCAGCGGTTGCCGAAGGGTCCTGTCCGCCATGCGGGCCGGGTCAGCGACCGGCAGCTGAACAGGTAGAAGACTTCCACGGCTACGAAGAGGTTCACGGCTGAGGTGCGTGCCTCTGCCACTGTCGCTCCGTTGTTGAGTTCGTGGTCGAAAAGCCACCAGGTGCCGGCGAGCAGGAGGGCCGAGACGAGCAGGATCCGGACGGTGAGGGCCCAGGTCAGGAGGGGACGGCCGGGTGCCCGCGGCGGCCGCGACATCAGGCCGGGCTCCTTTGGTTCGAAGGCCAGCATCAGGCCGAGTGCCAACGCGGTGGTCATGTTGATCCAGAGGATCTGTGTGGGCAGGATGGGCAGCGCGGCACCCAGCAGGATGGCCACGAGGATCACCAGTCCCTCCGCCATGTTGGTGGGCAAGGTCCAGACAATGAACTTGGTCAGGTTGTCGAAGACATTCCGGCCTTCCTCGACGGCTGCCTCGATGGTGGCAAAGTCATCATCGGTCAGGACAATGTCCGAGGCTTCCTTGGCCACCTCGGTCCCGGTGCGTCCCATGGAAATGCCCACGTTCGCCTGCCGAAGGGCCGGCGCGTCGTTGACACCGTCACCGGTCATGGCGGCCACGTGGCCGCGGGCCTGCAGGGCGCTGATAAGCCGCAGCTTCTGTTCCGGCGAAACACGCGCAAAAACCGTGGCCCGCTCCACGGCAGCGGGGAACTCACCGGCCGGGATACCGTCCAGCTCGTCGCCGGTCAGGGCCATGGCGGCGCCGCTGCCAGCCAGACCCACCGCCGCAGCCACGTTCACAGCGGTCCGCACATGGTCTCCCGTGATCATTTTGACGTCAACCCCGGCCAGTTGGCACGCCCTCACCGAGGCGGCGGCCGCCTGCCTCGGTGGGTCCTGCATGGCCTGAAGTCCCGTGAAGGTCATGCGGCCCCGCAACTCCGTGGCGGAAAGGGAACCGTCCGCCACCGGAAGGGGCATGGTGGCGGTGGCAAGGACCCGCAGCCCGCTGTCCGCAAAAGCGTGTGCGGCATTGAGCGCAAGATGCCTGCGGAGCGGCCTGGTGCCGCCGTCCGCGCCCATTTCGTGGGAACAAAGGTCCAGGACCCGTTCCACGGCGCCTTTGGCGAAGACTGTGCCGACGTCGGGGGGATGCGTTGAAGAATGCAGGGTTGCCATGAACTGCCGCTCCGAGGTGAACGGCAGTTCTGCGCGGCGGGGGTTTGCGCCCAGGAAATCGGGCACCCTGATGCCGCCTTTTCCCGCAACCACCAGCATTGCGGCCTCCGTGGGGTCGCCCCGTACCTGCCACGAGGATCCCTCCCGGCGGACGGCTGAGTCGTTGCAGGCCGCGCCGCCAAGGAGGCACACGCGGAGGGACTCGTCCTCGATTGCGCGGGTCGGGGTGGCGGTGTCCACTTGCTGTTCGCCGCCTGCTGCCGGCCGGATGTGTCCTTCCGGCCCGTATCCGGATCCTGTTACGTCGTATGTTCCGGAGGGGGTCCACACCGAACGGACTGTCATTTGGTTCTCGGTGAAGGTACCCGTCTTGTCCGAGCAGATGACTGTGGTGCTGCCCAGGGTCTCCACTACCGGAAGGCGCCGCACCACGGCCCGGCGCCGCGCCATGCGGCGGACGCCGATTGCGAGCGTCACCGTCACTGCGGCGGGCAGTCCTTCGGGGATGGCCCCCACTGCCAGGGCGACGGCGGCCGTGAACATTTGTCCCGGCCGCTCGCCACGTGCCACGCCGGCAAGGAAGGCCACGGCGGCGAGGGCAAGGATGGCCACGGTGAGGGTGGTACTGAACCGCGCGAGTTTCAGGGTCAGCGGCGTGGCAGCAGGCTGTACGGTGCCCATGAGCCGGTGGATTTCGCCAAGTTCGGTTTCCCCGCCGATGGCCACGACGATGCCTGCACCGCTGCCGGCAGTTACCAGGGTTCCGCTGTAGAGCATGTTCCTGCGGTCGGCCACGGCTGTGAGCCGGGGCAGCACTACTTCGTTCTTGGACACTGGGTCTGACTCTCCGGTCAGCGCGGATTCGTCCACCCGGAGCGCTGACAGGCGAACCAGGCGGAGGTCGGCGGGGACCTTGTCGCCGGCCCCAAGCAGGACGAGGTCGCCGGGAACCAGGTCCTCCGAGGGAACCTGCTTCCGCTCACCGCCGCGCATGACCGAGGCCCGTGTGCGGACCAGTGAATGGAGGGCATCCAGGGCAGCTTCCGCCCGTACCTCCTGGATGAAGCCGATCAGTGTGTTGACCAGGACCACTGCCAGGATGACGGCGGAGTCCAGTACATCACCCAGGAAGACGGTAACCATTGCGGCGGCCAGCAGGACATACACCAGCGGGTTGTTGAACTGGTGCCCCAGCTTGCGGGCAATGCCGGGTCCGTGCCCGCGGGGGAGCTCGTTGGCGCCGAACTGGGCCCGTCTCCGCGCCACTTCGTCCGGGCCAAGGCCCAGGGCAGCGTCTGTTCCAAGCAGGAGCACTACTTCGTGGACCGGCAGCCCGTGGTGGGCGGCATCACCGGCGTCATCCGGCCGGGTGGCTTTCGCCTGCCGATTGCGTGGGGACCTGCTCTTCGCCACGGTTGGCTCACTGCGCCAGCAGGGCATCGAGGGTAGTGAACCCATACCCGGCAGCCCGGATGTTATCGATCACCTGGGGGAGGGCATCCGCGTCAAGGGTGGTCCCGTCATCCGGGTTGGAACCGATGTGCATGAGGACAATTTCCCCCGGCTGCAGCCCATCGCGGACGCGGGTGGCCACCATCTGGGCGCTGATCCCTCCGCTGGTGCCCTTCCAGCCCAGCGTGTCCACGGTCCACCGGACAGCCACGTAGCCGAGGTTGTTCACTGCGGCGATGGTCCGGGCATCCCGCTCACCGAACGGGAAGCGGAACAACGGCCTGGGATCGGCACCGGCCGCGAGGATGGCCTGCTCCGCACCGCGCACCTGTTGGGCGATCTGGTCGTTGCTCAAGCCCGTGAATCCGGGGTGGGTCATGGAGTGGTTGGCCACGCGGTGCCCGGCTGCGGCGATCTGTGCCACGGCGGCCTGGTTGTTGCCAACCCAGTTGCCTGTCAGGAAGAAAGTCCCCGTGACGCCCTTGGCGGAAAGGGTGGAGAGGATTTTTGGCAGTCCTGCCGCATTCGCCCCGGCGTCAAAGGTGAGTGCAACCACCCGGCCGGCCCCCGGAATGGCGGTCAGGTCCTGGCCGCGGAGGGATTCCGGAAACGGTGCCGGCTGCGGGGGAGTGCCCGGACCCTCCGGCGCCGGTGGCTGTGGCGGAATATCCGAGGGTTCCGGTAGGGGCGGCACCGTAACGGGCGGCTGAACAGGGGTTTCCCCTGCCTCGGGAGTGTCCGTCTCCTCCGGCAACGAAGCACCGGGGCTGGGAGCGGTGGTCTGGCTGGCCAGTGCTGAGGGTGAAACGGAGGATGGAGACGGCGCGCCCGACGGCGGACCGGCAGTCCGTCGCGGAAGGAGCAGGGCGAGGGCGACGGCGATGACCACCAGGCCGCCTGCGAGCGCGAGGGCGAGTGCCCGCCGTCGTCCATCACTGGCCGGAACCGTCCTCACCTGCCCCCGACGTCGGTAGCTTCTGCCGCCTGGCGCCGCTTAGGAACCCCTGGCCGTTTCGGAACCGTCCTCGGGCGTGTGCACCACCAGGACGGGACAGTGGGCGTGCGCGACGATGGCGGAACTCACCGAGCCCAGGAGCAAGCCACCGAATCCGCCGTGCCCGCGGCGCCCCACCACGATCATGTCTGCCTCGCGGCTGGCGTCGATCAGCGCCTCCCGGGGATGGCTGCGGATGAGCGTGGACGTGACGTTGGCCGGCGTCTCGGCTCCGAAAGCCTGCGCGACGGCCTCGTCCAGGACCTTCCTGGCACCTTCTTCGAAGCCCTCGATGCCCATCATGACGTAGCCGCTGTACATCTGCGGGTACTCCCAGCAGGCAACCGCCTGCACCTTGGCCCCCAGCGGAGTGGCAAGCCGTTGGGCCTGGCGGAGTGCCTCCACCGATGCTTCGGATCCGTCCACGCCCACCACGATCCTGGCTATTGGTGCCCCGGCAATGCTCATGTTTGCTCCCTCGGTAGGACCGCGCTGTCAGGCCCATCATGCCCGGGAGCCCGCAGCCGGGCTAGGGTCGAAGGTCACGGGGCACCTGCGGGAGGGGTGCCGGCCGGCGGGGGGCCTGTGGGCCGAGCACTTGCGGACGGCGCAGCCGCCGGGGGACCGGCCTCCGGCGGCCACACGGGTTCGGCCGGCCCCTGGTCGAGCCGGAACGGCGGATACTCATCCCGCATCAGCGCTGTATACACCAGCACCCGGTAGATCCAGCGGTCGATGCCAAGGATGAAGTCGAACAGCGGGCGCTGGTAACGGCCGGTGAACAGCAGGATGACTGCCGCGATCAGGACCAGGAGCCCCAGCAGGGACGGCCCGGCGTCCTGGACATAGGTTGTGCCATCGACGTTGGTGTCAGCACGCCACCGCCACATGGTGTTGGTGAACGCTGCGATCAGCAGGAGGTGTGGAATGGACAGCAGCCACCATTTCACCAGGACCAGGCCGCGGGAGAGCCGCTCCGGGTAGTCCACGTCAAAATCTGCGGGGTAGGCGGTGCGTTTGAGGGTGAAGGGCGGGTACAGGTCGGTGCCCACGGCAGCGTACGCGTAGAACGCCACCCGCCAGTTCCACCGCATCACGCCTACGTTGAAGTCAAAGAGCGCCCTTGGATACCGGCCCGTGAACAGGACGGCGAACCCGGCCACGATGGTGGTGATGGCGAACGCGAACCAAAGGAAGAACAGGAGGATGAAATGCGGTATCGCCAGGAACCATTTGACCAGCCACATCCACCGTGAGAGGCCTGGGTCGAGCTCACCGAAAAGCCTCGCGGGGTAGGGTGCAGGGCCGGCGGGAGGAGTGACAAAGGGCTGCGGCGGAGGCAAGGGCGCGGTCCCTGGCGTGGCGGTCACTGGTGTGGACCCCGGCTGGTCCCACCCGGCTGCCGGTCCTTGCTGCTGATACCCCGGATATGCCGGACCGGGATAGGTTGGCCCGCCTGTTGGCGGTCCCCCAACGGGGGGCTGTGCGTGCCTGCCCAGCCCTGCCGCGCCGAGGATGATGAGCGGTATGCCAATCACCAGGGCAATCGCCCCGCCCACCAGCAGGGCAATTGCTGCCGGTCGGATGAGGTCGGAACGGAAGCCTGCCTGCGCCTGGACGTCAATGCCCGGGGACGCGTCCGCGTTCATGACCACCACTTCCCATGCACCGGGCGTGATGCTCCAGGTAAGCTCCTGTTCCCCGGATCCTGATACGGATGCCGTCCAGAAGCCCTGGCCGGCCGGTGGCCCCGGCGGGTTGCCGCCGGGCACGTCGCGGTAGTCAGCGCGGAAAGGCCGCTGCCGGATATTGAGCAATTCCGAGTGGTGCACGCCGGACAGGTACTGTTCGACGTCGGACTGCCGGCCGATCCCGACGAACACTGGTTTGTCCGGCGCGACCGGCGCAACCCGCAGCCTGAGGGTGCCGATATCGAACGGGACCCTGCCCGGTACGTCCTCGCCGATGGCGTCGGCGCGCGGGGACGTCAGGGCAAAGGAGTTGACGGAGAATCGTGACGTGCCGGACGTCAGGTACCCGTCACCCTGGACCGACCCCACCGCTGAAGCCACGGCGCCGCCCGCCAAGGCGGCCAGTCCGGGAAGCGTGATGAGGATCCCGAGGATCAGCATGATGATGGCGGCGGGTTTCTTCATGGCGTCCTGACCTTCCGCGGCGGAGTTCGCAAAGGCGTGGCAACAAGAACGGCAGGCGGACCGGCCTAGATGGTGCTGAGTATTTCGTCAGTCCGCGTGATGACCGTGGGGCAGGGAAGGTGCCTCAGGACCCCGTGGGCAGTGGAACCGAGGAGCAGGCGCTTGAAGGCCCCCCTGCCGCGGCTGCCCACCACCAGCAGCCGCGCTCCGGCGGCAGCCTGGACGAGCGCGTCCACCGCGCCCCGTTCAGTTTCAAGCCGCTGGTGCACGGTCAGGTCCGGGTAGTCTTCCTTGAGCCCGGCGACAGTCTCGGAGAGGACCACGCGCTCCTCGTCCACGATGGCCTCCGCGAGGGCGCCAGGTGTGAGCCCGGCGTCGACGATGGGGTTCGGGGCATTCACGGCGTAGACAACGGTGAGTTCATCGCCTTCCCGGTCCGCTTCGGCGGCCGCGAAGGCGACGGCCTGAGTAGCCTCGGCGGACCCGTCAACGCCCACCACAACCCCGGTCCGGCCTTCGAGGTCCTGGGTGCCAACGACGGCGACGGGTACCTTGGCGGCCGTGGCCACCTGGAGCGCGCGGTCGGCAAGGGCACCGCCGAAGTGGCCGCTGCCGGAGCCAATGACCATCATCGAGGCCTTCTTGGAGTATTTGGCCAGCGACCCTCCCACGCTGCCGGTCAGCAGTTCCGTGTCAGGCGTGATGGGCACGGTCCCTTCGAGGCGGCCGGCGGCGGTCTTGAGGAGTTCTTCGCCGGCCTGCTGGAGGGTTCCGAACCAGGGGTACGGTTCAGCCACCCACCGGTCGTCCACCACGTGGAGGATCACCAGCGGAAGCCCCGCGCGGTGTGCGCGGCGGGCTGCCCAGAGGACGGCGGCCTGGCTCTGTGCTGAGTCGTCGGTGCCAACAGCGATGGGTTTCCGGGATGTCATGGCCGCACTTCCTGCTCGTTTGGGGAACTGGCTTCCTGCCTTTCAAGACTGGCCCGGGGAACACGGGCACTGTAGGGCCAAAAGTCACAGAAGCGCTGTTCAGGGGGCCTGTTCCCCGGGCACTGCCGGTGCGATGGGCTCCGGGCCCGGCGTGTCCTTTTCGGCGATGGTCTTGAAGATGGTCCACCCGACGGCGGCCAGGGGGACCGCCAGCAGCGCCCCGATGACGCCGGCCAGCGTAGCCCCGGCTGCCAGGGCAAGGATGATGACCAGTCCATGGATCCGCAGGACCCTGCCCATGAAGAGCGGTTGGAGGATGTGGTGCTCGAACTGGTTGGCTGCCACCAGGAGCACCAGGACGATGAGCGCAGGAACAGGTCCGTTCTCCACCAGCGCCACCAGCACGGCAAGGCTTCCGGCGGAGGTGGCGCCAATGATGGGTATGAATCCGCCCAGGAAGACCACTGCGGCCAGGGGGACCGCCAGCGGGACCTGCAGGATCAGGAGGCCCACCAGGATGATCACAGCGTCAATGGCGGCAATGATGAGGGTCCCGCGGACGTAGCCGCCCAGCACCACGATGCTGCGTTCGGCGGCCAGATGTGCCTTGCCCTGGCGGCTCCCGGGCAGGAAACCAAACAGGAATGACCGGATCTTTTCGCCGTCCTTGAGGAAGAAGAAAAGGATCACCGCCGTCAGGATCGAACCGGCAATGATTTCACCGGCAGTCCGCAATCCGGTCAGGGCATCCGCACCCAAAGTTCCGCCGGCGAGGAACTTCTGGAACTCGCTGCGGGCGGCGTCTATCTGGGCACTCGTCAGGGAAACCGGTCCGGTGGTGATGAATTGCTGCAACTGGCCGATCCCTGCTTCGGCCCTGGCGGCGAGGACCGAAGCCTGCTTCCTGACGAGGGTGATGATGCCGCCTACCACGCCTGAGGCAACTGCCACGATCACCAGGAATGACGACAGCACGGCGAGCGCTCGCGGCCACCCATGCATCGACAGCCACCGGACCACGGGAGCCATTGCCGAGGCCAGGATCAGGGCGATCAGGACAGGGATGGTGACCAGCGGAACCCGCGTGACTGCCACCACCACAACCCAGGCAAGCGCCAGCACGGTGAGCGTCTGGACGGCCCGGATGCTCGCCCGGCCCAGGCCGTCCAGCCAGAGACCGGACATTCGGCGGGCGAAAGACTCGGGCCGTAACGGCCCCGCCGGGGGGCCATCCGGTGCTGCATGTTGTTCCATCGTGTTCTCCCTATTTGTCTGTGAGCTTTGAATCAGCTTCTTTCCTTTCTTACCCCAGTGATTCCCATCCATCCCCGTTGCTCAGTATGCTTACTATTGTCAGCCTTACGGTCAAGGAGAAGGGCAGCATGATGACTGAACAGAACGTTCCCGACGATGAGCTCGAAGTTGTGCAGGAAAACGACGTGCTTCTCGACGAAACTCCCGGTGCCGCGTCCTCATTCGAACTTGACCCCGTATCCGGTGAACCTGACAGCTACCCCGGCGCTGCCGAGAACAACCCCGACCGCTGGCAGGAGGACCCGCTGCTGCAGGACGAGGGAATCTCGGGTGAAGAGGAGGATTTCTTGAGCGACCAGACGCTTCGGGACGAAACAGCCCGGGCCCGTTACCGCTCAGGCGATGAACAGGTGCCGCCGGACGCCCCCACGCTGGGGGAAGCAGCGGCCGACGTCGACTTTGGTGAAGCGCCTGCAGGCCTGGAAGCGGACGCCAGCGACGACGAGGAAAACTTCGGCGGCTCACCGCTCAGCGAGTTCGAGCCTGACGACCTGGAACACTAGCGGCCCGCCAGGGACGCGGGCACGAGGCGGCCGCAGAGGCCGCGGGAGGACGCACATGCACTCCAAGGAACTGCTGCTGGAGGCCTTCGGCCGGCTTCCTGGGCTTGTCCGGCACACGCTGGAGGGGCTCAACGAGGCGGACCTGCAGCGCCGTCCTGCCGGCAACGGCAACTCCATCGCGTGGCTGATATGGCATACGGCCCGGGTGGAAGATGCCCAGGTTGCCTCCGCTGCAGGGATGGAACAGGTATGGACAGCGCGAGGCTTCTTGTCCCGCTTCGCCCTTCCCCTGGCGGACAATGACACGGGATACGGGCACTCGAGCCGCCAGGTGGACGCTGTCCGGGTACCCGCGGAACTACTGCTGGAGTATTACCAGGCAGTCCACCGGCAGACCATTGGGGTCCTGGAGGGGACGGATGATCTGGACCTCGACCGGGTCGTTGACACGCATTGGGACCCACCGGTCACCCTGGGTGTTCGGCTGGTCAGCATTTTGGGGGACTGCCTCCAGCATCTCGGCCAGGCCGCCTACGTCAAAGGGCTGACCGCCGGAACGGCAGGCGCCGCCGGTGCGTGAACTCGTGGTGCTGGGCACGGCGTCCCAGGTTCCCACCCGGACCCGGAACCATAACGGCTACTTCCTGGGCTGGGACGGCCAAGGGCTGCTGTTTGATCCCGGTGAGGGAACCCAGCGCCAGATGATCCACGCAGGGGTGGCCGCCGCCGATATCACCCGGATCTGCCTTACCCACGTGCATGGGGACCATTGTTTCGGCCTGCCCGGTGTCCTCTCGCGGATGGCGTTGGATGGCGTGGAGCACCCCGTCCACCTCCACTATCCGGCCACCGGAGAACAGGTGGTCCGGGCCCTCATCGCTGTCAGTTCGCCCGGCGTCGACCTCCGGCTGCACCCGCATGCCGGGAGCGGCCCTGTCGCCGAGGGTCTGGAGGTCAGGCCCCTGAAACACCGCATCGAGACATATGGCTACCTGCTCACCGAGCCGGACGGCCGCACCTTCCTGCCCGACCGGCTCAAGGCAGCAGGAATCCACGGGCCGGACGTTGGACGGCTGCAGCGCCAGGGCACCCTTGGCCCGGTCAGTGTGGCGGACGTGAGCATCCCCAGGCCCGGCCAGCGCTTTGCCTTCATCATGGACACTGCGCCCTGCCCCGGCGCAGAGGAACTGGCGGACGGCACCGACCTGCTGGTCACTGAGTCAACGTTCAGCGACGACGACGGCGGGCTGGCGCAACAATACCTTCACCTTACGGCCGGGCAGGCAGGGGAGCTCGCCGCGTCCGGGAAGTCCCGGACCCTGGTGCTCACGCACTTCTCGTCACGCTACGGCGATGACGCGACTTTTCTTGCACAGCAGGCAAGGGACCGCGCCCCCGGCACCACGGTCATCGCCGCCAATGACCTGGACCGCATTCCCGTTCCCCGGCGGCGGCAACCAGTGCGGGAGTCTGCGCGACCTACGACGGCGATAGGGTTAAACCATGACGGCAGCAGCTGAATCCACCGTGGCATTTGACGGCCGCTTCGCCCGGGAACTGGCGGAGCTGGCCGTTCCCTGGCAGGCCGAGGAAGCGCCCGGCCCCGAGCTCCTGGTCCTGAATGAGACACTCGCCCACGACCTGGGCCTGGACCCGGAATACCTGCGCAGTCCCGAGGGCGTGCGGCTCCTGGTGGGCAACCACGTGCCGGCCGGTGCCACCCCCGTCGCGCAGGCCTACGCCGGGCACCAATTCGGCGGCTACTCGCCCCTGCTCGGTGATGGACGCGCACTCCTCCTGGGTGAGGTCACTGACAGCAGCGGGCACCTCCTCGACATCCATCTCAAAGGTTCGGGCCGCACACCTTTCGCCCGCGGCGGGGACGGCCGGGCCGTCGTCGGACCCATGCTGCGTGAATACCTGGTCAGTGAGGCCATGCACGCGCTCCACATTCCCACCACCCGCTCGCTCGCCGTCGTGGCCACCGGGCGCCAGGTCCGGCGCGAGGGCATGCTCCCCGGCGCCGTGCTGGCCCGGGTCGCCGCCAGCCATCTGCGTGTGGGCAGCTTCCAGTACGCCAGGGCCACGGAAGACATGGACCTCCTGAAGAGGCTGGCCGACCACGCCATCAGCCGGCACTACCCGGGCGCCGCCCACGCGGAAAACCCCCATCTTGCGCTGTTCGGGTCCGTGGTCTCAGCGCAGGCTGAGCTGGTGGCACGGTGGATGCTGGTGGGATTCGTCCACGGCGTCATGAACACGGACAACATGACCATCTCGGGGGAGACCATCGACTACGGCCCCTGCGCGTTCATGGACGCCTTCAATCCGGCAGCCGTCTACAGTTCCATCGATGTCAGCGGCCGCTACGCCTACGCCAACCAGCCGGTGCTTGCCGAATGGAACCTTGCCCGGCTTGCCGAGGCAATGCTGCCGCTCATCGATGAGGACCAGGAAAAGGCCGTGGCCCCGGCAGTGGAGGTGCTGGGCGGTTTCCGCGGACACTACAGCAAGGCATGGTCCAGCGGCATGGAGAAGAAGCTGGGCCTGGAGCACGCCCGTCAGGACCACCCGGATGCCGTCTCGGGCCTCATTGATGACGCAATCGCCATCCTCAAGGACGGTCCGGTGGACTACACCCTCTTCTTCCGGAACCTTGGCAAGGCGGCAAGGGGTGACCTCCGTCCGGTCCGCGGCATGGTGCTTGACCTGGAAGCGTTTGATGCCTGGGCGCAGCGGTGGCAGGATCTCAGGCCCGACGCCGGGTTGATGGACGGCGTAAACCCCGCCTACATCCCCAGGAACCATCTCGTGGAGGAGGCTTTGTCCGCCGCGACGGCCGGGGACCTGGCGCCCCTGCAGCAGCTGCTGGACGCCGTCAGCGACCCCTTCACCGAACGGCCCGGGCTGGAGCGCTACTTGGAAGGTGCGCCGGAAGACTTTGGCAAATACCTGACCTTCTGCGGGACCTGAGGTGCCCCGGTAAACCTGCGTTGGGGCCTGAGTGCAGGGGGCGGAACGGTGGTCAACGACAGGAGGGCGGCGGCCGGGATACCCGGACGCCGTCCTCCTGCTCCCGGCCGGCCTCCCCGGAGGCGGCCGGCTGCCCGCAGGCTAAGCTACGCGGACCACGGAGTAGCCGCTGAGCCAGCTGATGGGGTGGACCTGCGTGGTGTAGCCGTTGACGCCGCCGCTGACCACCTGGCCGTCACCGGCGTAGACGCCGACGTGGCCGGAAGTGATGATCAGGTCGCCCGGCGCCGGGCTGCCCACTACGGTGCCGTACTGGAAGAACTGCGTCGGGGCGAGGTCGCCAACGCTCTTACCGACCGAACGCAGTGCCTTTTCCACCATGGCGGTGCAGTCCTGGTTCACGCCGATCTGGCTGTAGGCGGACGCCAGGATGGCAGCGCCGGTTCCAGTTCCGGTGGTGGCGGACGCGTAGGACATGTTCATTCCGGTGTTGGCGGGGGCCGTGGCTGCCGCAACCTGGACGGGAGCTGCCGCGGGGGCGGGAGCAGGTGCGGCGGTGTAGCCGGCGCCGGGAATCCGGATCTGGTCGCCCGGGTAGATGATCGAGGACAGTCCCAGCCCGTTGGCGGACAGGATGTCGTTCAGGCCGACGCCATAGGCCGCCGCAATGGCACCAAGGGTGTCTCCGGATACAACAGTGTGGATGGTGCCCGTGGCCGCGGCGGGGGCAGCAGGTGCGGAGTACGCCTGGACATTGGTCTTCTCAGTGGTGTCCGGACCGGTCACACCCGCGTGGGCCGGGGCGCCGACTCCGAACGCAATGCCGGATGCTGCAGCAACGGCGAGCGCGGGGCGGCCCAGCGAGCGGGCCTGGGACTTGGCTGTCACGGCGAGCCCCTCGAGAACAATGGAGCGGGCCGGAGTCGCGCGGTGACGGGCAGTAGTGGAATTTTTTGACACGGTTGATCGCCTCTCCCATGCCTGCGGGGTGAGCTGTCGGGTTCGGGCTGGAGATACCCGGCCGGAAGCAGCCCCGTAACGGACGGAGGCGCTATTCGACTTAACCCCAAGGCCACAAGTGGCCGCGGAAACTTGGTTCCCCCGTCCCTGCCAGCTGGAGCGGCTGTATCCCATGATCAGCGGCAGGGCTCGGCATACTGATGGGAATGTCCCGTCTGGGAGGGACACCAAAAGACCATAACCCGCGCTCGGGCGGATTGTCACATTTGAATAACATACGAGGTCCTCCTCTCGGATTGCGCAATCGAATGGATATCCGGTGTCACCGGCCGCCAGTGGCGAACGCGCTAGGCTGTCCCCATGCCAGATTTCGACCGGTTCCGCGCGCTGCTCGAGGAGGAGCGGGAGCGGCGGATGGCGCTGCTGCCGGCGCTGCGGGCCGATATCGAGGCTGCCAATTCCGCCCGCCAGGACTCCAATGTGGACGACGAACACGATCCGGAAGGCGCCACGATAGCCTTCGAGCTGTCGCAGGCCGCGGCGCTCCTGAAGCAAAGCTCAGCAGGCCTTGACCAGATTGAGGCGGCCCTGGCCCGGTTGGCCGGGGGCACCTACGGAATCTGCGCCGAGTGCGGGGAGCCCATCGCGGAAGGCAGGCTGGAGGCCCGGCCGTGGACTCCGTTTTGCATCCGGCATGCCTCCTCGGGACGCGGGCGATGACCGCTGCGGACGTCGTCTCCGCGGCGGCGGAGTTTGTTGACCGGACCCTTCAGAACGAGGGCGCCTGGTACCGGGCGGACGATGTCGGGGCCCGGCTGGGCGGGGTGCTGGCCTCCTACGGATCTTCCGTGGGGGCCGTCCGCGGCACGGTCCGGGACGCGCTGCGCAAGTTCAAGGACCTTGACCACGATGGAACGGTGATGCTGGCCTCCGTCCTGTGGGGCCAGCCAGGACCCGGCTCCCGTCCCGTATTCGAGCGGCGCCTGGCCGCCGTGGTGCTGCTGCAGTCGAGGGTCCGGCTGCTGCGCCATTCGGACCTGACCCGTCTCGAAGGTTTCCTTCGATCCGCCCAGGCCGCGGATCTGACGGAGCCGCTCCTCACCGATGTCCTGGCTCCGCTGCTGGCCGGGCTCGGAGAGCGGGACCGCCAACGGGCCGGCGTTGTCCTGGCCCGCTGGCGCAACGATCCCGACCCCCAGCTGCAGGCGGCGGCCGCTGCCCTTGAAAAAGATTTGACGCTCTGACAATGAACCCAGGAGACCCCCATGAATGAGCCCTTTGACCTTGAACGTTTTGTCGCCGCCCAAAACACCGGCGGAACCTATGAGCAGGCGCTGGGGGAGCTTCAGGTCGGCCGGAAGTCCGGGCACTGGATGTGGTTCATCTTCCCGCAGATCGCCGGGCTGGGGCAGAGTGCCACCTCCCGCAAATACGCCATCTCCTCGCTGGCCGAGGCCCGCGCCTACCTGGACCATGAAGTCCTGGGGCCGCGACTCCTGGAATGCGCGCTGGTCCTGGCCAACCATGCTGACCAGTCCGCGGAGGACATTTTCGGCGGCATCGACGCCAAAAAGCTGCGGTCGTCCATGACCCTGTTCCTCCGGGCCGCGCCCGGAGAAACAGTGTTCAAGACCGTCCTGGCCCAGTTCTTCAACGGCGAGCCGGACCCGGCCACCGATGAGCTCCTGGCCGGCCAGGAAGCCGGCTGACGCCAGTCGGCGGGGTCAGCCCGGCCCGTGGGTGTTGCTAGGGCGTGGGGCTGCCGCCGTTGACGTTCAGCGTTTCACCCACCACGTAGCTTGACTCCGGGGAGGCCAGGAAGACGTACGCGGGTGCCAGTTCGGCCGGCTGGCCTGCGCGGCCCAGGGGAGTGGACTGGCCGAACTCCGGCAGTTCCTCCTTTGGCTGGCCGCTGCTCACCTGCAGCGGCGTCCAGATCGGTCCCGGGGCCACTGCGTTCACCCGGATTCCCTTGGGCGCCAGCTGCTGGGCCAGGCCCTTGGTGAAGTTGTTGATGCTGGCCTTGGTGGTGGCGTAATCCACCAGCGTGGGCGACGGGTTGTACGCCTGGATGGACGTGGTGTTAATGATGGTCGAGCCCGCCGGCATGTGCGGTACGGCGGCCTTGGTCAGCCAGAACATGGCATAGACGTTGGTTTTGAGCGTGTGGTCGAACTGCTCGTCGGTAATGTCCTGCAGATCCTCCTGCGCCACCTGCTTCCCGGCATTGTTGACCAGGATGTCCACCCCGCCCAGGACGGACACTGCGGTGTCCACCAGGTCCCGGCACACCGCAGAATCCTTGAGGTCGCCCGGAACCTTGACCGCCTTGCGGCCCGCCGCTTCGATGATCCCGGCAATGCGGGAGGCATCCTCCTCTTCCTGCGGCAGGTAGGAAAGCACGACGTCGGCGCCTTCCCTGGCGAAGGCGATGGCTGTTGCGGCGCCGATTCCGGAGTCCGCACCGGTGACGATGGCACGCCGGCCTTCCAGGCGGCCCGTGCCGCGGTAGGTTTCTTCACCCAGATCGGCTTTTGGCGCCAGTTCCGCGTCAAGGCCGGGCTCCGGCTGGTGCTGCTTAGGTGGGGAGATCTTTTCGTACGCAGTTACGGGATTGCGGAAGGTGTACTGGTCAGTCATGGTGGTCCTCCTGTTGGTGCGGACTCGGGCTTCTTCATTGCCCCGGAACTGAAGCATCCTGCGGTTAGACAACCGCCACAGCCGAAAAGCTAAGCATGCTTACGTTTCTTAGCCTAGGCAATCGATACCGTCCTGCCAAGCGGTGCGCCCCCGGCGGGTCAGTCGCGCCGGACCTCCACCAGCCTGACGTCGGCCAGGCGGCCGCCGTCGACTACTGCCTCCATGAACGTGCAGGCGGGCTGCCGGCGGCGGTCCGTTGGCGAGCCGGGATTCAGCAGCCGAAGGCCGCCAGGCGACACGGTGTCCCACGGGATGTGGCTGTGCCCAAAGACCAGGACATCGGCATCCGGATACAGCGCTTCACAGCGCAGTTCACGGCCCTTGGCCTGCCCGGTTTCATGGACCATGGCAAAGCGGACGCCGTCCAGGGTGGTGCTGGCCGCTTCGGGCAGCCGCCGGCGCAGGTCGGGGCCGTCATTGTTGCCGTACACGGCCAGCAGCCGCCTGCTCCGGTGTTCGAACTCATCCAGAAGTGCCGCTTCCACCCAGTCCCCGGCGTGGAACACGACGTCGGCGTCTTCCACGGCGCGCCACACCTGTTCGGGCAGTTTCCTGGCGCGTTTGGGCAGATGGGTATCGGCGATGAGGACCAGGTTCAACGGCATACCGGAATCCTGCCATGAAGCCCTGTTCGGGTGTGGCCGCCAGTCGTAATCTGGGCGATGGGAGGTGATTGCCATGGAGGCAGCCCAAGGAGACCGCATCGTGGTACATGGAAGGACGGTGGGTTCCTCGGACCGGCACGGGGTGATTCTCGAAGTCCGTGGAGAGGGCGGCGGCCCACCCTATCTTGTCCGCTTCGACGACGGGCACGAGACGGTCATGTATCCCGGCGGCGATTTCGCCGTCGACCGCGGCCACGACGCCTGACGCGATGCGGTGACGCACCGCCGCCGCACCTGTCAGACTGGAGCGATGGATCACTTTCCGTATTCCGGCACGTCCTCCACCCCACCGCCGCGCACCGGTCCCCGGGACCCGGGCGACGCCTGGGTGGAAGGGGACCGCGGCCGGTACTGGGGCAGGTTCGGGGCGGCCGGTGTCCTGGCCTGGGACCCTGACAAGGGCGTCCTCCTGCAGCACCGCGCCGTCTGGAGCCACAACGGTGGAACCTGGGGCCTGCCCGGCGGCGCGCTGCACGAGGGCGAAGAAGCGGTGGACGGAGCCCTCCGGGAAGCCCACGAGGAGGCCGCCGTCCCGTCAGAAAGCGTGGACGTGCTCTTCACCTCCGTGCTTGACCATGGCTACTGGTCCTACACCACGGTTGTGGTGCGCGTGCGCGAATCCTTCGAGCCGGTCATCAGCGATCCCGAGAGCATCGCGCTGCTGTGGATTCCGGTTGCCGAGGTGGACGCCCTGGACCTGCACCCCGGTTTCGCGGCAGCCTGGCCGGACCTGCTGGCGCGGCTGGGCGGCCTGGCTGGGTCCGGCATGGAAGACCTCTGGTAAGGCTGGCCTGGACCCGCCGGAGGGGTCCTGCGGTTCCGTCCGCTAGTAGCCCTGGCCGTACTCGGCGGTCACCAGGATGGGCAGATGGTCTGAGTTGCCGCGCGGCAGCGTTTCCACGCTCGCGATGTCGAGGCCCAGCGAGGTGGCGAAGTCGAAGTGGCCTTTGAAGACCTTGTACCGCGTGTAGGTGCGGCGGTTGCTCAGGGAGAGGGCGTAGCCGGAGTTCTTCATGTGCATGTCAAGGTTCTTGGTGAAGAACGGGTAGTTGAAGTCGCCCACCATCAGGGTCATCAGGCCCCGGCCCATGCTCAGCAATTCGGCGTGGGCCGCATGGATCTGCTTGCGCCGCAGTGAGTTGGAGGCGGTCAGTGGTGCGGCATGGAAGGAGCCGATGACCAACTCGTGCTGGGTTTCGTTGTCCATCACCCTTGTACCTATGAGCCGCTCGTGGGCCGGCGCCAGCACCCTGTCATGCATGGATTTCTTTAACGCGAAGGACTGCGTGTCCAATGCCGTGAAGCGGCTGGTCCGGTAGTAGATGGCCAGCCCCAGCCGGTTGCCCTTGGTGGCATCCGCCAGGTGGAGGGGGCCCAGGGTTTCCGGAAGGTCACTGGCATCCACCTCCTGGAGGCAGAGCGCATCGATGTCATGATTCCGGGCCAGTGCGAGAAGCTCGCCGCTGGCGCTGTGCTTGCGGAGGTTATAGCTGATGACGCGCATGAAACACCTCTTTTGAGGGTTGCTGACAGGACCAGTTCCTTACTCTAGTCCGATTGCCACCCGCGCCCTCCAACATTTCGTGTGCCGACCCAGCGCGCCGTCCACTGCGAAGGATAGAGTTAGTGGCAATTCACTGAACTTCCGTAAGGGGCCCGCCTTGACCGCAGACCTGCCTGAACTCGCCGAGGGCAACTTCTACTACCAGGACCTGGGCGGCGGCCGGTTCCGGTCCACCATCCACGCGCAGGGCGCCTGGAATGTCCACGAGCAGCACATGGCACCGGCGTCAGGCCTGCTGGCGGACCTCCTGGAACGGCACCAGCCCAGGGATGACATGCGGATGGCCCGCATCAGCTACGAAATCCTTGGCCTGATCCCCGGCGGCGACTTCCGGGTCGACACCGCCACGCTGCGGGCCGGCCGCACCATCGAACTGGTGCAGGCCGAGCTCGTGGCCGGCGGGAGGACGGCGATCCGTGCCACCGGGTGGCGCATGCTCACGAGCGACACCACTGAGGTTGCCGCCGTCGAGGACGCCGCCATACCCGGCCCTGACGAATGCAAGCCCTATGACGGATCCGCCGTCTGGCCCGGCGGCTACATCCGGTCCCTCGAGATGCGGGTGGCCGAAGGGCACCGGCCGGGTGCGGGAAAAGTGTGGCTTCGCACCGAACACCCGCTGACGAGCACCGCGGACAGCGGCGACTTTGCCCGCCTGATGGGGCTGGTGGACACCGCCAACGGCATCGCGGCGCGGGTCCCTCCGGGCAAAGACAGCTACGCGTTTCCCAACCTTGACCTCCAGGTCCACATGTACCGCCGCCCCCAGGGGGAGTGGCTGGGACTGGACAACGCAGTGTCGTTCGGGAGCGACGGGATCGGCCTCACCTCCACCGTGCTGCACGACCGGCAGGGTCCGTTCGGCCGCGCGGAACAGATCCTCACCCTGCGCAGGACCTGAGGCACAGGTTCCCCGGTCACCTTTCCGGCTCTGGTGCCGTCCTGTATCGCTGAGTATCGTTGTATATCGTTCGCGATTGACGAAGGAGTTCATCATGCGTGCTTCACACCCTGCAGGCGGTTTTGGCGGAAGCAACCTCGAAGGAATGTGGCAGGCCGTCGAAGAGCTGCGTTCGCGCTTCGAGAAGCGGTCCGGCACCCGGGCCGGGAAAGGCGAAGTCCGGGCCGCAGTGCTTGCCCTCCTTGCCGAACGGCCCATGCACGGGTACCAGATCATCCGGGAGATCGAGGAGCGCAGCGGCGGCAGCTGGAAGCCAAGCGCGGGCTCCGTCTACCCCACTCTGCAGCTGCTCGCCGATGAAGGAACCATCAGCGCAGAGGAATCCAACGGCCGCAAGATCTACTCGCTGACCGAAGCCGGACGCGAGGAGGTGGCCGCCCACCATGGTGGAGCCCCTTGGGATCCGGAAACTACGATGGCCGGCACTGCGTCCCTCCCACGGGCCGGGATGGAGCTGGCGCAGGCCGCGGCGCAGGTTGGCCGCACCGGTTCACCGGACCAGGTGCGGCAGGCGGTGGCGGTGCTGGACGAGGCCCGCCGCCGGCTGTACGGCATCCTTGCCCGGGACTGAAGCGGGTGGCGTCGACCGTCCAGGAGGGGACTGAGCGGCCGCTCCCCGTGCGGGAGCACCGGGGGCGCTACCGGCGGATCCTGCGCTTCGCAGCCTGGAACCTCGCCACCACCTGGTGGTTCGAGCTGCTCCTGCCCCGGGTTGGACTGGGCCGGATAGCCGCGCAAACCCGTTCCCGGAGGATGCGGCGGTTTGCCCAGAGGTTCCATGACCTCGCGGTGGAACTCGGCGGCCTGATGATCAAAGTGGGCCAGTTCCTGTCCTCGAGGCTCGATGTCCTCCCGCCGGAGATCACCAAGGAACTTGAAGGGCTGCAGGACGAGGTTCCTCCGGTCGCTTTTCCGGCGATCTCCGCACTGGCGGCGCAGGAACTTGGAACTCCACTCGCGCGTGTCTTCGACTCCGTGGACCAGACGCCCATCGCGGCAGCCTCGCTGGGCCAGGCCCACCGCGCCCACCTGAATCCAATGGACGCCGCCGACACGGGACTTGGAGCGGTGGTGGTCAAGGTTCAGCGGCCGGGCATCGGCGCCGTCGTCGACGTCGACCTCGCTGCCCTCCGGAAGGTGGCGGGCTGGCTCAGCCACGTCCGGCTCGTGTCCCGCCGCGCCGACATGCCCGCGCTGGTAGAGGAATTTGCCCAAACCAGCCTTGCGGAAATCGACTACCTCCAGGAAGCCGTCAACGCAGAGCGCTTCGCGGCGGACTTCGCCGGCGACGGCCGCGTGGCGGTACCGTCCGTGGTCTGGGAACGGACGACGCGCCGGGTACTCACCCTCGAAGACGTCACGGCCATCAAGATCACCGACGTCCACGCACTGCGTGCCGCCGGCATCGACCCTGCCGAGGTTGCCCCCGCATTTGCGGCCATCATGTTCGACCAACTCTTCACCAACGGCTTCTTCCATGCCGACCCGCACCCCGGAAACATCTTCGTTACCCCGGCGGCGGCAGGTACAGGGGGACCGCCCTGGAAGCTCACGTTCATCGATTTCGGCATGATGGGCGAGGTGACCGCCTCCACCCGCAGCGGGCTGCGGAAGCTGGTGATTGCTGCAGCCGCCCGCGATGGCAAGGGACTCGTGGCAGCCATCAATGACGTGGGCGTGCTCATGCCGTCAGCTGACAGTGCGGCGCTGGAGCGGGCCATGACGCAGCTCTTTGCCCGTTTTGGCGGCATGGGCTTCGCCCAACTGCGCGAAGTGGACCCGCGGGAGTTCCGCGACTTTGCCGTGGAGTTCGGTGACGTGGTCCGCTCCCTGCCGTTCCAGCTTCCCGAGAATTTCCTGCTCATCATCCGGGCCATGTCGCTGACGTCCGGTGTTTGCAGTGCCCTGGACGAGCGGTTCAACCTGTGGGATTCGGTGGAACCGTATGCGGCGCAATTGCTGCGCGACGAACGCGGCAACGTGGTGCAGGACGTGGCCCGGCAGGCCCTCGACGCTGCGGGTGTTGCCCTGCGCCTGCCCGGAAGGCTGGACGCCCTTGCCGCCCGCATGGAGGAGGGGTCACTGCAGGTGGCCGTTCCGCGGCTGGAGCGGCAGACTGCCCGCGTGGAAAGGGCCGTACGACGCTCCGCTTCCGCGGTTGTCTTCGGTTCCCTGCTGGTCGCCGGTGCCATCGTGCGCGCCGACGACCTGGTGCTGGGCAATGTGCTGATGGCTGTTTCGGCAGTCCCTTTACTGCATGCGCTGTGGGTGGGGCGCCGGCGTTAAGGCTGCTGCCGCCGTCGGGCGTAACCTAGGTGAGGCCTCTCCGGCCGCCACCGTCGAACCTGCCGGCACTGAACCTGCCGGCGCTTGAGCCCAAGGGAGTTTCGCCACGATGCACCACACGGGAACCGGACTCCGCACGCTCACCGTTGTCCGCCAGGACGTGTCGCTCGGCGCGGGCCGCGACCTGGAGTTCGGACTCGAGCTGTTGGCCAGGGCAAGGAGTGGCAGCATCGGTCCCACCCTGCGGCTGTACCGTCCGGCTCCCACCGTGGCATTCGGACAGCGGGACACCCGGCTGCCCGGCTTCGATGTGGCCACGCAGGCCTGCCGCGACAACGGCTTTGAACCACTGGTCCGCAGGGCCGGGGGGCGCGCAGCGGCCTATCACCAGGGCACCCTTGTAGTGGACCACATCGAACCGGATGCGGACGCCGTTGCCGGGTCCAAAGCGCGGTTCGGCTACTTCGGGGAGCTCTTTGCTCAGGCGCTGCAGCGCGTCGGCGTGCAGGCAGCGGTGGGGGAAATTCCGGGGGAGTACTGCCCGGGCGAATTCAGCGTGCACGGCACCGACCCGGCGGACAGCTCGCGGCGGGTGAAACTGGTGGGAACTGCCCAGCGGGTGGTGTCCGGCGGCTGGCTCTTCAGCTCCGTCATTGTGGTGGAAAATTCCGCACCCATCCGCAAAGTCCTCACAGACACCTATGCGGCCCTGGGCCTGGAATGGGACCCCGCCACCGCGGGCGCCGCGGATGACCTGGTGCCCGGAGTGGACGTCGCGGCCGTTGAGCAGGCCCTCCTGGAAACGTATGCGGGCCATGCCACCCTGGAAACTGCCTCGTTCAGCAGCCTGGGGGCATGACCCGCATCAGTCCTGCGGCAGCGCCGCCGTGGAGTGCCTAGGCGGCCAGGCGGCTCTTGACCTCGGCAGCTGACGGGTTGGTGGCTGCGGAGCCGTCCGGGAAGAGGACCGTGGGAACGGTGCGGTTGCCGCCGTTGAGCTGTTCCACGAGTTCGGCGGTGCCGTCAACCTCTTCGATGTTGATTTCGGTGTAGCCGATGCCCTGCGCATCCAGCTGCTTCTTCAGCCGGTTGCAGTAGCCGCACCAAGTGGTGGAAAACATGGTGATGGTGCCGGATTCGGGAGTGAAGTCCACAGGGATCTCCTAAACGTCGCTTGAAAGGTTTCCTTACGGTCAACGGTAGCGCGGCTTTGGGTATTCCCTGGTGTTGTTGCGCCGCGGAGGTGGCTATATGGGGTCCCCGTCCCAGCAGCCCCGCGCGGCGGGGCGCGTCATTACACGGTGACCGTGCCGGCGTCGTCCACTGCCCACGCAGGGTTGTACGCCACTTCCCAGCGGAAGCCGTCAGGATCGGCGAAGTACCCCGTGTAGCCGCCCCACGGCTGGGTAACCGGTTCCGCAATGATGGCAGCGCCTGCTGCCGCCGCCTCTTCCATCACCGCGTCCACCGCTGCGGGGCTTGGACAGTTATGGCTGAGGGTGATGCACGGAACGCCGGCGGGTGCGTTGGTGAGGGCCTCCGCCTGCATCTGTCGGGCGTCCCACAGTGAAAGCACCAGACCATGGTTCACCTGGATGAAGAGCACCTCGCCGGCAACCTCGCGATGGACTGGCCAGCCAAGGCCATCGACATAGAAGGCGCGGGAATCCTGGACGCTGCGGACACCGAGGGAGATAAAGTCGACTCTGGGCTCCATGCTTCGATACTGTCAGATGATGGCGACAATTCAAGGAAACGATAGGGATGCCCGGGCCGACAGGGAACAGCTCGCTGCCGTCCGGATTGCCGTTGACGAGGTGGATGAGCAGATTGTCACGCTCATCGCCCGCCGCGAACGGCTGATCCGGATTGCCGGGACGCTCAAGGGCGATGACGCCGAAGTACGCGCCCCTGGCCGGGTGGAACGCATCATCGAACATGTGCGCTCCGCCGCCGAGAAAAAGGACATTGATCCGGACATTGTGGAGTCAACCTACCGGGCGATGATCTCAGCGTTCATCGAACTTGAACTGAAGATCCACAAGGAAAACAGCTAGCACGGGGGTGGGGGATGCCCTAAAGGGCTTCCTCCACCGGCACTCCATGCTGGAACTCACGCCCGTCCGCCTCGCTGAAGGCGGACAATAGGTGGCCCTGTCCGAGCCCGTTCAAGGCTGCCAGGGGAAAGCTTCCAGTGATGCTGTTTTTCGAATGTGACACTCCTGCCAGGTCGTAGTCTTCTTCGATTCCCTGGTCGCGGTTGAACGAGTAGCAGGCGATCGCCTCCCCGTTCATAAACTCGATGCACAGCCGGCGCTGTAATGAATAGTCCGGCGAAGCTCCCATCAGGCCTACCACGTAGGCGCCGGATCCCGGAATGGCGCCATCGATATCGAATGTGGCCACCAGTGTGGAGTCCTGGGTCTTGATGCTTGCCTGCTTAAGGAGTGCGTCATCGGTACTCATGCCAACATCCTGCTCCCTGCCGCACGCTCCGTCCACCCCCGGCTATTTTTTACTTCCCACCCGGCGTAGACTGGTTTTTATTCGAATACATATTCGAATACCAATACAGGAAGCTAGTCCGGGAGGTGTGCGTGGGCATGTTCAGCGAATCCGTTGACGTGGTGTGTTCCGTTTCCGGTAAGCCAGAATCCTTGACATGGGCAGGCAGGTCCTACACACTCTGCGCCGAACCCGTGCGCTGGTACGAACGCCGGCAGTGGTGGGCTGAGGACAGCAGGGCACCACTGGGAAGCGGGCCCGGTGTGGTGGACCACGAGATCTGGCGGGTCCAGGTCCTGCCTGCCGGCAGGGCATCCCGCCCCGGATCTCCGGAAGAACCCGCCGGAGTAGAACCCCTCACCCTTGACCTGACCCGCCATATCCGCAGCGGCCGCTGGCGCCTGCTGCGGATCCATGACGGTTTACGCCACAGAACTGCTTGAACGCGGAACAGCATGAGTTTCACCCACCTTCACGTCTCCACTGCGTTCAGTGCCCACTACGGCGTCTCCTGGCCCGAGGAACTTGCCATGGCAGCCGCCGCGGACGGCGCCACCGCCCTTGCATGCACGGACAGGGACGGCCTGTACGGAACCATTAAGCACCTCAAAGCCTGCATGGCTGCGGGCATCGACCCCATCGTGGGGGTGGATCTTGCGGTTTTTGACGTCGACGGTGATCACCGCACCCAGGTCTCCGGCAGGGTAGTGGTCCTCGCCAGGGGCCAGAACAACGGCGCAGGGTACCGTGCGCTTTGCCGGCTGGTGTCCGATGCCCATGCCAGGACCTCAGGGAAAGCCGGGGGAGTGGTTCCTGCGGCGGTCACCCGTGCCGAACTCGCCTCCCGTACCCTTGATCCGCAAACCCTTAAACCGGTGCTGACCGTCCTGCTGGGCCCTGATTCAGATGTGGGACGGGCCATGGGCGGACGTCGCTACCTGCGTCCCCGCACCCTGTTCAAGCAATGGGTGGACGCCATGCCGGCAGGAACGGTGGCGGCGGAAATCGTCTCCCAGCTCAGTGCGCCGGGGACGGCATTGAGCACCGCGCATGCTGTCCGCATGCTCAGGCTGGCCGAGGAACACCGCATACCTGCCATCCTCACCAACGCTGTGCGGTACTGCGCAGCGGACGGAGCGCCCACCGCCGACGTCCTTGACTCTGCCCGGACCCTGAAGTCCCTGCCGGAACTGGCGGGCGAGCCGCTCCTGCAGCCCACCGGACAGGGATGGCTGAAAACCCGGGAACAGATGCTGGGGCTGGGCAGGGAAATCATTTCCGCTGCAGGGTATGGTGCCGCGGACCTTAAGCAGCTGATGGCGCAGACAGAGGCGCTCGCGGACCTCTGCCGGATCGATCCCGTCACCGACATGGGCTGGAAGCAGCCCGTGGTTCCGGAGGCATCGGTCATCGGCATCAACCAGGATCCCCACGCCGAACTTATCCAGCGCTGCCAGTCAGGAATCGGCAGGCGTTTCCCTGGCGTCAACGGTAAGGCGGAACAGGAAGTGCTTGCCCGGCTGGACCATGAGCTTGCGATCATCCAAAACCTTGGCTTCTCCTCCTACTTCCTGACGGTGGCTGAAGTATCCCGGATGATCCAGGACATGGGGGTCAGGGCCGCGGCCAGGGGGTCGGGTGCCTCCAGCCTGGTCAATTACCTGATCGAGGTCAGCCACGTTAACCCGCTTCAGCATGACCTGATTTTTGAACGCTTCCTCTCCAACGACCGCGCCACCCTTCCGGACATTGACATCGACGTCGAAAGCGCGGAGCGCCACAACGTCTACCGCCGTATTTTCGAACGCTTTGGATCCGAGCGGGTCACCCTGATGAGCATGCAGAACGGATACCGGGCGCGGGGAGCAGTGCGCGACGCCGGGCTGGCGCTGGGCATGGACGACGGCGAAGTGGGGGAGATCGCCAAGCAGTTGTGGCGGTTCTCAGCGCGGAAGTTCCGTGAGGCGCTGCAGGAAAAACCCGAGCTGCGGGAATTTGCTGGCCGGGTTGAGCGGCGCGACGCCGACGGGAACCAGCAGCTGGATCTGCTGGTGGACCTGACCGAACGCCTCGACCGGCTCCCCAGGCATATTTCCATGCACCCCTGCGGGGTCATCCTGGGTGATGCCACGCTCCTGGACAGGACCCCGGTCCAGCCAAGCGGCCTGGGACTGCCCATGAGCCAATTCGATAAACATGACATGGACCCCATGGGAATGCTCAAACTCGATGTCCTTGGCGTCCGGATGCAAAGTGCCATGGCGTTCGCCGTCCGGGAAATTATCCGGATCCACCCCGGCAAAGAGGAGGTGGTGGCGGCAGGCAGACACCCCCAAGGCCCTGATGGCTCCGGCCCCGACTACATAGCAGCCGATGGCAGGATCGACCTCAACGCTGTTCCCCTCGACGACGAAGCTACCTATGAGCTGATCAGGAGCACCCACACCCTTGGCTGCTTCCAGATTGAATCCCCCGGGCAGCGGGAACTGATCGGCAAGATGGCGCCAAGGGAGTTCAACGACCTCATCATCGACATCTCACTGTTCCGCCCGGGACCCATGAAATCGGACATGGTGCGGCCCTTCCTGGAACACCGGCACGGGTTCGCTCCTGAGGTCTATCCCCACCCGGACCTCAAACCGGTGCTGCAGGAAACCCATGGCGTCACGGTCTTCCACGAGCAGATCCTCAAAACCCTGGACACCATGACCGGCTGCGGGCTGGCCAAAGCAGACGAATTCCGCCGGGCGTTGGGCAGCGAGAGCGGTGAAGCGCAGGTGGAGGAATACTTCCGCAAGAACGCCAAAGACAGGGGATATACCCCTGATGTGGTGGACAAGGTGTGGGGGACACTGAAGTCCTTCGCCAGTTTCGGCTTCTGCAAGGCCCATGGAGCCGCATTCGCCGTACCCACCTACCAGTCGGCCTGGCTGAAGACACACCATCCCGAAGCCTTTCTTGCCGGACTGTGGGAACACGACCCCGGCATGTACCCAAAACGGCTGCTGGTGGCTGAGGCCCGCAGGATGGGCATTCCCATCCTTCCCCTGGACATCAACCGAAGCAAAGCTGAATACCGGGTTGAGCGGATAGCGTCCGGCCGGGACGAAGGAAAGCTGGGGATCCGGCTCAGCCTCAACGGGATCTACGGGTTGTCTGCTGCTGAACTGAAACGGATCGTGGCCGGACAGCCCTATGACTCATTGGCAGACCTCAGGGCGCGCTCGCGGCTCAGCAAGCCAAGCATCAGGCGGCTTGCGCAATTGGGGGCTTTTGACTCCCTGCACCGCGAAGCAGGTGGCCCTGCCAACCGGGCTGACCTGGTGCACCACCTGCAGCAACTCCAGGCCGCGAACAACCCGCGTAAAAGCGTTGAAGTGGTGGAAGGGCAGCTGTCGCTTCCCCTGGGCGACGTCGAACTGCGCAACCTCAAACCCGGGCTTCCGGCTCCCACACTGGTGGAAAACGTCAGGGCCGAGCTCGACCTTATGGCTGTGGACGTCAGCACCCACCTGATGGACAGCCACAGGCCGCTGCTGGAAAAACTGGGTGTCACCACCGCGGATCAGCTCCTCAGCCTGCGCAACGGAACTGAAGTGCTGGTGGCAGGCGTGCGGGTGGCCACCCAGACGCCTCCCATGCGCGGCGGCAGGAGGGTGGTGTTCATCAGTATCGACGACGGCACCGGCTGCGTGGATGCGGTCTTCTTCCACGAAGCGCAGGAAAGCGCTGGTCCGCTCCTGTTCGGGACCCGGCTGCTGCTGATCCGCGGCACTACCCGGAGGACGGGGCCGCGGGGCATCAGCCTGAGTGCAAGCATGGCGTGGGACTTGAGCCGGACGGAGACCCTGCCCTTCCCGGAGTCCGTTCCCGCCTCCGTCGAGGACGTGCCACATCCCCTTGATGGGATCAGCAGGGCCCTTGCCATCACCGGTTTCAACGGCTGACATCCGTTCGGTGCACCCGTGTGCCGCGTTGGTCGGCCCTGAGCCGAACCGATAGCATTGACGGTGGCTGGCTGTGGTCCCCGTATGCCGCAAGCTATGAAGCCTCAACTTTGAATAGGAGACACCCGTGTCAGATGCCCAGCAGATCACCCTTCTCGTCGACGGCGAAGAGACCAAGGTGACTACCGGGACCACCGGTGCGGAACTCTTCTTTGAGCGCCGTGATGTCGTTGTAGCCCGCGTTAACGGCGAACTGAAGGACCTGGACCAGGAACTCCCCGAAGGCGCCGAAGTGGAGGGTGTCACCATTGAGTCGCCGGACGGCCTGAACGTCCTGCGCCACTCCACAGCCCACGTCATGGCCCAGGCCGTGCAGCAGCTGCGTCCTGACGCCAAACTTGGGATCGGCCCCTACATCACTGATGGCTTCTACTTTGACTTCGACGTAGCCGAGCCATTCACTCCCGAGGACCTCAAGACCCTCGAGAAGATGATGCAGAAGATCATCAACCAGAACCAGAAGTTCGTCCGCCGCGTGGTCAGCGAGGATGAGGCCCGCGAAGCAATGAAGAACGAGCCCTACAAGCTCGAGCTCCTTGGGAAAAAGAACGAAGCCGCCGAAGCCGGGGAAGGCGTCAACGTTGAGGTCGGCGCCGGCGACATCACGATTTACGACAACGTGGAGCGCAAGGAAGGCACCACCGTTTGGTGCGACCTCTGCCGCGGCCCCCACCTGCCCAACACCAAGCTCATCTCCAACGCCTTCGCACTGACCCGTTCGTCATCCGCCTACTGGCTGGGCAACCAGAAGAACCAGCAGCTTCAGCGCATCTACGGCACCGCCTGGCCCACCAAGGACGCCTTGAAGGCCTACCAGGAGCGGATCGCCGAGGCCGAGCGCCGCGACCACCGCAAGCTGGGTTCCGAGCTGGACCTGTTCTCCTTCCCGGACGAACTGGGCTCCGGCCTGCCCGTCTTCCACCCCAAGGGCGGCATCATCCGCAAGGAGATGGAGGACTACTCCCGGCAGCGTCACGTTGAAGCCGGTTACGAGTTCGTCTACACCCCCCACATCACCAAGGGCCACCTCTACGAGGTCTCCGGGCACCTGGACTGGTACAAGGACGGAATGTTCCCCGCCATGCACGTGGACGCCGAACTCAACGAGGACGGCACCGTGCGCAAGCCCGGCCAGGACTACTACCTGAAGCCGATGAACTGCCCCATGCACAACCTCATCTTCCGTTCCCGCGGCCGGTCCTACCGCGAACTTCCCCTGCGGCTGTTCGAATTCGGTTCCGTTTACCGCTACGAGAAGTCCGGCGTGGTGCACGGCCTCACCCGCGTCCGCGGGATGACACAGGACGACGCCCACATCTACTGCACCCGCGAGCAGATGAAGGACGAGCTCACCAAGACCCTCACCTTCGTCCTGGACCTACTCAAGGACTACGGGCTGAACGACTTCTACCTGGAGCTGTCCACCAAGGACCCCGAGAAGTACGTGGGCGACGACGCCACCTGGGAGGAAGCCACCAGGACCCTGGCCGAGGTGGCACAGGAGTCCGGGCTGGAGCTGGTACCGGATCCGGGCGGAGCCGCGTTCTACGGCCCCAAGATTTCCGTGCAGGCCAAGGATGCGCTGGGCCGGACCTGGCAGATGTCCACCATCCAGCTGGACTTCAACCTGCCCGAACGTTTCGAACTGGAATTCCAGGCCGCCGACGGCAGCCGCCAGCGCCCCGTCATGATCCACCGCGCCCTGTTTGGATCCGTGGAGCGGTTCATGGGCGTCCTCACAGAGCACTACGCCGGAGCATTCCCTGCCTGGCTGGCACCCGTGCAGGTGGTGGGGATCCCGGTGGCCGAGGCCTTCAACGAGTACATGTTCGACGTCGTCGACCAGCTTAAAGCTGCCGGCATCCGCGCTGAGGTGGACACTTCCTCGGACCGGTTCCCCAAAAAGATCCGCACCGCCAGCAAGGACAAGATCCCGTTCGTGCTGATCGCCGGTGGCGACGACGCCGAGGCGGGCGCCGTTTCGTTCCGCTTCCGCGACGGAAGCCAGGACAACGGCGTGCCCGTGACGGAAGCAGTCAAGCGGATCACCGACGCCGTCCGCAACCGGACCAGCTAGCCGAACGGAATCAGCACAGTGCAGGAGAACACAGGCGCCGGCTATCCAGGCGATGACGGCGTTACCGACGACTTTGCCCTCGCCGGTGTCCCGGACGCCTTCCAGCGCCTGTGGACTCCGCACCGCATGGCCTACATCAAGGGCGGCCAGCACCAGTTCAAGAACGAAAACGACTGCCCTTTCTGCGTAGGCCCCGGCCGCACCGACGAAGAGGCGCTCATTGTGCACCGTGGCAAGACCTGCTACGTAGTGCTGAACCTCTTCCCGTATAACCCGGGGCACCTGCTGGTTTGCCCGTACCGGCATATCCCGGACTACACAGACCTCACGGTTGAAGAAACAGCCGAGTTTGCCGACCTGACCCAGACCGCCATGCGCGTCCTGCGCAAAGTGTCCAATCCCGGCGGGTTCAACCTCGGCATGAACCAGGGAGTGGTAGGCGGCGCCGGCATTTCCGCCCACCTGCACCAGCACATCGTTCCACGATGGGGCGGCGACGGAAATTTCTTCCCCATCATCGCCCAGACGAAGGCCATCACCCAGACGCTCGACGAGGTCCGGCAGCAGGTGGCCGACGCCTGGCCCGGGGAGTCGGATGCTGAATAAGCATGCCCGCGGCTTCTTCACCGCGCTGTTTACCCCGCTGGCCCGCTGGCTCCTGAAGATCGGCGTCTCCCCGGATGCGGTCACCATCCTCGGCACTGCCGGCGTGGCTGCCGGGGCCCTCGTCTTCTACCCCCTGGGCCAGCTCTTCTGGGGCACCCTCTTCATTACCGCATTCATCTTCTCGGATGTCCTGGACGGGATCATGGCCCGGATGCAGAACGTGAAGAGCCGCTGGGGAAACTTCCTCGACTCAACGCTGGACAGGATCGCCGACGGCGCGCTGTTCGCGGGCGTGTCCGTCTGGTTCTTCACCGGCGGCAGCAACACCCCCATCGCCGTCTCCGCGCTTCTGTGCCTTGTCCTCGGCATGGTTGTCTCGTACGCCAGGGCGAAGGCGGAGTCGCTGGGATTCACCGCCAATGTCGGGATTGCGGAGCGGGCCGAACGCCTGGTCTCCGTCCTGGTGGTGACGGGCCTGACGGGGCTTGGGCTCCCGCCGGTGGTGCTCCTGGTGACGCTGGTTCTGCTGGCAGCCGCGAGCCTGGTCACCGTCGCGCAGCGGGTGGCCTCGGTGCGCCGGCAGGCCCTGGCAGAACCCACTCCGGCTGATTAAGCCTGATTAAGTCCCCCGGGCTACGGGGGACTAGTATATAAGTGCCCGGTCAACGGACCCGGCAATCCGTGCGTGCACGTCCGGCAGCTGCCGCCGCATGCCCGGCGAAGATCATCTGTCTACCCATAGGGGTTTTTGTGTCTACACCTGATGTAAGCAACGAGGCCGGTTCGTCCGCGAACAGCGTCACGGGCAGCAGCCGCGTGAAGCGCGGCATGGCCGAGATGCTCAAAGGCGGCGTCATCATGGACGTCGTCAACGTCGAGCAGGCCCGCATCGCCGAAGACGCCGGTGCTGTGGCAGTCATGGCGCTGGAGCGCGTTCCGGCCGATATCCGGGCCCAGGGCGGCGTGTCCCGCATGTCCGACCCCGACATGATCGACCAGATCATCGACGCCGTGTCCATCCCGGTCATGGCCAAGGCCCGCATCGGCCACTTCGTCGAAGCCCAGGTCCTGCAGTCCCTCGGCGTTGACTACATCGACGAGTCCGAGGTCCTCACCCCGGCCGACTACGTCAACCACATCGACAAGTGGAACTTCAAGGTTCCCTTCGTCTGCGGTGCCACCAACCTCGGTGAGGCCCTGCGCCGCATCAACGAGGGCGCGGCCATGATCCGGTCTAAGGGCGAGGCCGGCACCGGCGACGTCTCCAACGCCACCGGGCACATGCGCAAGATCCGCTCGGAGATCGCCAAGCTCTCCTCGCTGCCTGAGGACGAGCTGTACGTGGCGGCCAAGGAACTGCAGGCCCCGTACGAACTGGTCAAGGAAGTTGCCGCAGCCGGTAAGCTTCCCGTGGTCCTGTTCACCGCAGGCGGCATCGCCACCCCCGCCGACGCG
Organism: Pseudarthrobacter phenanthrenivorans; assembly: GCF_036455295.1. GTDB lineage: Bacteria > Actinomycetota > Actinomycetes > Actinomycetales > Micrococcaceae > Arthrobacter > Arthrobacter phenanthrenivorans_C. The sequence continues at coordinate 154,379 of NZ_JAYXNX010000005.1, read as the reverse complement.
GCCATGATGATGCAGCTCGGCGCCGACGGCGTCTTCGTCGGTTCCGGCATCTTCAAGTCCGGCAACCCGGCCCAGCGCGCCGCCGCCGTCGTCAAGGCCACCACCTTCTACGACGACCCCGACGTCATCGCCAAGGCCTCCCGCGGGCTGGGCGAAGCCATGGTGGGCATCAACGTCGACGAGATCCCCCAGCCACACCGTCTCGCTGAGCGCGGCTGGTAAGTCTCTCTTCGCGTCCTATTGGGGCGCCTGGCGGCGCTGATCCTCTGCACGCTATTCCCCGCGCTCCGCTGAGGCCGCTTCGCGGCGAGCGGAGCGTGGGGCCCCTTTTACGCGTGCTGCCGGATCACCACCGCCTGGTCGCACTTGATCGCCTTGCCTTGCGTTTTATGACGACGCCGGTTCCTCACCTCTCCTGGTGGGGGACCGGCGTCGTCCATCTTTAAGCGTTTTGAACCATCGATTGCTCCGTAGTTGTCGTTTTCGGGGCTCTAAACGACAAGTGCTCAGCAATCGATGGGGGGTTACTCGAGGCCGCGGCGCTTTAGCAGCGGGGCCAGGTCTGCGTCGCGGCCTCTCAGGGCCCGGAAGGACTCCAGGGGGTCGCGGCTGTTGCCGCGGCTGAGGAGCTCCTGCCGGAAGCGTTCGCCGTTGCTTCGGGTCAGGCCTCCGTTCTCCCTGAACCAATCGACGGTGTCCGCGTCGAGGATTTCGCTCCAGATGTAGGAGTAGTACCCGGCCGCGTATCCGGCGCCGGCGAAAATGTGCTGGAAGTAGCCAGTCCGGTAGCGCGGCGGGATCAGCGGATGGTCTATCCCTGCCGCGGCAAGGGCCTTTGCCTCGAACTCCAGGGCGTCGTCCGGAATGTTGCCCGGCTCCAGCGTGTGCCAGGCGAGGTCCAGCAGGGCTGCGCCCAGGTACTCGGTGGTGGCGAAGCCTTCGCCCCAAAGCGCGGATGCGTCAAGCCGGTCCACAATGTCCTGGGGAAGCGGCTCGCCCGTGACATGGTGGCGCGCGTAGTTGGACAACACCTCCGGCCACAGGATCCACATTTCGTTCACCTGGGACGGGTATTCCACGAAGTCCCGCGGCACTGCGGTGCCGGAAAAACGCGGATAAGCCACGTTGGAGAACAGCCCGTGCAGGGCGTGGCCGAACTCGTGAAACAGGGTACGCACTTCGTCCAGGGTCAGGAGGGTCGGTTCACCTGCGGGCGGTTTGGAGATGTTCAACGTGTTGATCACCACGGCTTTGGTGCCGAGCAGCGCCGACTGGTCCACGAGCGAGTTCATCCAGGCGCCCCCCCGTTTGGATTCACGGGCATAGTAGTCGCCCAGGAACAGGCCCAGGCCGCTGCCGTCCTGGTTGCGGACTTCCCAGATGCGCACGTCCGGGTGATAGGCATGCAGGTCGGTCCGCTCGTGGAAAGTGACACCATACAGGGACGTGGCGGCAAAGAACACGCCGTCCGTTATGGTCCGGTCCAGTTCAAAGTACGGGTGCAGAGCCTGTTCGTCGACGTCGTATTTCTCCCGCCGCACCTTCGCCGAATAGTAGGCCCAGTCCCACGGCTCCAGCGGGTGTCCGGCAACCCCAGCCAGTGCCTCAGCCTCGGCGTCGGCATTGCGAACGGCTGCCGGCGCCATCCGGCTGAGCATGGTCCGCACCGTGTCGAAATCCGGTGCCGTCTGGCGGTCCGCCACAAGTTCGGCATAGTTGGCGAAGCCCAGCAGCTGGGCCTTCTCCGCCCGAAGTCCGGCCATCTCCCGGGCCAGATCCAGGACATCGAGGCTGCCGCCACCGCTGCCCCTTGCCACGGAAGCCTCGAACAGACGACGGCGGACGTCCCGGTTCTCAAGCGCGGCCAGTGCCGGCTGGTTCCCCGGCTGGATCAGGGTGAGCAGGTACTTGCCGCCGTGCCCGGCGGCACGGGCAGCTTCCGCTGCGCTGGCGACGTCGTCGGCCGGCAGTCCCGCCAGCTCGCGGACATCCTCCACCAGCAGGGCAGCGGACTTCATTCCCTCCTTGACCCGCTGTCCGAACTCGGTGCCCAGCCGTGCCAGCTCCCCGTTGATGGCACGCAGCCGCGCCTGGCCCGGTGCATCCAGTTGGATTCCGCACTGCCGGAACTCCCTAAGGTACTCCTCCACAAGACGGGCGGATTCGGCGTCGTGGCCTGCGGTATCAATGGCGGCAAAACGATCGAACAGCTGCCGGTTGAGGAACACCTCGTCCTGGTGGGCGGAGAACCTCGGAGAAAGATCCGTTTCGAGTTCCCGGATCTCCGGCGAAGCGTCCGCTGATACCAGGGTGAAGAAAGCGGCGGCTGCCCGGTTCAACAACTGCCCGGACCGTTCCATCGCGAGGGCCGTGTTCCCGAACGTTGCCGGTTCGCTGTTGCCGGCGATGCCCTCGATTTCCTTCAGGTGCGCACCAATCCCCGCTTCTATCGCTTCGCGGTACTGGTCCACCGCAAGCCCCTCAAAGGGCGGGAGGGCGTAGGGCAGCGGCCTGGTGGAAAGGAGCGGGTTCGTCATCAGGCAAACATTTCACAAGGTGCAACGCTTCTCAATCGTTCGGAAAAGCCCGCGTTCCCAGCGTCCATCCCTACAATGGCCGCTATGGGGTCCAGTCCGGGCCGCATTCTGCGCGTCATGCTTGGCAGCGCTGGGGTTGGGCACTGACGAAGGGAGCCAGGTCCATGACCGAACGCGGCACGAGGTCGGGGAGCGCCTTGGCGGGCTTACCGTTCCGGTGGGTGGGACCCGCCGTCATCCTGGCGCTGGTGGCTGTTTACGGCATCTTTTGGTACCTGGCGCGCCCGGCCAGTGAACCTGTCCTGGGACACGTGGGGCAGTTGTTCGGCGGGGAATCGGTGCTGCTGTACTCAATAGCACTGGTCCTGGTCAGTACCCTTCCCCATGTCGAGCCGATCTTCGGCGGGATCGACCACGCCGCCATCTGGCACCGCAGGGCGGCCATCACGGCAACCGTCCTGCTGCTGCCGCACATAGAAATGGCGTCCAATCCCGAAGCCACCAGCCTCGGAAAGACCTTGGCGGTAGTGGCTATTTCCGGTCTCGCGGCCCTGGTGGTGTGGGCCGTCCTGCCGCGCTGGCGCACCATGCTTCCGGCGCCTGTCCGCCGCCTGGTGGTCGCCACGCTGCAAACCCGGCCGGCCCGGCTGGTGGCCCGCCTGCTCGGTGGCTACGAACGCTGGCGGGGTTTCCACCGGCTCACCGGCCTGTTCCTGGCGGCGGGCTTCCTGCACGGCCTGCTCGATGCCAGCGCGTTCGCTGCCGTGCCCGCACTTCGGTGGAGCTACGTGGCCATCGGTGGAACGGGACTTGCGTTTTACGCCTACCGTGAATTGCTGGCGCGCCACTTCCTGCCGCACCACGATTACCAGGTGGCAGCCGTGCGGCCGGTTGCGCCGGACCTGCTGGAGGTTGCGCTCAAGCCCCTCGGGCGGCCGTTGGCTTTCAAGCCGGGACAGTTCGCCATGGTCTATCTCGAGACGGCGGATGGCTGGCAGCGGCACCCGTTCTCCATCTCCGGCCCCGCGCCGGAAGGCGGGATCAGCATTACCGTCAAAGCCCTGGGTGACCACACCACCAGGCTTCCCGACGTGGTCCAGCCGGGAATGCCTGCGGTGGTGGGCGGACCCTATGGCCGTTTCGACAGGCACCGCGGCACTGCCCATCAGGTATGGGTTGCCGGTGGTGTGGGCATCACGCCTTTCCTCAGCTGGCTGCGGTCCCTTGACGGGGAACTCCAGGAAGACGTCCACTTATTCGTTACCTCGGCGGGGCAGTCCCCGTTTGCGGACGAGATCACCGCCATCGCCCGGAACCATCCGCGGCTGGCGGTCCATCTTGTTGACACCGGAAGGGACGGGAGGCTGACGCCGGAGGCCGTCATCGCGGCGGTGGACACGGAGCCACGCCATCTGTCTGTCTTCATGGGCGGCCCCGACGCCATGCTGCGGCAGTTCCGGAAAGGCTTCCGGGCAGCAGGTGTGCGCCGCGCCAACATCCACCGGGAGTACTTCCAATGGCGGTAACGCGCCCCTGAAACCTCCTGTTCCTGCGGCCCTTTTGGGGTCAGCGGGGACGGCGGCCGGCGTGCTCGCGGGCCAGAAGTGCGTAGGCGTCGTCCGGGTTGCCGGGGGAGAAGCTGCCGAACTTGCGCTCAGCGGCCGTGCGGATCAGAAAGTCCGCGATGGCCGGGTTCTTGGGGAGCAGCGAGCCGTGCAGATAGCTGGCCACGATGTTGCGGTAGCGGGCACCCTCGTGGCCGTCGTTGCTGTTGTTTCCCGTGCCCTTGGGGACGGTGCCGAGCGGGCGGACCCCAGTGCCCAGGGTCGTCTGGCCGCTGTGGTTCTCGTAGCCCAGGACTTCGCCGAACTCCTGGGTAGAAACCTTGACATTGCCGATCAGGCGCTCATCGGTGCCGTGCGTTTCCACGTCAAGGATGCCGATGCCCGGGATGACCGCGCCCGTGCGGGTCTTGAAGAACCGGCCGAAAAGCTGGTAAAGGCCACAGATGACAAGCATGGGTGCGCCGTCCTCCGCCAGGTCCTTCAGTTGCCCGGCACGGGCCTGCAGGTCGTCCTGGATGACCAGTTGGCCGCTGTCCTGGCCACCGCCGCCGACAATGATGTCCACGTCCTCCGGAAAAGGATCGCCAACGTTGTACTCAAGCAGTTCCGGGGTGTAGCCGTGCCACTGGATGCGGCGCTGCAGCACCAGGGCGTTGCCCCAGTCGCCGTAGATGTTCATGTCGCGCGGGTACAGCTGGACCACGCGGATGGTGCCCTTGGACCGGCCGTCCGTGGCCGCTGCTTCTGCCTGGTTCACGAGACAACCTCCACGGTGGTGATTTTGGACAGTTCGCGGCGGATGGCCAGCATGGCGGTGTAGGTACAGAAGATGCGTTTGGGCTTGCCCCGCCCCTCACGGATGAACGCTGCCAGGGCGGCGGGGATTTCCGTTTCCACCGCTCCAACGGGAACCAGGTCATACTGCAGCCGCAGTGCCATGTCGTAGGCCCGTGACCCGGTCAAAACGTCCACCCCGCCCTCGCGGAGGGAGTCGAATTCGACATCCCAGAGCCAGGACATGTCGCGGCCGTCCGCGTAGTTGTCGTTGATGGCGACCATGGTTGCGTACCCGGCGGCGGGGAAAGACTTCAACCCCAGGCGGAAACCGCTCGGGTTTTTCACCAGCACCAGGTCCAGCGGCTGGCCTTCCACGGTGAGGCTTTCACCGCGGCCGAAGGCCGGGGCCACCCGGGACAGGGCCTCCAGCAAGGTGGCGTGGTCTGCCGTTGCGGCGCCGGCGCCGCAGATGCTCCGGGCCAGCGTCAGGGCTGCGGCGGCGTTGAAGATGTTGTAGACGCCGCGCAGCTTCATCGCCGTAGTGACCGTCCCGCCGTCGTACTCAAACTCGGCGCTGTCCGCGCCCACCTTACGGAGTACGACGTCGGCTGCGGGCTTTTCCGGCAGGCCCGCCGGAGCCGGGCTGCCGGGAGCGGCGCGCATGTCGTCGTCGTTGGGAAAGGTGCTGAGCAGGGAGTGGTCAAGCCCGAAGTACTTGACTTCCTGCCCCGTCAGCGTGTCCGCGATCCTGGCGACCCTTGGATCTTCACGGTTCAGGACGACGGTTCCGGTGGTTTTGGCGGCGATGTGCTGCAGCAGCTGCGCAGTCTTGTCGATCTCGCCAAAGCGGTCCAGCTGGTCGCGCAGCACGTTGAGGAGCAGGCAGTATCGGGGCGGGACACTGTTCACGAAGTGGACCGCATGCGCTTCGTCCAGCTCCAGGACAGCGACGTCCGCGTCCAGCCTCCCGCGCCAGTCAACCTCGCCCAGGAGGGCAGCCGCCACACCCCGCGTGAAGTTGCTTCCGGTGCGGTTGGTGAACACCTTCAGGCCCTGGCTTTCCAGCAGCTCAACCACCATTTTGGTGGTGGTGGTCTTGCCGTTCGTGCCGCTGACCACCGCAACACCGTGGGGCAGGGTGGTGAGCGTGCGCCGCATGAAGCCGGGGTCGATTTTCTCGACCACCAGGCCTGGCAGGGCGGATCCGCCACCCCGGAGCCGGGACACCCTGCGGACCAGCTTGCCGAGCGGAACACTGAAGAAGACCATGTTTTGAATATATCCCAGCAGGGGCATGCAACCTTTGCCGGCCGCGAGCCTGCGGCTTCGGCCATCCGTCCCGGCCCGTATGCTGGAGGGATGACAAATCCCCCATCTGCTGCTCCTGCACGCGTGGGTTCGGGCCTGAAGATTGGCGTCCTGGCCCTCCAGGGAGACTTCCGCGAGCACCTGCGTGCCGCGGAAGCCACGGGCGCCCAGGCCGTGCCCGTGCGCCGTCCGGAGGAACTGGACGGCCTGGACGGCCTCATCATTCCAGGTGGCGAGTCCACCACCATCGACAAGCTCGCGCGGGCGTTCGAGCTCGCCGACCCCCTCCGCAAGTACATCGCCGAGGGACTGCCCGTCTATGGCTCCTGCGCAGGCCTGATCCTCCTCGCCTCGGACATCGCAGACCCCGCAACCGATCTGTCCGGTGCGCCCCAGCAGACCTTCGGCGGCCTGGACATCACCGTCCGCCGCAACGCGTTCGGCCGGCAGCGCGAGTCCTTCGAAACCGACCTGGACTTCAAGGGGCTGGACTTCAGCGCCACCGAATCCGGGGTGGACCCGGTGCACGCGGTCTTCATTCGCGGTCCCTGGGTGGAGCGCGTGGGGCCGGACGTGGAGGTCCTGGCCCAGGTGGAACCGGCGGATCCCGGGCAGGCGTCGCACGCCGCATCGCTCCCCGGGGCGGCTAGAATTGTCGCAGTGCGTTCCGGCCAGCTGCTGGCCACCTCCTTCCACCCGGAAGTGACCGGCGAAAAACGCGTACATGAACTTTTTATCCGAATGATCAGAGGAGAAGCGTAAAGCCATGTCAGGCCACTCCAAATGGGCAACGACCAAGCACAAAAAGGCGATCATTGACAGCCGCCGCGCCAAGTCGTTTGCCAAGCTGATCAAGAACATCGAAGTTGCAGCCCGCATGGGCGGACCGGACCTCGCCGGCAACCCCGGCCTGGAACTGGCTGTCACCAAGGCCAAGAAGACGTCCGTTCCCAACGACAACATCGACCGCGCCATCAAGCGCGGCGCCGGCCTCACCGGCGAAGTGGTGGACTACACCGAAATCATGTATGAGGCCCGCGGCCCCCAGGGCTCCGCCCTGCTGATCGAGTGCCTTACCGACAACAAGAACCGGGCGGCCTCCGAAGTGCGCCTGGCCATCTCCCGCAACGGCGGCACCATCGCCGACCCCGGTTCGGTCAGCTACCTCTTCACCCGGAAGGGCGTGGTGAACCTGCCCAAGAACGGCCTGAGCGAGGACGACGTCCTGATGGCAGTCCTCGACGCGGGCGCGGAGGAAGTCAAGGACAACGGCGAGACCTTTGAGATCCACTCGGAGCCGGGCGACCTCCAAGCCATCCGTGAAGCGCTGACGGAAGCCGGCATCGAATACGACACGGACGAAGTGGAGTTCGTGCCCTCAATGCAGGTTGAACTCGACGTGGACGGCGCGCGCAAGTTCCTCAAGCTCGCCGACGCCCTCGAGGACCTCGACGACGTGCAGAACGTGTACAGCAACGCCGACCTCAGCGACGAAGTCCAGGCTGCCCTGGAATCAGAGTGACGTCCGGCCTTGCCAGTTAATCGGCCGCGCGGGCTGGCCCCGGCAGCGTCCAGGGCGCGGGTGCAGGCGTGACCCTCCGCGTCCTCGGCGTCGATCCCGGCCTCACCCGGTGCGGCATCGGTGTGGTGGATGTCGAGCGGAACCGCCGCGCCAGCATGGTGGCTGTCGGTGTCGTGGGCACATCCCCGGACGAGACCCTCGACCGGCGCCTGCTGGTGATCGCCACCGCCATTGACGAATGGCTGGACCGCTATGAGCCGGAGGTCCTCGCCGTCGAGCGCGTCTTCTCACAGCTCAACGTCAGCACCGTGATGGGCGTTGCGCAGGCCTCCGGCGTGGTCATCGCGGCTGCGGCCCGGCGGGGAATCCCGGTGGCGCTGCATACGCCGTCGGAGGTCAAGGCGGCGGTGACCGGAAGCGGGTCATCCAACAAGGACGCCGTGACCAAGCTGGTCACCAAGATCCTCCGGCTTGATGCCCCGCCGCGTCCGGCTGACGCTGCCGACGCCCTGGCGCTGGCTATCACACACGCGTGGCGGGCCGGAAGCGGGGCGGCCTTGGCAACCACCGGCCCCGGCAGTTCATCCCTCACGCCTGCCCAGCGGGCATGGGCCGAAGCCGAGGCGAAGGCGCGCCGCGCACGCTGATTGTCCCTGCTGCTTGCTAGGGTATTCGTAGATATGTTCGGATAGTCGGGGCCACAATATTGGGTCCGGCAGAAAAACGGGAGCCCGGCCTTGATCAGTTTCCTCCGCGGAACCGTAGCGCACGTTGGCCTGTCAACGGCAGTGATTGACCTCAACGGTGCGGGCATGAGTGTCTACGCCACGCCGCAGACCCTCAGCCGCCTGCGGGTGGGCGAAGAGGGGCAACTGTTCACCTCCCTGATCGTCCGGGAAGACTCGCTGACGCTTTTTGGCTTCGCTTCGGATGACGAACGTGAGGTATTCGACATCCTGCTCAGTGTCAGCGGTGTCGGCCCCCGCCTGGCCTTGGCGGTACTGGCGGTGCATGATCCGGAGGCCATCCGCGTCGCAGCGCACACGGGGGACAGCAAGACCTTCACCAAGGTCCCCGGAATCGGGCCCAAGGTGGCCGGCCGGATCGTGCTGGAACTGGCCGGGAAACTCGTGCCGCATGGAACTCCGGCAGCCCCCGGTGCCGCCACCCCGGCAGAAGCGGCATGGAAGCCGCAGGTGGTGGCCGCCATGACAAGCCTGGGTTGGTCCGAGAAAGACGCCTCCGCCAGCATCGACAAAGCCCTGGCCGACGATCCTGAGGTGTCCTTCCGCGGCAACGTCCCGGAAATCCTGCGCACCACCCTCCGCTGGCTGGGCCAGGACGGCGCACGCGCCGGCAACCGCGTAGGCACCCGTGGCTGAACCCTCACTGGTTGCCGCAGGGGAGGAGCCGGAGGAGCGGGCCATCGAGGCCGCGCTCCGGCCCAAGAACCTGGACGACTTCGTTGGCCAGCACCGGGTGCGCAAGCAGCTGTCGCTGGTGCTCCAGGCTTCCCGGATGCGCGGACGGACGGCGGACCACGTGCTGTTCTCCGGTCCGCCGGGCCTGGGCAAGACCACCCTTGCCATGATCGTCGCCGCAGAAATGAACGCTCCGCTGCGCCTCAGCAGCGGACCAGCCATTCAGCACGCCGGGGACCTCGCGGCCATCCTGTCCTCGCTGTCCGAAGGCGAGGTCCTGTTCCTCGACGAGATCCACCGCATGTCCCGGCCTGCCGAGGAAATGCTGTACATGGCCATGGAGGACTTCCGGGTGGACATCGTGGTGGGCAAGGGCGCCGGTGCCACCGCCATTCCCCTCGAGCTGCCACCTTTCACCCTGGTGGGTGCCACCACCCGGGCCGGATTGCTGCCGGGGCCTCTCCGGGACCGGTTCGGCTTCACCGGACACCTTGAGTTCTACTCCGTTCCTGAGCTGGAGCTGGTCCTTCGCCGCTCCGCAGGGCTGCTGGACCTCAAAGTCAATTCCGCCGGGTTCGCCGAAATCGCCGGCCGTTCCCGTGGGACCCCGCGCATCGCGAACCGACTGCTGCGCCGCGTCCGGGACTGGGCCCTGGTGCATGGTGTGGAACAAATCGATGCCAGGTCCGCCTCCGCTGCCCTGGACATGTATGAAGTGGACAAGAAGGGACTGGACCGGCTGGACCGGGCAGTCCTTGACGCCCTCATCACCAAATTCGGCGGCGGTCCCGTGGGCCTGTCCACCCTGGCCATCGCCGTCGGTGAAGAGACCGAAACCGTGGAGACGGTCGCCGAGCCCTTCCTGGTCCGTGAAGGCCTGCTTGGACGTACCCCGCGGGGAAGGATCGCCCTGGCGGCGGCGTGGACGCACCTGGGCTACGCCATCCCGGCCGGTGTCTTCGCGCAGGAGCAACTGGACCTTTTTGATGCCGGCGCAGATGAGTCCCCGACCGCAGACTTGGCCCCGGACGGCCAATAGCAGGCTCCCTTCAGCTTTTCCCTTTAGACTGGTATGACGCCCGGCACGTTCGGGTCTTTGTTTCGCGGGAGGCCCTGACGCCCCCGTCGCGTGGGGAAGTAGTTGTCAGGTGTTCTGCCTGCATCATGCCAGCCCCGGCCGAAGCGAAGCCGACGTCGCTGGTAAACAAGCTGCACCCGCAAAAGAACGGAATTCCCCCTTGGATCCAATGTCAATTCTCCTGTTCGTCATGCTCGGCGTGTTCGTCTTCATGATGTTCCGCCGCAACAAGAAGACGCAGCAGCAGCAGGCACAGCTCCAGTCGAAGTTCGCCCCGGGCGTGGAGGTCATGACCAGCTTTGGTCTTTTCGGCCGGATCGTTGACATCGACGAGGCCGACAACAAGGTCACCCTCGAACTTTCCCCCGGAAACCTGGCCACCGTCCACCGTCAGGCAGTTACCAAGGTCGTGGAGCCGGCCGTCGAACCCCCGGCCGAAGCCGGCGACACCGCTGCCGCCTCGCCGGTGGTGCCGAACGACGCTTCCTCGCTCACCTACGGGGAGACCGGAAGCACGGCCACGGGCTCCGAGACTCCCGAAGAAACCCTGAAGCGCCTCAACGACGAGGGCAAGAAGGACAGCTAGGCCCGCTGGCCCCTTTCCTCCCTCTACCGCTGCGGACCACCGCCGGCGCAGGCAGCAGCCCGCGCCGGCGGTTCCTCCGCGAATAAGAGAAAGATCGACAATGGCACGAACTGGCCGCAAGAAGCCGGGGCTCCGCGTCCTGGTCTGGCTTGGCGTACTCCTGGCAGCGCTGACTGCCGTCCTCGCCGGCGGGACCGCCGTCGGACAGGCCAGCTGGGCACCCAAACTCGCCCTGGACCTTGAGGGCGGCACGCAAATGATCCTCGCCCCGAAGGTCGAGGGCGGTTCGGACATCAACGAACAGCAACTCAACCAGGCCGTGGCGATCATCCGCCAGCGCGTCGACGGCTCCGGCGTTTCGGAAGCTGAAATCAGCACCCAGTCAGGGCGCAATGTGGTGGTCAGCCTTCCGGGCACACCCTCCGCGGAAACCCGCAACCTGATCCAGGCCTCCGCGGACATGAACTTCCGCCCCGTCCTCCTCAACGGAGACGGAGCAGCGGTGCCGCCCGAGTCGCGTACGCCGGACGACAAGCTGCCCAAGCCCACGGCCCAGCCTGCCAACAGCAGCGACACCAACTGGATCACCGCCGACATCTACAAGCAGTTTGAGGCACTGGACTGCAACAGTGCTGCCGCCGAGAAGTCCCAGCGCTCGGATCCCACCAAGCCGCTGGTCACCTGCGAGCCTGCCACCGCCAAGTCTCCGGCCATCAAGTACATCCTGGGTCCCGTGGAGGTCAAGGGCAGCAACATCGTCACGTCGTCTTTCCAGCTGCAGCAGGGTGCGCAGGGTGCCGTCACCAATGACTGGGCCGTGAACATCCAGTTCGACGCCGAAGGAACAGCAAAGTTCAAAGACGTCACCGAGCGCCTGAACCAGTTCTACGTGGCCGCCGGCGGTGAATCGGGCACCGACCCGAAGTCCCAGTTCGCCATCGTCCTGGACGACCAGGTCATTTCCGCGCCGCGCGCGCTGGCAGTGATCACCGACGGACGTCCCCAGATCACCGGCGGCTTCACCGAGCAGACGGCCAAGGCACTGTCCGACCAGCTGAAGTTCGGCGCACTGCCCATCAGCTTCGACATCCAGAGCGAACAGCAGATTTCCGCCACCCTCGGCGGGGAGCAGCTGCGGATGGGCCTGCTTGCCGGCCTGATCGGGCTACTGCTCGTGGTGGTGTACTCGCTGTTCCAGTACCGTGCCCTCGGCTTCGTCACCATCGCCTCCCTGGTGGTGGCAGGTGCCCTGACGTACCTCGCCATCGCCATCCTTGGATGGACGGAGAACTACCGTCTTTCGCTGGCCGGCGTGGCAGGCATCATCGTGGCCATTGGCCAGACGGCAGACTCCTTCATCGTCTACTTCGAGCGAATCCGCGACGAACTGCGCGAAGGGCGTGGCCTGGTGTCCGCCGTCGAAAACGGCTGGAAGCGCGCAAAGCGCACCGTCCTGGCCTCCAAGGCCGTCAACCTGCTCGCGGCACTCGTGCTGTATTTCGTTGCCGTGGGTAACGTGCGCGGTTTCGCCTTCACGCTTGGCCTGACCGCCATCGCCGACCTCATCGTGGTGTTCATGTTCACCCACCCCACGCTGCAGCTCCTGGCCCGCACACGCTTCTTCGGCGAAGGACACAAGTTCTCCGGCCTGGATCCCGAACGGCTGGGCGCCGTACCGCTGTACCGCGGTGCCGGACGCATCCGAACGCCGGAAGACAGGCCTGTGGCAGTCCGCTCCAAGAACACCGGGGCGGCTGCAGAGGCCGAGCGCCGCATGACGATCGCCGAACGGCGTTTGGCAGAGAAGCAGGAACAGCTGGCCGGCTCGTCCAAGACCTCCGCGAAGGAGAACAAGTAATGTCAGGCTTCGCCACTTTCGGCAACGAGCTCTACACCGGGAAACGCTCCTACGACTTCGTCGGCGCCAAGAAAATCTGGTTCATCATCGCCGCGGTGGGAGTGGCCCTTTCCATCATCATCCCGGTGGCCAAGGGCGGCTTCAACCTCGGCATCGAGTTCCGTGGCGGTTCCGAGTTCACGGTTTCGAACGTCAAGACCACAGATGCCACCGTTGGCGAGAAGGCTGTCACGGACGTCGTGTCCGGCAGTGTTCCGCGGGTGGCCAACGTGGCCGGCAACACCATGCGGATCCAGACGGACAAGCTGACCGACGATGAAACCCTGCGGATCAAGCAGGGCCTCACCGGGGCCTACGGGGTCACCGACAACGAGGTAACGTCCACGTTCGTTGGACCTACCTGGGGTGCTGATGTGACCAAGCAGGCATTGATCGGCCTGGTGGTGTTCGTTCTGCTTGCGGCGCTGCTGATGGCCCTGTACTTCCGCACATGGAAGATGTCCGTCTCTGCCCTCGCCGGCATGGCCGTGACTATGTTCATCACTGCCGGCGTGTACGCGCTGAGCGATTTCGAGGTCACGCCGTCGGCGATCATCGGCTTCCTGACGGTCCTGAGCTACTCCCTTTACGACACCGTGGTGGTCTTCGACAAGATCCGCGAGAACACCTCGGGCATTGATGCGTCCACGCGGCGCACCTTCGCCGAAGAAGTAAACCTCGCCGTCAACCAAACGCTGGTGCGGTCCATCAACACCATGATGGTGGCCATCCTTCCCGTGGGCGCCATCCTGTTCATTGGTGCAGGGCTCCTGGGGGCGGGAACCCTGCGGGACCTGTCGCTGGCCTTGTTCGTCGGGATCCTGATCGGCACCGCAGCCACCATCTTCGTTGCCGCTCCGATGTACGCATGGCTCCGGCAGGGCGAACCGGACCTGGTCAAGCAGGCGCGGCGGGTGCAGCAACGCCGGGCGGGGGCGGCGGAACGGCCGGCCCCGGCGTCGCCGGCCCAGGCCTGACCAGCCCCGGAAGGCCGTCCCGCGATCCGGAAGAGGCCGGGCAGCGCACACTGTGCGCTGCCCGGCCTCTTCCCATTCTTTCCCGGTTATAAAAGTGGGTGCCTTGAGGAATAGACTGGGGTAATTAAAACGGTGGTGAGGGGTGCTTCATTGGAAGAACGTTCGGCGGCGGCGCCAACGGCACAGGAAGAAAAGAATCCTGCCGGTGTTCAGGCCGGTTCGGCAGCCCCGGCGCGCCCCGGTTCCCTGGTCCCGGTGGACAACTCGGGATCCCGTGCCACATTCCCTGGCCGCCGTGAACGCACCCGGTCCCGCCTGGCCCGCCTGACCGGCCGGGGCACCGCAACCTACTCGCCCATCCTTGAGCCGCTGCTCCGGACTGTCCGCGCCAATAATCCCAAAGAGGACTTCGACCTCATCCAGCGTGCCTTCGACGTAGCTGAACGCAGCCACCGGGGCCAGAAACGCAAGAGCGGCGACCCGTACATCACCCACCCGGTGGCCGTGGCCACCATCCTTGCTGAGCTAGGCCTCAGCGGCACCACACTGGCCGCGGCCCTCCTCCATGACACCGTGGAGGACACCCCCTACACGCTTGCGGACCTCAAACGGGACTTCGGCCCGGAAGTGGCCATGCTCGTTGATGGGGTCACCAAGCTGGACAAGGTCAGTTTCGGCGAGGCCGCCCAGTCGGAGACAGTCCGCAAAATGGTCGTGGCCATGGCCAAAGACATCCGGGTCCTGATGATCAAACTTGCTGACCGGCTGCATAATGCCCGCACCTGGCGCTTCGTCTCCGCCGAATCATCAGCCCGCAAAGCGCGTGAAACCCTTGAAATCTTCGCTCCGCTGGCGCACCGACTGGGCATGAACACCATCAAGTGGGAACTTGAGGACCTGTCCTTCGCAGCGCTCTACCCCAAGGTGTACGAAGAGATCGTCCGGATGGTGGGGGACAGGACCCCTGAGCGGGAAAAGAGCCTGGGGGTGATCCGGGACCAGATTACCGAGGACCTGCGCACCGCCCGGATCAAGGCGACCATTACGGGACGGCCCAAGCACTACTACTCCATCTACCAAAAGATGATCGTCCGCGACAAAGACTTCGACGACATCAACGACCTCATGGGCGTCCGCGTCCTGGTGGACTCGGTCCGGGACTGCTACGCCGCCCTGGGCATCATGCATTCGCGCTGGAACCCGCTGCCCGGCAGGTTCAAGGACTACATCGCGATGCCCAAGTTCAACATGTACCAGTCGCTGCACACCACGGTGATCGGTCCGGGCGGCAAGCCGGTGGAAATCCAGATCCGCACCCACGAGATGCACCGACGCGCAGAATACGGCGTGGCGGCCCACTGGAAGTACAAGGACCAGCCCAACCGCACCGCAGTGGGTCCCGGCAGCCCACGCGACGGCGACATGGGCTGGCTGCGTTCCCTGGTGGACTGGCAGCAGGAGACCTCGGACCCGGGTGAGTTCCTGGACTCGCTGCGCTTTGAAATCAACGCCCGCGAGGTGTTCGTCTTCACGCCCAAGGGCGAGGTAATGGCCTTGCCCGCCGGATCCACGCCGGTGGACTTCGCCTACGCCGTGCACACGGAAGTTGGCCACCGCACCATCGGCGCCAGGGTCAACGGCAAACTGGTGCCGCTCAACAGCGAACTGAACCACGGCGACTGGGTGGAGATCTTCACCTCCAAGGCCGAGGGCGCCGGGCCCAGCCAGGACTGGCAGCACTTCGTCAAGAGCGCCCGGGCGCGCAACAAGATCCGCCAGTGGTTCAGCAAGGAACGCCGCGAAGAGGCAATCGACCGCGGCAAGGAACTGCTGACCCGTGCCATGCGGAAGCAGAACCTTCCGCTGCAGCGCCTGATGACCCATGAGGCGCTGGCCGCCGTGGCGGAAGAGTTCAAGTACGCCGACATTTCGGGCCTTTACGCCGGCGTAGGCGACGGGCATACCTCCGCCCAGTCGGTCATGGAAAAGCTCATCGAGAGCCTGGGCGGCAACGAGAGCGCCGATGACGACGTTGAAGAAGTCAGCATCCCCACGCAGGTCACGAAGGCCCGCTTCTCGGACTCCGGCGTGGTGGTGCGCGGCGTGGGCGATGTGTGGGTCAAGCTCGCCCGCTGCTGCACGCCCGTTCCGCCGGACCCCATTCTTGGCTTTGTGACCCGCGGGTCCGGGGTCTCCGTGCACCGCACGGACTGTACCAACATCTCCGACCTGAAGGACCAGCCGGACCGGATCGTCGATGTGGACTGGGCCCCTACGCAATCCAGCGTCTTCCTGGTGGAAATCCAGGTGGAGGCTTTGGACCGGAAGTCGCTGCTCTCGGACGTGACGCGTGTGCTCTCCGACAATCACGTGAACATCCTCGCGGCCAGCGTCCACACCTCCACGGACCGGGTGGCCATCTCGAAGTTCGCTTTCGAGATGGGCGACCCCAAGTACCTCAGCCACGTACTAAGTGCCGTCCGCAGGATCGACGGGGTTTTCGACGTCTACCGGACCACCGGGAACAAACGCCGGAGCTAGCCGGGCAAGTTTTTCCAGGGCAGCGCGTTTGTGTGGGACCCGGGGTGTCGCCTCGATGGCGCGTACCAGGAGACGAAGCTTCACATCGTTCTGCGGGCGGGCCAGCAGGCCAGCCAGGGCCGGAACGGCCCGCTCGGGTTCAACATGCAGGGCGACATCAAGTGCTGTCCGCAAGGGGCTGGAGACCATGAGTCCGCCCAGGCTGACCACATCCAGGGGCCCCAGCCGGACCTCATGCAAAGTACAGCCGCGGGTATTCCGAAGGCTGGACACCCTCCGTTTCGCGTCCACCAGCAGCGCCAGCCGGTCAGGCTCGGCAGCGCATCCGTAGATCCATGCTGCTGTCATCCGCCCGGCCACCACCCGTTGCCGGATGGCCGCCGGGACCGCGCCGGCCGCCGCCCTGGCCCGCAGCTGTGGAGAAGCGGTTACCCCAGGGAGGGTGTAGCCCTGGTGATGGAACCGGGCCAGCAGTCCGTCTGCCGCGAGGGACTGCAGTTCGGGCCCTGCGAAGGGCATCCCCGGAGCGTATAACTCCGGAAAGCGGGCGATAACGGCGGCGTCGGCTGAAGTGGCCTGGCGGTCCGGGCGGAGAGCGCCGGCGGGGGCAACTGAAGGTGTGGCCATATCCCCATCCTGCCCGCGTGCCCTTAACAGGCACAGGCCCCGTCCAGGTTATGTGGATAACCGGGACAGGGCCTGTGCGCGTCAGCTGGCCGAAAAGGTCAGGAGAGTTCGCTGGCGGATCGCTGGATCTGGTCGAGCCAGGCCTGGCGCGCCTCCAAGGCTTCGCGGGCGGCCTTGATCTTGCCGTCGTCGCCGCTCTTCTCAGCCGTGGCCAGGTCTTCCTGAAGGCCTGCGATGGCTGACTCCAGCTGGGACAACGCGCTGTTGGTACGCGCCTTGCGCTCCGGGTTGGACCGCTGCCACTGCTCTTCCTCCGCCTGGCGAACGGCGTCCTCCACCTTCCGCAGGCCGGCCTCAACCCGGCCCATGTCAGCGCGTGGCACCTTGCCGGCCTCTTCCCAACGGTCGCGGATGGACTGGAGTGCCTTCTTCGCGGCCGCCAGGTCCTTGACCGGGAGGATGGTGTTGGCCTCTGCCAGGAGCGCTTCCTTGACCGTGAGGTTCGCGGCGTATTCCTGGTCGATCTCGTCGTTGGCGGCCTGGCGGGAGGTGAAGAAGACGTCCTGGGCGGCACGGAACCTGGCCCACAGCGCGTCGTCATCCTTGCGGCTGGCCCGCGGGGATGCCTTCCACTGGTCCATCAGCCTGCGGTACTCGCCGGCGGCGTAACCCCAGTCCGTGGACGTTGACAAGGCCTCAGCCTCGGCAATCAGCTTCTCCTTGGCGGCCTTTGCGGCGGAGTTGTTGCTGTCCAGCTGGGAGAAGTAGGCGCGGCGGTGGCGGTCGAAGACGGTCCGGGCGGCACGGAACCGCTTCCACAGTGCGTCCTCATTGCTGCGGCCCAGCCGCACGCCGCTCTTCTGGGCTGCCTTCCAGTTCTCAAAAAGCTCGTTCATCCGGGCACTGGAGGTCTTCCACTGCGTCTGGGTCGGATCCTGGCCGGAAATCTGTTCGGCCTCGGCGACGATGGCCTCGCGCGCCGCCAGCTCAGAGGCACGCACGGCGTCGTGCTCAGCCTTTTCGGCCTTTTCCAGCTCGGCGATCTGGCCGGACAGGTTGTCCAGACGTGCCTCGGCTGCGCGGAGGTCGCCCACCATGTTGCGTTCGGCCAGCTGTTCATGCAGGTGCGTCACCGTCTTCTGCATGTCGGTGCTGGGGGCCTTGGAGCTGACCCGCTGCTCCAGCAGTACGATCTGCGCCAGCACGTCGTCGTACTTCCGCGCGAAGTAAAGCAGGGCTTCGTCGTCGCTGACGCCGGGGTACTGGCCGACCGGGTGTTCTCCGCCGTCGATGTTCAGGTAAACGTGGCCGTCTCCCTCTACCCGGCCCCATTTGGAAGCCTCGGCGACAGACGTGCTGGGCGCGGCAGGAACCGGAGCTGCGGCCGGGGCGGCGGCAGCGGGCTTGGGCCGCGATGCGAAGGCTGCGGGGGAGGGTGCAGACGGCCGCGGTCCGGGAGCAGGTGCCGGCGCTGCGGGCGCCTCAGGGGCCGTAGGGGACTGGGCGGCAGGTGCGTCCGTACCTTCGTTGGCGTCCGAAGCCGCCGCCGTTTCGGTCAGGTCTGTTGCTGTTTCGTCGGATTTCTGACTGTCTGTCACCGCTAAAAGTCTTTCGCTTGGAGGGAAATACTCACGTGCTCACCGTGGCCCGTGCGGCCCGGCTTCCTACTTCAGAGAAAACGAGTCTATCGTGACTGGTTGTTTTGGCGCGCCGTCCGTGTCGCTGGCGCCGGGGGTGATTCCCGCGGCAGCAATGTTGGACACAACATCCAGGCCGGACGTCACCTTTCCCACTACCGTGTAGCCGCCGGCGGCGTCCGCCGGGATAACGGTGTCCTTGTACACGATGAAGAACTGCGTGCCGTTGCCGTAAGCGTTGTTGCCCGTACGGGCGACGGCGATGGTGCCGGCAGGGTAGGTGTTGTCAGCAGGGGTGTTCTCCAGCGGGCCCCACGTGTAATTGGGGTCGCCCTGGCCGTCTCCGTTGGGGGACCCGCATTGGAGCACGCCGAACTTGTCGGCAGTGGTCAGCCTGTGGCACGTCTTGCCGTTGAAGTAGCCCTGGTCGCTGAGCGATTTGAAGACTGCGGCCGCCTGCGGCGCCTTGGTGCCATCCACTTCCACGCCAAGCGGGCTGCCGTTCAGCAGCAGCTGGCCCGTGAAGGTCTTGCCGGCGGCAGTGTCTGCAGCGGGAATGTTCGGTCCGTTGGTTGCCGGTGCCGACGGCGTGGCGGACGGGCTTGCCGAGGCGGATGGTTCCGTCAGTCCTGCCTGCGCGGCAGCGTATTCGTCCTCCGTTGGGTTTCCGGCGAATGCGGTGAGTTGAAGGACGACGGCGAGCGCCACGGCGGCGGCCCCCGCACCGGCGGCGACGAGGTTGTCGCGCTTCCGTCGCTTCTCCTGGCCGCGCCGGAGCTCACGCTTGGCTTCCATTTGCTGGATGCGCCGTTTTGCTTCGCGGGCACTGCGTGAACTGGCCGCCAAGGGTCCTCCTCATCGTCGGTCTGCTGGTGCCCGGCGGTTGGCCGCAGGGCGCAGTCATCAGGCGCCAGACTGCCCGCTTCCGCCGCATTAGAGATGCACACGGATGCCGCATAAACTGGCTGCCGCACATAGTTTATGCATGGCTGGCTGTGCTGCCGCCGCACGTTGCCTCTTAACGGGGTACGTCAGGCAGCCCGCCGTGCCTTCCATCCCTAAGGAGAACCTTCCCCATGGCACGCACCGCCTCCCTGTCCGGATTCCCCGAGTGGCTTCCCGAGGAGCGGCTGGTGGAGCTGCATGTGCTCGATACCCTGCGCCGGGTTTTTGAACTGCATGGGTTCGGCTCGATCGAAACCCGCGCAGTGGAAACTGTTGGCCAGCTTCTCCGCAAGGGTGAGATCGACAAGGAAGTGTATGGGCTCAGCCGGCTCCAGGAGGACGAGAGTGACAACCCCGTCAAGGGCGGCAAGGCCGATCCCAACGCGCTTGCCCTGCATTTCGACCTGACAGTGCCTTTTGCGCGGTACGTCGTGGAGAACGCCGGCTACCTGTCCTTCCCGTTCCGCAGGTACCAGATCCAGAAGGTGTGGCGGGGGGAGCGGCCCCAGGAAGGCCGCGCCCGGGAATTCACCCAGGCCGACATCGACGTGGTGGGCGACGGCGACCTTCCCTTCCGCTACGACGTGGAGATTGCGCTGGTGATCGCCGAGGCCCTCAGCTCCCTGCCCATCCCGGACTTCCGGCTCCGGATCAACAACCGGAAACTCGCCGAAGGCTTCTACCGCGGCATCGGGCTCGATGACACCGCAGGGGTACTGCGCAGCATCGACAAGCTCGAAAAGATCGGTCCCGACAAGGTGGCCGAACTGCTGAAGACTGAGCTCGGCGCCTCTGACGAGCAGGCCGCCAAAGCCCTGCAACTGGCCGCCATCCGCACCGAGGACACGTCCTTCGTGGCCCAGGTCCGCGCCCTGGGCGTCAGCGATGACCTCCTGGACGAAGGCCTGGACGAACTGGAACAGGTGATTGACGCCGCGGTGCAGAGAGCTCCGGGCAAGGTCCTCGCAGACCTCAGCATCGCGCGCGGCCTTGACTACTACACGGGGACGGTGGTCGAGACCGTGCTGGTGGGCCACGAACAGCTGGGCTCCATCTGCTCCGGCGGCCGCTACGATGCCCTGGCGTCCAAAGGCAACCGCAAGTTCCCGGGCGTAGGCCTGTCCATCGGCGTCACCCGCCTCGTGTCCCGGATCCTGAGCCAGGACCTGGCCAAGGCCTCCCGCTCAGTCCCCACCGCGGTGCTGGTGGCCCTGAACCATGACGACAGCTGGGGCGCCGCCCAGGACGTCGCCGCCCTGCTGCGCAGCCGGGGTATCCCCACCGAAGTTGCGGCGAAGGCGGACAAGTTCGGCAAGCAGATCAAGTTCGCCGACCGGCGCGGCATTCCCTTCGTCTGGTTTACGGACGAGGACGGTACCCACCAGGTCAAGGACATCCGCACCGGCGAGCAGGTACTGGCAGCCCCCGAAACCTGGATGCCGCCGCTGGAGGACCTCACGGTGCAGGTTGAAACAACCGCACCGGCTCCGGCTTCGGTGTAGCGCGGCCGTCTAACGACGTGGCTGGTGCTGCCGGAATCGGAGCACCAGCCAGCGTCCCGCCACGCCCGCGGCGATGACCGCCGCCATGGTCAGGACCGGGGCCGCCGGCAGCGTGAAGGCAAGGACCACGCACCCCACGAAACCCACCGCGTTGAGCCACCGGGGAGCATAGCCCGGGTGGACGGCAAGAGTGTAGGCAGCCGCGTTCGCCACCGCGTAATACACCAGCACACCGAAGCTTGAGAAGCCCACTACCGTCATCACGTTGGTGGTCAGCAGGAGCAGGATGACGACGGCGGCCACGGCAAGTTCCGCCACGACCGGAACCGTGTGGGTGCCGCCCACTTTTGCCAGTGGGCCTGGAAGATCGCGTTCCCGTGCCATGGCCAGGGTGGTCCGCCCCACGCCGGTGATCAGCGCAAGGAGCGCGCCCAGGCACGCGGCGGCGGCGCCCGCCTGCACCAGCGGCGCGGCAGGGGCCAGACGGGAATCCAGTACTGCATCAAGCAAGGGGGCTCCGGAATTGGAAAGCCGCCCTCCGAGATGCGCCAGCAGGAGCACTGCCAGGAGCAGGTAAATGGCGAAGGCGGCTGCCAGGGCCGCCAAAATCGCCCGCGGGATGGCCTTCGCCGGATTCCTGACCTCTTCGCCAAGGGTGGCAATCCGGGCGTAGCCGGCAAACGCGAAGAACATCAGGCCCGCGGCCGGGAGGACCCCTGCCAGGCCGCCGGACTGCGCGCCCGCTGTCCCTGCGGCAGGGTGCGGGCCCAGCACCGAGGCGATGGCAACAAAGACGAGCGTCGCCAGGACCATGCACAGCAGGATCCGTGTCAGCAGGGCGGTACGGGTAATGCCCAGCAGGTTGACGCCGGTGAGGGCTATCACGGCAGCTACGGCCACCGGTACGGCATAGTCCCGCGCCACGTAACTGCCGAATGTCAAAGCCATGGCCGCGCACGATGCCGTCTTGCCTGTCACGAAACCCCACCCGGCAATAAAGCCCGGCCACTCACCGAGCTGTTTGCGGCCGTATACGTAGGTCCCGCCGCTGGTGGGGTACTTCGCGGCGAGGGCTGCGGAAGCAACGGCATTGCAGTACGCCACAATGCCCGCGACCACCACCGCCAGGACCAGCAAGTTCCCCGCAAGCGCGGCCGCCGGGGCGAATACCACAAACACGCCGGCGCCCAGCATGGAACCGAGGCCAATGGCCGTAGCATCGAAGGTTCCCAAGCGGCGTTGCAGCTGCTGCGGTTCGCTCATGCGGCGGCAGTCCCTTTCCAGCGGGTAAACTCGGACGGGATCGTTCCCGCAACGATCATATTGAACTTCCCACTGTTTTCCCGCAGAAAGGCGTGCTGTGCTGCGCACACATGACCTCGGATCCCTTCGCTCCGAGCACATTGGACAAACCGTAACCCTGGCCGGCTGGGTGGGCCGCCGTCGTGATCACGGTGGTGTGGCATTCGTGGACCTGCGCGACGCTTCCGGCGTCGCCCAGGTGGTGGTCCGCGAGGAAGAAGTGTTCCACGGGCTGCGCAACGAGTACGTCCTGCAGGTCAAGGG
This sequence comes from Pseudarthrobacter phenanthrenivorans, assembly GCF_036455295.1. Lineage (GTDB taxonomy): Bacteria > Actinomycetota > Actinomycetes > Actinomycetales > Micrococcaceae > Arthrobacter > Arthrobacter phenanthrenivorans_C. Next base: position 131,893 of record NZ_JAYXNX010000005.1, on the reverse strand, counting down.
CACTGTCTCCAGGCGTCCGGAAGGCAACGAAAATCCCGCGCTGGCCACCGGCGAGATCGAGGTCATCGCGGAGGACGTCACCATCCTCAACACCTCGGATCCCTTGCCGTTCCAGATTGATGAGCACGTGGAAGTCGGCGAGGAAGCCCGCCTCAAGCACCGCTACCTGGACCTGCGCCGCCCTGGCCCCAGCCGCAACCTGCGCCTCCGCTCCGAAGCCAACCGCGTGGCCCGCGACCTGCTGCACCAGGAGGGCTTCGTGGAGATCGAGACCCCCACGCTGACCCGTTCGACGCCGGAAGGCGCCCGCGACTTCCTGGTTCCGGCACGCCTGGCCCCGGGTTCCTGGTATGCCCTGCCGCAGTCCCCGCAGCTTTTTAAGCAGCTGCTGCAGGTTGGCGGTTTCGAGAAGTACTACCAGATCGCACGCTGCTACCGCGACGAAGACTTCCGCGCGGACCGGCAGCCGGAATTCACCCAGCTGGACATCGAGGCCAGCTTTGTTGACCAGGACGACATCATCCGGCTGGGCGAAAACATCGTCAAGGCAGTGTGGCAGCTCATTGGAGTGGACATCCCCACGCCCATCCAGCGCATCACCTACGCCGACGCCATGGCCCGGTACGGCTCCGACAAGCCGGATCTTCGCTTCGGCCAGGAGCTGACCGAGCTCACTGAATTCTTCAGGGACACCAACTTCGGCGTGTTCAAGGCTCCCTACGTGGGTGCAGTGGTCATGCCCGGCGGTGCTTCGCAGGCACGCCGTGCCCTGGATGCCTGGCAGGAATGGGCCAAGCAGCGCGGCGCCAAGGGCCTGGCGTACGTCCTGTACAAGGAGGACGGCGAGCTCGCCGGTCCGGTCGCCAAGAACCTCACGGACATCGAGCGCGCGCGACTGGCCGACGCCGTTGGCGCCAAGCCCGGCGACTGCATCTTCTTCGCCGCCGGTGAGAAGACGCCCTCGCGTGCCCTCCTGGGTGCTGCCCGCGTGGAGATCGGCCACCGCACCGGCCTGATCGATCCCAGCGCGTGGGCCTTCTGCTGGGTTGTGGACGCACCCATGTTCGAGCCGGCAGCTGCCGCCGTTGCCTCCGGCGACGTCGCCGTCGGCGGGGGGCAGTGGACCGCGGTGCACCACGCCTTCACCTCACCCAAGCCGGAGTTCCTGGACACCTTCGATAAGGATCCTGAGTCGGCGCTGTCCTACGCCTATGACATCGTCTGCAACGGCAACGAAATTGGCGGCGGGTCCATCCGTATCCACCAGCGCGAGGTGCAGGAACGCGTCTTCGAGCTGATGGGCCTGGACAGGGAGGACGCCCAGACCAAGTTCGGCTTCCTGCTGGAAGGCTTCAAGTACGGCGCACCCCCGCACGGCGGCATCGCCTTCGGCTGGGACCGCGTGGTGTCGCTGCTGGCAGGAGTCGAGTCAATCCGCGACGTCATCGCTTTCCCGAAGTCCGGCGGCGGCCACGACCCCCTCACCGAGGCGCCGGCCCCCATCACGCCGCAGCAGCGCAAGGAAGCAGGCGTGGACTTCAAGCCGGAGGCCAAAAAGCCGGAAGAGAAGAAGCCCGAAGGCAAGCAGTAACACACAGAGCGCGGCCACAGGCCGTACTCATGGAGGTTCCCCGGTCCGCCGGGGGACCTCCTGCCGTTTACAGCCGTTCGTGAAGGAGAAGCCCGTGTCCACCGAGAGCCCCATCCAGCCCATGGCCGTGGACCTCGAAAGCGCCATGGATGCTGCGTGGCCGGCCCTGGAAAAGCAAGCGGCAGGCGGCTGGATACTCAGGGCGGCGGAAGGCGTCACCCAGCGGGCCAACTCGGTCTGGCCGCGTGACCCTTCCGGTCATTCACAGCAGGCGCTTACCGCCCTGCTGCGCGAGACGCGGTCCTGGTACCGCAGCCGGCGGCTGCCGGTCATCTTCCAGCTTTTCGACACTCCAGCAGCATCCGCACTCCACCGGCTGCTGGACGCCGAGGGCTTCACCAGCCAGTCCGAGACTTTCGTTATGACACGCAGCGCCACGGACATCCCGGTTCCCGCAGGCGCCACGCCGGCCGTGCAACTCTCCACGGAACCATCGCAGGAGTGGCTGCAGGTTTGGTGGCAGGTGGACGGCCGTGGCGGGGCGGACTCCCTGGCCGTCGCCGAAAAGATCCTCCGGGGCTGTCCGTCCCTGTATGCCCTGGTGCGGGACAGCGAAGGCCGGGCCGCCGCCGTCGGGCGCCTTGCCCTTCCCGCCGGGAGCAACCAGGCCGGCCTGTACTGCATGGCCACCCTGCCGGAAGCACGCCGGCAGGGCTTCGCGGGAGCAATCCTGCAGGCCCTGCTGCAGGCCGGCAGGGAGCATGGAGCCGCAGGCTTCTGGCTGCTGGTAACAGCGGCGAACCATGGCGCTCAAACGCTGTATGCGAAAGCCGGGTTCCGCGAAACGGCCCGCTACCTCTACCGCCAGGAACGGCCCCGGCGTGCGCTCACCGGCTGCTGACTGACAGCAGTTGGTTGGGCCCGTCGAAACCGGACTTCCGCCGCACTAGGCATCCGTCACCGTGATCCGCACCGAACAGGCGTCCGCCGCCGCCTTCTTCAACACGGCGGCCCGGGGCTCAACCACATCCAGGTAGGCAAGGCGCGGCAGGCGCGCGTAGTCACGCAGCAGGGGTTCTTGAAGGACCAGGTCGGCCAGTGCCCTGTCACCGCCCGGAACTATGTATTCGAAGGCGTGGCCGGCGAAAACCAGCCTTGCCTGCTCCGCCACCGCCGCTACCAACGCGTCCGCCTGGTTGGAACGGCGCCGGGCAAACCGTTGCTGGGACTGGCCCCCGGCGGCGGTGCGGGACTGCACGTACCCGGTGCCGGCCTTCGCTGCAAGCAACACGCCTTCGCTTGCCACCCCGACGCCGTAACCGCCGCGCCGTACCAGCAGCAGTCCCAGCCGGCGCGGCTGCGATGCAAGGGCAACCAGCCGTTCCAGGGGTCCGGCGCCGCGTCCGGGGCGGCCGTCTGCCGGCCAGGGCGGCTGCAGGAGTGCTTCCGCGCCGTCGCCTGCCACCAGGCGGAGGCCGTCGTCGTCATCCTGCATCCGGTAACCGCCGTGGGAGGCGCCGAAGCGTTCCGCCCAGCCGGCCAGCCGGGCACCGGAGACGAATGCCGTCCGGACCGGGGGCGGGGTGCCGGGCGAACCTGGGGCGGGCATGGCGGTTCCTCCGGTGTCAGGGGGCCGGCGGGAAGGCCGGGAAAAACAGGTGCTGGACTGGAAGTAGCCTATCTATGTGGATGATCTCTTCGGGAACGGGCCGGAAAACGACGACGACGACCGTTCCGATGCAGGGACTGGCGCCGGTTCCCGCGGACAGGGTGCGCGGGGACAGGGTTCGCCGCGAAGCCCCCTTGCCGTCCGCATGCGTCCCCGCACCCTTGACGAGGTGGTGGGCCAGCAGCACCTGCTCGGCCAGGGTTCGCCGCTGCGCCAGCTGGCAGCCGGAGCAGGCGCCGACGCCGCCGGTCCCGCCGGTCCCAGCTCCCTGATCCTCTGGGGGCCTCCCGGTACCGGGAAGACCACCCTGGCGCACGTCATTGCCCGTGGACCGGGCCGGAAGTTCGTGGAGCTGTCCGCCATCACTGCCGGCGTCAAGGATGTCCGCCGCGTCATGGACGATGCCCTGACGGCGCGGGATCTGTACAAAACCACCACAGTGTTGTTCCTGGACGAGATCCACCGCTTCAACAAGGCCCAGCAGGACGCGCTGCTGCCCGGCGTCGAAAACCGCTGGGTGGTCCTGGTGGCCGCCACCACGGAAAACCCGTCGTTCTCGGTGGTCTCGCCCCTGTTGTCCCGCTCCCTGCTCCTCACGCTGAGGCCCCTGACCGACGCGGACATCGAGGGACTGTTGCTGCGGGCCGTGGAGGACCCGCGCGGGCTGGGCGGCAGCGTCAGGCTCAGCGACGACGCGCTGGAACACCTGGTCCGGCTGTCCGGCGGGGATGCGCGCAGGGCGCTGACAGCGCTTGAGGCTGCGGCCGGCGTCGCTTTCGGTGACGCGGACGACGTCGGGCGTCCGGTGGGGGAGGAAGAGGCACCCGACGCCCCGGTCACCGTGGAATTGCGCCACACCGAGCGCGCCCTGGACGCCGCCGCCGTCCGCTATGACCGCGCGGGCGACCAGCACTACGACGTTGCCAGCGCGTTCATCAAGTCCATCAGGGGTTCGGACGTGGACGCGGCCCTCCACTACCTTGCACGGATGCTCGAAGCGGGGGAGGACCCGCGGTTCGTAGCCCGCCGGATTGTCATCTCCGCCGCTGAGGATGTGGGCATGGCAGACCCCACGGCGCTCCAGACCGCCGTCGCCGCCGCGCAGGCGGTGCAGCTCATCGGCATGCCCGAAGGGCGGATCATCCTGGCCGAGGCCGTGGTCCACCTCGCCACGGCGCCGAAGTCGAACGCCGCCTACATGGGTATCAACAAGGCGATCGCGGACGTCCGTGCGGGACTCGGCGTGGGCATACCCGCCCACCTGCGCGATGCCCACTATCCCGGGTCCAAGCAGCTTGGCCACGGTGTGGGCTACAAGTACGCACACGATGCGCCGCACGGAGTGGCGGCGCAGCAGTATCCGCCGGATGACCTGGTGGGCCGGGACTACTACCAGCCAACCGGCAACGGTGCCGAACGGGATATTGCCCAGCGGCTTGAGCGGCTGCGGAAGATTGTCCGGGGCAAGTAACCACGTGGTAAGCTGAATCCTTGTCTGGCAAGGCGCCGGCGCACAATCTCCCCAATTTTCGTTGGACAGGTTATGCCCTGCGCCCAGTAGCAAAAGGCAGCGGTTGGCCGATGCTCTCCATGATGGAGGCCAGTAACACTGACACACCGCAGATATTGGAAGGACACAAGTGGCTAACAACACTCGTGCTCGCCGTCAGGCCCGCCTCTCGCGGTCCCTCGGCATTGCTCTGACCCCCAAGGCCGCCAAGTACATGGAGCGCCGCCCGTACGGCCCCGGTGAGCATGGCCGTGCCCGCAAGAAGCAGGACTCCGACTACGCCGTTCGTCTGCGCGAAAAGCAGCGCCTGCGCGCCCAGTACGGCATCCGCGAAGCACAGATGACCCGTGCCTTCGAAGAGGCCCGCCGCACCAAGGGCCTGACCGGTGAAAACCTCATCGAACTGCTCGAAATGCGCCTGGACGCCCTGGTCCTGCGTGCCGGCTTTGCCCGCACCATCGCCCAGGCCCGCCAGCTGGTTGTGCACCGCCACATCATGGTTGACGGCATCCGCGTTGACCGCCCGTCGTTCCGCGTCGGCGAGGGCCAGCTGGTCCACGTCCACACCCGCAGCGAAACCATGGTTCCGCTCCAGGTTGCCGCAGCAGGTGGCCACCGCGACGTCCTGCCTGCCGTTCCGGCCTACCTGGACGTCAAGCTGGAGGCCCTGCAGGCACGCCTGGTCCGCCGCCCCAAGCGTTCGGAAATCCCGGTGACCTGCGAAGAGCAGCTCGTCGTCGAATTCTACGCACGCTAAATCCCAGCAGCGTATCCAAAGAAGCCCGTGGCAAGCGCCGCGGGCTTCTTTGTATGTAAGGTACTTGGGGGACATCTGCGTTCCGCCCTTCCGGGCGTGCGCAGGACTGAACCCACCCACGGAATTTCGAGGAGATGAACGTCTATGACTGGTGGCGATATTGCCGGCCTGATCGCTGCCGGGGTTTTTGCACTCCTGGTCCTGCTGCTTGCGGTCCCCATCCTGAAACTGGGGAAGGTCTTCGATGAGGTACGCACCACCATCAGGTCCCTGAGCGACGGCGCCACCCCCCTCATGGATGAGGTCACCGCCACCGTTTCCACCACCAACCAGCAGTTGAAGAAGGTGGACGGCATCTCGTCGAACGTTTCGGACGCTTCCGCAAACATCTCCGCCCTGTCATCGCTGGTTGCCGCCACGGTGGGTTCCCCGCTGATCAAGGTTGCCGCGTTCAGCTACGGCGTGCGCAGTGCTTTCGCCAACCGCCGGAAGCCCGCTGCCGGGCGCCGCAGCCGCTAGATTCGAAAAGAAGACGATGAAAAGAATTGTGTGGATGGGAATCGGCGTGGCCATTGGCGTCATCGCCTTCCGCAAAATCAACCAGGCCCAGTCCAGCCTTGGGCCCGAGGGCCTCAACCGTGCTGTGGGCCGGCTTGCCGACGGTGTGTACGACTTCGCCGACGCCGTCCGGGCAGGAATGCACGAACGGGAAACCGACCTGAGGACCGCGCTCGGCATCGAGTCCGCGGAAGTGGTTCGCCGCTAGGCCCGCGGGGCCCGTCACCGGCAGCCAGTCAACAACCGGCAGGGATCCGATCCGGAAACCCGCCACCTGAACGAAATATCCGTGCCCCATCGGCGCGGACCAAGAAGGGTAAGAAAACAGCTCATGAAGTCGCAGGAGATCACAAAGCGCTGGGTGGACTTTTTTGTCAGCAAGGGCCACACCGCGGTTCCCTCCGCGTCGCTGGTCTCCAGCGACCCCTCGCTGCTGTTCACGGTGGCCGGCATGGTCCCGTTCATTCCCTACCTCACCGCCCGCGAGGAACCGCCCTACTCCCGTGCCACCAGCGTGCAGAAGTGCATCCGCACCGGCGACATCGAGGAAGTGGGCAAGACCGCGCGCCACGGCACGTTCTTCCAGATGTGCGGCAACTTCTCCTTTGGCGACTACTTCAAGGAAGACGCCATCAAGTTCGCCTGGGAGCTGCTCACCACCAGCGTTGACGACGGCGGCTACGGCCTTGCGCCCGAGCGGCTGTGGGTGACGGTCTACGAGGAGGACGACGAAGCCGAGGAACTCTGGCTCAAGAACACCGGCGTCCCCGCTGAACGCATCCAGCGCATGGGCAAGTCGGACAACTACTGGTCAACGGGCCAGCCCGGCCCCGCCGGTCCCTGCTCAGAGATCTACTACGACCGCGGCCCCGCCTACGGCGTCGAAGGTGGCCCGCTGGCTGACGAGACCCGCTACATCGAAATCTGGAACCTCGTTTTCATGCAGTACCAGATCGAAAACGTGCGCTCCAAGGTCGACTTCGACATTGTGGGGGAGCTCCCCAAGAAGAACATCGACACCGGACTGGGCATGGAACGCCTCGCCATGATCCTGCAGGGCGTCGAGAACATGTACGAGACCGACCAGGTCCGTCCGGTCATCGACAAGGCCGCTGAACTGTCCGGCAAGGAATACACCTCCGCAGAGACTCCTGAGGATCCCCACCACACTGACGACGTCCGCATGCGCGTTGTGGCCGACCACATCCGCTCTGCCCTGATGCTGATCTCCGACGGCGTCACCCCCTCCAACGAAGGCCGCGGCTACGTCCTGCGCCGCCTGATCCGCCGTGCCGTGCGTTCCATGCGCCTGCTGGGCGTCGAGCAGGCCTGCCTGCCTGAGCTGCTGCCGGCTTCCCGCGACGCCATGAAGGGCGTGTACCCCGTGGTGGAGACCGACTTCGCGCGGATCAGCCGCATCGCCTACGCCGAGGAGAAGGCGTTCCTGCGCACCATCGCATCCGGCACCGCCCGGCTGGAGGACGCGGTCAAGGAATCCAAGGCCGCCAACAAGCCGCTGTCCGGCGAGGACGCCTTCACCCTGCATGACACCTACGGTTTCCCCATCGACCTCACGCTCGAGATGGCCGAAGAGGCCGGGTTGAAGGTTGATGAGGCGGCGTTCCGCAGCCTCATGCAGGAACAGCGCCAGCGCGCCCAGGCAGATGCCAAGGGCAAGAAGGGCGGCCACGCCGACGTCAGCGTCTTCCAGGAGCTCCTGGGCCAGGGCGAGACCGTCTTCACGGGCTACACGGAGCTCGAGGGCGAGTCCCGCGTCCGCGGCCTGCTCAGCGCAGGCCGCCAGGTCCAGCAGGCAGCCACCGGCGACGAGATCGAACTCGTGCTGGCAGAAACCCCGTTCTACGCCGAAGCCGGCGGCCAGGCCGCCGACACCGGCCTCATCACCGGCGACGGATTCGTCGTCGAGGTCCTGGACGTCCAGCGCCCCATCAAGGGCCTGAGCGTCCACAAGGCGATTGTCCGCGAAGGCGAAATCGGCGCAGACTCCCTGGTGCGCGCCGCCGTCGACCGTGAACGCCGGCACGCCGCGGAGCAGGCGCACACGGGCACGCACATCGTGCACGCTGCCCTGCACCAGATCCTCGGGCCGGAAGCCACCCAGCGTGGATCATTCAACAAGGCCGGATACCTGCGCTTTGACTTCGCGTGGGGTGAAGGACTGAGCACTGCAACCCGGTCCGAGATCGAAGAGGTCTCCAACCTGGCCATCCGCAACAACTACGCGGTGGATACGAAGATCATGGGCCTTGCCGAGGCCAAGGCCATGGGTGCCATGGCGCTGTTCGGCGAGAACTACGGCAGCGAAGTGCGCGTGGTGGAGATCGACGGCGCATGGTCACGCGAACTGTGCGGCGGCACCCATGTTGCCAACACTTCGCTCATCGGCAGCCTGTCCCTCCTTGGCGAGCAGTCCGTCGGTTCGGGCAACCGCCGCGTTGAAGCGTTCGTGGGCATGGAGGCCTTCCGCCACCTCGCCGCCGAGCGCGCGTTGGTGACGGAGCTGACGGACCTGCTGAAGGTCCCGTCCGGCCAGCTCGCCGACCGGATTTCCGCCACCCTGGCCAAGCTGAAGGCCACGGAGAAGGAACTGGACCGGCTGCGCAAGGAGCAGCTGGCCGCTGCCGCCGCGCAGCTGGTCAACACCGCCCAGGATGCCGCAGGTGTCCGGGTGGTGGCCCACGACGCCGGCACCGTCAGCGGTGCGGACGACCTGCGCGGACTGGCCCTGGACCTGCGAAACCGGCTGGGCTCCGAGGCTGCTGCGGTGGCCGTCGCCGGCGTCGCCAACGACCGCCCCCTGATCCTGGTGGCCACCAACGAGGCCGCCCGGGAAGCCGGCGTCAAGGCCGGAGCGCTGGTGCGCGTCGCCGCCGGTGTCCTCGGCGGTGGTGGCGGCGGTAAGGATGACGTTGCCCAGGGCGGCGGCACGGACGCCGGCAAGGTCGGCGCCGCCCTGGCAGCCGTCGTCGACGCCATCTCCAGGCGCTAATCCCGCCATGACCAATCCTGTTGCTGTTGGCGGCTGCCCCCAGGGCGTCAAACTGGGGGTGGACGTCGGCACGGTCCGGGTAGGGGTGGCGATCTGTGACCGGGACTCCATCCTTGCCACGCCCTACAAGACCCTGGACCGGAATCCCAAGAAGAACTCAGACGTGCGCGTCATTGCCAGGCTGGCGGAGGAACTCGGGGCGGTGCAGGTTTTTGTGGGACTGCCCCGGACCCTGAAGGGTGAAGAACACGCCTCTGCGAGGATGGCCACGGACTACGCCCAGTTGCTGGTTGCCGAGTTTTCCAGCCGCGGACTGGCAGTCCCGGTCAACCTGGTGGATGAGCGGCTGAGCAGTGTCACGGCCCACCGGAACCTCCACGAAGCTGGCATGAGCAGCAGGGACCACCGTAAAGTAGTTGATCAGGTCGCGGCGGCCGGTATTCTTCAGCACGCCATCGACATGCAGAAAGCCAGGGGAGCGGATGTCGGCTCACGCGTGACAGCGCCATCCCCGTCCGTGGACCTGGGGGCCGGGGGCCTGGACGAATCCGTCCGCGCCACCTCCGCAGACACGGCCCGATCTTCAGATAATGGAAGGCAACAGTGAGCCCTGCCAACATTGACGACACCTCCAGCCCGCTGGGCACGGGGGCAGCGAGGCCGCTGACCCGCAAGGAACTGCGGGCGCGGGAGAAGAGCCTTAATACCGCTGGCCAGGATGCCGTGCCCCCGCAGGCCTACGAGACGCTCGATGTTCCGCCGGCCCCCGAGGCCCCGCCCGCAGCCCCGTCCCCGGCAGCCGAATCCACCTACGCTCCGCTTCCCGGGGCCGGTGATGTTCCGGCGGCACCGGAAGTCCCGCCGTCCATTCAGGAAGAACAGCCTGACGCCGCTGCCACCGGCACTGGGGACGCTGCAGAATCCCTGCCGGTTGTCTCCGGGCACGACGACGGCGCACACCCCTTCGACGTCCTGCAGGACGCAAACGGGCCCCGGCTTGATGCTGCCCACCACGAGCCCGTCCCGCACCACGCTGCAGAGGCCCATGACGACGGCCTGCAGCATGGAGACAACCTGCACCACGATGACGGCCTGCAGCATGACGTCCCTGCGCACGACTTCCCGGATGAGGTGCACGGCGACCACGCATACGACGCGGCCGGCTACCACGACGACGCACACGAAGACGTCCCCCACCACGACGCGGTCCACGGACTGCTTCCGGCGGGGTCGGCAACGCAGGAAGTGAAACGGCCCTCGAAGAAGGTCCGCCGTCGCCGCCGCCTGTTGGCCCTTTTCCTGACGCTGGCTGTCTTCGTGACAGCAGTGGCCGTGGGTGCGCAGTTCCTCAAGCCCCTCCTCGGCGGCAGCAAGCCGTCGGATTTCCCAGGGCCTGGAACAGGAGAGGTCCAGGTGACGGTACAGAGCGGCGAAGGAACCCGGTCTGTTGCCACCGAACTGGAAAGCCAGCGCGTTGTTGCCAACGCGGATACCTTCCTGCAGGCGTTCCACGCTTCCGGTGGAACGCTGTCGCCGGGTGATTACACTTTCAAGACCGAGATGAAGAACGCCGACGCAGTGAATGTCCTGCTCGGCAAGGACAAGACCAAGGTCATTTACTTCGCCTTGAGCGCAGGCCTTCGTATCGGCGAGTCCCTGCAGGCCATTTCCGAGGGCTCCGGGATCTCAATGCAGCAGCTCCAGGCGTTGAGCAACCAGCCGGCACAGTTCGGCCTGCCCGCCAACGCCAAGAACCTCGAAGGCTACCTTGCGCCCGGCGAGTACCGCTTCCCCCTGGGAACGGCTCCCAAGGACATACTGCAGGCGCTGGTGAAAGCCACCACCGATGAACTGGTAGCGCAGGGTATTACCGACCCCGCCAAGCAGTATGAAGCCGTCACGGTGGCCAGCATCGTCCAGGCCGAGGGCGGCCAGGCAGACTACGGCGACGTGGCCGGCGCCATCTACAACAGGCTCAAGCCCAACGACCAGACCGGCGGCTTCCTGCAGGTCGACTCCACCGTCACCTACGGCCTGGGCACCAGGAGCTTCAACTTCACGGATGAGCAACGCAAGGACAAGTCGAACCCCTACAACACGTACGCGAACCCGGGCCTGCCACCGGGACCCATCGGGTCTCCCGGCAAGACCGCGATCGATGCAGCGGCCAAGCCCAAAGCCAATGACTACCTGTTCTGGGTGACCGTGAACCTGGACACCAAGGAAACCAAGTTCGCCAAGACGCTGGCTGAACACAACACCTACGTGGAGCAGTACAACGCGTGGTGCCAGGCCAACCCTGGCCGCTGCACATGAGCCTGCGTGCTGCCGTCCTGGGCCACCCGATCAGCCATTCAAAGTCCCCTGCGCTGCACCTGTCGGCTTACGGGCAGTTGGGGGCCGGCATCAGCTACACGGCGATCGACGTGACGGAGGAGCTGCTGCCGTCTTTCATGCGGCAGATCCGGAACCAGCCCGGGTGGCGGGGGCTGTCCGTCACCATGCCCTTGAAAACGGCAGTGCTCTCGCAGGTTGATGAGGTACGGGGCGTGGCCCGGACCCTTGGTGTGGTCAACACGGTCACTTTCGAGGACTCCGACGGCGGCGTGAGGACGGTGGGCTCCAACACGGACGTCACGGGCATCGTCAACGCGCTCCGCCATGCCGGCACTGCCGCAGCCCCATCCGCCGTTGTCCTGGGCGGGGGAGGGACTGCTGCCTCAGCCGTGGCTGCCCTGAAGGACATGGGAACCGGAACAGTGCAGGTGTTCGTCCGCGACGCGTCCCGGACGGGTGAGGTGCGCCGGGCTGCGGACAGCCTTGGTATCTCCCTGGAGATCCGCCCACTGGCCGGTGCCGCCCGCGCAACCGCGGAAGCCGACGTCGTGATTTCCACGCTGCCGCCCCGCGCGGCCGACGGACTCGCCGCGGAAATCGCGGCCCTGAAGACCACCACTCCCGGCGTGCTGCTGGACGTGGCGTACGACCCCTGGCCCAGCCTGATCGCCTCCGTCTGGCAGACCGGCGGCGGCCGCGTGGTGCCGGGCCTGGAAATGCTGCTGTACCAGGCCGTGGAGCAGGTACGGCTCTTCACCCGGCTCGGGGAAGACGTTAATGCAGCTGTCATAGATGTGATGTGTGACGCAGTCGGCCTTGCCCGGCGGGCGTTCTGACCGCCCTACGTGGCAGGATGGAAATTATGCGTTGGTTGACTGCCGGTGAATCCCATGGTCCGGCTCTGATGGGAATTATTGAGGGCGTCCCCGCCGGTGTGGAGATCACCAGCGGCCACATCGCAGACTCCCTCGCCCGCCGCCGCCTTGGCTACGGCCGCGGTGCGCGGATGAAGTTCGAGCAGGACGTGGTCACCATCCTCGGCGGCGTCCGGCACGGCCGCACGCAGGGCGGTCCTGTTGCCATCCAGGTGGGAAACACCGAGTGGCCCAAATGGGAGCAGATCATGTCCGCCGATCCTGTGGACGCCGAACTCCTCGCGGACCAGGCCCGCAACGCGCCGCTGACCCGTCCCCGCCCCGGGCACGCGGATTTCACCGGCATGCAGAAATACGGCTTTGACGAAGCCCGCCCGGTCCTGGAGCGCGCAAGTGCCCGGGAAACCGCCACCCGCGTTGCGCTGGGCACCGTGGCTGCGCAGTTCCTCAAGCACCTCGGCATCGAACTGGTCAGCCACACCGTTTCCATCGCCAGCGTGACCGTGCCGGAAGGCCGACCGCTGCCCGTGCCCGGGGACGTCATCGCCCTGGACACTGACCCTCTCCGCTGCTTCGACCGCGAAACCTCGGACGCCATGGTCGCCGAGGTGGACGCTGCGCACAAGGAAGGCGAAACGCTCGGCGGAGTGGTGGAAGTCCTGGCCTACGGACTCCCGCCCGGACTGGGCAGCTACGTGCACTGGGACCGCCGGCTGGACGCCAGGCTGGCCGCCGCACTCATGGGCATCCAGGCCATCAAGGGAGTGGAGGTCGGCGACGGCTTCCTCACCGCGGCCCGCCGTGGTTCTGCAGCGCACGACGAAATTGTGCGCGACGGCGAAGGCCGCATCGTGCGTGCCAGCAACCGCGCCGGCGGCATCGAAGGCGGCATGAGCATCGGCGATGTCCTCCGGGTCCGGGCCGCCATGAAGCCCATAGCCACCGTGCCCCGCGCTTTGCGGACCATCGACGTCAGCACCGGCGAGCCGGCCAAGGCGCACCACCAGCGGTCGGACGTCTGTGCCGTCCCGGCCGCCGGCGTGGTGGCCGAGGCCATGGTGGCCCTGGTCCTTGCCGAAGCCGTCATTGAGAAGTTCGGCGGTGACTCGGTGTCGGAGACCGCCCGCAACATCAAGGGTTACCTGGACAACATCCCGGCATCCCTGGACTCGATCGGCCAGTAGTGCTCCACCTCAGCAGTGCCGGCCCGTTCGGCAACCGTCCGATTGTGCTCATCGGCCCCATGGCCGTGGGCAAGTCGGCCATCGGCCAGCAGCTGGCACAACAGCTTGGCGTCCGGTTTGTGGATACGGACGCCGTCATCGTCGCGGGTCACGGATCGATTGCCGAAATCTTCGCGGGGCGCGGGGAGCACGCGTTCCGGGAAATTGAGGCCCGGACAGTAGCCGATGCAGTTGAGGAGGCCGACGGGACGCCCACCGTCATTTCCCTCGGCGGCGGCGCGGTACTCGACTCCGGAACCCAGCAGCTCATTGGCCGCTGCACCGTCGTGTACCTCGAATGCGATTCCGATACCGTGGCGGACAGGATTGCCCGGAACTCAGGCCGCCCGCTCCTTGCCGGCGACGCCATGGGCCGCTGGAAGGCCATGTTCGCCACCCGCAGGCCGGTCTACGAGAGGCTGGCCGACATCACCCTGGACGTCCGCCACGGTTCCATACCCGAACTCGGCGGCCGGCTGGAAGCAGCCCTGCGCCACCATGCAGCTGCCAAACAGGAAGTTGAAAAGTGAACACGCAATCATCAGTCATCAACGTCACCGGCGAGGGCGCCGGCAACAACTACGGCGTCGTCGTCGGCCGCGGCCTTCTTGGTGACCTTCCCGCCCTCCTCGGAGAGCGTGTCCGCCGGGTCCTGGTGATCCACCCCCGCGCCCTGCGCCTTACCGGCGACACCGTCCGTGATGAACTCGCAGAAGCCGGCTTCACGTCCCTGACTGCGGAAATCCCCGACGCCGAAGAAGGCAAGCACATCCAGGTGGCTGCCTTCTGCTGGCAGGTTCTGGGCCAGAACGACTTCACCCGCTCGGACGCGATCGTTGCCGTGGGCGGCGGGGCCGTCACGGACCTCGCCGGCTTTGTCGCCGCCACCTGGCTGCGGGGCGTCAAGGTGATCCACATGCCCACCAGCCTGCTCGGCATGGTTGATGCCTCCGTCGGGGGCAAGACCGGCATTAACACCGCCGAGGGAAAGAACCTCGTAGGTGCCTTCCACCCACCCGCTGCCGTCCTGGCGGACCTGGACACCCTGGACACCCTGCCGAAAAACGAGATCATTTCCGGCCTGGCGGAGGTCATCAAGTGCGGCTTCATCGCCGACCCCGCCATCCTGGACCTGGTGGAAAAGGACCCCGCCGCAGTGGTGGACCCCCGCTCAGACGCCCTTCGTGAACTGATCGAGCGGGCCATCGCCGTGAAGGCGAAAGTGGTTTCCGAGGACCTCAAAGAGTCCGGACTGCGGGAGATCCTGAATTACGGACACACCCTGGGCCACGCCATCGAGCTGGTGGAACGCTACTCGTGGCGCCACGGCGCGGCCGTCTCCGTGGGCATGATGTTCGCAGCCGAACTAGCGCGCAGCGTCGGGCGGCTCAGCGATGCCGACGCCGACAGGCACCGGCGCATCCTGGACGGCCTCGGCCTGCCGGTCACCTACCGGCGGGACCGGTGGCAGGGCCTGCTGGACGGGATGCGCCGCGACAAGAAGTCCCGCGGCGACCTCCTGCGCTTCGTCGTGCTGGACGGTATTGGAAAGCCGGGCATCCTTGACGTGCCGGACACCTCGCTGCTCTTTGCGGCCTACCAGGAAATTGCTTCCTGATGCAGGGCGACATGAGCGGCACCACCGACTGGCCCGAGGCCGGGTTCCCGGGAATCCGCATCAACCCGGACTCACTCCGGCCCCAGGTCGTCAACGAAGACGCCGTCCGGGAAGCCCTGGCGGCCTCAGCTGATCCTGCCGATCACATCTTCGTGCTGCTGGTGGAAGGGCACGCATCCGAGGCGGCTGAGCTGCTGGCCGAGGCACGGTTCAAGGACCCGGAGTCGTTCCGCTTGCGGGTGTTCGAAGCCGAGGTGCTGAGCGTCTCCCACCGCCTCGACCGCGCCATCGATTTGTTCCGCCAGCTCCTCGCGGAGGTGCACGGCACGCCCCGGGAAGCGCTGGCCCTCCAGTACCTGGGCAGGACGCAGTACGCGGCCGGACAAACATCGGCGGCGGTGGAGTCTTTCTCCAAAGCCCTGGACCTGAGGGTGGCTCAATCGGCCGACGCCGCCCAAATCTACTCTTCAACCGTCGCGCTCCAGCGGGCCCGGGACGTCCTGGATCTCGCCTGCTGAAGCGGCAGGCAGCGGCTGCGGAGAGGCTGCCCGCTATTTACCGGTAGAATGGTTGTGGAATTTTTGCATCCACGCGATTTTTGACAAACACGTGCAGGCGGGCCGTTGTGGCGTGCCCGCCCGGCATACAGCATCCGGCCCGCGCGGCCGGACAAAGAAACCAGAGGAACCCAGTGGCAACCACTAATGACATTAAGAACGGAACGGTCCTGAAGCTCGAGGGCCAGCTCTGGAACATCATCGAATTCCAGCACGTCAAGCCTGGCAAGGGCGGCGCCTTTGTGCGCACCAAGATGCGCAACGTGATGTCCGGCAAGGTTGTTGACAAAACCTTCAACGCCGGCCTCAAGATCGAGACTGCCACGGTGGACCGCCGCGATTACCAGTACCTGTACCAGGACGGCGCGGACTTCGTTTTCATGGACACCTCCGACTACGACCAGATCACGGTCTCCGGCGCCACCGTTGGCGACGCCACCAACTTCATGCTTGAAAACCAGATGGTCAACATCGCCATCCACGACGGCACCCCCCTTTACATCGAGCTGCCGCCGAGCGTTGTCCTGGAAATCACCTACACCGAGCCGGGCCTGCAGGGCGACCGCTCCTCGGCAGGCACCAAGCCGGCCACCCTGGAAACCGGCTACGAGATCCAGGTTCCGCTGTTCATCGAAAACAACACCAAGGTCAAGGTGGACACCCGCGACGGCAGCTACCTGGGCCGGGTCACTGAGTAGTGAGCGCCCGCGGTAAAGCCCGCAACAGGGCACTGGATGTTCTTTTCGAAGCGGAGCAGCGCTCTGTTTCGGCGTTCGACGTGCTCCGTGCACGCCGGGAAAAGACCGACCAGGTGGTCAACCCCTACACCCTGGAAATCGTCGAAGGCGTGCTGTCCCACCAGGCTGCAATCGATGAGTTCCTGGAGACCTACTCGCAGGGCTGGACCTTGGAGCGTATGCCGTCGGTAGACCGCATCATCCTGCGCATCGGCACCTGGGAACTTCTTTACAACGACGACGTCCCCGACGGCGTAGCCGTCAGCGAGGCAGTTGCGTTGGCAAAGTCGCTGTCCACCGACGAGTCGCCCCAGTTCATCAACGGCCTTCTTGGCCGCCTGCAGCAGCTGAAGCCTTCGCTGCTCGCGTAGGCTCCGCCTCAGGAACATGCAAAGGGCCCCGCCGTTGGCGGGGTCCTTTTGCGTTGCCGCGGAACAGTTCAGGCGGCCACAGCTGCCCGCAGGGAGAGGATCTGCTGTAGCTGCTGCCTTTCCTCCGCCTGGTGCAGCGGCACGTCGCGTCCACTCAGGATCCGCTGGCGGGTGTTGGCAAGCTGGGTGGCCGTCTTCACGAACTGCTTCATCTGCGGCTTCCTGCCTGAGCCCGCCGCCCATGCCAGGGCTGTGCGCCGCCCCGCCCGGGTGGCCAGGAGTTCCACCTCGGCGGGCGTGAACCACCCCGCCGCCGAGTATTCCAGCAGGCGCTGCCGGGTCAGGCGTTTCTCGGCAACCCGCAGGAAGATGATGCCGCCCACCGCCAGGAGGAATATCGGCACCTGGACCACGATGTAGTCCAGCACGAACCCCTGCCCCATGCTGTTCCACCGGTTGTGCAGGAACATGGCCGGCAGCAGCCCCACAAAGAAGGCCCCGATCGACGCGCCCGTGTGCAACCGCCTCGCGGCAAAGCCCATGACAAGGCCGGTGGTGCCGGTGAAAATCGCGTGGGCGAACGGGGACATGACGCCGCGGAGGAAGAAAATCTGGGCGAAGTCGCTGGCCGGGGACGCCGACTCCGCGACGGCCCGGCCAAAGTAGAGGATGTTTTCGGTGAACGCGAACCCGCCGGCGATGGTGAAGGCGAACACCACACCGTCCACCGGTCCATCGAATTGCCGCCGCGCCGCGAGCAGGAGGATCAGCAGGCCCAACGACTTGGCGAACTCCTCGACGATGGGGGCCTGCACGGTGGCCATGTAGGTCTGCAGGTCAGGTTCACCGCTGAACTGGAAGGCGATCACGAAGAACGGCTGGATGAGCAGGGTCACGGCAACGGATACCGCCGCGCCCCATATGAAAGCGAAAAACAGCAGCCGCTTGGGTTCCGGTTCCCACCGGTCGATGATGTGCACCGCCGCCAGGACCACCGTCAACGGAATGAGCGAGGCCAGGAAGCCAATCACGAACCCGGCGACGCCGGTGTTGGACAACAGGAACGGCACCACCAGGAAAAGGCTCAGGAAAGCCAGGATGCCACCGGCCACCGCCAGGCCCACCAGCCCGCTGCGCGTGCGGGATGCCTGCAGCACCGCCCCCTGCGCCTGCATCGGCACCACGGCAGCCAGCGGCTGGCCCTGGTGGCCCGGCGCGGCCTGGTAGTGCTGCGGCTGCACCTGTCCCATCCAGCTCGGGTTGGCCTGCCGGGGGACGGGGCCGCCCGGCCCGTGGTAAGGGTCGTCGGGCAGGCCGGGGGAAGGGTGCTGCGAATACATCGGCATAACCGACAGCCTAAGCTGGGCCTACCGCGCCACCAAGGACCCGCGTCCGGGGACCGGGTGTGATGAGCGCCGCGTTGTTCCGGGGCCGGGGCCCGGGGACCGTGTGGTAATTTTGAAAAGCAAACATTCCTTTTTTAATTCCGTCCTGTGAGGCGGGGAAAGGGGAGACGAGCGTTGACTTCTGTCACCAGCGCACCGGTTCCAGCCAGGGTCGTCCTGAGCCAGGCGGACATTGACCGGGCACTCACTCGTATCGCCCATGAGATCCTCGAAGCCAACAAGGGATCCCGGGACCTGGTCCTTTTGGGCATTCCCCGCCGCGGTTACCCGCTGGCTGTCCGGCTTGCCGAAAAAATTGCCGCCGCGGACAACACCGTTGACGCCGCAGCCATCGTGGGACAGCTTGACGTCACCATGTTCCGTGACGATCTCTCCCACCAGGGCACACGGCCGCCGTATCCCACCCGTCTGCCCCGCACCGGCATCGACAACAAAGTGGTGGTGCTCATCGACGACGTCCTCTACTCGGGACGCACCATCCGGGCTGCCCTCGACGCCCTCGTCGATCTGGGCCGACCCCGCATCGTCCGGCTGGCCGTCCTCATCGACCGCGGGCACCGGGAACTTCCCATCCGCGCCGACCACGTTGGCAAGAACCTGCCCACCGCTGCCTCCGAGAAGGTCCGGGTCCGGCTCGAAGAAACGGACATGTCCGACGCCGGCGTCCCCGTCAATGAAGTCGTGATCGAGGGCGGCGCATGAAGCACCTTCTGTCCACGGAGGACCTCAGCCTTTCGAACGCCATCCGCATCCTCGACACCGCCGAGGAAATGTCGGCCGTGGGGGAGCGGGAAGTGAAGAAACTCCCGGCCCTGCGCGGACGCACCGTGGTCAACCTCTTCTTCGAGGACTCCACCCGCACCCGCATTTCCTTCGAAGCCGCAGCCAAGCGGCTCTCGGCGGACGTCATCAACTTCGCCGCCAAGGGATCATCCGTCTCCAAGGGCGAATCCCTCAAGGACACGGCCCAAACGCTGTCCGCCATGGGTGCGGACGCCGTCGTCATCCGCCACTGGGCGTCAGGCGCACCCCACCGGCTCGCCGCGACCGACTGGATCGACGCAGCCGTCATCAACGCAGGCGACGGCACCCACGAACACCCCACCCAGGCCCTGCTCGATGCCTTCACCATGCGCCGGCACTGGGCCCGCCTCGCGGGCACCGGCTCCGAAGGGGCAGACCTCAAAGGCATGCGGGTGGCCATCGCAGGCGACGTTCTGCACTCCCGTGTGGCGCGTTCGAACGTCTGGCTGCTCCGCACCCTCGGCGCGGAAGTCACCCTGGTGGCCCCGCCCACTCTGCTGCCCGTCGGCGTCGAAAAATGGCCCTGCAGCGTCAGCTACGACCTGGACCAGACGCTCGCAAACGGCGTCGACGCCATGATGATGCTCCGCGTGCAGGGCGAACGGATGAACGCCTCCTTCTTCCCCAGCACCCGGGAATACTCGCGCCGGTGGGGCTTTGACGACAACCGCCTCCGTGCCCTGGATGACCTTGGCATGACGGATACGATCATCATGCACCCCGGGCCCATGAACCGAGGCCTGGAAATCAGTGCCGCCGCCGCGGACTCGCCGCGGTCCACCGTCCTGGCGCAGGTCCGCAACGGCGTGTCCGTGCGGATGGCCGCGCTGTACCTGCTGCTCTCCGGTGACACCCGGGAACCAGCCGCCCACCGGGCACCGGCCTACGCTGCCGCCGCCCCTTCCACCAAGGAGAGCATCTGATGGCAGCCAACACCGGAACCTACCTCATCCAGGGCGCCGCCATCCTCGGCGGCGAGCCCGCAGACCTGCTGGTCCGCGACGGTATCATCGCCGAGATCGGCAGTGGCCTATCCGCCGACGGCGCCACCGTTATCGACGCCACCGGCCTGGTGGCACTGCCCGGCATGGTGGACGTGCACACGCACCTCCGCGAACCCGGCCGCGAGGACGCCGAAACCGTGGAGACCGGAACGCGTGCGGCTGCGCTCGGCGGTTACACCGCCGTGCACGCCATGGCCAACAGCACGCCCGTTGCCGACACCGCAGGCGTCGTGGAGCAGGTCTACACCCTGGGCCGTGCGGCCGGCTGGGTGGACGTCCGCCCGGTGGGCGCTGTAACCGTCGGCCTCGCAGGAGAGCAGCTGGCAGAGCTCGGCGCCATGGCCGATTCCCGTGCCCGGGTGCGGATGTTTTCCGACGACGGCATCTGCGTCCATGACCCCGTCCTGATGCGCCGCGCCCTGGAGTACGTCAAGGCGTTCGACGGCGTCGTGGCCCAGCACGCCCAGGAACCCCGCCTGACCGCCGGGGCACAGATGAACGAAGGCGACGTCTCCGCCGTGCTGGGCCTCACCGGCTGGCCTGCGGTGGCCGAGGAAAGCATCATTGCCCGCGACGTCCTGCTGGCCCGGCACGTGGGCTCCCGCCTGCACGTGTGCCACGTGTCCACCGCAGGCTCGGTGGAAATCATCCGTTGGGCCAAGGAACGCGGCATCGACGTCACGGCCGAGGTCACCCCGCACCACCTGCTCCTCACCGATGACCTGGTCCGCAGCTACGACCCCGTCTTCAAGGTCAACCCGCCGCTGCGCACCGACGCCGACGTCCAGGCACTGCGCGCCGGCCTGGCAGACGGCACCATCGACGTGGTGGGCACAGACCACGCCCCGCACCCCAGCGAGCACAAGGAATGCGAGTGGGCGCAGGCAGCCATGGGCATGACGGGCCTGGAAACAGCACTCTCCGTGGTCCAGCACGCCATGATCGACACCGGCCTGATGACATGGGCCGACTTCGCCAGGGTGACGTCCACCGCGGCGGCGAAGATTGGCCGGCTCAGCGACCAGGGCAGGCCCATCGAGGCAGGCGAACCCGCCAACCTCATCCTGGTTGATCCGGCGGCACGCTGGACGGTGGACCCGTTCCAGATGGCCACCATGGGGCGCAACTCCCCGTTCAAGGGCAGGGAACTTCCGGGCAAGGTCGTGGCCACCTTCTTCAGGGGGCACCCCACCGTACTCGGCGGCGTCCTCAACACGCCCCACCCCGAAGCCGCCGCAACCCCGGCGGGCGCGGCCTGATGGACAAGATCCTTCCCGGCCTTGCCATGCTGGCGGTTGTCGCCGTCGTCTTTGTCCTTCTCGCCGTGGGGTGGCGCAACCGCCTGAAGCGCCAGTCCGACGTCGAGCAGCTGCCCCAGGTGCCCGGCGCACCGGGGGAGCCCATCGCAGTCGCCGAGGGCCAGTATGTGGCCACCACCACCGCAGGCGACTGGCTTGACCGGATCGCGGTTCACGGGCTGGGCATCCGCACCAATTCCAGCCTCGCCGTGTACCCGCACGGCGTCCTTTACGAAAGAGCCGGGGCGCCCGCCCTGTACATCCCGGCGGCGTCCCTCACCGGCGTACGCCAGGACAGCGGCATGGCGGGTAAGTTCGTAGAAAAGGATGGCCTGCTGGTGCTTGCCTGGACACTTGGCAGGCACGAGCTGGACACCGGCTTCCGGACACGCCGCGCCGCGGACAAGGATGTGCTGTACCAAGCCCTTCAGGATTTGATTTCGTCAGCCCCAGCGGCTGGTGCCACCAGTGGAAAGTAAGACAGTGAAAGCGAATACATTGACAGCAACCACCTCCGCTCCGGCAGCGCTAGTTCTCGAAGACGGGCGCATTTTCCGCGGCACCAGCTACGGCGCCACCGGCACCGCCCTGGGCGAGGCCGTCTTTGCCACCGGCATGACCGGCTACCAGGAAACCATCACCGACCCGTCCTATGCCCGCCAGCTGGTGGTGCAGACGGCCCCGCACATCGGCAACACCGGCGTGAACAATGAGGATGCCGAGTCCCGGCGCATCTGGGTGGCCGGCTACATCGTCCGCGACGCTGCGCGGCGGCCCTCCAACTGGCGGTCCGAGCGATCGCTGGACGAGGAACTGGTGGCCCAGGGCATCGTCGGCATCCAGGGCGTGGACACCCGCGCCATCACCCGCCACCTGCGCGAGCACAAGACCATGCGCGCCGGCATCTTCTCCGGCGAGGCTGCCGAGGCCTCGGACAAGGAACTGCTCGACGCCGTCCTCGCCAGCGCCCCCATGGAGGGTTCGCGCCTGGCCGAGGAAGTCAGCGTCGACGAAGCCTACGTGGTGGAACCGAAGGACCACGGCTGGGAAGATGAACCCCGCTTCACCATCGCGGCGATCGACCTCGGCATCAAATCCATGACCCCCATCCGTTTCGCGGAGCGAGGGGTACGCGTCCACGTACTTCCCGCCAGCGCCACCCTGGAGGACGTCAAGGCCGTCAACCCGGACGGCTTCTTCATGTCCAACGGCCCGGGTGACCCCGCCACCGCCGACGCCCAGGTGAAGCTGCTGCGCTCCGTCCTGGACGAGAAGCTCCCCTACTTCGGCATCTGCTTCGGCAACCAGATCCTCGGCCGCGCTCTCGGCTTTGGCACCTACAAGCTGCGCTACGGCCACCGGGGCATCAACCAGCCGGTCATGGACCGGCGCACCGGCAAGGTGGAGATCACCTCCCAGAACCACGGCTTTGCCGTGGACGCACCGCTCGACGGCGCCACCGAGGCTCCGGAGGCGCGTTACGGGCGGGTGGAAGTGAGCCACATCAGCCTGAACGACGACGTCGTGGAAGGCCTCGCCTGCCTGGACATCCCGGCCTTCTCCGTGCAGTACCACCCGGAAGCAGCGGCGGGCCCGCACGACGCCGCCTACCTGTTCGACCGCTTCATTGACCTGATGGCGGACACGAAGAACGCTGACACCAACACCGCCACCGACAACAAGACCGAGGACAAGAAGTAATGCCGAAACGTACCGACCTCAAGAGCGTCCTCGTCATTGGTTCCGGCCCGATCGTCATCGGCCAGGCCGCCGAATTCGACTACTCCGGCACGCAGGCACTGCGGGTCCTCAAAGAGGAGGGCCTGCGCGTCATCCTCGTGAACTCCAACCCGGCCACCATCATGACCGACCCCGAGTTCGCCGATGCCACCTACGTGGAGCCCATCACCCCCGAGGTGGTGGAGAAGATCATCGCCAAGGAGCGCCCCGACGCCGTGCTGCCCACCCTGGGTGGCCAGACTGCGCTGAACACCGCCATCGCTTTGGACAAGAACGGTGTACTGGAGAAGTACAACGTGGAGCTGATCGGCGCCAACATCGCCGCCATCGAGCTCGGTGAGGACCGCGAGAAGTTCAAGGGCGTCGTGGAACGCTGTGGCGCCGAATCCGCACGCAGCCACATCATCCACACCATGGACGAGGCACTCACGGCCGCCGTCGACCTGGGCTACCCGATGGTGGTCCGCCCCTCCTTCACCATGGGCGGACTGGGCTCCGGCCTGGCCTACAACGAGCAGGACCTGCGCCGCATCGTTGGACAAGGCCTGCAGTACAGCCCCACCAGCGAGGTATTGCTCGAAGAGAGCATCCTGGGCTGGAAGGAATACGAGCTCGAGATGATGCGGGACAAGAACGACAACGTGGTTGTCGTCTGCTCCATCGAAAACTTCGATCCCGTGGGCGTACACACCGGAGACTCCATCACCGTTGCCCCGGCCCTGACCCTGACGGACCGCGAGTACCAGAAGCTGCGCGACGTGGCCATTGCCGTCATCCGCGAGGTGGGCGTGGATACGGGCGGCTGCAACATCCAGTTCGCCATCGATCCCAAGACCGGCCGCGTGGTGGTCATCGAGATGAACCCGCGTGTTTCCCGTTCATCCGCTCTGGCTTCCAAGGCCACCGGCTTCGCCATCGCCAAGATCGCCACCAAGCTCTCCCTGGGCTACACCCTGGACGAGATCCCCAACGACATCACCCAGAAGACCCCCGCGTCCTTCGAACCCACCCTGGACTACGTAGTGGTCAAGGTACCCCGCTTCGCATTCGAGAAGTTCCCGGCGGCGGACGACACCCTCACCACCACCATGAAGTCTGTGGGCGAGGCCATGGCCATGGGCCGCAACTTCACCGAAGCCCTGCAGAAGGCCCTGCGTTCCCTGGAACAGAAGGGCTCGCAGCTGGACTTCAGCTCCGTCCCCGAATACGAAGTGGCGGAGCTCATTGAAAAGGCCAAGCGCCCCACCACCGGGCGCCTCCACCAGGTCCAGCGCGCCCTCCTGGGCGGCGCCACCGTCGAGCAGCTCTTCGAAGCCACCAAGATCGATCCCTGGTTCCTTGACCAGCTCCAGCTGCTCAACGAGATCTCCCAAGAAATCCGCCAGGCGGGCGCTCTCACGGCCGACATGCTCAAGCGCGCCAAGCGCCACGGCTTCTCTGACGAGCAGATCGGCGCCCTGACGCACAACTCCGAGGCCGTGGTCCGCGGTGTGCGGCAGGCCCTTGGAATCCGTCCGGTGTACAAGACCGTGGACACCTGCGCCGCCGAATTCGCCGCGTACACGCCGTACCACTACTCGGCCTATGACGAGGAGGACGAGGTTGCGCTGCACTCCAAGCCGTCCATCCTGATCCTCGGTTCCGGTCCCAACCGCATCGGCCAGGGCATCGAGTTCGACTACTCCTGCGTCCACGCCTCCATGGCGCTGCGCAAGGCCGGCTACGAAACCGTCATGGTCAACTGCAACCCGGAAACCGTCTCCACGGACTATGACGTCTCCACCCGCCTGTACTTCGAGCCGCTCACGCTTGAGGACGTCCTGGAGGTCATCGCCGCAGAGGAACGCACCGGCGGCGTCATGGGCGTGTTCGTCCAGCTCGGCGGCCAGACCCCGCTGAAGCTGGCCCAGCAGCTGGCCGACGCCGGCGTGCCCATCCTGGGCACCTCCCCGGAAGCCATCGACCTCGCCGAGCACCGCGGTGCCTTCTCCCGCGTGCTGGACAAGGCCGGCCTGGTCTCACCGAAGAACGGCACCGCCGTCTCCTTCGAGGACGCCAAGAGCATCGCCGACGAGATTGGCTACCCGGTCCTGGTCCGCCCGTCCTACGTGCTGGGCGGCCGCGGCATGGAAATCGTCTACGACGAACCCAACCTCTCCCGCTACATCGCCAACGCCACCGAAATCACCCCGGACCACCCGGTGCTGATCGACCGCTTCCTGGAGGACGCCGTCGAAATCGACGTCGACGCCCTCTTCGACGGCACCGATCTGTACCTGGGCGGCATCATGGAGCACATCGAGGAAGCCGGCATCCACTCCGGCGACTCCGCCTGCGTCCTGCCGCCCATCACCCTGGGGAGCAACGTCGTCGAACGCGTCCGCGTGGCAACCCGTGCCATCGCTGAAGGCGTGGGCGTGCGCGGCCTCATCAACATCCAGTTCGCGCTGGCCTCCGACGTCCTGTACGTCCTGGAAGCCAACCCGCGTGCTTCCCGGACCGTGCCGTTCGTGTCCAAGGCCACCGGGGTCCAAATGGCCAAAGCAGCTGCCTTGATCGGCACCGGCGTGACCATCAACCAGCTCCGCAGCGCCTACAAGATGCTGCCGGAAGTTGGCGACGGATCAAGCCTGCCGCTGGACGCCCCCGTGGCCGTCAAGGAAGCCGTGCTGCCGTTCAGCCGGTTCCGCACCCTTGAAGGCAAGGTGGTGGACTCCCTTCTCGGCCCCGAGATGCGCTCCACTGGCGAGGTCATGGGCATCGACAAGCACTTCGACACCGCTTTCGCCAAGAGCCAGGCCGGTGCCAACAACGCGCTGCCCACCGAGGGCAAGGTGTTCGTCTCCGTGGCCAACCGGGACAAGCGCTCGGTGATCATGGGCGTCAAGCGGCTCTCCGACCTCGGCTTCGAGATCGTCTCCACCGGGGGCACCGCCGATGTCCTGCGCCGCAACGGCATCCAGGCCACCCCGGTGCGCAAGGTGGCCGAGGGCAGCAGCGCTGAAGGTGAGGGCACCATCGCGGACCTGATTGTGGCCGGCGAGATCGACATGGTCTTCAACACCCCGTCCGGCGGCGAAGCCCGCAGCGACGGCTACGAACTCCGTGCCGCGGCAACGTCCATCGGCATCCCGTGCATCACCACGGTGGCCGAGTTCAACGCCGCCGTCCAGGCCATCGAGGCCATGCGCACCTACGAGTGGTCCGTCACCAGCCTGCAGGAGCACGCCGCAGCGCTTGCGGAGTCGCAGAAGGCGGCCCTGCAGCATGCCTGAGCAGGTACCTGCCGCAGGCCGGGAGTCCTTTGGCTCCCGGCTCGGTGCCGCCATGGCGGCCCGCGGGCCGCTGTGCGTGGGCATTGATCCGCATCCGGCCCTGCTGCATGCCTGGGGACTGGACGACGACGCCGCGGGGCTTCGGCGTTTCTCGCTGACGGTCCTTGAGGCGGTGGCTTCGCTCGCGGCCGCGGTGAAGCCCCAGGTGGCACTTTATGAACGCCACGGTTCGGCCGGCATGGCTGTGCTGGAGGAAGTCCTGGCCACGGCCCGGGACTTGTCCGTGCTTACGATTGCTGACGCAAAGCGCGGCGACATCGGTTCCACCATGGCCGCCTACGCGGACGCCTGGCTCCGCGACGGGTCCCCGCTGGCAGCCGACTCGGTCACGCTGAGCCCTTACCTCGGCTTTGAGTCCCTGCGCCCCGCGCTGGACCTCGCGGCCGACACCGGGCGTGGCGTGTTCGTGCTGGCGCTGACATCGAACCCCGAGGGAGCTTCGGTCCAGCACGTGGGCGGAACAGATTCCGTGGCACGCAGGATCACGGAATCGGCTGCGGCGGAGAACGCCCGGTACGCGGGCAGCCTCGGTTCCGTGGGCCTGGTTGTCGGCGCCACCGTCGGCAGCGCATTGACGGACCTGGAGCTGGACCTGGCTTCCGTCCGCGGACCCATCCTGGCCCCCGGGCTCGGGGCCCAGGGGGCAACTCCGGCGGACCTTCGGGCCACCTTCGGCGCTGCCTATCCGCTGGTCCTGGGAACCTCGAGCCGCGACATCCTGTCGGCGGGACCGCAGGTCAGCGGACTGCGGGAAGCAGCGCTGCGAACCCTGGACGGGTTGCGGGGATAGCGTGCAATTGCCCGAATGCATTGATTCGGGCTGCACCAGAGGGTAGTTTCAGGACAGGTCCAAGGGCGGCCGCCCTTGGATGAATCCGCCGACTTCGGGGGTGTCCGTGATGGTCCTGCGACCCTTATCTGCGTCTGAACGGGCCGATGCGCTGGGCAAGGCTGCGGCGGCCAGGGCAACCCGGGCCGCCGCCAAGGAAAGCCTGCGGAATGGGGACAGGACCGCCGCTGACATCATCAGCTCCGCGGTGGAGGACGACGCTCTGGCCCGCATGAGGGTTTCGGAACTGCTCGAAGCCCTTCCGGGCATCGGCAAGGTGCGGGCCGCCGCCATTATGCAGCAGTTGGGAATTGCTGCCTCCCGCCGGGTCCGGGGCCTGGGCGTCCACCAGCGCCGGGCGCTGGTAGATTTTATAGACGAGCATTGAGGCAGGCGGCGCCTGTCTTCCCCCAACTGCGCAAAAGGAATACGTGAGCAAGAAACCTGGACTGACAGTCCTCGCAGGTCCGACGGCTGTTGGCAAAGGCACCGTGTCCACCTACATCCGTGACAACTACCCCGAGGTTTGGCTTTCCGTTTCAGCCACCACGCGGGCGCCCCGGCCCGGGGAAATGGACGGGGTCCACTACTTCTTCAAGACCAAGGACGAGTTCGAGCAGCTCATTGCCGAGGGCGAACTGCTGGAATGGGCTGTGGTCCACGGGCAGAACACCTACGGCACCCTCAAGAGCACGGTGAACCGGGCCATTGCCGAGGGCCGTTCCGTCCTGCTGGAGATCGACCTGCAAGGCGCCCGGCAGGTCAAGGCCGCCGTTCCTGACGCCCAGTTCGTGTTCCTGGCACCGCCCAGCTGGGATGAGATGGTCCGCCGGCTGGTGGGCCGGGGCACCGAAACCCCCGAGGAACAGCAGCGACGCCTGGAAACCGCTAAACTGGAACTTGCTGCTGAACCGGAGTTCGACCATACCGTCATAAATGACGACGTCCGCCGGGCAGCGGACGAGCTTGTTTCACTCATGGGGCTGACACCGCATCCACACCTGCCGGAACCGTCAGCCCGCTAGGAATTTGGAGAATCCGTGTCCACGAACCTTGAAGGCATCATCAACCCGCCGATCGACTCGCTGCTCGAAGCTGCCGACTCCAAGTACGGCCTGGTGATCTTCGGTGCCAAGCGCGCTCGTCAGATCAACGCCTACTACGCCCAGCTGCACGAGGGCCTCTTTGAATACGTCGGGCCCCTGGTCGACACCAAGCTGAACGAAAAGTCGCTCTCCATCGCCCTGCGCGAGATCAACGAAGGCAAGCTGGTTTCCACGCCGATCGAAGCCGCAGAGTAACTGCAGCCGACTGATCCGCAGTTGACGGAGGTCACGTGCGCATAGTCCTCGGAGTCGGGGGAGGGATTGCCGCCTACAAGGTGGCGTCGCTCCTCCGGCTTTTTACTGAAGCCGGCCATGACGTCACCGTGATTCCCACGGAAGCGTCTACCCGCTTTATCGGTACCGCCACCTGGGAGGCGCTGTCCGGAAACCCGGTCAGCAACAGCGTCTTTGATGACGTGCACATGGTCAACCACGTACGCCTTGGCCACGAAGCGGACCTTGTCGTGGTGGCACCCGCCACGGCCGACCTCCTGGCCAAGGCTGCCACCGGCCAGGCCGGAGACCTGCTCACCAACACCCTGCTGATGGCCCATGGCCCGGTGCTGTTTGCCCCCGCCATGCACACGGAAATGTGGCAGCATGCTGCCACCCGCGCCAACGTGGAAACACTCCGTGCGCGCGGGACCGCCGTCCTCGAACCCGCCTCCGGCCGTTTGACCGGCGCGGACTCGGGGCCGGGACGGCTGCCGGAGCCGCAGGTGATCTTCGACGCGGCCATGGCGCTGGTCCAGGGACAATCGGATTACCAGATGCCCCTGGCGGGCCGCACCGTAACCATCACCGCCGGCGGAACCCGCGAGCCCCTCGACCCCGTGCGTTTCCTTGGCAACCGTTCGTCCGGCAAGCAGGGTGTGGCGCTGGCCGTCGCCGCCCGAAACGCCGGGGCCACTGTCCGGTTCGTGGCAGCCCACATGGAAGTCCCGCCACCTGCAGGAGTGGAAGTGGTGCGGGTGGAGACTGCCCTGCAGCTCCGGGAAGCCGCGCTGGAGGCTGCCAGCGGGTCGGACGCCGTCATCATGTCCGCGGCCGTCGCTGATTTCCGCCCCGCCGAGATCTCCGATACCAAGATCAAAAAGCGGGACGACACCGCGGATCCCGTCATCACGCTGGTCCGGAACCCCGACATCCTGCAGGAACTTGTCGAGCAGCGGCAGGCCGGCACCGGCGGCGCCCCGCAGCTCATAGTCGGCTTCGCCGCAGAAACCGGGGACAGCCAGGGCGGTGTGCTGGCCTATGCGGAAGCAAAGCTGCAGCGCAAGGGCTGTGACCTCCTGGTGGTCAACCATGTGGGCACGGACAAAGTTTTTGGGCAGGATTCCAACTCGGTGGTCATCCTCTCCCGGTCCGGCGCCGAACCACAGGAAGCATCAGGAACCAAAACCGAGGTTTCCGAGGCCATCATCAGCCGCATCAGCTTTGAACTGAACCACGTTTCGCCCCGGGCCTGACGTGTTTCGGGCCACGTTTGCTTAGCACGGGGACATCTCCCGTCTGGCAACCAACACCAACCAGTAAGGTAATTGAGTGACTTTACCGCTGCACCTTCCCCAGACCCATGGGACCACGCCCTCTGCGCTCCGGCTCTTCACCTCCGAGTCCGTTACGGAAGGCCACCCGGACAAGATCTGCGACCAGATCAGTGACGCCATCCTGGACGCGCTGCTGGCCACGGATCCCGAATCGCGCGTGGCAGTGGAGACAATGGCCACCACGGGGCTGGTGCACGTGGCCGGCGAAGTCACCACCGACGCCTACGTCGAAATCCCGCAGATCGTCCGTGAGACCATCCTGGGCATCGGCTACGACTCCTCCGCCAACGGCTTCGACGGCGCCCGCTGCGGCGTCTCCGTATCCATCGGCCAGCAGTCCAACGACATTGCCGGCGGCGTCTTCAACTCCCTGGAGGCCCGCGAAGGCCGCCAGGAGGACGACTACGACCTCCAGGGCGCCGGCGACCAGGGCCTCATGTTCGGCTACGCCAGCGACGAAACGCCGTCCTACATGCCAACCCCCATTTGGCTGGCGCACCGCCTGTCAGAACGGCTCACCGAGGTCCGCAAGACGGGCCAGCTGCCCTACCTTCGCCCGGATGGCAAGACGCAGGTCACCGTGGGCTACGACAAGGACGTGCCGGTTTCCGTGGAAACCGTGGTGATTTCCAGCCAGCATGCCGAGGGCGCAAGCCTGGAGCAGCTGCGGGCAGACCTCGCCGCCGTCGTCATCGCCCCTGTCCTCGCCGCGGCCAACCTGGACGTCTCGCGCGCCGCGAACATCCTCAACCCTGCCGGCGAGTTCGTCATTGGCGGCCCGGTGGGCGACGCCGGCCTCACAGGCCGCAAGATCATCGTGGACACGTACGGCGGCATGGCCCGGCACGGCGGGGGCGCTTTCTCCGGAAAAGACCCGTCCAAGGTGGACCGCTCCGCCGCCTATGCCATGCGCTGGGTTGCCAAGAACGTGGTGGCTGCCGGGCTGGCCAAGCGCGCCGAAATCCAGATTGCCTACGCCATTGGCCAGGCGCGGCCGGTGGGAACTTACGTGGAGACCTTCGGGACTGAAACAGTTGATCCGGCCCGCATCAGTGAAGCCATCGCGGAAATCTTCGACCTGCGTCCCCGTGCGATCATCGACGCCCTGGACCTGAAGCGG
The DNA here is from genome assembly GCF_036455295.1 of Pseudarthrobacter phenanthrenivorans. Lineage (GTDB taxonomy): Bacteria > Actinomycetota > Actinomycetes > Actinomycetales > Micrococcaceae > Arthrobacter > Arthrobacter phenanthrenivorans_C. Next base: position 100,888 of record NZ_JAYXNX010000005.1, on the reverse strand, counting down.
CCCATCTACGCCAAGACGGCCGCGCATGGCCACTTCGGCCGCGACGAACCGGACTTCACGTGGGAGCGCCTGGACCGCGTGGACGATCTCAAGGCTTTCTTCAACGCCTAGTTGCGCGCCTGTCCACGCCGGGAGCCTGCCGCGCAGGCCGGCAGTCCCATGTCAGTGCCGGGTGCTTTGCTGTTCCTGTCCAAGCGGCGGCTGAACGGAGGTAACTGCCATGGTTGCTGACAGTTCCGTGCAGCCAAGCCTGTTGCAGGGTTTTCCCGCGCGCAAGATGGCCGGCGGCGTCACTCTGGCGGGGGAGCTTCCGGTGGCGCGGGTCCTGGTTGACTCCTCCCTGCCGCACCTGGACCGTCCTTTCGACTATGCCGTCCCGGCTGAGCTGGACCAGGCCGCCCAGCCTGGAGTCAGGGTGAAGGTCAAGTTCAACGGCCAGGACCTCACCGGATTCCTGCTTGAGCGGTTAGCGGAGTCCGACGCCGGACACAGCCTGGTGCCCCTGGCCAAGGTTGTGTCCCCGGTCCCGGTCCTGACGGCCGCCATCAGGGAGCTGGCGGCCGCGGTCGCTGCCCGGTATGCGGGTACGGTCAGCGACGTCCTCCGCCTTGCCGTGCCGCCCCGGGTTGCCAGGCTGGAAAAGGATTACCCCGCTGCGCTGGACACCGGGACAACGGAAGCCGACGCTGCTCCTCCTGCGGCCCCCGGCGTTTCAGCCTGGGCGGCGTACCGCACCGGTGCCGCGTTCCTGCGGCATCTGGCTGGTGGCGGATCCCCTCGAGCCGTCGTCAACCCCTTGCAGGGCTACGGATCCGCAGGTTGGCCGGTCCTCCTCGCGGAGGCCGCCGCCGCCGCCTACTCCTCCGGCCGCGGCGCGGTGCTGGTGGTGCCCGACTACCGGGACCTGGACCGGCTGGAGGAAGCGCTCAAAGCTCTGGTACCGGCGGAGGCGGTGGCCCGGCTAACCGCCGATGACGGCCCAACGCCCCGCTACCGGAGTTTCCTGCGCCTGCTGGCGGGCCGCGCCAGGATTGCCATCGGTACCCGGTCGGCAGCCTTCGCCCCGGTCCGGGACCTCGGACTGGTGGCCTGCTGGGACGACGGGGACGACCTCCATATCGAGCAGCGTGCGCCCTATGCCCATGCGCGCGAAGTCCTCCTCCTGCGGGCAGAACAGGAGGGAACGGCCTGCCTCCTTGCCGGGCACGCCCGCAGCACTGAGTCGCAGCGGCTGGTGGAGGCGCGCTGGGCACTCCCCATTGAGACTGACAGGGCCACCCTCCGCAGCACCGTTGCCCGCGTGATCAACACCGCTGACAGCTTCGAGCAGGAGCGGGACCCGCTCGCCACCATCGCCCGCTTGCCCCATGCCGCATGGCAGGCGGCCAAGGAAGGACTGGAGCGCGGCCCGGTGCTGGTACAGGTAGGGAGGGCCGGCTACGCCCCCTCCCTGGTTTGTGACACCTGCCGGGAACCTGCCCGCTGCGGCCAGTGCCAGGGGCCCCTGGCACTGGCCGGCACCTCTTCGCTGCCCCAGTGCCGCTGGTGTTCCACCCCCGCTCCGGACTGGAAATGCCCCCACTGCGGCGGCAGACGGCTTCGAAAAGGCGCCACCGGAGTCCTGCGCACTGCCGAGGAACTCGGCCGGGCCTTTCCGGGCAGGACAGTAGTCACTTCCTCCGGAGACCAGGTGAAGGCAAAGGTGTCTGCCGGCAAGGCGCTGGTGGTGGCAACGGTGGGTGCGGAGCCGGTTGCGGAGGGCGGATATGCCGCTGCCCTGTTGCTGGACGGCGATTCACTGCTGCGCCGGGAGACCCTCCGGGCGGGGGAGGACACCGTGCGGCGCTGGTTCAATGCGGCCGCCCTTGTCCGGCCTGCCCCTGACGGCGGACTGGTTGTTGTCACGGCCACGGACCCGGCCGCCACCGGCGCCCTGCTGCGGTGGGATCCGGCAGGCTACGCCCAGCGGGAGCTGTCCCTTCGGACAGAACTGGGGCTTCCCCCCGCCGTGCGGATCGCATCGGTGACCGGGCCGCGGGCAGCGGTTGAACACTTCACCGGTGCGGTGGAAGCGCACCTGGCCGGCGAGGCCATGACGGTGCGCACAGCAGGGCCGGCCCCGTTGCTGCTCACCGCGCCTCCCTCCGGCAGGCGCTCAGCCGAGGACGTCCGGACCCTGCTGTTCTTCACGTACGCCCAGGCCGCCGCCGTCGTCCGCGCGCTGCGGGTAACCCGGGCAGCGGTGGCAGCCAAGCGGACCACGGACCCGGTGCAGCTGCGCCTTGACGGTGTGGACGTTCTTTAGCGGCGCCTCTTCGCCATCACCTCGTGGGCCGCATCCACCAACTGGCGGGCGGATTCGTCCCAGCTGAATTGTGCCGCGCGGGCAACCGACCGGCCGGACAGGTCCTGCCAGTGCGCCCCATCCTGTAGTTGCCCCACGGCATCTGCGAACTGCGCAGGCGACTCCGCGTCAACATAAAGGGCCGCATCTCCGCCGACTTCCCGGAAAATCGGAATGTCGCTGGCGATGACGGGCGTGCCCACAGCCATGGCCTCGACCAGGGGAAGGCCATACCCCTCGGCCCGGGACAGGCTCACCAGCGCCGTGGCCCGCCGCAGCAGTGCGTCATATTCTTCGTCTGTCACGCCGTTGTGGAACACCACGGATGCGCCCGGCGGGACAAGGGTTTCCAGTTCGGACTTCCGCTGCGGAGTGATCCGGCTTAGCAGGTGCAGGGTGTACCCGGTCAGGCCGGCCATCCCGGCCACCATGGTTTCCACGTTCTTGTAGGGCATGAACGAGCCCATGTAGATGATCGTCTTGTCCGCTCCCTCGCGCGGATCGCGGGGTTCCTGCGCGGGCTGGGGAGCGTTTGCGATGATGCGGACCGGCCGGCGGGTCAGGCGGTACTTGGCCATCAGCGCCTCCGTCGTCCTGCTGATGGTTGCCACGGTGTCGGCCCTGTTGAGGAGCAGACGCTGTGGCCAGAACGCCTTGTGGTAGAGCCGCCAGAGCAGCCGGACAGGGGCCGGAAGGAAGCCGGGGGGAGCGGGGTGCTCGTAGTAGATGAGGTCGTGCAGGGTCAGGATCAAGCCGTACTTCCGGCCCCAGGTCCCCATCGTCTGCATAGGGCACACCACGACGTCGGCCCCCACGGCGTTGACCTTGCGCGCAACGAAGAGTTCCAGGGGTGAGAGCGGACTGCTGATGAGCGTGTAGGGGACGTCCGGGAGCAGGGCGAGCTGCCGGGGGTCCGAGATGAGCATGGACACATCCGCGATTTTCGCCGTGGCTGCGATCAGGCTCGCGCCGTAACGGCTGATGCCGTCGTGGTGGTCGGTACGGGTAAAACGTGCATCAATGACGATCTTCACGCGGGATGGTCCTTCAGGAAGCTGCGGATGTAGCGGGCGGCCGGTTCCGGCGTTTCGTAGTGAATCAGGTGTCCGACGCCGGGAATCACCTTGAGTTCGCCGTCCGGCAGGAGTTCCAGGAGGCGGTGCTGGCTGGGAAGGGTGGCGATCTCATCCTTTTCACCGGCGATCAGCAGCACGGGCAGTTCCAGTTGCCCGGCTACTTCAGCCACGTGGCTGCTGACGGAGGCTGTGAAGGATTCCAGGAGGCTGTCGCGGTCTGCGAACGAACTGAAATAGGCATGGTGCTGGCCGTGGATGAAGGCCCGCAGCTCACGGTCCCGGGTTTTGGCCATGGTCTCGCTCATTATCCGCACTATCAGCGGATTGCGCAGCAACGCCAGGCCCGGGCGGCGGGGCAGCCGTGCAGCGAGCCGGTAGTACAGCACGGCGAGGCGCGTCATCACCCCTTTGGGTCCCTCCAATGCAGGAGCGGCGATGGGGTTGATGAGGATCAGCGGGCGCACGGCCCCCGGGTTGTCGGCCACGAAGTGGGCCGCCACGATGGAGCCAAAGGAGTGCCCAAGAAGCACGGTGTCCGGCCCGAGGTCCTGGGCGGCCATGAAGTCGGAGATGAATTGTCCGTACCGCTTCACGGAGTGCGGGTCCCGGGCAAAAGCGTCGGAGCTGCCGAAGCCGGGCAAGTCCGGCATGATGATGCGCATATCGGGAAGTTGGTCCGCCACGCGCAGCAATCCGTGGTGGTCGCCGCGGAACCCGTGCACCACTAGCACGGTGCGGGTGTCCGGCGTCGCTTCGAGGGGCTCATAGGTCCAAAAGGCCACAGTGCCGTCGTCGAGGGTGATTGTGGAGGCGGAGGCACGGGTGGCAAGGCCTTGGCTGAAGTATTCAGGCGCAGGGGAAGTCCCCGGGTTCACGGTATCCATGCGCGGCCTAATTGACGTTGTCCGGATGTGAACCGGTCCGCTGTCCGCGGTCCAGAGCCCTGATGGCCACCAGGTCGCGTTCGGAGAGCTCGAAACTGAAAACGTCCAGGTTTTCCCGGATGCGGGCCTCAGAGCTGGCCTTGGGAATGGCGATGTTTCCCAGTTGCATGTGCCAGCGGAGGATCACCTGCGCCGGGGTGCGGTGGTGCTCCGTGGCGCAGGCCTGGATGACGGGATCGGAGAGCACCTGGCCGCGGCCCAGCGGACTCCACGCTTCGGTGCGGATCCCCAGTTCGGCGTGCTTATGACGGAGTTCGTCCTGCTGCAGCCATGGGTGCAGTTCGATCTGGTTGACGGCGGGGACCACCTCGGCGGTCTGGAGCAGGCGGTCAAGGTGCGCCGGCTGGAAGTTGCTGACCCCAATCGCCCGTACCCTGCCTTCCCGGTACAGGGTTTCGAGGGCCCGGTAGGTCTCGGGGAACAGTCCCCGGCGCGGGCAGGGCCAGTGGATCAGGTACATGTCCACATAGTCGAGGCCCAGGTTGACCATGGAATCATCAAAGGCCTGCAGGGTGGCGTCGTAGCCGTGATGGTCATTCCACACCTTCGTGGTGACAAAAATGTCTTCACGGGTCAGGGACGGGAACAGCTCGCCGGAGCCGCCACTGCCGGTCCCTGCATCCAGCTGGGAGCTGACGCCGCGGGCCACGCCGGTTTCGTTTCCGTACATCGCGGCGGTGTCAAAGTGGCGGTAGCCCGCGGCGATTGCGGTGGCCACCAGCTCTTCCGCGTCAGCTGCCGGCACCTTGTACAGCCCGAAGCCGAGCTGGTCTATCAGCACGCCGTTGTTGAGGCTGAGCCGGGGTGAGGTTCTCATGGCAACGACTCTACCCACTTCAGCTGGTCAGTCCCTCGTAATCGACCAGCCGTCGTGCGGTGGCTTCGTCAAGAATCAGGTCGGTGGCGAGCCTGGCCGCGAGGGCTCCGCGGAGGCCGTTGATCTTGGAAACCCCTGACACCACGCAGATCCTGCGGCGGACCTGGCGGAGTTGGGCCAGCGACGGGCCGGTGGAGCGTTCGTTCAGGACAATCCCGTCGGAGGAGCCGTCACCGCGGAAGAATACGGTGGCAACGTCTCCCACCACGTCCGACTTGGCCAGCGCGTTCAGGTCCTCCTCGTCAAGGTAACCTCCGGCGTACACGTGGCTGGGATAGTCGGCGTGCACTGAACCCACGCCGAAGATGGCGATGCTCATCTTTGCCTGCAGTTCCAGGACGCGCTGGACGCTGCGCTCGTTCCACATTGCGGTCTTGGTGGCCGCGTGGTCGAAGAAGGCCGGGACGGGGAACTGTTCCACCCGCGCCCCGTAGGCGCTGCCGAACCTCCGCATGATGTCGCTTGCATAGGTGATGCCGGTGGTGTGCATGTTGCCGGCGCCGTTGAGCTGGACAATGACGCTGTCGTGCGTGATTTTCCTGGTGAGATGCCGGCTCACCGCGCTGAGAGTTGAGCCCCAGGCCACGCCGATGATGGCATTGGAATCCACCAGCGGCCCGATGGTGCGGGCCGCCTGCATGGCCACCCGGTCAAGTGTTTCCGCTTCGTTGAGGATGCCCAGGATGGGGACTACGTGCACGTCCAGGTCGTACCGGTGCCGGATTATGCCCTCCAGTTCCGGACCGGTGTCCAGGGGGTTGCGGATCTGGATCTGCACCAGGCCGGACTCCCTGGCGGAGGACAGGAGCCGTGAAACTGTGGACCGGGAGGTGCGCAGTTCACGTGCGATGGCGTCCATCGTCAGGTCCTGCAGGTAGTACATTTGTGCAGCTCGCAGCGCTTCTTGATCCCGCGAAAGTGCCATCGCACGTCCGTTCTGCACATTCGTGCATAGTCCTTGACGCCATTTTCCATTTCTCCGAAGAATAGAGCAGAACGGCGGCGCCATCCAGCGGCGGCCGCATAACACAAAGCCCCAAGGGAGTTGTTTTGGGACCCAAGGATTCATCTGCTCAACCGTCTGTTGCTGCGCCCCGGCATGGGGTGGAACGCCAATCAGTCCACAACCTGCGCCGCCGTCCGCACGCCAAAGTACTGGTGGTGGGCGGCGGCATTAATGGTGTGGGAACATTCCGCGACCTTGCGCTGCAGGGCGTGGATGTCGCCCTGGTGGAGCGCGGTGACTACTGCCAGGGTGCAAGCGGCGCGTCCTCGCACATGATCCATGGCGGTATCCGGTACCTCGAAAACGGTGAATTCCGCCTGGTCCGCGAATCGGTCGTCGAACGGAACCGGCTGCTGAGGATCGCACCGCACTACGTCAAGCCCCTGCAGACAACCATTCCCATCTTCAGTACCTTTTCCGGGATCCTGTCCGCACCGCTGCGCTTCCTGACCCACAAGCAGCAGGGCAAGCCCAAGGAGCGGGGAGCATTCCTTATCAAGGCCGGCCTCAGCCTTTATGACTCTTTTTCCCGCGATGGCGGTACGGTGCCGCGGCACCAGTTCCGCACGCACAAGGCAGCCCTTGAAGAGCTGCCCGCCCTTCGTCCGGACGTGAAATACACCGCCACCTACTTTGATGCGTCCGTCCATAACCCGGAGCGTCTGACCCTGGACGTCCTGCAGGACGGTGAGAAGGCCGGCCGTGCAGGTTTTGCCCGTACCAGCGGACAGGGGGACACGGCTCGGGCCAGCAACTACCTTTCCCTGCAGTCGATGTCATCCGCACCCAACCCGGGGACCGGCAAGGGAGGCACCATCCGCCTCCGCGACGAACTCACCGGGGAAGAATTCGACTTCACGGCGGACATCATCGTGAACACCACTGGGGCGTGGGTGGACCTCACCAACGAGGCGATGGGTGCTGCATCGTCCTTCATGGGTGGCACCAAGGGATCGCACATAGTGCTGGACCACCCCGGCCTCCTTGCCGCCTGCCGCGGACGCGAAATCTTCTTCGAGCACACGGACGGCCGGATTGTCCTCATCTACCCCATGGGGGACCGGGTCCTGGTGGGCACCACCGACGTTGACGCGGACATGTCAGAGGACGCCGTCTGCACGGACGGGGAAATCCAGTACTTCTTTGACCTGATCGGCCATGTCTTTCCTTCGATCGACGTCACCGCCGACGACATCGTCTACACCTTCTCCGGTGTGCGCCCCCTGCCGAGCCATGATGCCACCCAGCCGGGCTTCGTCTCCCGCGACTACCGCATCGAACGGCGGGCTTCCGGGGACAAGGGGAGCGGCGCCGTCGTGCTCAGCCTCGTGGGCGGCAAATGGACCACGTTCCGTGCCCTCGGAGAGCACCTGACCAATGACGTCCTCAACGAACTCGGCGTACAGCGCAAGGTGTCAACAGCCCAGCTTCCCATCGGCGGCGGTGCCGGCTTCCCTGCGGATGAAGCGGGAGAGCAGAAGTGGATCAAGGCGCATATGGCTGCCGGCCGGGACGCGGACCGTACCGCAGGTCTGCTGACGCGCTACGGTACCCGCGCCGAAGCGGTCATCGAATACCTCGACGCAGAACCCGACCAGCCGCTGCGGTCAACCCGGGAGCTCAGCGTCCGGGAGCTGGAGTTCATGGCGGCAAACGAGCAGGTGGGACACTTGGTGGATGTCTTCATCCGGCGTACCTCCCTGGCGTTCCGGGGGCTGGTGACCGGTGAACTTCTCAATGAAGTGGCGGAGGTGCTGTCCGTCCCCCTGAAATGGGACGCGGCAGCCCGCGCCGCTGAGATCAAGCACGCCCAGGGCGTGCTGCAGCGTTTCCACCGCGTGGAGACGCACAGCCTGGTTTCCTAAGGCCACGCGGCCGGCCGGGGCGCCCCAGTGCCCCGGCCCAAGGGCCCTTCACCCGCGGGGGACCGACAACTAAAAAAGAAGGAGTCGAAGATGTCTCTAGGAATAGTCTTCCTCTCCGAAGTTTTTGGCACGTGCATGCTTACACTGTTGGGTTGCGGCGTCGTTGCCAACGTGGCTTTGAGGGGGACAAAAGGTAGCAACGGCGGCTTCCTGGTGGCCACAGGGGGGTGGGGAATCGCCGGATTCGCGGGTGTTTTTGTCGCCGCCAAGTCGGGTGTGCACCTGAAGGCATCGGCACTTTCGCGCTGGTGCTGGCAATCCTCACCTTCATCGGCACGCCCTCAGGCCTTGGCCCCCTCGCCGTGGCGCTGCTCGTCGTCGGACCGCTGTTGCCATCGGCGGTCCGACGACGGCAATGTTCACATCATCGTCACGGCTGCTGCCTGACCCGGACCCTCTTGAGAACCAACAAGACAAGGACGTCACAATGAACCAGTACGTAGTCGCCATCGATCAGGGCACCACCAGCACGCGCGCCATCATCTTCGACCACAGCGGCGCCATTGTCTCCTCCGGACAAATGGAGCACGAGCAGATCTTTCCCCAGCCAGGCTGGGTGGAACACGATGCAACTGAAATCTGGAACAACACCCGCGAGGTCATCGGTTCGGCCCTCTCAAAGGCGAACCTGACGCGGCACGATATTGCCAGCGTCGGCATCACCAACCAGCGCGAAACCGCAGTGGTGTGGGACAAGACCACGGGGAAGCCGGTCTACAACGCGATCGTGTGGCAGGACACCCGCACCCAGAACATCGTGGACGAACTGGCCAGGGACGGCGGCGCGGACCGCTTCAAACAGAAGGTGGGCCTGCCGCTGGCCACGTACTTCTCCGGCACCAAGATCAAATGGATCCTTGACAACGTCGACGGCGCCCGGGAAAAAGCTGAAGCCGGGGACCTGGTCTTCGGCAACACCGACGCCTGGGTCCTGTGGAACCTGACCGGCGGCGTGGAAGGCGGCGTCCATGTCACGGACGTCACCAACGCCTCCCGGACCCTGTTCATGGACCTCGAAACGCTTCAGTGGGACGACAAAATCCTCGGCATCTTCGGTGTCCCGCGCAGCATGATGCCGGAAATCAAGTCCTCCTCCGAGGTTTACGGGGAAGTCCACGGCTCGCAGCTGCTCCGCGAGACGCCGGTGGCGGGCATCCTGGGCGACCAGCAGGCTGCCACGTTCGGCCAGGCCGCGTTCGAAGCGGGCGAAGCCAAGAACACGTACGGCACCGGCTGCTTCCTGATCTTCAACACGGGCGAGGAAATCGTCCACTCGAAGAACGGTCTGCTCACTACCGTGGGCTACAAGCTGGGCGACGCCAAGCCGCACTACGCGCTGGAGGGCTCCATCGCCGTCACCGGCTCGCTGGTCCAGTGGCTGCGTGACAACCTTGGCATGATCAGCAGCGCCGCCGAGGTGGAAACCCTTGCCGCTTCAGTCAAGGACAACGGCGGCGTCTACATCGTCCCGGCCTTCTCCGGCCTGTTTGCTCCTTACTGGCGCTCCGACGCCCGCGGCGCGATTGTGGGCCTGACCCGCTTCGTCAACAAGAACCACATTGCCCGCGCCGCCCTGGAGGCCACCGCCTTCCAGACCCGCGAGGTGCTCGACGCCGTCAACGCGGACTCCGGCGTTCCGCTCACCGAACTGAAGGTCGACGGCGGCATGGTCGCCAACGATGCGCTCATGCAGTTCCAGGCGGACATCCTCGGCGTCCCGGTCATCCGGCCCAAGGTCATTGAAACCACCGCGCTGGGGGCCGCTTACGCGGCTGGCCTTGCAGTTGGCTTCTGGAAGGACCTCGGCGAGTGCTCGGCCAACTGGTCCGAGGACAAGCGCTGGGAACCGCAGATGGACCAAGCCGAACGGGACCGGCAGCTGCGGCTCTGGAAGAAGGCCGTCACCAAGTCCATGGACTGGGTGGACGAGGACGTGAAGTAGTCCCGCCCCCATCTTTGCCGGCCGCCTGGGCATATCCCGTGGCGGCAGGACTTCCGGCTGTCTGTAACCTCTGCGCCGGTGCCGGAAACTTTAGAGACGGGCCGGCATCAGCCGGACGACAGTCTTACTTTGGGGGATAAAACAGGCATGGAATCAAGACGCTTGATCAGCAGGACCGCAGCCACCGTGTACCTTCTGTTCGCAAGCATGGCGCTCTCGGCTTGCGGAACCCAAGAGGGAAACGGACCAGCAGCGATGACAGCGCCGCCGGCTTCGACGTTACAAACCAGTGCTGAGCCGTCCCTGGCCGGCTCCATCGCTCCCTCTGCGGTGATCACCACCGCACCCTCTCCTGAAGTACCGGCTACGACCGCGGAGCCGGAGGCGCCGGCGCTGCTGAAAACTTTTGCCTTTCCGGACGGGCACATTTCCTTCTCCTACCCGGAAGACTGGTCCGTGAGGATCCAGCGTGGCCCGGGGCGGGACGGCCCGGGCCTGCAACCCGCCGAAGCCGTTGTTTCCGACGGCGCCGGCGATGATCTGTTCCGCGTTTCCAGTGGGGCTGACGGCGTTGGCTGCACGTCCGGTCCCACTTACCGCACCGTCCTGGACAAGGCGGCGGTGCCCGCCATGCGGGATGTGGAGGGAACCGTGCCGCTCTTTGTCTTCACGGTCGAGACCACCCGCGGCCAGGACTGGTACAGCATGACGCTGAGCCACCCCCGGTACTCCGCGGAGGGCGAGACCTCGTCGGGTTGCCCGTTGCTGACTATGGGCAACGGCGCTTCACAGGCCGCCGTGATCTTTAGCCCCCCTCCGCAGGCGACTTTCACGAGCAGGGAATCAGCCCAGGCATGGATGGGCACCGAACAGTACGCCCGGCTCAAATCGCTGATGCTGAGCCTCGCCTACTCCTGATGCGTCCGGGAGCCTGCTCATTGGCTCCCGGCATCGAGCTCCCACGTCCTCGGGCTGCCGGTGGTGAAAACCCCTGGCCGGCCCGGGAAAGGGTGCCCCCAGGTCCCCGCCCGCCAAAAACAGGCGGGGACCTGGTGTCCGGCCAACAGCCCAAACAAAGCCTGCACAGACTCCAGGCACGTCATCCGTGGCGCAGCGTGCGCTAAAGTATTCATATGCGTGCGATCCTTCTGCTTAGTTAGCCGCCGGCTTCCGAATACCGGACAGCTGAGCGGCAGCCCCTCCATGGTGAGGGGCTTTTGTGTGTCCGGGGCTATGCGCCGGGCCGGCAGCAGGGGGATCAGGCCGTTATGGCAGCACAGATGCCGTAACAGAACAGAAGAGGGCAGCAGTGGGCGTTCAGCCGGAGACAGAGACCGGAACAGCAACAACAGTGTCGGCGGAGCCTGAAGAGGGCACCTACAGTTTCACCGCCATGGAGGCCAAATGGCCGCGGGTGTGGGAGGACCTCAAGGTCTTCACCCCGGTGGATGACGGGTCCCGGGAGCGACGCTACGTGCTGGACATGTTCCCGTACCCTTCGGGTGACCTGCACATGGGCCACGCCGAAGCATTCGCCATGGGTGATGTGGTGGCCCGATACCTGCGCCAGCAGGGCTACGACGTTCTGCACCCGATCGGCTGGGACTCTTTCGGCCTGCCCGCGGAAAACGCGGCTATCAAGCGCAACGCCCACCCCAGCGAGTGGACCTACGCCAACATCGACACCCAGGCAGCGTCCTTCAAGCGGTACGCCATCTCCGCGGACTGGTCCCGCCGCCTGCACACCTCCGATCCCGAGTACTACCGCTGGACCCAGTGGCTGTTCAAGCGCTTCTACGAGCGCGGCCTGGCGTACCGGAAGAACTCCCCGGTTAACTGGTGCCCCAAGGACCAGACGGTCCTGGCCAACGAGCAGGTTGTCAACGGCGCCTGCGAGCGCTGCGGCACCACGGTCACCAAGAAGTCCCTGAACCAGTGGTACTTCAAGATCACCGATTACGCCGACCGCCTGCTGGATGACATGGAGGAACTGCGCGGCCACTGGCCAGAGCGGGTCCTGGCCATGCAGAAGAACTGGATCGGCCGGTCCGAGGGTGCCCACGTTAAGTTCGTGGTGGAGGCCGACGGCGGCAAGGCCGCCAAAGAGGTGACGGTCTTCACTACCCGGCCGGACACCCTGTACGGTGCTACTTTCTTCGTGGTCGCGGCCGACGCGCCACTCGCCGTCGAACTCGTCACGGACGAGCACGCCGCAGCCCTGGACGACTACCGCGAACGGGTCAAGGCGCTGTCCGAAATCGAACGCCAGTCCACCGAGCGTGAAAAAACCGGCGTCTTCACCGGCCGCTACGCCGTCAACCCCCTGAACGGGGAGAAGCTGCCTGTCTGGGCCGCCGACTACGTCCTGGCAGACTACGGTACCGGTGCGATCATGGCCGTTCCAGCGCACGACCAGCGCGACCTCGACTTCGCCCGCACCTTCGACCTGCCGGTGCGTGCGGTCCTGGACACCGGCGAGGAGGACCCCGCAGTTTCCGGCACTGCCACGGCGGGGGAGGGGACCCTGATTAACTCGGGTGAGCTGAACGGCATGCCCAAGGCAGAGGCCATCCCCGCCGCCATCGCCATGCTGGAGCGGCAGGGTACCGGCGAGAAGTTCGTGAACTTCCGGCTCCGCGACTGGCTGCTGAGCCGCCAGCGCTTCTGGGGCACGCCCATCCCCATCATCCACTGCCCGTCCTGCGGGGAAGTTCCCGTCCCGGACGAGCAGCTGCCGGTCACTCTGCCCTCGGATCTCCGTGGTGAGGACCTGGCGCCCAAGGGTACCTCGCCGCTGGCCGCGGCCGAGTCGTGGGTCAACGTGGAATGCCCCACCTGCCACGGCCCCGCCAAGCGGGACACCGACACCATGGACACGTTCGTTGACTCCTCCTGGTACTTCCTGCGTTTCGTTTCGCCGCATTACACCGAAGGGCCGTTCGATCCGCAGAAGATCAACGACTGGATGCCGGTGGGCCAGTATGTGGGCGGAGTGGAGCACGCCATCCTCCACCTCCTGTACGCGCGCTTCTTCACCAAGGTCATCCACGACCTGGGCATGATCGATGCTGACGAACCCTTCAGCGCACTCCTCAACCAGGGCCAGGTGCTCAACGGCGGCAAGGCCATGAGCAAGTCCCTGGGCAATGGCGTTGACCTCGGCGAGCAACTGGACAAGTACGGCGTGGACGCGGTCCGGCTCACCATGGTGTTCGCGTCCCCGCCCGAGGATGACGTGGACTGGGCCGACGTCTCGCCGTCCGGTTCCGCCAAGTTCCTGGCGCGTGCCTGGCGCCTGGCCCAGGATGTCACCAGTGCGGCGGGCGTTGACTTCGCCGCCGGCGACCGCGCGCTGCGTTCGGTCACGCACCGCACCATCGCCGACGCCGCCGAACTGCTGGATGCCAACAAGTTCAATGTGGTGGTGGCCAAGCTGATGGAGCTGGTCAACGCCACCCGCAAGGCCATCGACACCGGTGCCGGTGCAGCGGACCCGGCGGTCCGCGAAGCCGCTGAGGCCGTTGCCGTGATCCTCAGCCTGTTCGCGCCGTACACCGCCGAGGACATGTGGAACCTGCTCGGCCACCCGGCGTCCGTGGCAAGTGCAGGTTGGCCTGCCCATGATCCCGCCCTGCTGGTCCAGGCGACCGTCACCGCTGTTGTCCAGGTACAGGGCAAGGTCCGTGACCGCCTGGAGGTATCCCCGGAGGTCTCCGAGGACCAGCTGCGGGAGCTCGCCCTGGCATCGGAGAACGTCCAGCGCGCCCTTGACGGCCGTGGCATCCGGACTGTGATCGTCCGTGCCCCTAAGCTGGTCAACATCGTCCCGGCCTAGCCGCAGCCGCAGCAGGTACCGGCCGTCGGAGGTTCTCCGGCGGCCGGTGCTGACTGAGCCGGACACCGTCTCCAGGAGGCCCATTGCCAGAGAGTAACGCCGCCGCCTGGCCGTGGGTCCGTGCCCGGTTGTCGGGCCTTCGTCCGGCCGGGCGGCCGGGGGGCCGGCGTGGCGGAAGCGCCGTGGTGCGCACCGCCGTCGTTACCGACTCGGCCGCTGCGCTGCCGGCGGACTATTCCAGCGGACTGTCGCGGGACGGCATCCTGACCGTAACGCCCATGCCGGTCATGGTGGGCGCGGAGATTTACGGGGAAGGCGAAGATGACATCCTGGAGACCATCGCTGTAGCCCTCGCCGCAGGGACCCCGGTCAAAACGTCCAGGCCTTCGCCGGGCCAGTTCGAGCAGGCTTACCGCGCTGCCCAGCAACGGGGATTTGAGGGGATCGTTTCGGTCCACATCTCCGGTGAGCTGTCTGGCACGGCAGACGCTGCCCGGCTCGCCGCAACCAGGGTGGGTATTCCGGTGGACGTGGTAGACACCCGGACTGTCGGAATGGCGCAAGGAATGGCGGTGCAGGCCGCCGTCGAGGCTGCCGCAGCAGGTGCCGACGGTGCAGCAGTTGCCGCGGCGGCCATGGCGCAGGCGTCACGCACCAAGGTCTACTTCTACGTGCCCAGCCTGGAGCAGCTGCGGCGCGGAGGACGGATCGGTGCCGCGGCGTCGCTTCTGGGCACCATGCTTGCCATCAAACCGATTCTCGCCGTTGACGGCGGCAGGATCGTTCCGCTCGAGAAGGTCCGTTCGACCGCCAGGGCAGTAGCGCGGCTTGAAGAGATTGTGGTGGCCGAGGCCGCGGCGCGCCCTGGCGAATCCGTGTGCCTGGCGGTGCATCACTTCGGCAACCCTGAAGAGGCGAAGAGCCTCGCAGCAAGGCTGGAAGCGGCCCTTCCCGGGTGTCCCCCTGCCCAGATCAGCTCCCTTCCGGCGGTCCTGGCCGCCCACGCGGGGCTGGGCGTCCTTGCGGTCATCGTGGGCAGGGTGGGCAACGGGTCCGGCGGCGCCCCGCACTCTCCCACATAAGCCCTGGCATGTGCCGGGCTGGAAGTACTCCCGGAGTAGGATGGGAATAAGGAAGCTTTGCAGAGGCTTGTCTTTAAGTGGGGCCGCCGACCGCTGGCTGCCTCTTCGAAAGGACCCTCTTGCCCACAGCTTTCATTCCCTTCACCATGCGCGCTTCAGCCCGTGACGGCCACCGCCGCACTTTCCGCACCGACGTCGAACGGCTGAGCGCCGGACACCTTCACTGGGCGCCCCTTGATGTGCTCAGGTCAACCGGTACGCAGGCCGTCTTCCGAGGCGCCGTCCCACAGGGCGTCCACACGACGACCGATGCGGACCTCGCCCGGTTCCTGGAGGACCGGCTCGCGACGGCTGATATCCATTTGGATCTCAGCGTCACTATCGACCGATAGCAGTCGTCAAAGGCCCCGGACCGCGGTCCGGGGCTTTTCTGTGCTCGTTGGGGGCAGTTCGACCGGGCGTAGTAGGTCGGCTCCCCGTTTGGCTCCGACAGCCACGTTTCCACATAGGGCTGTCAGCGGGTGCCGGTGCCTGGAAGTGGTTCCTAGGGTTGAACCATGTCACGCCGGGATACTGCAGCAGCAGGTCAGCGGGCGCGCCATGCGAGGGAACGGCTGCAGGCGGCACTGGGGGAGTCCCCTCCGGGGCTCCTTCAAAACGGATCCGACCCCGGCGGTTTCGAATACCGGGGTCCGGATGAAGCGGTGGCCGGTGAAGTCGGCGCTGGTTCCGGAACCGTCGCCGGTGGCGTGTCTTCCGTACGGTGGCGGATAGGGCAGCGCGTTGCCGTGGTGCTGGCCGTGCTGGGCGTAGTGGCAGGTGCCTGGTTCTGGTGGCAGGCAGGCGCAGCCACCCCGGAGGTGGTGCCCTTGAGCGGTATTGGGGCCGCCGCTGCGCCGGCGGCCACCGGCTTCGCATCCGTCGGTGCCGCAGGAACTGCCGGGGACCCTGGCCAGCGGCAGGGCGCCCCAACCGCCGAGGCGATGGTGGTAGTTCATGTGGCCGGGGCCGTAGCCCAGCCCGGTGTCATCCGCCTCCCGCAGGGCAACCGTGTGGGTGACGCCATTGCTGCTGCCGGTGGTGCAACAGGGGACGCGGATGCCGACCGGCTCAACCTTGCCCTCGTTGTGGAGGACGGCCAGAAGATCTATGTTCCGCAGCGGGGCGAGGCCCTGGCCGACGCACCCGGGGCTTCCGATGCCGGTGGCGCCGGGACAGGAGGAAAGGTCAACCTCAACACCGCTGATGCGGCGGAGCTGGGTACGCTGCCAAGAGTGGGCCCCGTGCTGGCCGAGCGGATCGTGGACTGGCGCAAGGAACATGGCCCATTCAAGACAGTGGATGAGCTGGACGCCGTGGATGGGGTCGGCCCGAAGATGCTTGAGGCCCTCCTTCCCTTGGTGACGGTGTAGGGCGGCCGCCGTGGCAGTGGAACCGGAGGGGGGAACCAGGAGGGCCGGGCAGGTGGGTCCTGCAGCCGGCTGGAGTGGCCGGTCGGGAAAGGGAAGCCGCTGGAGCCGATACATTGAGTCCGCTGTCCGCGGCGGCGCGGAACGGCAGGCGCCCGGGCCGTCAGGGCCACTGATACCGGCGCGGGAATGGCCCCTGCAAGCGGGGCGAAGCGGCAGGGTCCAAGCAACAGCACCACACCCGTCCGCGCGGGCCCGCCGACCAGCACCAGGGTCCCCGGGATCTTCCAGCCTCGGACTGCTCCGGACGGCATGGGCGCTGGGTATTGGCCGTCTTCGCGAACGGATAACGTCCAGTGCCGTGGCTCAGAACGGCACCGGACCCGATTCGGCCGCACCCCGCCGGCGGGCGGACCTCCGCCTCGCACTGCCCGCAGCCCTGGTATGGGCCGCATCAGTTGCCGGATTGTGGCTGCCGCCCTTCGGCCTGGCTGCCCTGTGCTGTGCCCTGGCCGGAACCGGCGGACTGATCCTTGCCCGGGCCGCCAGGGCGTCACAGGGACGGAAGGTTCATGCCGTCGTCAGCCGTCCAACAAACTTCACCCGCAACGCCAGGGGACGGAGTGCCGTCGCTGCCCTGGGCCTTTCCCTGATGCTGGCCGCTGCTGCCGCGGCCCATTCCGCTACGTCCGCCATCCAGCGCTTCGACGGGCCCCTCGCCGACGCCATTGCGGCCGGCAAATCAGCCGTTGCCGTGGTCGAGGTGGCCGGAAACCCGCGGACGGTCTCCGGTCCAGGAGGCATGGACGCGCGGTGGGCGGTGCCGGTGTGGACGCGGGAAGTAAGCACTGGCGGTGTCCTGGTGCGCACCCGGGCCCGGCTGGTGGTCATGGGCGGGGACGCATGGGGTGACGTGGTGCCCGGGCAGACACTGCGGGCGACCGGCAAACTCCGGCAGGCAGAACCCGGGGAGCAGGCGGCAGGGAAACTGGCCGCCTCGGCCGCACCGGGCAAGGCCACGGGCGGTGCCCTGCTTGAAGCGGGAGCGCGGGACCTGCGCGCGCGGTTCGTCTCAGCGTCGGCCTTTCTTGCGCCGGACGCCCGCGGGCTCCTCCCGGGAATGGTCACCGGTGACACCAGCGCCCTTGATGAGGGGCTGGGCAACGCGATGAAGGCGGTCGGAATGACGCACCTGACAGCCGTAAGCGGGGCCAACTGCAGCCTGGTCCTGGGGGCGCTGCTGGTGCTGTGCAGGCGGTTCCGGCTGCCACGGGTTGCCGCTGCCGCCTGCGCCCTCACGGGCCTGGCCCTCTTCGTGGTCCTGGTGGGACCCGATGCCAGTGTCCTGCGCGCAGCACTGATGGGTGCCATCGGTGTCGCCTCCCTCGCCGGCGGCCGCTCTGGACGCGGGCTGAGCTTCCTGTGCCTGGCTGTCATCGCCCTGCTGCTGACCGATCCCGCGCTGGGCTCAAGTTACGGATTCCTGCTGTCCGTCCTGGCCACCTTGGGGATCATCCTTCTGGGGAGCAGGTTCGTCGGCTGGATCCCGGCGCCCGTGCCACGGTGGATGGCAGCAGCCGTGGCGGTCCCGTTGTCCGCCCAGCTGCTGTGCGGCCCCGTCATCATCCTCCTGCAGCCGCAATTCGCAACGTATTCCCTGCCGGCCAATGTGGTTGCCTCGCCCCTGGTGGCGCCCGTGACCCTCCTCGGCACGGTGGCCGTGCCCCTGGTAGGCCTGCTGCCCTGGGCAGCAGCGGCACTGATCGCCGTGGCCGGACTGTTCAGTGCCGGCGTCGCTGCCATAGCCAGGTTCGCCGCACACCTGCCCGGCTCCGCTCTTCCCTGGCCCGAAGGGGTTCCCGGGCTGGTCTCCATGGTGCTGATGTCCTTGGTGACACTTGCCGCTGTATGGATGGCCACAGGGCCCGCCCGCCTCCTCCACAAGGTAACGGAGGCCCACACGGTCACCATGGCGCTGATAGAGCTGGTGGAACTGCGGCTGCAACGGCTTGCCGGGATGCACGGCTTGGACGGCGGGCGCAGACGTGGCAGGCTGGGATATTGCAATAAAACCTCCGGAAGGGACCGTCGATGGCCGCTGTGCAAAAGCGAGCAACCCGCTCCCCGGCATCGAATGCAGCATCCTGGCGGGACGCGGCCCCGGCCTCCATCGTGCTGGTCACCGGCCCCGAGGAATACCTGGGGATCCGGGCCATGGACAGCATCCGGTCCCGGGTCAGGGCCGCCGCGCCGGACGTCGAACTGAGCCGGATGAACGCTGCCGGTTATGAACCCGGAGCCCTGGCCATGCAGGTGAGTCCGTCGCTCTTCGGTGAAAGCAAACTCATCGAGGTGGAGGCCGTGGAGGGAATGAACGACGCGTTCCTGGCAGATGCGCTCACCTACCTGCAGCACCCGGAGCAGGACGCCGTCGTTGTGCTCCGGCATGCCGGTGGCAACCGCGGCAAGAAGCTCCTCGACGCCGTCAGGAGAAGCGGTTGGCCGGTGATCGACTGCCAGCCGCTGAAGAAGGATTCGGACAAGGTGCAGTTCGTTAGTGCTGAGTTCAAGGAAGCCGGGCGCCGCATCAACCAGGACGCCATCCAGGCGCTGGTGAACGCCGTAGGGGCAGACCTGTCCGAACTTGCTGCTGCCTGCGCGCAACTGATTGCGGACGCGGGCAGCACCGTTACCACCGAGACCGTGGACAAGTACTACGGCGGGCGGATCGAGGCCACGGCGTTCAAAGTTGCCGACGCAGCAATGGCCGGCAACGCGCCCCTGGCACTGTCAACGCTGCGCCACGCGCTTGCCACCGGTGCTGACCCCGTGCCACTGGTTGCCGCCCTGGCAGCGAAACTGCGCACCGTGGCCCGTGTGGCCGGTGCCTCCGGGTCGTCCGCGCAGATCGCCGCGGAACTCGGAATGCAGCCCTGGCTGGTGGAGCAGGCGCAGCGTGACGTCCGCCGCTGGACGCCGGATGGGCTGGTGCGCTCGATCCAGGCAACTGCCGAGGCGGACGCCCAGGTTAAAGGCTTGTCCCGGGACCCCGTCTACGCCGTCGAACATGCCGTGACCGTGATCGCCATGTCTGTCCAGGGCCGGTAGCAGCGCCGGATGGGCCAAGCCGCCCGACGGGGTGGGTTGCCGCGGAGTCCGGGGCGGTGCATATCAGGGCTTAAAAGGCGTCTGGCCGGTACCCAAGGGTACCGGCCAGACCATCAGTTCGTGGGAACTGGAAACCTTAGAGTGCGTTGACCTTCTTGGAGATCGCCGACTTGCGGTTCGCTGCGTTGTTCTTGTGCAGAACACCCTTGCTGACAGCCTTGTCCAACTTACGGCTGGCAGAAACGAGCGCAGTAGTAGCAGCTTCCTTGTCAGCGGACTCAACGGCGGTGTTGACGGCGCGGATGGCAGTCTTCAGCTCAGACTTGACTGCGTTGTTGCGCAGGCGAGCCTTCTCGTTGGTCAGGATGCGCTTCTTCTGGGACTTGATATTCGCCACGTGTGAACTCTCTTTGTAATGCGGAAATGGTCTAGAGGGCTTTCAGGCTGGCCTTGACTGAGCGGCGTGGGGATACCTATGGCGGCCAACCATCAGTGACCGTCGACCTGCACGGACACACAGCAATAAAGAATAGCAGGTCAGTGGCGGGACTGGCCATTTACACGGGTCAGGACCAGCCGTGTCTCCGGCGCAGCCCGGCCGCCACCTTTTCGAACCGCGTACTGTCCAGCACCGCCCCTTCCCGCCGGATGCTGTCCGGACGGATCTGCAGGACGCGGTCCAGCCGCACCTCGCTGGCCCTGCCCGCCTTGTCCCAGCCGCCGGCGCCAAGGTCCACATACCCGTCCGAAGTGGTTCCGGCCGGGATCCTGTCCCTGCTGGTCATCATCAATGCCAGCAGGTAGGGGCCGTTGTGCCCCACCAGCAGGACCGGCCGGTCCTTCCCCCTGGCATGGTCCTCCTCGTAGGGAACCCAGGCCCACACAACTTCGCCGGGGTCCGGATCCCCGTCAGGCTGCGGCGCGTACCGGACCGTGGCACGGCCCTGGTAGTCGCCGGGGTAGCCGGCACCTTCGGGCCCACCTGTTGTGCGGCGGGTTCCTGCCGGTGGACGGCGGGCGCTGGCAGGGGCCGGGGGCGCGGACTGCCTGCTCTGGAGCATCCGCAGACCGCGGCGCACTGCCTTTTGAAGGGAACGGAGATTCAGGGCCATCCCGAAAGCCTAGGCGGCTGTCCACCCGAACCCCGAATAAGCTCCGGCAGCGATGCGGTGGCGGCGTCCCGGACGTGGGACACTGGACGTTGAAGATGTGCGGCTGGCCCGCGGGCGCTTTTTGTGTGCCTGGCGGATGGCTGCAGAAAAGCCAACAGTAAGGACCCTGCGTGTCTCCCATGGCCCGCACCGCACCGGTGCCCGCCGCGACAGATCCGGCAATTATTCGGAACTTTTGCATCATCGCGCATATTGACCACGGCAAGTCCACCCTGGCTGACCGCATGCTGCAGTCCACCGGGGTGGTCCAGGCGCGCGACATGAAGGCCCAGTACCTGGACCGGATGGACATCGAGCGCGAGCGCGGCATCACCATCAAATCCCAGGCGGTCCGCATGCCGTGGGAGGTGGACGGCGTCAGTTATGCGCTGAACATGATCGACACCCCGGGGCACGTGGACTTCACCTATGAGGTGTCCCGTTCGCTTGCCGCGTGCGAGGGCGCCATCCTGCTGGTGGACGCAGCCCAGGGTATCGAGGCCCAGACGCTCGCGAACCTGTACCTGGCCATGGAAAACAACCTTGCCATCATCCCGGTGCTGAACAAGATCGACCTGCCGGCGGCGCAGCCCGAGAAGTACGCGGCAGAGCTGGCCAGCCTGATCGGCGGCGACCCCGAGGATGTCCTGCGGGTCTCCGGCAAGACCGGAATCGGCGTCGAAGCCCTCCTGGACAAGATCGTCCGCGACCTGCCGGCACCGAAGGGCGACCCCGATGCGCCGGCCCGTGCCATGATTTTCGACTCGGTCTACGACACCTACCGCGGCGTGGTGACGTATGTGCGCGTGGTGGACGGCATGCTCCACCCGCGTGAACGCATCCAGATGATGTCCACCAAGGCTTCGCACGAACTCCTGGAAATCGGCGTCAGCTCGCCGGAACCTACGCCCTCCAAGGGTCTCGGCGTCGGGGAAGTGGGCTACCTGATCACCGGCGTAAAGGACGTCCGGCAGTCCAAGGTTGGTGACACTGTCACTAA
The DNA here is from genome assembly GCF_036455295.1 of Pseudarthrobacter phenanthrenivorans. Taxonomy (GTDB): domain Bacteria; phylum Actinomycetota; class Actinomycetes; order Actinomycetales; family Micrococcaceae; genus Arthrobacter; species Arthrobacter phenanthrenivorans_C. Next base: position 79,189 of record NZ_JAYXNX010000005.1, on the reverse strand, counting down.
TCTGGCCAAGCCCGCAGCCGAGTCGCTCCCCGGCTACGCCGATGCCAAGCCCATGGTGTTCTCCGGCCTTTACCCGCTGGACGGTGCCGACTACCCGGTACTTCGCGACGCCCTCGAGAAGCTCATGCTCAATGACGCGGCCCTGGTGTATGAGCCGGAGACCTCGGCTGCGCTGGGCTTCGGGTTCCGGGTGGGGTTCCTGGGTCTCCTGCACCTGGAGATCACCCGCGAGCGCTTGGAGCGCGAATACAACCTGGACCTCATCTCCACCGCGCCGAACGTGGAGTACGAGGTGACGTTGGAGGACAAGAAGGTGGTCCGCGTGACCAACCCCAGCGAGTACCCCACCGGGAAGATCGCCGAGGTACGCGAGCCCATGGTCTCCGCCACCATCCTGGCCCCCAACGAGTTCGTGGGCGCCATCATGGAACTGTGCCAGTCACGCCGCGGCGTCATGAACGGCATGGACTACCTTTCCGAGGACCGGGTGGAAATCCGCTACCGCCTGCCACTGGCGGAAATCGTGTTCGACTTCTTCGACATCCTCAAGTCGAAGACCCGGGGCTACGGCTCCCTGGACTGGAAGGCCGACGGTGAGCAGGTTGCCGACCTTGTGAAGGTCGACATCATGCTCCAGGGTGAACAGGTGGATGCCTTCAGTGCCATCACGCACCGGGACAAGGCCTACGCCTACGGTGTGATGATGACCGGCAAGCTCCGCGAACTCATCCCGCGGCAGCAGTTCGAGGTGCCCATCCAGGCGGCCATTGGTTCCAGGATCATCGCCCGCGAAAGCATCCGGGCCATCCGCAAGGATGTGCTGGCCAAGTGCTACGGCGGTGACATCTCGCGTAAGCGCAAGCTGCTGGAGAAGCAAAAAGAAGGCAAGAAGCGCATGAAGATGGTGGGTACCGTCGAGGTGCCGCAGGAAGCCTTCATCGCCGCCCTCACCACCGACGAATCAAAGGACAAGGCCAAGAAGAAGTGACCACCGCACAGCGGGGAACGCGCTGATGCCCAGCGTGCTTCCCCTCGGCGACCCGGCGCCGTCGGACGGTCTGCTGCCTGCCCAGGCTGCGGACGGTGCGGCGGCCCGGGCCTTCGGCCTGTACGTCCACATCCCGTTCTGCGCCGTGCGCTGCGGCTACTGCGACTTCAACACCTACACCGCCACGGAACTGGGCGGCGGCGCGTCACAGGATGCGTACGCGCAGACCGCGGTATCGGAAGTGGCCTTGGCAGCCAAGGTGCTGGCACGTTCCGGAGTGCCGGAGCGGAAGCTCAGCACGGTCTTTTTCGGGGGCGGCACGCCCACTCTGCTGCCGGCCGGCGACCTTGCCCGGATCCTTCGCGCTGCCATCGGCCAGTGGGGGATCGAGGACGGCGCCGAAGTCACCACCGAGGCCAACCCCGATTCGGTCACGCCCGAATCCCTCGCCATCCTGAAGGAGGCGGGCTTCACCAGGGTCTCGTTCGGGATGCAGTCAGCTGTTCCGCATGTGCTCAAGGTCCTGGACCGGACCCACACCCCCAGCCGTGTACCCCAGGTGGTGCAGTGGGCGCGCGAAGCCGGACTTGATGTCAGCCTGGACCTGATCTACGGGACGCCGGGGGAGTCACTCGACGACTGGCGGCACTCCCTGGAAACGGCCCTGTCCTACCGACCGGACCACATCAGCGCCTACGCCCTGATTGTCGAGGACGGCACCAAGCTGGCAGCGCAGATGCGCCGCGGCGAGGTCCCGGGAATTGACGACGACGACCACGCCGACAAGTACGAGCTCGCCGACCAGCTCATCACCGCAGCCGGGCTCGGCTGGTACGAGGTCAGCAACTGGGCGCGGAGTCCGGAGCATGCGTGCCGTCACAACCTGGCGTACTGGCGCGGTGACGACTGGTGGGGGATCGGCCCAGGCGCCCACTCGCACATGGGCGGAGTGCGCTGGTGGAACGTCAAGCACCCGTCCGCGTATGCAAACAGGCTTTCACAGGGGCTCTCACCGGCCGCCGGCCGGGAAACCCTGGACGCTGAAACCCGGAACCTGGAGAAGGTGATGCTGGAGGCGCGCCTGCAGTCAGGGCTGGACATTTCCACGCTTAGCCCTGCGGGACGGCACCAAGTGGCCGGACTTATAGCGGACAGCCTGGTGGAACCTGCGGCTGCCTTCCAGGGGCGCCTGGTCCTCACGCTCAAAGGCCGGCTCCTGGCGGACGCAGTAGTCCGCCGCATCCTGCCCGACTGAGTGGGCCCACGCCCGTCGGGCCGCCCCGCGGGGCCGGTGGCCCGCGGGAGGCTCGGCTACTTAATCCAGCGCAGGTTGTACTGGTAGCGGTGCGGCTGGCCCTTGTTGACGTGGATGCCCGCGGCCACGGAGAAGCACGTGAGCGCAACCCAGATCAGGGTGGCGATGACCGCGAAGATGTTCCCCACGTAGGGGATGAACACCAGGATGTTGGCCAGCACCGCGGCGATGGTGGGCGGCAGGCTGAAGTTCAGGGCTTCCTTGGACTCCTGGGCGGTGAACGGCCCGCGGTCGCGGAAGATCAGGTAGATCAACAGGGAGGGCACGCATCCCAGGATCCCCCCAAAGTGGGCCAGGGTTGCCCACTGGCGGTCTTCGCTGGCCGTCAGCGGCAGGGCATTGGCGGGGACGCCATGGTACTCGGAACGGCCCTGGCCGTCCCTGTGATCACGTGCGTTTTCTGCCACAGTCGTTTTCCTTCGGGGTGCAAGTGGTGCTGACAACTACCAAGAATACTGGCTTTCGGGGCCGTGCCGCCCGTCAGGGCACGGTGAGGAAGTCAATGACCTCCTCAACGCGGCCCAGCAGCGAGGCTTCGAGGTCCGCGTAGGTGCGGACGGCGCCCAGCAACTTCTGCCACCCGAGTCCGACGTCTTCCTTCGTGGCGTGGGGCCACCCGAAGGCTTTGAGGATGCCCGTCTTCCAGTCCTGCCCCCGGGGCACGGCGGGCCACTTGTCGATCCCCAGGACAGCAGGCCGGATCGCCTGCCAGACGTCCACGTAGGGGTGCCCCACGATCAGCACGTTGCCGGCAGCCCCGGGGGAGGCCATAACGGCGTCCGCGATGCGTGATTCCTTGGAATCGGGAACCAGATGGTCAACCAGCACACCGAGCCGGCGGCCCGGACCGGGCCTGAAGTCCGCCACGGCTGCAGCCAGGTCATCGATGCCATGCAAAGGTTCGACGACGATGCCCTCCACGCGCAGGTCGTCACCCCAGACCTTTTCCACCAGTTCGGCGTCGTGCTTGCCTTCCACCCAGATCCGGCTGGCCTTCGCCACTTGTGCGCGTTGGCCTTCCACGCGTACTGATCCCGAGGCAGTCCTGCCGGAGGGCGGACCACCGGCAGCGGGTTTCGGCGCCGGCGGCATCAGCCGGATGGGCTGGCCCTCAAGGAGGAAGCCGAAGCCAAGCCGGAATGACCGGGACTTTCCCCTCCGGTCCTCCAGGGCCACCACATGCATCCCGCCGGATTTCTCCACACGGGTGACGGCTCCTACCCACCCGGACTGCACTTCCTCGAGCACCATGCCCCGCTCCACGGGCACTTCGGGCAGTTCCGTCCGTTTGGGAGTGGAAATGCCGCGAGGCCCCCAGTTCTGGTAATCCATGGAATCGATCCGCCTAGCGCTAGGTCCTTCGTCCGGAATTTCGCCCGGAGCGGTACCAATGCTAACAACGGGCCAAGGCATAATAGACTGTTAGCACTTAGGCATGTCGAGTGCTAACCCTTGCGTTGCACCGGTAGGGGCATGTGCCCGGACCATGAATGGAGGTGGAGAGTGAGCGAGCCACGCAAACTGGAAGTACTGCGGGCCATCGTGGAGGACTACGTCCACTCCCGCGAGCCGGTCGGGTCGAAAGCCCTGGTGGAGCGGCATCACCTTGGCGTTTCCAGTGCCACCATCCGCAATGACATGGCAGCCCTGGAGGATGAGGGGCTCATTACGGCCCCCCACACCAGCGCCGGCCGGATTCCCACGGACAAGGGCTACCGGCTTTTCGTCGACCAGATCTCCGCGGTGAAGCCCCTCTCGGCACCTGAACGCCGCGCCATCCAGACCCTGCTCGAGGGTGCCGACGATCTCGACGACGTGCTGGACCGCACCGTCCGGTTGCTGTCCCAGCTGACCAACCAGGTGGCGGTGGTGCAGTATCCGCACCTGAGCAGGGCACTTGTCCGGCATATCGAATTCGTCCTGCTGGCCCCGCGGAAGGTCCTGGTGGTCCTCATCGCCAACAGCGGCAAAGTGGAGCAGCGGGTCATCGACGTTGGACAGGACCTTGGTGACGAAACGGTGGCAGCGCTGCGCACCCGGTTCCTTGGGGCCCTGGGCGGAACGCGCTTGAGCCACCTGGCCCAGGCGCTGCCCGCGGTGGTGGCGGCAACTCCCCATCCGCAGCGCCAGGCAGCACATGCCCTGGCCCTGGGCCTGGAGGGGCTGGCCCAGAGCAGCCGCGAAGACCGCATGGTCATGGCCGGGACCGCCAACCTCGCCAGGTCCAATGTGGACTTCCCCCTGAGTATCGGTCCGGTGCTCGAGGCGCTGGAGGAACAGGTGGTGATGCTGCGGCTGCTGAGCGAAATGGCGCAGGACCACCGTGGCGTGGCCGTTAGCATCGGCAGGGAAAACCCGTATGACGGCCTTGCGGAAGCATCCGTGGTTGCCACCGGCTACGGCCCGGACAGCGCCGCAAAAGTAGGCATCCTGGGCCCCACCCGGATGGACTACCCCACCACCATGGCCGCCGTCAGGGCCGTGGCCCGTTACCTTTCCAGGATTCTGGGGCCCTGACTTTTTGCAGCCGGAGCCCGCTCCGGCTGCCCATCAATGAAGCCGGGGCGCCCATCTGAACGCAGTACAACAAGGAAGAGACACGAACTTTGAGCAGCCACTATGACGTCCTTGGAGTCTCACCCGAAGCAACGGGCGAAGAGATCAAAAAGGCTTACCGCAAGCTGGCCCGCACCCTCCACCCGGACGTGAACCCCGGGGAGGACGCTGCAGAACGCTTCAAGGCCGTAACCCACGCCTACGAGGTCCTTTCCGATCCCCAAAAACGCAGGATCTACGACACCACCGGCAACGAGAACGGAACGGACAACGGGTTCGGTGGCGGTGGGTATGCCGGCCAGGGGTTCGCTTTCCAGGACATCTTCGACACCTTCTTCGGCGCCGGCGGAAGCACCGGACCTGCTTCACGCGTGCGCCGCGGCCAGGACGCGCTCATCAGTGTCCGCATCGACCTCCGTGACGCCGTGTTCGGGGTCAACAAGAAGCTTGAGGTGGACACCGCAGTGGTATGCCCCACCTGTGACGGATCCTGCTGCCGCCCCGGCACCCAGCCTGAACGCTGCGACATCTGTGGCGGCAGCGGCCAGGTGCAGCGGGCCGTCCGCTCCATCCTGGGACAGGTCATGACCGCAGCCCCCTGCGGCACCTGTGAAGGCTTCGGCACGGTCATCAAGGACCCCTGCAACGAATGCAGCGGTCAGGGCCGCGTCCGCAGCCGCCGTTCCCTGACCATCAAGGTTCCTGCCGGAGTCGCAACCGGAACCCGGATCCAGCTGTCCGGGCAGGGCGAAGCCGGCCCCGCAGGCGGACCCGCCGGTGACCTGTACGTCGAGATCCGGGTCAACAACGATGCCACCTACGTACGCGAGGGCGACGACCTGCACGCCACCCTGCACATCCCCATGACAGCGGCGGCCCTTGGCACGGATGTCAGCCTGGAGACCTTCGACGGTGCCCAGGAAATCGACGTCAAGCCCGGCACCCAGTCCGGTGAAATCATCACCCTCCGCGGCCTGGGCGTCACCCACCTGAGGGGTTACGGCCGCGGCGACCTGAAGGTCCATCTGCAGGTGGATACCCCGGCCAAACTCGATTCCGCCCAGGAAGACCTTCTACGCCAACTGGCCAAACTGCGTGGAGAGCAGATCACCGAAGGCAAGCTGGCGGCCAGCGGCGGCATGTTCGCCAAGCTGCGGGACCGGTTCGGTAACCTGTAGCGGTGAGCAACCCAGTCTTCTTCACATCGCCCGGTTCGCTGGCCGGGATGCTGCCTGGGCATATTTTCGTGCTCGATGGTGCGGAAGCCCGCCACGCCGTAACCGTCAAACGGCTGTCCCCAGGGGAGGCGGTGGACATCGTCGACGGTGCCGGCGCCCGCATGGCCGGGAAGGTCGTCTCCGCCGCCGCCTCCGGGATGGAGGTGGAGTGCGGTTCGCTGACAGTGGAAGAAAGGCCGGAGGTCCGGCTGGTGCTGGTCCAGGCCCTGGCCAAGGGCGACCGGGACGAGCTTGCCATCGAAACCGCCACCGAGCTCGGGATCGACGCCGTCATACCGTGGCAGTCCGAACGATCCATTGTGCGCTGGAAAGGTGAACGGGCCGCCCGGGCGCACGCCAAGTGGGAGTCCTCGGTTGCCGCCGCTGCCAAGCAGGCACGGCGGGCCTGGATCCCGGAGGTGCGGGCCGCCGTCGACACATCAGGGCTATCCGCTGCGGTGAAGGCGGCCGACCTGGCCGTCATCCTGCATGAAGACGCCGTCCGCCCCTTCCGGACCGTCCTTGAGCAATGGCACTCCGGGGAGGGCGCCGGTCCCCGCGAAGTCCTCCTGATCGTTGGGCCGGAGGGCGGGATCGGACCGCGCGAAGTGACGAAACTCTGCGACAAAGGTGCCGTGACTGCCCTGCTGGGGCACCACGTCCTGCGCTCCTCCACGGCCGGGCCGGCCGCCGTCGTATTGGCCAGCGACATTCTCGGCCGATGGGCCGCTAGCGCACTTTGAAGGACCTGGTGTCCTCGTTCCGGTCCGGTTGGCCATCCTGGCCTGCCTGGGCCACCCTCAGTTCATAGTCGCCCACGGGCAGATTGAGGGCAAGGGTAAAGGCACCGGCAGGGTCCGTGGCCGCCGTGGTTTCGCCGGTCAGGAACGGCGCCTTGCTGCCGCCGTCTGTCGACTGCAGGATTTGCCAGTGGAGTTTGGACCCGGGAGAGGTGCTGCGTCCGGTGATCTTGACGCTGCCTGCCGGCACCTCGGTGTTCTCCTGGGGGTCGATGATCCAGACCGGTGCCACCAGCCCGGCAGCCCGGGTCATGAGGGACCCCAACTGGATCTTGCCGAACGCAACATAGTCCGTGTGGCCGTCCACTAGGATCCGGACGCGGACCTGCTGCCCCGCGTCGATCAGCCCCGAACTGGCAGCAGCAGCCGTTGCCGTGTAGATGAGCTGCTGGATGGCGCGGGCCGCCATGTCGGCGTCCAGGTTGCTGTTGAAGGCGTCGGAGGAGACATCCACTGTGATGACGTCCTTGCCGGAAATGGACGTGGCAAGTTTGTCCGGGTTTTGCCACGGGGTGAAGAAGTCGGGGTCCAGCGGCTTCTCCGACATCATGGCCCGCAGGGCCCGTGTGACGGGGTTCTCCTGCTCCGGCACGTCGCGAAATTCGCGGTACAGGAAGATGTTTCCGCCGCTGCGGCCGATCCAGTAAACCGGGGCTTTGTTGGAGGACTGGGTGGTTTCGAGCGGAGCGCTGGTGGCGGGAGCATCAGGCATGGTGCCCCCGGATGCGGGGACGGACGCGACGGTGGCTACGGGGGAGGACCCGCCGTCGGCAGTGCAGCCCGCCAGGGCCGGAACCAGCACCAGGATCCCTGCCAGGACAGCCGGGCGCAGGCGGGCCCTGTATCGTCCTGCCCCATAGGGCGCAGAGGTTACCGGCACAGTACTGCCCTTGTCCTTTCCTGGCGTGGCTGGCCGATCCCCTGGCGGCCTGGTGTTCCAACAGATGCTGGATTTCCAGCATTGCACAGCGGTGCGCAACAACAGCCGCTGCCGGCCCCTTCCGGCACAACTGCAACGGGAACGATATGAGGCCGATATGAAGTTGATACCTAACGGCCGCTGAAAGCCCTTGGAAGGACTGTTCCGCCCGGGCGGCGCCTTCCCGGTATGGGGAGCGTCCAGGTGCTGGCGTAAGATAAAGGGATCGCTGGGCACGGCGCTCCGGGCAACGGGAGCCGGCATCAGCAACAAAAACTAATGACGTCGAACTTCGAGGGGACCACGGGCCTGCGGGCCAGCACCATGACTGAATCAGCGAATGGTAAGCGCCGGCTCAATACGGGCGAAGGCGGTCCGGGGGAATTCCCGCACTCCATGCCCGGCATCCGGACAGAAGTAGTCCTCTTTGAGAACTCCGACCAGATGGTTCAATCACTCGGCAGCCATGATGAGGCCCTGCGGTTCATCGAAGAGCAGTTCCCGGACGTCAACTTCCACGCCCGCGGCAATGAACTGTCCATCAGCGGCCCGGTCAGCGACGTGCCGCGGATCATGCGGCTGCTCCAGGAGGTCCGTGGCCTGGTGGCGCGCGGCACAGTTATCACTCCCGCCGTGCTGCAGCAGTTGGTGTCCCTCCTGCGCACCCAATCCCTGCAGAACCCGGTTGAGGTGCTCACCCACGACATCCTCTCCAGCCGCGGACGGACCATCCGGCCCAAGACGCTGAACCAGAAGAACTACGTTGATGCCATTGACGCCAACACCGTGATCTTCGGCATCGGCCCTGCCGGCACCGGCAAGACCTATTTGGCCATGGCCAAGGCAGTCCAGGCGCTGCAGCAGAAAGAGGTCAGCCGGATCATCCTGACCCGTCCCGCGGTTGAGGCAGGGGAGCGGCTTGGGTTCCTGCCCGGCACGCTCAGTGACAAGATCGACCCCTACCTGCGCCCCCTCTATGACGCTCTGCACGACATGATGGATCCAGAGTCCATCCCGCGGCTGATGGCCGCCGGAACCATCGAAGTTGCGCCGCTGGCCTACATGCGCGGCCGGACCCTCAACGACGCCTTCATTATCCTGGACGAGGCCCAGAACACGACGCCCGAGCAGATGAAAATGTTCCTCACCCGGCTTGGCTTCGGTTCCAAGATGGTGGTGACCGGAGACGTCACGCAGGTGGACCTGCCCTTCGGGACGCGCTCCGGGCTGCGGATCGTTGAGGAAATCCTCCAGGGCATCGACGGCGTAAGCTTCTCGGTCCTGGACGCCGCAGACGTTGTGCGGCACCGGCTCGTGGGGGACATCGTCAACGCCTACAGCATCTGGGATGAAACCCAGCGGAACCGTGTCAAGCATTCAGCAAGCAGGGAAAAACGGGGGGAACACGCGTGAGCATCGAGGTGAACAACGAGTCCGGCATCCAAGTGGAGGAATCGGAGCTCGTTGCCCTGTCGCGGTACATTTTCGAGCAGCTCTACATTCATCCGCAGGCCGAACTGTCCATCCTTCTGGTGGATGAACCAGCCATGGAAAAGCTGCACATCGAACTCATGGACGAGCCGGGTGCCACGGACGTGCTGTCGGTCCCCATGGACGAACTGACTCCCGGAACCCCGGACCGGCCCACCCCGCAGGGCATGCTGGGCGACATCGCCATCTGCCCGCAGGTGGCGAAGGTCCAGGCCAGGAACGCCGGCCACTCGCTCCAGGACGAGATGCTGCTGCTGACCACGCATGGCATCCTCCACCTGCTGGGCTACGACCACGCCGAGCCCGAGGAGAAGGCGGAGATGTTCGGTCTCCAGCGTGAATTGCTGTCCGGCTTCACCGGCAAAGAAGCACCCGCCGAGACCACCCAGTGACGCAACTGCTCCTGGTAGCGGTGGCACTGGTCTTCCTTGCCGTCGCGGCCGTGCTGACAGCTGCCGAGGCCGCGTTCAGTTTCCTTCCCCGGCACGACGCCGAAGAGGCCCTGCACAGAAGCCGCGGCACCGCCATGCGGCGGATCCTGGCCGAACCCGTAGCCCACACCCGGGCCCTTCGGTTCTGGCGTGTCTGGTTCGAGATGGCCTCGGCCGTCGCTGTCGCAGTCCTGATCGCGAGCCTCCTCGACAACGTGTGGCTGGCCGGGCTGGTGGCCACCGGCATCATGGCTCTCCTGGGATTCGTGATCGTGGGCGTGTCACCCCGGCAGCTCGGGCGGCTGCATTCCAGGGCCGTGGTGCGCTTCACCGCTCCGATGGTCCGGTTCCTCACCAGCGTGCTGGGACCGATTCCGGGCTGGCTGGTTGCCCTGGGAAGCTCTGCAGCTCCTGGTGCGCCCGGCGGCGACGACGCGTTCTTCAGCGAGCAGGAGTTCCGGGAACTTGTGGACCGGGCCAGCGAGTCCGACATGATCGAGGACACCGAGGCGGAGATGATCCAGTCCGTATTCGACTTCGGAGACACCTTGGTGCGGGCCGTGATGGTGCCCCGGACGGACATCGTCAGCATTGAAGCCGGCTCAAGCCTGCACCAGGCGATGTCCCTGTTCCTTCGTTCAGGCTATTCCAGGATTCCGGTCATCAACGAAAACACGGACCACATCCTTGGCATCGTCTACCTCAAGGATGTTGCCGCTGTCGTCCACCAGCTGGGCGCAGGCCAGCAGCCGCCCCTGGTGGAGTCACTGGCCCGCGAGGTCCGTTACGTGCCGGAATCGAAGCCGGTCAGCGACCTCCTGCGCGAACTGCAAAAGGAATCCACACACGTTGCCATTGTTATCGACGAATACGGCGGCACGGCCGGCCTGGTGACCCTCGAGGACCTGATCGAGGAAATTGTGGGCGAGATCGTGGACGAATACGACACCGAGAGCGCGGACGCGGTGGCCCTCGGTGACGGGTCCTACCGCGTCAGTGCGCGGATGGGCATTGACGACCTGGGCGAGCTTTTCGACCTGGAAATTGACGACGACGAAGTGGACACCGTTGGTGGCCTCCTCGCCAAGGCGCTTGGCCGGGTCCCGATCGTCGGCAGCAGCGTTGAGGTGCAGGGCGTGTCCCTGCGTGCGGACCGGCTGGAAGGCCGGCGAAACCGTGTCAGCCACATCATTGCGGCACCGGTACCAAGAGTAGAGACTGACCTTGAAGGCCTCCTGGAAGAGGCCGAAGCAACCCAGCAGGGAGTTCCACGTGAGCAAGAAAAATAAGGTTGCGGATACGGACGACTTTGGCGGCTTCCGCGCAGGGTTTTCCGTCCTGGTGGGGCGCCCCAACGCGGGCAAATCCACCCTCACCAACGCGTTGGTGGGTAAGAAAGTGGCCATTACGTCCGCCAAGCCGCAGACCACGCGGCACACCATCCGGGGAATTGTGCACCGGGACGACGCCCAGTTGATTCTCGTGGATACACCGGGCCTGCACCGCCCCCGTACCCTCCTCGGCAAGCGCCTTAACGACCTCGTCGCGGACACCCTCGCCGAAGTTGACGCCATCGGATTTTGCCTTCCGGCCAACGAGAAAATCGGCCCGGGTGACAAGTTCATCGCCGCCCAGCTGGCCGCCGTCGGCCGCAAGCCGGTTATTGCCATCGTCACCAAGGCAGACCTCGTGGACAAGCAGGCACTGACGGAACAGCTCCTTGCCGTGGCGGCCCTTGGCCGTGAGGTGATGGGGGAGGACGGCTGGAAGGACATTGTTCCCGTTTCCGCCACAGACGGTTTCCAGGTGGAGACCGTTGCCGATGTGCTGATCAGCCACATGCCGCCGTCCCCTCCGCTGTACCCGGACGGCGAGCTCACGGACGAACCCGAAGCCGTCATGGTGGCTGAGTTGATCCGCGAAGCCGCCCTGGAAGGGGTCCGGGACGAGCTTCCCCACTCGCTGGCCGTGGTGGTAGAGGAAATAGTCCCCCGGGAGGACCGGCCGGAAGACAACCCCCTGCTGGACGTCCGCGTAAACCTCTATGTTGAGCGGCCATCGCAGAAGGCCATCATCATCGGCAAGGGCGGAAGCCGGCTGCGTGAGGTGGGCACCAACGCCCGCAAGGGCATCGAGGCCCTCCTGGGCACTCGCATCTACCTGGACCTTCACGTCAAAGTGGCCAAAGACTGGCAGCGTGACCCCAAGCAGCTGGTTAAATTGGGTTTCTGACCCACGACAAGGGGGCCCCCGGGGAGCGGGGCGGGGAAGTTCTCCGAGCTGGACCACCAAGTTGGGCCGGGTTCGAATCTAGAGGAAGGTTCACCACGTGGGTCAAGGCCGCGATCAGCGCGACAACGAGGCTGACCTGTCAGCCGGGCCGGGACCGGTGTCCCGCCATTCAGACGGCGGGGCTGTTGGGGCTGCCCGGCACCTTGGACCTTTGCGCGGGATGCCGGTGTGGCTGAAGGCCGTCACCGGCGTGGTGGCACTGGTCCTGGTGGCCGGAATCGTATTTGCCGGGTTCTGGTTCTTCAGGCTCCAGAACAATATTTCCAAAGCACCCCTGAACGCCGGCGGCGAGACCACCGAGTCACCCGGGAACGATGCCACGGGCCGGCTGCAGATCCTGATTCTTGGTTCTGATACCCGGGACGGAAAGAACTCCCAGTACGGGACCGCTGATGATTCCACCGGTTACGGCAAGTCGGACGTCATGATGCTGATGGACATCTCCGAGGACAACAAGCGCGTCAACGTCATCAGCTTCCCACGCGACCTGCTGGTGGACATTCCCGACTGCAAGGACAGGAAAACCAACAAGGACTACCCGGCCCGTACCGGCGTCATGATCAACGACGCCATGAGCGAGGCCGGCATCGGCTGTGCCGTGGACACCGTCAACAAACTCACCGGTATGCAGGTGGACCACTTCATGATGGCCGACTTCAACGCCGTCAAGGAGCTGTCCAATGCGGTGGGCGGTGTTGAGGTCTGCATCAGTGACGCAGTATATGATCCCGACTCAGGGCTGCGGCTGCCCGCCGGGACATCCTCTGTGCAGGGGGAGATGGCCCTTGCCTTCCTCCGCGCCCGCCATGCCTTTGCCGACGGCGGCGACCTGGGCCGCATCAAGGCGCAGCAAAGCTTCCTGTCGTCGCTGACCCGGAAGATCAAGGACGACGGAACCCTGTCCGATCCGGCGAAAATGCTGAAGATTGCCGATGTGGTGACGCAGAACCTGACCGTTGACGAGGGGCTTGCTTCCGTTCCAGCCCTGTTGACCATTGGAAACCGGCTCAAGAACATCGACATCAGCAAGGTCGCGTTCGTGGCAGTACCCACCACGCCCGCGCCCATCGACCCCAACCGGCTGGTCATCGCGGAGCCTGCCGGCGCACAGCTTTTCTCGGCATTGCGGAAGAACGTTGACCTGACCGACCCCACCGCGCCAACAACTCCGTCGCCAAATGAGACGCCATCCCCGTCCGCGTCTCCAACGGCGACGGCGCCGCCGGTGCCGCCCTACAACAAAGCCATCCAGCCCGTAACCGTTGCGAACGGCAGCGGCGTCAACGGCCGCGCGCAGGAACTCGTGCAGGCCCTCGTCGCCGGCGGCTTCACCCAGACCGGACAGTTCCTCGCCCAGCCCGTCGCGAAGACGGCTGTCTATTACGGCAACGGCTTCGATGATGTGGCGGCTGACGTCGCCGCGCTGTTGGGGATCCCTTCAACCCTCATGATTCCGGCTCCCGCCGTGACAGGAGTCCAGGTGTACGTCGGCAGCGATTTCACCACCGGCACCGCTTTCGGGGCCGGCGCAGGGGGCGCCGGCGCGGCCGCTTTGCCGCAGGACATCGTCAACCAGACGGCAGGCGACAAGGTCTGCCAGCAGGCCAATCCGAACGTCATCGTCCGGCAGTAACGGCACCGCCGCAGTCCGTTCGGACCAGGCTTCAGCCAACTAAGGAGATGGGCCCCGCCGTCAAAGGCGGGGCCCATCGTGCATTGGGTTCCGGCTACCAGATGCTGACCCGCTCCGCGGGGGGCATCCACATGCCGTCCTCGCCGGTGACGTCGAATGCCTCGTGGAACGAATCCAGGTTTTTCGCGATCGCATTGGTCCGGAACTCGTTGGGGGAGTGGGGATCAGTGGCCAGCCGCCGGATGGCCTCTTCCTGCCGGATGACCTGGCGCCACCCGGCAGCCCACGAGGCGAAGAAACGCTGCTGTCCCGTCATGCCGTCCAGGGCCTCCGGTTCCTTGCCGTCGAGGCTGATCAGGTACGCCTTGTAGGCGATGGTGAGGCCCGCCAGGTCTCCAATGTTCTCACCGAGCGTGAGCCTGCCATTGACATGGTGCCCGGGCGCGGCAGTGGGGGACAACGCCTCATACTGCGCCACGAGCCGGGCCGTCAGTGCCTCGAATGCCTGGCGGTCCTGGTCCGTCCACCAGTTCCGCAGCGCTCCCCCGCCGTCGAACTGTGATCCCTGGTCATCAAAGCCATGGCCGATTTCGTGGCCGATCACGGCGCCAATGCCGCCGTAGTTGACCGCGTCATCCGCGTCGGCAGTGAAGAACGGAGGCTGCAGGATGGCCGCCGGGAACACGATCTCATTCATCATCGGGTGGTAGTACGCATTGACCGTCTGCGGTGTCATCAGCCACTTGTTCCGGTCCACCGGCTTGCCCACCTCGTCCAGGTGCCTGTCGACGTCCGCGTTGTGGGCCCGTTCCACGTTTCCCAGCAGATCGCGGGGGTCGATTTCCACGGCGGAGTAGTCGATCCATTCGTCCGGGTAGCCGATCTTTGCCCGGAAGGCTTCAAGCTTGCGGAGGGCCTCTGCCTTGGTGTCCGCACCCATCCAGCCGACGTCATTGATGCTGCGGCGGTAGGCCTCGATGAGGTTGGCCACCAGGGTCTGCATGCGCGCCTTGTGCGTCTCGGGGAAATGGCGCGCCACGTATATTTGCCCCACTGCCTCGCCAAGGGCGGCTTCGACGACGGCGACGCCGCGCTTCCACCTGTCCTTGTTCCGGGGCGTGCCGCTGATGGTGGTGCCATAGAAGGCGAAATTGGCGTCCACGAACGCGGGGGACAGGTATGGTGCAGCGGCGCTGACCACGCGCATGGCCAGCCATTCCTGCCACGTGGCCAGCGGCACTTCGTCCAGGAGCGCCGCAGCTCCGGAGAAGAAGTCAGGAGTACTCACCACGATTTCGGCGCGCTTGTCCGGGTCGATTCCGGCAGCGTCAAACCAGGTGGACAGGAGCGGGAAGAGCGCATTGGCCTCGTCCGCGGTCTTAAGGTTGTACGTTTTTTGCGGGTCCCGCAGCGTGACGTTGTCCCAATGGTGCGAGGCCAGCTTTGTCTCCAGCTGGACCACCCGGCCGGCAGCGCCGTGGGGATCCGGAAGTCCTGCCAGTTCGAACATCTTCTCCACGTGCGCCGTGTAGGCCGTAACGACGGGCGCGAACTTCTCCTCCCGGTAATAGGACTCGTCCGGCAGGCCCAGCCCGCCCTGCCCCGTGTACAACAGGACCCGGTCGGGGTTTCCTGCATCGGGAGCAGGATAGATGTAGAACAGGCCGCCCACGTCGGCACGGAATAACCGGCCGGCCAGCGAAATGAGTTCCGGCACCGATCCGGTGGCAGCCACTTCAGCGAGCCGGCCCCGGATGGGCTCCATGCCCTTGGCTTCCACTGTCGCCTCGTCCATGAAGCTGTTGTAGAGGTCCCCGATTTTCCGCTCGATCCCGCTGGCGTCCGCGCCCTTGGCCGCAGCTTCCTCGATGATGTCCCGGACGGCGATCTCGGACCCGTCCCGAAGTGCCGTGAAGGTACCCTCAAGGGGCCGGTCGTCAGGAATCTCGGTGGTTTTCAGCCAGGCGCCGTTCACGTGCTGGTAGAGGTCGTCCTGCGGCCGGACTGTGTGATCAAAGGTGGACAGATCGATCCCCGAAATGGGCACTGCAACTCCTTTTGCTGGGACGCCGCTGCCGGGCGATACACCCGAGGCGTCTGCATGCTGGACTTTACGGACGGTAGTGCCCTTTCATCTTACGCACCCGTGTTACCCTCAAAGAGTGCGTGCAGAGCTCCTTCTCCTTAGCTGCCGCGGCGAGGCCACAGACGCTATCTAGCGCACGGCCCACCCTCGCTGCGGAGTTTGTGTTGCCCGGCCACCCTTTCACTGAAGATCGATAGAAAAGGCCACGAACATCATGCGAAACGCACAGAAGCCCTCAGGAATGCCTGCCCACCGGTACACGCCGTTCCAGGACCAGATCAAGGTTGAACTCCCGGACCGCACCTGGCCGGACAAGGTCATCACCAAGGCTCCGCGGTGGTGCGCAGTGGACCTGCGCGACGGCAACCAGGCGCTGATCGACCCCATGAGCCCGGCCCGCAAGATGAAGATGTTCGACCTGCTGGTCCGCATGGGCTACAAGGAGATTGAGGTTGGATTCCCGTCCGCTTCGCAGACGGACTTCGACTTTGTCCGCCAGCTCATCGAGGGCAACCACATTCCTGACGACGTCACCATCCAGGTCCTGACCCAGGCACGCGAACACCTCATCGAACGCACCTATGAGTCCCTCGTAGGCGCCAAGCAGGCCATCGTCCACCTCTACAACTCCACCTCGGTCCTGCAGCGGCGCGTGGTCTTCAACCAGGACGAGGACGGCATCCTGGACATCGCACTCCAGGGCGCCCGCCTGTGCAAGAAGTACGAGGAAACGCTCGCTGACACGCACGTCACGTACGAATACTCCCCGGAGTCCTTTACCGGCACCGAGCTCGAATACGCCGTGCGGGTCTGCAACGCAGTGGCTGACGTCTTCGAAGCGTCCGCCGACCGACAGGTGATCATCAACCTGCCCGCAACGGTCGAAATGGCCACTCCGAATGTCTACGCCGACTCCATTGAGTGGATGAGCCGCCACCTCCACCCCCGTGAGGGCATCATCCTCTCCCTGCACCCGCACAACGACCGCGGCACCGGAGTGGCTGCGGCCGAACTGGGCTACATGGCCGGCGCCGACCGCATCGAGGGCTGCCTCTTCGGCAACGGCGAGCGTACCGGAAACGTGGACCTGGTCACCCTGGGCCTGAACCTGTTCGTCCAGGGCATTGACCCCATGATCGATTTCTCCAACATCGACGACGTCCGCCGGACCGTTGAGTACTGCAACCAGCTGCCAGTCCCGGAACGCTCCCCGTACGGCGGGGACCTGGTGTTCACGGCGTTCTCCGGCTCCCACCAGGACGCCATCAAGAAGGGGTTTGAAGCGCTGGAGCGGGATGCCGCCGCCGCCGGCAAGGCCGTGGACGACTTTACCTGGCAGGTTCCGTACCTCCCGGTTGACCCGAAGGACCTGGGCCGGAGCTACGAGGCCGTCATCCGCGTGAACTCGCAGTCCGGCAAGGGCGGCGTAGCCTACCTGCTGAAAAACGAACACAGCCTGGACCTGCCGCGCCGCGCACAGATCGAGTTCTCCGGAGTCATCCAGCGCCGCACGGATACCGTGGGCGGGGAGGTCAGCGGCGCCCAGCTCTGGCAGATCTTCCAGGACGAGTACCTGCCCTCCGGCAAGGCGGACGGCCAGTGGGGACGCTACTCCCTGGGTGGGGTCAAAACGGAGACGGACGCCGACGGCGGCATGACGCTCCATGCTTCGCTCACCATTGACGGTGCGCAGGTAAGCCGGACGGGCACCGGGAACGGTCCTATTGCCGCCCTGCTGAACATCCTGCACGAGGACGGCGTGGACGTCCGGGTGCTGGACTACAGCGAGCACGCCCTGTCCGAAGGCGGCAACGCCATGGCCGCGGCCTACGTCGAATGTGCTGTTGGTGAGCGCGTCCTGTGGGGTGTCGGCATCGACGCCAACACCAGCATGTCCTCGCTCAAGGCCGTTATCTCAGCGGTCAACCGTGCCATCCGGGACGCCCAGGCCTGATACGGGACAGTGGTGCCGCCGGTTCGCTCCGGCGGCACCGCCGGGTCCTGCCGGCTCCTGCCACTGCAGGATGGGAAGATAGAGCGTGGTCCAACAGTCTTTTGCCTCCCGCGCGTACCGGGACGACGCCGTGGTGCTCCGTACCCACAAGCTGGGCGAGGCGGACAGGATTATCACCCTCCTGACCAAGCACCACGGGCAGGTTCGCGCCGTCGCCAAGGGGGTCCGGCGCACCAGCAGCCGTTTTGGCGCCCGGCTTGAACCTTTTATGGTGGCGGACCTCCAGCTGGTCTCGGGCCGCACGCTGGACATTGTCACGCAGGCTGTCGCCAAAGGTGCGTACGGCGGGAGCATCGCCGCTGACTACGGCAGGTACACCGTCGCCGCGGCCATGACAGAGACGGCGGAAAAGCTTACGGACGTGGACGGTGAGGCCGGAACTGCGCAGTACAACCTGCTGGTGGGGGCCCTTGCTTCCCTGAGCCGCGACGAACATGCGGCCGGCCTGATCCTGGACTCCTACCTGCTGCGCGCCCTTGCTACCGGCGGTTGGGCTCCCAGCTTCACCGACTGCGCCCGGTGCGGTGTGGCCGGTCCGCACACCGCGTTTTCCGCACCGCTGGGCGGCATGGTCTGCCCCCAGTGCCGCCCGCCGGGGTCCCCCGCGCCCGCGCCCGAGACCGTCATCCTGTTGGCTGCGTTACTGACCGGGGAGTGGACGACGGCGGACGCTTCCCTGCCCCAGCACCGTAAGGAAGCTGCGGGATTGGTAGCCGCATACCTGCAGTGGCACCTGGAACGAGTATTGAAGTCCCTCAAACATGTGGAGCGTAGCTGACAGTGGCCCTGGGAAAAAAGAACAACGCAGCCCGCAGGCGCACCCATCCTGTGGTGGCGCCCTACCCGCACCCCTCCGGCGCGGTGGCGCCGTCCATCCCGGCGGAATTCGTTCCCCGGCACGTGGCCATCGTCATGGACGGCAACGGCCGCTGGGCCAATCAGCGGGGCCTGCCGCGGATCGAGGGGCACAAGGCGGGCGAGCCCGCGCTGCTGGATGTCATGGCAGGTGCCATCGAGTTGGGCATCGAGTACGTCAGTGTCTATGCCTTCTCCACCGAGAACTGGCGCAGGTCTCCTGAGGAAGTCCGCTTCCTGATGGGATTTAACAAGGATGTGCTGCGACGCCAGCGGAACCAGTTGGATGACTGGGGAATCAGGATCCGGTGGGCAGGACGGAGGCCGCGGCTGTGGGGCTCCGTGATCCGGGAACTGGAGGAGGCCGAGGAATTCACTGCCGGCAACTCGACGTGTAATTTGACCATGTGTGTTAATTACGGCGGCCGCGCTGAGATCACTGATGCCGTGTCCGCGATCGCTGCCGACGTTGCGGCCGGCAAGCTAAAACCGGGCGCCATCACCGAACGGACCATCCAGAAATACCTCGACGAACCGGACCTCCCGGACGTGGACCTCTTCCTGCGCAGTTCGGGGGAGCAGAGGCTGTCCAACTTCCTGCTGTGGCAGTCGGCCTACGCGGAGTTCGTGTTCATGGACACGCTGTGGCCTGACGTGGATCGGCGCACGCTCTGGGCTGCCGTTGAGGAATATGCCCGGCGCGACCGGCGCTACGGCGGTGCGGTGGATGCCGCCGCGCCCGCGAACTCCGGTGGGGGTCTTCCGTCGCAGTAGCGTCACCCGTACGCCCGCAGCCAGCGGGACAGCCGGGAGTAGGCATCCGACCGGACGGGCTCGGGCGACAGGAGCACGTCGTGGAGGGCGCCGTCGATTCGCTCCACAGTCACCGTGCGGCCCAGGCTCAGTGCCCTGGCGCTGATGGTGTTGACATCCAGGACGGCGTCGGTGCGGCGCATTTCCTCCGACCACAGCAACCCGTTTGCGCTGCCCTTGGAGAGCAGCACCAGTATCGGCGCCTCGATCTCCAGGCCCCGTGCCACCCTAGCGTGCCCGGCCAGAACCGCACTTAGCCAGCCCGCCCGCACGGGGAAAGCCAGCCGGGGCCGGTAGCGCTCGTCAAGCGGCCATTCGCCGTCGGCCGCACTGCTGATGGTGCGCCAGTAGTGGCCCCGCTCCGGCAGGCGGAGTACTGTCTGCGGCCGGAGACGGGCCACGGGGCCCACCATGCCGGAAGCGGCACGACGCACCAGTGAACTGCCATGCATCTCAAGCCACGGGCTGTTAAGGACCAGCAGCGATACCGCCTCCGGATGCCTGCTGGTCCACAGGGCCGCCACCAGGCCGCCGGTGGAATGGCCCATCAAAGCCACGGGTCCGGGCGCCCCTTCAAGGCTGATGAGCCGGCACGCCTCCTCGATTTCGGCATCGTAGGCAGCCAGGTCGCCCACGTAACCACCCGGTGACTCCGGACGCAGGCTCCGTCCATGGTTGTGCATGTCCAGGGCGTAGAAGTCGTAGCCGGCCGCAGCCCAGAACCGCGCCAGGTCCTTGTTGAAGAAGTAATCGCTCCAGCCATGCAGGAAGAGCACAGCCCGGCGGGGGAGGGTGGCCGCGCCGTCCCGCCGCGGTGGCCGGAGCCGGACCAGGGTGGCGGTGCGTTCCACCCCGTCAGGTCCCGACGCCACGAAGGAATGGGACTCGAAGTCCGCGCCCAGGATGTCCTGCTCCCACTGCATGCCCTCATGCTAAACCGGAGGGCCCGGTACGCATGTCATGCGGCCGGCTTCCTCGTTTTGGAACCGCGCCCCAAGAACGGGAAACTGTAGGCATGCGCGTTTACCCCACTTTCTTCAGGCTGGCCTTTTCATGGATGGACGCCGAGCGCGCCCACAAGATCGGATTCACAGGCATCCGCCTCGCGCATGCATCAGGTGCCGGGAAGGTGCTGCAGAAGCTGACCGCGCCGTCCCCGGCGCTGCAGACCACGGCTTTCGGCGTCACTTTTCCCTCGCCTTTCGGGCTGGCCGCGGGCTTCGACAAGGAAGGCCACGGCGTCGAGGCGCTCTCTGAGCTTGGCTTCGGCCACGTGGAGGTAGGCACCATCACCGGGCAGGCCCAGCCCGGCAATGACAAGCCGCGGCTGTTCCGCCTGGTAAAGGACCGGGCGGTCATCAACCGCATGGGATTCAATAACGACGGCGCCGCGGCCGTGGCCCCCCGGCTGAGGGCAGCGCGTGCCGCGCTTCAGCGCCGCTACCCGGCGGTGCGGCCGGTCATCGGCGTCAACATCGGCAAGACAAAGGTTGTGGAGCTTGCCGACGCTGTGGACGATTACCTGGTCAGCGCCCGCAGCCTGGCACCTGCCGCGGACTACCTCGTGGTGAACGTGAGTTCGCCCAACACGCCGGGACTGCGGTTGCTCCAGGACGTGGAGTCGCTGCGTCCCCTGCTTACCGCCGTCGGGCAGGAAGCCGACCGCGCCGCCGGCCGGCATGTGCCGCTGCTGGTGAAGATAGCCCCTGACCTCAGCGACGAGGACATCGATGACGTTGCCCGGCTTGCCTTGGACCTGAAGCTGGACGGCATCATCGCCACCAACACCACCATCGCCCGGACGGGACTGACCTCGCCTGCGGACGAGGTGGAGAAATGCGGTGCAGGCGGGTTGTCCGGCGCACCGTTGAAGCAGCGTTCGCTGGAGGTGCTGAAGCGGCTCAAACAAGCTACCGGAGATGCTTTGACCCTGGTTGCGGTCGGCGGCGTCGAATCGGCGCAGGACGTCCAGGAACGGCTCGACGCCGGTGCAACCCTGGTGCAGGGCTACACCGCCTTCCTGTATGAGGGACCGTTCTGGGCAGCCAGGATCAACAGGCAGCTGGCAAAGAACCGCCGCTCCTGACCCTTGGGGTGCCGCGGGCACCCCGGCAGCGTGGCAACGATTAACTGGCAGAAAACCCCGGCGGGATCATCCCGCCGGGGTTTTCTGTCTTGAAGTGGTGACGGTTCAGGCGGGGTACTGCCCGCGCTGCACCTGGGGCTTGGGGAGCCGCAGTTTGCGGAACTGCAGGGAGCGCATGGAGCCGTACCAGACGGTACCGCCCTCCACTGCGCCAAACTTTTCGGCCAGCCGCTTGCGAAGCTTCCGCGAAAGGATGAAGACGTCCACGAAAACGGCCAGGAACATCACCCAGAAAGCACCGAGGACGTAAATCATCATGTCGCTGGAGGCCGGGACCACCAGGGACACCAGCACGAAGACCAGGGCGCCAAACATCAGGTACTCGCCCAGGTTGAACCGCGCGTCCACGAAGTCACGGGCAAAGCGCTTCTGCGGACCCTTGTCCCGCAGCGGCAGGAACTTCTCGTCGCCGGTATCCAGGGCCCGGCGCATCTTGAGGCGCTGGTCCTGGACGGCCTGGCGTTCGGCAGCTTTGGAGGCCTTGCGGTCCTCGGGCACCAGCGGGCGCTTGCGGGCAGCTTCCTGGGCTTTGCGCGTAGGGGTGGGCGCCCCCTTTCCGACGGCGCTGTTCTGCCGTGCGGCCGCCTCCGCTGCCTGCTGGTCTATGGTTTCCTGCGCCGTGGGCGCTTCTTTTCTACGTCCGAACACCTGACCAGAATACCTTGCAGCGGGGCACCCTTTGCCGGTGCCCGCGGCTGCCCCGGACGGCCGCCGAATGTGACGGGGGTAATGTTTTGGCCATGACTTCATCACCCGCGGCCACCCCGCACAGCACCGCAGACACCCCGGGAACGGACACCGGGACAACTGCTGGGACGGAAGATCTCCGTTCGGCAGTAGACCGCTCTTTCGACCGGACGCTCTCAAGGCTCAAGGATCTCGTGTCCATCCCAGGCATAGCGTGGCCCAGCTTCGACCGTGCACCGCTGGAACGCAGCGCTGACGCCGTCGCCGAACTCCTCCGTGGCGCCGGCCTTGACGATGTCCAGGTACTCTCCGTCAACAAAGCGGACGGCACCCCCGGCGGCCCGGCCGTCGTCGCGCGCCGTCCGGCCGCCGAAGGAAAACCGACCATCCTCCTGTACGCCCACCACGACGTCCAGCCGGTGGGCGACGAGTCGTTCTGGGAAACCGAGCCGTTCGCCGCCGTCGAGAAAAACGGCCGCCTGTACGGCCGGGGCGCCGCCGACGACAAAGCCGGGATCATGACGCACATCGCTGCCTACACCGCCGTCGCTGACGTCCTGGCCGGTTCCCTGGGGCTTGGGGTGACCTTCTTCATCGAAGGGGAGGAGGAAGCGGGATCACCCACGTTCCGCCCGTTCCTTGAGGCAAACCGGGAACTGCTGCGGGCCGACGTCATCGTCGTGGCCGATTCGAGCAACTGGAAGGTCGGGATCCCAGCGCTCACCACCAGCCTTCGCGGCCTGGTGGACGGCAGCATAGAGGTGCAGGTCCTGGAACACGCCGTGCACTCGGGCATGTACGGCGGTCCGGTGCTGGACGCACCCACCCTGCTGTCCCGTCTCATCGCAACGCTTCACGACGACGACGGCAACGTGGCCATCGAGGGCCTGGTCACCGGGGACACGGCCTCGGTCGAGATGCCGGAAGCGGACTACCGCAGCGACGCTTCGGTGCTCGACGGCGTCAGGCTTGCCGGGACGGGAAGTATCGCCTCCCGGCTGTGGACCAAGCCGGCACTCTCCATCATCGGGTTCGATGCCCCCGCCGTGGACGTGGCATCCAATACCCTGCTGCCGCGCGCGCGGGCCAAGTTCAGCCTGCGGCTGGCGCCGGGCCAGGATCCCGCGGAAGCCATGGAAGCAGTGCGCCGGCACGTGGAATCGCACGCCCCGTTCGGCGCCAGGGTCGTCTTCACCCCGGGGGAGGCCGGCAACCCGTTCCGGACCGACACTTCCTCCGCCGCCGCGTCCGTGGCCCTGTGGGCCCTGGGGGAGGCTTGGGGCGTTAGTGCCGTGGAGACCGGAATTGGCGGCTCCATTCCGTTCATTGCCGATCTGACCGAGCTGTACCCGGCTGCCCAGATCCTGGTTACGGGCGTGGAGGACCCTGATTCGCGGGCCCACAGCGCCAACGAGTCCCTTCATATCGGCGACTTCCGCAACGCCATCCTGGCAGAGGCGCTGATGCTTGCCCGTTTCAACGGCGAAGGACTTGCTGCGCAGCACTGAGCTCCTTTTTGGGCAGGGCGAACCGTGCGGGCTTCCAGGGAACAACCGGAGTGCTTTGACGGTTACGCCAGGAGTTAGAGCTACAGGACTGCCGCGCGTAGCATGTAGCTATAGCCCATACCGTATTTGTAGGGGCAGGCGCCGTTCCGGCGGCGCCGCCAGACCGTCCTAAGAAGGTAGGCCAATGAGCACCTCAACCAACGAAACCAGCACCGCCACCACCGTGGCCAGCGACGAACTGCCCGTTCACGAGGTCAATCTGACCGATGTCGCCGCCGGCAAGGTACGCAGCCTCCTTGAGCAGGAAGGCCGGACGGACCTGCGCCTGCGCGTGGCAGTGCAGCCCGGTGGATGCTCAGGGTTGATTTACCAGCTCTACTTCGACGAACGGCTCCTTGATGGCGATGCCGTGCGCGACTTTGACGGCGTCGAGGTTGTTGTCGACAAGATGAGCGTCCCGTACCTGAGCGGCGCCAGCATCGACTTCGAGGACACCATCTCGAAGCAGGGTTTCACCATCGACAATCCGAACGCCGGCGGCTCCTGCGCCTGCGGCGATTC
This sequence comes from Pseudarthrobacter phenanthrenivorans, assembly GCF_036455295.1. Lineage (GTDB taxonomy): Bacteria > Actinomycetota > Actinomycetes > Actinomycetales > Micrococcaceae > Arthrobacter > Arthrobacter phenanthrenivorans_C. The sequence continues at coordinate 54,877 of NZ_JAYXNX010000005.1, read as the reverse complement.
ATTCCACTAAGCCGGTTATTTCGCCTGATGTCCGCGCCGGGTTTCCTGCCGTCCAAAACGGTACGGGGGCTCGGCGCGGACATGTGGGCGAAACGCCCGGCGGAGCGGTAAGCTCTACACCGAGTAGTAAAACTTTTTTTGTGCCCGGAGCGCCTTTGGCTGCCCGGTCAACAGCAACAAGTAGGAAGGGCCGTCTGTGAGTTCGCAGAACCGAACCGGCAGCCGACGCAAAACGATCACCACGATCTCAAGCTTGGCAATTGCCGGCGCGTTGGTTTTGACCGGATGTTCGCCAGAGGTAGAGAAAGGGTGGATGCCCACTGAACGTGGCACCACCAGCAACACCGACCGCATCATGGACCTCTGGGTCAACTCATGGATTGCTGCGCTCGTGGTGGGCACCATTACATGGGGCCTGATCATCTGGTGCCTGGTTGCCTACCGCCGCCGCAAGGGAACCGTAGGTTTCCCGCGGCAGACCAGCTTTAACCTCCCGCTCGAGGTCTTCTACCTGACCATCCCCATCTTCATGGTCCTGGTGTTTTTCTACTTCACCGACCGCGACCAGCAGGCCATCGATGACCGTTCGCAGCCGGCCGACGTCGTAGTTGACGTCCGCGGCAAGCAGTGGGCCTGGGACTTCAACTACAAGTCCGGCAACGTCATCCAGGAAGACCTTCACGAGGCCGGCGTCCAGGCGCACCTCACGGGCAACCCCATTGACAAGGAACAGCTCCCCACCCTGTACTTGCCGGTCAACAAGTCCGTTGACCTTGAACTTAACTCCCGCGATGTCATCCACTCTTTCTGGGTCCCCGCCTTCCTCCAGAAGCGCGACATGATCCCCGGCAAGACCAACTACATCCGGTTCACCCCCACTAAAGAGGGCACCTACGACGGCAAGTGTGCCGAACTCTGCGGCGAGTACCACTCCGAAATGCTGTTCCGCGTGAAGGTGGTGTCGGAATCCGAATTCCAGGCCCACATGGACCAGCTCAAGGCTGAAGGCAACACCGGCCTGCTCGGCGTGGAGTACGACCGCAACCCGAACCTGAACGAAACCAAGTAAGGGGAGCGACGTGGCTACGTACACCCAATCCGCACCAGCGGGAGTCCTGCCGGCTCCCGTGGTACCCAAATCCAAGGGGCGCATCGTCGTCAACTGGATCACCTCCACTGACCACAAGACCATCGGGTACATGTACCTGATTGCGTCCTTCGTGTTCTTCTGCCTGGGCGGCGTGATGGCGCTGCTGATCCGCGCCGAGCTGTTTGAGCCCGGCATGCAGATCCTGCAGACCAAGGAGCAGTACAACCAGCTGTTCACCATGCACGGCACGGTCATGCTGCTGATGTTCGCCACCCCGCTGTTCGCCGGGTTTGCCAACGTGATCATGCCGCTGCAGATCGGTGCCCCTGACGTTGCGTTCCCGCGCCTGAACGCGCTGGCGGTCTGGTTCTTCCTGTTCGGCTCCACCATTGCCGGTTCCGGATTCATCACCCCGCAGGGTGCTGCGTCCGTTGGCTGGTTCGCTTACGCGCCGTTGTCCAACACCACGTTCACCCCCGGCATCGGTGGTGACCTGTGGGTCTTCGGCCTGGCGCTGTCCGGCTTCGGCACCATCCTCGGTGCGGTCAACTTCATCACCACCATCATCTGCATGCGGGCCCCCGGCATGACCATGTGGCGGATGCCCATCTTCACCTGGAACACCCTGATCACCGCCATCCTGGTGCTCATGGCCTTCCCGCCGCTGGCCGCCGCCCTGTTCGCCCTGGGTGCTGACCGCAAGTTCGGTGCGCACATCTTCGATCCCGCCAACGGTGGCGCTGTCCTCTGGCAGCACCTGTTCTGGTTCTTCGGCCACCCCGAGGTGTACATCATCGCGCTGCCGTTCTTCGGCATCGTCTCGGAGATCTTCCCGGTCTTCAGCCGCAAGCCGATCTTCGGCTACAAGGGTCTGGTATACGCCACCATCGCCATTGCCGCGCTGTCGGTGACGGTTTGGGCGCACCACATGTACGTCACCGGTGCAGTCCTCCTGCCGTTCTTCTCCTTCATGACCATGCTGATCGCAGTGCCCACGGGCGTGAAATTCTTCAACTGGATCGGCACCATGTGGCGAGGGTCGCTGACCTTCGAGACCCCCATGCTGTGGAGCATCGGCTTCATGATCACGTTCCTCTTCGGCGGCCTTACCGGCATCATCCTGGCCTCGCCGCCGCTGGACTTCCACGTTTCGGACTCCTACTTCGTGGTGGCGCACTTCCACTACGTGGTGTTCGGCACCGTGGTGTTCGCCATGTTCGCCGGGTTCTACTTCTGGTGGCCCAAGTGGACCGGCAAGATGCTCAACGAGCGCCTGGGCAAGATCCACTTCTGGCTCCTGTTCCTGGGCTTCCACGGGACGTTCCTCATCCAGCACTGGCTGGGTGTCGAGGGTATGCCCCGCCGGTACGCCGACTACCTGCCGGAGGACAACTTCACCTGGATGAACCAGTTCTCCACCATCTCGTCGTTCGTTCTCGGTGCGTCCCTCATCCCGTTCTTCTGGAACATCTACATCACCTGGCGCAGTGCAGAGCGTGTCCAGGTTGATGATCCGTGGGGCTTCGGTGCATCACTCGAGTGGGCCACATCCTGCCCGCCGCCGCGCCACAACTTCACGTCCCTGCCCCGGATCCGTTCGGAGCGTCCCGCACTGGACCTGCACCACCCCGAACTCCGCCAGGTCCACACCGCTGAGTCGCCGGCTCCCGCAGCAGCGGTTCTCGGCAACGCCGACCAGAAGGACACCGCACTGTGAAAATCGAATCCTGGATTTTTGGTTCCGGAGTCTTCTTCTTCGTCCCCGTCGCACTCGTCTACGGCTTCCTCACCAGCTGGAGTGAGTGGGTGGGTACGCTGGGCATCCTGCTGGTGGGCGGCCTCGCCGGCATGATCGGCGCGTACCTTGGCTTCACGGGTAAGCGTGTAGGCCTCCGGCCCGAGGACCGCAGCGACGCTGAAATCCATGAAGGCGCCGGCGAGCAGGGGCACTTCAGCCCCTGGAGCTGGTGGCCCCTGGTTTTGGGGATTGCCTGCGCTACCGGCTTCCTCGGCCTGGCTGTAGGTGCCTGGATCATCTTCATTGCAGGCGGCATCGCCATCGTGGCTCTCGTTGGCTGGGTGTATGAATACAGCCGCGGCGACCACGCGCACTAAGCAAAATACGTAAAACGACGTCGGGCCCCACCAGTGGTGGGGCCC